>JANQSD010000009.1 GCA_028284225.1 Arenicellales bacterium
TAAAGTCATCTTGACGAGCAAAGCGAGGAAGGATCTGCCACAGATGACATTATTGTTTAAGCGTGTAGCCGGTTTAAGTGAGATTCTTCGGCTATCACCTCAGAATGACAGTCTGTCTAACCTGACATGTACCGATTTTTCTTCGAGTCCTGGTTACTTAAGGTCTGTCGATATTGACTATACACTTGTTGATCCTAAAAAAGCGCTGCAAATGTCATTGCGAACACTCTTCGGCTATGAAGGAACGAACGAAGTGAGTGACTGCGGCAATCTATATAACTTCGATTGCTTCATCATCACCGCGAGTTAATTTTATAACGATGGCTACCCATCATTTCTGACTTTCCCAAAGCTGATGCAGCGTAGACTGGTTGAGTAAAAACCACTGCAAGGCTATGAGTGTTTTGGCATTAACTATCTTATTGTTGGCCAATAATTCGCTTACCTGGTTGCAGGGAATAATCCTGACTTTAATATTTTCCCCTTCGCTGTCGAGTCCACAAATCGTCCCTGCGGTTTCACTGTCGACTAATCCACAATAAAGTTTAACGGTTTCACTGCAAGCACCCGGTGAACTTAAAAATTGATGAATTGGAACCAGCAAGGAAATCTCGCAACCGGCTTCTTCCACCGATTCGCGGCGTACTAGCTGTTCCGGGCTTTCATCTTTTTCGATGACACCGGCCACACATTCAAGCACCCACGGTTCCCAGCCAGCGGCATAGGCACCTGGTCGAAATTGCTCGATCATTACCAGGCAATCTTTTTTAGCATCAAAAAGTAAAACGGCACCGATATGACCACGCTCAAAAATCTCACGCGACAGAATCGGACTCATGCCGCCTTGATACAAACTGTGTTGTAATAGATATTGATCTACCCGGAAATAACCTCGGTAGACGGATTGAACTTTTTCGACAACGACCTTTTTTGACATAGTGCTTGCAGATTGAAATGGTAATTAATCACACAGTATAAATTAGTAATATTGTTTTGTAATTTTAATTGCCCCGTCATCAAACATTCCGCTGAAATACAACTATGCCTGATCTATACTCTAGCCTAACGAGTACAAGCAATTATTTAACAGGAGGTCGTTGAGTGGAATATACAGCACCCCAAACAACTAAGGACGCTGTAGCCATTCTGGCACAAGCGAAGGGCAGTGCACATGTGTTGGCTGGCGGATCTGATCTGCTGGTTCGAATGAAGGGTGGATTCATTGAGCCTGATTTAGTCGTCGATATTAAACGAATAAAAAATTTGCACCAGATTAAGCATAATGCTAACTCGATCATGATTGGTGCCGCAGTATCTTGCGCACAAATGGGAGCAAATAAGCGGCTTAAGAAAGCTTGGCCCGGTGTCGTCGAAGCGGCTAACTTAATCGGCTCAGATCAAATTCAGGGCCGCTGTACGATTGCAGGTAATTTGTGTAATGCGTCACCGGCGGCTGACAGTGTTCCCGCATTGATTGCTGCAGGTGCCCGGGTAAAGATTGCCGGCCCCAAAGGTAGACGCACTTTGGCAGCTGAAAAAGTGGCTGTTGCACCGGGGAAAACTTGCCTGAGAAAGGGTGAGATTGTTGAATATATTGAGTTGCCCAAACGTGTGGCCAGGTCAGCTGATGCTTATCTGCGATTTATTCCCCGTACCGAAATGGACATTGCTGTTGTCAGTGCCGGGGTGAACCTGACCCTTGACCGCAAAGGTGTGATTACCAAGGCCAGAGTTGCGTTGGGTGCTGTGGCACCGACAGCGCTGTTAGTTAAGGCTGCAGCAAAAGCGATTATTGGCTCATCGCTGGATGAGCAAGCCCTGGAAAAATTAGCTCTCGCTTGTTCAGCCGCCTGTCGACCGATAGACGATAAACGTGGCACAGTTGAGTACAGAACTGAAGTCGCTGCCGTTTTGGCTCAACGCGCAGCTAAAATTGCCTATTCACGTGCTGGAGGGAAATAATGTCACAACTGGTATCTACTATCATCAATAATGATTCTGTCGAATTTGCCTGTGAGGCTCATGAAACGTTGCTGGAAGTTTTGCGTGATCGTTTGGGTTTAACCGGAGCTAAAGAAGGTTGCGGCACGGGTGATTGCGGTGCTTGCAGTGTTATTTTGGATGGCGCTTTAGTCTGCTCTTGCCTGGTGCTCGGTGCCGAGGCTCAAGATCGGAATATCGAAACCGTAGAAGGTATGGCCGATGGTGCCAAGCTGCACCCATTGCAAACCAAGTTCCTTGAACATGCCGCCTTGCAGTGCGGCATCTGTACACCCGGATTTCTGATTGCAGCAAAAGCACTGCTAACAAATAATCCTGATCCAACTGAGGAAGAGATTCGCTATGCGCTGGCCGGTAACCTTTGTCGTTGTACGGGTTACGATAAAATAGTCAGAGCAGTGCAGGATGCAGCAAAACAAATGAGGAGGGCTTAACACCATGACTTACGATACTCAATTCACCGGTCAAACGTTTAAGTCAGTGGGTACCCGGCCACTTAGGCCGGATGGCATTGACAAGGTGACGGGCCGTGCCCGCTACGGTGCGGATTACAACCTGCCGGGTCAGTTGACAGGCCTTATTCTTCGTAGTCCCCATGCCCATGCACGAATCAAGAAAATTGATACCCGCAAAGCTGAAAAACTTAAGGGTGTAAAAGCAGTAATTACCAGTACTGATCTGCCAGATCTGACCGATGGTGATTCAGAATTGTTTGATATTCTCGATAATTGCATGGCCCGTAAAAAAGTATTTTATGACGGCCATGCGGTCGCGGCCGTGGCAGCTATTGATGCAAAAACTGCCAGGGCGGCGCTCAAACTGATTAAAGTCGATTATCAAGTTCTATCGCATGTCACTGATGTCGATGAGGCGACAAAACCCAAAGCACCTTTGTTGCATCGGAATTGCTTTACCGAAGGAATTGAACCAAAACCGGCCAAGGCCTCTAATATCGCCAGTCGCAGTGAATTTGGTCACGGTGATGTCGAGGTCGGATTTGAGCAAGCGGATGTTGTTGTAGAACGCAATTTCAAAACTGAGCAAACTCATCAAGGTTATATCGAGCCGCATGCCTGTGTGGCCAGCTTCGGGCCGGATGGTAGCGCTGAAATGTGGGTGTGTACGCAAGGTCATTTTACCTTTCGTCAGCAGTGTGCTGCTCTACTGGGAATGCCATTGTCGAAATTACGCGTCACCTCAACCGAAATCGGTGGTGGCTTTGGCGGTAAAACACATATCTGGGCAGAACCCGTAGCACTGGCTTTATCACGCAAAGCAAACCGACCGGTTAAGCTGGTTATGTCGCGGGAGGAGGTTTTCCGTGCCTCAGGGCCCACCAGTGCCACATCGATTGATATCAAGATCGGAGTCAAAAAAGATGGTACCATCACAGCGGCTGATGCTGTATTGCGTTATTCCAATGGACCTTATCCTGGAGTATGGGCAATGCTTGGGGCAATGACATCATTTGCCTGTTATGATTTAAAAAATGTTAGAACAGTCGGCCTTGAAGTATTAGTTAACCGTCCTAAAACAACCGCTTATCGTGCACCTTCGGCACCGATGGCGGCCTTCGCTGTTGAAAGCATGGTTGATGAACTGGCAGATAAAATTGGTATGGACCCGGTAGCGTTTAGGATAAAGAACGCGGCAAAAGAAGGCACCAAATCGTCTTACGGCCCCGTCTACGGACCAATTGGTATTGGCCCGACATTGGAAGCTGCTCGCAAGCATCCACATATGAAAGCCAAACTGGGTAAAAACCAGGGGCGTGGTATGGCATGTGGGTTTTGGTTCAATTTCGGTGGCCAAACTTGTGCTGATCTCAATATTGCTGTTGACGGAAGTGTAACCTTGACGGTGGGCACAATCGATGTCGGTGGCGCCCGAGCCTCATTGGCGCTGGTGGCTGCTGAGGAGCTGGGTATTGACTATGACGATGTTAAAGCAGTGGTTGGCGATACGGCCAGCCTCGGTCACAACGATATGACTGATGGCAGCCGCGGAACATTTTCAAGTTCCATGGCAGCCATTATGGCGGCGCGTAATGCCATTGAAGAATTAAAAAATCGTGCTGCGAAAATGTGGGAAATTCCGGTTAAAAATGTGATTTGGGAAGATGGTCACGCAAAAGCCAAGGGTCGTGGTAAAAAGTATGCCAAACTCGCGCCATTGTCGTTGGCCGATATAGCCGCTGAAACACCTAATACCGGCGGGCCGATTGCAGGTTATAGTGAACTCGTTGCCGATGGCGCAGGCGTCTCGTTTGCGACTCATATTTGTGATGTGGAGGTCGACCCTGAAACAGGTCGCACTCAAGTGGTTAGATACACGGTCATTCAAGATGCGGGTAAAGCTGTTCATCCCACTTATGTTGAGGGACAGTATCAGGGCGGCGCTGCACAAGGTATTGGTTGGGCGCTAAACGAAGAATACATTTATGGTGCCGATGGTCGCTTACAAAACCCCGGTTTTCTCGACTACCGCATTCCAGTGTGCTCTGATTTGCCTATGATCGACACACAAATCCTGGAAATTCCCAATCCGAATCATCCATATGGTGTGCGCGGTGTGGGTGAAACATCCATAGTGCCGCCTTTGGCTGCGATTGCAAATGCTGTATCTGATGCGGTAGATGTGCGTATGACTCATGTACCTATGTCGGCACCGCGGATTCTGAAGGCTTTGAAAACCGAACACTGACAATAAACGTCTAAGATGCAGAAATCAGAACAGTTGTTTGTGCCCAATGGAGAGGCGCATGGTTGAGGTTAAACTCTGGGGGGCGCTGCATCCGGCCACCGGTGGAGTTTCGACAATTGAGATCGAAGCAACTACCATTCGCGAACTACTGCGTAAACTTCAAGAGCAATATCCTGATACGGCCCCGTTTGTTAAAAACGGTATCGCTGTTTCCATTGACGGTGTGCTCTATCGTGACAGTTGGGAGAAAAAATTACCGCCGTCTGCTGAAATTTATTTGTTGCCGCGTATTGTTGGTGGTTAAAACCTGAGTAATTATGCAACTTGATTTAGTTTTCTAGATGGTGACGATGTAGTTGAGTTCGGAGTTGACCATCATTGAAACTGAACGCATAGTTATTGATCGCATAACATTAGACGACGCAGCGTTTTTTGTCGAGTTGGTAAATTCGCCGGATTGGCTCCATTATATCGGCGACCGCAACGTTTCCAACGTCGATGATGCACGCCGATTTCTTCAAGATGGCTTCCTAAAGTCGTACTCCGATCATAAATTTGGATATTACATTGTAAGGACTGCCCTTGATAATGTACGAATCGGAATTTGCGGCTTTCTTCAAAAACCAAACCTGAAAAATCCTGATTTCGGGTTTGCACTTCTGCCAGGCTATTACGGCCAGGGATTTGCCACAGAATCGTGCCAGGCTGTTTTGGATTATGGGATTAATACATTCAAATTCGTCATGCTGGATGCTGTGATAACACCTGATAATTGGCGTTCAAGACGATTACTGCAGAAGCTTGGTTTCCAACCAAGTGGAATCATTGATACGCAAACAAGCGAAAATCAACGTGTGTTGTATCGATGGCAACTCGCGATATAACTAATACAAGTAACTGTGAATTTTAAACTTGATTTTGCAGTACGCCATGACATCAGCAACATTAAAAATTCGATTTGATAATACCCGCAACGTAATTTACCCTAAATACTCTAACAAACCATTAAATCAAGATATTTTGCAACTACGTATTTCAGCTTCAACCTTTGGGGATTTCAATGGCATGATAAGTTCAAGTATTTGGTAATGCCATCGCGAATCGGCATTGGCAATTGGCAACAGACCCTTAGACCCTTATTTAAAATGCTCATGCCAGGTGATGAGTAAGCCGCCGCCAATGATTAAAAATGCACCGGGAATTAATCGGTCAAACGGTGCTTCTGAAAAGAAAATCCAACCGAGTAGAAAAGAAAACGGAATTCCAAAATACTCAAACGGTGATAGACTACTGGGTTCTGCCAGCCTGTAAGCTGAGATTAAACAATAGGCTCCAAGCCCCCCTGCTATTCCCAGAGTGACCAGCCAAATCCAATCATTAAACGCCGAAATTTGCACAAACCCGCCTATCGATAAAACCAGAATCAGCGCCCCTGCTAAAGAACCGGCATTATGGTATAGGTTAATTAAAGCCGTGGGTACCGTGTCGTCAAACAGTCGAGAGGTGACACTAATACTGGCATAACCAAAAGCAGCACAAAGAGGTAGGATGGCATACCAGGTGAAACTTTCCGAACCGGGCTGAATTACTAGCACGACACCGATAAAGCCAATGAAAACCGCCAGCCAGCGCAAAGCACCAATGTGATGGTTCAATAATGGTATAGACAAAGCTGTCACAAAAAACGGGCCGGCAAACAAGATTGTTGTTGCCGTTGCAAACTCCAAATGGGAAAGTGCAAGGTAAAAACTTATTTGGGCTAATGCCCCCAACCCTCCACGAGCTATTGCAAGTTTCCATTGTCGGATCACCATAGGTCTGCCTGCTTGAATCCACTTTTGTGAGATAAATAGAATGAACAAGGTCGGAATAAGCCCAAAAATATTACGAAAAAAAGAGAGTTGTTGAGAAGAATAATGTTGGCTTAGGTGTTTAATGATGGCACCCATTACATCATAAAACATCACACCTAATAGCATAATGGTTACTGCTGTAATAAAGCCTATTGAGTTGGGCCGAGTGTTCATTTAAATGCTGTTCATTAATCAAAAGATGCGACTAATTATCGACGGATTTAACGCCTTGACAAGTCTGCAATTTTTCCTGAAAATCAAGCACGCCGTAAGGCTTAAAGAAGAAACTAACAGACTAAATCAAATCATACAGGCAATTTGTTTTCCATCTTTTACTTCCCTGCCTGGGCGGTAAAAAATTTCAATATATCTGTGCTTGTTGATAGGTCTTTGAAAAATATCGCACATGCCGACTGCAACTGAATATGTAGCTTTCGCCGGAATTCAAACTGTTTTCGAAAGCCATAGTAGTAACACAAAAGATAAAGTCATAAAAATACAACTCCAATATGAATTTCAGTTGCACATGGGATATGATCCAGGCTTTTCCGGTGACTATTCTCCACCAGTAGGAACCAGACGCTATGACAGCAGTAATACGAATTAACCACTGCGCTAATGCCCTAAAGAGTTTAACACCATGTTACGTGTTTACTGCAGAATTTGAAGTACTGGAAACCTTACGTAAAATCTATGTGATTTACTCAGCATAAACAGGATTTCAAATGACGCAAGATCAAGTGTTTAACCAACCACTAGGCGGCAATGAGATGCCGCGTTTTTCCGGACCCTCGACCATGATGAGATTGCCATCTCAAGATAATGTTGAAGGACTGGATGCCTGTTTTGTTGGTATCGGCTTGGATGTGGGGACTTCACATCGTTCCGGTACACGTTTTGGTCCGCGTCAAATCAGGGCTGAGTCAGCGATGATCAGGCCTTACAACATGAAAACCCGTATTTCACCTTTTGACTGGATTCAGGTTGCTGATATTGGTGATGTGCCGATCAATACTTTTGATCTTAAAAAAAGTGTAGCCATTATCGAACAATTTTATGATGGTATTACAGAGCATGCAGTGGCACCTTTTACCTTGGGTGGCGATCATACTATTGTGTTGCCGATTATCCGTGCATTGGCAAAAAAACATGGCCCCCTGGGTATCATACATGTCGATGCTCACGCGGATGTAAACGATGCCATGTTCGGTGAAAAAATTGCTCACGGCACACCATTCAGGCGCATGGTGGAAGAAAAAATCATTGAGCCGAACAAAGTAATCCAAATCGGATTACGGGCGACAGGTTATGCTGATCATGATTTTGACTGGCCGCGTGAGCAGGGTTTTCGCGTCGTCCAGGCCGAAGATATTTGGTACCAGTCACTTGCACCGCTAATGGCCGAAGTGCGTGAACAAATGGGTGATCACCCGGTTTATATTTCGTTTGATATTGATTCGTTTGATCCGGCTTATGCACCGGGCACAGGTACAGCTGAACCGGGTGGATTAACATCCCATCAGGGACTGGAAATAGTAAGAGGCTGTTATGGTCTTAATTTAATCGGCGGTGACCTGGTAGAAGTATCACCACCTTATGATCAATCTGGCAACACGGCCATGTTAGGCGCCAATATTCTCTATGAAATGTTGTGCGCCTTCGCAGATAAATACAGGTAAGTTGCGAATCGGGAGCAAAAGGCACTAGAAGGACATAACCTTATTTCATATTGGTTGGACAATGCAGATGCTCCAGCCATTGAGCCGCAATTAATTGGCTGAACCAAAGTAGATCTGACGATTATCCGTGGAGGTTTTACCGGCCTCTGGGCCGATATTTTTGATAGATGATCTTACTCACTTTGTAAACATAGACTTTCTTTCCAATGCGCGCTTTTTTGCCCCTTTAAACTGGATTTTGTTATCAACCTCATCATTGGCATCATAAAGCGCATCCAGCCTTAGACGTGCTGTTCGTGGTACAACACTGCCGGCAGCACGTTGACCATTGTATCGAGCCCTGGTTTTAAGTTTCTTTTTCATCTGGTGAGGCTGTACACTGTCCATATAACGAGGATCGACGTCGTCACCCAGGGTTATAAATCCAGCCTCAACAGCTTCGTTAAGCAAACTCAGGCCTTGAGCGGTACGCGCAATAATGGCATTAGTGCCTGGATCTAAATGTTCGGTGGCAGGGTCAGGAGAACCTCCGGGCCAAGTGTCGGAAGCAGCGATATCGGCGGATTCGCCAATGCCGTCCGGACACATCTTGCAACGATGCGGCAGGCTCCAGCAGCTTTCATCTTCGCCCCAGAAGTCGGTGTAGGTTTTTTCGATAACCGTACCATCTTTGAGTTCAATACGGGTAGGGCCGGGGCAGCCATAGCCCCGATACCTAAAGCCACTGACTTGATCGAAGTCAATATTCAATTTGGCTAAAAAATCACGCATTGAAGGGGTGGGCATATATCCGCCACAGACAGGCGTTAACCAGTATTTCACAAGCTGATCAACCCTTGCATCCAGTCTGGCGTAATTCCTTAAAGCGGCAATATCACAGGGCAAACCGATATAAGCAAACGTTCGGCCCTTGTCCAGCATTTCGTTGATATTGATCAGCGCTGCAGTGGGGCCATAACGTGAGCCAGCGGCCTCAACAACCTTATCGACTTCCAATGTCAGGTGGGCTTCACCGAACGTCGGATCAGCTTTGGACGCTCGCGCGTGCAACAGAAAATCAACGTTGTTGCTGGCCAGCAGGTACTGCCCTAATCCGCTCAGGGCGCCACCGGTGGAGCCTTTAAATCGAGTTTGCTCATCGCTGGCCCAGCCCAGCACCATTTTTTGATAGGCACCCCAGATCAGGTCGTGTTGCGTGTTTGCATCGATTAAATGCTTAGGCAGGCCTTCCACTCGTGTGCCAGGACAGACATCGTAAATTCGGTCGATGGTCTCATGATCGATAGTTGCATCAGCAAAAGGCACTAACATGCCCGAGCTGGATTTTTTTACAGTGACTTTATCAGTACCGGCAACAGCTTGGCACAGGCCGCAGCCTATACACATACCATCTTTAACAATTCTGTCTAAACGCTCAGCGGCGCTAGTTGGTGGTGAAGTAAATTCTGTCATGTTGTTTGGGCCCAGATGGGTTGTATCGGTGATTTGCTGACAAGGGTCTGCACAATCTTTTCAGAGACATGGGGTGTTGCTGTTGTCAGTATCTCTTTTACCCGTTGCCAGGTTTTGTCACGTAATTTTGTGGTGCCTGTGGATTGTTTGCCATCGATTAACATGTGGTCCAGCGAGTTTATTCGCTCAGGATGCTCAGCCGGATTTTGTGTTGTCGAATCCACTCTTTGCGCGTTCTTAATTACTCAACGATTGAATCAGATCGTCTCATTAGAATGTTACTATGACAAACGACAAGTTTTTGATTATAGATGAATTAATTTCATCTATAAAATATCTTCTCATGATCATAAATCATTTGCCGCTAAACGCATTGCGGGCCTTTGATATGGCTGCCAGTGATGATGATCTGGCAACAGGACGCTTATGTTGTCTGTTCAAAATCCAATCAGTATTACCTCAGGCGTATTACCTTATTCACAGCTGCGTCCGGAAGTGGCTTTGGTCAAAGACTGGTTATAGAAACAGGCTAATTTCGGAGTAAGCAATTAGTTTTGTGTAAAAACCTTCGGCCTATATACCAGATAAAATATACGCCTATCTTTTCTCGATGGGCAGATTTTGTCCGGTGATGAAATTGTAGGATTCAAGAACAAGCTGATACACAATGTTTAGTTCCTCCATTGATGTAGGAGTATAGATCATGACGAATCCGTCCCATCCTGGTCGCTGATCAGACCAAGGGTGGGGCACAGCCCATCCATTTGCTACGGCTGCACGGGACAATTCGGGTTGCAATGAAGCATGCAAACTACCATCGGGGTGAATGTGGGCGAATTCTCGCCCACCAACAATGGCGTCTGGCCGCGCCAGGGTCATTTCGTCATCCAGCCAAAACCCTTTTGCTCCAGGGAGCGAAATGACGGTTTCACGGATTTCTACGCCTGGTATTTTTTGCACCCGTCGTAATAATTCGGCAGTTAACTCTGGTATTGCCTCTACATCAATTTGCACATGAGGCACGCTATTCGTTGTTACGGGCTTAGGGCTGGTGCGAATGGGAAATTGCCCAGTTTCAGCCCAAGTGGAAAAAACAGCGCTACAGATCATTGCTGTAATAATTCTTCGAATCATTGGTTTTCTTAAGAATAAAATTCAGTAATGGTCGTTTATTTTATCGGAACTAACTACCAGAGAGTTGTTTCAGCGCACCTGCCCAGTCTTCTACATGGTAGGAGCGGATAATTTTGCCATTCTCAATAGTGTGAATATCGATTGTCATGATATCAAAGCTGCGGCCTTCACCATCGACTCCAAACAATGGGCCAGCCGGTGTGCCCGTTGCTCTACTGCGTACCGTGATGTTGTTTCCGTCTTGATGCATATCTTGGACATCCCATTTCAGGTCTGGAATAAGTTTGCCAAAGCCCCCGACTTGACCGACAAAGGCATCACGGGTTTTATTTTGTCCGGAATAATCACCAATGCTTTCCCAGTCTTCTGTAGAGACGGCCATAAAAGCTGCTGCATGGTCTTCTGAAGACGGGTTGCTTAAAAAGTCATAGAACGTTTGTACGGTCGCTTTGTCATCTGCCTGGGCAAGGTTTGTAATGGACATCAGTACCAATAAGGCTGCCGTGAAAATTTTAGTAAGTTGAGTCATAGATGTTTCTCCGAATGTTAATCAGTTAGGCTGTCTCGTTCTCCGAGATCAGTTAATCAAACTATAGGTAAATTTTTATTGATATACTAGGTAGTATAAATAACATTCACTGTTTGGAATATTTGTATAATGATTGATCAGCTTCGCCAAATGGCTATATTCGCTAAAACGATTGACCACGGTTCTTTCCGCGGAGCTGCCAGAGAGTTAAGACTCTCTCCTTCGGTGGTCAGCCATCATATTTCTCAACTGGAGGAACATCTCGGCGTAGCGTTGATCTATCGATCTACACGTAAACTCAGATTGACGCGTGAGGGACAGAGGCTGCTGCATGCTGTACGAAAAATGCTGGAGGCTGTCGAAGGTGAACTGTTGGAACTGTCTGTTACAGCCGGAGAACCGAGTGGAGAACTTCGTTTAACCATGCCTTCTGTTCTTTCGCAGTCACACCTCATTAATCAAATCGCATCGTTTTCAATGACTTATCCCCGTATCAGGTTATCGTTAGACTTTTCGGATATACGCAAAGATTTAATCGACGAAAGATTTGACATCGCGATCAGAATGGGACTGAAAAAGAAACGCTCAGCATCTTCTCGGAAACTTTTCCAAATTAATCGAAAAGTTGTTGCTTCAATTAATTATCTTGCTAAGCAGCCTAAGATTAACGAACCGAAACAGCTGGTCGATTGTGATTGGCTTGAATTGTCACAATTGCACAGCGTACCTCTGTCTCTTCGAAAATCAAATTCACAAAAAGTAACAATAAAGAGAGCAGCGCATATGTACTCAAACGATGCGCTGGCGCTTTATCGTTTAGCGCGAGCTGATGCCGGATTGGCCGCTGTGCCTGAATTTCTGGCTACAGAAGATGTCGAAGCCGGACTCGTCGAAATAGTCTTGCCGGATTGGAAACTAGATCCGGTTGATGTTTATGCCGAGTGGCCCGCGAATGCTCCCAAAGCCGGTCTAATAAAATTACTCATTGCTGAGCTTAGCGGCAAGCGATCATGAGATAGTTTCCAATGTGCTCATAAACGAAAGGCTAAGGCAGAGATTCAAAACTGAAATTCTTTACTTATTACGCAGCCTGATTGAGTAACGCGGTAATTTGCATGTTAAACGTTGTAACTTCTTGTGCGCCTGAAATCAGGTACTGTTGGTTTAACACAAAAGCCGGAACGCCATGTATGCCACGCTGTAGCCATTGTGTTTCACTTGCTCTGACCTTATCGGCGTATGTCTGCTCGTTTAGAATCATTCTGGCTTGATTTTGGTCAAGTCCCACATCTTTGGCACAATTTACGAGTACTTCAACTTCATCAACGGCCTTACGTTCACTAAAGAAAGCTGAAAACAAGCGCAGTTTGAGCTCAGTTTGCTTGTTGTGATAGTTTGACCAATGCAATAGTTGATGGGCATTAAAGGTATTAAATATTCGCATTTCATCAAAGTAGTCAAAATTAAAATCCAATGAAGCGCCTATTTCAGTCAAACGTTTGCGTGCAGCAATGCTGCCTTCAAGTGTAGTGCCGTATTTTGCGGCTAAATGTTCGCGTAAATTCTCACCACCCGGTGGCATATCAGGATTAAGTTCAAACGGGTGCCAGTGGACATCAGTTGTTAAATCATGAAAATTTAATAATGCTTGTTGCAGTCGTTTATAACCGATGATGCACCAGGGACAGACCACATCGGAAACGATATCGATACGCAAATTCTCCATGATTTTTTACCTATGCTTTGACATCAGATTTAAAACGCGCTGCATTCGCAGCTTCAGCTTGGGCAACATCGCCTTTGCCGAAGAAAGCTGGGAAGGCTTTGGGAATCGTTAATGCCTTTTGTGTTTTTGCACGCTCATCAATGCGTTTAAACCAGGCGTTGAGGTGATCAAGGCCATCAAGAGAGACCTTGGCCCAGTAATACGAGCGTGCCCAGGGGTAGGTCGCCATATCAACAATAGTATATTGATCGCCCAAAATATAATCCTTGCCATTTAACTGCTTGTCCAGGACTTCCAGCAAACGTCTTGATTCGTCAACATAGCGTTTGATTGAAAATTGTTCTTCGTGACCCTGTGGAGCTGCAATGCGCTGGAAATACATGGCTTGGCCCATCATCGGGCCTATACCGCTCATCTGAAACATCAACCATTGTAGAGCCTGTGAGTGTTGCTTATCTCCCACAGGTAAGAACTTTTGATATTTCTTTGCAAGATACCAGAGTATGGCTCCGGATTCAAAAACAACAAAGTCATCATTGCCACGATCAACTATTGTAGGAATCCGTGCATTTGGATTTAACTGCATATACCAGTTTGATTTTTGGTCTTTTTTAGAAAAATCGATATGGACCAAGTCGTAGTCAACGTCTGCTTCTTCCAGGAAAATAACCGGTTTCCAGCCATTCATTGTCGCCGCTGTATACAATTTGATATCAGGTTTATTACTCATTTTTCGTGCTTTATTTGATGTAATGCAAATTGTCAGATAATATGTTACTAAAATCAACCAGTATACTTTTAGTAACTACTATGCAAAAACAACGACACTCGCAATCCAGTCCGTTACTCGAAACTTGCCTGGAACCTTGTCCAATAGAGCGGGGAATGCGCTTAATTGGCGGTAAATGGAAAGGCTCAATCCTTTGGCACTTGAAAGATGGTCCCTTAAGATTTAATCAACTTGCCAGACAATTGGGTGGAGCCAGCCGTAAAATGATTAATCAACGTTTAAAAGAAATGGAGGACTATGGCATGATTACCCGCAACGTAATCAGCACCAGGCCAATAGCGGTTTCTTATGAGGTTACCGAGTTTGGCCGTTCTGCAGTCGGGTTTCTTGAACAGCTTAAAGATTGGTCACTGCAGCACAATATTTAAATCAAGATTATCTCATTAACTCAGAACCGGTTCCAAATTGACTTCATACAATGTATCGCTGAAATACTTATTTTACAGTTTCAACCTTGGCATCCTGTTCGGGTTTGTTGTAAGAGGTTGTCATCGGAACAGCTGCTCCGCGGATTAATGCGGGACGTGATTCCAATTGGTTTAACCAGCGTTGCAAGTGTTCAAATTCATCGATCTGTACACCGGCCCAGTTATGGATACGTGTCCAGCTCCAATTCGCAATATCAGCGATCGAGAACTCACCGGCCAGGTATTCGTTATCAGCCAGGCGACCATTTAGAACGCCATAAAGACGACGTGTCTCATTCTGATATCGATCAATTGCTGTTGGAATATGCTCGTCCATATAACGGAAGAACACGTTGGCTTGGCCTTGCATTGGTCCTAATCCGCCCATTTGAAACATCAACCATTGGATCACCTCAGTTCGTCCTTTGATGTCACTGGGTAGAAGTTTTCCGGCCTTTTCTGCCAGGTAGATCATGATTGCACCAGACTCAAATACGGCCAAGCCGTTTTGTTCATGATCAACAATCGCGGGAATCCGACCATTAGGATTAATTGCTGTATATTCATCACTTTTTTGTATGCCTGTTGTGATGTCGATCGGTTTAAGGTTGTAAGCAATGCCTAATTCTTCAAGGGTGGCCGAGGCTTTCCAGCCGTTGGGTGTCGCCCAGGTATATAAATCAATAGTTGCCATAGTCTTGGTTCCATTTAATTGAACACCCCATGCTTGCAGTTTGCTTGCGCGGGCCTTGACCGGTTTGTGCAACTTGTTTCATTGCATTCACCAGTTCCTTATTGCGATCCACAGGATTACCCATCCTGGTATCATCCAGACGGCCTCTATATTGCAATTCACCGTCTTTGTTAAAGCCAAAAAAATCCGGTGTGCATACAGCACCATAAGAACGCGCTATTTCCTGTGTTTCGTCAACCAGATACGGAAATGTAAAACCATGCTGAGCGGCGAACTTCTTCATATAAGCCGGATTATCGATCTGTATATACTGATAGTCATTCGACATAACCGCTAATACATTGATGCCATGTTCCTGTAGTTCCTTTGCGTCCTGGGTGAAACGCTCAGCAATGGCTTGCACGTAGGGGCAGTGATTACAAATAAATGCAATCAGCAGGCCTTTATCACCCAGTTGTTCTGACATAGTAAACGCATTTCCATCAGGGTCTTTAAGAGTGAAATCCGGTGGTTTCCAGCCAAAATCACAAATTGGGGTATCCAGTAACATTATTTAAATCTCGTTAATCATTGGTTGTATCAAAAACACCGACAATTCAGGCGGCAGAAACTATTTCGGGTGACCAGGCATCTTTTGCGAATACGGCGTCCGGCTGTGTTCCGGCAACGTGATTGGTGTAATTCGAAAGAATTTTCAGGCTGGTGCCCAGAATGACTTCAAGCACGGTTTGCTGAGTATAACCGGCATCGATTAACGCGGCTGTTTGTTCGTTTGTCGGCCATCCGCGAGATTCATTGACGGCTTGTGTAAATACCCGCAATGCTTCGAGTTTGGGATCAGCAATTGATGTGCCTGTGCGCAATGCTTCGATAACGTCTTCTGCAACTCCACCATTACGAGCAAGCCAGGTGTGTGCGGCCATGCA
This sequence comes from Arenicellales bacterium, assembly GCA_028284225.1. Taxonomy (GTDB): domain Bacteria; phylum Pseudomonadota; class Gammaproteobacteria; order Arenicellales; family JAHEKD01; genus JAHEKD01. Next base: position 15,895 of record JANQSD010000009.1, read on the forward strand.
ATAGGTACATCCGTTAAGCCGGTTATTGGTCATCAAGATGATTTGACGTTCTGTCTCTGATAGGGTGGTTTTGTCAAAAATCGAGGAGAGCGTGATATAGCCTTCGAGCATGGCAGGTGATTCAGCCATATTACCCAACAAGTTTGGAATAAATCCGTAGCTGGATTTAACCTTAGTAAGTATTGGCTTAGAATTTTCCGGGGCAGTTTCTATTGTATGTGTTGTGTATTCAGACATTGTGATTACCTGTAAATTTTGAATGTTAAAAATTAGTCTGTACCAATCAGTACAAACTAATCATATCTAATTTGTACCGATTGGTCAATACTATTTCAAAAATTTTTCTTGATGGTATTATTTAATTAAATTGAGAGCTTGAGATTTTATGGCCTTCAAATCACTATGACTATATGCCCCTCTTGATAACACCCGAAGACCAGCAACAAGTGCCATCAGGCCTTTAGCAGTAACCGTTGGGTCTTTACTTTTAGGAATTGAACCTGTTTGATGACCGAGTTTGATTTGGTCTTTGAAAAAAGTTTCTATTACTGAAAGACTTTTCTTTACGGCTTTTACGATATCTGCATCTTGGTTCGGTAAATCAAGTGCTGTGTTAATTAATAAGCATCCCTTATGGTCTTTATCAGCTATGCTTTGAGTAATCATTTTGTCAAACAAGGTACTGATAGCAACTACGGGATCCTCAATTTTTTTAAGCTCACCCAAAGTGGCCCGGTGCTGTTCGCGGTCGTACTTGAGTAGACACTGACAAAACAGCTTTTTTTTGCTCCCAAATGCATTATAGAAACTGCCTTTTTGTATACCGATCGCACTCATCAGGTCATTCAAAGAGGTTGCTTCGTAACCTTTAACCATGAAGACGTTCATAGCACGATCTATCGAAACATCAATGTCGAATGATTTTTCCCAGGGCATCGTCTATTTTACTCAAATGATTAATTTAATTATTTGTACCATATGGTAAAAACTATTTCAATATAGTTTCGTATGGTAGCTATTTGACGACACTTGCTTCAGTGATAAACCTGCATTTGGCGATGTATTGCATTAACTAAACTTATAATTCTAGCGTTTGCTCCAGTCCTGAGCATGTCCCAAAGGGACGATAGCGTAAGGATTAATCGATCGGTGGCTGGCATAATAATGGCGCTTGATATGGGCCATGTTTACCGTTACAGCAATACCGGGCTGATGATAGAGGTCAAGCATGTAGCGATAAATATGCTCGTATTCCTTAAGTAATCTAATGTTACATTTAAAATGAGTGTGATAAACGGCATCGAAACGAACAATAGTCGTAAACAACCGCCAGTCCGCTTCTGTGATTTGATTGCCGACAAGATACGATTGTGCAGCCAGGCGGTTATCAATTTGATCCAGTGCGTCAAATAATTTAAGGCAGTTGCTCTCATAAACCTGTTGTGTAGTGGCAAAGCCGGTTTTGTAAACACCGTTGTTGATGTTGTGGTAGACCAATTCATTAATGCTGTCAATTTCATCGCGTAAATTTTCGGGGTAATAGTCAGTATTATTGCCTGTTAGATTATTAAACCCAGAATTAAACATACGAATGATTTCTGCAGATTCATTGTTAACGATGCGTTTTTGTTGCTTATCCCATAAAACAGGCACAGTTATATTGCCATGATATTGTGGATCACTTTCGAAATAGCGCTCACGCAAATATTCACTGTCATAAAGTGTATCGCCGGTTGTAGCGTAATCAGTTTGTGATTGTTTATCGTGCTTAAAACTCCAGCCTTTATCCAGCATATCCGGATGGACGACACTGACAGAAACTAAATCTTTCAGATTTTTAAGTTGGCGAAAAATCAGTGTGCGATGCGCCCAGGGACAGGCCAACGACACATAAAGATGATAGCGATCCGCTTCAGCCTTGAAACCAGCTTCACCTGAGATGCCTGCGCTACCGTCAACGGTTATCCAGTTTCTGAATTGTGAATCTTTGCGCTTGTATTCACCATCTTTAATGCTGGTTTTCCAGCTTGAAGTAATGTTTTTAGTGTTCATTAGTTTGCTTTCCTAAATGTTGTTACAGGACTGTATCTGTGTTGTTAATTAAGCGGTACGTCAAGTAGCAAGACTTCAGCTTCCGAAGTTGCCTTAATGCTTACAGAGGATTGACCGGTTATTTGAGCACCATCACCCTTGCTTGCCTTGAGGTCATCTATTTTTATTTCGCCTGCAGAAACTAACAGATAAGCCTGGTGCTTGAGCGGATGATTGATGAGTGATCCAGCGGTTAATTTTCCGGCATAGATATCGGCATCCTGATAAATAAACAAAGGTGCATCCTGTTTTCCTGAAACCAACAAAGTCAGTTCATCCTTAGTTGTTGATTGTGGAAAAGAATGCGCATCCCACCTGGGTTTGACGCCAAGCTGATTCGGCTCAATCCAGATTTGATAAAGACTGGTATCTTCATTTTCCAGATTATATTCAGAGTGAAAAATGCCGCTACCGGCACTCATTACCTGTACATCACCGGCTTCAGTACGACCCTGATTGCCTTGATTGTCTTTATGAGAGATCGCGCCTTTGCGTACGTAAGTAATAATTTCCATATTACGATGCGGATGAGTGCCAAATCCTGTGCCGGCCTGGATGATGTCATCATTTATCACTCGTAAGGTACCGAAACCCATGCGGTCAGGGTTGTAATAATCAGCAAAACTGAAATGATGACGTGCTTTAAGCCAGCCATGATCAGCCTGACCCAGTTGGTTATATTTTTGAATTTCTATCATTTTGTTCTCCTTAAAGGATATTCTCACTTATCTTTAGCTAACGGGCTGCCTAATGCATATGCACCGGCACCTTGAATCGCGACGATAACAGCCAGCACAACTAAAAGAGCAGGGAATTCCCAGCCGCCTCCCTGATTACTGAACACCCAGCCGTTGCCGAGATGGGTCCAGGTTGCACCCAGCAAAATCGGTACACTAAGTGCAGCAGCAAGCCGCGCCAGAACACCCAGTATCAGCCCAATTCCAGCGGCTATTTCGCCAAGTATGGTCAAGTAAGCAACGATGGCCGGCAAACCAATACTTTCGAAAAAACCGACCGTGCCTGGAATAGTAAAGACAAAAACTTTCAGCAGCCCATGTGCCAATAAAATTACACCCAGGGCAACCCTGAGTAATGCCTTGCCGAGGTTGGGGTTTTCTTGAGCATTCATTTAAATTCTCCTGTTTATTAATTACAAAGTTAATTATATTAATAACTTTATTAATGATAATATGCATATTAATTAATTTATTATTTCTATTTAGTTAATAATGGAAAACCTTTCTAGAGTAGATATTTTTCTTCAAGTTGTTAAACAAAACAGTTTTTCAGCTGCCGCCAGATATTTAAACATGAGCGCGCCTGCCGTCAGCAAACAAGTTCAAGCTCTTGAACATCAACTCGGGGTAAAACTGCTCAACCGGACCACTCGCCAATTGACCCTGACCGAGGAAGGCGCGCTATATGCGGACCGGGCCAAACGGGCCATGGATGATCTGCGTGAGGCGGAACGACAAATCCTGGATTTAAAAAGTTGTCCAACTGGACTGCTTAGAGTGAATGCGCCTTTATCATTCGGTATTCAATATTTGACTGAACCCATCGCTGCATTTGCCAAGCAATACCCGGATGTAGTGGTGGAGGTTAATTTTGATGATCGTTTTGTGGACGTAATTGCCGAGGGTTACGACGTTGTGGTCAGGATCGGTACGCTAAAAGATTCTTCACTGGTGGCACGCAAGCTGGCAGATTGCCCGATATTGCTTTGCGCCAGTGAGCAATACTTAAGTAAACACCCCTCCATAAAATCACCACAAGATTTAACAGATCATAACAATATTGTTTACAGTAAACACGGTAATCGTGCCGAATGGCAATACATCGATAAAAATAACAAGATTAACAAAGTCAACCTGAACCGCAGTTTTGCAGCTAATAATGCCGAAGCTATGCTGGCGGCCTGTTTACAAGGCCTGGGAGTTGCCCAGTTGCCGATATTTGCAGCCAAGCCTTATTTGACCTGCGGTGAGCTAGTGACTATTTTTAGTGATTATAAAACTCATCCGGAGCCCGGAATTTATGTTTTGTACCCGCAAAATCGTTATCTCTCTGCCCGAGTACGACTATTTATAGATTGGCTATTTACATGTATTGATGAATTTAAACTAGATATCTAATTCCTAATCAAACTACAAAAAGCTAAAAAATATAAGTATTATTGAATTGCTAATATTATTTTGAAGGAGGAAATAATATGCAAAAAGACGATTCGTTTCTGAATGAAGAAATAAACAGTTTAAAAAAGGAAGTCGAGCAGGTCAGAGATAAGTCAATTAAATTTGACAAACCCTGGTATCAAATGCCTTCAGTGCTGGTGTCGGTTTTTTCATTGTTTTTTGCAGTTGTCACGGCTTCTTTATCTTACCTTCAAACCGAACGAGTAGACCGCCGCGAACAACGTGCTGAATTACGTGAGTTGTTGCGTGAATTTAATACACTTACAGCACAATTGGCTCAGATTGAAAAAGATCGATCACAAGCTTTATCCGTCAACAGTCAAAATTTGACTGAAGAACAAAAAAATGCCTATCGCGTTCAAGAGGTTTATTACAACAATTTATCTAATACAGTCCATGATGAACGTAATTCAATTGCCAGACAGACACATAGCTTAGGCGAGCAGAGTAAAGCTTTCTTGTCTGGGGAGGAACTTTATTCCATCGCGATTGCTTTAGAAAAGGCCTATGATACACAAGGCAGCCTCAAATTCTCGCAATGGGCTGCTGAGGCGAGCGATCAGCCCTGGCGCCAAATCATGGCGATGTTGCAATCTGCGAGAATGCAGTTTTATTTAGATCCAATCAAAGGAAGAACAAGTTTTCAGCAAGCAAAGCAATTTATTGAGTCCGATACAACAATGAATGAAATAAATGTCAAAGATCAGTTAATCAGATTATTTGGGCAATGGGCGGATGTGGAAATGTATTTTCGTTTCTGTAATGAATCAAATGAGTTAATAAATCAAGGCGACCGCGTTATCAATTCTTTAGCAATTGTCGACCAGCAGATGGAGCGTTTAATAAGTTGGTTTTCGGGAGTGAAGGATAATCTGGCCTATTGCAGCTCATAGTTGTTCCAGTGACTACGCTCATCATTCATGGCACCATGACCACGCTTTCTGCGAAGTCGTATAGTTGGTGGCAAACGTCATGGCAAGACAAAGGGGCGCTTTGCGGGCTTATGCGTGGAATGAATGCCAATGGTGCCGCAGATGACATTTGGAAAGTCGATAATCGTGATGTATCGGAAATTCCAGTCTTGCGGCATGATCGTCGTAAAATGTTTGTAACCAATGGTCGTTTCTATTGGAGTGGTTTTAATCAAAAACAATTTCGTCTGGATGCAGGGGATCAGTTAGCTAGGTATTTGAATCTGATCGTTGAGTATGCTGCTGGTGAAGAGTTGAGAATCATCGCACATAGCCATGGGTGTAACGTGGTCAAAGCCTGTACTTCAAGTGCAGTGCTTGATCCTTCAATAGTGATTTCGAAAGTTTGCTTTTTGGCCTGCCCGCATTTTGAGTCTCCGGGTTCAAAAGCGCGTTTCCCATACCGTCTTAACCCTGATCGAGTAGGTGAGATTATAAACTTATTTACCGACGATGATTCGGTCCAAGACGGTGTGGCAGATTTGATTCCCAACATGTTTGGTGATGGGTTCGGCGGTTGGGTCAGAGATGCATCGAGAGTTGAGACCGATCCACAAGTTGAGTATTTATATCAAAATCACCACATTGAAACCGTTGACCGTGGCACAAAAGCACATACGGCTATGCATGGGTTTAATGTATTTTACATGCTGGGCCAATGGTTGACGCAAGACGTTCACTTTTCAACAGTACTTGCTGCTCATCAACATTTGTTGCCGATTCCTAAAGGTGACTTTGGCGCCTGAACATTGAATCCTAATGCATATTCCGGGTTGAACAAAAAAACTACATGATATTAATACGAACATGACATTTTAGTGTAAATTTAATCCATGTTGGATCAATTAATAAACAATACTCTACCCGCGCTGCAAAACCTGCTGTCGGCGTGGGGCATTAGTTTTAGTCGCACCGGTATTGTCTGGATTTTAATTCACTTATTTATTGTGCTGATCTCGATTTCCATTGCGCGTTATCTGGGTGCGATTCTGCAGGAGAAAATAGACCCCCCATTGCGCAAGATCCATGGCAGACCTCGGTTATTACGCTTGCTTGCCGCTTTCAAGCGACGGCTTCCGGTTTTCGTGTTTTGTGTGTTGTTATGGGCAGTTGTCCTTGTGCTTAAGCAGGTCACCTGGCCCAGCCATGGGTTTACTCTGACAATCATTGCCTCGTTGACCACCGCCTGGTTAATCATAAATTTGCTCACCAAGCTTATACGTAACCAGCTTTTTGCCAAGACGCTTGGTTTCTTAATCTGGTGTATAGCGGCCTTAAATATTCTGCAAGTGATGCCGGATGCCCTTGAGGTATTGCAAAAAACATCGGTTGAGATCGGCAGTTTTCATAGCACTGTGCTGGAAATATTAAAGGGCGGTTTAATATTCTGTCTAGTGATCTGGTTGGCCTTGTATTTGGGCAGATTCGGTGAGCGACAACTCAGTAAAGCCGAAGATTTATCACCATCGCTCAGAGTGCTTAGCGCTAAATTTCTGAAGGCCATTTTGATCGTTATTGCGCTGTTAGCGGGGATGGCAGCTCTAGGCATCAACTTTACTGCATTAACAGTTTTTTCAGGAGCAGTAGGACTGGGCATCGGTTTTGGGCTGCAGAAAATTTTCTCGAATTTAATCAGCGGTGTCATTCTATTAATGGACAAATCCATAAAGCCCGGTGACGTGATAACCGTAGGCAGTAACATCGGTGAGACCTTTGGTAAGATTAATTATCTGGCCGCACGCTATGTATCAGTAGTTGCTCGGGATGGCCGCGAATATTTAATTCCTAATGAAGATTTAATTATTAACCAGGTGATCAACTGGTCATTTTCCAGTGATTTGGTTAGGCAAGATATTTATTTTGGTACCAGCTATGATTCTGATCCATATCTGGTGCGTGAATTAGCTTGCAAGGCGGCGGCCGGTCATGACCGGGTTGTGACCTCCAAACCGCCTGTATGCCATATTACTGAGTTTGGGGATTCATCAATTAATTTTATTCTGCGTTTTTGGATCAAAGATCCGGAGGCTGGTGTTACCAACATCAAAGGCGATATATTCCTTTCGCTTTGGGACAAATTCAAAGAAAACGATATCAAGATTCCTTATCCGCATCGGCAGTTATTATTGGAGCAGGGTAAGACAATTGATGTGAAAGAATGATTTAAAAGGATTGTCTGTAGTTAAATTTTAAGACCGGAATATACTAATGGTTGTATCACATATTCCGGGCTTAAAAGTTCATATTCTTCGTTCCAGGCCAGCATTAGAAACTGGCAATCGACATCAGTGTTGTGGTGATTATAAATATCAACACTATGCTGTAGCAGGTAATAAATAATTTCATTTTCGTTTCTCCAATCCGACTTTGTAGATCAAATCTTATGTTGGGCCTAATCTGAATTCTGTGATTAATTTCACTTGTTACAATTATTTAAGAAACAAACGGTGTTTACTGAATACTCGGCATCAAGATCCTCTTGGTCTAAATTCTCCAAAGTTTTGAGTTGAAATTAGTGAAACAGAAACTTTTTACTTGGCTCAATCAACCGATGAGTTGTTAGTAGGGTAATCTCTGATTATTGATAAATCGGTCTTGAGTATCACTAATAGTGCTTAAAATCTATGTAATAGCTCACAGAAATTTTCGCAGTACTTAGCTATCGTAAAAAAGCATAACTAAAATAATGATAATAGCCAGGAGGAAAAAATGCGAAAAACTATACTAATAACTTTGTTATCAAGTCTCGTTATCGGGTGCTTGCCAGGCGCGGCAACTTTTGATGTTGGTCCAGATCTTATTCCGGAACGTGAGCCCGGCTTTGAGGGAGCCCAAGGGTTTTGTATAAGAGATAATCAGAATAATCTTAATGTGCGCGTCAGAAACCAGGGTAATCAGCCGGTTCTGGTCCAAACAACAACCAGTGTGGTATTCAACCAAAACCAGGTGCGCACAGTTACAACGCCAGCGCTAGTTGAAGGCAGCATGGTCATTGTTAGTGTGCCTATTCCATCAGGTTGTTTTAATCCGGACTGTGGTTTTACCATCAATGTGGATACTAATGATGAAGTGGAAGAATTAAAGCATGATGCCAATGATACTTCTCATGAAGATAACAACACAGCCCAAGGTTCATGTATTGGATAGATTACAGCTGTCCTGCTTGATCTCGGATAGCAGCTTTACGCACTAAACCATTCCAATGTATCGGGCATCAGTAGTTTGGGTTTGCGATCCATGGTTCATAGACAAGCTGTACGCTTGGTCGCTGCATAACTACATCAGCAATGCGCTTAACATTAGCAAATTCATCAACGGTTGGCTGACCTCGGGCCGGTCGTAGCCAGGTGGTCAGCATAAACAAATAAATATCAGCAGCGCTGAATCGATCACCCAGCACCCATTCGTTATTGCCAATCTGATCGTCGATAATCTGCCAGGTTTCCCTGAGTCGGCGGTTGCCACGCCGCTGTGCACCCGGCTCATCAGCGGCTGTGTCAGCGAAACGATCCGGGTAATAATTGAGCTGGAAGGCGTTTTGAACAGAGTTGGAAAAATAGACAAGTGTCTGCAGATAAAGCGCTCGCTTGGGATCATTGATAGCCGGTGCTAAATTTGCTTGCTGATGCCGATCGCACAAGAACACTGTGATTGCAGCGCATTCGTACATGGCTCCTTCGTCCCAAACCAGCACCGGCACCCAGCCGTTGGGATTAATTGCCAGCTGCTCGGGTGGGCGTGGTTTATTCATGTCGACCGTCGTTTGTATCAGTTCATAAGGCACACCGATCTCCTCCAATAGCACCCGTATGCCCATGGATGCGCTTTTCTGTGCATAGAAAAGTTTGTACATTTTTATGTTCTCCTGTTTGACCTGGATCTGTGTACCATTAACTCAATCATATCTTCGACCGGGTACGGTTCCCAAGTAAGTTCCTTAATAATGCATATGTGCATCAAAAATCAGAAGCTCCTCGACCGCATTCCGTTTAAACTCAATCGACGTCAACACATAGCAAGAAAGGACTTAGTGGTGGGTTGGATGAGCTTGTCAGCTGCTGTGCGCTTCAAAATGATCAACCCAGCACTTAACCACATATTTTCTCATCCCATCCGGGATAACGGCCTCATTGTAATCAGCACCTGCAAATTTTCTTAATAATTCCTCTGATTCCCAATTTGTAATCAGTAAATAATCATCTGGGGAATCTGGTACTGGATAGCCGATTGTATAAGAGACTAGTCCATCCTGATTTTTTACATGCGGTAAAGAGACAGTATTAAAGTCATTCTCGAACTCGGATCGCAGCTCCGGTTTAATTCGTACTTTAAAGATTCTGATAATCATAATTACCCGATGTTAAACAACTGAACGCAGTTAGTGTAAATCCAATGTGGAGTTAATAATTTTTATAACCCTTGCACGAGTACAGCTTGACCTGCTGAAATTTTCAAACGAAATTCTTTTGCCTCCTCGTATTCATCTGAAAAATACCAGGACCGAGCCTGTTCAACCGACGGAAATTGAATAACTACAACACGTTCAAAATCGAATTTCCCTTCCAAGACTTCAATTTCTCCGCCACGAACGACAAATTCTCCACCATATCGTGCTATTGAATCAGGCGACATTAATTTGTATTTCTCAAAACCTTCCTTATCAAAGACATTTTCTTGAAAAATTATATATCCTTTCATGTTTATCTATCCGGAAACTCTGAGGTGATAATACCCCTGTTTATGGCAAAACATTAGTGAAAAATGAAAAACAGCTGATTGTATTTTTTTATTGATTTAACCGTTTGCCAGCAATTGATTAAAATATGTTTTCGTTACCATAAAAAACGAAGTCAAACTTAACGGCTTGTATTCTAAATTCAATCTTTTCAGTTAACTCAGAATCGGATAGTAGTTACCCATTTTTCTTTCTGAACAATTAGAGTTTGATTCTATTATTTTCGCGGTTGTACGAATTATTGGTTGTATGCTCACGATTTCTTGTGTTTTCGTGGCGGCACATTTTTTGTTTTTGCATAAGAATCATCTACGGGAATCTTCAATTTTTCAACTTTATATCCAAATCCACTCAATGTTTTATAAGTATTATTTAGGTTTACTCTTGAGAAAAATGGTAGATACAATTCTTCAGCTTCAGAATCACTTATTACAGCATAGATAATAGTAAATTCACCTTCATCCGGCCTTTTATGAACGTTTATTAAGTCAGAGAATGGTGATCCCAATTTTGCTCTCATCTTATCCCTAAACTCAGAATCTAGTTGAATTAACTGCCCCGAAACAAAGCCTTGAGCAAATAGATGGCTTAATACACTCGACTTTCCGTAAATTTTCACATGAATAAGTTGCTTATCAATAGAAAAGAGATCACATGCTTCAATTTGCCCATGTCCACCGCCATGGAAAATTTTATTCTCATCATCAAGTAAAGCAAATTGCTCTGGAAATGCATTAGAGACATCTCGGTTATATTTTCCCTCTCCTCCACCCATATAACTAGGCAGTTTTAATGAAGAGTTTGCTATATGACTAAATTCATCATTGGTTTTAGTCACAAAGTCTTGACTTACTTTAAACCACTTTCCGTCGTTAAGTATGTATTTATTACTATCGTAATCAATTTCGGCATACAGACATTTGTGAACAGGCCATGATGCATAAACCTGATTGTGATCTTCATCTGCACAAAAAACACGCCGTAGTTTTAACAGATCGACAGTTATAGATTGACCACCTCTAACAGTCGAAAGAAATCCCTCAAGATTAATATCTGGATGAACTAACTTTCTTCCGTTTGTATACATAAAGCCTTTAACGGAATCCCAATTAATTATTTGGGGGATCGACAACCACAAATTTGAATAGTCTTTGTTCTGAAATTTTGCTTCGAGCTGCTCATTGAGTACATCCACGACCATCGATGTGCTCTTGACTACTGATATGTTATTAACCCATTGGTAATCAGTGGCAGTAAGATCTTCTTCAAATTTATCTTTGTACGCAGATAAAAGAGATGGCAAATTTGATAATCTCATTTCAACTACCACAGAAAGAGAATCAGTCCCTGTCATTCTCTTTCCGAGGGCATGATTTTTTGGGGCTCCTACGATTGCTTTGAGCATATCCTGTTCAACATCAAGACCAAACTGATCAGCAGTTGTCTCATACCCTGACTGGATTCTTGTGTGGCTTTCGATGGAGTCAAGTGATTGCTTGTCAATACACCTGAAGCTTTCTTTATCAACTGAGTTTAATGCTACTAAGAGGCCAAACCGCTCCTCACAAACATCGTCTTGGATTAAAAACCGTCCTCCTTGGCCAAATACCAGAATAAAATAGCGTCTATTTACTTCTAATAAAAATGCAGCTGAAACGTTTGTAGTTTTACCTATTAAATTTATATCAACAACTTCACGAAACATGGATGCCCATTTCGGATATTTCTCTGGGGAATGCTTTATATATAAGAGTCCATTACCGTATCCGGATATCGGAATATTTATAGGGTTTCTACACGAATTCGCTTTAATTATTTCGTCAGGTTTAGAATATTTATCCTTAACAAGAAATATATTGAGTTGAGTATTATGTTTCTTTTCAGCCATTATCCCTTTCTATGCGATTTATTTTTTTATGATTAGAAAAGATATAATACCTTAATTTATTTTCATTTTTTGTTAAATTTTCACTGCTGTTATCGTTCTTGGGCCTTCTTCTTGCAATGACAATCAATGAGATTCAAATCACCCAGGCTCTGTCTTTTGACGGATTTATCCCATAGTGTTTTTTATAAACCCGTGAAAATGTTTCGGGGTTATCGAAGCCGCAGGACAGGGCGATGTCGCTGACTTTATCGTGTGAGTTGATCAGCAGATTTTTTGCATGCTCCAGCCTGAGTGATAGGTAGTATTTGGCCGGGCTGGTTTGTAAGTAACGTTTGAACAGGCGGTTGATTTGCCAGATTTTAAGATCAGTTGACCGGCAAACTTGTTCCAGCGTTAATGGGTCTTCAATGTGACTGAGCATCAGTTCTACGCAGCGGGCCAGGTCACGATTAATTTTAGGAATTAATCTGGCTTGAGGAAATATACCCTGAGATTCGTTAATTTCATGAGGCGTGTAATTCAGAATTTGGGCAGTTCGTTCGGCGAGTTGGGGGCTACAAAAATGACTGATCAAGGCCAGGGTTAAGTCCACGGTGGCAACACCGCCGGCACTGGAACCTTGTTTAGGCGAAAAGTAAAACATCTTATCGGTGAATTTGCTTTTCGGGAATTCACTCATATAGCCGCTGATAGCTTCGTAATGAACGGCGGCAGGATGGTGATAGAGCAAACCTGCCTTAGCGAAAATATAGGCACCGGTATCGACACAAGCCATAGTGCTGCCGTGGTTGGCTTTGCGGCGCAGCCAGTTAATCAGGGCAGGTTCAATGGTACTTTCGACATTGTAAGAAGCAAGCAGAATTACTACATCCGAGCGGCGCTGATCCAGCTCGGCGTCAGGCTTAACCATAAAACCGCTGGACGAAGTCACTGCCTCACCACTTTGGCTTAAGATCCGCCAACTGAACTGTTGCTTGGTACTTTCCCGGTTGGCAATACGTAAAGGCTCAGTTACCAGGCTCAACGAAAGCACCGGGAAACGTTCAACTACCACAATATCGACAGTAATCATGAAGCTAATTATGCTTAAAAAAATCAATTAAGTGCAAATTATAGTCAAGATAACTATTCAGCTGGTTGGTAGCATTTAAGTCTCACAGAACGAGGTTAAATCATGATGACAAGTGAATTGCCCTGGACTCCCGACTTTGAAGTCTATGATCTTAACCACAAGATTGACGAAGTCGGCATTGTAGCAACCGGAATTGAAGTAACTTGGGATGATGGGCAGCGCAGCATTCATAATAATTTCTTGTTACGCGAGAACAGCCCGGATGAACAAACAGTGCATCCGCTATCGCGGGAAATGTTGATCTCACCACTGGATTTGCCGGACGATTTGCAGGCTGTTGACGCTACGACCGATGATAGCGGGGCGCTGGTGGTCACCTGGTCAGATCATCATCAAAGTCGTTTTCACCCCGGATGGTTGCGCGATCATGCCTGGATTGATGAATCAAAAAAAATCGATTCAAGGATTCTTTGGAAAGCTTTGGACATGCCTGATCCACCCACCTTTGATGGCAAGGCGGCTATTGAAGACGATAGTGTTTTGTTAGCCTGGCTGGAGGCTTTATGTGATGTGGGCGTTTCACGTCTGCAAGGCCTGCAAGATTCGGATGCCATGTTGTTTGATGTGGTCCATCGCATTGGATCAATCCGGGAAACCAATTTCGGCCGCATGTATGTACTGGAAATTAAAGACGATCCGGATAGTAATGCCTTTACCTCCAGCGCTTTAATTCAACACATGGATATGCCGACTCGGGAGAACCCGCCCGGGTTGCAGTTTTTATATTGCCGGCGCAATACCACTACAGGCGGTGAAGGTGTTTATGTTGACGCATTCAAAGTGGCTGAGGATATGCGCAACGAGGAGCCGGAAGTATTTGAAGCATTGACGACAATCAACTGGGAATTTCGCAATAAATCCAAAACCTCGGACTATCGTGCCAGCGGTCCAATTATTGGCCTCGACGAACAAGGCCATCCTAATGATGTACGCATAACTGCCTGGTTACGTGCACCTTTGAAAGCAGCACCACAAGTGGTTGAACAAGCATATCGATCTGTCAGGCAGTTTATGCGCCGCACCGAAAGCCCCGAGTATCAAATGATTATCAAATATCGTCCCGGTGATTTATTGGCTTTTGACAACCGCCGTGCCTTGCATGGCCGACGCGGTTATGATGCTAAAGGCGGGGAGCGTTACATTGAAGGTTGCTATGCGGATCGCGATGACCTGTATTCAAAGATTCGAACGCTTAGACGCGATTTTAAAGCTAAGAATATGAGTTAGTATGAATTCCTTAGCTAACGGTCGCTCTGAACGGATTAAGCAAATGCTAAATCCGAATAGTGTGGTCATGATTGGCGGTTCAAATTTGAAGTCGGCAATTGCTTTTACCCGAACCAAGCGCTATCGCGGACGCATTTATGTCATTAATCCATTCCATGATGAAATCGCAGGTATCCGTTGTTTGAAGTCGGTCAGTGAGTTGTCTGAAGTGCCTGAGCTGGCGTTTGTTTCTGTTCCCAAAGAATTCGTCATCGATACTGTACAAGCGTTGTCCGGCCTGGGTGTGACAGGTGCGATTTGTAATAGCGCCGGGTTTTCTGAATTACAAGAAGACGGCATTGACCGTGAAGCTCAATTGGTTGAAGCTGCAGGCGATATGCCGATGCTTGGTCCCAACTGTCCGGGCTTTGCCAATTTCGTTGATAATGCGGTATTCATGCAAGATCACTTTGGTGATCATGAACATGTAGAACAAGGCGTTGCAGTGATTTCCAATGGAGGCGCCTATCTTTCCGATATTGCCTGCGCACGTCGATCACTATCTGTGGCTTATTCGATCGGAGTAGGTAATCAGGCCATGCTCAGCATAGGTGACATGCTGGGTATCGTGCTGGATGATCCGCGAATCAAAGCGGTTAATTTGTATATAGAAAGTTTCCATAACGTACCTGCGTTAAGCAGGGCAGCATTAAAAGCCGTTAGAAAAAATATTCCCGTGGTGGTGGTTAAAGGCGGACAAACAGCAGCCGGTGAGCGTGCAGCCCAAACACATACCGCTTCTATTGCTGGTGATCACGTTGTCGCTTCAGCATTATTTGAGCGCTTCGGATTTATTCAGGCAATCAACCCGGTCCAGGCTATTGAAACGCTAAAAATGCTGACCTGCACTAAACGACCGCAAGGGCCACGAGTTGCGTTTGCCACCAGTTCTGGTTCCTATGCCGTATTAGGTGGGGATGCAGCGCAGCGGGCCGGGCTAGATGTGCCGCCAATGTCTGAACAGATTATTGAAGCAATTAAGCCTCAGATCCCTCACTTTGTTTTGCCCAGTAACCCGTTGGATATTTCTGAATCCCAATTCGAGACTGACGATGTTCACCAAAAAGTATTTAACACGTTTCTGACAGGTGATGACTATGACATCGCGATACTGGTAATGAGCTTTCCGCCCCCCGGGGGTTGGGAGTCTGAAAGCTGGTATCGAACTGCGGAAAATTTTGCCAAAGTCTGCCAACAACTGCAGTTGCCCTGTGCGTTTGTCAACACCATACCGGAAGATTTACCTGAAGATGCTCGTGCGCAAATGGTAAAGCAGGGGTTAGCACCACTCATGGGTATCGATCACGGCATGCAGGCCATTGGTGATGCAGTGAGAGCAAAACGGGTGCAAGATTGTTTAGCCAAACTCACAGATGATGAAATTTTATTGCCCGAGTTCAGACGTAGTGTTGCCGCTGTCCATTCATTTGATGAAGCTACCGCTAAAAAGAAGTTGTCGCCATATGGTGTTACAGTTCCTATCAGTTGCGTTATTAATTTTTCGGATGAAATCCTGCAGCCGCTTAACTATCCTATTGTGGTGAAAGCACTATCTAGTGATCTGCTGCATAAGACTGAGCTAGGCGCGGTTGAGTTAAACATAAATGACCATGCGCAATTGCAACAGGCGATAACATCAATCAAACAGCGTGTTGATCTAAATATGCCGGGTGCCCGAATCGATAAGTTTTTGGTCGAGCAAATGATTTCTGGTGCAGTGGCAGAGTTGATGGTGAGTATACGTTATGTTGATCGGATCGGTCTGGCGTTAATCTTGGCGGTTGGTGGCGTGGCAGTTGAACTGTTGCGCGATTCTGTAACGGTAATGATACCGGCATCAAGACAGACAATTGCCGATGCCTTAAAACAACTTAAGTTATATCCTCTATTAAGTGGCTGGCGCGGTGAACCGTCAGCGGATATAGATGCAGTTTTGGACGTGATTGAGGCAATGGTGAGGTTTGCTCAAGATCACACAGAACAGCTTGAAACCCTGGAAGTGAATCCATTGATAGTTTGTGAAAAGGGTAAAGGTGCATATGCTGTTGATGCAGTGTTAACCATGAGACAAGATCATGACTGAGCCGTTAACAGGCATCAAAGTTCTGGATTTATCCATGAATGCGCCCGGCCCGTTGGCGTCGATGTTGCTGGCCGACTTTGGTGCCGAGGTGATCCATGTGATACGTCCGGGGATGAAAAACTTTGGGCAAACCTATGGTGGTGATATTGGTAACGACCCTTATGTTAATTCACGGTTTCAGCCTTACGATGCCGTGATGCGTAATAAGCGTTCGCTGGCACTGAATCTCAAGCACGATAAAGGCAAAACCATTTTCCTGGACATGGTTAAACAGGCGGATGTGCTGATTGAAGAATTTCGTCCGGGAAAACTGGACAAGCTTGGCCTGGGATACGAGCAACTTAAAGCCCTGAATCCAGGTTTGATTTACTGTTCTGTGACCGGCTATGGCCAAAGCGGCCCTATGCGTGAAGCAGCCGGGCATGACATTAATTACCTGGCCATGACCGGTGCTTTGGACATGATTCGTGCTGGTGATGGCAAGCCCATTAACCCACAAAATATACTTTCCGACAACGGTGGCGCGTCCATGAGTGCAGTCGTGGGTATTTTGCTGGCGCTGATTCAGCGCCAAAAAACCGGCCAGGGTCAATACGTGGATGCCAACTGCACCGACTCGGTTATCTACCTAATGGCTGATCTATTTTCGACTGCATTGGGCGGCAACCACTCATCGTCAAGCTTTCGCGATTCGTTTACCGGCACCTTGCCTAATTACCGCGCTTATCGTTGTGCGGATAACAAGTGGTTGTCCATAGGTGCGTTGGAAGCTCACTTTTGCCAGGCCTTATTCGATGGTTTGGAGCAACCTGAGCTCATGCAGTTGTTGGAAGATCAAACTCGCTGGCCCGAATTGATTGATCGTTTGGAGCAATTGTTTGCCTTACAAACTAGGGATTACTGGATTGAAAAATTAGCCGGCGCTGATACTTGTGTAACCCCCGTCTTATCCATAGAAGAAGTTGCCGAGCATCCACAAACCCAAGCGCGTGAATCAATCGTTGAAAAGTTCGGACTAAAACAAGTAGGAATCACGCCTAAGTTATCGGACAGTCCGGGATCGATTAAATCTGCACCAACGACTCCAGGAAATGACTCCGCACAAATTTTACAAGAGCTTGGGATTTCGACTACTGAATATGAATACCTAAAAGCCCAGGGCATCACGGAATGAAAAAGCATAGTCTGTCATCCCGAGAAGGCCCTTTGGCCATAAACAACGCAACGAAGGATCTCTTAATGACTCCCAAGTCATGTCATCCCGTTGGAGCGCCAGCGATCGAGGGATCTGCTAATAACAGCTCGGACCTAAATTCAAACAAGTGCTTATTCACAGAGATTCTTCCACTCGCTCATGCTTCGCTCGGTCGGAATGACATACACCCCGTCATCTTAAGCTATCCCTACCCTCCTTGGGACAGACGAAGTAGCATGAGGACCTCTTAATGACTCTTAAGGCATGTCATCCCGTTGGAGCGCCAGCGATCGAGGGATCTGCTAATAACAACTCGGACCTAAATTCAAACAAGTGCTTATTCACAGAGATTCCTCCACTCGCTCATGCTTCGTTCGATCGGAATGACATATGCCTCGTCATCCTGATTTGTCCATGCCTATGTAAGGACGGGCTAAGTAGCATGAGGACCTCTTAATGACTCCTAAGGCATGTCATCCCGTTGGAGCGCCAGCGATCGAGGGATCTCCAAATAACTGCTCGAACCTAAATCGAAACGAATGCTTATTCACGGAGATTCTTCCATTCGCTATTACTCATTCCGAATGACAAGGATTGAATTAATTATTTAAGGGAACACAACCATGAACTACCAACATTTGCTCTACGACGTCGCAGATAAAATCTGCACCATTACACTTAACCGGCCGGAAGTGCTAAACGCCGTTAATTCAAAACTCTGTACCGAGATTTCGCAGGCCTTATATGCAGCGGATCAAGACTCCTCAGTAAATGTGATCGTGATTAAAGGTAGTGGCCGGGCGTTTTGTTCAGGGCACGATCTCAAGCAAGACGCAGACGAACCACGCGAAATCTATGCTTATTACGAACACTACAAAGCCGAATTTGAAGAATTTACTACGGTCTGGAAAATCACCACGCCGGTGATCGCTTCCGTACATGGCTATTGTATCGGCAAAGGTTTTGAAATTGCGATGATGGCAGATGTTGCCATTGTCTCCGAAGAAGTCAAAATGGGATTGGGTGAAATGCGTTATGGCATTCCCGCTATTACCTTAACCATTCCCTGGAAAATGGGCATGAACGATGCCAAAGAAATGGTGTTAACCGGATTGGATATCAGTGCCCGCGAAGCTAAGGCACGCGGCATGATCACCACGGTTTGTACAGCTGATGAATTAGCATCGATTACCGACAAAACCGCCAGACGCATGGCACTCATGTCCAGAGACATGCAAAAAATGCACAAAGCTTACCTAAACCGGGTCTATGACCGGATGGGATTCTGGCAGGCTAACAAAGATTACCTGGAAGTTCTCGCCATCCTCGGCACACAGCCGGTACCGGAATACGAACGCTTTTCTAATACCACTCAGCAAAAAGGCCTCAAAGCCGCACTCAATGAAGCCAATACGCCGTTTGATGCGTTAGAGGCTGAGGATTAAATTAAACATTGTGCTAAATCAGTTAGATGCCGCAGTTGCTACCCCTCCTGACCTCCCCTGAAAGGGGAGGAATTGGTTCTCTGCCTTCCAGGGGGAGTTAGAGGGAACGGGTTTAATTAAAACCTCTGGAATGACTCTGGTAAACTATAAATCAAAACCCAGGAATCGTATGTTCTCCCCCTTTCAGGGGGACGGGCAATGATTCAGAGTTCGATAGTCCGGATTAGTTTTGATCTTGTTAACCGGGAAATGAAACGGGCACTTATTAAGAACTTCACCCAGTCTCTCCCCTGTCTATATATTCCGAAAACCAATCAGCCGTAGTCTTTAATGTATTCGCACCAAGTTGACAGTGTTGGCACTGGTTTTGGCAATGAGTGAAGTTATCAAATCAACGTTTACCTATAGATTCTAAACTACGGTTGGCGTTTACTCTGAATTCTATTATCATGCGCGGCTTTTTAACGGGCAGATATTTTAATAATGGCAACGAGTGAACCCACAAATAACGGTTTAAGTAATACAAATGAAGCGGTAGAAAAAACAGCACAAGCTTCTTCAGAAGCAATTGAAGCCACTGCAAGTGCTTCACTGGAAATGGTTGAGAGAATGATAGGTTTTGCGCCTTGGCTGGAACCCTGGTATGCCAAGGTCAGCATTGTTCTGGGCCTGGGTTTAATTCTCTATTTGCTTAAGAATCTGTTATTTGCCGGTCTGGCCAAGCTGAGCCAGGGTACGGGTAACTCGTTTGACGATAACGTCATTCGGGCGGCCAGAAAGCCTTTTAGTATTATCATTCTTATTCTCTGTTTGGAAGTAACCAGACTGATTTTGCAACAGCAGTTTGGCTTCGAATGGTTGAGCAAAATTTCCTTGCTCTCAGGTGCGTTGTTGATTTTCACAGTGGCTTTGTTTATCGCTGAAATCATCACCAACGTAGAAACAGAGATGGTTGCGCGAAAAGAGCGCAAGGGTATACACGGAATCTCCGGTGTTAAGGCCGTTTGCAAATTATTGCGCTTGACTGTTTATATTCTTGCCGTACTTATAATCTTGCAGTTATTCGGCGTCAGCCTGACGGGCCTGCTTGCCTTTGGTGGCGTGGGCGGCATGGTGGTTGGTTTGGCCGCCAAGGATTTGCTGGCTAACTTTTTTGGTGCCATGATGGTTTATATGGATCGTCCCTTTAGAATGGGCGACTGGATTCGTTCACCTGATCGTGATATTGAAGGTACGGTTGAAGATATCGGCTGGCGTGTAACCCGGATTCGTACCTTTGATAAGCGCCCGCTTTATGTGCCTAATTCAGCCTTCACGACTATTTCAATAGAAAATCCCTCACGAATGAACAATCGCCGAATTCGGGAATCGGTCGGCATCCGTTATGATGACATGGCTTGTGTGAGTACCATTGTTGAGCAAATCAATACCATGATAAAAAATCACCCAGAAGTAGACACCAACAACACAATGATTGTTAATCTCAATGCCTTTTCCGCATCGAGTGTGGATATCTTGATTTATGCTTTCACCAAAACAACAGACTGGGTGAAATACCATGGGATCAAACAAGATATATTATTGAAAGTAGAGAAAATAATCAGCCAAAACGGCGCTGAAATCGCCTTCCCAACCACAACCATGCACATCAAAGGCGATGCTATCCCAAGTCCAGATAGTCCGCTAGGCAAGGCGGCGTAGTCTCAGTCATGGGAACTTCCCAGTGAATGCCTGTACAACGCAGTTTTCACTGGGTTTAACTATAGTGAGAGTCTCTTGAACTTTTTCTCGATATAATTGGTAACTGGCTAGGTAACTTGATTTAGTTTAAAAGAGCTGCGAACACGGTTAAATAATTTATTTTTACTGTTGTACGCTTGTTGGATTTCATCAATCTTGGATTTGGTCAGTTGATACATCAGCTCGATCAGTTTTTCTGAGTTATCAAAATCAAAAGCGCTGAACCCGGTTAAATCGGGCTCAAGCAGAACATCTGCATATTGGACGGATTGGCGCATATTTTGTTTGGCTACCAGGTTGTTCACCTGCATGAATAATTGCAAAATATGCTTAGGTTTTTGGTAATCACCGGCCTGGCTGCCAAGGTTTGCACCGATGACAAATTGTGCGCCCATTTCCCGCACAGTTTGCACCGGCAGGTATTCGCTTAGCCCACCATCGATCAACATTTTATCTTCATGTTCTATGGGTAGAAAAAAGTGTGGCAGGCTGCAACTGATTTGTACGGCTTTGGCGACTGAGCCCGAATCAAAAACATATTTAAGGCCGGTATGTAAATCAGTGCCCAGCACAGTACAGGGAATATTTAGTTGTTTGAAATCAATATCGTCGCCGAATTGTTCAATCATGTAATCATAAATATTTTTACTGGAAACAAACCCTAGGCGACTGAATTTTATGCTGGCCAGTTTGCCCCAGGATAATTCATTGGCCGCTCTTTCCATCGCTTCCAGCGACATACCGGACGCATACGCCGTGGCTGCGATTGCACCGCCGCTTGTTCCGGAAATGTAGTCGATATTTATGCCGCTTTCTTGAATGGCTTTAATGACGCCGACATGGGCAACGGATTTTGCAGTGCCGCCGCTGAGTGCAAGGCCAATTGTTAAGGGCTTGATCATGCTTAATCCTTTTTTGCGTGATTGTACCTTATTCTCTAATCAGCGTTCTGCGGATTTATTCCGGAGTCAGTGTGAGAAAGGTAGTCGTCAGTTTAGGAAAGTCCCGTGACGGGCACGGGATGAGCCGTTAACAGAAAATGCTGGATTACTCATCCGAATACAACTTGTAATTTTCGGTGAATTTATCAGCCAACATAGCGGCTTGTTTATCATAAGCGTCTTTATCATCCCAAAGATTTTTGGGGCTCAAAATATCCGTAGGTACGCCCGGGCATTTTTTCGGCATTTGTAACTTAAACACTGGATGTTCTTCAGTCTCTTGCCGGGCCAGACTGCCATCATGAATAGCGTTGATGATGTTTCGAGTGTTCTTGATGGATATACGATTGCCTACGCCATAAGGGCCACCGATCCAGCCGGTATTAACCAGCCAAACAGAGGAACCGTGTTGCTCTATTTTTTCACCCAACATTTCGGCATAGCGCTGAGGGTGTAATGGCAGGAAAGGGCCACCATAACAAGGACTGAAATTCGGAGTAGGTTCAGTTACGCCGCGTTCTGTGCCGGCGACTTTGGCGGTATAGCCGCTGATAAAATGATACATAGCTTGTTCTGAGTCCAGCTTTGATACCGGTGGTAATACTCCAAACGCATCGCAAGTCAAAAAGATGACATTTTTGGGAATTCCGCCAGTACCGTTGGGCGAGGCATTAGGGATCAGATGAATCGGGTACGAAGCGCGAGTATTCTCTGTAAGGGTATTATCGTCCAGATCGATGATGCGGCTTTCTTCGTCAAATACCACGTTCTCCAATAAGGTCTTGAACGTGCGTGTGGTTGAAAAAATCTCCGGCTCGGCCTCTGGTGAGAGGTTTATGACTTTGGCGTAACAGCCGCCTTCAAAATTAAATACACCGCGATTATTCCAGCCATGCTCATCATCACCGATCAATATGCGCGAAGCGTCGGCCGAAAGGGTGGTTTTGCCGGTGCCGCTTAAACCAAAAAAGATTGCAGTATTACCGCTTTGCGACATGTTTGCTGAGCAATGCATGGGTAAAACACCGCGTTGAGGCAACAGATAATTCATGACTGAGAAAATCGATTTTTTAATTTCCCCGGCATATTCAGTGCCACCGATTAAAACTAATCGTTTGGCAAAATTAACCACAATAAAGGTACGGCTGTTGGTGCCGTCAGTTTCAGGATCGGCCTTTAAACCGGGAGCGTCAATAACAGTAAATTCCGGCACATGGCTGGTCGGGTTTTTCTCCTTTATGAACATGTTACGGGCAAACAAACTGTGCCAGGCATATTCAGTAATGATACGCACCGGCAATTGTGTTTTAGCATCGGCACCGCAGTTGAAATCCTGGATAAAAACGTCTTTGCCTTTTAAGTATTCACACATTTTCCGGTGTAAACGGTCAAAATTTTGTTCTGAGAATGGCTTGTTGACTTTGCCCCACCAGATCTGGTCTTTGGTTGACGCTTCTTCAACAATGAATTTATCGTTGGCGCTACGCCCGGTATGTGCGCCTGTATGAGCGATTAAAGCGCCGTGCTCGGTAATCGCGGCTTCTCCGCGTTTGACGGCTTCTTCATAAAGTGTGCCTGCCGAGCAGGTCCAGAAGATGCGGCCTAAATCTGTTAATCCGTGATTCTCTAATCCAAATTTACTTTGTCGTACCATTTATGTGTCACTTAAGTTAGTTATTACTTTAACGCAACAAGATACGCCACCCAGGACAAATCATTTGTGCCTTTCTGGGTGACTTTAAATATCCCATTGCCACTTTCTCCATCCGCTGCTGTGCCTTCCCAATAACAGTCGATTTGCTTAAAGCCGGCTTCATCCAGCAATTCTTTAAGCTCCGGGATGGTCCAGACTCGCCAATTATAAGTGAAAGCATTCTTCATCTCAGTCCCATCCTTGAAGCGAAAATGGATTTTCATAGTCGCTTCACTGGTCACGGGCCAAAATTCATCCTGATCCCAGACATAGCTGAATCCGTGTTCCAGCTCTGATTCTTCTTCCATATAAGTAATGGATTCTGGGCCGCCGTGAATATCCATGACAAACACGCCGTCTTTGGCCAAATCCTTATGGCATTGTTTGAAATAATCCAGCATCTCACAGCGCAGTTTAAAAATCCAATAAGAGAAATTTTGTGCACAGCGCACATCTGGTTTTTTTAAACTCGCTACACGTACATCTTGCTGACGTTGAATAGCGCGATCAGCTACTTTGCCTAAGGGTTCCAGATTATATTTTTTGCCCCAAGCTAGTGGCTCCGGGTCTATGTCATAACTTTCAGCAGTAAAGTCTTTACCTTGATTTACCCATGTTGCGGTCAACAGGCATGTTCCGCAAAAATCTTCACGGAAATGCTTGGCTTTCTTACCGCGGGCTTTACGATAAACTCGATTAATGAATTTAATATCAGGTTCCGGTGATTGTACTGAAAGCTGATATAAATGATATTTATCGGCTTTTTTCGCAGTCAAATTGCCATTCAAATAGCGTTTGCTGAGTTCTTGACCGAATATTTTTGCCATAGACAAGTCTTACTGTACACTCACAGGGGTTAAAAAGCGTGAAAGGATACTCGTATCCTTTTAAAACGGCAAGTTTCTGGGGAAATTGCATCCAATAGAAGTTATAAACATTGAGAATGTAAGATGAAATTTTGTAGCGAATGTGGTGAAAAAGTAGGCCTGAAAGTACCCGAAGGCGATCATTTGCCACGATTTGTGTGTGGTGATTGCGATACTATTCATTACCAGAACCCTAAAGTTGTTGCCGGTGCCGTATTGGAGTATGAAGGCAAAATCCTAATGTGTAAGCGTGCCATTGAACCGCGTTATGGCTTTTGGACTGTGCCGGCGGGCTTTATGGAAAACAAAGAGACTGTCATGCAGGCTGCCGCGCGCGAGACTTATGAGGAAGCGTTGGCTGTGCCGGAGAAGATAGAGTTATATGGTGTTTATAACCTGGCCCACGTTAATCAGGTTTATATTATGTTTCAAGGCAAATTGGCCAAGCCGGAGTTTGGCCCTGGCCCGGAGAGCCTGGATGTTAAATTAGTCGAGGAGCAAGATATGCCTTGGGAAGATATGGCATTCAAAGTCGTTACTATGACTTTACAGCGTTATTTTACGGACAGGAAACACGGTGATTTTCGGGCTTTTACCGATGATGTTGTGGTGAAATGAGGGTTGAGGATAAAAGCGCTGCATATCGTCAGGTTTTGCCTCGAATCAATGCACTTATTGAAGGTGAGGCCGATGTAATTGCGGTGATGTCAACGGTTATTTGCGAATTGCACCAGGCTATGCCGTATTTCGACTGGACCGGGTTTTATCGTGTCACCGCACCCGAAATGTTAACCGTCGGACCCTATCAGGGCGGTCACGGTTGTCTGCACATTCCTTTTGCGCAAGGTATCTGTGGTCGTTCGGCCCGTTTGAAATCGACTGTAATTACTGATGATGTAAATTCACAGTCCGATCACATTGCCTGTGCTACATCTACTTTATCCGAGATTGTTGTGCCATTATTGGATCAACATGATAATCTGGTTGCGGTACTGGACGTGGACTCAGACTCGCCAGCGGCCTTTGATGATATTGATAAACACTATCTTGAGAAAATTTGCCAGACAATTAGCCAAACGTTGTACAGCTGAATGATTGTATTACTTGTTGAAGATCATCGCCCATTAGCGCAAACGACCACCAGTTTTCTGGAATCAGAAGGCTTTGAGGTGGACTATGCAGCGGATGGATTAAGTGCGCTCAATATTGCCTCAAACAGTTCTCACGATGCCATTATTCTGGATTTGATGTTGCCAAAAATGGATGGTTATACGCTATGCCATGAATTACGTAATCAGTGCAATATTGATACCCCGATATTAATGCTGACAGCCCGGGATACACTGGAAGATAAGTTGCAAGGTTTTGAGCAAGGGGCTGATGATTATCTGGTTAAACCGTTTGAACAGCGTGAGTTGTTGGCGCGTTTGAATGCATTGATCAAGCGCAGCAGAGGAGAGGTTTCTGCCAAGCGTATGCAAATTTCTGATTTGGTGCTGGATACAGGCACCATGCAGGTTTGGCGAGGGGAGCAGGAATTGCAACTTTCTCCAACCGGATACCGTATTTTACGAATACTAATGCGTGAATCACCCAATGTCGTAAGCCGCGATGCAATTGAGCAGGAACTTTGGGGAGACGCAATCCCCGACAGCGATGTGCTGCGCAGCCATTTATATAATTTGCGCAAATCGGTAGATATGCCTTTTAATACGTCATTAATTCAAACTATTAAGGGAGTCGGGTTCAAGTTAGTTGATGAGTGAGTTTCTTATTATTCCTCCTCTCTCAGGAGAGGCCAGGTGGGGTTCTTGATAAATGCCCGTTTCATTTCCCGGTGAATGAGACCAAATTAGCCCGAGTTGCTTTACTTTTGAATAATTGCTGGTCCCTCTCAGGGGAGGTTAGGAGAGGTAGAATGATGAAAGTACAACGAGTAACAATGCATCAAGCCAATTAAGTAACGTATACAATTGCGAGTGCCCATTGAGTAAAAATTTCACGAAGCAATTTTTATAGCCATGAAGATGGGAAGCTTGCTTCTTTACAATAACTATGAGGTTAATAATCTATGCCTAAGGCTTTAGTGATTGGTGTTGGTGCCGAGTTAGGGCTCGGCGGTGAGTTATGTAAACATTTTGCCCGGCAAGGTCATCAGGTTTATGTTGCAGGCCGCACCCAGGCAAGCATAGACAAAGTAGCCGCTGTCATTAATCAGGCAGGCGGTTCGGCGTTTTCAATAGTCTGTGACGCCACTGATGAAAACCAGGTTATCTCGATGTTCGATCAAGTTGCTTGTCAAGGTGAAGGTGAGCTTGATCTTGTTGTTTATAACGTCGGTAACAGCACACCAGGAAAAATTCGGGAAATGGAAGCGACTTATTTCAAAAAAGCTTGGGAATTACTTTGCTTCGGCGGATTTCTCGTAGGCCGTGAATTCACTCGGCGCTTGCCTGCATCAGGTGCCACTTTGATTTACACTGGTGCTAGCGCATCATTACGTGGTAAAGCCGGATTTGCTGCTTTTAATTCCGGAAAATCAGCATTACGCACATTTGCCCAGGCCTTAGCCAAAGAATACGGCCCTGAGGGTTTACATGTTGCCCATGTGGTGATTGATGGAGGTATTGCCGGGCAAAAGCAGTTTGACAGGCTTGGGCCACCAAATGATGAGCATCTGCAACGGCTTATTTCATTAGAAGGGCTGGCTGATGCCTATTGGCAGCTTTATCGTCAGCAGCCGCAAGCCTGGACATTTGAACTGGATTTAAGGACGTCAACAGAGTCTTGGTGATCAAACTTCATCTGTTCTGGTCTAAAACAGGGCAGTCCTTTATAAATTATCTTTAAGTATCTCTATAGTGGAATTGGTTACCAATTTGACAAATGACTGTGATGTTATAAAGTATTTCCCCCACACAGTGTATTGAGTATTAATAAATCAGGAGATTCCTCATGAGAAAAGATCAACCAGAATCTGATGCAGTTGATTTAGTAAACAGTATTACTAATAAAGAAACTGCCAGTAAAGTCACCGATCTCAAGAATTGTTTTGAACAAGGCAAAATCACTCGACGAACGTTTATGTCAACAGCCCTGGCATTGGGTGTGTCGCTGACGACGGCTGCCGGGTTTGTTGACCGGGCAATGGCGGCCGCTCCAAAAAAAGGCGGTCGTTTTCGTATCGGTTTAACCGGCGGTGCCACCAGTGACACTCTCGATCCCGGCCAGATTCTGGATACTTATATGAATCATTTGCAGTTTGGGCAATTGCGAAATTGTTTAACTGAGGTTGATCCTAATGGAAACCTGATACCTGAACTGGCTGAGAGTTGGGAGTCCAGCCCTGATGCTAAAGTCTGGACATTTAAAATCCGTAAAGGTGTTGAGTTCCATAATGGCAAGACGATGGATTCTCAAGATGTAGTTGATTCATTGAATCATCATCTGGGCGAGGATTCTTCTTCTGCTGCAAAGGGTATTCTCACCGGGGTCAGTTCTGTTAAAGCCGATGGCGATAATGTCGTTGTCGAATTAAGCGGCGGTGATGCGGACTTCCCATTTGTAATGAGTGATTACCATATGCTCATTTGCCCTTCCAACGGTGACGGTACCATAGAGTGGCAGTCAGGTAATGGCACTGGGGGTTACATACTATCGGATCATGAGTCTGGAGTACGCTCTTTTGCCAAACGTAATCCGAATTACTGGAAAGAAGGTTTCGCACATTTTGACGAAGTTGAAATTTTGCAAATTGCTGATGCCAGTGCGCGCACTAACGCTTTACGTACCGATACGATCGATTGTATGGATAATGTCGATTTAAAAACAGCAGGTTTGATGCAACGGGCTCCAGGTGTAAAAATGGTGGTGGCAACCGGTAATAAACAAGTGACCTTACCTATGCGTACCGATACAGCTCCATTTGATAATAATGATGTTCGCCTAGCAATAAAGCATATTATTAATCGTGAAGAATGGTTAGAGAAAATAGCTTTCGGCTATGGTGAAATCGGCAATGATAATCCAGTTGGGCCAGCTAATACTATGCGTGCGACGGCTGATGAGTTACCGCAACGCGAGTACGACGTAGATAAAGCGAAGTATCATCTCAAACAAGCGGGAATGGAAAATTTGAAAGTCCAGTTTCATGCAGCTGAAACAGGTTTCGGCGGTGCATTGGATGCGGCTCAGCTAATGCGTGAGTCAGCTGCCCCGGCTGGTATTGACATTGAAATTGTGCGCGAGCCAGACGATGGTTATTGGTCCGATGTTTGGATGGTGAAACCTTGGGTGGCTTGTTATTGGAGCGGGCGCCCGACTGAGAACTGGATTTTTTCACAAATTTATGCAGCTGATGCGAGCTGGAATGATACGTTCTGGAAGCATGAACGTTTCAATGAATTATTACTTGCTGCCCGTGCTGAATTAGATCAGGCCAAACGCCGTGATATGTACATTGAAATGCAACAGATCGTTAATAATGAAGGCGGTGTAGTATTGCCTCTGTTTTTAAGTGATGTTGCTGCAGTGACAGATAAAGTCGGTGTTCCAGATGTCATTGGTAACAACTGGAATCTTGATGGCCTGAAGAACGCTGAACGTTGGTGGTTTGTTTGAGTCTAAATTAGTTTATAACCATATATCAGGAGGCAGTATTTTGTCTCCTGATAAGTGTTTATAAAATCAACACTTCTCCATCACTAAAGCATCTGTAAGAAATATTGTTACTTCGGCAATATTCGATTTCTTTTGAAATGTTTGAAGATTCCAGGTGATCGGAATTAAAGTGAGGCATAAAAGCGAAATCTAAAATACCAAGGCCATCCCAGATGGTCTGGGCTTGTTCTGAGTAGGGTAAATCAGTTGCATCATCCACAATTTGATAAGGTTTTAAACTAGGAGAAAGCACACAACAGCCAGCACTATAGCCATCATAAACGAAATTTTCGTCAAAATTATTTTTAATCAATATTTCATCCAAACCGCTTAGCTTCATTGCCTGGCGTAGCACAAACACATTGCCTCCGCTCACCCAAACGCCTGCCAACTTTTTAAGTTGGTTATACAGATTATCGCTATAACCAAAAAAATTTTTTAAATCGATGATCTTAACATCTAAACTGATATTGTTTAATGATTTAATATCAGTCTTCATATGCTGTGAAACTCTTTCGGGATCTGCTGTAGAAAAATCAGTCGCATTAGGTATATAACCAATTGTCCCTGCTCTTACCATTTCCGTTAATCGATGAGCTTGATTGCCGAGTTTGAATGAGGAAAGATAAAATTTCATGGATTAGTTTGGGTGGAATTTCTTGCATTTACAAAGGCTTGAATAGTTCTGGAAATATCCTTTTGTGTGGTGGCCCAGGAACAAACACTGATTCTTATAACAGGTTCATCGAACCATTTAGAGCCACCGACCCAGCATTCACCAGATTGCTGAATATGTGTAATAATTTTATCTGTTAACTCTTGATCGCCACAGCTGACTAATATCTGATTAAAGACAACGTCATTGAGGATTTCAAACCCTTCAGCATTAAGTTCTTGACTGAGTTGAACGGCTCGTTGATGCAAGCCATAAACCAGATCATCGATGCCTTGTTTGCCCAAGTATTTTAGTGTCGCCCAAAGTTCAACTGCACGAGCACGGCGTGACATTTCCGGCGTATAGTGCATGCCATCTCGATTATCAGTGTAAACAATATAAGAACCACTGGCTTGCAGAGCGTTAACCAGAGCCTCTTTATCATTGCACAGAACAATACCGCTATCGTAAGGTGTGTTCAGGGTTTTATGGCCATCAACCGACCAGGAGTGAGCCTTGTTTATACCTTGGGTCAGGTGTCTTAATTGTTCTGCCGCTTCAGCCCATAAACCAAAGGCACCATCGATATGTACCCAACTACCTTGCTGATTAGCTCGATCGCAAATTTCATCAAACTCGTCAAACGATCCCGAATTAACATTTCCAGCTTGCAAAATAACAATGCAGTTTTGATTCAGCTCAGGTAATTGTGAGGTGATAATTCGGCCTTGATCATCAACATCAACCCATTCCACATTATCTATACCAAAACCCAGCAAAGCGATAGCCTTGACCACAGTGCCGTGGGTATGCCTCGAAGTTATGATTCTGATTTTCGGAGCACCTGAAAATCCTTTGCGATTAATGTCCCAGTTATTGTTCTGAAAAATTCGGTATCGGGCGGCGGCCAGACCACACAGAATAGCCATTGAAGAACCGCTGACAAATCCGGCAACTGTACTTTGCGGCAGGTTGAATAATTCTTTGAGCCATTGCTCGCATACTTGTTCCAGTTTAGATACAACGGGTGAAGTGACATAAAGCGGGGTATTCTGATCCCAGACATCATTTAACCATTTGGCAGCCAATGAGACCGGAATAATCCCGCCGTTCACCAGTCCGAAATATCGCCCACCAATTTGAGTTACCGTAGCCGGGGAGCCGTATTGATGAAGTTGTTGCAAAACATCTGTTGGATTACAAATTGCTTTAGGTAAGGCTTCATCGAAGCTCGAGAGGTTCTCGATGGCTTGCTCGGTTGGAAAAACGTTTCGCTCAAGCGCGTTATCGAGATAGTCAAAAGCTTTGTTTTGGGCCTGGCTTAAAAGTTCTTTTTGTTCCATTTGCTGGAACATTTGATCGCGTAAAGTTTGATTCATAGATACGAGGTTTTGTTGTGCAGGTCATAGTGTGTTTAATGTGCCACACATTTAAAACCACAACATTAGAAACTTTGGGGGCAGCTTGGGTTGACGATAATAATTGCGGAGCGGATCTTGTAAGATTATCTGGCGCCTGAATTGACAGTTTGATCGTCAGGTTTTTTTCGCCCCCAGAACAACTCCCGCACGGACTCGCTGTTTTTGGCATCAGGTTGCTCGCTATAACACAGTACAGGTACAAGACGTGGAGTTTTGCCACTCACGCGTGTGACTCGATGAATAGTTTGGTTGCCGCCGAAAATAAGCAGGGTACCGGGTGTGAAAGGCAGTTCGGTTACGCCCTCTCGATTGCCGTTTAACACGCCTTCAACCAGCTGCTGTTCGTTCTCCAGGCCGCGGATTTTGGGCAGGTATTCAAAACTGCCTCCGCTATCCGGTGATTGCAGCATTAGTGTTACCGTGAATTCCGATTCGTCAAAATGCCAGCCATGCTCCCCGCCGTCAACAAACACATTTATTGAGCAGGCGCCAAAGGGATCAGCGAATCGATGAAAAGATTGTTTGCCCAGTACTGCACCAATAAAGTTTTTTAACGGGTCCCATAAATACAACAGCTTTAAACTGGAATTCTCAGCAATCAGATCGTAGGCTACCGAACCAACATAAGTTTCTTCTTGATGTTGATGTGCTTTATCTTCGGGTAGATTTTCATCGTCATTCGTAAGATAAGCATTATGAGTGCTTTTGCAAAAATAGGCTTGGGAGGAATAAGCATTTGCCTCTGCAGCTAATGTCTGCAAAGCATTTGGTAATATAAATTCAGGTAATTCACAAAGTCCTGTTTCAATAAAGTTTTTTTGGCATCGGTTAACGAGCTGTTTGTATTCAGCTGAATCTGTATCTGAAATAGGGTAGTAATTGAGATTAACGATTTGTTCAACTGGTAATGATTGATGCTGTGCCATATTTAACTCCTCTAGATAAGTGGAAACCAGTCCTCTCTCAATTTTTGCCCTTCTTTCATATCGTGGCCAGGAAAAGGAGGCGATGTTCTACCTGGACGCTCAGTATATCGAGCATCATCACCGACTAAACGCAAAGAAAACGCACGTCGCCTTGTTGATGAAAGATTGCCGCGGGCACCATGAACAGTTTTGTAATGAAAAGCGACCGCATCGCCCGGTTCCATCTGCCATTCAAGGATTTGATATTTTCCGGGTTCACTATCCGGGTCAGGAATAGGTAGGTAGTCGTCCTCATTATGGTAGAAATTTTCTTCCGATAACCAGCGTATCGGTAATACTGGTTTTTCCCATAGATGTGATCCGGCAATTAAGCGTAGTGAAGCCTCCTTAACCGGATCAACAGGAATCCAGAAACTTACGGTTTGCTCGCCTTCTACAAAATAATAGGGCGCATCCTGGTGCCATGGTGTTGGTTTTGACGTACCGGGTTCTTTAACCAGTACATGATCGTGAAATACCTGCACGGTATTAGAGCGCATCAATTTTGCTGCCGCTTCACGTGCCGGAGAGTTGTGGATGAAATCACTAAAATATTCGATTCGCTGCCAGTTACAGTAATCATCAAAAAACCGTCCCTGTTCACCTTCTTTTAAATTCTCGGCAGCGTATTCACCGGGATCGTTCATATTCTGGTCAATGCCTTTAGCAAGGATATCCGTCCACTGCTTAAATAGTCCGGGAAGAAAAACAGCGCCGTGTTGGTCGTAATAGCTTATTTGCTCTGTCGTTACCATTTCTTTTTACCTGTTTTACAAAGTTATAACAAACAAATAAATGGTGTACACAAAAAACTGGTCCAACACAACGAGTTTTGCTGTGAGTTAACAATGTGTGCGATTAATACTTTCATTGAGTTATACACCCGGCCCGAGCTGGATTTTAGATCCGTCAAAGAAACGGCTGAGTCTGAACGGTGTCAAATCCTCGATTGGGGTCTGGCCGGTAGCAAGGTCAGCAATGGCATAACCAGCAGCCGGCCCTAAACCGAAGCCGTGGCCGCTTAGTCCGGTGGCAATGTAAAATCCGGATAATGCAGAGGTTTCTGAAAGAATTGGAACCGCATCGGGAGAGGCCTCAATCATGCCCGCCCAGCTTTCCAGTAGTGGAACATCAGCAAGTTCAGGGTGGTATTTCGCTATATTGGCTTGTAATTCAGCAAGAATTTTAGTTGAAGGTTCGGGGTCCAGAACACGAATTTTTTCAAACGGTGATGTTTCATCCAGGTCCCAATTATTGGGCGTAAACATGTTATCCAAAAATGAACCGTTGACTCGCAATCGAATATCACGATGATTCTCAATAAAACTGGGTAAAAATTTTCGGAAATAACGAAGCGTATTCGGCATTAGGAAATGTTCCAATGCACTGCCATGAGCAATGGTATAGCCGTCATCTAGCCTGCGGCGTATGGCAACAGGTGCTGCCCAGGCTTCACCATCGAGTATGTTGGGTGCAGGTGCAGTTCGTGCCACTGTACCTTTGACTTGAAGCTGAGGTACATCTATTCCGAGATTCCGGCAAAACATCGATGTCCAGGCGCCTGCGGCACAGATTATGGTGCCGGTTTGTATAGAACCTTTTTCAGTGACGACATTATTAACCCGTCCGGCTTTGGTTTCTATACCTCTAAGTGCGCACCGTGTTGAAATTGTCGCACCTTCCCGCTGCGCTGCGGCTGCGATGGCCGGGACGGCTCTGGCAGGTTCTGCTCTACCGTCACTGGCGGTAAATAAAGCACCGTGCCATTTATGTGACAATCCAGGTAAGGTTTGCTTTAGGTCTGAGGTGTCAAGTATTTGTGTGTCAAGATTGAATTGGTGGGCAGTGTCCAGCCAGCCGGCCAAAAAATCTAATTCCTTTTGATCTCTGGCCAAGTATGAGGACCCTGTTTGCCTAAATCCTACATCTTCCCCAAGTTCATTTTGGAAAGATTGCCAGATTTGAAGGCTTTGCATCATGAGAGGGAGTTCACGGGGGTCGCGGCCCTGCTGACGAACCCAGCCCCAGTTTCTACTTGATTGTTCGCCGGCAATTCGGCCTTTTTCGCACAGGGTTACTGAGACCCCTCGTTTTGCAAGCCTATAAGCTGCTGCGCAACCAACAATACCGCCGCCGATGATAACAACATCAGCACTCGCTGGGACTGGTGTGTTATCTGTTTGTGTAGTAACCACTTTCGAATTTATAAATCAGGTATAAGGTTGATCGATTATAATGAACAATTGTTCATTATAAAATACTCAACTATAATGATTTTTCGAGTATTGGGTTACTAGAAAATTAAAGTTTTAGAGCATGAGTAAAGTAAAGCGCAAACCTAAAAGGCTTGTTAATAAGCCACTGAACAGGCAAAAGCTTATACAGGCGACACTGGATTCTATTGTCGATGTAGGCATTGAGAATACATCGGTGACGGAAATACTGGACAAAGCAAAATTATCCAGGGGGATGATTAATCTTCATTTTGATAACAAAGAATCTCTATTGCTTGAAGCATTGAAGTTTTATACCGACATCTATAACCAGACATTTTATAAACAACTGGAATCAGTTAAAACGGCTTCTCCTGCATTTAAAATGCAAACGATGGTTGCGCATGACCTTGATATTTGTGTGTTAAATCGTGATTATGTGGTGATTTGGTATGAGTTTAGAGGTAAAGCCAGGACTAATGAACTTTACCGGCAATACACGGATACAAGATATAAGCGTTTTCGTGATACTTACTATTCGATTTGTACAGAGTTAGTTAAAGCAGAACCATTGCAGGGCGTTTCCAGTAAGTCAATCGCGCATGGTTTAATTACGATGATTGAAGGCATGTGGATAGATTTTTACTTACACAGTGATTCTTTCAAAAGGTCTGCAGCTAAAAAAACATTCTTTATTTATTTGACTGCATTATTTCCTAGCCAGTTTACTCATAAGGGCGCACTCAAGTAGTAGTCATACACTATAGGAGTCTCTGAATAAGTATTTTATCGTCACTCCCGCGCAGGCGGGAGTCCAGGAAAATCAAAGGGTTATAGATTTTGATTTTTGCAAGAATGATATTGATGAGAGGTTCCTATAAATAATTTTGTAAGAATAAAAACAAATTGATAATGAACAATCGTTCATTTAAAATATCAACGTCTGTTGATAGCTAAATGCTGACGGAGAAAAGATAAAGTGACACTGGATAAAAACACAGCTCGAGTAGTTATTATTGGTGGCGGTGTCGTCGGTTGTAGTATTTTATACCACTTGACTAAGGCCGGTTGGCAGGACGTGGTGTTGCTGGAGCGCCAGGAATTGACCAGCGGTTCTTCCTGGCATGCAGCGGGTAGCTTATTCGCGTTGACTGCTCCTTCAAATGTCAGTGCATTACAAAAATACACATTGGATTTATATCCGCAACTGGAGATAGAAAGCGGTCAAAGTTGTGGCTTTCATCTAACCGGTGAGCTGTGGCTGGCAGAGTCACAGGAAGATTACCAATCTATGCAGGTTATTCGCGCACAAGGTTTACGCAATGACATACATGCTGAATTTATTTCCATGCAAGAAGCGACAGACAGGGCGCCTATATTAAATACCGAAGGCTTAAAGGCGGTGATGTATGAGCCGGATGCGGGTTTTTGCGATCCGGCCAGTGTGACCAACGCTTTTGCCATCGCAGCCAGAAATTTGGGAGCAACGATTTATCGACACACGCCTGTAATTGAAACTAATCAGCTGGGCAATGGTGAATGGCAGGTTGTGACTGAAAGCGGGATAATTAACTGTGAATACCTGGTTAATGCCACGGGTTTATGGGGTCGTGAGGTAGCAGGGTTAGCAGGTATTACCCTGCCATTAATACCGGTGGAGCATCATTATCTGGTAACCGAAGAAATCCCCGAAATCGCCCAAATGAAAAACAAAATTCCGTCAATGGCGATTAATAGTGTCAATGTTTATTCCCGCCAGGAAGCTAACGGATTGCTATTGGGAGCGTATGAAGCAAACTGTCATTTTTGGTCTGAACAGGGCACACCTGAAGATTTTGGCCATGAACTACTGCCCAATGATTTAGAACGCATGGAGACTAATTTTGCTAAAGCGGTTGAACGCATGCCTTGTCTGGCGACGGCGGGAATTAAAAATATTATTAATGGCCCGATGATTTTTTCGCCTGATCTCGGCCCTCTAATCGGTCCTTATCCCGGCCTTAAAAATTACTATTGTGCCAATGGAGTAATGACAGGATTTAACCAGGCTCCCGGTATTGGCAAAGTCTTAGCAAACTGGATTACAGAAGGTGATCCGGGAATGGATGTGAATGTCTGGCATGTGGGCCGGTTCGGTGATTATGCTGCCAAGCAGTACACTAAACCAAGAGCCAAGTATTTTTACGAGAATCGATCACAGTTTGTCTATCCCCATCAGGACTTTGATGTGGGCCGTCCGGTTCGCAAACGTCCTATCTATGATTTGCAACAACAATCCGGTGCTGTCTTCGCCGAGTATTGTGGTTGGGAAGATCCGGTTTATTTTGCCCGTAATCCAGCTGAAAAAACTCCGACTTATTCTTTTACCAGGGGCAGCTGGTTTGATCCGGTTCAGGAAGAAGTACTAACTACACATAATGGTGTGGGGTTATTTGATTTCTCCACTTTTGCCAAATACCTGATTGAAGGCGAGCAGGCATTTAATTGGTTGGATCACCTGTGTGCGGGCCGAATGCCTGACCAAACTGGGGCAATCAAGCTTTGTCCGATGTTGAATCATAGCGGCAAGCTGATTGGCGATTTGACAGTAACAAAACTCGCTGATAATACGTTTTTACTCATTAGTTCAGGGAGTATGCAGCACATTCATCTAGGCTGGTTTAAACAAAACTTAAATGACAAAGATGTTTCAATTAAGGATTTAACGGATGAATTTTGCGGCTTACACATAGCGGGTCCTAGCTCTGCTGATTTACTGGTAGAAGCGATGGGTGATAGTGGCTTGCTTGATAATTTTCCATTCTTGACTTCGAAAAAACTGCACATAAAAGATTGTGACGCGGTCATCGCTTTGCGAGTTTCATTTACCGGTGAGACGGGGTTTGAACTTTATATGCCTGAGCACTTTCAGCTATCTGTGTATCA
Source organism: Arenicellales bacterium (assembly GCA_028284225.1). Classification (GTDB taxonomy): domain Bacteria; phylum Pseudomonadota; class Gammaproteobacteria; order Arenicellales; family JAHEKD01; genus JAHEKD01. The sequence continues at coordinate 52,974 of JANQSD010000009.1, forward strand.
GGCATTATTGGGTGCAGGTAAAACGTTTGGACTAAAGCAGGTCGGCTCTCATGCTTTGATGTGCATGCGTCTTGAAAAAAGTTTTCCTAGTTGGGGATTGGAGCTATCACCTGATTATTTTCCTCAGCAGTGCGGTTTGCAGCGATTTATAGACGCTAATAAAGCAGGTTTTATTGGTCACGGTGCAATTGCTTCGAATTCCAATTTATCTGGTTTAGAGCAGCTTGTTACCTTTGAAATTAATTCACCAGATCGTGATGCATTTGGAGGTGAACCTGTTTTTTTGAATGATCAACTGGCCGGATACATTAGCTCCGGTGGCTACGGTTACCGGGTGAATAAGAACCTAGCCTTAGGTTATCTCGGTGCTGAGTATCTGAATCAACAGGGCTTTGAAATTGAACTGGTGGGTGAGCGCTTTCCAGCTAAGGTATTAGCACGTTCACCGTTTGATCCTTCCAATCTAAGAATGAAGGTTTGAATCAATGGTTAGCCGTCGCCGTCAAGCACAACGTCGAGAAAAGGATGTACTGAAACAGCTTCCTTTTCAAGAGTTGTCAATCAACTTTGACCCGGTACGTTTGCTGGACGCAGAGCAAATTGAAAAGATCCATGATGCTTCACTCAGTATTTTGGAAACCACAGGCATGCGTATTGATGATGCTAAAACCCGGGAAATTTTTAAACAGGCTGGCGCTGAAATCGATCAGACTGAAAATATAGTGAAATTTGATCGTGGTTTGATCATGGAAAGTATTTCTACTGTGCCGTCGACATTCACTTTGCATGGTCGAGATAAAGGCAAGCAACTCACAATTGGTGGTAATCATATCGTTTTTAGCGCTGTCGGCGGGCCGCCGTTTGCCAGCGATCTTGACCAGGGCCGGCGTGCCGGAAACCATGCTGACATGTGTAACTTCCTTAAATTAGTTCAGGCGCTGAACATTATTCACATGGAGGGTGGTTGTCCGATTGAGCCTACTGATTTACCCGTGCAAACACGGCATCTGGATATTTATTTGGCCAGTTGTCTTTACTTAGACAAACCGTGGCAATCACAAATGATTGGTGCTGAGCGCGTACATGATGCAATCGAGATGGCTTGTATCGCTTCGCAAATTAGCCGCGAAGAACTAGCTGCTAAACCACAATTTTTATCTGTCACCAATACCAATACACCGTTAGTGTTGGATGAGCCGTTAGCACAGGGGATCATTGAAATGGCGAAAGCCGGTCAAGCAGTTTGTGTCACGCCATTTACCTTAAGCGGCGCGATGACACCAGTCACACTCGCATCGTCATTGGCGATGCAAAATGCAGAAAGCCTGGTTGGCCTGGCTTTAACCCAATTGGTTAATTCGGGTGTGCCGGCTTGTTATGGTTCATTTACTTCCAACGTCGACATGAAATCAGGATCACCGGCGTTTGGCACCCCCGAATACGCACAAGCAGCGAATATCAGCGGTCAACTTGCGCGCCGATATAACGTCCCCTGGCGTTCGAGTAATGCCACGGCATCCTGTGCGGTCGATGCCCAATCAGCTTACGAGTCACAAATGTCAATCTGGGGAGCGGTATTGGGACATGCGAATTTATTGAACCATGCGGCAGGTTGGCTTGAAGGCGGATTAGTGGCGTCGTTTGAGAAATTAATAGTTGATGCGGAAATGTTGCAAATGATCGCTTCATATTTACAACCGTTCGATGTTTCCAACGATGCCTTAGGCCTGGATACGGTTGATGAAGTTGGGCCAGGCGGTCATTTTTTCGGCACAGAACATACACTGGAACGATTCGAAACAGCGTTTTATTCGCCACTAGTCTCCGACTGGCAAAACTACGAAAACTGGCGTGACTTAGGCAGTGTTGACACCGCAGGACGAGCTAATCACTTATGGAAAAAGCTGTTAGCAGATTATCAACGCCCGGCTATGGACCAAGCTGTTGAGGAAGAGTTGAATGCTTATGTGACTAAACGCAAGGAGCAAATAAATAATCTATAGAAATATAGACCTCGGTCAGCCTAAGATTAGTCCAAAGTGGCGCCTAAGTAATCAGTGGCAGATTCTCAGAATGCCCCTCTAGGGCATTGCTTAGCGGGTGTCGTTTGGAAGTCGACGTGACATGGTTTGCGGGCGCAAGCGTGCTGCTAAAAATACGACTAATCCTGTAGCGCAGATTACGGCTAGATAGACGAACGATGTTTGATACCCCAAAGCGTGGGTATCGCCCAATAACTGAGCAACAAACCAATATGCATGATGCATTTCACGATTTTACTCGGGAGATTAAATTCACACTTGTGCTGTTTTCTCTAACCAATTACTGAAAGCGATAACTTTTTTCAATTTGGAATTTTGATTTGGGGTAACTATCCAGTAATTAGTTCCCAGGTTTACATCCAAAGAGAGCACTTGAATTAAATGACCACGCTCAATATCATCTTTGACTAAAGCTTCATTTGCAAGCGCAATTCCTTGGCCACTTAAGGCGGCTTGCAACACTATATTTGAACTTGAGTATCTTGGACCACGATTAAGATCAATGCCTTTTATATTATTAGCCTTTAACCATACAGCCCACTGTGCTTTTGGATCCTGATCATGAAGCAAAGGATAGTGAAGAAGGTCTTCTGGGGTGGTTATTTCAGGTCCAGTTTCAATCAGGTTGGGACTGCAAACAGGGATCAGGCGGTCTTGCATCAATGGCCTGCTATGATATTGTGGCCAAGGACCTGTCCCCATGCGAATAGCTACATCAATACCTGGTTGAGCAAATTGAGTCAATTGTTGTTCTAATACGATCCAAACTTCTATGTTTGGATGTTCTGCCCTAAATGATGGCAACCTTGCCATCAACCATCTCTCTGCAAATGAATGAGTTGTTGCAACACCTATCACGTTAGATGATCGTTGCTGTTGCAAGTTAACAGTGCCCTCTTCAATAAGATCAAGGGCTGCTGAACAGGTTTTTAGATATGCTGCTCCTGCTGACGTTAACTGTAAGGATCGTCCATCTCGTTCGAATAATTTGACTCCTAACCAATGCTCGAGTAATTTGACCTGTCGACTCACCGCACCGTGCGATACGCACAACTCCTGACCTGCATTGCTGATACTCGTTAATCGGGCTGCGGCTTCAAATGTCCGAAGTGCATTTAACGACGGTAAATGACGCATATGTCAAAAAAACTCACATATAAGTGATTATTCTTGCATTTATTATAGTTCAATAAAGAAATATTATGTGACTTAGTTGGACATTAAAAATGTAATTATGAACAGTTTTAGAAATAATATTGGTTTGACATTATGGGTATGCTCTTAGACGGACAGTGGATAGAACAAGACCAAATTATCAAACAAGGTGAGTTCGTTCGATCTCAAAGTTTTTTTTCAGAGCCATTATCTGAAATGGTGATTAAAGCAATTCAAACAACACCGGAAAATTATCTACTGATTGGCTCAGTAAGCTGTCCTTGGTCACATCGCACAATCATACTCCGTCAACTTAAAGAACATATTAAACATATCCCTATTCATCTTGCGGGTGGGCGCAGGGTCCAAGGGTATTCGTTAAACAATGGGAGGCCATGGGTAGTACCTGGTTCAGATCAATGCATTATTCACCTACACCAACTTTATAGTTTGAGTTCTCCTGCCTACACGGGTCGAGTAACAGTGCCTGTGTTATGGGATTCTCGGCAACAGTGCATCATTAGCAATGATTCAGCTAATATCATGAGGGGTTTAGATTTGATCAGAGCATCGCATCATCAGCTTGATTTTACACTCCGACCGCAAGCGTTGAGAGCTGAAATTGATGAATTAAACAACTCTATCTATTCCGAATTAAACAATGCGGTATATCAAGCGGGTTTTGCTCAAACCCAGAGCGCTTATGACGAAGCAGTGGTTGCTGTTTTCAGGACACTGGATGAACTAGAAAAACGCCTGAAACATCAGCGTTATCTATTTGATTTGTGTTTAACCGAATCTGACTGGTATCTATTTCCAACATTAGTTCGTTTTGATTCTGTCTATTATTGCTTGCATCGGTGTTCACAACGGCGGTTAGTTGATTATCCTAACTTATGGGCCTACGCTCGTGACCTTTACGCTTGGCGTGGCATCAAAAATACCGTTGATTTTGATGTGATTCGCCAAGCAAGTTATCAAAATGATACACACAACAACCCGTTTTCTATTGTTGCCGTAGCACCTGATTGTGACTGGTCCCAAAAACATGGTCGTGAATCGATTGATGTTGCAAAAATTGCACTTAGGTCAGGGGAAATTATTGAAGTTGATCCAACAACCTTGAAGGCGACACAAACATGAGCGTTATTACAGCAGTCATCATAATAGTGATCGTGGCAGTCATCACGCCAGGTCCAAACAATTTTATTATCATGAGTGCTGCAGCACATGGAGGTAGCAAAACTGCAATTCCAGTCGGTATTGGTGTCATAGCAGGGAGTCTGTTGCTAGTATCTCTTATATGGATTGGCGCTGGAGTTCTATTCACTGTAGAGCCACGCATCTTGAGTATATTAAAAACAACAGGCGCATTATATTTAACATATATTGGGATGACCATCATCATGCGTGCCAATTCTACTGTTGATCAAAACGCAAAAGGCTGTGAAATGGTATGGCCAAACACATTTTATAGTGTAGCTGTTTTCCAAGTAATAAATCCGAAGTCTTGGGTACTGTGCATTACCGCCTTTACTGCACTTTCAGAGGAGTTCAGCGCTGGTTTGTCTTCGCTTTTACTCGCCATTATTATTTCGATGCTTTCTGTCTTTGGCTTGAGTTTATGGGCCTTGATCGGGTCACTTATGGTGAATTCTTTGGACGACCCCATTAAACGGAAATGGATTCTGCGAATACTTGGCTTGCTTTTGCTTATGTCAGCTGCATCTTTATTAAAACTTTAGAAATTTTAAATTTAAGCAGTATTGATTATGAGCACTAAACTAAAAAATAAAACAGCAATTGTGACAAGCGCTGGTGATGGCATTGGCAAAGGCATTGTGGAATCTTTTGCTACAGGATGCTTTTAAGGTCAACTTTTGGGGTGCCTTCCGTATGTGTCAGGCTTGTTTGCCTGAAATGAAGAAAAATAGCAGCGGTTCAATTATTAATATTGCATCTGGCAAAGTCGGTAACGGGCAAATAACACTTATTTAATTTATATGCTGTCCGGTCTGATCAACATGTAATAATCCTCCATTCAGGACAGCATCTCTCTAACTTGTATATCGATCCGCAATCTCCAGGGCCCGATCCATGATTTCGAAGCCGTGCTTTAGATCTTCATGGGAGATATTCAGCGGTGGCGTGACTCGGATCACGTTGGAGAATGTCGATAAATACAAACCTTCCTGCATGGCGAATTTGGTGACTTCGGTCATGGCTTTGGCGGCTTCACCTTTGGCATTGAAGGGTACTAACGGCTCACGTGTTTCACGGTTTTTTACCAGCTCAACACCGATAAAAAGTCCGCGACCACGAACTTCCCCAATGCTGGGATGTTTATCTGCAAGCTGATTCAACAAACTCATAGCAAGTTCGCCAGTTTTGGCTGCCCGCTCAACGATATTTTCATTTTTATATGCATTTATTGAGGCTACCCCTGATGCACAAGCCAGTGGGTGTCCGGCATACGTCAGGCCGCCCGGGAACAGATTGGTTTTGAGCCAGTCACTAATGGGCTGCGAAACTGTCATTGCACCTAGCGGCACATAGCCGGAATTAATGCCTTTGGCTGAGGTTAAAATATCGGGTACTACCTCCCAGTGTTCACAGGCAAACATCTTGCCGGTACGGCCGAAGCCAGCCATGACTTCATCACATATAAGCAAAATGCCGTATTTATTACAGACTTCACGGATGGATTGCAGGTAACCGTCAGGTGGAACAATAATGCCGTTAGTGCCGACTACGGTTTCCAAAATAACAGCTGCCACAGTGTTCGGATTTTCGTACATCAGAATTTCTTCCAAATGTGGCGCGCCTTGACAAACCGGGCAGTCCTGCGGATTTTTATGACCGGTTGGCGTGCGATAGGTGTATGGGTCGAGCATGCGCACCACACCTTGATTGACCGTGCCGTTAAGCCAGGTGCGTGGATCGCCGGTTAATCCTAAGGCAGCAGCAGTAGCACCGTGGTAGGAGCGGTAGCGGGCAATGATTTTATGTCGGCCTGTATAGTGCCTGGCTAAACGTATGGCATTTTCATTCGCGGCTGCTCCGCCAGTTGTAAAAAATGTCCGGGTTAGATCGCCGGGTGTGATCTCCTTCATTAAAGCAGCAAGTTCGCTACGCGCTTCATTGGCCATGGCAGGGCCGATATAACAAAGTTTATCAGCCTGCTGTTTGATCGCTTCCACAATAGCAGAGTGTTGATAGCCCAGATTAAGGTTGACCAATTGCGATTGAAAATCCAGATAACGCTTGCCGGCGTTGTCCCAAAACCAGCTGCCTTCTCCACCGGTAATAACAGGGGGGGTCGAGTTTTGTACCGACCAGCTTTGGACGTAATGTTCCATATGGTGATAACGGATAGCTTCATCGTCTAAATGACTGGTCATGTCGTGTTCGGTAGCGAGTTCCATAGTGATTATCTCTCGTAAATAGCAGTTGGATCATCAAGTAACGTTTCATCCGGGATAACACCGAGCCCGGTGCAACCGTCCGGAATTTGTGAGCTGCCTTCGATGTTTCTGGAGCCTTGGCCGGGTGCGACATCATTAGTGATCATTTCCTGGCATAACCAGGTGCCGATGCGCATCTCTGAAGGTATGGACTGAGCAAAATGCTGGGTAGCAGTATCGGCAGTCACACCACCACCGGTATCCATGACCAAAAACTTAAGCCCGGCATTGATGGCAATGTCGCGAATGCGTTTAGCCTTAGTCAATCCACCTACACGGCTGATTTTGATGTTTAGTATTTCACCGATGCGATCATTAATGATGCGTTGTGCGTCGTCTAAAGTGATCAAGTTTTCATCAATCGAAATCGGATGCGAGGTAAGTTGGCGAACGGCCAGACACTGGTCCAGCGTTTCACAAGGTTGCTCGAAAATGATGGGTAAGTCACTTATCTTATTCATGACCACAATGGCTTCAGCCGGTAACCAGGCCCGGTTAAGATCGTAGAAAATCAGCTCACCCTGCTCACGGTTTGCTTCCAGATGGCGAATGCGCTCGATATCCATGGCGGAATCGGCACCGATTTTGACAGAATGAACAAAATAATCCCTGACTCGGAATTCTTTGATCAAATCCAGCATTTCTTCGGGCGTGCCGGTTGAAACGCTGGAGGCAATGGGTGTGGGCTCAGGATAGTGGCCACCCAAAAGGTCAGCAATAGGCAATTCAGCTGACTGACCTAAAATATCCCAGCAAGCGATATCGAACCCGGCTTTGGCGTATAAATGCCCGGGCAAGGTTAAATCCATGGTCCGGTTGATTTGGTCGATTTTGCGCGGATCGCTGCCTAACAATGCCGGTGCTAGTAACTCCGCAGCAGCGCGAACACCGCCACCATGAGCAGGTAGATAAGTATGTCCCCACGGGCAGCTCTCTGCCCAGCCGGTGATGCCTGCATCGGTTTCAATTTTTACAAAAGTCGAATCCAGCTGTTCAAACTTTAACCTGCCACCTGACAGCCAATAAGGCTTGTTTAGCGGCTGAGTTTGTTGAAAAACTGAAATCTTAGTGATTTTCATGCAGCTCTCCAACGCCTTCACGCATCCATGTATGCAAGGCTGCAATGGACAATTCACTATCGATACTGCCATCGGGGTCAATAATCAGCGGGCCGGGCGTATAGCCGATTGAATTAATGCCACGCTGAACGTTTTTAATCAGTTCCAGATCTTCAGCAAAAGTTGTATCGCGGTCCAGGTCAATGACTTTTTGCAAGCTCTCATCCACCTCACCGTCGTCGGAATACCAGCCCCGATAAACCCGTGTGTCGTCGACGGCTAACGGCCGCCAATGATAAGTATTAACAATACCACCAGGATAAATCTGAATTGAAGCGGAAGGCCATAAAAAGAAACTGCCGTAGCTGGTATCTCCGACGTTCATCCAGGCTTTGTCATTGTTCTTGGGAGCTTTGGAAGTATGTCGTAGCACTTTGCCTTCACCAAATGGCGCAATTCGATAAGACTCAGGATCGATGACACCTTTGGCAAATTCACGATGAACCATTTTGCAGTGATAACACTCATTATAGTTTTCAACCGCAATTAACCAGTTACACCCTTCTGCGATATTATGCATGTGAGCAAACTGCTTGGACTCAATGTCCGGGCATAATTCAAGCGCCGCTTGTTTTACGCCGGGATAACATTTGTCCATCGTTGCGGCATCCTTATCCATGTTAACAAATACAAAACCCAGGAATTCCTCCAGGCGGATTTGTGGCACACAAATACTGGAAATATCAAACCCCTTGACCTTGTCTGAATTAGGTGCGCGCTTGAGTTGACCTTCTAAATCATAGGTCCAGGCATGATACGGGCAGACGATGGATCGCTTGGAGCCCTGGCCATCAACCAGCTTGTGGCCGCGATGCTGGCAGACATTATAAAATGCACGCAGTTTATTATCAGCGCCGCGCAGCACAAAAATATCCTGATCGAAAATCGAAAAGCTAAAGAAATCCCCTGGATTTTTTACCTGACTGCTATGGCAGGCCATTTGCCAGGTTTTGAAATAAATATTGGTTTTAACCCGGTTGTAAATCTCAGTGTCCTTGAAGTATTTAACATCCAGGCCAATGGTTAACCCGTTCGTATCTAAAGATTTGTTCAACTAAACTCTCCTAGATTTCTTCATAAACATTAGCATCCCAGCGGGATGTATTAAATCTTTCAATGGCCTGCGTAGCCTGTTCACCGCCTTTAACCACCAATAATGCGGTCAAGGTATCAATGAGTGCACTTACCGCCGCGTTGGACTGAAAAAACTGTGGCGTATGTGTGGGTGAAACCAGGCCAACACTCGCTTCTCGATAAGCGGTTGATGCTTTACTGTCGGTAATGGCGATGGTCTTTGCACCTCTGTCATTAGCAATTTTAATCGCATTCAGTGTTTCATTTCTATAAGGCTGAAATGTCATCGCTACCACACAGTCTTTTTTGTTTAAGTGCTGTAAATCATCGCTTAATAAAGTGCCTTGATGTGGGGTCAGCACAAAATGATCGAAAACTATGCGTGCTAAATACCAGAAATTATAGGCCAGTGAATAAGCCAGCCCGACGCCGACAACATGAACTTTTTTAGCCTTGACCATAATATCGACAGCTTTATCTAAATCTTTGACAGATTGACCGCGAAACATTTGCTCAGTGTTATCCAGACAAGATTGAGCCATTGTGCCCAGGATCTCAGTGTTGCCGCCTTTTTTAGCCATGGCTTGCAGCCATTTGGCCCGATCAATTGAACTGCCACTACCGGCGCGAACAAAATCTCGGAAACGTTCACGCATATCCTCATACCCATCAAAGCCTAAACTGCGTGCCAGGCGGGTGAATGTATTGGGATGAACATTAACCTCGGTGGCCAGACTGCGCATGGTTTGCACACCGACTTCATGCGGGTTGTCGATGATAAAGCGCGCGGCAACCTGTAATTGTGTCGGTAATTGATCAAACATCTCCAGTAGGCGAGCCAATGTATCCTCCTGGCTTTGTGGAGATCGTTTCGCGCTGGCTAATTTAATGATATTTTGAGACATTTGTCCTATTGATTTATAGATTGATACAAGTGTATCATATCGCTATATTTTATCAATCTCATAAGGGTAAATTTTCACACATGCAAGAACAGTACAAAATCGTCATTATTGGTGGCGGCGTTATGGGTTGCTCGCTGGCTTATCATCTGTGTAAAGAAGGCGAGACAGATGTGTTGTTATTGGAAAAAGGTGAGTTGACCGGAGGTTCTACCTGGCATGCAGCCGGGCAGATTACGCATTCTGTCAGTCATTATTCATTAGCCAAGATGGCCGCTTATGGAACTGAGCTTTACCCAAGCCTGGAAGATGAAACCGGTCAATCGGTAACCTGGCATGGTTGTGGTAGCTTGCGAGTGGCTTATACCGATGATGAGGTTGACTGGATTAAGTACACCTTATCTGTGGGTAAAGGATTGGGACATGAAATGGAAGTCATCGGACCGGATCGAATTCGAGAACTACATCCTTTTTACAATTTGGACGGCATTAAAGCGGCCCTGCACACCCCGCATGATGGCCATGTTGACCCGGCTGGCGTGTCCTTTGCTATGGCCAAGGGTGCACGTTTGATGGGTGGAACCGTTAAACGCCACAACCGTGTTACAGGCATTACTCGCAAAGACAATGGTGAATTTATTGTGCATACCGAGCAGGGCGATATTATTGCTGAGCATGTCGTCAACGCCGGCGGCACTTATGCGCGTCAAATCGGTGAATGGGTGGGCCTGGATTTGCCCATTGCCAATATGCTGCATCATTATTTAATTACTGACAATGTGCCTGAATTTCAGGACTTGGATTATGAGCTGCCGGTTATTCGTGATGATCGCATGGTTTCCGGTTACGTACGTATGGAACAAAAGGCCGGTTTGATTGGTATCTATGAGAAAGCTAATGCAGCCTCGGTTTGGGATGACGGCACGCCTTGGGAAGCTGAAAACGAATTGTTCGAGCCGGACTATGACCGTATTATGCCGTGGCTGGAGAATTCCATGGAGCGTATGCCGATTCTGGCCGAACTGGGCATCAAGCGGGTTGTTCATGGCGCAATTACGCATCCGCCTGATGGCAACATGATGTTAGGTCCATCAGGGTTGCGTAATTTCTGGTGCTGTTGTGGTTCCCAAGTGGGTATTGCCTGGGGGCCGGGGGCCGGTAAATACCTGGCGCAGTGGATGGTGCACGGCGCGGCTGATGTGTCGATGCGCAGTTTCGATCCGCGCCGCTTTGGAGCACGCATTGATGATGATTATCGTATTGGCAAAGCTAAGGAAGATTATTTATTGCGTCATGAAATTCCGTTTCCGCATCTGGATCGACCTGACTACCGTCCTTCCCATTCAAAGCTTTCACCTTTGTATGAAACACTCAAACAAAAGGGCGCAGTCTATGAAGATATTTATGGTTGGGAGCGGCCTTTTTGGTATGCGCTGGGTGATACGCCACAAAAGCATATTGAAAGTTTCAAGCGCACGGAGTTACATGCAATTATTGGTGATGAGGTTCGAGGTTTGCGTACTCATGCCGGTATCGCTGACTTAACTGCTTTCGCCAAATTGGAAGTTTCAGGTGATGATGCCGAGTCTTATTTGAGCCGAATTTCTTCAAACAAAATCCCGCAAAAAGACGGCAGTATTTCATTAACTTATTTGATGCTGGAAAACGGCCGCATCGAAGGTGAGGCCACATTTGTCAAACTGGGAGAAAATCATTTCTATGTGGTCTATGCAGCAGCCAGAGAAGCGGCATTGAAAAACTGGATGGAAGAACAAGTTCGAACTGGCGGAAAAGTTTCAATTACCAATGTGTCCGGAGACTACGGTGTCATTATGTTGGCAGGCCCGGCTTCGCGAAAAATTCTGGCTGAGTGCACAGATACATCATTGGATAATGCAGACTTTCGTTGGTTATCCACCCAGCATATTACTGTAGGCGGTGTTGAAAACGTTCGGGCAATGCGGGTTAGTTATACCGGTGAACTAGGCTGGGAATTGCATGTGCCCATGTCTGGAATGTTGGATGTTTACAATGCACTTGTGTCTACGTCACAGAGCGGCGGTTTGGTGCATGTCGGTTCTGCATCGCTTAATGCCATGCGCATGGAGAAAGCCTATCGATCAGGCCATGAGATCACTAATGAGGTTACGCTGACCGAAGCGGATGTCATGCGTTTTTCTCGAACTGAGGGATTTCAAGGCGCAGAGCAAGCGACGGCGGTAGCGACAAAATATGTGCTGACCTATTTGCAAATTGATGAACCAACTGAGTCGGATTACAACGCCGATCCACTTGGTTCCGAATCGGTTTGGTATCAGGGAAAACCAATCGGGCAAATATCTTCAGGTGGCTATGGTTATGCAGTTAATCATTATCTGGCATATGCTTTCATTCCACCCGATCTAAATGTTGTGGGCAATGAATTTGAGGTATTAATTTTAGGCAAACCCAGGCGCGCTGTTGTCGTAGAGCAATGTGTTTACGATAATGAAAATATGTTGCCACGCTCCAACGACTAAAACTAATACCACAGTTAGAGAATCTAAGGCGACGATAAAAGTGATTTGGTGTAAATTTGACGGTATCACACAGCGAATGAGGATAGCTAATCATCATGAGCGATACCGTCAAAGTTGCTCAAGTTACCTCGGTAAATAAGTACAGCTTGTTATTTGCTACGATCATGGTGGCGATTTCTTGTATTGGTTTTGGTACCGTTCCTTTTTTTGCCAAAAGTCTTTCTGCAGCAGGTATCAAATCTGAATACATCCCTTTCTATCGTTATCTGTTTAGTGCGCTGGTGTTTTTCCCGACTTTGTTCGTACTCAAGGGGCGGTTTAAATCAATGCTATGGGGCTTTGCGGCGGGTGCTTCGATGGGTATCGGCTGGATTAGTTATATTGAAGCGTTGAAGATTGTACCTGTTTCAACCGCAGGCGTGATATACATGACCTATCCGATCTTTACCCTGTTAATTGCCAGAGTGTGGTTAAAAGAGAAACCGCACTTTAAAGCTGTGCTGGCAAGTTTAATTATTTTAGCAGCAACTATGATTGCCATGGCTGATGTCTCGTTGAATCCCAGTCACGTTTCAGCATTGTTGTATTCTTTTTTAGCCCCCATCGGCTTTGGGCTAAGTATCAATATTTTGGTGAATAAGCTTAACGATATTCCCCCGATGTCGAGGGTATGCTGTGTGGGGATTGGCAGCTTAGTGGGTTTGTCGATTTTAATTGGGCCAGGTGGTTTTGAACATATTGTTCCACCAACGCCAAATGCACTGTATTTGGCCATCGGGATTGCTTTATGTACGGCAACCATTCCGCAGTTGATTTATTCTACTTTTGCCCCAATGATTGGCAGTGCTAAAGCAGCTATAGCCGGCAGTGTTGAATTACCGACTATGTTTATAGTAGGCTGGCTGGCTTTTGGGGAACAGCTTACACCATTGCAATTAATAAGTGGTGCTTTGGTAGTAACGGCTATTGCCATGACCCCTACAACCCGGGTTAAGCATAAGATCCCTAAATAACATTTTAACTTTTTGTGGAGAAACCATGGATAACGAACGTTTTGAATTAGGTCTGGAGCAACGCAAAGGTACGTTAGGCGCTGAGTACGTGGAAAAGAACTTAGCTGCCGCTGATGACTTTACTCGTCCTTTCCAGGAGATGATGACCGAATGGTGCTGGGGCTTTGGCTGGGGCGATGATACTATCGATGCCAAAACCCGTTCAATGATGAACCTGGCGATGATCGGTGCTTTGGGCAAAATGCACGAGTGGGAAATTCACTGCAGGGGTGCGTTAAATAATGGAGTTACTAAAGAGGAAATCCGTTCGATTATTCACGTCGTGGCGATTTATTGTGGTGTTCCACAATCGTTAGAATGTTTTCGTGTAGCACGCAAAGTGCTGGAAGAACAAGGTCAGCTTTAAGTTGACTGTATGCTTGGAGAAGTTGGCCAGCTGAACTCTTCTCCAAGTAAATTAACTAATTCCCGGTTATGGTCTTTAAAATACTCATCCAAGCGTAGACGTAGTTCAGGGCTTATCTCGCTGTAGTGTCCCACTACTTGCGGTGACAGATTATCCGGATAAATCGTCTCCACGCCGAGAAAGTCGTAACATTGTTTTAGCGTATTGTGCGGATCAGCAAAAAACTTTTCGCTTTTTATGAACAGGAATTGCTCACGGTCAAAGTACTTGAGCCAGTTTTTGATATGCTGGGCGTAATGTCCACGCATTAAGTAAAGAATACTGGCTTCGTCATGAAAATTTTCATTGTTAATGGCTTGTTCAAAGCTGCTGGGGAAATTCGGTGATTGATTATTGCGTTTATTCATTTGGTAAGCCGAATAGGCTCTATCAATCGGGTTTCTCAATAGCGCAATCAGCTTAATATCCGGCAAATCATGCTTGAGCGCTTTAGCAGCATGTTCGGCGAACAAATAATAAGGTGAAGCTTCTCCAGTGAGTTTGCCTTTGCTGGTTGCTGCTAAAGGAAAAAAACTGCGATACCAGTTCTGATCCCTGCCCATACGGTTGTAGTAGTTGTAATAATGAAGCTCTTTATCTACTGCCAGCTTTAAATCCGGATGCTGAGCCAGGTAAAAAAACAAAGAGGAGGTGCCGGCTTTTTGCGCGCCGGTAATAATAAAGTCCGGCATACGCCGCCAACGGCAAGTTGCCAGCCGATAGGCATAACCAAGATTGTTTTTAAGGTGCTTGTACATTTGGATCGCGATGATAACTGATTCGAATTAATTCTTAAAGAATTGATGGATTTAGAAATACCAGTAGATATCAGCGGGAGTTTATGCTGACCCCGGATCGGAGTTCAGAGATATACAATTAAAATCGAACCCCTACAGTCATCCTGACCAGCGAAGCGAGCAAGAATCTCCTATAGGCGGCGTTATTGTCTAAAAGTGTAGTCGATTTAAAGGAGATTCTTCTGCTACCGCCTTAGAATGACCCACTATATTCTGGTTAATAAAATCTAAATGACCACTTGATCAGATCAGTCAAGCTAAAGGGCAGCAATGAACTTCACTCTAACTGATGTTCCCACATCAACCGAGCTGTCAATATTCAATTGCCATCCAAAGCGCTCACATAAACGTTTGACTATATCTAGCCCCAGACCGTAGCCACTGGTGTCGGCCTGGTCGGCACTGCGTTCAAAAGGTTTGATTAAATCGGGTAGCTCTTCGGCTGACATGCCATGGCCTGTGTCGGTTACGGTTACGCTGTCTTTGTTAATGATGATATCAATTTGACCGTCCTGAGTGTAGTTGCAAGCATTGCGGATTAAATTGCCTAATACCATACCAATTGCCTGGGAAGGTGCGCTAACACTGAGCAGATTGTTAGAAGAAATTTTCAGGCTGACATGCTTGTCCTGGTTATGAGAACGGTCGATTTGTTCCACCAGTAAGGTCACTACATCATTAACGATTACAGGTTCTGTGATTTGTGATGGGTCTTCACCGCGTGCCAGTAACAATAAGGTTTCGACCAATGAATTCATATCTTTGCAGGTATTGAGAATTCGCTGTACAGATTGGTCTTGTTTATCGTTTAGTGTTTTATCGCGGGCCAATAATTCAGCCGAGCCCTGGATTACAGTCAAAGGGGTTCTAAGCTCGTGGCTGGCATCACGGGTAAACTGACGTTCACGTGTGACCAGCTCTCTGATTCTATCTGTGAATATGTTTAATGCATCGATTAGTGTGCGCACCTCATCATCTGTATTGATAGTATTGAGATGGTCGATTTCCAGAGCATCAAGATCTTGCTTTTCAACATTGAATTGCCGCACAATATTTGCCAGTGAGACCATGGGCGATAAGGTTTTACGTGACTGGCGATATGCAAACCAGGCAGAAATATAGATAACAATTAGGGCCAGGCTTAATGGTACAACACCAAAATAAAATCCCAGTTGGCTAACACTTTGCTCATCAAAAATTAAAAATAAACGGTGGTTGTTTCTATCCTCAACATAGATCAGCGGATTGCGGTTACGAAATTCAACTCGCCCAAAACCCGGTTCAATAGTGCGTATTGCTTGAGGGATTTGGCTCAAATCCAGGTTTGGCGCCAGAAAACCTTCCAGGTTATCGGTATTTGGTGTGGCCTGATCCGGGTTTTGATCATGCAGTGCCCAAAAATGATCTGCCTCGCCTTCCAATGCTTGTCTGACCAGTACTTTTTCAACTACGTTGGTTGCAGCATAGACACCCAGCACCGTAATGATGCTGATGAACAGAACTTGTAAGGCAAATACCCGGACCAGCTTACTGTAAATGCCGGTGGAGCTAAGTGCTTTGCTTAAAGTATTCATGGCTGCATGTTACCACTTAGATTAAAATTGCGAACCCTTCACGTTGTTTTGACACTCTGGCCATTAATCTACCCTCAGTTTCTGAGCGTTATATTTTGTGGACATTAAAAAATTTAGTTTAATTATTATAGGGTGTTTAGCGATGATTGCCTGTACATCTACGGGGGCGAGTTTGAGTTACATTGAAGATTACAAATCGGCTGTAGAGCCCAAGACTAATTTTGACAATACCGGCGGTTTGGAAAACCTGGTCGAATTGTTCTCTGATTTACAGCATCAGGATGTATCGCAGCGTGTGGCTAAAACCTATGCCGAGGATCTTTATTTTAATGACACCCTGCATACCTTTACTCAGCGTGATTCATTAGCCCAATATCTTATCGACGGGGCTAATCGGGTTGATGAAATTAACGTTATCTTTGAAGATATTGCCAGCAGTGGCGATAACTACTATGTGCGCTGGGTAATGGAGATGAAATTCAAAGTGATGGGCAAATCCATTGACTCAAAATCAATAGGTATCAGTCAAATACGGCTAAACGATGAAGGGAAAATTATTTTTCACCAGGATTTTTGGGACAATACTACAGGTTTTTTTGGGCACCTGCCGGTTGTAGGAGGCGTGCTGAATCGTATCAAGGCGTCAATGAAATAAAATGGCAGTTGAGTTAACAAATCGAACTATTTGGCTGACCGGTGCTTCGTTTGGCATTGGTCTTGAATTAGCCGAACGCTTGCTGGATAAAAATAACCAGTTAATAGTGACTGCTCGTTCAGAAACTGTTTTACAAAAACTTAAAACTGATTATCCCGACCAAGTCACCATCATCGCCTGTGATATTTCAGATCCGTCAGCGGCTGACTATCTTAAGGCTGAATTAGCAAATCACGTTGAAAGCCTTGATACAGTCATTTTAAATGCCGGTATTTGTGAGTACATTGATGTAACTGACTTCGATATGGATTTAGTTGATCGGGTTACACAAACCAACTATCTTGGTTTTGTCCGCTGTGTGGCCGCAGCCCTTCCGTTATTAACAGGATCAAGAAATAATCCGCATCTAGTGGGTGTTAGTAGTGCTTCGGCCTATCATGGGTTGCCCAGGGCCGAAGCCTACGGCACTAGCAAAGCTGCTATGCGTCATTTTTTGCAATCATTAAGACTGGATGTTTTCCCCTTGGGAATAGACGTGAGTATTGTTTATCCAGGTTTTGTTGATACTCGCCTGACACGAGCCAATGACTTTGACATGCCCTTTCAAATGACTACAGATCAGGCGGTTGAACAAATGATCAAAGGGATCGAAAAGCGTAAAAAAGAAATTTCATTTCCAAGACGATTAATCTGGCCGATTCGGTTACTCTCAATGCTGCCAGCCTCTCTGTCGACCGAACTCGGCCAGAAACTCGTTAGAACACAAGGATAGGATAATGAAAATTGCTATTATTGGAAGCGGAATATCGGGACTGGCGTCTGCTTATTGGTTGAATGCTGATCATGATATTGTGGTGTATGAGTCTGAAGCCCGGATTGGTGGTCATACAGCAACTGTTGATGTCAGCCTTGATGGTCGACAGTATGCAGTAGATACGGGGTTTATAGTCTTTAATGACTGGACTTATCCTGAATTTATTAAATTGATTAATGACCTGGGTGTCGAATCCCAACCTACTGAAATGAGTTTTAGTGTGAGTGACCGAATCAATGATTTTGAATATAGCGGGACAAATTTAAATACCTTGCTGGCCCAGCGCAGAAATTTAATTCGCAGAAGATTCTGGCGGATGCTCAGTGAAATTAATCGTTTTAACAAACAAGCCAAAGCTGATTTTGCCAACAATCAAATCGATCCTGGTATGACCATGGGCGAATATCTTGACGTTGGAAATTATGATCAGGTGTTCAAGCAATATTATATTTTACCCATGGCATCAGCGATCTGGTCAATGCCGCGAAAAACGATTAATGATTTTCAGGCTTTGTTTTTTATCCGGTTTTTTAACCATCATGGTTTGCTTAATGTGACTAACCGCCCGCAATGGCATGTGATTAAAGGCGGTTCACGGGAATATTTATCACCGCTGACAAAATTATTTTCAGACAAAATCCGAACTTCATGCGCAGTAACATCGATCAAAAGGAAGGCGAATGAAGTTTTGATTCAATCAAGACACGGTCAAGAAAAATTTGATGCGGTGATTTTTGCTTGTCATAGCGATCAGGCATTGAAAATTCTGGCTAACGAGGCCACCGATAATGAAATAGATACTTTAGGCGCTATTGATTATTGTGCCAGTGATGTTACCTTGCATACAGATACGGACATGCTACCGAATAAACGCCGCGCTTGGGCCAGCTGGAATTATCTGCTGGCCGGCGATGATAACGACATTCCGCTTGTCACCTACAACATGAACATTTTACAGGGAATTAATTCACATCATACTTTTTGCGTGTCGCTTAACGCAAAAGACCAAATCAGTCCGGATAAGGTCATTCATAATTTTCGCTATGCCCATCCCGAACTGAATGCTGAAAGTATTAGAGCACAGCAGCGCTGGAACCAGATAAATGGAGAAAATCGTTCTTGGTTTTGCGGCGCGTACTGGGGGAACGGTTTTCATGAAGATGGAGTGGCCAGTGCGCGTCGGATAGTGGACTCAATTAAATCGCAATCATGTCGGAACATACTTACTACAGCGGCGTAATTCGCCATCGGCGTTTCAAGCCTAACCAGCATGAATTCAACTATAAGTTGTTTATGTTTTGTCTGGATCTGGACAAGGTAAATAATTTATTCAATTTTTGGCCGATTACAAGTTTGAACAAATTTGCACTGGGCTGGTTTAAGCGTACTGACTTTATTGGCCCCAAGCATATAGCGTTAAAAGATTATGTACTTGATCAGGTTAACTCGCAACTAGGATTCCGGCCGGACGGCAAAGTTACATTGTTGACTCATATTCGACTATGGGGAATCATGATGAATCCCATTGCCATCTTCTCTTGCTTTTCCAAAGATGGTCGGCTGCAGGCCGTGGCATTGCAAGTGACCAATACTCCTTGGGGAGAGCAGTGTCTGTATGTTTTAAAAGCCGATCCAGGCGCTCATAAGCAACATTTCTCATTTGATAAAGCAATGCATGTGTCACCGTTTCACCCAATGAACATGAAATATATCTGTCACTACATGTTGCGGGATGATCAACTGGTCTTTCATCTGGAAAACCATCAAGATGATGAATGTATTACCGATGCGACTTTAGTGATGCAGGCACAAGCACTCAGCGTTAAGAAAATGATTCAATCCATATGTTTATATCCTTACATGACGGCTAAAGTTTATTACGGCATCTATAAGCAAGCCTTGAGTCTGTTTTTAAAACGCAGCCCGATTTACACCAATCCCACAACCCTGATTAAGCAACAAAAATATTCGCAAGGAACACGATGATGAATTCAAGAGTTGATTCACTCCCTTTAGAGCAAAACAGCAATTGGCTGGATAAAATCGCCAGAAAACGAGTGTTTGGCTTTTTATGGCAGATCAATAATGCTCATATTGTTATTCGGGAAGCGGGGGTTGAATATCAATTTGGTGATGTGAAGCAAAGTCATTCTGTAGCTATAGATGTTTACAATCCAAAGTTTTATTCAATGGTTGCAATCCATGGCACCATAGGTGCCGGAGAGGCTTATATGGCAGGTTATTGGGATTGTGAAGATCTGGTTGGTTTGACCCGGATATTTGCCAGCAATTTAGCGCAAGTGCAGGCTATGGATGAAAGCGCCATCAATGTGTTCAAATGGGTCGATAAAATCAACGGCCACTTTAATCGAAACTCGATTGTCGGTTCAAGCCGCAATATCTCCAGACATTATGATCTTGGCAATGATTTTTTCGAATTGTTCCTGGACCAACGGATGATGTATTCATCTGCAATTTATGAGTCCGATCAGGATCTACTGGAAAATGCAGCAGAGAAAAAACTGCAAGTCATTGCAGAGAAACTTGAACTTTCGCCCGATGATCATCTACTTGAAATTGGAACCGGATGGGGCGGTTTAGCCATTTTTATGGCACAGAATTACGGTTGCCGAGTAACAACTACGACAATATCCAACCAGCAATATCAGTATGCCGAAAACCAAATACAGCAGGCTGGCCTTGAGCAGCAAATTACATTGCTTAAACAGGATTACCGTCACTTACGAGGGCAATTTGATAAGTTGGTTTCAGTGGAGATGATTGAAGCTGTCGGACATGACTATTTGCCAACCTACTTCAAAACCTGCAATGAGCTTTTGAAACCTTCGGGCAAGATGTTACTGCAGGCCATCACTATTCCAGAGCAGCGCTATTGGCAGGCAATCAAGCAAGTCGACTTTATTCAAAAGTATATTTTCCCTGGTGGTTGCCTTCCCAGCATTGAAATTATTATGCGTAATGTCGGTAAACAAACACAACTGCAGTTACATGATTTTCACGATATCACCCAAAGCTATGCAGCGACATTGGCGGCCTGGCGACAACGGTTTAAGTCAAGCCTGACGCAAGTAAGAAGCCAGGGTTATGATGAATCATTCATTCGCATGTGGGATTTTTATTTGTGTTATTGCGAGGCCGGTTTTCGAGAAAGATCGATCGGCACCGCTCAACTATTATTTCAGCGGCTGTGATGACCCGGAATCTGGCAATCATATTCAATATTGTTTGGTTTCAGGCCTGCTGGTTTGCCTGTGTTTTGTTGGGTAATAAGGCGGCGCTGATTATATTGACTATTGTTTTGCTTGCTTATTTGAGTGCGAAGAAATTGCGTGTCGAGTGGCCGTTGTTGTTGAGTGTAGTATTGCTGGGATTGATTGTTGATACCAGTCTAATTGGAGCAGGTGTTTTAAGTACTGATGACAGTTTGAATTTGCCGCCGTTGTGGCTTACTGTTTTATGGCTGGCATTTGCAACGACTATTAATCACTCGTTGAAACCGTTATTGAATAATCGTCCGTTGTTTCTGTTGTTGGCCGCAGTTGGTGGACCACTATGCTATAACATAGGTGTACAGTTGTCAGATATCGAGTTTGGCTATCAGCAATCATTATCATTAGCGATTATCGCTTGTGTTTGGCTTTTGGCCGGTTTTATCATTCTCAAATTATATGAAAGGTGGAAAGGTTATGCATTTGCCTAAGCTGTGTTTATTTTTTGTTTTTGCCACTTCAATAAATGCGAATGCTCAATGTGTGAATTCTAATTCGCAGCGTGACTTTAATGCCGTGGGTGTGGTTAAGAACACTGATGGCGAAGTAATTTATGAAGAGCATCATTCAAATGATGGTGTGGTCTCAAAGGTTGATTATAAAAATCCCTCTGGAGAGATCATTGCTGAAAAAATGCTGGATTTTGACTGCCTGGCGAGCGCCCCAAATTATGTGCTCAACATGAAGCGGGACAAATGGACTGAGCAAGTCAATTGGGAAGATGGACAATTGATGGTGACTAAACCGGATGGTAGTAAATCACTGGCCGTTGTCTCAGCCGATGACTTGGTTATCGATGCGGGTTTTGATAACTATATTTTTGAAAATTGGACCACCTTGGTCTCGGGTGAGCAAAAACAAATCGATTTTCTGCATGTACCGGGAAAAAGATTGATCGAACTGGTTGTTGATTTAATGCCGGATGATAAGGCCAACGAGTTTACTGATTCTAATAATGTTGCTGTATTTAAAATCACCACTAAAAATAAACTGCTGCGATTATTTGCCAAACCCATCTATTTAGGTTATGACAGAGTCAGCAAACAGCTGGATTTCTACTCCGGCCCAACTAATCTGCGCGGAGCCGTTGCAGGTCTGGATAAATCCAGGCAGATTGTAATTAACTATAGCTATAATTAATTGTAATCCTGTTCAGATAATCGGTCGCTATAAAACCCAATTTCAAATTTATCTTTTATTTGGTGCTGGCAGCAACCACGGTATTATTTTTGCTGCCGGTTCCAGAGCAGGCTGGTTCTCTGATAAACGATAAAGTCGCTCACATAATCATCTTCCTGGTATTATCTTTATTAATTGATTTAGCCTATCGTGAACACAGCTTCCTGTTTGTACTTGCACTTGTGCTGCTTGGCTATGGAGCCTTGATTGAGCTCATCCAGGGATGGAGCAGTTACCGTACCTTCTCAGTATTTGATTTAATCGCTAATGCTTTTGGCATTGTTTGCTATGCGTTAGGGCAGAGATTTAGATCCAGGTTTTGCAAGTAACGACTATTAAGCATTTTTAGCTATGACCAAGATAAAACCAAATTCCAGTTTACGAAAAATACGTTGTAGTCATCCCGCATAACAAGCAAGCGGGGAAAATCGATATAGCTGCTATTCTAAATTTTATAATGTGTGCGATTTTCGTAACTTTTGAGCGTTAAATCCTTTAACACGAAACCATTACTTCTATCTGACCGGGCGATGAGCTATCTGATTGATGAATTTCTCCAGAATATTGATAAGCGCCATTTTTAAATTGGAAAGGCTTGTCTTTATTTACGTCACTCAGGCGAACATCGCCGGTAATAAAATCTAATGTTTCATAAGTTGAGCCATCTTGATTGGTATTACCCACTATCGATAGTGATGCATCATCACCGGTAGCGTCAATCATGTGCCAGGAGTCACCCGAGCGGCAGGTATCTATATTTAAAGAGTAGGTTTTGCCCCGGAAATTTACGGTAGCCTCTGAGGCTATTGCAGGCGTTAAATAAATGAGCAAAGAAGCGATAAAAACACAATGATAAACCTTCGACATCCCGGTATCCTATATTTATTATCTTATGAATTATATCATCTGATATGAGAGTTCACGTTTGCTTTGTTGCAACAAAACACATATTTTGTATTTGAAGCTGCGTTTCGCTTTGTGTAATTAAATGAGCCTGCATTACTACCGATTGTATGCTTTACAACTTCATTATCTTTCACAAGCTCTAGTACGGCAACACCGAATAATACCTTGAGCTGATTCTGCTCTATACGTGTTTGGGAATTTAACTTTAATATTGAAGGTGTTGTTATACCGAATTCATATAGGCTTAGTTATCAATGACTTTGGTAATGATTGACACTGTCTCGTAAACAATGGGTGGAGAAAATATATTGGTATGTGAACCTTGAATAATATAATTGTCTATCGATGAGTTTTCCCCTTCAGTGTTTAAACTATTATTGAAGAGCTTGTTCATTGACTGGCAATATTCGCCGCTTTGTATAACCGTGATTTTGCCATTGTACAGGGATGGTTTATATTTTTGGTTGAGTCTCCAGTTATGAAGCCGTCGTTGCGCTCTTCTTTTTTCCAGTGGTCCGGATAATGATTTTCGTGCAATTCGTAATTGACCTTTGGCAATAGCCAGTTGACGAGCAATTGGGTAATTTGCCAGTTTAGTAAATAAATTCGCGATAATGTGATTCAAGGTTTTTAAATCTGAACTTGCAAGAACCTTAGCTAAGGAGGCCTGCTTTTTTTCAAAAACCATCTCCGGCAGGTCAGGGTCAATCAAGATCAGCGCGTTGATTTTTTCGCCAGATTTTGTGAGTTGATGGGCCATCTCATAACCGATGGTAGCACCCATGCATAAGCCTATAATTGTGTAGGGTCCGTGAGCTTGAACTTGCCTGATTTGTTGAATGTAAGTTGTCGCCATATGTTGCAGGCTCTGGTGTTGTACCTGCTTACCGTTAATTTGCTCAAGCTGTTGTATGGCATAAAACGGTTGGTCATCGCCGATTGCAGCCGATATATCCCGATAGAACAGTACATCTTGTGCATGGATGCCGAATATAGGTAACTTTGAACCGGATTGTTGAATAGCGACAACATGTTTGGCATGGCTATCTACAGGATCGTGAATCAAATCCGCTAATTGCTTGATAGTAGGTGCTTCAAGAATACTGGCCAAAGGCAAAGCACAGCCAAAACGAGTTTCGATTCTGGCGTAGATTGAAAGCGCATTAATAGAAGTACCGCCGATATTAAAAAAATTATCATGGATACTAATCCTATGGTTGGTTTGCAAAATATCCTGCCAGATTTTTTGCAAATGTGCCTGAGTTTCAGTCTCTGGGGCGCAGTAATTGGGGGCTTTATCTATGTTTTGTGACGCAGTTACTTGCAAAGTTTCTAGTGCAACTAGATCAAGCAGTTGCAATAAGTCGCTGATGGATATGGATGGGTTGTTGATCGCAGCATGTAGAACATCCTTAAGCGTATTAGCGATAGACGAATTGTATTCTTGATCAATTCGTCTGTGATTTGAAATCAAGCGTAGTTGAATATCCTCGTTGTTTGCCAGCACCATCAATGTCACTGAATAGGGGCTAACCACGTCACTTTGGAAATTAATCAGTCTTAAGCCTTGACGATTGTTATCGGTATTTTTGTGTGCTACTACAAAGTTTTCGATCACGACTAAAGAATCTACAGCGATGATGCCGGATTCGGTATGCATAAAACCGGCGTTAGCTGGCTTGTATCCCCATTTTGACAGTTGGCTTGGACTCAAAAACTCATGATTTCTGAGTAAGTTGTTTTCTTGCTTGATTTGATGCACCAGGTCTATAAAGCTGTTTTTTTGTTCAATTTTTGCAAAAACCGGCAGAGCTGTACTTAATTGGCCTACCAGTTTCTCAATAAAGGGTAATGGTGCAGTGCGCCCTGAAAGGGTCAGGGTGTAACTAAGTTCTCTAGCGCCTGACAGGGCACTTAGAACGATAACCCAAGCGGCTTGTATGATGACACCAGGGGTAAAATTGTGGAGCCTGCAAAATTCATGCAGGCTCGAAGAGCATGCTGTTGTTATTGTGATCTCAGTTTCGAATCTCTTGGATGTAGCTTGATCATCGTTTAGGGACTCGGCAGTATTTGAAGTAGTTGTCGATAAGCGGTTCAGCCAGAAAACGCGGCTTTGTTCTAAGTCCTGAGACTGTATCCACTTCAAATAGTCTTTAAATTGAGGGGGTTCATTATCGGGCAAGTGTTCAGTATCAATACCAGAGTAATCGTTATAAATGTTTATCAGATCATTTAAGGCCACCGCTGTGGACCACCCGTCAATAAACACGTGGTGGCACAGCCAGTGCATAACGTGATGTTTATCGGAATAGTGATAAACGATAATTCGATGGTTGGGAGACGAGTCCAGAGCCAGTGTTTGACCAAATAAATTCGCAGCATTGCTGAGTAGTTGTTCATCACTCGCATCTTGTCCACAGTGATTAAACTGGATATCAATGTCAATAGATTTGCGCACCGCCTGTAACGGTTTATCGGTTTTTTTCCAATGAATCGTCGTGCGCAGGGCACTATGCCTGTTAACTACAGCTTGCCAGGCATTTATAAAGCGTTGGTTGTCTAATTCTCCAGCTAACCGGCCGTGTACTAGTAGTTTGCCGCTGTCATCGTCGGGAGCGTTGAGGTGGTTTAACAAAAAGGAGGTTTGATTATCTGAAAGTGGATAAATGTCCTCGATATTTTTTTTATCAGTAGTCACAGCGGTTTAAATTGAGTCCAAAAAATCATCAAGCTGGCCTTGATCAAGCCCGCTGTCAGGAAAATCAGAAGGGGTATAAATTGTATCTGCTTGATCTTTGGTAATATCGACTATGCGATGAAGCGTTTGCACATAGCTGTCAGTGAACGAAATTAATCGGTTCTCATCTATAAAATTCGGATCATAGTGCCACTGGATAGTTAATTCTCCGTTAGTTAAGTAGGCCTGAATTTCTAAATAATGACTGCGCTCATTTTCTGGGTGCCGTTGCCCGGGAATAGTAACGTTAAGTTCATTAATCCCATCTGCCGGTTTTCTGGAACTGTCGATACTATCGAGTTTGCCGAGATAATTAAACAATAGTCTTCTGGGAGCGGATGCATCGAATTCCGGTGGTAATTGGGCTTGCCGTAGCAGTTCAAATCCTAAACCACCATGATCGATTTGATGCAGTGTCTCTTTGGTTGCTTTGATCGTTTTTACAATTCGTTGCTTGATATCAGCATCACCTTGATTGCAGCTTAAGCAGACCGGATAGACACTGGAAAACCAGCCTATAGTTTGCGATAAATCATAGTGATTGTTAGGGTCAAAGCGCCCATGACTTTCAAGGTCCAGGGTTAGTTGCGTCTGGGAGAAATTATCTGGTACAGATAACACTAACGCACTGAGTAAAATATCAACAATTCGAGTTTGATAAGTTTGGTTGATTTCCGTCACCAATGATTGGCTTAAATGATATCCGAGTGTTTGGTTGATCGTTTTTATGTTTTTCTCATGGCTGGTAGCATCGACACCGGTTTCTAATTCAAAGGGCGTTTGTGGGCCGTGTTTATCGATTTGTGCACGCCAGAAATCCTGCTGTTGCCTGATTCGGGGATCATCTGATAATTCATTTATGTAGTTGCTCCAGCCGGAGAAACTAACAGGCTGGATGTGAGTTGCCTGATCAGGATTGTCAGTTAGTTGAGTAATTAAATCTTGTTTTATGATTTGCCAGGACACAAGATCAATGATCAAATGATGGGCCGTAATAAACAGAATTTTAATGTCTTCACTGGTGAATAAAATAAAACGTGCCAAGGGTGCTTGATTTAAATCAAACTCGGTTTGGATCTGTTTCAATGCCTTTGATAAAGCATTTTCCCACAATTCATAATTAGGCAGCTTGACAGTTTCAAGAGTTAGAGTTGCAGTTGGTTGTAGTTTTTGGACAATGCCTTGCTTTGTATCAACAAAACACATACGAAAAACGTCGTGTTTGCTTAGTAGCTGATTTATGGCTTTGTGAAGCGTATCAATGTTGATGCTGCTCGGTAATTGATAGCATTTTGCCAGGTTCCATTGTCCCGGCCGAGTTTTCACCGTGTTGAAAAACCAATTCTGTATGGGAGTAAGTGGAGCCTCGTCACACTTTTCAAGTGAATGTGAAGCGTGGCTCTGTTCGGTTTTGGCGGCGATAACTTTTGACAGTTCCAGCAGTGTCGGTGAATCAAAAATATCATTCGGACCGATCTGATAACCATGTCGAAGCATTCTGGAAACCACATGAATGCTAAGGATGGAATCACCACCTAAATCAAAGAAGTTATCATTAGCTGACTTTATTTTTATACCTAAAACTTCCGACCAAATGGCGGATAAAGAATTTAGAACTTTGGATTCTGAGTCACTAAGACTAGCGGCTGTTGATGTTAGGTCTAATAATGGCTTATCGTCACTACTTTCGAGCTCTTGTGCTAACCTTTGTTGCGCTAACGTCTGCAATTGCTGTTTATCAACTTTTCCGTTTGCAAGCAGTGGTAGCGACTCAAGCCGATAAATATGTTGCGGAATCGCATATGACGGCAGACGGTCTATCAGCCCGGATTTTAATCGATCTAAATGTTCACCGATATTTGGCTGGGTTACAAACGCAACAATTCTTTTTGAATTAGTCGGTTGTTTAGAATTCTCGCTATTACTTTGAATGATGTGGTCGTATAAATATTTTTTTTGTTCAGTATTCAATTTCGACAATAGATACTTGAAATCGATATCAGAGAGTTGTTTTTTTTCGTTGAACATCGATTACTCACAGGTTGATGAAGATTGTTCGATGAGTTTTATAGCTAAATCATCATTTTTGTAAGTTACAAAATGCGAACGCATTTCAGCCAGATTTGAGCGAATCGTTGCACTGTTCAATAATGTATCCAGGTGTGATTCAATCATTGCCTGATCATCTTCCTTTTTATTACCCATAATCCCTAAATTGTGCCAGGCAACCCTTGCGGCACAACCGTTTTGATCACCGTGTTCAGTTGAATAAACCAACATGGGCACCTGAAAGAAAACGCATTCATTAATACTGGAAATACCGCCATGGGTAATAGCAACATCAGCCATTTGTAAAATTTCCAGCTGTGGTGCCCAATCCAGTAAGGTGATGTTTGCCGGTATGTTTTCAAAACCCGAGGCCTTTGATTTTCCACCCAGACCAATGATTAAGTGCCAGTCAGAACGCTGCTTGACCACTTCAATGATTCTTAAAAGAAAATTTTTATCAGTTTTCCAGAACGTACCGAGGGAACAATACATTAGTGATTGTTTTTTCTTGCCCGACTGGTATTGTCGCTGCAGACTCGACCATTCTGCTAACGAATCCGGAGAGGTGATCGGATCATGTCTGTGAGTGCAGATCATCGGACCGACATAATTCAATCTGGTATCAGGTTGGTGTGGAAAATCCATTTCCAGAATATTTAAAACTAAAATTGGTAATTTTTTAAACGTCATGGGTCGTAGCCAACTTGAAAAGTCGGCTACTGCTTGAAAGTCAACGCCCATCTGTTTAGCCACTAACTCCAGATCAACCGTATTCAGGCTTTGATAAGACAATGGCTTTGGATTAATCGGTGCTTTCAGATAATGTTTAAACCAATATCTTGCCCGCCTTCTTTGTTTGGATTTGTACTCCTGATCCCAGATTGTCTGGATATTTTTGCGTTGTGATTCATTGGCAGGAGGAGCAAGAAAAGTGTGCATGGGCGGCAAATTTTCTTGATCTCTGAAGATGCTAAACCAGGCTGATATCAAAAAACACGGTATTGCATGCGCCAGGCAGACAATCACCATATAGTGAAGTTCTATGTCGATTAGGACCTTTTCTGGATTGACTGTATCAAGCACTTGGGAAAGCTCGGCTGCCGACAACATTCGTTTGCGTTGTTGTTGAATCAGCTTTCTGTTTTTGGCCCAGTTTGAAATTGCATTGGCAGAGCGCCAGTTTTGTTGCAATTTTTGTTCGAGTTCAATTTCCTCGCCAAGAACAATGCATTGAAAACCGTTTTGCTGAACTCGATCTGCAATATCGATCGGGCTGATGTAAATGACTTCATGGCCCGCTTGGGTTAAGCGGCGACTAAACTCATAGCTGTTATTAAGATTGCTGGAGAAACCATTAGTCATATAGGCGATTTTCATATCGAAGGTTCGCTATGCTGTTCTAATATGTGTAATTCATTTATGAACAATTGTGCCTGTTCGGCACTCATCGATTGGAATTTTTCAAATAGCCATTGGTCCAGATCCGCCTCAGATGAGGGTCTTGGCAAGGTCGACGATTCGCTACTGGATGAACTGTATTGGTTTGGTTGTTCAACGGCCAGTGCTATTGCAGCCTCGATGTCAGGATTTGCAAGCAAAGCGCGTTCAATTTCACCGAGTTCCAAGCGTTGACCACGTATTTTGATTTGATCGTCCAGGCGTCCTAAATATTCGATTTGACCTTGGTTGTTTAATCGACCCAGGTCACCGGTTTTGTAGACCCGCTTTCGAATTGAGATGTGTTCATCAATATTTATATCCAGTTCTATAAACTGAGCCTCAGTCTGTTGTTCAAGATTTAAATAACCGCCGGCCACACCTGGGCCGGCAATGCATAGTTCACCTGTTGCACCTATGGGCACTAAGTGATTATTTTGATCAACAATAATGATTTCAGTGTCATGGATGGCATTGCCAATAGGAACGAGCAAGCTTGGATCATGGTCAGTCGCATCATACATACAGCACCAGACTGTCGCTTCAGTCGGGCCGTATTCGTTATAGAGTCTGGCCTGCGGCATTAATTCACGATGCAACTTCAGCAGTTCCGGATTGCTCAGCGCTTCACCTGCAACAATCACAGTCTTGAGTGATTGCAGTTTATCCGCTGCGTTTGATGTTTTTGCCGATCTTAATATCAATTCATACAGACTTGGCAAACAAAGCGTATGGGTAACCTGATGTTGATCAATCAGGCTAATCAATGCCTGCATGTCCTGTTCAATCCGATTCTCACTGACAATGACTTTTCCTCCTTGAGTTAACGTCCAGTAAATCCCTACCACTGAACTGTCGAAATGAAAAGGTGATAACAGCAGAAAAGCTTCTGGCGGATGGGGATAATGAACATCGCGCACTTGTGTCGAATAAAGCAAGTTGTCATGAGTGATTTTGACTCCCTTTGGAGTTCCAGTGCTACCGGAAGTAAACAGCACGTAAGCTAAAGATGGGGTATCAATAACCGCTAGCGTGGCGCTAGTCATTAATTCTGATTTTTGCACAGGTGTTATTGAATCAATGTTTATGACTTCATAATCGTTAAAAGCAGTAGATTGACTCAATTCAGAGCTGCTGATAATCAGCCGAGGTCTGGCTTGATCAATTATTGCTTCAATTTTTTTCTGTGGGTTTTCAGGATCAACAATGACATAGGCAGCGCCACTTTTTAGTACGGCAAGCATGTATTCAATATATTTGCGCGAGCGTGGCAGTATGATGGCGATCAAGTCACCGGCTTGAGTGCCGTGCTTAATTAACAATGCTGCGATTGTATCGCTGAACTGTTTTAATTCGGTGTAACTTGTTTCTCCCTGTTGATCAATTAATGCTGGTTGTTGCGTGAATGATTGGGCATCAATGACTTTGGTTATAGGATTTTCTCTGTCATATACAAAACCAGATGTTAGGTCAGTTTTAGCCAGATACGACAACTGAGTTTGTGGTAAAAGCTGAACATCACTGGTTTTGGAGTTAATCCAGGAACTTAAGTGTGTCAGAATATGATGGACTTGTTCAAGCCACTGCCGGCATTGCTGTGATGAAATCAAGTTACCGTCAACAATCATTCTTAAATGTACAGGTTGACCGGGAAGGACCAGCAGCACGCAAGGGTAGTTACTTTGTTCTATATGAGTAATAGTTTCGAAGACAGCAAGGGAGTTTTCATCGTCTGCATTAATGGGGTAATTTTCAACCACTATTAATGATTCAAATAACGCTTGTTGGGATGGTAGCTCACTATAGCGCTTGATATCACTTAACGAGCAGTGTTGATAGTCAATGAGTTGATTTAAATTTTGCTGTAGCGATTGCAACCACTGATAGACAGTTCTGTTATCCTGGCTGACTCTTATCGGCAATGAATTAATGAATACACCAATCATATTTTCGACACCCTCAAGTGCCGGATCACGGCCAGAAAATGTGGCGCCGTAGACGACATCACTACACTGTAGCCGTGACATAAGCGTCCATGACCAGGCTGCATGAAAGAGGGTATTTAAACTCAAGCGTTGGGTACGGGCGAATTCTGAAAGCGCAGTATCCTCGGCTTCAGTGAAAATGATATCTTGTTGCTGGAGTTGGTAGTCACTTTGGGCTGTATCTGATTGGGAGCATAATCGTGTCGTTGTTTTAAAGTTTGATAAATAATTTTCCCAGAATGTTCTATCGTTTTGCTGTTGTTGTTTCTTGGTAATTAAAAAATTGACATGATCGACAAAAGGTCTTGGCTTTGGTTGCAATCCTAACCGCCCCCGGAGTTGCTGTCGTAATTCATTCAAGAGGTTCGCTACTGACCAACCATCGAGAATCAAATGATGAAAAGTCCATAGCAAACGATGTCTGTTTTCTTCTATCTCAATTAGCGTGTGTCGCATTAGAGGAGCACGGGATAGATCGAAATCCGTAGCCCTATCTTTTACCAACAATTCATTAAATAACTCATATTGTTGATGCGGTTTATAACTACAGTAACTTAGTTCATGCCATTGAAGTTCAGTACTGTGTTTAACTACTTGTACTGGCTGGTTTATATCCTTCCAGATGAAAGCGGTTCGTAGTATTTGGTGGCGTTCTACAATATCTACCCAGTGTTGTTTGAAATCGGTAACTTCGCTTGCTTTGAGATTTAGCTCAAAATGAATCTGTTCAATAAAAACACCTGTTTCAGGCGACTGTAAACTGTGGAAAAGAATACCTTGCTGTAAAGGTGTCAGGGGATAAATGTTTTCGATGCTGATGTCGGCCATGACTACTTAAGTTGTCTTTGAATGGCTGCCAAGTCACTGTCAGTCAGGCTGTCGATATTGAAATTGTTTGCGGTTTTAGTGTTTGTATTTACGCATAGCGATTCAAGTTCGACTAGATACTGATCCAGCAACTGACTAAGCGTTGATTCAAAAACATAAGCGGGATCATAACTGCATTCGATTCGGAGTGACTGATCGGAATCAAAAATATTTAATTCAATAGCATGTTGAAGTTGGGTTTGTTTAGAGCGAGTAAAAGCCAAAGGCCGGGTAATAAAAAATTCCTGATAAGCGCCTGTCAGATGTTGTCCGAAATAATTGAACAAAACATTTGAATAAAAATCTGTTTGATCGATCGCTGCATACTGACTATCAATAAACCGATGAAAAACGAGTTCAGATTGATCGTCTATTTGTTTAATCAAATCCTTCAGTGGTCGATCTGTCACGCCGCTTTTGACCGTCAGACAGATTGGATTGATACTGGTAAACCAGCCTAACGTGCGGGTGATATTGATTTGTTCGTCAAGGTCATAGCGGCCGTGTGATTCCACATTAATGCATAATGAATCTTGTTTACAAAACTTGCTCAGACAATAGGCCAGCCCGGCCAGTAATGTTTTATGCAAAGGTATTTTTTTATCATCGATTGCCGGTTTAGTGGTGAGTCGCTGACAAAGCGCTTGCGGCAATTCCATAACATACGTATCAAAAACCGTTTCAGTTTTAGCAGGTTGCTCAGCTCGTACTATGACGGGATGATGTTGACTGACATCCGGCAGCTTCTCTAAAGCCGTTGTATGAATAGGATTATTTTTGTACTGGCTAAGAAAATTTGCCCAATCCAGAAAAGCCGTGGTTTTAAGCGGCAGCAATAATTCTTGTCGCAGATGAATTTGCTTGACTAGCAGGTCAAAATCATCGAGTAATATTTGCCATGAAACCGCATCAACAGCAAGATGGTGAATCACTAAAATAAGCTGGGACTTTGGGGTATATCTACCTGTAATTAAAGCACAGGCGATTAAAGGTCCATTGTTGATATTGATAGACTGATGCAAAGCTTGTTCTGTTTCAGCCAGTAATTGTTCCGATATTTCATCATTAGCAACAATCTGCTTTAGTTTCGATTCTGTTAATTCTGCTGTAACCGACTGTTTTAAGCCATCGGCCCTGCTGGTGTAACAGTGGCGTAGTGCATCATGGTGTTCAATGAGTTTATTAATAACAAGCTGAACTTGTTCAGCTGGTATATTTTTATTAAGTTCCAAATGTACACTATGATTAAAAACCGACCTGGCGGATTCGGGTTGTTTAAAAAACCAGCGTTGTATCGGTGTCAGCTCAGCTACACCTTCAATGGCTGACTGGCTGGCCTGAAATTTGTCATCGTTGCTTATAACAGTTGCTAATTCCTTAATGGTTTGGTGATCAAACATTTGACCGGGTTTGATCTTTAACCCGAATTGACCGGCTTGCGCGGCAATCTGTATGGCTTTAATAGAATCGCCACCAAGATCAAAATAGTTATCGTGGATGCTAATTTTTTGGTGTTGCAAAACCTGTGAGAAAATGCTGGCCAGGGTTTTCTCATGTGAAGTTGATGCCTGTATCAACGGTACATCATCGTTGCGTGATTGTTTTTTCGGATCAGGCAATTGATCATTATCGATTTTGCCGTTGACCGTTAAAGGCAGTTCTTTAAGTCTAATGAAATACCTGGGAATAATGTTGGTGACTAGATGCTGTGACAAAAAGTCACGTAATTCACGCGAGCTTATCTGCCGTTCGCTGACATAGTACATCACTAACGCATCTGACTGTGCATCAGTTAATGTGTCGGTTTCAGTGATGCCGATTTTTTTAAGGTTATCAATGACGCTGCGAACATCGATAACGTCATCGAGTTCGTCCATGGCCTGCTGGCGGGTTTTTAAACCCAGGCGTACGTCCCAACTATAGGGCAGGGCATAATTATGATAGCCCTGCAGTTGTTTGTGATAATAAATGCCGGTGTCGTTAATCAGGCAGTTAGTTGAACGGCCGGTATCTTCGGGCCGAATCCAGGGAACCTCATGCTCCAGAAAGCGGTAGATTTCACTAAGCGAGACATCGCAATAGCGGTAAAAATCGACAAAGCTGATTTGTTCAAAAATCGTATCATCATTAAACATATCCCCGGCAATTCGTTGTGTGACAGTATCATTGATACGATGATAAATTTTGCGGGCGTTCAGCACCTCGTTATCGATTTGTGCAGGATCGAAGCGGTGAGTATCAAACGATTCTTTGGTCAAGCGTGTTTCAAAAAACTGGCCCCTAGATAGTCCCGTAACGATGCAGGGTATGCCTTTGTCTTTGGCAATTCTCAGTGCCAGTGTATAGATAGTTTTAAAGCAGCCATAACAAACGCTGCAATGCAGCTTTAAACTTTCCGCAAAAATATCATTCATGGCGGAGGTTGTGGCGAATTCGTGGTCAATACCGAGTTGCTTGACTGTGCGACTGATATTGGTCTTGGCGCTATCAGAGATAAAACCATTATCTAGGGTCATTGCATAAATTGACAGGCCCATCAGGCTTAACTGGTAGAGGGCATAAGTGCTGTCCTTACCGCCACTTAGAAGCATTAAGCAATCGTAGTCGCCGGTTTTTTTAGCAGTATGTCGTTGCAAAAGCTGATGCAGATCATCCATGTTACTGAAATACTGCTGGGCTTTGTCATGATAACGCTGGAATTCAAGACACAAATTGCAAACACCGTTTTGATCAAATCTGAGATTTGGATAGTTGGACGCAATGCCGCACCGCTCACAGTGCTTGATTTCGTTGAATTTGATCGATTCAGCTTTTAAATAACTAAGGTGACAGGCATTGATTTGGGGATGCTGATTTAATGCGTTTTCTATTTCTGCTTTTTCGACCCGGATGCCACGAATTTTGTATTGATCATCCTTTCTTGATAAATAAACGAGTTTGTTATTCTCCCCAAAGCGTGCAAGATCACCTGTCTTATACATTTTTCTATCCGGGTAAAACGGGTCTTGCAGGAATGATTCAGCTGTCAAATCAGCATGGTTTAAGTAACCCTCTGCCAAACTGCAGCCGGAAATATAAATTTCACCCGTGACACCGTTTGGCAGCGGATTTAAGCCATCATCAAGTAAATAGATGCGTGTATGTTCTGCGGGAATGCCAATCGGCACAGAATGATCATGATCTATCGCAGGATTAAATTGGTGAATCATGCAGCCGACCGTTGCTTCAGTCGGGCCGTATTCATTAAACAGCTTAATATTTCCGTCAAAACGTGTATGTATGCGTTTTGCCAGCGTGGTTTTAAAATCCTCACCACCGACAATAAAGGCTTGTATGCGGCTACTAGCGAGCGCTTCGGTATCGATTAATTCAAGATGTGCGGGAGTGAGTTTGACAATATCCACTTCGTTTTCTTCAATAACGTCAATGATACTCAGATCAATGCTGTGGCCGTCGGCCTTGTAGGTTCGAATAGTTCCCCCAGAACACAAAGGCACAAAGATGGATGTTACCGTCAGGTCAAAACCAATGCTGGAATGAAGCGGGAAAACCTTAGCCTGGTCTTGGATATAGTGTTTTATAGCCCAGCTAATATACGCATAAAGTGCCTGATGTGAAATGATAACGCCTTTGGGTTGACCGGTTGAACCCGAGGTGTACATCACATAAGCGGTATGACTATGATCAACCTGAGTCCGTGGACAGTATGGGTCCTGATGCATACTGGCCAGGTTGTGTAAATTAATCGGTCTAAAATTCAGATTAAGAGTGGTCAGTCTGTTTGATAAATGATCTTCTGTCAGGATTAATTTCAAGCCTGACTGGTTAGCAATATAATCTATTCTTGCTTTGGGCAGGTTCTGTTCAAGCGGAATATAAGCTGCCCCGGTTTTCAGCACAGCCAGAATGGCAACAATCAGTTCAATGCTGCGCTGTAGATGGATGCCCACTAAATCACCGGAGCTAATATCGGCTGAGATGAGTTCCGCGCACAATCGGTTCGATAATTTATCTACTTCTGCATAGCTATAGGTTTGACCATCATCGATGACGGCTGTTCTATGCGGTTGATTGCTAACCGATTGCCGGAACAATTCAATGATAATCTTGGATTGGCCGGGAGGCCCGGGCAGTTTATTGTATTCTGTTAACAGGAAGGCTTTGTCCTGATCGGATGATAAGTCCACCTTTGAAAATTGTTGTGTCGGATTGCTGATAAACGCATCCAGTAATCGCATAAAGTGTGCAGCGATGTCCGGTTGCAGGGCGTTTTGCCAAAGCGCCTGATTGATATCGAATAGCAGATGTGCCGGTTGATGGGTGTCAAATTGACAAATGTGCACCCTCAGTGCGTGTGCAGGGTCAGAGTAATCACAATGCACCCACTGTATTTTATCTGCAATCGAATGCTGGTTATCAAACTCAATATGAATATAATTCAAGACGACATTAAACTGCTTGGACATTTCACCTGTACTTAACCCAGGGCCTGCTTGTTGCAGCAAGGCCTGAGATGCTGCGCTGACAGATTTATATAGGTCCTCAAAGGTTGCCTTGTCATCAATGTCCACAGTGACAGGAAACAGTTCGATAAACAACCCGATCATTTTTTGATGGGTCCTCTGGGTGCGGTTATGAACCGGAACCCCAATCGTTACGGTTGATAAATTACTGACTCGATTCAAATACGCGCACAAAACGGTTAAGTAAATATTGAACTGGGTTAAGGCCTGGCTGAAACCGGCAATGTTTTTGCTGGCGGCTAATGTTCGCAACCCTCCATCTTGGGCAGCATTAAATACATATTTGAGACGTTTGGTTTTGCCTTCGTCAGCCTGGAAACTGCGGCCATAAAAATGAAATGCTACGGGTTTATGTGGTGTGCTTTCATCAGTATCTATACCGCCATGCTGTTGTCGATATTGGTGTTCGAATTGATGATATTGCCTGATCGGTAGCGTCGAATCTGCAGATGGCTTAAGTTGTTGCTCCAATTCAAAATAAGCTTTCACCACAGATTTAAACACCAGGCTGGCTGACCAGACATCGGTGATTAAATGATGTTGATTCAAGTACCAAATATAATGCTGCTCTGACAGTTTTAACAGATGGCTATCGAAACAACATTCGTTGAGTTGGAGCTTTTTTAGTTTTTGTTGATCGATCCAGGTTTGACTCGATGCGATGGGATCAGGGTCAGTATCAAACTCAACCAGCTTAAACTCATAATCAAGTTGCTCAACAATATATTGCCTGGGTGATTGATCGTAAATGCCGAATAAATTCCTTAACCCTTCATTTTGTTTTACCGTATGCGCAAATGCCTGTTTAAATTTTTGGTAATCGATGTGTCGGTTGAATTCAAACGTAAACACCATGTTATACAACGGCTTATCCGGGCTAAGCTGTTGGCCTAACCAGATCAACTCCTGACCGCGGGTTAAGCTGTACCCGGCAGTTCCGGTAGTCGTAAATTCAGTTTTCACTCCACCAATATGTTGAGCATGTGACTTCATCGTTAGTCAGTCATTAGTCTGGATTGTAAATACTGATCAATATTTCTTAACGATGAAAAATGTTCGATGGTGATGTCATGGGCGGGCACAGAAATCTGAAACTCCTGCTGAATGAATGTAACAACACGCATAACACTCATTGAATCAAGCAGGCCGCTAATTAACAGCTCATCGTCGATATCGATGGCCCTGGTGTGATTTAAAACAGTCGTTTCGATAAATTTTTTAAGTTGCTTTTGCATGACTTAATTTCTCCCCGATGATGTTAATGCCCAATTTTTTGATTGCAGAGTTTGCCAACGCTTTACGATCTATTTTTCCTGAGGTTGTACGTGGAAAATCATCGGTGACTAAAACGCTTTCGGGTCTGGCATAAGTGGCTAGTTTGTCCAGTGCATAGTTACGCAATTTGTCCGGATCGGCTTTATGGCTGTCCTTGACTGTCACCATGACTTCAAGATAGTTGTTTTGATCATTATCGATATGACCGAGTTGTTGCAAATCAACCAGGTAAGCAGCAGCTTCCTCAACATTATGGTGCTGAGCGAATACGGATTCAATTTCATCAAGCTCTATGCGATAACCACGCAGTTTTATTTGCCTGTCTTTGCGGCCATGCAGAACCAACTGATCCTGCTGATCGTAGGAGACAATATCACCGGTGCGGTAATAGCGTTCATAGATGCCAGGATTGATTTCGTGCTGATAAAAGCAATCATTATTTAACGACCGGTTGTTCCAATAACCCCGCATCATGGTTGATGAGCGGATCAATAATTCCCCCGATTTTTGAACGGTGGTGATGATCTCATCGTCATCATCAACAATCAGCCCTTTGGTATTTGGCCAAATACTGCCGATAGGAATGGTTTCTTCGTTACCGCTGAATGATTGGGGTAAATGATAGTAAGTGCACTGATTGACCTCAGCCGGACCGTAAACATTACTGAAGCTTGCATGCGGCCATAAATCCATCAATTGGCGTAAATGTTTTGCTGGGAAAGGTTCGCCGCCATAAAGCACCCAGCGAATGGTCTTAAGGTTACGCTGTTCAAGCTGGCCGTACAAAAGTAATTGGATTAATGCAAACGGTACTGAATACCAAATGGTAAATTGTTGTTGCTCCATGAATGTTGAGAGGCTGGCAGGCAATTTCATGTAGGCTTCGGAAATGATTACAGTAGTTGCGCCCGCAAAAGTGACGGTCAGATAGTCCATGGTTGACATATCAAAGTGCAATGAAGAGAAATTGCTAAGCACATCTTCACTACCAACGGAATAAGTGGCGGCAGATAATTTAGCATAGCTCATGGCGCTATAATGGGTATGCATAATGCCTTTGGGCAGGCCGGTTGAGCCTGAGGTGAAAATAATATACGCCAGATCCTGTTCGTTGACCTTTACATTTGGAGTTGATTCCGGGTAGTGGGCAATGTCTCGCCAACTAAACGTCGCCAAGCTTTTGGACTCAAAAGTGACGCCAATGACGGCCATCAATGGACTGCCCGCAAGCCAGGCCGGATCGAAACTTTTTTGTTTTGAATCCTGGCTTATTAAGAACCGGATTTCACAATCGTTGATGATATGGCTTACTCTTTCGGCAGGAGCCAAAGGGTCTATGGGTACATAGGCCGCACCTGCTTTCATGATTCCATAAATAGCGATGGGCAATTCCAGGCTTTTATGCATAAATATTCCAACTCGGTCACCTTTTTGTACACCTTGTTCTATTAACAAGTTGGCTATCTGATTAGAACGCAGGCTGAGCTGTGAGTAACTTATTGAGTCAGGCGGGAATCGAAACGCAATTTTGTCGGGCCAGTGTTCGGCCGCGTGATCAATATTATGAGTTAGCAAATAGCGCATCAGGATTACAATCCCAGCAGGTTTGCGATGATCTTGCGTTGAATATCAGAGGTGCCGGAATAAATTACACCTGCAGTTGCATCACGTAAATCGCGTTCAACCTCGTGTTCAGTTAAATATCCCAGTGCCCCGTGTATTCGTATGGCATCCATTGAGTTGGCGACAAAGGCCTCAGACACATAGAGCTTGGTCATGGCTGCTTCCAGCATAGCCGGCTCACTGTTATCTTTCAGAGCCGCTATTTTATTAATTAATAACCGGGAGATTTCCAAACGTGTTTTCATCTCGACAATACGATTGGAGATGGATTGGAATTTGCTTATGGTTTGCTCGAATTGCTTTCGATTGCGACTGTATTCAATACACTGATCTAACTGCCTTGCCATTGAACCGATGTGGGAAGCAAATACAAAGCCACGCTCCCAATCCATGGATTGGGTAAACAAACTCACACCAATCCCTTCTGGCCCGAGCCGCTGCGATGCTTCAACAAAGCAATCTTGAAATTTGATTGCACCCAGCGGATTGCTGGCCAGGCCCATTTTTTCCATAGGCTGGGAAACTTCGACGCCCGCTGCATTAGTTTCAACTAAAAAGGCAGAGATACCCCATTGACCGGCCTGTGGATTGCTATTGGCGAATACCAGTGCCAAATCAGCAACAGGCGCCAGACCCAAATACGTTTTTTCACCATTTAAACGATAACCATCACTTACTTTTTCAGCCGTGGTTTTTAGTTTGAACGAATCTGAGCCTGATTCTTTTTCTGTCATGGCATGGGTAGCGATTATTTCTCCCGAACACAGTTTAGGTAGATAAAGTTGTTTTTGCTGCTCTGAGCCGAATTGTAAAATCGGTTCCTGTACGCTCCACATCTGGCCATTCAAGCCCAGTGTTAAACCATTATCATTGCAACCATAACCCAAAGCCTCAAGTGCATAAATAGTGCTGGTAATACTTAAACCGGTACCTCCATACTGCTCAGGTATAAACCAGCCTAAAACGCCAAAGTCAGCACAACGTTGCCATCGTTCCCGGTTGAATTGTGCAGATGGGTTTTGTAATTCCGATTGAGCAAAAGCCAGAGTATTTTGGTATAGCTCTTTTTGTTTTTCAGAATAATCGGTTCTCATTTTTACGATCTAAGCAAAAGCGCGTTGGATAAACCAGTAACTAGCTATCAAAATCAATAACACTGAACCGGCTTTGAGTATCACAGGCACATAAAACGTTGAGCGGCGTAACAGGTAGAGAATCGGGAAAAGCAACAACACAATTACGATTTGCCCAAGTTCTACACCAATGTTAAAGCGAATGACCATTTTTACCAGGTCTTCCATTCTGAATGGCAAGTTACCCATGACTGTGGCAAAACCCAGACCATGAAACAGGCCCAGAAACAGGATTATCCATAATGAACCACGTTTTACTGACTGAGTGATGTTATTCAAAGCAACCAAAATGATTGACAGCGCAATCATGGATTCCACAAATTGGCTATTGATCTTGATGATCTGAAGTGCTGCAAGTAATAGGGTGATAGAGTGAGCGAGCGTAAATACAGTGATGATTTTCAATAACTGCCACAGGGCGCTTTTGTATTCGGTTACCGGTTGCCACTGGTTATTTTTATTGACTAACACAATGGGCAGGATCAGGGCGAGGATGAACAAGACATGATCTATTCCAAGCCAAATATGCAACATGCCCTGCCAGACCATTTCCATAGAATCCAGCAGTCCAGATATATTGTTCAGATCAAGTGTTTGTGTTGGATTGTTAGGGCTGAAAACCAGAGCCGT
The DNA here is from genome assembly GCA_028284225.1 of Arenicellales bacterium. Lineage (GTDB taxonomy): Bacteria > Pseudomonadota > Gammaproteobacteria > Arenicellales > JAHEKD01 > JAHEKD01. The sequence continues at coordinate 94,183 of JANQSD010000009.1, forward strand.
ATATTCAGCGCCGTAATCTTTGTTTTGTTTGGCATTGTATTGCACCAGAAATAAGCCACGATGAACAGGATCGTTTTCGTAGAACATTTGGTGCGTGATAACAAGATTATCCGGTAACTCACCACTGTCAATACGAAAGAGATATTGAGCATAAGTGGTTTCCGGCACAATACCGGCTTTAATAAATTCTATTTGGAATTTGTTTTGCCCTGGTGGGGCTATAGAGAAATTCTGATCGATATACTGTTGCACTTTGGGAGCGGTGTCACTAATCGTTTTGAGAGCGGATGATTCATCATCCGGGATGGATATTCCCAGCTTCTGCTCAAGTTCGGTGAAATTAATCTGGAATTCGCCTTCGATTGAGGTATCCAGAAAATTAGCAAATATATAATCTTCCCCTTCGGAATGACCAAAGGACGGCAGGCTGATTAGATTTACGCCAACTAGCAGTAATACAGCCAGTGTGTAATACGAATTTTTTATTTCCATTCTCCTTATTATGTCTACAAGAATAACAAATATTAGCTAACTTGCATAAGCTAAGCACAAGCATGTGAAAATATCGTGAAACAGTGTGCTATATCGATAAATACTGCTGTTATGCGTATTCTATGCTAACAAGATGTTTGTTAATGACAAAGTTATCAGGCTTGGATTTAACACTGACAGCCCAGGGATAATCATTGTCAAAATTATATCTTAAGACAATATAGTCGCTGTGATTTAGGCATAGATGTTCAATCCCGTTTTTGGAAATAAATTCATTAGGATTGATTTTTTTAGGGTCAAAATAAAATCCTGTCCCCATGCATTTAAGTATTGATTCCTTGGCGACCCATGTTTGGTAAAAATGATTTAGTTGTTCTTTGCCGGAGAAATTTGAGAAATAATTGAATTCCTTATTGGACATTATAGTTTTGGCAACAGCGGTTAAGTCAATATTGGAGTTGTAACGCTCAACGTCAATGCCGACAGGAAAATTAGGGTGAAAAGCCACCATGACAACATCGTTACTGTGGGTGATATTGAAATGTATCAAAGACCGGTGTGGGTCTGACAGCATCGGTTTGCCTGATACGAAATCCAGTTCAATATTGGTTACAGGAATATCCGAATAAGAATGGATGACAGATCTGAGGATTGACCGTCCGGCCATAAACATATTTTTATCTGATGCTTGCAGAAATCGATGACATCTATCCAGTTCATTCTTTGTCAGTAAACTTGTCTCTACTAACTCCTCAGCCGCTAAATTTCTCAAATCAGCGATGACAACCACAATCTCTTGATTCGCAATATATCTAACTTTAGGGATTGATAGTTTTATCATGTTTGCTTTGAATTCGTTTGATTTCATTGCGTAGATAATGGGTAAATGCTTTGGCCAGGTGTGACAAGGGGCGATGCAAAGGCGTGATTATTGCTATCTGATGGTAAACCTTGGGTTTAAATGGTTTGAATACCACCTGCTGGTGATTACCGCGATAGATCCGGTAGCTTTCCGCACTTAAGGGATCAACAATCGTGCAGGCCAGCTTTTGCTCCACGAACATAAACATCGGGATAAAGTATTGCATTTCAAAACAGTTATTAAATCTGGCTGCTTTTTTCTCAAAAGCAGCTCTGACTGAAATATCGGTAGGGTGACCTGAATAAAGTCCCGCCATAGGTCTATTATCTAGATCGGATGAACTAATTGAAGGTTTTTGAGCCAACTCGTCATTTATGTGGATACAACAAAGGCATTCCAACTTAAAAATTTCATAAGCAGCAAGTTGAGTTTCCGGTTCCTCTGAAAGGCCAAAATCAGCCAGGCCAACATCATATTGCTGAGCGGAGACCAGCTGATTCACTTGTAATGAGCTGCGTGAGATAAGTTCGATTTTTATATTTTCCCGATGGCCAATAAAGCGGGTCATCAGATCCGGCAGGAAGAAAACACCCGGGCCAGGCATAGCGACCACGCGGATAGTACCTTGCTCCAAATTGCGCATGCTTTTCATAGTGCGCTCAGTGAGCATCAATTTATCTAATATAGCGTTAGTTTCCTCCAGCAAATACTTGGCTTCAGGCACAGGATGCAATCGTCCTTTACGTCGCTCAAACAGCTGCATCCCGAGTTCATCTTCTAGGCTTGCAATTAAGGCACTAATTGCAGGTTGGGTGCGATGAAGATTACGTGCCGCCTGCGACACATTCCCAGTCATCATCAGCTCCTTAAATGCTTTCATCTGATTTAATTTCATATTAAAGCTATAAATTTTTCTTATTAATTTATAGTATTTTACAATTTGTTGAAATGGTCTGGCAATGCTAAGGTAAATCTCCCTTGAAGTTTTTAATCATGATCTACGGAGGTGAAAGATGACATTTCATAAAATGCTTTTAGCTGCTGCAACCAGTAGCATCTTGATGTTGACAAACGTGGTTCAGGCCCAGGATCCAACTTTCTTCCGCATAGGAACAGGTAGCGCTGGCGGCACGTATTTTCCGATTGGTGGAACGATTGCGAACGGCATTTCAGCGCCTCCGGGATCGCGGCCGTGCGATGAAGGAGGTCAATGTGGCGTTCCCGGTCTAATTGCGATTGCGCAATCAACCACAGCGTCGGTCTTTAACAATACAGCTGTTCAAAACGGTGAATTGGAAGCCGGTATGGCTGCTGCAGATGTAACCCGTTCGATGTATTTGGGCGAAGGTAAATTTGACGGCAAGCCGCATGAAAAATTACGCATTGTCGCCAACCTTTATCCTGAAGATTTGCATCTGGTGATGCCAAAGGGTTCGTCTATCAACAACCTTGGTGACCTTGTCGACAAGCGTGTGGGGATCGCCCAAGCCGGATCCGGTACCCAGGTAGCGGTATTACAAATGCTTGAGGGTTGGGGAGTAACCCGTGATAACATGGAGGAAGCCGAGCTTAATAATAGTCAGTCTGCTGAGCGTCTGGCTGACGGCCAGCTAGATGCTTATTTTTATGCAGCCGGATGGCCGGTTTCTGCCATGGTGCAATTGGCCACTACTAAAGGCATGGAGCTGCACAGTTTTAGCGATGAAGACTTGGCTAAAATCAACGAAATCGTTCCAGCTTATATTCCTTCTGCGATTCCGGCCGGAGTCTATGAGGGCATAGACTATGAAGCTAAAACACCGGCTGTTTCAGCATTGCTGGTTGTGTCTTCAGATCTTTCTGAAGAACTGGTTTATGGTATTACTGAGGCGCTGTGGAATGATAATACTCGTAAATTGCTGGACAACGGCCACGCCAAGGGCAAGCAGATTACACCTGAGACAGCACTAGATGGTATAGCGGCTCTGCGTGTACCGCTGCATTCGGGTGCAGAAAAGTACTATAAAGAAGCTGGACTTCTGAACTAAATATACACTTTCAAATTTAAGTTAACCGGGCGTCGGAAGCACTCCACCGTCGCCCGGGGTTTATTAATTCCTTACCTATTTAGCCGGAGCAAGCCATGAGTGATGCACGTGACTCGAATGCTGAAGAATTAAGCGCAGAAGAACTGGCCGCCATAGAGGAAAAATTTGATGAAGGCGCCGCAACGCGGACAGTTACCCCGGGTTTCGGAAAGTTTCTTCGTTATGTGGCGTTGACTTTTGCAACCTATCATTATCTGACAGCCGGATTTGCTTTGCCCCCTGACTTTTGGCATATGGGTTGGCATCTTTCAGGCTTGTTTATCCTCACCTATGCGTTATTTCCACATATTAAGACTAAGACAGCCTTTGATTTGAAAACAGGAGCGCTACGGCTTGGGGGAGTGCCGTATCTCGATATTATCCTGATGGTTCTGGGTGTCGCTGCTGCTTTATATCTGGGCTTTGCCTGGCACGGAATTCCTGCGTTGGGCATTGAGGAGCAGACTTTCCGCATGGGTAATCCGAATACTTACGATATGATTTTCGGATGTATCCTGATAGTCCTGGTGTTGGATATTGCCCGCCGTACTTTGGGATGGATATTGCCGTTGATCATTTGTGTCTTTATATCTTATGCCTTATTTGGGCCGATATTTCCCGGTATTCTTCAGCACCCCGGGGTAAAGTTTAAGACCTTTGTTTCCTCTATGTATTTTCCGCAAGAGGGGATTTTCGGTGTGACCTTGTGGGTGGTTTCAACTATCGTTTTTCACTTCGTTTTATTCGGTGTTATTGCCCAGCGTACCGGTTTGGGACAACTATTTATTGATAATGCCACGATTTTGGCAGGACGCTATACTGGAGGACCGGCTAAGGTATCAGTTGTATCTTCAGCGTTTTTCGGAACCATTTCCGGATCATCCGTGGCTAACACTGTTTCTACCGGCGCGCTGACAATCCCGAACATGAAACGGCTGGGTTACCCCGGCCATTTTGCCGGTGGGGTCGAGGCGGCCGCTTCAGCCGGTGGCCAGATCACACCGCCCATTATGGGTGCGGCGGCTTTCATTATGGCGGAGTTTCTGGAAGTGCCTTATACCACTATAGTGATTGCGGCAATTTTCCCGGCGCTGTTGCATTATGTGGGGGTGTTCTCAGTCGTACATTTAATGGCACGGCGGCTGAATCTCCAGGGGCTTTCCCGTGATATGTTGCCGAAACTTGGTGCAGTCTGGCGTGATGGCTGGGCCAACATCGTGCCACTGGTAGGTTTGTTGGTGGTTTTGTTTTCCGGCTATACCCCCTATATGTCAGCATTTTGCGGGATTTCGCTGGCTATTATTGCGGGTATGTCGCGTTTAAAAGAACCGCCTACATTAATTTACGCCGCTGCATTTATCGCTTTTGTCGTGTGGAAGCTGTCAAATGAGGGCTTTAGTTTGACTATGTCGGCCATTTTAATCGCCGGTGCTGTGATTGCCACGCTTAATCCTCAGCCTCGTACTAAAATGGCAGAAATGGCCGATACTTTTGAGACCGGGGTAAAGTATGCTCTTGCTGTAGGGGCAGCTTCAGCAGCAGTGGGAATAGTCATTGGTGTTATCAATACCACGGGTGTAGGTTTTCGTATTGGTTTTATGGTCACCCAGGCTGCAGGATCTTTAGGTGCTGATTTGCACGGTCTATTTAGTCTTGGTGCAATGCAGTTGTTCAGTGTTGAAGATTTAACGCTATTCATCAGTCTGGTCTTTATCGCCTTGGCCTGTATTTTGATGGGAGCTGGAGTACCGACTACAGCGCTCTACATTATGCTAGTTTCAGTCGCACAACCAGCATTAGCCCAGCTTGGCATTCCTCCTATCGCCAGTCATATGTTCGTGCTTTATTATGGTGTAGTGGCAGAAATCACACCGCCGGTCTGTACCTCGGCCTATGCGGCTGCAGCGATTGCTAATTCTAATCCATTTCGCACCGGGATTTCGGCATTCACACTCGGTCTGGGTAAAGTTTTGGCACCGATGGCATTTGTCTATGCCCCGGTTTTATTGTTTGTCTCGTCAACGGGCTTTGACTTGTTAGAATTTTCATACACAGCCACCAGCTGTATTGTTGGCGTGATATTTTTATCTGCAGCTGTAGTCGGTTATTTTCTGACTAGCATGAGTGTCATAGAGCGAATTCTATTTGCACTATCCGGGCTCGTCATGATCGCGCCCAGTCTGCAAGCCGATTTGGTTGCACTGGCAATAGCGCTGCCGACTTTGATTATCCAGGTTATTGGCAAGAGACGGCGTCTGGCAACAGCAAGTTAGAACTGTTCGTGGCTTCTGATCGCAAAGTGGCCGATGACGTTGTGATCGTCGGTGCAGGAATAATTGGTGTCTGCTGTGCCTTGTCGTTGCAGGAGCTTGGGCACAAGGTCCATATCATAGACAAAAATCAACCCGGTGAGGCAACGAGTTACGGCAACGCCGGTGTGATTTCGCCCTGGTCTTGTGTCCCGCAGTGTATGCCCGGTATCTGGAAACAGGTGCCAAAGTGGTTGTTAGATCCTTTGGGGCCAGTAAGGTTGCAATGGCGAAATTTTTTGCCGGCGATTCCCTGGTCATTACAATTTTTTGCCAACTCGCGCTTAAGCAAGCTCAAATCTATTTCCGATGCCATGGATGTATTGATGAAGGATAACGTTAATGCATATAAAAATCATTTAGACGGTACCGGACAAGAAAATTTGCTGCGCGATAGTTGGTATGTAAATGTCTTTCGTGGCCGGTCCAGGCCGGATATTAAAGATTTAACTTGGCAATTACGTATTGATCATGACGCACCGATTGAATTTGTTAATGCGCAGCAACTCAGGCAAATCGAACCTGCAATCTCCGATGAGTACCATAGTGCCGTGATTCTAAAAGATCAGGCCAGAGCTTTTGCTCCGGGGAAACTTTGTAAAGTCTTAGCCGGCAAAGCATTCAGGCAAGGTGCAAAATTCAGTCAAATAGAATTGAAGGCTCTTCAGTCTGACTCAAAGGGTAGTTACACCCTTATGACCTCTGCGGAAAATATTAAAGCCCGGCAAATCGTACTCTGTGGTGGAATATGGTCCAAGCAGTTACTCAAACCTTTGGGTGTCAAACTACCATTAATGGCTGAGCGTGGTTACCATCTGGAATTTTTCAATCCAGGTGTTGAGTTACAACATTCAGTGCAAGATAACGAAGCCAAAATTGTAGTAAGTTCAATGGAAACCGGCATCCGCAGTGCCGGCACCTCAGAATTAGCGGCTGTTAATTCGCCACCCAATTATTCGCGCGCCGAAATCTTGAAGCCTCTTACCAAACGCCTATTACCCGGCTTGAATACCAACGAAACCCAGCAGTGGATGGGAATACGCCCTTCGTTTCCGGATAATCTACCGGTCATTGATCGTATTCCTGGTCATAAAGGTTTATTTGGTGCATTCGGTCATAGTCATTATGGGTTGGGAATGGCACCTAAAACAGGACAATTGTTAGCAGATATGGTTTCTGGTCAATCAACCCAAGAAATTATGAATCCGTATCGCATTGACAGGTTTCACTAGCAGGAGATAACGATGATACTAAAAGGTGGTCCTAATATTTGCGGTGTCACAATAGGGGTGTTGTGCCTGGATTCCAGTTTTCCTAAACCGCCTGGACATATTAAAAATCCATCAGGTCTGGATTTCCCGGTTTTGTATGAAACCGTAAAGGGAGCAAGCGTAGCTGAATTGATTAAGCGACCTAGTGTTGAGTTTATCAAGCCTTTTATTAAGGCTGCACAGCGGCTCGAAGCAGAAGGCGTTCGGGCAATAACGGGAAGTTGTGGTTTCCTTGCGCTTTATCAGCGGCAATTAGCTGATGCTGTATCGGTGCCGGTTTTTGCTTCCAGTCTGATACAGGTAGCGATGGTTTATCATATGTTGGGTGCTGAAAAACAAGTGGGAATATTAACCGCCAGCGCACCGGACCTGACTCAACAACACTTGCAAGCAGTAGGTGTCGATAATATTCCTGTAGCAATTGCAGGGATGGAAGCCTATGACGAATTTCGCCAGGTTATACTTGAGGGACAACGCAGTGATATGGATATTGTAAAAATTGAGCAAGAAGTCTTGTCTGCCGCGAAACAATTGGTTGACGCACATCCAAACGTTGGAGCGATAATTTTGGAATGTACCGATATGCCGCCTTATGCCTATGCAATACAACAACTGACAGGCTTACCGGTGTTCGATTTGACTACGCTGACAACCATGGTCTATCACGCCGTGACCCGCAATGTTTATCAAGGGATCATGCCGGGTGTATCTTAGTCGTTGGAATAAGCCGCCGTTACAATGATTTCAACTTTTAGTTCAGGTCGTGCCAACTTTGCTTCACCGCAGGCTCTGGCGGGTGCATGTCCCTCAGGAACCCAATGGTCCCAGATATTGTTCATTTTTTCAAAGTCTGCCATATCATCAAGCCAGATAATGGCTTGTAAAATTTGCTCCTTGCTTGAACCGGCAGCGTTAAGTAATGATTCAATTTTATTTAAGCACTCCAGTGTTTGACCTTCAACATCGCTGCTAGGATTACCTACCTGACCAGCCAGATAAACTGTTCCATTGTGTTTGACAATTTGGCTCATGCGCTGACCGGTCTGTAATCGCTCAATCATTGTGTTTTCTCGTTTGTTTGATTTTATCGGTAATTTACCTGATGTTAGAACACATCACCAGAAGTTAAAGTTAAATTGGATTTTACTCAGCAGGATACTCTTTTATCTTAACTTACCGATGATTTGTTAGAATAGCATTACCTATGAAAAACTTAAATTTCCATGTTTAGTCGTTTTTTTAAGGCCGGTAAGCGTGATTTTTCCTCGTTGTCAGAAAAAGAAATTCTGGCGCTGGCTATATCCTCTGAGGAAGATGATGGGCGTATTTATCAGGCCTATGCCGATGCTTTAGTCGACCAATATCCCGATACGGCCAAAATCTTTGAAGACATGGCTGAAGAAGAAAACGAACACCGAAGTCGGCTGATTGATATTTATAAAAAACGTTTTGGTGATCGAATTCCACTGATTCGCAGAGAGCATGTTCGTGGCTACTATGAGCGCAAGCCTGACTGGTTGATGCACAATCAACCTGTCGAGAAAATGCGGGCAGAAGCAGAAGCCATGGAGCGGCAGGCCGCTCGATTTTATTTAGCTGCAGCACAACAAACACAGGATGCGGATACTCGCAAATTACTGGGAGACCTTGCTCAGGAAGAAGCAGAACACGGCGGTCTGGTCAAGCGCCTGGAAGATAAATATGTTCCTGACGATGTTAAAGAAGATGAGCAAAAAGCACAGCGTAAACAATTTATCCTGACCTATGTACAACCCGGTCTGGCGGGATTAATGGATGGTTCGGTTTCTACTCTGGCACCTATTTTTGCTGCTGCATTCGCAACCGGAGACACCTGGCAAACTTTTCTGGTGGGTTTGGCCGCTTCACTAGGTGCCGGAATTTCAATGGGTTTCACAGAGGTGGCTTCGGACGATGGTGTTATTTCAGGTCGAGGATCACCGATTAAACGAGGTTTGGCCACTGGCATAATGACCACTATAGGCGGTTTAGGCCACGCTTTACCTTATCTGATTCCGGATTTCTGGACAGCCACAACTATCGCTATTATTGTTGTGTTCATCGAACTCTGGGTGATTACCTGGATTCAAAACAAGTACATGGAAACGCCGTGGCCGCGTGCTATTTTTCAGGTTGCTCTTGGTGGGGCACTGGTTTTTGCAGCAGGCATGTTCATCGGCAACGCTTAATAGAATCCGTTTTTCATCAGGGCGGATTTATATTACCTATTTCAGGTTAAATGTTTATACAATAGGCGCAATTTCATAACGGTAGAGTAAATGTTTAGAGTTTTATTATTTGTAATTCTTTGTATTGCTGCAATCCTGGGTATTGGCTGGTTTAAAGCGACTAGCTTGCCTGATTGGTATGATGAACAAGTCATTCAAGGTGCAAACGATCCTGTTGAACAATTAACGAAAATTATACAAAGCCAGGGGATAGAAGCATTTTTTAGCAACAAGTTGTCAGATTTGTTGGCAGGAAAGTTAATTTTGAATGAAGATGAATTCAATGCTCTGATATTAAGTAGTTTGGCGAACGATGAACGTGGGCGGGAACTATTAACAACCAGTGATATAGTTAGAGCCCAAATTAATGAAAATCAGCTGGAAATTGGTGCTGTTGTAGATATGAATAAGCTTAAAAACCAAAGTGCCAGTATAAAAAACAGGGTTGATCAATTAGCAAATATATTGCCTGCGCTAGATCAATCCAAAGTCTATCTTGCAATCGCAGGCCAACCTGTTGCCAGAAATGGAGAGTTGGCTTTTGCTGATGATCTCGCTGTGAAAATCGGTGATTTATCCATTCCTAATTCATTATTAGCGCAGGCTGATGTCTCAACCCGTGAACTGCAACAACAGTCACTTAAAATTACTTATCTGAAAATTAATGAAATAAATTTGAATAGCAACAATATCGAGTTAGCTGTTCGACCAAGTTTTTAATTAGCCGCTTGAGTTTAACGAAATTTTGTGTCCAACTGTTAATTGTTTGTAAATGTAATACTTTAACCATAAAAAGCAGAGTTTTGGACTCGTAATTCCAAATTCGACTTATATAATTATGACATCTGATAACGAAATTATCAGTATTACTTAACTTGAAGTATACCCCTTCGCTAAAGGGCGCTCCCATCCGAGAGCGCCCTTTTTTGTGGGCGATTAAAACTCACCAAGTCAAGCTGAATGGTATCGAGCATCATTAGTTTTGATGAATTTATACTTGTTTTTCCGCTATTATAGTAGTCAACCATATCACTACGAGGATAACTATGGATAAAGATTCGCTTAATATGCAGATTAGAAAGTTTCTTAAGAAAGTGGGTGTGACATCCCAGCGCACTATAGAAGAGGCGGTTAATCAGGCACTAGAAAGTAACCGTTTAAATCAGGGGAATAGTTTTAAAGCTAAAATGACGCTATCCATTGATGAACTTGATGTGTCAATGCAAATTGAGGAGTCAATTAAAATCGATTAACCCTATGTCTGAAGATAAGCACTCTCATACATCAATGTTCGATGTTGAGGAGACCGATACCAGAATAACCATCCCTTTGGCTGTGGTTTTGCAGCGAACAATAGATAGTCGAAAAAAATGGGCATTTCCGCAATGGAGTATTTTTGCAGTTGTTACTGGAGAGAATATCCGTAATCAAGAGCAAAAAGTGACTGTTCATGATGATGGTAAGATTAACAGGTTTTTCTTTGGGGGGTTAAAACTCAACTTGTACAAAGACGGATCAGAAGGATATTGGTATAACCTGTTGTCACAAACGCCATATCTGTTTGTCATCTGTAACGGTGAAATATCGGATATGGAAATTGAGCCCAGATATGTTACGGCTAACCAGGATGAAGCGACAGGTCATCTTGAGTCGGATGATGTAGTGCTTTCAATTCCTATGCCGGAAACTATCCGTGAATTACTTGAGCGTTATGTAATGGCTCATTATAAGCCTGAGATTAAAAAAAAGCGTAAACGCAAAGACTGGCTGGAGGATTCGCTGTATGCGAAAAAAACCGGACACTAAAATTGATGAAGGTTTTTTAAGTCGTTGGGCGAGAAAAAAAAGTACCCCAGAAAATCTGCCTGATGTTGTCGATGAAATGCAAGAGCAGAATGAAGAACTGACTAATGATGTTCTCGAATCGCCATCTGAGTATAACCTGGAGTTAACAGATGAAGATATGCCTGCGGTTGAAAGCCTTGATGAAAATAGTGATTATTCCGGTTTTCTGTCACCAGGTGTTAGTGATGAATTGCGCCAGTTGGCATTACGAAAATTATTTCAAAGTGAAAAGTTTAATATTCGTGATGGCCTTGATGATTACGATGATGATTTTCGCAGCTTTGCTGCCCTGGGAGATTTAATTACCAGCGATATGCGTCATCAGATCGAATTGGAGCAGGAAAAACAAAAACTGGCTGAACAAGAAAATACTGACGCTGAGCAGAGTATTGCTCAGATAGAGGAACAAAGCACTGAGGAAGATATGCAGGAACAAGAACTGTTAAACCCGGAGTCGGAAGTGAATCTGGTTGAGAATGATGAAACATCAGATGATACCAAGTCCTGACTGTCTTTGATCATGAGTAACTATTTAGACGTTATTGGCTTGAATTTACCCGCCACTACCGAAGCTGGGCGAGCCCGTCGTCAAGTATTGGCGAGTGAGGATTGGTCACCGACAGCGACGACCATGGTTTCTTATATATCCTCCAATCGTATTTTGATTATTGCTACGGAGGCTGCTGCCAAATCTATTGAAAAGCGGCTGCCTGAAAAAATGCAAACTTACCTGGCGATCAGCGCTGACGAATCTTCCCCTGCAACAATTAGCAACGGCTGGAATGTAGCGCAACCGAGAATAAACGGCTTTTTAGGTCGCTTTGAGGTGTTTGTTGATTCTGACGACACTGATCAATCAACAAATGATAACTATAACCTGGGCTTGTTGTTTAATATTGCCAACGGTCTGTTTGATCAAATTATCGACTGTAATGAATCGGCTTTAATCGCCGCTGCGGTTAAACCTCCGGGTTACTACCATGTGGGAGATAATGAGCAACGTATAGACGCTGCGGTAGAGCAATTGAGCGAATTGATTGGTGAGTTCGATAAACCCAAATTTTTTGATTATGACCCTGACATTTGCGCACACGGCAATAGTGGAATCAGCGGTTGCAGAAAGTGTATTGAGGCATGTCCGACCGAGGCGATTATTTCAGTAGGCGACAAGGTACAGGTTAATCCCCATCTTTGCCAGGGGGGCGGTAGTTGTACCAGTGTTTGTCCGTCAGGCGCAATTAGTTACACTTTCCCTAAAGTCGAAGAACAAACTGATTTTTTACGTGGGATATTGCGTGATTTGCGCAATATCAACGGTAATCGAGAGCTGACTTTATTGTTTTATGATTCGGAAAACGGTGGCGACGCTGTTGCCGAAGCTGCTGTAGACCTTCCTGAGCATATTATTCCTTTTATGGTGGAGGAGATTGGGTCTATAGGCTTGGATTTAATGGCGTGTGCGTTGGCTTACGGTGCTAATCAGATTTATTTATATGCACCGGTCAATGTGCCGGAACAAGTTATCAGGGTAATCGGACAAAACGTACATCTGCTTACAACAGTACTGCAAGATTTGCAGCTAGAAGATTATCAGCTCTATATCGTTGATGATTTGCAACAGTTGCAACAAGCTGACAATTCAACTGCTGTCATTGATAAGGTGGCTACGTTTGCGCCAATTGGCAACAAACGTAAGGTCATTCATACGGCACTGTCACATTTAAATGCTATTTCGCCCAATCCAGCTACAACAATTTCATTGCCGGATTACGCTTTATTCGGACAAATCAATGTTGATAGCAATGCCTGTACGCTGTGTATGGCCTGTGTTTCTGTTTGTCCCGGTAAAGCTTTGCAGGATGGTGGCGAATTACCGGCCCTGAAGTTTATTGAAGCAAATTGTTTGCAATGCGGAATTTGTGCTAGTGCCTGTCCGGAGCAGGCGATCAGCCTCGAGGCCAGGCTAAATTTTGCTCATGAGTCCATACATACAGCAACAACGCTTAAAGAAGAACAGCCTTTTAGATGCATACGCTGCGGCAAGGCGTTTGCGACTAAATCAATCATAGAGAAAATGACAGCAAAACTTAAGGGGCATTGGATGTTCGAAAACGAGGATGCCCTCAAACGCTTACAAATGTGTGAGGATTGTCGGGTAATTGATGCATTTTCAAATGATGTTTGAATATTTTAGAGTAGACGAGAAAATAGTTGTCATTCGTTTTGTCAGCTAATCAGATATAAAAATCTATCTTCAAAATTTAGCCAAGTTTATTTGAATCAATCCATGCTAACCATAACTTTAAATATATATTTAGCAAGAATTTTTTCAGCTAACTTAAAGGCTTGACAATTAATTTCAAAATAAACTTTCTATTTCATTAAAAATAGTTCATAATTCGGCATTCGAAAAAAATATAAAAGGAATTGTCAGTGGGTAGGTTCTTGGGGTTAGTTCTAATCATTTTCGCAACACTGGTAACAACCGTAGTCCATGCGGCAGATGTGACAGTTTTAAGTTATAACATACCTGAGTATAACTCAGATGAGGCTTTCCCCTGGAGTGCTGGCAATCCACAGCGAAAACCACATGTTATCAATGCAACTAAATCTACTAACACAATAAAATATCTAACAGGGGCTAAAAACAGTGTTGGAGGCGCGATATATCCAACAAAATTTCGTCAATTATACGACTCTCACTGTCGAGGAGTCGATGCTGATTGTAATACAGTTACAGGTTTGGGGAGTTTCAATAGGATTGATTTTGTTCTTGGAACAAGTGATTTAACGGTAAAACAGGTAAGAGTGATTGGATATGTTCCACTCACTACTCCGGGCTCTTCAGGTTTCCATGTTTGCCTTAGAGAAAATAATGAGCTTGAGTTTATCTGTCCTTCAGATCATATGGCTGTTTTTACAAAATACCAATTACCATTCGTATTTAAAGATGTTCCACCTGATCATATCTCTTATAGTGACATTATGTGGTTCTATAACAATAGTTTCACAACTGACTGTGGCAGCGGAAATTTTTGTCCGGACAGTCATGTGACACGCGAACAGGCAGCAGTATTTTTGCTGAGGTTAAAGCACGGTAGATATTATCAGACTGCGGTTCAATTATTGAGCTTCAGTGATATTGCAGGCCGTGGATTAGCCCATTGGGATAATCAATTTGGACGACAAGGTATAACCAGTAGTTGTGGGGGTGGACGTTTCTGTCCAACTTCTATCTTAAATCGCGAGCAGATATCAGTATTTTTGCTACGGTCAAAATTTGGATCAAGTTACTCTCCACTTTCAACAGTAGGTTATTTCTCAGACGTGCTATTAAGCCATCCATTCGTACGCTGGATTGACGATTTGAAACGTAAAAACATATCTAGTGGTTGTGGAGGTGGCAAGTTTTGCCCTACAACTTTAGTTACTCGCGCATAAATAGCAGCTTTTGTCAGGCGTACGAATAACTTGTAGCTGTTTCGAAGTTTATAAATTCATATCGGGAGCTAGGTAATGAAAAACATTGTTCCGCTTAAGCAACTAATTATCTTTTTGTCTTTAGTAATTTGGTTTCGTCTTGGTGTTTATACAGCATCATTAAATTTAATCTTACGGAAAATGACAAAAAATATTCTTTTATTATTGATTTGTTTATTTGGTTTCAACCAATTTGTATATGCATTAGCAGATAAAGATAATTTAGATAGTATTATGATTGCATTGCCTGTTAGTCCAGTTAGTCCAGAAGCAGAGGCAGGCATTGATAAACTTTTAGAAAGTTGCACTACTGATCAATATCAAGATCTTGTATTGTTGAATACGGCAAAGATTCACGATGGTGCAATTCAGAGACTTTACGATCAAATTGAATTATATATAGAACCATTATTTGATTGTTTTAAAGAAATTTATTTTGGCACCTCAGTTAGTGAAACCCAGGGTTCAGGTGAGAATTTCGAATCTCTTATAAATTTGTTTGG
This sequence comes from Arenicellales bacterium, assembly GCA_028284225.1. Lineage (GTDB taxonomy): Bacteria > Pseudomonadota > Gammaproteobacteria > Arenicellales > JAHEKD01 > JAHEKD01. The sequence goes on from JANQSD010000009.1 coordinate 109,257, forward strand.
TGAAAATCCAAGGCCTCCTACTTATCCGTTGCACTTTGAAATAGCAAACGATATTTTTAATTTATATAAAGATTTGGGCGATAAATTTAATTGGTATGTATCTATAGAATTCAGTGTGCCAAATATGTCTCCGGCTAACCCGCATCAGCAGCATGCCACAGCCGCAATAAAAACCATTTCAGATGAACTTCACAAAATAAAAGGTGATGCGGAAATATTAATATCCCCTTATGCAAACTCAAAGTTTAGCCAGATAAATGTTAATAATGTGATTCTTGGGCTAAAGAATACATTCTCACAAGCTGATCATATTACTTTGATTGACCTACAAGATGGCATGGGAGGAACGTGGGGGTATGATTGTGAACTGAGGAACCCGGGTGTCCCTGATCCCTCGTTTCATAACTGTTATATCAATTCAGCAAACGCAAATCACCCGGCTGGGGATACTTCTCGATATGTTAGAGAGATTTTATTTCCGGTTAGAGATGATTCATCAAACGGTATCAAACAGGTGCGGGTTAATGTTGAACAATTTGCGCGCTGGAGAGTTGCCAATTCTGGCAACAAGTATGTTTGTTGTGTTCCAGCCTCAAAAGATGAAACTATTCCTCGCGAGAAATTATTTACAAATAGTAATCATAATTTAAAGCTTGGCGCGTCATTTGCGCTTAGATATTGGTACGGTACGCATTATGGGCGTCTGGATGGTAAGGAATGGTGGTTAGCGCACCATGATGTAGATATTGGGAATCTGTTTAGGAATGAAATTAGCAAAGTAGATCGTCTCGGTATTCTGGTGGGTTCAGATACGAGTCCAAGATTATTTGACCCTAAAGGTGGAGTCTCACGTGTCAGAATGGTGTTGATTCTTGATCGGGCTTTAAGTCAATCATTGGGCAGTGACTATGCAGGGGATATTACCAATATTCCTGATTTTAGTGACACCACATTGCTACCAGATTCAATTAAAAATTCGATCAAGAGAATTGCCAAGGTTAATATTACTGGCGGATGTGGTGGAGATAAATTCTGCCCTGATAATTTGGTGACTCGAGACCAGATGGCTGCGTTTTTAGTTAGAACCTACAATCGCATTACAAATCCAGATGCATCACAATGCGTAGATGATTCGATGTATAGCGATATATCTGGGAATCAATTTCAAATCCAGATATGCCAATTAGTACAGCTTGGAATTACAGGTGGTTGTGGTGGTGGAAAGTTCTGTCCGAATGATGTGGTATCAAATGAGCAGATGGCTGCATTTATAAACAGAACTTTTAAAGAGCAAACTCCTTGGCTAGATTTACCAGATAACACAACTAATAAAAGTTTATATCCTCCACTAATAACTAATATTGCGCCATCAATAGCAGTTCAAGGTGTAAAGACGACATTTACAGTTTCAGGCCATTTTTTGGACTCAACGAATATTCGATTCGCATTGGCCAACTGCAGTAATATTGTTTCTCTAGGAGGAACTAATCTTGAACAACGTTTTAGTTGTACTCCTACACAATCAGGATATCAAGTTGGAGAAGGCATTGAAGCAGATACTAATTTTGTACTGAATAGCTTTATTGTCAATGTTGCTCCGCCGCCGCCTGTGGTAACAAGTGTTTCACCTACTTCAGCATGGTGGAATACATCAACGATATTCACTGTCTACGGCTCAAATCTAACGTCAAGCACATCGTTTTGGGTCAGTTATTGTTATTCAACAACCAACCTGGGAGGGACCTCCACTTATCGTAAATTCCGGTGCACTCCAAAACGTACAGGTAAAACAGGTGGAGTAGTCAAAGCTAAACCAGGTGGTAAAGTGCTTAAATCATTTACCGTTAGTGTTAAACCCAGTACCAGCCTGACCAATGGTGAGCCAGATCGTGCCAAAACAGCCGTATTATTGCTCCGAAAGAAATACGGTCAGGGTTATATTCCCACACAAGCTTCTGGAACGATGTTCAGCGATGTGAATATTATCCACTATGCTGGAGCCTATATTGAAGATTTTAGACGTAAGGGTATATCTTATGGATGTGGAAACGGAAGATTCTGCCCGACCAGCAAAGTATCAAGAGCGGAATTAGCGGTATTGTTGCTTAGGACAAGATATGGTGGCTCTTATAGACCGCCTGCCGCCACCGGAAGAGTTTTTAGCGATGTACCTAAGACTCACTGGGCAGCTGCTTATATAGAAGATATGAAACGCAGAGGTATTACTGCTGGTTGTGGTGGTGGAAAATATTGTCCTTCATCGTATACGACAAGGGCTCAGCTAAACGCCTTTATGCAAAGGGCCTTTTAGTTGCGAAACATATTCCCAATAGTTATCAATGATGATTTTTGTTATAGGTTAATGAAAAGAATACAAGAGGAGTTTTTCTATGTGTAGGGTATCCCACCTTTTTGTCACATTATTAATTTTTTCGTTATGTTCATACTCGATTATTAGCCGAGCTGAATACCCTGGTGTTACAGCGGGTAGTTTTTCTGTGAGTAATTCGGGTTCGGCAAATTATGTGCTGCCTATTTCTACACCGGCAGGAGTGGCGGGGATGAGTCCCGAATTGGCCATATCGTATGGTAGTCAAGGCGGGAACGGCTTACTAGGCGTTGGATTTAGTCTAAGCGGGTTTACTTCACTGATCCACCGTTGTGGCGGGTCACATGCGGTGGACGGCAAGGCCACGGGTGTAACCTATACCAATACTGACAAGCTTTGTCTGAATGGGCAGCGGTTAATTTTGTCCAGCGGCACACATTTCAATAATGGAGCTGTTTACCGCACTGAAATCGATTCGTTCTCAAAAATCGTTTATAAAACTTCACCCGTTGATCATTTTGAAATATACACAAAAGATGGGGAGATTCTGGAATTCTCGACACGATCAAGAGTATCTACATCTTATACACTACGGTGGTATTTAACGAGTGAACGGGATCGTTCTGGAAACAGTATTTATTATTTCTATCGTCATGATCTGAATGGTGAAACCTGGTTGCCTGATAAGGTGACATGGGGCGCAAATGATCCCGGGTTAGCCAATCGAGAAGCAGTATTTGAGTATGAACTAAGGCCCGATAAACGATTTTCTTATGATCAGGGTTTCAAGCGTCAGCGAAATAACCGTATTAAAAGTATAAAAACATATATTGATAACAATTTGATCAAGGACTATCGATTTACTTATGAAGAATCACCAGTTAGCGGCCTGTCCAGGCTTCGATATGCCCAGCAGTGCGGGTTTGATGGCGGTTGTTTGCCTCAGCATGAATTCGAATGGAACGATACATTAAAAGGTTTTGACCAAAATACGGCTTATGAATTACCAGTGCGTGTCTACGACAATCGAGATATCTGGCAAGGGGATAGTTGCAGCGGTTGTAATGATGGTTACATCGTTGAAGAAAAACACGGTGATTTTGTGGATGTCAATAACGATGGCTACGTTGATTTTATTCAATCCTACCGCGATGAAAACAGCAGCACTCAATACCGTAAATTTTACCAAAATACCGGATCAGGTTGGTCATTAAGATCAAATCAACCGCCTATCCTGATTCGGGATTACTACATTAACCGAAATAAAAGCCCGGCTAAAGGTGAGATGGTGCAACAAGCCATCTATGCCGATGTCAATGGTGACGGCTATCCGGACATTGTGCGGGCGTTTATCAATGGCAGCACTAATATTCGTGAAGTTCGATTGAATAATAAAGGTAACTCGTTCACCTGGGGTGCCCCCAGTGAAAATAATTTTGTACCGCCATCAAGAATGTTTGATTACAACTATTTAGGTGAAGGCAAGGCAATGCAGGCGTCCTATTTAATCGATGTCAATGGTGACGGTTTGCCGGATTGGGTTATTTCCTACCTGAATAAAGACGGTGTAAATGTCCGTTATACATACATTAACAATGGAACAAGGTGGGTGTATGATCAAAACTATAATTTGCCCACCACAGCGATCCTCGATGATTACAGAGATTCACAAGAATTGGATGGGGCTCCAGTTAAGCGTACTGAATTTCAGGACTTAAATGGAGATGGATTGCCTGATTTGGTACAAGGTCTGATAAGCCCAGACCAAGGTGTAGATAATGGTGTTACCTATAGAAATGTTTGGTTGAATACCGGCTCAGGCTGGCAAGTTGCAACCAGTACCTATCAATTGCCTGATTATATTTATGACTATACCCGGGTGAATGAGATCATTAATGGTCAAGCCCAGAATGATTCAGCTCAACGGCGTGGCGATTTTGTTGATGTCAATGGTGATGGGCTGGCCGATTGGGTGCGATCTTATCGGGATTTTTTAAATGGCACGGCTTACAAGGCCACCTGGCTCAACACTGGTAACGGCTGGGTAGCGGATACAGGTTATAATTTACCAGCCGAAACACTGCGAAATTACCGTAAGCAATACAAAGGTGATCCCCATGGTCCGGAGGCTGGGTCGTTTTTTGATATTAACCGTGATGGATTGGTGGACTGGATGATTGCGCATAAGAACCGTGACAATGAGACAATCCGTCGGACGTATTTAAATACCGGGCAAGGCTGGATACAGGACAATAGTTTCCTATTTCCGGATATCCTGGTTGATAACGTGCTGAACGAAGATAATGTACCGATGCACTTTGGCGGCATAATGGATTTAAATGCTGATGGGGCACCGGATTACTTAATGTCAACGACCCCATTATTTGGTAGTGATATCGTCAAAACTTATCTGGGCCGGGCGAAGCCAGCAGATATGGTTGTCAAGGTGATTGATAGTCTTAATGCAGAAACAACAATTAGCTATAAATCAATGATGGATAAAACCGTCTATAATTTTTATCCTTCCTGGTTAACCGAACCGGAAAGTTTTCGCCAGCGCAAAGTTATCGGCCCGATACCGCTTGTGTCAGATACTTGGCAAACTGATGGTTTGGGTGGTAATTACCAATTACAGTATTTTTACTACAATGCACTGAGTGACGGAAAGCGCGGCTACCAGGGCTTCTCACAGCGGCGAATATGGAATCCGCAACAAGGCATATTAACAGTCAGCAATTTTTACCAGCAATTTCCGGTCACAGGTATGTCGAAGTTAGACTATATTCAGCATGCTGAATCCATTAATGCGAACGGAGCAGTGGATACCAGTCAACCCTATCAGTTGCTTAGCCACAACTCGAATTTTCTTGAATATGTCGATAACTTTACTGAACAAGGCGAAATTTCAGAAACGATTGGTCGTATTACCCATTCAAGTGGCAAATATACCTATGCACCTAAAATATATCGAACCCGCTCAATGGAATATGAGTTGGGTCAAACATCAGCCATCCGTTCAATCTGGACGAATTTTGTTTACGATGATTATTCCAACCCGATTTCGATAAGAATTATCACGGTTCCAGGAGCCACAGTTATATCTACCAATCAGGATTTAACTAATCATTTCCACACATTGACACAGACTACATTTGATAACAATGAAAATGACTGGTTGATTGGCTTGGCCACAGATGTCAAAGTCACGCATCACGCGCCGGGTCAGATCGATCAGATTCGAGAAACACAGCTTGTATATAATTCAATAGGTCTGCTTACCCAAACAGTTGTTGAGCCCAACAAGCCAGAATTCATGATCACCACAGATCATAGTTATGATAATTTTGGTAATGCGATCAGCTCTACCATAAGCGGTCAAGGCATTGAGCCGCGTATTAGCACAATAACTTATGACCAGCAGGGCATGCATGCTATCGCTCAAACCAATGCACTGGATCATAGTGTATCAGTCGTACCACATCCCAGATGTGATGCTCCACAAAGCACAACCGATGCAAATGGATTAGTCATCCAAATTACCTACGACGAATTCTGCCGTAAAATCAGAACGGATTATCCGGATGGCACTTGGTCAACGACTGATTTTTTATCCAGTTCGCTTTCCATCATTGGGCGCGCTAAAGGTCAACCTGATGTAACAACTTATTTTGATTCTCTGGGAAGAGATATAAAGGTTGAAACCAAGGGCTTTGATGGGCGGACGGTTATTGCTGAAAAACGATACAATAACAAAGGTCAAATTACCCAGGAATCATTTCCTTATTATGAAAGCGAAACGATTTATTGGACAGAGTACTACTACGATGCCATCGGCCGTTTATCCGAGACGAAAGCACCGGATAATAGTACTAGATCAATAAATTATAACGGACTCACGACGGCTATAACCAATCCGTTAGGCCAGACTCAAACACGAATTGTCGATATTCTTAGCCGCTTAAAATCAGTCATCGATGCACAAGGTAATATGTTGACTTATAATTACGATGCAGTGGGGAATCTCTTAAGTACAGCTGATCCATTGGGTAATCAGGTTACCATGGGTTATGATCATGCTGGACGCAAGATCTGGATGGATGACCCGGATATGGGGTATTGGGCCTATGAATATGATGTGTTAGGTCAACTCACTGTGCAAGTCGATGCCAAGGAGCAGATGATCACCAATGAGTATGACAAATTAGGCCGAATAACTAGGCGTGTCGTGCAGCCCGGCACTGTGGATGAACAAATCAGCACCTGGCGATATGATACAGCCGCTAACGGCCTCGGCAGATTGGATCAAACCAACGGTTCAAATGGTTATCAACGCCGTCATACTTATGACACTTTGAGCCGTCCGAAATATACCTTTGAAATTATTGATGGCATTCAAATGACCAGCTCTCAATACTATAATGCTGATGGTAAAATCTCTGAAGTACGCTACCCTGGTCGTAATGTAGATGGTATTCCAGGCAAAGCGGACCGGATCAAATACAGTTACAATACTAACGGTTATTTATCGCGTGTTTACGATATTCACCAGTTAGATGGTCAATCCATAACAGAGGACTTATGGGTGGCTGAGGCTATGGATGCGCGGGGTAATGTGACTGTAGAACGCTATAGTAATGGTGTGTCTGTTAGTCGACAATATCATTCAATCCGTAATTTTCTTTTGAATATTAATAGTTTTTTAGAGAATGACTGTCCACCGGATCAACGCAGTTGTGAGAATCAATATCAAACTATCCAGGACTTGACTTATTGGTATGATGCCATTGGTAATTTAACAGGTCGTCGAGATGATGTGCTAGGTACGAATGAGAATTTTATATATGATGATTTAAATCGATTAGCGCAAAGTATTACAACTCCGCCGGCCCATGTTGGCCCGCAGTTTACTATCAATTATGATTACGATGTATTAGGTAATTTGACCTACCGCTCAGATGTGGGGATCATGAATTACGGTGAGAACGGTTATGGCCCTCATGCGATTACTTCCATCCAGCAGAATAGCTCCGTCAATGTCACTGAAAACGTCTTCAATCCCTATGGCAATTACAACTACGATGGCAACGGCAACCTAACCAGTAACGGCCAACGCACGGTTGACTGGACTGCGTTTAACAAGCCCAAGCAGATGGCTGCTGTGATTGACGGAGAAGCCCGAGGGGTAAGTTATACCTATGGTTCGAACTTTCAACGGGTTACCAAGTCCACATTATCAGGGAAGACTACCCGCTACTACGGTGGCGGCAGCATGGAACATATTACTGATGGCAGTGATATTTTCTGGAAGTATTACATTCCAGTTGGAGCCACAACACTGGAGATTAAATACCAGCAGGCCGGCAGCCAAAGTGCAGGAAATTTTACCCAGGTAGAGAAGCAGTATTTACTCAAAGATCATTTAGGGTCTACTGATGTGATTGTCGATGATGACGGCAACATTGTAGAGCGCTTAAGTTTTAACCCCTGGGGAGAACGGCGTAACACGGATTGGACAGAAGCTGATAATGAAATCACTAGCAGCACCAACCGAGGTTTCACAGGCCACGAGATGGATGACGAGATTGGCCTCGTTAACATGAATGCGCGTATCTATGATCCGGTAATCGGCCGGTTCTTGAGTCCGGATGTCATCATTCCCAGTGCGACGGACTTACAGGCTTATAACCGCTATGCCTATGTGCGCAATAATCCGTTAAGTTTTACCGACCCGACCGGGCATTTTTGGACCACGACAAGTTTTAGCCCAGCAAATGGGTATAAGCAAGTCAATGTTGCATGTGGATCATGTAAAACAGTAAATAAACAAATTGGTGGAGATATTATTAAATTTCCCGGAAATCGAGGTGGGTATAGTCCAACGCTGGGGTATGTCAGGCACACGAGCACTTGGGTTGGGCCTTGGGAAACAGGAGGCGGGCGAGGCACCGGTTATTACCAACCGGGCTTAGAACGAGTGACCGATCCGGCTCAGATAGCTGCAATTAATACCCACCTTCAGGTTGGCAGTGAAATTGTTCAGAATTATGGGGGGTTATCACGGGGTAATACTAAAGAAACACGTAATAAGTATCGAGCACAAGCAAGGGCCATACTAGGCTGCAAGGAATGTAGCTGGGAGTTTGTTCTAAGTCACAGAGGACATTCAGCAGAATTTGATGCGGTCTTGGATAAGGCACATGCTGCTGGTGAAATATATAAGGCCTTGAAAAGCAAGGCGAGGAGTAGATATGCATTTACTGCATCTACTATTGTTGCATCGGCGGTTGCGGGATGGGGAACCTTTCTCGCAAACGGTGGGTTTGCAGGTGGTAAGGCAGCAATTATTGCAGCGGGAACCACGGTGTCACGATCAAATGCATTGGTTGGGTTGGCAACTGGTAGTGCAGCATCGGGTGTAGATTTAATTGCTTCTGTGGCTGGATTGAATGCTTCTTTACCTGGAATCATTGGCAAAGCAGGCTTGAAGAGTTTTGTTGGTATATCTTCTGGTCAAGTCGGCGTTGGGTTTGGGATAGATTTGATAAGTTTACATGCGCCTAAAGGTAATGAGAATTGTAATGTGGTTTGTACATATGATGGACAGGGTGAATTTGCAGATGCTGTCGATTCTTTTTGTTCGGATTCAACAGCTGCGGATGCATGTCATGTTTCAGTAACCGGATCAAATCCTCCTTCGAGTTCGAAAACTGTTCCGAAATTTTGGCATCCGATGTGTACGGCAGTAGTTACTATATGCGGAGTAAAATCAGGCGGGGATAAAATTATTGATATTCTTTATCCTACAATACCAAATGAACCTATCGATTGGACTCCGATTGGTTCGATCAATTACAAGTAGTAGTTGAAAACTTTAAATTATTGTCTCTTTGTGTCATATAATAGAGGTGCGGATAACGGTTGTTTATTATCTTTAAGTTAATTTAAATAGTGTATGAGTAATGATATCCTATGTGCCAATTCGATCCTCTGTAACATGCGATAGATGTGGGCTACAATACCCTGAGAACTTACCTCAATGTATCCACTGTGCTAAACTGAATGATGATGAATTAATTTGCTTAAGAAACATACATGGCAAAGAGTTAACTGAGATTAAAAAAGATCATGGTATTTTTGGATTACTGCTTTTGCTCCTTATAATATTTATTATTCTAGGATTCTCAATAATTTTAATTAATTAACAATTCAAATGAACTAGGGGACACATTTCCACCAAAAACATATTAGAAAACATATTAGGGACACCCATAAATGAAAAACATTTGAGGACACCCACAAATTGAACAAGCTTAGTAATTACAGGATACCCAAGAATTGAACAGATGCTTGTGGTATGCTAAATTGCAGAAACATATTAGGGACACCCATAAATTGAATAAGAAAATACTGTATGCTAAATTATTGTTCTGAAACGGAATTCACTTAACTAAACACTAGGAGTCAAGGATGACTATCGCTCGAAATCACCATTTATTTATCGATCAACCCACTTATTTTCATCTCATTAGTCGTTGTGTTAGACGCGCATTTTTATGTGGTAAAGATAACTATAGCGGTAAACGCTATGATCATCGAAAACGCTGGTTAGAAAAACGACTGTTTGAGCTGTGTGAACTGTTTTATATAGATTTATATGGCTATGCGATCATGTCAAATCATTATCACTTGGTGGTTCAAACGCGCCCCGATAAAATGCATCAAGCCAGTAATGATGAGATTGCCAGGCGTTGGTGTGAACTATTTCCCAATCAACAATTAGACACAGCATCTCGAATTAATGAATTACTCAAAGACAGCGACAAGATACAAGTGTATCGCCAACGATTATGTGATATCAGTTGGTTAATGCGTTGCTTGAATGAGAAACTAGCCCGTAAAGCCAATCAGGAAGATAAATGTACAGGTCGTTTCTGGCAAGGCCGATTTCGTTCACAGTTATTGTTAGATGAATCTGCGGTATACGTGTGTATGGCCTATGTGGACCTTAATCCAGTGCGAGCAGGCGTAGCAAACACACCGGAGCAATCGTTATTCACCTCAATACATCATCGTATTACTCACCATGATCTTAGTGAACCGATTCAGGCATTGAATAATAATAAGAGGTATTTACCTATCCGTTTATCCGACTATTTAACGTTGGTTGATGAGACAGGACGCCGTATCAAAGACAAGAGGTCAGGGTATATACTGGATAAGGTACTGCCGATATTAAGGCGTTTAAATCTTAATCCGAAAGGCTATCTAAAGGCGGTTAATAGATTAAGTCGATTGTATTATCGGATGCTAGGGCCGGAAACAGCATCGATGCATTTATGTGATGACTTAGGATTAAAATGGTTGAAAGGACAATCCCAGGCGAGGTTGTTGTACATCAGTCATGATTAATCATTGGTAAATCAAAAATCACAGTGATAATTGCTTGGTAATAAATTTTGTGGGTGTCCTGTTTTAATACTCACTTGGTAATAAATTTTGTGGGTGTCCTGTTTTAACTGTGCTGTTTTAACTGTGACAAATGTGTGAGGATTGCTGGGTAATTGATGCTTTCGCAGACGAGGTTTGAATAATTCATAGAGTAAGGGAAGGTTTAGGATCTTGCTAAAATTTTGATGCATTAAATCAGAAATAAGGTAGAATTTTATTGGGCTAAAATAATAAGTCGAATAACTAATGGAATATCGGATGAAGGATTTAAGAGCCAATTCATTGTTTAGGATTTCGCGCTCATTTGTTATGTCCTTCCTTTTTATATTTTTCACTTCCAGTTTTGCTTGCGATAAAAATGTTCCACAACCTAATACAAATAACGTCTGGTTTTGTGTTAATAACTCGGATACGGTTATCGTCTTTGTACATGGCATTCTCTCAGATAGCCGCTCAGCCTGGTTATACCAAGGTGAAGATAACAGCCAAACTTACTGGCCGGATTTGGTGTCCACCGATGTAGATACTTTTAACTCGCCTGCAATTTTTTTAGGCGGCTTTTATACAGAATTAAATAGTGGCGACTACAGTATTCGTGATGCCGCAAATGAACTCTACAGAGCATTAGCGACCATATCACCTCTGGCAAATAAACGGGTTCTGGATTACCAAAACATTATCTTTATCGGCCACAGTACAGGCGGTATTGCAATCCGTCATATACTGACGAAAAAAACTGATCAATTTAAAGATAAATTCATTGGCTTGGTGCTAATGGCTTCTCCTTCAATGGGCTCGAAAGATGCAGATCGTTTTAAGTGGTTGGCAAAATTAATAAAACAACAAATGGGTCAAGATCTGGCCTGGAATAATACCTATCTAAACAACTTACATAAGGATTTTTTAACGCTCATCGATCCAGGAACGTCACAACCTTTATCGCATTTTGTTGGCATCGAAGCAATCGAGAATCATTTTATAATTAAAAAATGGCCGTTTGGATACAAAACTGTAGTCGTTGAGGAAGATTCAGGTGGGCGCTACTTTGGTGAGCCTCAGCGGTTAGGTAACACTGATCATTTTTCTATTGTAAAACCTGATGGCTTAAATCACCAAAGTCATCGACTATTACGTTTTTTCTATCAACAAAAATACCTCCCACTTATTTCCAGAGCCACACCTATACAACAAGACGGGGGTAATGTGACCTTCTCCACGCCGCATGAGGCCATTCAAAGCCAGGCTTTGGTTCAAATTGAAAAAGATAATGTTGTCTATAAGACGCTTCCATTTGAACAAAAAAGTTCTGCTCCTTATGGCAACTACATATCCTCGGCGTTAATTGACAATCGTTCGATCATGCAACGACCTTTCTCAATCGATGCGTCATTAACTGATCAAGTTATCAAGTTTAACGATAAGCCGTTAGTCATTGGCAACGTTGTAGATGGCCAAGGGCGTCCGATTTCTAATGTCCATGTCGTGATAGATGAAAATAGAGCGACGTCTACCAGTGATGGTCGCTATGTCATAGATCAAATTGAACTGAAGCGGCACTATAAAGTTCAAGCTTATGGTCAAGGAGGGAAGTTTACAAAAAATGACCCTTGGACAGGTACACTCTATAATGTGAATTGGGACACTGAAATGCGCTATAACATAGAGCTGCGAAGGTCTAATTAATTGAAAAGATGCATGTTCAAATTAATGCTGAGTCTTTTGTTCATCACAGGATTAGAGCTTAGTAAACCTGTCACCGCAAATGATGGTGCGTATCTCAGCGGTTACGTCTATGACGAATACAATAATCCGCTTAACGACGTCACACTTACCTTAGGCGAGCAATCATTTACAACCAAAGATGATGGTTTTTACTTTTTCGATCATACATCTGTCGGTGAATTGACTATCAATCTTGAATATAAAGATATAACAAATGAATTTGCTATCGAACTTGAACCGGGAAAGTATTATGAGCGAGTGCTTGTTCTGCAAGATACTTCTACAGCAGATTCTGCCCCTGCTGGAGGAGGTGCAGGTGGCAATATTGCTGGCAGTATTGCCGGTGTACTTGGCCAGTCAGAAATTCTTAAGACCAATCCGACAATCATTCGCAATATAGGGATTAATTCGTATGGCAGCCTAAGCCCGGTTGAGAATTTATTGGCCGTTGAGGTGTTGGCCCGCAGTACTGACTCTTATGATATTTGGTTAATTAAACCTGATGGTGAAAAAATCAAAGAAGCGGTTAGCCTGCCGGGCAATGATGAAAATCCCAGGTGGTCACCCGATGGGTCCAAATTAGTATTTCACCGACGTGAACCCAAAAAGTCCTATGAAATTTGGATTGTTGATTTAAAGACAGATCAAACGATGTTCATTGACTATGGATTAACACCTGCCTGGTCTGTCGATGGATCTTCATTGGTGTATGGTAAATATTTGAATAACAATTGGGATATTTATAAATTCAATTTAGATACCGAACAAGCCGAGCGGCTGACAAAACATCAGGCAAAAGAGCAATATCCTTACTGGGGAGTGATCAACGGTGAGGAAAAGATATTATTTGCATCTAAACGTACCGGCACTTACGAAATATGGGTGATGGATACAAACGGATCAAATCAACAACGCCTCTCGAATTCAGGTGAACGAACGGGCAATCGCATGATCGGACCTGTACTGTCACCGGATGGATTGAAAATTGCATATTGGGAAATTGATTATGTTAATGATCATTCTGTCTGGGTGATGGATGTAGATGGCAATGCTGAAAAAGAAATTTTAACGCGTGCTGCTAATCCAGAATGGGGACGAACGATTTCACCTAAGTTAACCGAACTGTTTTTTGATTCAAAAATATCAGGACGCGCTCAAATCTGGAAAACTGATTTACGATACTGAATTTAGGTCGATGGTAGGCGGTTAAGCCTCAGTCTACGAGTATATTTCCGAGCGGGACAGAGTGAATCGAGTTAATTATCAGGTGATGGCGATCGCTCAATATTTCAGAGTTATTGATTTAATTAATCAGACAGCTATGAAAGAATAGTGTTTTATCTAAATAATAATGCGATTGATTATTGTTATTATTTAAAATAATAACAAAATCAAAGACTTATATGTGGAATTCCTTGAAAATTCCCAGTGTAAGCGCTATCATCACTTTTAGTAAAAAATCTATCACCAGAGTAAAAAGAGTAGCACCTAGGAGTGAACTTAAGCTCATCTATTCCAGTGAGTGGAATAGATACAAGTCAAACAAAAACATCGCATACAGACGATGACGATCAGGCTCGTTCTGATGCCTATTCAATTTTATCTTCACTACTCAGTCATGCCCCCGGTCAGGATGTACTTGATTACCTCAAACACATTAAACAACCGGATGAGCAAGAATTAGGCGAAATAGCACAGGCCTGGCTTGAATTACACCGGGCCGCTCATGTTCATGGGCTTGAACAGCTGGATGATGAATATCATGATTTATTTATTGGTCTTGGTCGAGGCCAGGTAATTCCCTATGGCTCCTGGCATATAACGGGTTTTTTGATGGATAAGCCACTGAGTGATTTAAGAGATGATTTAACCCGCTTAGGTATACAAGCCGATCCCCAGCAAAAAGATCCGGAAGATCATATCGCTGCATTGTTTGAAACTATGTCGATTTTAATTACAGCCACTGATATCGCTGGCTATGAGCAGCGCCGATTTTATATTCGCCACATTCACCCATGGGCTGAGAAATTTTTTCAGGAACTGCAGATAGCAACGTCTGCCAGTTTTTATAAATCAGTTGGCGTTTTAGGCCAGCGATTTATTGAGTTAGAAAACCAATATTTGAACATCCAGGAACACTGAACGCATAAAACACATATTTACATATGAGGAATAACTGATGAAGACAACTGACGCATCAACAGTAAAAAGACGCTCCTTTCTCAAAGGCGCGGCAGTCACCACTGTGGCGGTCGGCAGCGGTGCTATAAGTCACAAGGTTGTGGCCGAGCAAAAGCCCGAAGACAAGGTTAAGCCGAAGCAAGGTTATAGAGAGACCGATCATATTAAAGAATATTATCGACTGGCTAGGTTTTAACGTGTTTTTAATAAACGTATAAATCTAAGCAACGTAGAGCGAATACAGGAGATTTGCATATGAAACTGATCAGAAAAAAACCGACAGATATCGAGGATAAGTTAGCAGGTGTCGGGCAGGCTATAAATCGGCGTACTTTTTTAAAGCGGTCCGGGCTTGCCGTTGGAGCAGGTGCTGCGGCTGGTGTGCTGGCACCCGGCAGAGTCAAAAAAGTGCATGCTGCCAGTGAGGCGGCAGAAGGTGAAATTACGGTCAAGACCAGTGTTTGCACCCACTGCTCGGTCGGCTGCGGCGTGAAAGCAGAAGTACAAAACGGCGTATGGGTCGGGCAGGAGCCGGATTTTGACTCACCCTTTAATTTAGGAGCGCATTGCGCCAAAGGTGCGTCAGTACGTGAACATGGTCATGGCGAACGGCGTCTTAAGTATCCCATGAAACTCACCGGCGGTAAGTGGAAGCAAATGACCTGGGATGATGCCATTAACGAAGTCGGTGATGGCATGCTCAAAATTCGCGAAGAATCCGGGCCGGACTCAGTCTATTGGTTAGGCTCTGCCAAACATAACAATGAGCAATCGTATTTTTTCAGAAAGTTTGCGGCTTTGTGGGGCACCAACAACGTCGATCACCAGGCCAGAATTTGTCATTCCACAACAGTGGCCGGAGTCGCCAATACCTGGGGTTACGGGGCCATGACCAATTCCTATAATGATATGCATAACAGTAAATGCATGTTGTTCATTGGTTCGAATCCGGCTGAGGCACATCCGGTATCGTTGCAACATATCTTCAGAGCCAAGGAAAACGGTGCTAAGATGGTTGTCATCGACCCGCGCTACACCCGTACCGCAGCACATGCTGACCACTTTGTCAGAATCCGCCCCGGTACTGATGTCGGCATTATCTGGGGAATGATGTGGCATATCTTTGAAAACGGCTGGGAGGATAAGGAATATATTCGCCAGCGTGTTTACGGCATGGACGAAATCCGAGCTGAGGTGGCTAACTGGACGCCGGAAGAAACCGAACGTGTAACCGGTGTGCCGGAAGATGTGGTTAAAACTGCAGCCGAAATGATGGCCAAGAACAGTCCGGCTACTTTTGTTTGGTGCATGGGCGGGACTCAGCACACGATAGGTAACAACAACACCCGGGCTTATTGTGCATTCCAGCTTGCATTGGGCAATATTGGTGTAGAAGGCGGTGGGGCTAATATCTTCCGTGGTCATGATAATGTCCAAGGCGCAACTGACTTTGGCGTGTTGTCCCATACCTTGCCGGGCTATTACGGCTTATCCGATGGTGCCTGGAAACACTGGTCCAAAGTTTGGGGCCTGGATTACGAATGGGTTAAGTCCAGATTCGCCCAGGACAAAGTTGAGGGCGATAAAGGCAAGCCTGTTAGTCCAATGAACTATAAAGGTATTCCGGTTTCCCGTTGGGTTGACGGTGTGCTGGAAGAAAATATCGGTCAACAAGACAATATTCGCTGCATGGTCTACGATGGGCATGCGGTCAACAGTCAAACCCGCGGTCCGGAAATGAAAAAGGCGATGGCCAAGCTGGATATGATGGTAATCATTGATCCTTATCCTACTCACGCCGCGGTTATGAATGATCGAACAGATGGTATTTACTTACTGCCAGCCTGTACTCAATTTGAAACCTACGGTTCGGTTACAGCATCTAATCGATCATTGCAATGGCGCGAAAAAGTCATAGAGCCTTTATTCGAATCACTGCCTGATCATACGATTTTATACAAGTTTGCTAAGAAACTCGGTTTCGCAGATGAGCTATGTAAAAACGTCCAGGTTAATGATGACGAACCTTTGATCGAAGACATCACCCGTGAGTTCAATCGCGGCATGTGGACCATCGGTTACACAGGACAAAGCCCGGAGCGCTTAAAACTCCACATGGAAAACAAACATACATTTAATACCACCACTTTGAAAGCTGAAGGCGGGCCTGCCAATGGTGATTATTACGGTATGCCGTGGCCGTGTTGGGGAACGCCTGAGATGAACCACCCCGGCACCCCGGTGCTTTATGATCCAAGTAAACCGGTAGCCGAAGGTGGCCTGAACTTCAGGGCTCGATTTGGTGTTGAGCATGAAGGCAATAACATCCTGGCCGAAGATTCTTGGCCGGTTGGCAATGAAATTAGAGACGGTCATCCTGAATTTACAGCTGATTTACTCAAAACATTGGGTTGGTGGGATGATTTAACTGCCGAAGAAAAAAGCATGGCCGAAGGTAAAAACTGGAAAACTGATTTATCCGGCGGCATTCAGCGGGTTGCAATTAATCACGGTTGCGCACCATTTGGCAATGCCAAAGCGCGGGCTATCGTCTGGACCTTCCCGGATCGAGTGCCCATACACCGCGAACCATTATATACACCGGATCGCGAGTTAGCTGACAAGTATCCAACCTACGAGGATCGCAAGCGATTTTATCGATTGCCGACACGTTATGGCTCGATACAGGCAAAAGACTTTTCCAAGGATTTTCCAATTGTATTCACCAGTGGTCGGTTGGTTGAATATGAAGGCGGCGGTGAAGAAAGCCGATCCAACCCCTGGCTGGCAGAATTGCAGCAGGACATGTTCGTAGAAGTTAACCCCAAGGACGCTAACGACAACGGCATTAAAGATGGACAAATGGTGTGGATAGATACACCGGAGGGCGCCAGGATTAAAGTCAAGGCCATGATTACTCGCAGGGTGGCACCCGGGGTGGTGTTTACACCGTTCCATTTCGGTGGCCACTATGAAGGTCAGGATTTGATTGATAAGTATCCGGAAGGTACAGAGCCATATGTTCGCGGTGAAGCCTGTAATACGGCATTTACCTATGGCTATGATTCAGTAACCCAGATGCAGGAGAGTAAAGTTACCCTGTGTCGTTTGTCACTCGCTTAAGCGCGGAGGAATAGATATGGCTAAAATGAAATTTCTATGTGATGCAGAGCGATGTATCGAATGTAACGGCTGCGTAACAGCCTGTAAAAATGAGCATGAAGTTCCATGGGGAGTGAATCGCCGTCGTGTGATTACTCTCGGTGACGGTGAACAGGGCGAAAAGTCGATCTCAGTCGCTTGCATGCATTGTACTGATGCACCTTGTGCGGCCGTTTGTCCGGTAGATTGCTTTTATACCACCAATGATGGTGTGGTGCTGCACGATAAGGACTTATGCATCGGCTGCGGTTACTGTTTTTATGCTTGTCCGTTTGGTGCGCCACAATATCCTCAGGAGAATGCTTTTGGTGTACGCGGTAAGATGGATAAATGTACGTTCTGTGCCGGTGGCCCCGAAGATGATAATTCAGTTGCTGAAACAGAAAAGTATGGCCGTAACCGTTTAGCAGAAGGCAAGCTTCCACTGTGTGCTGAAATGTGTTCAACCAAAGCCCTGCTGGCAGGTGATGGAGATATGGTGGCGGACATTTACCGTGAACGCATTCTCAAACGTGGTGGCCGGCCCAATACCTGGGGTTGGGAAACGGCTTATGGCGATAACGCCTGATTGGTTTAAAAGGGGAGAGTATCTGCCCTTTTAAATTTGTAGATATGAAGTTTTACAGATGTTTGCACTAACAAAACATATGAAATTATTTCTAGCGGCTGTAATGAGTCTGATATTTATTTCAGGCTGTGAGCAAGCGGAAAATGTGACTATTCATGAGCCTGGTGTTTACCAGGGTGCTACTGACTCATTGACAACGGATCTTGCTGCGTTACAGGAAAGAATGAAAAAGCAAATGGATCGCTAATTAACGAATAAGGACTGCTATCATGAAGACAACAGATACAAACTCAAAATCGCGCCCTAAAAATCGCCTTAGGATGATGACTTGGTCGCTGTTGTTTATCATCATCAGTGCGATGGTTTTGCCATTGACATCGTATTTAATTAGCACGACTAATAGCTATGCACAGGTCACTGATGATCAGAACCATCGGGCAAACTTTTGGCGGGCCGTTCGAGAAGGTGAGGCAGGTTATTCGGCGGTTACCGGTCCGGAAGCAGGTGTTTTTATTAATAATGGTGGCCAAAACTGGCGACAGGTTAGAAACAATCTAATTACGACTTATGGCGGTTGGGCGATCCTTGCGTCGCTGGGGCTGGTTGTTTTGTTTTACCTTATTAAAGGCAAGATTCGAGTCGAAGCAGAAAAATCAGGAAAGACGGTGCCCCGCTGGACCTTGATGGAGCGAACCATGCATTGGTATACAGCGATTTTATTTATCATACTTTCTATCACCGGCCTGAGCATGTTATTCGGCCGTGCTGTGCTGATTCCTTTGCTTGGCGCTGAAGGTTTTGCGGCCTGGGCATCTTTGTCAATCAGCGTCCATAACTTCGTTGGTCCGTTTTTTACTTTGGGCGTGTTTGCGATGTTGTTATTCTGGGTTAAAAACAACATTCCCAACGCAACTGATTTTAAATGGATAGCTACCGGTGGCGGAATAATCGGTAACGCCCATCCAAGTGCAGGTAAAGCTAACGGCGGTGAAAAGGTTTGGTATTGGCTGGTCATTCTGGTTGGCTTACTGGCTGTCTGCGGTAGCGGTATTGTTCTAATCGGTTGGGCGGCCCAATGGGGACTCATCGATAATACCCGGGCGACCATGCAAACAATGCATCAAATCCATGCCATTGCTGCCATCATCTGGATGATTGCATTCTTTGGACACGCTTATATAGGCACTTTAGGTACAGAAGGCGCATTGGAAGGCATGACGACCGGTCGCGTCAGTGTTGAATGGGCCAAGCAGCATCATGATCTTTGGTACGATGAGGTTAAAGATCAAGCAGCTGATGCCGAAGAATTAGAAGTTTCTGAAAAGCAGCCGGACGTTTCTCCTACATAAACAGAAATTCCGAAAGAACAGTGCCGGTTGAAACACTGTCAGTGGCGATGATTTAATATGGTCATGGACAGCTTCCCACAAGCTATTATTCGCAGTATGCAGCAAAGCGGTGCAATGACTACTTGTGTACCTGTTGAGTTTGGCGCAGATGGATGGGAATCAGCAGTTTTCTTTGAACTGGGTGGTGACAAATGCGAAGTAGATCGTTTGATTTTAACCGAAGCATTTGAAGCCTTGCCTATTAGTTTAGAGGCCGAGTTGATTGATCATACTCATGCAGGGGTTGTGATGCTGCGGTTTGAAGTCATGACCAATCCCGACGACCCCTTGGCCGGTGAGGTGCTGATAGTTCCGGGATTGGGCGATGTACAATTTGATACCTTAAAGCACCTCTCGCAACAAAATAACTTGCGATTTTATTTTGCTGATGAAACGTACAAAATTATTCACTCGCAGCAGCTGCGGTTATCTGATCAGGAGAGAAGGGGCTATGGGCAGATATTGGAACAAGCTATCAGTCACGATGCATTAATCAGATTAACTGGAAAATATGATGCGATGGCCGCGTTAAGCGAAGTCGTCAGCCATTATGACTTGAGATAAATAGATTGCCGAACAAATATAAAAACAAATTAACTCTTGTTCGCTATCATCATGCCGGACTCGATCCGGCATCCACAGGACCCTTAAGAAATACTGGATTGCGGGTTAAGCCCGTAATGACGAATAGATGGATTGCCATTTATGTATGATATGTTTTAGAAGCTGCAGATACTGTGAACGATATGCGATTCGAATCCATTGCTAAAGCGGTAGCTCTTTTTATTTTCTTGCTGAACTGGCAAGTGTCAGCAAATGCCAGCGATGTATTGTTTGTGAATGCCATTAAGGCAGATGATTTCGAGATGATCGAACGTCTGAGTCGAACCCGGGAAGATGTAAATCTGGCCGATCACTCCGGCAAGACTGCATTAATGGTTGCGGCTAAGTATGGCAAAAGTGAGTTAGTCAAACTATTACTGGCTAAAGGTGCGCAGGCTGATGTCAAGAACAACAATGGCGGTAGCGCAATTATGTTTGCAGCAATCAGCGGCGATATCAAAGCGATTCAGTTGTTACTTCAAAAAAATGTCGATATTAATGCCCGAGGCTCTAATGGCTGGAGCGCGTTAATGATAGCCGCAGCCAAAGGGCATGATGAAGTAGTGAAGTTGTTTCTGGCTCAACAGGTGGACGTCAATACCCGGGATGTTTATGAGTGGACACCGTTGCATCGGGCCAGTTATGAGAATAGAGAAAAAGTTGTGCGCTTACTGCTCACAACAGAGCAAATAAAAATTAACGCCAGGGATGATCAGGGTGCGACGGCCTTGCATCATGCAGCTATAAAAGGTAATCAGAACATTGTTGAGATACTGCTTAAGCATGGTGCGGATAATCTGGTTACAGATTTAACCGGTAGAACGCCGGCTGAATATGCGCAAAAGGGCGGTTTTCCATCTTTGGCTCAAATGCTCAAGAATTCCCCTAGCTAAGGTTTGTTTCGGCGACGTGCAACCAGATTATAAACCTGAACTTCCCGCCGCATACGAGCTGAAGTTTTATCAACACGTCGATAATTTACGTTCAGAAGTTCAGCAACATGCTGAGCAGGGAGCTGATGAAGGAACATTACTATGGGTAATAAATCAGAAATGGGCAACGGCTAGATTAGGTAAGTCATGGATATGTAATGCAGGTGATTTACATTGTGCACTAATTCTAAGGCCGGAGTTTAAGTTTGAAAATTATTATCAAATGTTAATTGTTGCGATTATCAGCTTAGGTAATTCAATCGCTTCTTATGTTTCTCCCATGACTGCGCTGGGCTATAAATGGCCTAATGATATTACTATTGCTAACCATAAAGTTGCATCATTATGGCTGGATTATGGACGGCAAGAAGCAAGCCCCTGGTTAAGTATTGCCACCAGTGTCAACATCACCGCTTCACCCCAAACTGATAAGTTTGACTCAATGAGTATTCATGAAGCAGAAGGTACCAGTGATTTGACTCATGCTGAATTATTAGAGGCCTATTCTCGTGAATTTATTAAACAAATTAATAATTGGTCAGAAAGAGGTTTTGGTTATATTTATGAGCAATGGCGGCAACGGCTGCAGAATGTCGATCAAATAAACCAGTTGCATATTAGCGATGAATTAATTATTAAGATCAATAATCCAACAATTAATCAACATGGAGATATCGAGTTTCAGAGTGATAATAGTGACCTCAATGATTTAAGTATTCAAGAGTATATGGAAATAACACAATGAAAAAACCGATTGACCGCCGGGTGTTTTTTAAAGGTTGTTTATCGGCCGCTTCACTGGCGCTAGCCAATCCATCGCTGTTAGCGAAAACCAAAGGTGAAATCAAACTTTATTCGCGGGCACGATTAGTCGATCAAAATGATCAGCCTATCAAGACTGCAAGTTTAAAAAGCAAGCAATGCTATGTGTTTAATTATCCGTATGTTTCAACCCCATGCTTTCTAATAAACCTGGGTCAGTCAGTTGATCAAAAGGAGCATTTGATCACTGAAAACGGCCAAGGCTATGATTGGCAAGGCGGTGTGGGGCCGACGAATTCTATTGTCAGTTTTGCTGCCATTTGTGCGCATAAATTGAGCTATCCGACCAGGACTATCAGTTTTATCAGCTACCGGCCTGAACAGGTGTTGGTTGATGAACAAAACCAACAGTCAACAGCAGCTCAACAGGTAATTTATTGCTGTTCGGAACGTAGCGTTTATGATCCGCTTAAAGGTGCCAAGGTGCTGGATGGTCCGGCTCCGGAGCCACTAACCACAATCATTCTTGAGCATGATGTAACCCATGATGAATATTATGCGATTGGGACATTGGGTTCAGAGATGTATGACCGCTTTTTCTCCCGTTTTGAGTTTAATCTGGCCTTGGAAAATCAGCTCGAAAATGTAGCTGAGCATGTGACACAATCCGCGCGGGTTTATCACCAAAGTGAATATAGTGAGCATCTGCAATCGTGTTGATCTACAATCGGTTTCTTGAATTGAATAACCCAGGTTTTTTTACATGACAACCATTTCTCGGGAACAAATAGAAGATAAACTCAAGTCGATAATTGATCCGCACACTGAGCTTGATCTGGTTACAGGCAACTCGATTAAAAATATCAAGATCGAGGAAGACCAGATTCAGTTGGATATTGTTCTGGGCTATCCAGCTAAGAGTTGGTTGCCGGAATTGACGCAACAAGTTTCTGAGTTAATTCAAGGTGCACAGGTTAATATTCAGTCTGAAACAGTTGCCCGCAAAGTTCAGGAAAACGTCAAACCGCTGCCGGGTGTGAAAAACATGATTGCCGTGGCCTCAGGAAAGGGCGGCGTGGGCAAATCAACCTTGACAGCTAATTTCGCCTTGGCTCTCTCGGCCGAAGGGGCAAAAGTTGGTGTACTCGATGCAGACATCTATGGTCCCAGTCAACCACGAATGCTGGGCATAAGCGGGCGACCGTCATCTAAAGATGGCAAAACCCTGGAGCCATTGTCCAGCTATAACTTGCAAGTCATGTCGATCGGATTCCTGGTCGACGAAGAATCGCCAATGATCTGGCGTGGCCCCATGGTCACCCAGGCACTGGAACAAATGTTGAATAATACCCAGTGGGATGACCTCGATTATTTAATCATCGACCTGCCGCCGGGCACAGGCGATACGCAACTTACACTGGCGCAGAAAGTGCCGGTATCCGGTTCATTGATCGTCACTACTCCGCAAGACATTGCATTGCTTGATGCACGTAAAGCCTACAAGATGTTCGAAAAAGTCGATATTCCAGTTTTAGGCGTAGTCGAAAACATGAGTACCCATATTTGTTCCAACTGTGGTCACGAAGAACATATCTTCGGTAGCCAGGGAGGACAAAAAATGGCCGAGCAATATAATTTGAATTTTCTTGGTGATATACCGCTGGATATTTCCATCCGCGAAAACGCCGACGGTGGCCAACCCTCAGTCATCGCTGACCCGGATAGCAGTGTGTCCGAAAAGTACAAATTAATCGCCCGTAAAGCCGCCGCCAAACTCGCCCTGCGCAAAAAAGACTACAGCGATAAATTCCCGAATATTACGATACACCCAAGCAACTAGCTTACCTCTGTTCATACTGGTACTGAATCAGAGTCTGTGCCGAACTTGATTCAGTATTCAGCATAAACTGTAGGTCGGCATCCAGTAAATGGCAAGAGGGCTCAGACTCGACTTATTATCATGGGTATTGGTTTAAGGAACCTCTGAAAAATATATCCTCGTCACTCCCGCGCAGGCGGATAAGAATTATTCGAAATTGTTTCTGCTGTAGTAATTTACTAACCATTACTTTTAACACCGCAAAAACAATCAAATACGCTAATTAACGAATTGTTAGAATGCTAGCTAGTTAATTGGAATTAGTTTGTGAGCGCATCAGGTGTTGTTGGCAAGGCTCTTTGGTATATAGAGAGCCATTATAACGAGGATATCACCCTGGAGAAATTATCCACCATAGCCGGTGTTTCCAGTTACCACCTTACTCGATCATTTGCCGATTTCTGTGGCCAATCGGTGATGAGATATTTGCGTAGTCGCAGGCTGACAATAGCCGCAAAAATACTGGCTCAGGGTGAGAAAGATATTCTTGGGTTGGCTGTCAAAACAGGATACAACTCACACGAGGCGTTCACTCGAGCGTTTACGCTTCAATTCGGTAAAACTCCCGGGCAAGTTAGAAAATCCGGGTCAGTGGAAGGATTGAAAATGATCGAAGCGCAAAAAATGGAACAGATAAGTATTGCTTTGGCAGAACCAATAATTATTCAGCAAAAACCGTTACTCATGGTCGGTTTATCTAGGCAATATACCTGTGAAACGGCATCAATGATTCCGGGGCAATGGCAAGAATTCATTCCGTATATTAGAAGAATTACCAATAGCAAGAGTCGTGCTACTTTTGGAGTCCACTTTACAGGTGATGGTAAAAATTGGGATTATAGTGAGGGCTGGAATTACATGTGCGCGCTTGAAGTGCATTGTGCCGCAGATGTGCCGCCGAAGTTGCGAGTGCTTGAAATCCCGGAACAACAGTATGCTGTATTTGTTCACCCTTATCATGTTTCCAGAATCAGAAGTGCTTGGTATTCAATCTGGAATGATTGGCTGCCCAATTCAGATTATGAACTGGTCAAGGCACCGGATTTAGAATGTTATAGAGAGGATTTTGATCCAGAAACGGGTTCAGGTGAGATTGAGATTCGGATACCGGTCAAACCTAAATCCACGTAGGCTCTGATGATCTAGTGATAACGATATTAACTAAACGAGGAAAGCATTGATGGGTATAAAGATATTGCTCAAACATCTTGTAGTGTTATTAGGCTTCGTTATGTTTTCAGCACCAGGTTTGTTTGCTAATGAGAATACAAAGACTTTTGTAGGAGCAACCATTTTCATTTCACCTGATCATGAGCCGATTGAAAATGGAGTCGTGATTATTGAAGGTAGCAAAATCAAGCAGGTTGGATCAGCAGAACAGGTAAAGATTCCGCAAGATTCACAAATAGTTGATGTATCCAACCAGTATATCACCGCAGGTTATTGGAATTCTCATGTTCACTATACTGGGGTGCTGCAAAAGGCGGCTAAGGAAGATAAAGAAAACCTTGGTAATTTATTGTCCGATATGTTCCTGCGTTGGGGGTTTGTGGGCACCGTTGATACCGGTTCATGGCTGAAAAAAACGTTACTCATCAAAAAGCGAATAAGTCAAAATGAGGTTAATGGGCCGCAAATCTTAATAGCCGGTGGCAGTTTCGTGCCGGAAGGGGGAAGCCCATATTATATTAAGCCGATAAGGCTGCCGGCATTCAAAAGCTTTTCACAGGCTAAAAAATTAGTCGCTGGTGCATTGGATGACGGTGCCGATGCGATCAAATTGTTTACCGGATCATGGGGTACGCCTCAAAAAGTTGTAGTCATGAATCCTCAGCATATATTGGCTGCGACGGAGCAAGCTCATTCCCGTGGGGCATTAGTGTTTGCTCATCCGTCGGATAGTGATGGCACCCGTGTAGCGATCGAAAACGGTGTTGATATTTTGGCGCATACATTTCCAAGTCAACTGAAAGGACCATGGGATGAACGTCTTATTGAATTAATGCATCAAAATGATGTAGCGTTAGTTCCCACACTTAAGTTATGGCGCTATGAGTTAAAAAGAGAGGGATTGCCACCAGATGTCATTAATATTGTCGAGCAAACTGCCGTTGAACAAGTTAAGCTGGCTAACCAAAAAGGCATAACAATTCTTTTTGGTACAGATGTGGGTTATATGTCAGATGCCGATACTTCAGAGGAATTCCGTTTAATGCACAAGGCAGGCATGAATTACAAAGAGATTTTAGCATCCATGACAACATCACCGGCGAGTCGATACGGATTTACCGAGACTAATGGGCTTGTTAAAGAAAACTATATTGCCGACATAGTAATATTGAATTCTGATCCTAGAGAAAATGTGGCCGCGTTTGCTGATGTTGACAAAACAATTCGAAACGGAGAAATTGTATATCAGCGATAAATTTCCAAATTTTATTTATGTATCCAAGCAACTAGCTCACTGTGAGTCATACCGGCGCAGGCCGGTATCCAGTCTTTGTTTATGTTGGTAGTTAGTGGTTATCCATGCCTGATATCATTTCTTCACAAAAGATAACAAATCAGAAAATCTTTGAATAAATTATCCAAACGTCGAAAATAAAGATAGTAGAGGATTAACATCTGAGTAATACAGTTTTTATGGGACTGTATAACTCAATGAAAATGCTGGATTCCGGATCGTGGTCCGGAATGACGAAGTAGTGTCGCAAAAATAGTATTGATTACGTTAATTAATCGTACTCTCTTAACTGTCTGCGAATTATTTTTCCGGTTGTGGTCATGGGCAGCTCTTTTATGAATTCTATTTCTCGTGGGTATTCGTGGGCGGCGAGTTGTACTTTAACCCAGTTTTGAATTTCTGTTTTTAGTTGTTTGCTGGCTTGGTTATGATCTTTTAAAACGATGAATGCTTTGACGATTTCGGTGCGGTCTGGGTCGGGTTTGCCGACGACTGCGGCGATTTGTACTGCAGGGTGTTTGATTAAAGTGTCTTCAATTTCTCCCGGTCCGATGCGATAGCCGGATGAGGTAATCACGTCATCATCACGGCCGATAAACTTTAGCCAACCGTCTTCTGTCTTGTAGCCGACATCACCGGTCAATAGCCAATCACCTTGATATTTATCTTTTGTTGCTTGAGTGTTATTCCAGTAGCCTAAAAACATTACCGGGTCAGGTGAGCGAACTGCAATTTGACCGGATTGGCTATGTGGTTTGATTTCGCCGTTTTCATTTATGACTTCCACTTCATGGCCGGGTGCTGGGCGTCCTATGATGCCGGGTTGGGCGGGCATAATTTCAGCACAGGCAGAAACGATCATGTTACATTCGGTTTGGCCGTAAAACTCATTGATAGATATGCCAAAAGTTTGCTTCCCCCATTCAAGCAGTTCAGCACCCAGCGTTTCACCGGCACTGGCGATTGTTCTGACGTTCAAGTTCCAGTGCTTTTCGGGTGAGTCGATGGTGCGCATGAGTTTTAATGCAGTCGGCGGTAAAAATAAATTTCGAATTTGATGTTGTTCGATCAAATCAAAAGCCGCTTCAGCACTGAATTTTTCGAAGCGGCAGGCGACTACCGGAACCCCATGATAAAGTGCCGGCATTAATACATCCATCAAACCTCCGATCCAGGCCCAGTCTGCCGGGGTCCAGATTTTGTCCTCCGGCTCAGGAAAAAAATAATGGCTCATTTCCACCCCGGGTAAGTGACCTAACAAAGAGCGGTGAGCATGTAATGCACCTTTGGGCTGTCCGGTCGTTCCCGATGTATAAGTAATCAAGGCCGGGTCTGCAGACTTGGTATTAATGATTTCGAATTCTTGTGATTCGTTTTTAATCAGATCATAGAAATCAATGTCACTATCAGCATTACCGTCAATAACTAAAATTTGTTCAAGACTAGGTAGATTATGGCGAATTGAATTGAGTTTGGTTGCGCCTGAAGTATCAGTCACGATAACCTTGATCCCCGCATTCTCTATCCGGTATTCCAGGGCATCGACTCCAAACAACGTAAACAAAGGGATAGAAATTCCGCCTAATTTGAATGTAGCAATATGACTTAAAGCGGTTTCGACAGTTTGTGGCAATAAAACCGCTGTTCTATCTCCTGCTTTTACACCGAGTCGGGTTAATGCATTGGCCAATTGGTTCGATAATGCTTTTAATTGCTTATAAGTATATTTTTGTGGTCTATCGTTATTACTAACATCAATAATCGCGACTTTATCCGGTTCAGTTTCTGCCCAGTGATCGCAAACTTCAAAGCCAATATTAAAGTGCTTCGGAATATGCCAATTAAAACTTTTTATTAATTCATCATAATTGGAGACTCTTTTCAGCATCCGCCAATCCTCTGCAAAGTCCAGATAAGGTAAACTATACAATATAGTGACAAACAAAATGTTTATTTCGCTAATCTCGATATTGTTGCTTGCAGCTGTGTCAGTGCTGGTTTTGAGTTTTTTTAGCCAATACTTTTATAAGTCAGCCATCCCCACATTTTCTAATACATTGTTACAGTCCAAGGTTGAGGTAGAGTTAAACCAGCTTGAATTTGATAAAACTAAGTTCGAGGCATTAGAAGATTCCGCCCTAACTACAAAACCTGATTCGGTGCAGGCCGAAGTGAAGAAATCACTCGAAGCCACCAAGCAAGTAAATCAAGTTTCGACGTCAAGTTTTAGTTCAGAAGACCGCTTGGCAACTTTAACGGAGCCTGCAAATCAGGCAGTAACGCTAACCGGTTGGTTAGGTGAAACTAACGGCACAGGCGTGGCTAATATAGTCATTAATTTAAGTTCCCCATACCAGAACCTGTATTACTCAACCGTGACAGATCAACACGGCGGTTTTTTAATTGAAGGTGTGCAGGTGAGTAATTATTATCAGCTGAAGATTGAGGCTGGTAAAAAATATAAGCCGATATATCTGGAAAAAATATCGATCACCAACAATACATTGCCGTTATACATCACACTTCAACCCTTGAATTTAGTGCCGCTCAAAGGCGTTGTCGTCGACATCTATGGGGGTTATGTGCCGAACTTTAGTATCAAAATCCACAGTTTGGTTAACCCACTTTACAATAAAGAGCTTATAACAGACAACTTCGGTCGATTTGCGTTGACCCAATTCCCCAGAGGCGAGATTTATTTTTCAACCCAGTCGCCTAATTTTTTTGAAATCAAGGGAATCGATTTGTCTGAATCAAGTGGTCATGAAATTACGGTGCCGGTTGATATCGGTATGAAACAAATTTCAGGATGGGTGCATGATAAAAACGGTTTGCCAATCACCGCAGCACGGATTCTGCTTGATGCAGAATCAACGATTAACGGTGTTGCCAATCATTCTATTAGAAGCATTATCACAGACGAAACCGGCTATTTTGAATTCAAGCATCTTGGTCAAGGTGAGCATTATGTCGCAGTTTACGCCGGGGGGTTTATCAGCCAGGAGCTCAATTACAATACTCGCTCACGAATTGATCAATTATACTTTCGACTATTTCCAGGAGATGAAAGTTTAATCACTTCAGAAACGTTGAAACTTAAATTTAAACAAGCCACAGAAACTTTCTAATTTAACCTCGGTGCAGTGTTATGCAGGGATATTCAAAATTTTATAGTAATGGTGAATGGGTTGATCCAACTGAGCCGGAACATTCAGCAATAGTCAACAAGGGACACCGTGACCCCGGAATCGCAAAGCGATATCCGGGATCTTTTTAAATTGCCGAATACTCAAACTAAGTAGATCCCGGTACAGGGTCGGGAAAGGTTAAACATATGAAATCAACAGCAGCTCAACAATCCGCGATCACCTGGATTGACCAGTCCATGAGTCAGTTGTCAGACTGGAATTACCGTATATGGTCCTATGCAGAATCTGCCTGGCGCGAATATAACAGTGCTGCCTGGTATGTTGAGAAGTTAACAGCTGAAGGTTTTACAGTTGAACAAGCATCTGCCGGAATGCCTACGGCTTTTTATGCGCATTGGTCGAATGGCGAAGGGCCATCAGTCGCCACCTATGCTGAATATGATGCAGTACCTGGAAATTGCCAGGCGGCAACGACGACAGAGCAGCCTCGACAGGGATTATCTGTACATGCAGCCGGGCATACGGACCCACACTCAGCTTTAGGCATGAGTGCGCTGGGCGGCTTATTAGCCGCCAAAGCTGTAATGCAAAAACATGATATCAAGGGCACACTCCGGTTTACCGGCGAGCCGGCTGAAAAAGTACGAGGGTCAAAACCCATACATGCTGCCAAAGGTTATTACGATGGACTTGATGGGATGATTAGCTTTCATCCTTGTTATATGCTGCCGTTATGTAATACCACTCGCTGGGATACTCACTGTGGTGCAGCCTATTCATTAATTTATCGATTTATTTGTGATCAGCCACAGACTTGGCTAAAGCGCGAAGATTCATTGCCGATCCCGCAAGCACATAGCGCTGTTCGAGCGCCTGGTGCCAATGATGCTTTATTTGCCATGTACAATCATTCCAAGTCGTTACGTGATTCCATGCTTCCTCACAGCGGCTATTGGTCGATTAGCGAAGCGATCTTAACAGCAGGGCAGGCGACTGCGGACAACCTGCCTGCCAGGCTGACTGAAATTCAATATATTATTCGTGCACCAACCATTGCCATGCTCGATCAAGTTGTTGAGGTCTTGGATAACAATGCGAAAGCCAGCGCTGATTTGACCCATTGCCGATTTGAAAAATGTTGGGTGTCAAAGTCTCGGCCAGGATTGGCGAATCATGTAATGGCAGATTTAGTATTTGAAGCATTGCAACGGGTAGGGCCACCTGTCTGGAATGATCAGGCAGTCGATGTTGCCAGGGAAATCCAGATGAATCTTGGTCTTGAAGCCATGGATAATCCTTTTATTTCTCAATGCCACGAATTGATAGCATCTCAACAAGCAGAACAGATCATGCGCGAAGATTTACCACCGTCACAAATCAATCATACCTCAGATGACTACACAGAAATGTGCTGGCATACGCCAACTGCCAGAGTCTACGTGGCCAGGCCCATGCTCAAAGCACCGGCAGGTTATAGTTATCCAGACTGGGCCATGAATGCATTAGGCGGTATTCCAGCGACCATTGACCCGATGTTAAGCGCGGCATCAAAAACTGTAGCACTATCTTTATTACGACTACTGGAGGATAAAGATGTCAGGAATGCAGCAAGAGAAGAATTCAATCAGCGTACTGGTGGGGGCATCGGCGGTGATCAATGGATTGCACCATTGTGTGATTATGAGCCTCCAATAAATTTTCGCTGGCCTGAATACATAACGACTGCTCGTGGACATGACTGGTGGATTCCCGCAGATGGTTATTAAATTGCAATTCAAAATTCTGCAATAGACATTAGTTTGACGCTTAAATGAGTTCGATTTTAAACATTACTAATGGAGATAGCGCAGTAGGTTTAATGCAAAAAGCGCAGCTCCCAGGTGATTTTTTACCCTGGCGTGATGTATTGCATGAAGGCCCGGTACCCAAGGACTTAAGCCTAGATGAGTTATCTAAAGTTAGAGCTGAATACATTGCCGGTCAAGGTTGGGGTAACTTTAACTCTGTACATCAGAACTTCAAAGAGCGGGATTTGCAACTAAAGTCATCTACAGAGTATGACAAGATAATACTGTGGTTTGAACATGATTTGTATGATCAGTTGCAGATATTGCAGATTCTGGATTGGTGTTCACAGCAACAAGGTATTAAGGATAGCTTGTCTATGATTTGTACGGATAACTATTTAGGAGAGCAAACTACCGAGCAGGTTCAAAGTTTGCTCGTGCATGAGCAAAAAGTTACAGATGAGCAGTTGCGACTCGCACGAACTGCCTGGACAGCGTTTCGTGATGATACTCCTAAGCCATGGCAACAACTTTTGGAAGCTGATACTGCAGTATTGCCATATCTAAATGCAGCAGTATTAAGATTGCTGCAAGAGTACCCCAGTGGCATGAATGGTTTGTCATGCACGGCACAAAAAGCACTCGAGATTATCGCCGGTGGTGAATCTTCACCCGTGAAGATCTTTGTTAGATATCAGATGACAGAAGAACAACGGTTTTTAGGTGATGCAAGTTTCTGGAATATCTTGAATAGCTTCTTAGATGTCCATACACCTTTATTAAAGCTATCAAAAGGTAAGCGTCTGGAGATGGCATCTATTGCTGATCAACGGTTAACTATTACAGATACAGGTAAGGCTGTGCTTGCCGGAGAAAAAGATTGGTTGGGCATGCAAGAATTGGATTGCTGGATAGGTGGAGTGCACTTATCACCGGGCAATCTGTGGCGCTGGGATCAGGTAACGCACTCATTGAGCAAAATAACAAATTAAAATTTCGTTTTGTACTATAGCTCTTTGGCAATGGAAAACTTTTTTGGCTGATGATGCAAACCTATCCAGATAGTTGGTATGCTGCCACTCGCGATGACTACCCTGACCGGAGTCAATTGGATAACAGCATAGATTGTGATGTATGCATTATCGGCGCCGGGTTAGCAGGTTTAACTTGTGCGTTTGAATTAGTGTGTCGTGGTGCTAATGTTGTTGTTCTGGAAGCTCAATCGATTGCATTCGGTGCATCCGGGCGAAACGCAGGATTGGTCAGTCCCGGTTATGCTTTGGGTATTGACAAAATTGTTGATAAGGTCGGTCTGGAAACAGCCCGGGAATTGTGGCAGTTGTCAGTTGATGGCGTTGAGTATGTCCGCGCTCGAATCAATCAGTTTGATAAAAAGCTATTGATGAATCAAGGCGCTTACCATGTCTTAAGAATCAATAATTCTTCATCGATGCTCATTGAACAGCAGCAGATGAGAATGAATTTTAACTATGACCTTGATTATCTGGATACAGAAAATCTGCGTGCCATAATAAAGAGTAGTCGTTACTACAGCGCCGTTTATGATAAACAAGCGTTTAGCATTCACCCGTTAAATTATGCTTTGAGATTAGCAGCTGAAATCGAAAAACTCGGCGGTCGAATTTTTGAGCAGACTAAAGCACGGGCGATTACTGATACACGTCAGCGCTGTGAAGTATCAACGTCCAAGGCAGCAATCAAATGCAAGAATATAGTATTCGCAACCAGTGCCTATGATCATCAGCTTCATGCTGAACTCAAGAAAACAATCTTGCCGGTTGCTACTTATATGGCCATGACCGAAGATTTGGGTGATGAGTTGGATCAATTGATCACAACCAACGCTTTTGTATCTGATAGCCGCCGTGCAGGCGATTATTACCGCAAAATCGGCAATCGATTACTTTGGGGAGGACGGATTTCCACGCGTCGGTCAAAATCGGTAAAAGTAGCTGAAATAATCGCTAATGATATAAATCAGGTTTTCCCCAAATTAGGTCGACCCGAAATGTCACACAGTTGGTATGGGTTGATGGGTTATACACGTCACAAAATGCCACTGATATATCCTTTTGGTCATCATCTTTGGTTGGTCAGTGCGTTTGGTGGACATGGTTTGAATACCACTGCAATGGCCGGGCAGCTTGTAGCCTCAGCCATTAATGACAATGACGACCGTTGGAAATTGTTGAAGGCTTATCAATCACCTTGGGGTGGAGGAATTATGAATCGAGCTGCCGTGCAAATTGGTTATTGGCATTTAAAAGTAAAAGATTGGTTCGATGAGAGAAATCAGGTGAAAAATACTTAATCATTTGTGCTCGAGCAACTGTTCTGGCTTGATTCGTATGCTGACACCCTGCCAATTTTCCAGGTTGCGTTCCTGGCGAGTATCGCAATAAATCTCCAGTCCGTTACCGTCCGGGTCGGAGAAGTAAATTGCCCAACTTATGCCGTGATCAATGATATCCGGATGAATGCCCAATGTAGTCAAATGCTGATAACGATCAGCCAGGGTTTTTTTATCCGGGACTTCAAAGGCGACATGAAATAAACCCACATCATAACGTCCCGGTGACTTAGCATTCGCGCCGACCTTCTGTAGTGCGATCTCATGATGCATATGCGTACCGGACATAAACACAAAAATATCTCCTTCTCGTTCATTGACCTTAAGTCCGAAAACTGATTTATAAAACGCTTCAGAGATTTTTAAATCCTTGACTTTAATGTGGGCATGTCCGATTTTCATTAAGTGATTAGCTTGAAGATTACTTGGTAAGTAATATTACCAGCAAAATCTTAAGCATGTCTGATTTGGCTCTTGGATCATATTGCTATTTCGGGCTTAGAAAGAACTGTTCTGTTTGCTCAAACACACTGTCTTTGAAATCATGTTGTTCAACGTTAATCACATCGACCAATTTTTCAGTTTGCTTGATTACTTGTTGCAGGCGTTCATCTTCGTTGACTAACAGCCACATGCGGCTGGTATTTTCAGTGCAGTTAATCATCGGTCTGACCATCACTCCTTCAAGGTTGTAAGCACGGCGCGCGAATAATCCGCAAATATGCGACAACACACCGGGATGATTATTGACGGTGAGTTTTAACAAGGTTTGATTGGTCGCAGTCATGCAGTTTCTCCATAAATCATATCGCGATTTGCGGCGCCTGGTGCAACCATGGGAAATACCATTTCAGTTTCGCAAATAGGTAGATTGATAACCCAGGGGCCGGGGGTGTTAAGAGCATGCTTTAAATCATCCAGAGGATAATTGGATCGGCCCAAGTCGAGCCCACTAACGCCCATGGAAATCGCCGTGTTAGCAAAATCTACAGTTTGTTGAAATTTTACAGCCGACAGATTTTTATTATAAAACAGAGTTTGCTGCTGACGCACCAGGCCTAAGTGGTCGTTATTAAGAATGACCACTTTTACATCCAAACCAAGCTCAGCCATCGTCGCCAGTTCTTGAATATTCATCATGAAACTGCCGTCACCCGAAAAACAGATCACCTTACGCTGCGGTTCAGCCAAGGCCATGCCTATTGCAGCCGGCAGGCCAAATCCCATTGTTCCCAAACCGCCGGAGCTGATCCATTGGCGAGGTCGAGTGAATGGATAAGCCTGTGCGACCCACATCTGGTGTTGCCCGACATCAGTGGTGATGTTAGCTGACTGATCAACCAAAGTGGCTACTGTTTTGATCGCGCCATAAGGGCGAAATAAATCATTGTCTCCTTCCAGCACCAACGGATTGTGCTGTTTCATCTGGTCAACGCGTTGTCGCCACAGCGGGCGCTTGCAAGGTTCCAACAGTTGGTTAGCAATCTCGAGTAACTCGCCTATATCAGCCTGGATAGCTAACACTGGGTTTGTGATTTTACCGATCTCGCTGTGATCGATATCAACATGAATGATCTGCGCACTAGGGCAAAACTCTGCTACTTTACCGGTGGCGCGATCATCAAAACGTACACCCATGCCAATCAATAAGTCACATTCTTCCAGGACAAGATTGGTGTAGGGTGCACCATGCATACCCAACATGCCCAGCGCTAATGGATGATCATCAGGCAACACGCCTAACCCCATGAAAGTTTGTACAGCGGGGATATCCAGACTCTCGGCGAATGTTCGCATAGCCTGTGTAGCATCGGCATAAACGATTCCGCCGCCGATCATCAGAATAGGGCGTTGTGCCTGTTTTATTTTAGTGAGCATGGATGAAACCAGACTGTGGTCAAAATCAGGGTTGGTGATTCGTTTTCCAGGCTGCGGCAACTGTTTAATATTGATCAGCTGGTTTTGTACATCTTTAGGGATATCAATCGAAACCGGGCCAGGTCGACCTGACAAGGCAATTTCAAACGCTTTGGGAATAATCTCCAACAGCTCCTCTGCAGATCGTACTATCCAGTTGTGTTTGGTAATCGGCAGCATTAAACCGAAGGTATCAATTTCCTGAAAAGCGTCTGTGCCCATCATTGCTTGTGGGACCTGGCCGGTGATGGCGATTAACGGCACTGAATCAAGCTTGGCATCGGCTACAGCCGTGACTAGATTACTGGCACCTGGGCCGGAACTGGCAAAACAGACTTGAGCTTGCCCACTGGTACGCGCCATGCCTAGTGCAATAAAGCCTGCTCCTTGTTCATGCCGTGCCAATACATGAGTGATTTTGGAGTCAGTCAGGGCATCATACATGGGCAGATTAGCCCCTCCAGGAATTCCGGCAATATGGGTAATACCCTGGCGCTCCAGTAATTTGATTAATAACTGGGCACCGGAAAATTGCTGCTGCGCTTTGATGTCCAGATCGTTGGCTTCGTTAGTTTCTATTCTCATGACTGATTCCTTGAACCCGGATTATGCAATGGAATTCGTCGTGAGAGGAAAAACTGTAATAAGATCAAGTGCTCCCGCAGGGAGTTTGGACGTAGCCATAGCCCCCCTATGGTGAGGAGAAATTCCTGAGGAAGTGCTTGAGATTGAAGCAGTTTTTCTTCGTAACAGATTTTCATTGCATAATCCGGGTTGAGTATAAAAAAAAACCCTTCGGGGTTTGCCGAAGGGTTTTTTAAATGATTTAGTTTAAAACCGCTACGGCATGGGCTTACCCACCACCACAATGACGACAGCCACCACAACACTTAGCACGTTGCTTACCAGCAGCGCTAGAGAGTTAAAAATGTTGTGGTTACTTGTCATTATGTCTGTAACAGTTAATTCGTTTCTGGTTCCAACCTGAAAGTATCATTACTCCAGGGTTAGGGTCAAGTCAGAATTTAGTATCATTATCCGTGGCTATCTGTGAACTGCTTAACAGATTTATTTTTATAACTTTGCTATGTTTATAAAGTTAGTAATTCAGAAAGCTATTACATTCAATTAGGAGGACGGCATGTCAAGAGATGACTATTGGGACAAGGTCGATGATGATCAGCGTTATGCTGATTACAAATATGACCAAACGCTTTTTGAGCGAGATCTAAGCACACGTACAACAGACGTCTACGATGCACTTGGAAAAGGTGACCATGATGCCGCTGCCTGGGCCTTAAGAATTCCCGGATCGCCTGGGCAACAAACAAGCGGTAACTATGAAAATACCCAACCACAGCGTCAAACAGTTAGCAGTGAGTTACCGCTTTTAATCAGTGAAATCTCGCGATCAGACTACATAGACGATTACCTAAAAACACACTGGATTAAGGGTCTGCAACCTATCACTAGGTTAAATCGGCCAGCAGCACACAGGCGTATTTTAGATTTTAAGGCTGCATTTGCGCACTGGAAAGTAAACAACCGTCCGCAGGAGAATATCTGGGATATAAGTAATAATCAAAGATGGTTGTTTGATACTGAAATGCTGTTAATCGAGTGCAAGATTGATCGTATTGCCTGGTTGTTATCAAGACCTGTTGACCCAGACTAATTGATTTGGTTTCCCTTAAACAGGTGCTAACGCGGTTGTTGGATTAAACGGCTATTAGTTTCTCATCAAACGGACAACGAGTCATGTTTTCGACACCGTTTTCGGTCACTAACAACTGATCTTCCAGTTTAATACCGTCGGGGCCACCTACTTCACCCACATAGGCTTCTACACAAAGCATCATGCCGGCTTCAAGCACACCGGAATAACCGCGCTCTTCCCAGTCGATGGGGTATTTAATCGCCGGCCATTCGTCGCATAAACCGACACCGTGGAATTTTGAACCATAGCGTTGAGGGATGTATTTATCCGGCAGGTGATGTCCGCCTTCAGTCAGTTCCTGGAACGTCACACCGGGTTTAACCAGTTCGGTATTGGTCATGATATGTTCGTATGCAATTGCGTGCATTTGTTTTTGTCTGGCAGTGGGTTCTCCATCACCAATAAACCAGCTGCGTGAAATATCGGTGCACATGCCATAGCAGCCGATCAAGTCTGTATCGAATGAAAGTATTTCATTGTTCTGAATGACTCGGGGACCGCATTCCTGGAACCAGGGGTTAGTGCGTTGGCCGGAGGCTAATATTCGGGTCTCAATCCATTCGCCACCGCGTTTGATGTTGGCTTTGTGCAGCTCTGCCCACACGTCATTTTCAGTGACGCCAGGTACGGCAATTTCTCGCATTTCTGCAATGGATTGTTCACACGCCCACATGGCACAGCGCATAGCCTTGATTTCATCCGGCCCCTTAATGGCACGGGTACGTTCCATTAATTCTTCACCATCCTGGACATCGATGCCGATCTCATCTAGGGCTCTTAAACCTTCGATCTGAATTTTGTCAACAGCAAGGCGCCGGTTGTCACTAACCCGTTCACGAAGAAGTTGGTCAATCTGACCGGCAAACAACTCAGCTTTTTCTTGTGTGCGTTGGCCGGTGGCAAAATAGAAAAAAGAAGCCCCCATGCGCACTTCTTTAACCAGCGGATTGTACTCAGACATATACGCATAACCACCGTATTCCCACAGCACCATGTGACCATCAGCTGTGACCAGACATGCCCGAAACGGATTATGGGCATTCCACAGTTGCATATGGGTGGTGTCTGTCGCATAGCGAATTGATAACGGATCGAAAATCAATACACCGGCGTAGTCTCTGTCATTAATCGCTTTTACCAGACGATCCAGGCGATATTGACGCATGGCCGGCAAGTCAGGACATTCAAGGCCTGCTGCATGCCATTCTTGAAAGGCTAAGTCGGTGGGGCCAATTTCGATACGGTTATTGTCATCCGGGGTATTGTCCGGTTTCATCCCTGGGTGGCGGGATGGGTCGATTTTGGGTTCAGAAATTGAATAAGGATTGCCGGTCATGATGGTCTCCTAACAACGTAAACGTTTGCCCTCTGGATCGAAAGCGGATCCTGCTAGTATAAAAGCTTTATGTGATTGACCCAAGACTGCGACGTCCAACTCAGTACCCGGGGTGGTGTAAGCTGTTTTGACAAAGCCCAGGGCCAGTGATTTCTCGACGGTATAGCCATACGAGCCTGAGCTAATCCTGCCGACTGGTGTGCCGTCCGGTAGAAAAATAGGTTCACCACCAACCGCATCGGCGTTATCAGCTTCAATTTCCAACATCACTAATTTTTCACGCGGCTCGTTGTCCTTGATTTTTAAGTAAGCCTCTTTGCCAATAAATTCAGGTTTATCGAGCTTGATCAGCCGATCGAGGCCAACTTCTTGTGGCCAGTATTCCGGAGAATATTCACGGCCCCAGGAACCATAGCCTTTTTCAATACGCAGCGATAACAGCGAGCGTCCACCAACAGGACGGATATTAAACGGTTTGCCCGCTTCTAAAAGTTTATCGTAAAGCTCAAGTTGTTTGTCTTCAGAAACATAAAGCTCCCAGCCCAAATCACCGGTAAAAGAAACCCGAATAGCAATTGCATCTATACCGTCAATGGTGATTCGTTTAGAGCGGGTGAATTTGAAATTATCATTTGATAAATCTGCCTCGGTTAAACTTTGCAGCAATTCACGCGAATTCGGGCCGGCAATGTTAAATCCACAAAGTTCGCTGGTGATTGAACGGAAGCTAACAGAATCGGGGCGCTCGACCATGTTGAAAAAACGCTGGTGATAACGTTCAGCCATGCCCGAGCCGATCATCAAGAACTCATCTTCATTCAGCTTTGTGATTGTGAAGTCACCGGCGATGCCACCGCGCAGGCCGATTAAAGGCGTCAGACATGAACGGCCGATTTCAGTGGGGACATTGTTGGCAACTACACGGTTTAACCAATCTGCGGCACCGGCACCTTTAATTTCGTACTTACCGAAATTGGAAATATCGATAATACCGACACTTTCGCGCAAGGCCTTGCATTCTTCGCCGACAGATTGGAACCAATTCTGGCGCTCAAAGCCATAGTCTTCCTTGGCTTCATTGCCTTCACCGGCATACCACAGCGGATGCTCCCAGCCATAATTCAGGCCAAAAATGGCGCCTAGTTGTTTTTGTCGTTCATAGATAGGACGTGTGCGAGTCGGTCTACCTGCCTCGCGTTCTTCATAAGGAAAATGAATTTTGAATCGATGCGAATAACAGTCCATGACCCGGGCCTTGGTGAAGCTTTTCGTGGCCCAATCGCCATAACGGGCCATGTCCCAGGGGAACATGTCCAGCTCAGGCTCGCCTTCAACGATCCACTGTGCCAGCATTAATCCTAATCCGCCTGATTGAGAAAACCCGGGAATAATGCCGTTACAACAAAAATAATTTTTCAATTCCGGAACCGGTCCGAACAAGGCGGCGCTATCCGGTGACCATATCATTGGGCCGTTGATGTTACGTTTAATCCCTGCTTCGGCCAGAACCGGTATTCGATCGCAGGCACGCATAATGTTTTCTTCTATACGTTCGAAGTCATCGGGCAGCAGTTCATGGCCAAAGTCTGAAGGTGTACCTTGCTCGGCCCAGAATTTACCGCCTTTTTCATAAGCACCTACCAGCAGTCCCTGACCTTCCTGACGTAAATAATATTCGCCATCTCGATCAGCGACAGAGGGTAGACGTCGGTCCATTGCTTCGATCTCGGGGATGGTTTCTGTTACAAAATATTGGTGTTCGGTGGGCATTAACGGTAGTTCAATGCCGGCCATAGCAGCGACTTCACGGCCCCATAAACCCGCAGCATTGACGACAACTTCAGCATGGATAGTGCCGTTTGGCGTAACCACGTCCCAACCACCGTCCGCTCTCGGATTAGTTGCCGTCACGGGTGTAAAGCGATGAATCGTTGCGCCAAGTGCCTTGGCACCCTGAACATAGGCATAAGTCACCCCTGAGGGATCAACATTACCCCCATCAGGTTCATACATCACACAGCGAATACCATCAAAATTAACCAGCGGGTGTAATTCTTGTGCTTCTTTGATCGAAAGCTCATAGAAGTCAACATTGAAGTATTTGGCCTTAGCTGCCTGGATACGAAGCTGATGTTCACGGTCTTTAGTTTGTGCTAAATAAAGTGAGCCCGGTTGAAAAATACCGCAGCCCTGGCCGGTTTCTTTTTCCAGTTCGGCATAGAGCCTCATGGTGTAATACTGTAGTTTGGAAATGTTGTTGTGGTCATGCAGACCGTGTAAGCCTGCTGCTGCATGCCAGGTTGAGCCGGATGTCAGTTCATCACGTTCCAGCAAAACTACATCTTTCCAGCCCAGTTTGGCCAGATGGTAAAGAATACTGCAGCCAATCAGGCCACCCCCGATTACAACAGCTTGCGCGTGTGTTTGCATATTAATTCTCTGTGAATTTTAAAGTGTTCTTTATCACTTAGATTGGGCCTCTTCAAGCAGTATTCGGTAAATATAATGCTATGTTTAGATTTAACTAAACATTTAAGATTTCTGTATTATTTTTAAGAACATGTATAAATGCATCAAGTTATACTGTTTACACAATCACCCTAGGAGAAAATTACATGTTCGCACGTGTATCAACATACAGAATGAAATCAGAAAGCATCGCTGATGCGGAAAACAAACTTAATGAAATGATGCCCCAAATCATGTCATTACCCGGCTTAATAACCTTCACTAATGTTATCAATGAAGACGGCGAGGGAGTGGTTGTATCGGTGCTTGAGTCTCAGGAAATCTCTGACGCTAATCAAGAACAGGTCGCACAGATATGGGCCGCTTTTGGTGAGTATCTGGCAGAGCCACCAGTAATAAACGGCTATAGAGTAATGGCTCATTCATCAAACTGACTTTATGATGTCTATTGAGATAGGTTCTAGTTAAACTGAATCAGTATATTTATAAGGAAAAGTTAATGGCTAAGTTTTTATTTGCATATCATGGTGGCAGTATGCCGGAGACTGAAGAGGAACAGGCTCGCGTAATCCAAAACTGGATGAACTGGCTAGGTGGTATGGGTGAGGATGCCATTGATCCAGGCAACCCTGTTGGCCTATCAACAACAGTGCATTCTGACAAATCCGTGACCAACGATGGTGGTTCAAACCCTATCAGCGGTTATGGCATCATCAGGGCGGATGATCTGGAGGATGCTTTGGCTAAAGCCAAGGGCTGTCCGATTCTCGATGCAGGCGGAACCGTTGAGGTTGCCGAAATTCACGAAATTCCCATGTAAAGATAATGGGTAGAGGATCAACCTCTACCCGCTTTAATTCCCTCATTATCTTGCCCTTCGGTAAGGATGTGTTCTTATTGAATAGTTAAGTATTTCAAAATTAGCTTATTGCGCCATTTTTTGAGTTAAATTACCATGAGCAACAAATAAATCAGTTCAGTTTTCCCTAATGCCTGACATAAGTCGAATAGTTCATGAAGTGCTTAGCCAGATCGGTAGTCATCGTGAGGCTCGTTATTATTTTGAGCTTTTTAATCACGATGATCCTATGCGATTTGCATTGATTGCGATCGACAAACCTGTCATCCAGGACTCAGCAGATCAGTTAGGTTCGGCCATTGGCTTGTTATATCACCTTGGTTTGTTGCCGGTTCTTTTGCACAGCAACCATTCAAACGACCATCAAGTCGTTAATGCACTTAAAAGTGATGATGTGAAGGTTAGAGGTATTTCTCAAAATATTATCCAAGCACCGATTGATCTGAGCCCTATTGCACAAGCTATCACTGATAGAGAAATTCCGGTTATTTGCGGTCTTGATGTGACTGAAAACTTACTTACCGATGCGCTGTCAGCTCTGTCTAAACAGATCAAGCCGCATAAAATAATTATGCTTTCAAGTCAGGGTGGGCTGGTTGACAGCAACGGGAGGGTGATCTCTAACATTAATTTGAATTCGACCTTGATGAGTCCCAATTTAGAATCGAAACTTACTTATGCACGTGATTTGCTGCAATCGATGCCGGCTGAAACCTCCATATCTATCACCAGTGTTCAAAATCTGGTTAAGGAGCTATTTACATATAAGGGCGCCGGTACCCTTATTCGTATCGAGGAGCAAGTTGAGGCCTACAGCAAATTCGATGCAGTACTTGAAACTAAACTATCCGAGTTGATCAAAGCCAGCTTTAATCGCAAACTCAAACCTGAATATTTTAAGACGATTAATCTGGATAAATTATTTATCAGTCAGTCGGGGACAGCAATAGCTGTGGTGTTAAAAAACAATCGAGGCATTGCTTATCTGGACAAATTCATAGTAACACCGCAAGCACAAGGAGTAGGCTTAGGCAAGGTTATCTGGAAAAAGCTGAATCAGGAATATAAGCAATTGTATTGGCGGGCCAGAATTAATAACCCGATAAACAATTGGTATTTACGCCAGGCCGACAGCAGTAAACGCGAGGGAGAATGGATAGTGTTTGGTCAGAATATTCCAACTGAGGATTGGCCGGATTGCATAGAAGATGCTTTGTCTCGAACGGTTCATATGGTGGATGGATAACTTAGAATTGTTTTAACCCCCTCTAGCTCCCCCTGAAAGGGGGAGAATTGTTCCTCCCCTATCAGGGGAGGCCAGGAGGGGTAGAATGGTAAAAATCCAAATTTCAAATATGCCTCGCATTAGTTTTTCAGTTGCTTTAATATCCTCTTCAA
This sequence comes from Arenicellales bacterium, assembly GCA_028284225.1. Classification (GTDB taxonomy): domain Bacteria; phylum Pseudomonadota; class Gammaproteobacteria; order Arenicellales; family JAHEKD01; genus JAHEKD01. Next base: position 152,698 of record JANQSD010000009.1, read on the forward strand.
GCGAATAACCCCTTGCTCGATTTGTTCCGGGCTTAGCGGGGTATAACCCATGACCAGGCCAATATTTTCCGGTGGTTTTTCATACAGATGATTTACCGGATAAAGGCCCAGATCGTTTTCCAAGCTCAAAGATAAAAACTTATCTAGTTGTTTGTTTTTTAAGTTTGTTAACCAAATTAAAAGATGCAATCCGGCCGGTGATGGAGAATGAGTTTGTTGATCGCCTAGATATTTTTCCAGGCAGCATTTAAGGTGCAGGCGTTTTTCAGCGTAAATGTTGCGCATGCGTTTAATATGGCGTGCATAATGGCCTTGGTCAATAAACGCTGCCAGCGCAGGTTGTACAAATGATCCGCAATGTCGATCTTCATTCCATTTCCATGCAGTCAGCGCATTCGCCAGATACTCAGGAATAACAATGTAGCCGATACGAAGCGCTGGATACAGGGACTTGGAAAATGTGCCGATATAAAGTGTGCGTTGATAATTATCGAGGTTGTGAATGGAACTGATGGGTTTGCCTTCGTAGCGAAACTCGCTATCGTAATCATCTTCGATGATTAAACAATCGTGTTGATTAGCCCAGTCAATAACGTCCAGTCTACGCTTGGCACTCATCACTACACCGGTTGGATATTGATGGGAGGGTGTCAGATAAATCAACTTAGGCTGTTTGCCTTTATATTCACGAATATTCAACCCCTCTGCATCGACACTCAGACGTTTGATTGTTGCGCCGGTGCTTTGGAATGCAAGTGTACTGCCAAGATAGCACGGATCTTCGGCGATGACTAAATCTCCATGTGAGAGAAAGCAACGGGCAATCAGATTTAAAGCCTGTTGGGAACCATTGGTGATAATGATGTGCTCTGGATCACAGTAAACGCCCCGATGAATTCTGAGATGATCAGCAATCGCTGTGCGAAGTGCTGCGTTGCCTTTTACATCATCATAGTTTTGTTCGAACCCATAAGTATATTTTTTTAATAATCGTTGCCAGTGATGCAAAGACTTGTGGTCGAGTTTTACATCGCCGTATTTGAAATTGTACTTGGGTGTGTGGCGATAATTTGATAAATAATTTGTCGCTTGTTGCTCAATGAATTGGGCTTGTTGGGTTAATTTGTTGCTGGGTGAAGGAGGTGATGATTTACTTCGCTTGGTTAAGGTGTTTTGCTTTAAATCACTGACAAACGTACCTTTACCTGTGACTGATTCGAGATAGCCTTCACAAAGTAATTGCTCATAGGCATTGACGATTGTGTTACGCGAGCATTGGTATTGCAGCGATAAATCCCTGGTTGATGGTAATTTTTCTCCAGCTCTCAAGCTGCGATCAAGAATGGCGGCTTTAAATGCGTCATAAATTTGTCGATATAAAGGCCCTCGGCCGGCCAATTGCAGTAACATAGTGGTTCTATAAAAAATAATGATATTGGTACTTTTTATGAGACCATAAAAATGACAAACTTACAATAAAGGCTTCAGGAGTTAAAGCATGTCGATCTATACCGCGACAGTAAGCTGGCACAATGACGGCAGTGATTTCATTAAGCGTAAATATTCGCGTAAGCATGAATGGGCTTTTGATGGGGGTGTCATTGTTCCTGCTTCACCTTCACCACATGTAGTGCCTTTACCTTACTCTGAAAAGTCAGCGGTTGATCCGGAAGAGGCATTTGTGGCGGCAATTTCAAGTTGTCACATGCTGTTTTTCCTGGATTATGCCAGCCGGGAAAAAATTGCTATTGCCAGTTATAGCGACGAGGCTATCGGTGTCATGGAAAAGAATGAGCAAGGAAAAATTGCAATGACAAAAGTCACTCTAAACCCGAAGGTGGAATATGCAGATAACCCACCCAGCGAAGACAAAATAAAGGAATTGCATCACCGGTCTCACGAAAGTTGCTTTATCGCCAATTCAGTGAAAACAGAAATAGAGGTAGTGTTTTGAATGATCTAACCATATTGTCATTCCGAGCTTGTCGAGGAATCTCTTTGCTCGCGGCCCGAGATGGCATTAACAGATCCTCACGTCACTATTGCTCCTCAGGATGACAGTCAACTAGGGAAAGACATATGAACCCAGAAAATCTAACCATTAACAACGCACTTAGCCAGTTACCTACAGTGGATGGCAAGACATTCGTTAGCTTACTCAATCACGGCACACTGGAAATTGAAATGTATGCCCCCAAAGGGCAGGACCCACAGCAGCCACATGAAAAAGATGAGGTATATGTAATTGCCTCCGGTACGGGCTGGTTTGTCAACGGTGATGTGCGTCATCGGTTTGAGCCTGGGCAAGTATTGTTTGTGCCGGCAGGAGTTGTGCATCGATTTGAAGATTTTAGTGATGATTTTGCCACCTGGGTGATTTTTTACGGGCCGCAGGGGGGCGAAGCAAATGAATAAAGTATTACAAACGCAGCGTGTTAGTGTTAATCGGCTGAAGGATCGGGGGGTCTATGATACCGATACGATTTATCCCGTATTAGATGAAGGTAAAGTCTGCCACGTCGGTTTTGTGGTTGATGGTCAGCCTTATGTAATTCCTATGGCTTATGCTCGTATTGACGACAAGCTAATTCTACATGGTTCAGTGTTGAGTCGCCTTATGAATAAATTGGCCACCAGTATGGATGTTTGTGTAACGGTGACGCACGTTGACGGTATGGTGCTGGCACGTTCTGCATTTCACCATTCGATGAATTATCGCAGTGTCGTGGTGCTCGGCAAAGCCAAGGCAATTATTAAGGAGGCTGACAAAGCGATGGCTCTAGACGCGTTAGTGGATCATCTGATTCCAGGGCGTTCCAAGACATCAAGAGCGGGAACCAAGCAGGAACTTAAGGCTACTCATGTGCTGGAAATGGAAATTGCCGAAGCATCGCTCAAGCAACGCTCCGGCCCTCCCAAAGATGATAAAGAAGATATGCAACTTGATTACTGGGCCGGAGTAATTCCGATGCGCACGGTTTATGATCAACCTGAGGCTGCGGCTGATTTGCGCCAAGGAATATGTCAACCTGACTTCAGTGGGCTTAGCTAAGCGCTTGAAGGAGCAGTGAAATGCATCAATTAAAACTATATGGCCACTATGATTCCGGTCATGTTTACAAAGTCATGCTGTTTTTAGAATTGGCAAATATTTCATATGAATATGAACAAGTTGATATCTGGATTGATAAATCAAAGCGCCAGCCAGACTTCTTGCAAGCATCAAGAAATGCTGAAGTACCCTGTATGATGATAGACGGCGAAGCGTTTATTCAATCAAATGTGATTCTGCATAAACTGGCTTCGATTTATAAACTGTTTGGTGGTGAATCACCACAGAGGTTGATTCAAGCGCTAGACTGGCAGTTCTGGGAGGCAAATCGTTTAGGCATGTGCTTGCCTCAACTTAGATATGCGAAACGGTTTGCGCCCGATGAGTTTGATCCGGGCGGTTTAAGTCTCTTACGTTCCAGATTCGATCAAGATATAAATCTTTTGGCACGTCAGTTTGGTGATGGTCGTTTGTTTGTATTGGACGATTTACCCAGTATTGCGGATTTTTCGATATGCGGTTATTTATTCTGGGCTGATGAAGCTGGTGTGGAATTACCCAATCAGGTTGATGGCTGGTTAGATCGAGTCAGTAAGCTTGATGGTTGGCAACCTCCTTATAAAATGATGCAAAAGGAGTCTTGATGACTACAGTTAAAGTTTTGGTGCCTCAGACCCATGACAAGCCACAATGGTATGAACTTTATCGTGGTTATGCCGAATTTTATCAAGTGCCGATGAATGATGAAATTATGGATAATGTTTGGAGCTGGATTCATGATGAGGCCAATCCGTTTTATGCGATTGTAGCCAAGGATGAAAATGATAGCTTGTTAGGTTTTATGCATTTTCGTGCTATGCCTTCACCGTTGCGAGGTACAACAGTTGGCTTTTTGGATGATTTGTTTGTGATTCCAAAGGCCCGAGGCAAAGGTGTGGTTACCGCTTTGTATGATGAGCTTAAAAAGCAGGGTAAAGCCAAAGGCTGGCCGCTTATTCGCTGGATTACCGCAGAGAATAACTACCGGGCCAGAGCAGTTTATGATGGATTATCCAACAAAACTCATTGGGTGACGTATCAATTAGATTTATAAGATGTTTTCGAAACATTCGTCATTCTGGAAACGCCGCGGGCTTTGTCCAGAATCTGCTTGCGCTGTGAGGAAGATTCTGACCTGCGCCAGTATGACTAAGAAATTAAACACACTTAACGGAAACTAGCGATGACATTACCGATTGGCTATCCAGTTGAATCACCTGCCGAATTATTACGGCCTGGTACTGGGACCTATCAAGGCAAATTTGTTTCTTTAGCACCTGTAAAGCCTGACAAGGATGTTGCCGAATTATTTGAGTGTTCTAACGCAAGCCCTGAATTTGAACAGCTCTGGACGTATATGCCGTATGGCCCTTTTAAGAGCCCTCAGGTAATGAGAGAGCAATATTTGGATGTTTGTGCCAGCTCCACTGATCCACTTTTTTTAACGGTCACTGACAAAGTGTCGGGGCAGAAAAGAGGTGTGGTGAGTTTTTTAAATATAGTCCCTGAGCATCTACGTCTTGAACTGGGTCATATTTGGTATTCGCCGTTAGTTCAACGCGGCAAGGTCAATACGGAGGTGATTTACTTAATGTTAAGTGAAGCTTTTGATCGCTTGAAATATCGACGGGTGGAATGGAAGTGTGATGCGCTTAATGCTCGATCAAGAGCGGCTGCACAACGTCTGGGCTTTAGTTTCGAAGGTATCTTTTATAAGCACGTTATTAATAAAGGCCGAAATCGCGATACAGCCTGGTTAGCAATAATGGATGACGATTGGATAAAAATAAAACCTAACCTGGAGAGATTTCTTTATGGCGAGGAAGATGCATTTTCTTTAACAAAAGCGAATCGACCTTTATTACGTACTTTGGACACCGGCGAAGCGAGTCAGCCCAATGCTTGAATTACGTCCAACCTGTGAGCACTGCAATATTGAACTGCCTGCTGATTCGACTGAGGCAATGATTTGCACCTATGAATGCACATTTTGTCGAACCTGCGCTCTGGACGTTTTAGAAAATGTTTGTCCCAACTGTGGTGGTGGCTTTAGTCCGCGGCCTATACGTCCCAGCCATCAGTGGCGGCACGGCTTGTCAACCCGGCATCAAATACCATCGACCAAGGTAGTTCACAAAGCTGTTGATATTCCTAAGCATAAGCAGTTTGCTGAGAACATCAAAACCATTTCACCGGAAAAGCGTTAAGATCACCGCTTGATTAAAGTAACATATGGGTTATGTTACGAAGAACATTCATCAAAAATTTGGGGTTAGTTTTGCCAACAGTCTATTTAAATAATAGCTTCGCCCAGAGTGGTTTTTACATGCCGGCAGAATGGGCTGCGCATGAACGTTGCTGGATGTCATGGCCGCACAAAAGTGTGATTTGGGGGAGTGATTTAAATCAGGTTAAACAGGAAGTTGCAGCCATTGCTCAATCCATCGCCGAATTCGAACCTGTGACCATGTTGACTACACCTAAGCAGGTTGAGCTAGCGAGCCGCCTGTGTGGTTCAAGTGTTGAAATTTTACCGTTTAGTCAAGACGACAATTGGATGCGGGACACCGGCCCGGTTTTTACGACCAATGGTCAACAGATTCAGGCCGTTTCATTAAATTTCAATATCTGGGGAAATAAATTTCCATTGGATTACCAGGATGACACTTTAATGGCCGAAGAATTGGCTGCCTATCTGGGTTTGCCCATCACCTTCGCCGATGTGGTGGCCGAGGGCGGAGCTATAGAAATAGACGGTGAAGGCACTTTGATTACCACTGAGAGCTGCTTGCTGAATCCCAATCGTAACCCCGACCTAAGCAGGATTGACGTTGAAAATGCACTCAAAGCGGCTCTGGGTGTAAGCAAAGTCATATGGTTGCCGGGAAACGATGTGGAATACATTACTGACGGGCATATCGATGGCATGGTTCGATTTGTCAGTCCGGGTGTGGTGATTGCTGAGGTGAGTATTGATCCTTATGACCCGGAATATGAAGTGCTGCAAGAAAATGTTAAACAGTTGAAATCGACTACTGACGCAAAAGGTCGATTGCTTGAAGTAGTCACTATACAACGCCCGGTTAATCTGGACTGGGATGTGTTGGGTGATGATTTTGCCGCCTCTTATGCTAATTTTTATCTTGCTAATGGGGGGGTGGTTATGCCCGAATTTGGCGATGTTGAACATGATACAGCAGCAAAGCAAACCTTGGCTGATTTGTTCCCTGAGCGCAAAGTCGTTCAAATCGATATAACCCATTTGGCTAAAGGCGGCGGCGGGATTCATTGTTCCACCCAACAACAGCCGCAACTATAATCCAGATCAAGCTAATAGAATTTAGATGCATGCCTGCTAAAGAAAGGATTTTAACAAGCACAACCAAAGTTCGGTTTCAGGATTGCGATCCCTTTAACCACCTAAATAATCTTAAGTACATCGAGTATTTTATCAATGCCCGCGAAGATCAATTGCTGGACTACTATGATCTGGATATTTATGAATACGCAAAACAAAACACCGAAGCCTGGGTTGTGGCCGCTAACAAAATTGCCTATCTTCGTTCTGCCGTACAAATGGAAAAAGTGCTGATCGAGTCTCAACTGATAGATTATTCGAACCGCAGTCTGCAAGTTGAAATGCGAATGTGGGATCAGGCACGGTCCCAGCTTAAATCATTGATGTGGATCAATTTTGCCTATATCGATATCAAGACTACTCGACCTGTCAGGCATCCGGATAACATGATGGACTTGTTTACTGAAATTCATGCGCCGGTTGAGCAAAAAAGTTTTGACGAACGATGTATTTTCTTTAGAAGGCAAAAATAATCGGTTTGTAGTCTATGGATCAACAAAAGCAACAAGTCAAAAAATTCTACGATGTACTGTGGAATCAACACAATAAAACCGAAATTCCATCTGTGCTGCATCAGGATGTGGTTTTCCGTGGTTCAATCGGTGATGAGAAACGAGGTATTGAGGGTTTCGCTGATTACGTTGACAAAATTCACCTGGCGCTGGCCGAGTATCATTGTGAGATTCACGATTTAGTCGCCGAGAATAACCAGGTGTTCGCAAAAATGTACTTCAGCGGCATTCACCGCAATGAATTCATGGGTTATCCACCAACAAATCAAAAGATAGGTTGGTTCGGTGCAGCACTGTTCACTTTCCAAGAAGACAAAATCAGCCAGGTATGGGTATTAGGTGATCTAAAATCCTTGGAGCAGCAGTTAGAATAAATGCATGCTAATTAACACTAGCTTAGTGCTGGTCATACTTAAGTACCCATTAAAACCACTTTTTAGTCATTTAATCCCCTAATTAATGCTAAATTAGAATCCTGGAGTAAGTTTTATCTGAAAAGGAAAAATCGTAGATATGGATTTTGAGTGGGTCGCTGTTGCCTTAGGAGACGTAGCCTGGATTGCCCTGGCTTTTTTGCTTGGTTTTTTATCCAGTCTGGTTAAACTGCCGCCGCTGGTCGGTTTTTTAATTACGGGTTTTGTACTTAACTATATCGGCATAGCCAGTGGTGAAATGTTGCAAAGACTCGCGGATTTGGGCATCACGCTGCTACTGTTTACGGTTGGTCTGAAGCTGGATATCAAGAGTCTTTCGCGACCTCAAATTTGGGGCACGACGCTCATCCATATGGCTCTGGTTACAGCACTGTTCGGATTATTGATCTTTTTGCTGGCACTGGTCGGCATACCCTTGTTAACAGATCTGAGTTTTTCTCAGGCTTTTTTGGTTGCCTTTGGATTAAGTTTCTCCAGCACGGTTTTCGTGGTAAAAGTTTTGGAGGAAAAAGGCGAAATGAACGCCCGCCATGGGCGCATTGCAATTGGTATTTTGATCATGCAGGATCTGGCAGCGGTCATATTCTTGGCGGCCACTTCCGGCAAATTACCGACCATCTGGGCACTGGGCCTGATTTTGCTTATCCCGGGTGCTTATGTGCTTAAACGTATTCTTGAAAAAGCCGGGCACGGTGAGTTACTTATACTTTATGGCTTTGTTTTAGCGCTGGGAGGTGCTGAGGTATTTGAGTTGGTGAGTGTAAAAGGTGATCTGGGCGCCTTGTTCGTCGGTGTGCTGATTTCAACCCACCCGAAAGCTAAAGAATTAGCTAACAGCATGCTGGGATTTAAAGATTTATTTTTAGTCGGGTTTTTTCTGACCATTGGTTTGGCAGGTGAATTAACCTTATTAACCGTCATTCTGGGAGTGGCCCTGGTTCCCCTGGTTTTGATCAAATCTGCTTTATTCATCAAAATCATGACCGGCCTTAAGCTAAGAGCGCGCACGGCGCTTTTATCCACACTTAATTTAAGCAACTATAGCGAATTTGGTCTTATCGTTATTGCTATAGGTGTTTCTCAAGGTTGGCTGGATGCGCAGTGGCTGATCGTGATGGCAATAGCACTCTCAGTTTCACTGGTGTTGGCCGCGCCCTTAAACAACGCTGATCAAAATATTTATCGCAAGCACATGGATTTTTGGCGCTCTTTGCAGCGACAAGAACGCCTGCCCGATGATGTGTCCATTGATACTCATGATGCCAAGATCGCGATTTTTGGAATGGGACGTGTCGGAATGGGCGCATATGAAAAACTGGCCGATGTAGAAAATCAGCAAGTAATTGGGATTGATTTCGACCGCCAGTTAGTTGATGAACATTCCGAAGCAGGCCGTAACGTGGCGGTGGGAAACCCCAGCGACCCTGAATTCTGGGAGAAAATTGACCATAACCCGGCCTTCGAATTAATCTTGTTAGCCATGCCCAATCTGAATGCAAACCTGAGTGCCTTAAACCAGCTCAGAAGTATGAATCATCCAGCCAAAATTGCAGTTGTAGTTAAATACCCTGATGAAGAAGATTTATTCCGTGACCAAGGTGTGACCGAAGTATTCAATATCTATACCGAGGCCGGCGCAGGTTTCGCCGAGCATGTAATCAACAGTCTGGACCCTGAGCCTGAAAATAGCTGAGTTTTAAAACTGTTTGTATCAGCAGCAATCTTTTAGCTAATAGTTAAAAATTAACAAAATATTTACTTAAGTAGCAAATTCCGATTGGAATAATTCGACATTTTTTAAGAGTAATAGTCGGGAAATGAAAACAAAGAAAATAATCCCAGTGTTTATTGCTTCCCCTGGTGATTTGGCTACTGAGCGTCCAAACCTCTCCTGATAGGGGAGGAAATTGTTTTCTGCCTTCCAGAACATTCAAGGTTTAGGCGGAGTCTCAATTAAGTCGACGAATTGCAGGACTTGTTTGAGTTGATTTTCGCTGCACTGGTTAAGTTTTTTATTGATTTGACTGATCAGGTGATTGGTTTTGTAGTGTTCGTTGGCTTCTTTTACGGTGATTTGTTCAACTTCCGGTAGATTACCGACGATGAAGTCCTCAATGTTGACCTTGAAGAAGTTAGCCAGCTTTTGCAGTGAGCGGGTGCTGGGGTTAGCGCTTTCACCAGTGCGGATTCTATGGATAGTAGCTTGGGTCAGGCCGGTTTTTCTCGATAGATCGCCTTCACTCTTAATGGCGAATTTTTTCCATAGATAGTCTAATGTTCTGGCCGCCGGGGTATGCATATAGGTATTATTTAATAAAAAACAATACCAAAGCGGGTTGACTAGAATAATACGTAAACGTATAATTCATTCTTAATACAGACAATGTAAGAAAAAGAATCAAACTGCCGTCGTCAAAATGTTTGGTTCACAGGACATATATTGGATGTATGCGTGTAGTGGGTAGGTTGCGGGGAATTGGTGGTCATCACACACCACCAGTTCTCTGCATCCTCCATTACTCTAACGCCAAACCAATATATCAATATAGTTGCAAAAGCACCTATATCTCGAAAAAGTATATTAGCGTATTATTTCATCGTTTAGAAGCTGTCTGTAAAGATTAAATCAGGCCTTTATCGAAGGCATATTTGATTAACATCAAAAAGCACATGGTAATAATCATGGGCCGAATAAAGCGACTTCCCCCTTTAATTACACTGATTGCACCCAGATAACCGCCGATTATTTGCCCGATTATCATGGTTAAACCTGCCAGCAAAACCACTTTGCCACCGAAAACGAAAATAACCAGAGAGGCGAAGTTGCTGGTGAAATTCAAAACTTTTGCATTAGCGGTGGCAGCAATCAGATTTCTGCCACGCAGCGCTACACCGCCGAGTGTATAAAACATGCCTGCGCCTGGCCCAAGATAGCCATCATAAAAGCCGATAAAGGGCACATAAATGCAGCGCCATGATTTAACGGAGACTCTCGGCCTGGTTTGCATTTCACCGGCTTTGGGCGCCAATAAGAAATACAAACCAATCAAGGCAATCACAATTGGAATTAAAAATTCAAGTACATTAGCTGGCGAGAGCTGAATAGCAATCGCACCTATCATTGCTCCGATCAGGCTGGCAATAATACTGGGCCAAATTTCGCCAAGCTTAACCTGCTTGTTTTTTAACATGGTCAAGGACGCTGAAAGCGTGCCAAAACTGCCTTGTAACTTATTGGTGGCAATGGCCTGGATCGGTGACATTTGGGTCAGTAGCAGCGCCGGTATGGTTAATAAACCGCCGCCACCAGCTACCGCATCGACAAAGCCGCCAACGATTGCAATAAAAAATAAAAAGATCAGTAGTGGGTCGGAGAATAAGTCAGCAGGCATGTGTAACCCGATTACGTGTTCAGGCTGTCAATAAGTCCTTTAAATTAATGTCAGGATTGGAAAGATCGGCCGGATCAGGTTGCTTATCATGTTCGATTAGCATTTGTGCCATTCTGACTTCTTTGGCTACGGTTGCGCCTTTGCCGATGCCCACCACGCCATGAAGATGACGGCCTTTGAGTGCAAAATAGACGACACATTCATCTTCCACGCGGCCGCGGCTGACTATCTGGTCGGAATCCTGGGTGAAGCCAGCAGTTTGTATCACCCAATTATATTGCTGTGACCAGAGCCAGGGCACCGGGTTATACGCCTGTGGGTCGGCGAGTATAGTTTTGGTAACGGTTGCAGCCTGTAAGTCCGCATTTTGTGAAGATTCCAGCCGTATGTGCTGGTCATAACGCGGCAAATAGGTGCAGGCGCAATCACCAATCGCATAGATGTTATCCACTGACGTTTTGGTGAACTGATCAGTAATAATGCCGTTATTGACGTCAAGCCCGGATTGCTGCGCCAGGGCAGTATCCGGAATAATGCCGATACCGATCACTACATTGTCTGCCTTAAGACGAGTACCGTCAGCCAGTTCAACCGCCTCAACCTTGCCGTTGCCGCTGAACCCTTGAATAGTGACACCGGTCATAATGGTGACTCCAAACTGATCATGCACATGGGCGACATCGGCAGCGGCACCTTCAGGCATAGAACGTGACATGAGTCTGTCCTGTGCTTCCAGTACGGTGACATTGCAATCCAATTCTTTGGCACTGGCTGCGATTTCCAGGCCGATAAATCCACCGCCGATAATCACCAGATCGCTGCCTGGTGTTAAGCATTGTGACAAGTCAACAGAATCCTGGTCGGTGCGAAATGTGGTGATGCCGTTGAGTTCATGGCCGGGTAAATTTAGTTCACGTGGATACGAGCCGGTGGCAAAAATCAAATGGCCGTAATCAAACCTCTTACCGTCTGTGCAAGTAACGACTTGATTTTCTGTATCGACAGCGGTGGCGCTGCAATCCAGATGTAGCTGGATGTTCTTTTCTTGGTAATTTTCCAAACCGGTCAGCTGCGTTTTTTCTACCGGCTTTTTACCCAGTAAAACGGCCTTGGAAAGCGGCGGCCGGTTATAGGGGGGTGAAGGTTCTTTGCCGATAAGATGAATGTCACCTTCAAAGCCACTATCCCGCAGTGCCAGCGCTGCTCGTCCGCCTGCTTGTCCGGCGCCGATAATGACGACAGAATTGTTATTACCCATCGCTAAAGCTCAATAAAAACGTTATTGTTCTCGACTTTAACAGGGTAGGTTTTTAAATCAATACATACCGGTGCGCTCAAGGCACACCCATCCGTAATTTCAAAACGGCCTTGATGTAACGGGCATTCGATCACGGTACCGATTACTATGCCGTCGGCTAGCTCCTGATGCTCATGGGTACAAATTCCATCGGTAGCGAAAAAGCCTTTTTCAGTGTTATAAACTGCATAAACTTTGTCGCCATGGTTAAACTGGATGACGTCTTCCTCATCAATCTCGTCGGTGCCGCACACTCGATGCCATTCGCTCATTATCATTTTCCTTGAATAGATTAGCTGTTGATCATGCTTGGGTCCTGGCGGATTGTCGCTGCCTTGGTCGACTTGCCAAGCGAACGTCGGATCACCACAGACAATACTTCCAGATTGGTGCGAAAAAAACCCGGGTCAGGCTCATACAGTTGATCTTTAATGGATTCATTTAGCTGCGGCAGCTGGTGAAAAGGCACCATTGGATAAAGATGGTGCTCGACATGATTATTCATGTTCATGTACAAAAAGCGGGCCAGCCAGTTGGTCGTGAAAGAGCGGGTCGAGTTGAGAATATTAACCTGATTTTCCTGCATTTCGACATGTTGAATCAGTGTGAATAACAACATAACAGGACCGCCCAGAATTCTGGGGATAATCAGGTATAAGAGCGGCCATTTGTAGCCGGCAATGGCTAAGGCAATTAATGTGGCGTAGGCGGATAAGAAAATGATGGCACCGCGTTGCAGCTTTGGCAGCTCCGATTCAGGTGTATGTTCACGAGTAATATCACTGAATCGGCCGGTCGCATTCTCGAAAAAGACTTTTAACTCGTAAAAAAACAAACCCAAACCACTCACTTCGAGTAACCAGCCTTTGAAATCCATGGGCGTCTCAAACGGCATTTGTGCATCTTTGCCGTTAATCCAGGTGTAGGTATGGTGGCGGGTGTGTGCATAGCGGCGATGATAGGGTTCTTCAAAATAAATAAATGAAGAAATCCAAAACAGCACTTCGTTGATAGTCCTGTTTTTGAACGCCGTACCGTGGGCACACTCGTGTGATAATGAATAAGCAGGGACAGTCAAGAATATGCCGTGTAAAAACATCGCCGGTATTAGCCAGACGGTGTTTTGTGACGAGTGAATCAAATAACTCGTTGCCAGCAGAAAGCCCAGCCACTGTGCCAGCCAGATTAAGCCGGGTTTATCGCTGCGCCTGGATAATTGCTTAATATGCTTTTTATCAACAACAACGCCGGAAGAGGCCGCATTGGTTGCCTGATAGTCTGACATCGCCGGTTTTAATCCTTATAGTCAGGTTCTGTTTCGTCAAGAATCGCCATCAGCTCACGAAAATGATTGCTATAGCCATTGGGGTAGTTTTCCCATTGCCGGGCTGTTTTTTCGGCGACTTCATTGCTTAACACTCGCATTGGCTTTTGGGTCATTAATGCCAGCACGTAATTCTTAGCAGCACGTTCAAAGTAATAGATTTCATCATAAGCCTGAGCGACTGTAGGTGCGATTACCATTAAGCCGTGATTACCCATGATCATTATGCGCTTGTCTTGCATCAGGCCGCAAACGCGTTCACCTTCTTCTTGAAATGCCATTCCGCCAAAACCTTCATCAACGACCACCCGATTGAAAAACCGTGCTGAGTTTTGGTCGATCGGTTGCATCAGACTGTCTTCAAGACTGGCCAATACCGTGGCGTAAGTGCTGTGCACATGTAGAATGCAACGCGCATGAGGCAGGTTGCGATGCAGTGAACCGTGCAGTCCCCAAGCGCTTGGATCGGGGGCGTCCGGGCGCTTCATGGTGTCCGGGTCATTAGCATCACAGAGCAGGATATTACTGGCTTTGACCCTGGAAAAATGAGTGCCGTTTGGATTAATTAAAAACTTCGATCCATCTTCAGAGACGGCCAGCGAAAAGTGGTTAGCCGCGGCCTCATGAAAATCATGTCTGACTGCCCAGCGAAAGGCACAAGCCAGTTCGCAACGTTCAAAATAATGTTCGAGTTCAGTGTGTTCCCTGGAGGCAAATGCTTTAACTGTCATCGGTCCAATCCTGTGTAATATGAATGATAAAAAGTATGCAATTTCAACGCAGTTAACACAAACGAAAAAAATTGAGTCAAAGTATAAGTAATACTTATGATCAGCTTATAATAGATGCATGGAACGAAAATTACCGCCTTTAAACTGGTTACGTGCATTTGAATCAGCGTCGCGTCATCTGAGCTTTACTGATGCGGCGCGGGAGTTGCACATGACTCAATCTGCGGTGAGTCAGCAAATTAAGGCCTTGGAAAATTATCTGGGCAAAACGTTTTTCATTCGCAAAGCCCGGTCACTAGAGTTGACAGCTGATGCACAAAACTATCTGCCCACGGTTGAGGCAGCGTTTAAGTTGCTATATGAAGGCACACAGGGGTTGCTTGGCGTCGATCATGATCAACTGTTGGAAGTACGTGCTAATTTAGCCTTTACTGTTTTTTGGCTAACGCCGAGGCTGGATGACTTATTCGAAAACCATCCCTGGATTAACTTGAATGTCGCCACCACGATCTGGACGGCCAGCCCGGCCACCCCTTATGCCAGTGTAGAGATACGCTTCGACAGTGTTTTGTCGGAAGGATTGTCGATTGATCCCTTGTTGCAGGACGAATTCTATCCCGTTTGTTCACCCCAATTAGCTCAGCACATTTCAAAGCCGGAAGATTTATTGGCACATCGTTTAATCGATGTCAGCGGCATTATCGAAGGCTGGGATAAGTGGCTTTCTGAGGCTAACACCAGGCTGCCGGCCAATAAACCGATTGATAAAGCCAGCACCTATGTTGTCACTCTGAACATGGCGCAATTAGGGCAGGGCATTGCACTTGCTCATGACATGATTGCCAAGGATTTAATTAAACAAGGCAAGCTGGTTCGATTGTTCGATCATGCCATACCTATGAAAGAACATTATTATTTGATACCGCCTGCTAAGCGCAATGCGAATAAAGCCTCCAGGGTCTTTAACGATTGGTTAATCGACCAAATGGCGCAGTGGCGGTAGCATCAATCGGCATCTTGGAGTAAAGAAACCCCCTCTAGCTCCCCCTGGAAGGGGGAGAATCTTATTGCTCCCCTTTCAGGGGAGGTTAGGTGGGGTCGCTTGTTAATGCCCGTTTCATTTCCCGGTGAATTGGACCAGAGCTAGTCTGAGTTGCTGAACTTTGAATCATTGCCGATGGGGAGGTTAGGAGAGATAGAATAATGAAAAATATAATCATTAAAATTTGTCACCGAATTAAGTAACACATACGGCAATAGTCGACAATGTTACTCAGTCGGAATATCGATCAAGAAATCGGTTATGCCGATATCATGACCAAATTGGCTGAGCATGGTGCTGAGTTGGCCACGGTGATGAGTTTGGTGATTAAAAAAATGAAACAACAACTCAGCGAAGTTACGTTTATATGCGATTCCTTTGGTATCGGAGTACTCGATTGGATGTTGAAAGTCTTGCTCGTTAACATCGTCATTAATCCAGTCGATAATAATGTGATCAAGGGTTGTTCGTTTTTCTGATAATAGGTCAAAATTCTCGGTGATGACTTGATCCAGACCTGTGAATTCCGGGAAAGCTTGTGTCGACTTAAGTTTGGGAAAATCGGAGGGATGGCTTTCAAATCGTTTTAACCACAATAGATCGCCGACCATGACGTGATTCAAAGTCATTATTATTGTCCCAAAAAAAGCCCTGACATCTTGTTTCCGTTGCGCGTCGGTCAGATTGGATGATGCAGCATAAATCTGCTTATTCATGCGGGCGTTATAACCCGTCATTAAAACGAAATGATGTTTAAAACTGATATTCATGTCTTAACTCGCAATAGAATGTTTACCGGCCCTGGCTGATGAACGATAGTGATTGCTCCTGAGTAGAAATTTTTTCTCCACCAGGTGCCACATAAGTATGCCACCGATTAATGTTGAGGCAACTACTGCGGATAAAAATAAAAACGGTCGATCTTCGAACCAGCCCAGATGAAGGAATACTTGTATCAGCGGGAAATGAATAATATAGATGCCGTAAGAAAAATCTCCAAACTTACCAAAGTTGCCCATATAAAAATAAAGTCCAAAAAATATCACTATGGTGGCGAGTGCGAAAGGTTCCATGATGCTTATTGGGAACACGTCTTTGCAGATATAGAGAAAAAAACTAACAGGAATAATGAATTTGATATTCTTGGTAAAAAATTCGAGATAGTAAAAACAAAATGCACCTGCCATAAAGTATGAAAGTTGACCGGGCAACTGTCGCGCTAAAGTTTTATAAATCTGCTGGTTTGATGTAATGGCCAAATGAGTCAAGACTTCAGCATAAATGATTGATCCTGCATACAAAATTATGATGATCGGCAAAGGCGCAGATTTTCTAAATAGTATTGCAATCACAGGCACACTCAAATAAAACATCACCTCTATCTTTAATGTCCACAATGCACCGTTAACAGCACTAAATTTGTTGGTTTCGAATACACCGGGCAGCTCAGGTTCTAAAAAATTTAGAAAGGCTAAATTGCCAAATACATAACCCAGCCATTTTTCAGAAAAATAAGCGGATAGAGCTTGGTTGCTAATTAAACACAAGCTTAAAGCGCAAATTAAAATGATAGTGGCGTAGGCGGGGTAAATTCTGCGGATTCGTTTGCCGAAGTAGCTATAGACCGAAGACGACTTTTCATAACTCATAAAAATCAAAAAGCCACTGACTACAAAAAAAGCGTTGATCGCGACTTGTGAAGAAAAAATCTGTTTGATCCACTTTAGCTCTTGATATCCGCTGAGTTCGTAAATATGGACAAAGCAAACAGAAGCAGCAAAGATTAATCTAAGCAAGTCAAAATTGTTATTCTTTAATCGGTTATTAGGGCTTGAATTGATCAAAAGTTGATTAAACCTTGTTAACTATTGTAAAGGTATTCAAGTCGTTTTTTTAGTCTTGTTTTCCATTCTATATTCAATGCAGGAATATTGATTAAACGATTAAGCTTGTCTTTATTGGGCCTGTGCTGATAGGTGATGTGAGTGAACTGTTTGATTGAAACAGCATCAGTATCCCGTTCGAGCAGCTGGATTTGATCACCGATTGTCATTGTTCCTGTTTCTTTCACACGATAATACCAGCCGCTAATTTGATTTTGAGCAATGAATTTGGCCAATTTGGGGTTGTCGAAACGGCTGTTTATTTTCCAGCAGGGGCTACGGGGCTGTGAAACCTGGAGTAAAACAGAGCCAATGCGATAAATATCGCCGATATTTACATTTGAGTCGTCCAATCGCGAACTTGAAATATTTTCGCCAATGCTGCCGGGTACCGCGATAAGTTCTAATTCAGCAAATGAGTTGACGATTTTTTCATAGCTATAAATAGAATATTGATGCAGGGCTTTTTCCGGGCCGCCGTGAAAGCGCTTGTCTGCCTGAACATCACCAATTATCCCGTTTATGCCGACTTCGACGGTCTCAACCGGGTCTTTATAAATCCCGGTTTTTTCTCCGTCCGGCTCAAGAAATTTTATCGAGCCTGCATAGAGTCCAAGAACATTAGTCATCAAGCTACTAACCATAAAATTAAAGGAATACTAAACATTGAAACAATCACTTGCAACGATGCCGTTGCGGCATATAAATCCGCGTCTCCACCCATTTCCCTGGCCAGTACATAACCGTTCATAGCCGTAGAGACACAGGCGCACAGCATGATCATCTGTAGCGCTAATCCGGTAACGCCAAATATCGATGCACAAGCGAATACCAGCAACGGGAAAATCAATAATTTGGCCGTAATGCCGATAGAGACATCGCTGCGTGGGCTAATAATAGTGCCAACACGAATGCCGGCACCGACTGTGAGCAGGCCAATTCCCAGTCCGGCGCGGCCGATAATATCAAAGCTGACCATCACCGGTTCATAAATTGGAATATCAGCAAAGTTTATGATTAACCCCAGAAATGCCCCCCAGATCAATGGTACTTTTAAAGCGGCAATTAGTGTCGACTGTAAGGTCGGCTTGTGGTCACTGGTGAGTATGGTCATGGCAATGATATTAATAAAGTTCAGCAATGCCACAGTGATTGCCATCACCAATGCGACAATTGCCAGGCCTTGGTCACCGGCTAATTTGCTGGCAATGGCCAGAGCGATAAATGCGTTCCAACGGGTCGAAGTTTGGAAGACTGAACTAAAACTCCTGTCATTGATATTAAATAACGTACTTAGTGGTTTGCGTAACAACCAGATAAACACAACATGAATTGATACCGCCAGCAAGTAAGCATAAGTGATTGAGCCTAAGTCAATATTTTTAAGATCCATGTTGATGAGCGATTCCATCACTAATACCGGGAACAATAGCCAGTAGCCTAATGACTCAATGCCTCGCCACTGTGGTTCAGGCACAATGGATGTTTTGCGTAATAACAAACCAACAGCAATGACCAGGAAAACAGGCAACAGGCTTTCAAAAACAATAGATGTCATTAGATATCCGCTAATAAAGGTGGCATTATGGCAATAAGTGTAGGTCTTTTGAGAAAATTTCTTGCTTAATTTAGATTTTCGGCAGCTAAGCAATAATTACTCATCTTTATACGTATATGATATAAAGCGACCAGGACAATTAAAACGACTTAATAAGTAAATCAAAATTTCATGATAAAAGTTCTAGTTTCCAAATTGGGTGCCGCTTATGGTCTATTGCTGCTTATATTTGCCAGCCAGTTATATGCTCAAAGCCCGGAAGATTATGTCAGCAAGCACACCTTGGATAATGGTTTAAGAGTTTTTTAGCTGCTAAACCGGCACAGCAAAAAACCTGGCTTCCATATTGTTTAATGTAAATGCATTAAAGCGAATCAAATGGCGCTTCTACGGCAATTGGCTTTTTTTCTGGCGAAAAATTCTCTACTTAGAATTAATCGACGGTACAGCCTATGCGTTTGCAACAAAGCATGCTGAACAAAACGCTACTAAAATATCTGAAAAGTTGGAGGCCGTATAGGCTTGTTAATCCAAAAATTTTTTATGCGTGATATAGTTGCCCAAACGTAGGCGTATTCGTAGTATGGGTAATAGTAAGAACAAGCAGCTTCAGGTTCGAGAAAAAACGCTTATGGATGGTTTTTTCATAAAACGCGTTCTTAAGTTTTTTTTCAAAATCTTATTTAAATTGAGTGGCTGGACATCGGGGCCGGCACCTAAAGTCACCGGGGTGGCCATTGGTGCACCGCACACTTCAAACTGGGATTTTCTTTTTGGTCTGGGGGCTGCGATTATCGAAGATGTAAAGGTTTATTTTTCCATTAAAGAGAGTTGGTGTAGAGTTCCCGTTATCGGATCAATTATCATGTGGTTGGGTGGTATCCCCATTGATCGATCTGTGCCGGGCCAGGGCCAATCAGAGCAAATTGCAAAATTTGTTGAGAAAATGAAAGGTCAGTGGATTTATTTTGCTTTTACGCCGGAAGGAACACGTGGAAAAGTCGAAAAATGGAAAACCGGCTTTTATCATGTGGCTCAGGATTGCCAGCTTCCATTGCATCTGGCTAAGTTAGACTACTTAAATAAGAATGCGGGTATTTTTCACAGCTTCCATGTCAGCGGCAACAAAGAAGAGGATATTAAGGTCTTGCAGGAAGCTTATAAGTTAATACATGGTCAGAATACTGACAAGCAGTTTCCGGATTATACTGGCCGTGTGCCCGAAATATCCCGTACTGATGCCGAAATCATGAAAGCATTATATTTAGTTGGTGAACAAGCCACCGAGATGCAAATAGCGGCCAAAGCCAACTTTAGTGTGCAGGCTTCAACTATGTTGGAACCGTTAATTAACCTGACGCTGGTTGAGAAGTCTGTAAATGAATTTAATGAACCGGTTTACGGGCTGACTTTCAAAGGTAAAGGTGCATTGTTGCACTTATTTCCTATATTAGAGTGATTTTCAAAGAGTTACTCTTTCATTAAAGGCCCGAGCAGCGATAAAGAGATTCCTCGTCGTTTGGCTCCTCGGGATGACGGTTTGCTTATAAGCTGGACAAAGACGGGCTTGGATTTATTGAACCAGCCGGCCGTAGTCAACTTCTTTTGTCGTATCCATAGTTGCTTTACCACTAGCAGGTAAACCGCTCACCACAATATAAAATCCTGATGAGGTGGCTACGCCAGGCATAGATAATTCTTACCTTCCAGAAATTCATGTTGATCAAGGAAACCCATTATTTCTTGTCTGGCACCACGTGCACTCACGGCGATTAGGATTAAATCATCCGTTTTTTGTAATTGGTAGGCATCTGTAATAACTTTATCACGCTTGGTTCTGCCGATTCGGTTTGGCGCGATATCAATAAAGTCTTTGACTGACCCGTTGTTATTGATGATTTCATCATGTAATAAAACTCCGGTTGGGCCGCTGCCCCAGATGCGAAAATTTCGCTTTGTGTATTTGCGGCACAGATAAAACGCTTTGGCTTTAAAAAAAGATTTTTTATCGTAACGGGTTGATTGGCGGGATAAACGATTATCATGGTCGCGCCACCGTAACAATATCCCATCAGGTTTGCCGAATTTGAACCCCTTACAATATGCTCTTAGCCATAAATCATAATCCTCAGGCCAGGGCGAATCAGCGTAACCTGAAAGTTCCAGTAAATCGGATTTTTTTAGCATCGCTGTTGGATGGGGAATAGGGCTTTCAATAAAAATACTGTTAGCAATGCTTTCGGAGTCAGTTAGTTGATTAATCCAATCCTGATAATATTTATAGCCGCCACCGAGGTGATGGTCATCTCTGAATATATCAACCTGAGTTGCGCAAATATGAATGCCCGGATTTTTTAATAAATAGTTAATTTGAGTTTCAATACGTAGCGGTAAAGCTATGTCGTCAGCGTCCATACGGGCAATAAAAGAAAAGCCGGCGCGGTTAATACCAAGATTCAATGCATCAACAATCCCCTGGCCTTGGTTTTTAAAAATACTAAGCCGTTCATCTGTCTTATCCAGACGTTTTATCGCAGCATCGTTTGAGTGGTCATCGATAAGGATTAACTCAATATTCCTATAACTTTGAGCAAGAATGCTATTAACAGCCGATTGCAGATAATCGCCACCGTTGTAAACCGGCATAATAATACTAACTCCGGGATAATTATTTTTTTCGGGTGTATTTATCTTCGCTACTCACTACGTTCACAAGGTTTATAATCCTCTGAACTTTAATGTATTTCGGTTTTGAATAGTATGTTTAGTAAAGCCATTGTTCGTATTCCCTGCAAAAATATGGTTGGCGGTATTACTTCTGCTGATCTGGGTAAGCCCGATTATGAAAAAGCATTGATTCAACATCAGGCTTATGTTGATGCGCTTGAGCATATCGGTTTAGATGTAGCGGTGATTGATGCCGAAGAATGTCATCCAGATAGTGTTTTTATAGAGGATACGGCCTTGTTGGCGCAATCGTGTGCGATTATTGCCCAGCCGGGTGCTGATTCGCGTAAAGGTGAGGTAGCTGGCGTTAAACCTGTCATCGAACAATTCTTTAGTCAAGTTGAACAAATACAGGCCCCCGGCTGTGTTGATGCCGGCGATGTAATGATGGTGGGTTCACATTTTTATATAGGTCTGTCTGAGCGGACTAATCAGCAAGGTGCTCAGCAGATGATTGCGATATTAAACGCATATGATATGACAGGTTCAACTGTTGAAATGAAAGAGATGCTGCATTTGAAAACCGGGCTATCTTATCTTGAGAATAATAATTTATTAATTACAGGTGAATTTCTGGGTAAATCTGAATTCGAAAAATTCAATCAGATCATTGTCGACGGCCAGGAAGCCTATGCCGCCAACTCAGTGTGGATTAACGGGTATGTTTTGGTACCGGCCGGTTACCCACAGACCAGTCAAAAAATTGCCGATCTCGGCTATCAAATCATCGAGCTTGAGATGTCGGAGTTTCAGAAGCTGGACGGCGGGCTGAGCTGCCTGTCATTACGATTTTGACCCTATGGCCTTAATACACAAATTCAGTTAAAAGTTATAATACAGGCATTATCATTCTACTTCGCTGGCAATATTATCGGACTAATTCAACAACACGAGGAAAATGTGGATACGGTTAGCTTAAAACAAGAGAGTTCACCTGCGCCCGGATCTAATACAGTACGTGATCAGATTTATGTGCTGGAAGAATTTATGAACAGCCGAATCCTGGGGCAACAAAACCTGGTTTCCAGGATGCTGATTGTGCTGTTGGCAGATGGTCATTTGTTGGTCGAAGGTGCTCCGGGACTGGCAAAAACAAAGGCAGTTAAAACCCTGGCCGAAGGATTGGAGGGTGATTTTCAGCGTGTTCAATTTACTCCGGATCTATTGCCGGCCGATTTGACCGGTACAGATGTGTATCGACCACAGGACGGCCGATTCGAATTCCAGCCCGGCCCGCTATTTCATCATATTATTCTGGCTGACGAAATTAATCGAGCACCGGCAAAAGTACAATCCGCCTTATTGGAATCCATGGCTGAACGGCAAATTACAGTAGGCGGAAAAACCTATTCCTTGCCTGATTTGTTCTTTGTTATGGCAACCCAAAATCCCATTGAGCAAGAGGGCACCTACCCATTGCCGGAAGCACAGCTGGATCGATTTTTATTGAAAGTCAATATTGATTATCCTGAGGTTTCTTCTGAAAAGCAGATCATGCAACAAGCCCGGCAAGAGGCCGCCGGTGACCGGGAAGTTACCAGCTTGCCGCAGATGTTGCCTGTTACTCAGCAGGACATTTTTCAAGCCCGTCAAAATATATTGCAAATTCATATGGCTGAGGCGGTACAAGAATATATTGTGCAATTGGTGCAGGCAACCCGTGACAGCCAGCATTATTCGGCGCAATTACCACACTGGATTCAATACGGTGCCAGCCCGCGGGCGACGCTGGCATTTGATCGGTGTTCCAGAGCGCTGGCCTGGTTGGATAATCGTGATTATGTTTCACCTGAAGATGTACAGCAGTTAGCACATGAGATTCTTAGGCATCGTGTTTTATTGTCATACCAGGCAGAAGCTGACGGGGTAACAATTACTGATGTTGTTGATGAATTATTGGGCAAAATTCCAGTTACATAATCCTGGATTTATTTATGAATACAGTCGTTGAGAAAATCCCGGGTGTTACTGTAGAAGTCGAGGATTTAATCAATATTCGTTCCAGATTAGCAGGTCTGTCATTAAAAAAAATCCGCCACCGTACTTCACGCAGTTCAGGTCTTCGTGAAACCCGGGTGCGTGGTCGCGGGATGGAATACGAAGAGTCACGCGCTTATGCTCCCGGTGATGATGTGCGCACTATGGACTGGCGGGTGATGGCCAGAACCGGTGAACCGCATACTAAGGTATTTACCGAAGAAAAAGAACGTAGCGTCATGCTGGTAGTCGACTTATCGTCATCGATGTTTTTTGGTACTCGGTTCGGATTTAAATCCTACACAGCAGCGCAAACCGCCGCACATTTAGGATGGCTGGTGGTGCAGGCGGGTGACCGACTAGGCGGCCTGATTGCCTCGGCAACAGCTCACTATGAAATTCGACCTAAAAAGAGCAGCTCTAACTTAATGCAGATATTTCATCATCTGGAGCATGAATGTAATACTGAACTGCCGATTAGTCAGCAACCCAGCAGACTTAACTTCATGTTGGCCGAATTGCGCCGGGTGATTAAGCCTGGTTCAATCATTGTTATGATTTCGGATTTGCTGGGTATTGATGACCAGACACCGGCTATGATGTCTTCGCTGGCCAGAAATAATGATGTTATGATTTTCTGGGTTCATGATCGCACTGAAACCCATCGATGGCCACAAGGACGCTACGAAATCCTGGCCAAGGATAGCCAGCTCTCACTTGATTTAAGGGCCAGTTCGGCAGTACAGTGGTTGACTCAAGAACAGCTGCAACATAAATCTGCTATCGAACAGCTTACTCACCAGTTCAAAATCTGGATGTGCCCAATTTCGTGTAACGAGGCAGTGACGCCACAGTTATTAAAATATTTAAAAGGGTAACCGTTGCTATGTCGGTTGAACAACTTTTATCTCAGTTACACGATATTCAATCACCGCTAGAGCCGAGCTGGTGGCCGCTTGCTCAAGGTTGGTGGTATTTGGTTTTTTTAGTGATTTTTGCTTTATTAACATTGTGGTTTTTAAACAAACGCAAATTAGCGAATCAACCTTTGTTGGCGGCATCCAACGAATTGGAATCTATAAAAGATCAGTATCAGCTGACTAACAGTGATAGCGAATTGGCCTCAAATTTATCGGTTTGGTTGAAAAAAGTCAGTCTTTATGCGTTTCCGGAACAGGCCATCGCAGGGCTGACAGGGCAGCAGTGGCTTGAATTTCTCGATAAAAGTTCGGGTAATACTGGATTTACAAATGGAGCAGGCAGAATTTTTGCCGATTCAATCTATCGTCGGCAACTAAACGTTAATGCGGTTGAGTTGATCAAACTTTGCGAAAATTGGCTGACTGTTGTTAAACCCCAACTCATTAAGCAGGGGCAACGCTAATGCTAACGCTTGAGTGGTGGTGGGCACTGATTTTATTACCGATTCCGTTTCTGGCCAGGCTTTTGTTACCTGATGCCAGCCGTGCTGAAGCCGCTATGTCGGTGCCGTTATTCGAACATTCGCAACTGCCGGTTAGCGATCGTAAAAAATCGAGTAAGTGGTTAGTCGGCATCGCTTTATGGTTGATGTGGATTTGCCTGGTCCTGGGTGCCAGTCGACCGCTTTGGGTCGGTGAACCGGTCACACAAAGCATTAGCGGACGAGATCTAATGCTGGCGGTAGATATTTCCGGCAGCATGCAAGAAAAAGATATGTTGGTTGATTCCAGAGCGGTCAGTCGTATTGAGGTGCTTAAAACTGTTGTAAGCGAATTCATCAACCGCCGGGAAGGGGACCGTATCGGCCTGATTTTATTTGGCACCAATGCGTATACCTATGTGCCGCTGACATTTGATCGCCAAACATTAAGTGAGTTGTTGCTCGACGCAAGCATTGGACTGGCCGGGCGTGGTACTGCAATAGGTGATGCAATTGGTCTTGCGGTTAAGCGTATGCGTGAACGTGAGGCAGAGCAAAAACTTTTGATCTTGATTACTGACGGCTCAAATACTTCGGGTATTACTGACCCGATTGAGGCGGCCCAGGCCGCCGCACAGGAGGGTTTGAAGATCTATACTATCGGTGTGGGTACAGATGCTGAGACCATGCGCCGGGTGTTTGGAATTCAGCGAATTCGTCCCGGTACAGCACTTGATGAAAAGACATTACGCCAGATTGCTAACTACACCGATGGTGAGTATTTCCGTGCCAAAGATGTTGCATCATTGGAGAAGATCTACACGACGCTGGATGAGTTAGAACCGATTGAGCGGGAAGACAGAACCTATCGACCACGTGAGGAGCTGTTTTATCTGCCGGTCTTGGCCGGATTGATGATTTTGTTAATTTTGATAAGTTGGTTGACTGTAAATAGCGGCGTGTTATCGGAGCGAAAGCATGCTTGAAAGTTTACCGCTTAAGTTTTTAAATCCACACTGGCTATTGTTGTTACCGTTGGTCATGCTGGTTTGTTGGCTGTTTTATCGTTTTTATAAAATCAGTTCAATGTGGAATGAACTTTGTGATGATCATTTGTTAAAAATTTTGTTGCCTAAGGCGTCCAAAACCAAATCCGGTGCCTGGCTAATCTGGACCTTGATGTTAGTGTTTTTATTGGCGGTATTTGCCGCTGCCGGGCCGAGTTGGCGAACTCAGCCTATTCCATTGTTTGAGTCGGCTGCCTCACGTGTACTGGTATTGGATTTATCACGCTCAATGTTAGCCCAGGATGTTGAGCCGACTCGTTTCAGGCGTGCGGTTTATAAGGCACGGGATCTGCTTAATGCTACAGAAGATGGACAGACCGCGCTTATCGCCTTTGCCGGCGCTGCATTTTTGGTTTCTCCATTGACAGACGATAAACACACATTATTGAATTTTCTTGATTCCCTTAAGCCTGGAATTATGCCGGTGCAAGGCAGCCGGGTTGATTTGGCAATCGCAATGGCTGAAAAAATATTAGCCGGTTCATATGCACACTCGAGTCAAATTTATATCCTTTCCGACGGCGTGAGTGAACTGCAAGCGGCAATCGAACAAGCTAAAACTGTTGCCAAAAAGGATATTTCAGTTTCAATTCTGGCCTTAGGCACACAGCAGGGTGGACCTATCAAGGATGATTCAGGAAAGTTGTTATATGATCAAGGCGGTGAGTTGATTATAGCTAAAGTGGCTTTTAATGATCTTGAAAAAATTGCAACAGCCGGTAATGGTCGCTTTGTTCGTATGACTGCTTCGAACCAGGATATTAACTATTTGTTATCGGGTTTCAACGATGACGAGTTAGCTAATGCCAGAGACTCAGAAGAGCAAACGCTGAATTTACCGGTAAATGATGGTGTTTGGATAGTTTGGTTGATTCTTCCTTTAGCTTTACTGTTATTCAGGCGAAATGCGCTATGGCTGGTGTTGATTATATTATTACCCCTGCAGCAAGATGCGTATGCATTTGATTGGTCTTCGATTTGGAAAAACAGCGAGCAACAGGCGTTTGAAGCTTATCAAAAAGGTGATTTTGAGCAGGCTATCGAATTGTCAAAAACACCACAGATTAAGGGTTCTGCCTATTACAAAAGCCAGGACTATACCAGTGCTGAGGCAGCTTATGCACAGCAAAACAGTGCGCAGTCGTTTTATAACCGCGGTAATGCATTGGCACACATGCAGCAATTTGATATGGCGATTGCAGCCTATAATCATGCTTTGAGTAAAAATCCGCAGCATCAACAGGCCAAGCATAACAAAAGTTTGATTGAAGAATTTTTGCGTCAGCAACGCAGCCAACAACAAAATCAGGATCAGTCTGATGATCAAGGTGATGAGTCATCCGATGAGTCTGCTGATCAATCAGAGTCTGACCAATCTCAGTCGGATCAGTCACGCTCACCACGCAGTTCCACTGATGATGATTTGCAAGCAGATTCTACCCAGGAACAGCAGCAAGAGCAAAAGCAAGTAGACCCGGATGAAGAACAGACTAATCCGGCTGATCAGGACTATGCCTACTTGGACCAACCCCAGGATGAATCACAACGACCCAATCCCGAATCTGTTGATCGTTGGATTAACCGGCTGCCTGATGATCCATCAGAATTATTACGACGCAAGTTTCTTCGAGATTATCAGCGCCAACGAGGACGGCCATGAGTATTAATCGGCAGCTGGTGAAAATAATACTTTTGATCGGCGCGATTTTGTTTGGTGTAAAGGCATATGCTATTACCGCTTACCTGTCACCTCAGCAAATCAATGAAGGGGATACAACCAAGCTGATTATTGAGGTTCAGTCAAATACCCCTTCCTTGCATGATTTTGATACGTCTGCTCTTGAGCAAGATTTTGAAATACTAGGGACTTCGTCCAGTGTGCAGAGCGTTCAAAATCAAAGTACCTTGACCTATGAGGCCAGATGGGAGATCGAGCTTTTTCCGCTTAAATCGGGTGAATTAGCAGTGCCTGCACTCGATATTAATGGCCGCTTTACACCCAAGCTGAATCTGACTGTTAATAAAGCGACCGATTACGGTTCGGGCAAAACTCAAAATGTTTTTGTCGAGATTGATGCTGAGCCCAAGGACCCTTATGTTGGTCAGCAAATTAATGTGACGGTCAGGTTGTTTCATAATATTCGAATTGTGAACGGTACATTATCTGAACCGGAGGCGATTAATTCTGATATCTATCGTGTCGGTAACGACATTAGTTATCAGCAGACCGTCAATGGTACACGCTACAACGTGCTGGAACGAAGTTTTGCATTATTCGCTAACTCCACTGGTGAAATGAATATTTTACCGATTTCATTTCGAGGTCAGATAGAAGATAAAACTGATAATTCATCCTCTGCCTTTAGCTCTTTCCTTAGGCAGGTGAGACAAATCAAGCGCAGCAGCAAAGAATTGACATTAACTGTTAGGGAAATACCCGCCAGTTATACAGGTAAATTTTGGTTACCTGCCAATGACCTGCGTATCAGTGATGAGTGGAGTGACCAAGGGGATGAGTTGCAAGTGGGCGATTCAGTTAGCCGGGTTATTAAACTTATTGCGGATGGTTTGCCGGCAGAATCCTTGCCGGACAATATCATGCGTGACAGTCAAGCCAGCTTGAATGTATATCCGGATAAAGTGTCCAGAAATAATCAGGATATTGGTAAAAAACTGGTTGGCCGGGCTGAGCAAAAATATGCATTAATCATGTCACAGGCTGGTTATCTGGAATTACCGGAACTAATAATAAAATGGTGGGATGTGGATGAAGATGTTGAAAAACAAGCCTCATTAGCCGCCAAAACACTGATCGTTAACGGCGACGTGGTTCAACCGGCGCTGCAACAAGCTCAAACTGATCAAAGCCCGGAACCGGTGGTATCGGTTTCACCCGCAGCAAACTCGATCGGGCCGAATTACTGGCGCTGGATGGCATTATTATTTTTGGTCCTGTGGTTAGTGACTATGGGGTTTTTATTTCGTAAAAAAATCATCCAAGAGCAGCCATCAAATATCGGCTCGGCTAGTGATCCAAACTGGGATAAAAAAGCACTTGAACAGGCTTGTCGCAATAATGATTCTGTACAAGCACGTAATCAACTTATTGCCTGGGCCAGAACCACCTGGCCAAGGGATAATATTACCGGCTTATATCAATTAAAAACAAAAGTATCCGACCCGGAATTAATTCAAGAGTTAGATAAACTTGATGCAGTCTTGTTTTCACAAAATGCTTCCGACTGGTCCGCAGCAGCATTAATGCAGGCGTTTTCCCGTGCTCAAGCAAATCTGCATCAATCCAAAGATTCTGCAACTGGAAATATCATCCCGCCACTTTATGCTCAACAAAGTTGATAAACTTGTTTATCAGATGATTAGTTGTAAGCAATTAAGTACGGGCTATTAAATTAGTGCTTAATCTGCCAGAGCCTGGTTTTCAAATTAGCAGATCAAGATGCTGGTAAGAACCCTAACTGAGCGTCAACAATTCTGGCTTGCTAAATGGTAATTTTTCACAGAAAAAACAAGTAATAGATAATAGTTCAAAGCATTTTTTCTCAATAGTATTACATACCGTCTATTTAATTTATTGGGCGAGGAAAAATGCTATCTTCTCAGCGAAAAGAACATTTCTGTATTCATGTTTTTCTCAATAGATTTACGCATTACATAATATCGCTAATAATTCTATCTATATCCGGGTATAGCAATCTCAGTCTTGCGCAGCCATATACTCAGACTGTTACGTTTTGTCTGGATTTTGACGGTCATCATATTGATCGTTGGATTGATCACTTTAACGATGTATCTAATGTCGATATTCCTGCGTTTAATCATCGGGACAGCGATCCCTCGACGTTGGACTTAAGTGAACAGGTGGATGTCGATACCATTATTGACATTGTTCGGGAAGATTTTTCGCCTTTCAAGGTTAATGTGTTGAGTGAGGAGCCGCCAACTGATAATGGAGAAACACGGGAATCCGGCTGTGAAGTTGAATGGCCCAATCAAGTCGATTTGCGCATCGTCGTGGGTGGCCACCGCTCTGACTTTAATGATTCAGAAAACTTTAACGCTGCAGCTTATGCAGTTAACGGATCATTTAATAGTACTAATCCTAATATTCCAAGTATTGCACTGGTATTTATATATGATGGTTTAGGTAAAGAAAGAATACTTCCAGCCTGGCGATTGGGAAACGCTGCTAGTCATGAGGCAGGACATGCCTTGAACTTATTCCATCAAGCTCAGTATGATCAGAATGGATTTGTCCAGGAATATGCACCCGGCACACCTGAGGTGTCACCAATTATGGGTGACTACTTGCCGAAGATGCATTCTACGGGAGAACCAATACCTAATACGATTCTCAAGCCGCAGCGTACAACATGGACAATTGGACCGACACCTTATCTGGTTGACGATCAGGGAACTGCTGTGCATTCAGATCGCCGTCCCGCGTTTATACAGGATGACATGAGAATCATTGCCTCGCAAACGAGTGCTGACCTGCCAGACTTATTAAGATGTATCAGTTCGGATGCTCCAGCTAACTGTGTGCCCAGAATCCCAAACCGGTTCGGTTATAAACAAGACGATCATGGGAATTATGGAGGGCGTGCAACCAGTTTTTCAATTCATAAGTCTGTGGGTTCAAGGCCTGTAAAAAAAGGCATAATCGAACGACCTTCCGACGTGGATTATTTCAGCTTTGTTATTCCCCAAAGTATGAATTCAATCGTTACTGTTCGCGCAACTGTCAATGTCCAAGAGGATGTCACGAATTTGGTGCCGCGCATTGATATTCGCAATTATACCGATACGAAAAGCGTTGTAAGTAATCAAACAGATTCCACAGTTGCAACCGAAAAATTGGTGCCTGGTGCATATTTAATACGCGTCAGCGGTCATGGTCGCCCCGGTGATACCGGGCAATACGAAGTCGCATTATCAATAAATTCCGGACCATATATAACTCATCACCAATTATTTAAAGACCATTTGCGTGTAACGTTTAATGAGCGCATTGATTCAGACTCGTTTACTGCAAAGGATGTTTTGATTGAATATGGTGATGGCTCAAGAAAGACAATTGATGAAAGCAAAATCAGTATCAGTCCAGTTATCGATACTACCCGTACATACGACATTAACTTTCCTCCATATAGCACTATGGGGGGGATAAGATTTGTCATAGGTCCAAAGATAGAAAACTTGAGGAAGGTTGAAATGGATCAAAACGGAGATGGCAGCTCAACAGTGTCGGACAATCATAAAGTGGAAGATTTAATACCGCCTCGTGTCACCTCAATTGCGTATAAAACAGATCGAATTGAGATTAAATTCAGTGAACCATTAAATCCAGCAACGGTGAATCAACAAACAGTGCGTGTTTATGACATATTAGGGCAACCCTTTGTTAACGCTACAGCGTTGATTGAAACAGTCGATGAGCGCACGTTTAATTATTCAATGACAAGTTATCCAGTAGGTGGAATCCGTCTTCATATAGGCTCGGATATTACAGATAGTTTTGGGAATCATTTAGTCTCAACAAAACCATTTACAATTACTGAAGATCAGGGTCCAAGGGTCATTGATACAGCTTTCCTTGAAGATGAATACCTGCCGGGTATCGGTACTTTGAAGCAATCAGCCTTTTTAGTGGCTTTTGATTCAACCGTTAACCCGGATACTTTAGAGCAAGATGGCATATCAATAAAATATTTGTCCAATGCTTATTCAGGTATCAGAATAAATAATGATGTTACAGTAAAAATCAAGGATATTGTTAAAGTCGATTCAAGCAGGTTTCCCTGGAGTAGCGCTGAGCGGCTTTGGCTGGTAAATTTTGATAAGGTTGGATACGGAACCTACGAGTTAAAAGTAAACAGAACTGTAACCGATTTATTTCATAACATGCTGGATCAAGACAAGGACGGAGTAAATGGTGAACTTCAAGATACCTATATTCACCGATTTAATATTCAACCGCGGGTAGATAGTAATTTAGCTGAACCCACTAGAGCATATATTTTGGCCAGTCAGGAATTGTTGGCTGGTAGTTGTACTTTGAGTCACCGACAAAACCAATACATTCAGCAGTTTGAGATAAAGTCATTGCATATGACTCCCTAACAGCAATTAGACTTACAGACGCTAGCTGGGGCGGTTTTATCACCGCGATTCGTAAAAATATGACCCCTCAATAGATGAATTTGTAGGATCGGTTAATACTTAGAAAACGGTTTATCATTGAAACCATTTTTGATCAGAAAATTCAAGAAGCCAGTTTCAGCTCTTCTATACTGTTGTAAACGTTGCGGTTGCTGACCGTTATGATGGAATCTTCATTACGTGCTGTCAGATCAGGAAGTGACTTGCCTTCGCCCATCAGAACCGACTTTACCCGTAATTTTGAACGGTTAAAGCTTTCGCTGCCGATGACCTCGCACTCAAGGAAAGTATCCTGAAACAGGGTTAATTCCGGTTTGGGTACGTAGACGATGTTGCCTTTCATTTGTTAAATCCCGTGCCTTTCAGCAGCAAATAAAGTGTTTAAAACAAACCAACCCTGTGAAACCGCGTTTATACCAGAAATAAACTGAATAATGTGTGAAATTTTGTTACTGTGATGTGCCAAATTATTGGTTTTTTTAGGCTTTGATAATAAGAATACTTAATAGAATATAAGCCCGGCTAACGCCAGGCTTATAAAGATATAGTTTGTTAATTAATATTCAGCTAATGACTAGTTAGAATTCATAGTGTGTAGTTTATGGTGTGCAATTAAATTCACCATTAGCGTCAACCATTCCTTCTAGTAACCAGTCGTTTATGAAACCTGCTTTATCTTTAGCATCACCATTGCGTTTCCCACAATCTTCGGGACCGTCCATGTCATCATCAGAACATGACATGTGAAAAACTGATTCGCCTATTTTTGCGCCTGAAGTGGTTTGTTCAAATATTTCCCAAATTACATCGTTACCGTCTTTGGGTGCATAACCTGTAACAGTCACTTCATCGCCGCGCACAATGTTACTTTGTTCGTGCAATAAGATTTCATCTGGACTATCTTTCCAAGCTTTGATGCCAATTTCTGCGGTAGTACCGTCCCAAATCATTGTTAATGCGTCAAGTGGTTTGGCGCATGAGAATCCTCCACTCTGACCGGGTGTAAAAGTTACTGAACATCCTTCGACAAAGTTGATCGTAATTTCATAGTCGCCCTCACTTTTAGAGACATTATCTTCGAATTCAAACTTAATTTTGCTACCTTTGCCTTTTTTAACCTTTCTATCTTTCACTGGGGCTTTCCAATCAGATCCAGATATAGTGGCGGAAGTTGGAGCAAGTGCTCCATCAAATAAAGTTTTCTTACCAATTTTGATTTTCTTCAGCACACCATTTTCAGAAGGCCAATTAATGGTCAAACTGTCGATGAAAATGTCATACTCACCAGTGCTTTTAACTTCCCATTCAAGTTTCTTTTTGTCCAGTTTAAGCTTATCTTTACCTGTGGCTGTGCACGGACCTAACTCACAGATCAACCCACCATTCAGGCTTGCCGCAGAAATCACTTCAAAGTCTCCGCTTACTGTCCCTGGGCCTATGGGCTGAGAGCAACTTGTATGTAATTTCGTATTCAATACACCATTAATAAAAATTTCTATTTCCGTACCAAGTGTTCCTTTATCATCACTACCGACAAAGCTAAACGAACCACCCGGTTGGATGACATCATTAAAGACAATATTGCCATCTTTCTTTTGTCTTACCATTATTTGCGCGTCTATGACTGGCCCGTTGTATCTTAAGGTTAGATTTGTTACTTTCCCATCACACTCATCACATGGTACATGTTCAGGACAGAAGGTAATGCCGGTCAGTGCGCCGCTGCCTGCTAAGGTGACTTTGAGTGTTTTAGCCCCAAACACAATAAACGGTACATTGACAAAGCCATTATCACCG
The DNA here is from genome assembly GCA_028284225.1 of Arenicellales bacterium. Lineage (GTDB taxonomy): Bacteria > Pseudomonadota > Gammaproteobacteria > Arenicellales > JAHEKD01 > JAHEKD01. The sequence continues at coordinate 186,470 of JANQSD010000009.1, forward strand.
GTTACAGGAATCGGTTGACTCAGTAAAGGGTTGCCGCCCTCATCAAACGCCTCCAACACACCGCCGTCCTCTTCAATGTCCAACAGTGAAATCGTATCCACATCAACCGGTACATCAAACTCAAAGACAAACGTGCCCCCAGCCGCCCGGTCATTGGCC
>JANQSD010000015.1 GCA_028284225.1 Arenicellales bacterium
TTTGACTAACCAGTTATGCAGTTTTTTCCATTCACCGTCAGCACCGTCTAATCCCCACAGTTGAAAGCCAACATTAAACAGTTCACTGCCGGTGGTCCAACTTACCTCTATACGGTTGCCACTATGTTCACTATGAAATTGCGACAGAGTTACTGGAAGAGTATCAATAGGAATTTCGTAATCTTCAACTTCACCGCCGAACGCGATACCCGTAGGTGTTTCGACTTCAACTGCATTTGGGCCGATTCTAAATCGCGCATAGGTGATTTCAGTATCATTGTGGATAAAATCAGCAGGTGCTACGAAGGTTAAATCGCAAGTGCCGGTAGTACCGCCACCAGCACACGAAGAAGTATCAATACAGCTACGTTCGTCAATGTCAAATGTGCCATCACCAGCCTGACCATTGTAATCAAAATCAATCCAGCCGCAGAGCCTGGCATCACCAGTATATGGAACAGAAATCGTATAATTATCGCCTGCAGAAAAATCAGGAGGTGCAAAAGGAAAAACAATACTTCCATCATCAGTATCATTAGTCGCAGGACTACCCTCAGCGACTGGGTTTCCGTCAAGTTCCGAGGTCGAACTACTGCCGATAAAGATGTCATCAGATGCACTTACGCTGAAGCCTGATTGGATCAGATGTTCAGGTCCACCGGATGCTTCCAGAGTAGAGTAGGAATCAGGTGCATCGCCATAATCTGATTCCTTGAACACCCAAAAACCGAGTTGATCAGTGGTTCGGTTGCGTTCGGCATCGCTTATTTGATCTTCATCTATAACTAACGCCAGTAAACTTGATGCGAAAGGGTTAGATCCGAACAGATTTCCAAAGCCGCCATTGCCCCCGTCCATAGCTTCCATGACAGCGACACCGAAGTTATAGGTTTGACCGAGATTGTAATTATAGGGCGGGCTATCGGTAACACCGAGCACATTATCCGGACCCAGGGCTGATTCATGTTTAACTGTTCCAGACGCACCTAAACCACCCTCGATCACAAAATAACCCAGTGTCTCATCCGCTCGAGTTTGAATAGAATCTTCGCCAAGATGTTTTCCTATACAAATTCCATCAGCAAATCCACTATTGAAAGGCGGGTTGTTTTTATTCTCGCAATCGTAACTCCAAAAAACACTGAAGTTCGGATCATTAAACGTCATCACCTGTCCCAAGACTACCGGATTGGTATAGACATTGGTTAACTGCGCACTGACATTTTCGCCTCTACCGTTCCAATCCGGTCCCGGGATACCATTGCCGGCCACATCATCTGAAAGCTGGGTTCGAGCTTCGAATTGTGTGCCATCTGCCAATTCATTCGCACCTTCCTCTGCGACCAGGCAATAAACATTGGCAGGTGTGACGTTAGTACTGTTTCGCGGTTCTTGTAACCGAACTTCAAAGCTCGATGCTCCGGTATTTCTTACTCGAACTACAGCAGGGTTGTCAGTTACTGCAGCCAGGTTATGGGTGCAAACCACAACTGAAGACGTATAGGTGTTTTCTAGGGAGATTGTTTGCCAGTTTCCGTCAACTGAGCGAATTGTAATGGCCTCTAATTGGCCAGCATTTGTTGGAATTATTAATGCATAGACGGGTGCTAAAAGCAATAAGCCGCTGAATAGAAGTGCTAGATTAGCAACTAAACTCCAGGCCTTCCGGCATTGTATATGGCTTATTAGATTAGACATTAAAAACCTCTGCGATTTGGTGGAACCGCGCATTACCTTTCTGACAACAGCGTTTTATAGCATGTATTTTGTTCTTATAGATGAAAATTGATAATTGTTAACAATCTCAACGATTCGACTAATCGAGCATTGATAAGTTCCTATGGGTATAATTCGCCTGTTATCTTAGGTTAAATACAGTGAATTTTCAGAATATCATATTCGAATTAAACCAGTACTGGGCTGAACAGGGTTGTGTCGTCATGCAACCTTATGATATGGAGGTTGGTGCAGGTACTTTTCATACGGCAACCTTTTTGGCAGCTGTTGGTCCGGAGCCGATTGCAACGGCCTATGTGCAACCTTCCAGGCGGCCTACTGATGGTCGTTATGGGGATAACCCAAATCGCACACAGCGCTATTTTCAGTATCAGGTGATTATCAAGCCGTCTCCTGATGATTTTCAGGATCTATATCTTGGATCACTAAAGCGCCTTGGTATTGATTTTTTAAATGCAGATGTACGTTTTGTTGAGGATGATTGGGAGTCACCTACGCTGGGTGCATGGGGTCTAGGTTGGGAAATTTGGTTAAATGGGACAGAGGTCAGCCAATTTACCTATTTTCAGCAAGTCGGTGGTTTGAATTGTCGTCCGGTAACGGGTGAGATTACGTATGGCCTGGAGCGTCTGGCGATGTATATCCAAGGTGTCGACAGTATTTATGATCTTCGTTGGAATCAAGATTACAGTTATGGTGATATTTACCACCAGAATGAGGTCGAGATGTCAAAATATAACTTTGAGCTGGCGGATGTAGATGAATTATTTCACCAGTTTGATTTTTTCGAGCAACAAAGCCTGAAGATGTCTGAGCAAGATTTGCCATTGCCAAGCTACGAAATGGTATTAAAAGCGTCGCATACCTTTAATCTGCTCGATGCTCGTCATGCAATTAGTGTAACTGAACGTGCCAGGTATATTGGCCGGGTTAGAAATATGGCTAAGGCAGTGGCGCAAAGTTATTATGAAAGTCGTGAGAAATTAGGCTTTCCGCGCGGCCAGTCAAAAGAGGTTTAATATGTCCAATACACAACCTTTTTTGTTTGAAATCGGCACTGAGGAATTACCTCCCAAGTCACTCCATAAACTAGCAGTTGCTTTGGAAAAAGAGTTAATTGCTCAACTAAAAAAGCAAAAGCTGATCGATAATGCTGCTGATTCGAGGATTTATGCTACACCCAGACGCTTGGCTGTATTTCTTGATCGTGTTGCTATTAAACAGCCCGATCAAGTGGTTGATCGTCGTGGTCCGGCGCTCAAACAAGCTTATGATGAGCAGGGTCAGCCGACCCAGGCAGCAATTGGATTTGCCAAATCAGTGGGTTTTGACGTGCAACAGCTACAAACACAAAAGTCTGACAAAGGTGAGTGGTTGTTCTGTCAGGTGAATCAGCCCGGACAGGCGGCTCAGGTACTGCTGCCGGATTGTGTTGATAATGCGCTTAAAGCATTGCCGATTCCAAAACGCATGCGATGGGGGAATCTTGAGGCTGAATTTATTCGGCCGGTAAAATGGGTGATTCTGCTACTTGGTGATGAAGTGATTGAAACGCAGATTCTGTCAGTCAAATCGGATCGCTTTACCCAGGGGCATCGGTTCCATGCTATTCGCAAGTTACGCCTGCGAAACGCAAATGAATATGAATCCTTGCTTGAACAAGAAGGCATGGTAGTGGCTGATTTTGCCAGGCGTAGACAAGAAATTCTGACTAGCATCACTGAACTGGCTGCGGAAAAGGATGCTCAAGTTTTACTTGATAATGCATTGTTAGATGAGGTGACGGGTCTGGTCGAGTTGCCAGTAGCACTACTTGGAAATATTGATCAGGAATTCATGCAATTACCTCAGGAAGTGTTAATTTCATCTATGCAGGATCATCAAAAGTATTTTCCGCTAGCCGATCAACAAGGCGCAATGCTGCCCTATTTTATTACCGTCAGTAATATCCGTAGTAAAGACGATCAAAGCATAATTGACGGTAATGAACGGGTTTTAAAAGCACGCTTGTCAGATGCTAATTTTTTCTGGGAGACAGATCGTAAAACACCATTGGCAGATTACCATCCGGCGCTATGCAATGTATTATTTCAAGAAAAACTGGGTTCACTTGCAGACAAAGTTGATCGAATTAAGAAAATAGTCGTTGTTTTGGCTCAGAAGTTAAATGTTGATACAACGGAAGGTTGCCGTGCAGCACAATTGTGCAAACTCGATCTGGTCACCAGCATGGTAGGTGAGTTTCCGGAGTTGCAAGGCATTATGGGCAAGTATTATGCACTTAATGATGGGGAGTCAGAAACGGTTGCTAATGCGATTGAGCAACATTACTGGCCCAAGTTTGCAGGCGATAAAATTCCTTCAATTCCTGCTGCAAGAGTATTGGCGATTGCTGATAAGGTGGATACGATTTGTGGCCTGTTTACCATTGATCAAATTCCCTCTGGTGATCGAGATCCCTTTGCACTCAGGCGAGCAGGGCTTGGACTCATGAGAATATTGATTGAAGGTCAGATTGATCTTGATATTCCCTGGGTTATAGCCGAATCGCTGACAAACTTTGATTTAGATATAAACGCAAATACCGGCGATGAGGTTTATCATTTCGTTTTCGATCGATTAAGAACCTACTATCAATCACAAGGTATTGATACTCGCGTTTACCAGGCTGTCATGCAAGTCAAGCCCGAAAGCCCGCTTGATTTTGACAAACGCTTAAAAGCAGTGGCTGAGTTTTCACAGTTAGAATCTGCCGAGAGTTTGATCGAGGCAAATAAGCGTATTAATAACTTGTTGCAAAAGACCGCTAATCATTCTACAGGGGTAGATGAAAAACTTTTACAACAAGCTCAGGAAAAAGCCTTGTTTAAGCAGTTGCAGATAGTGATTAAAAGCACATCATCACTGCTACAAGAAAATCATTATGCTGATTTGTTGAATCAACTAAGCAGCCTTAAACAACCCATCGATGATTTTTTTGATCATGTGATGGTCATGGATGAAAATATGGATAAGCGTCAAAATCGTCTTGCCATGTTGAGTAATGTCCAGCAGTTGTTTCGACAGGTGGCGGATGTTTCCTATCTGAAATGAAATTTGATCCCACAGAATTATCAGCCATTATTCTCGATCGTGATGGTGTGATTAACGTTGAAACGGGTTATTACGTTAAATCAATTGCTGAGTGGCGATTTCTACCCGGCAGTGTTGAAGCTATTGCACGATTATCAAAAGCAGGTTACCCATTATTTATTGCAACTAATCAAGCCGGTATTGCTAAAGGACTCTATGATGAAAAAATACTTAACGACATTCATCGCTTGATGATTAAGGGTATAGAAGAAAAGGGTGGAAAAATAGCAGCGGTACATTATTGTCCTCACCAGGATCAGGATGATTGTGATTGCCGTAAGCCTAAATCTGGATTGTTGACCCAGATAGCACAGCAGCATCATGTAGACTTAAGCCGAGCACTGATGGTTGGTGACAGTTTGCGAGATCTACAAGCGGCTGTTAGTGTGGGGACTAAAGCCGTGTTAGTTGGATCAAAACAGATCAATCTCGAACAGCATTTTGGTGATTTAGCAAATCAGATTCCTCGCTATAAAAATTTAGCCGGTTTTGTTGAGGATCTATTAGATGAATATTCAAAGGAGACAGAATGAATCAAAAATCTTATTTAACTACCGATCTTTGCGATGCCCATTCTGATGAGATCAGTATTGTTGAACCTGTATTTAATGACTACGGCGGTATCAAGCAGTTTCATGGTCGAATAGTAACGGTCAAGGTGTTTGAAGATAATGTTCTAGTCAAAAAGACACTAAGCGAAAAGGTTGACGGGGATGTGTTAGTGGTTGATGGGGGTGCATCACTAAGATGTGCTTTGCTTGGCGATATGCTTGCCGGCATGGCCGAGGAAAATGGTTGGGCCGGGATTATTATTAACGGTTGTATCCGAGATAGCGTTGAAATTGGCAGGATTAATGTTGGTGTAAAAGCCCTAAATACGCATCCGCTTAAAAGTATTAAGCGTGGAGAAGGGCAGTTACAATTAGCGCTTCGTTTTGCCGGTGCAACATTTAATCCGGGCGATTATGTTTATGCGGATGAGGATGGAATTATAGTTTCGTCAAAACGACTTTAAAGCCGGAGTGATTGGAAATCGAACGCAAACAATCTTAAAATAGAAGTATGTTTCGAAAATTGTGATAAATATAACATTTTTTTGGGTCAGGGGCCCTTTATAATACCGCCTCTATTTTTTCTGAGGTATGAATGGCCCAGCAGCCCCATTAATACCCTCGAAGCAACGGTATTTAATTTTTAAATTTTTGTGATTAGGACAATTTGGAAGATGGAGCAGTGGATCTGCAGGTCGTAACACTGAATAATGCATTCGGTTTTGAAGCTTGCAAGCTTAGTGAATCTGGTAATCATGAATCACTATGGCCGCTTAGTGTTAACACCACCAAACTCGATTTCTATCTCGCCACTTTTGTTCTAAAAGGGTCTGGACGGTTACTCATCGATTTCGATGAGTATGATTTAAGTCCGTGCACATTCGCATTTATTTCACGCGGTCAGTTAGTTAAGTTAGTCAAAAACAATGACCTGGATGCGATTTTGTTTATTATTACTGAAGATTTTTTATCCGAGCTTTTTGATGGGCGTGGTATTTTGCCATTTTCCAGGTTGTTCAGCTATCATCAGTTCAGTCCCTTGATTTTGTTTTCCGGGGAGCAATTTAAAACTGTCACTGGGGCAGCCGAGACTATCCGACAGGAATATCTAGATACAGACAACTATGGCTATAAAGAAGTATTGCAATTACGCCTAAAGCTGATCATGTATCAATTAGTCAGGCAGCGCGAACGTCGTCTGATCGATAATCAGGAGCCGAGATCAGTAAAGCTATTCTCGCGCTTTAGCCGCTTGGTGATGGAGAATTTCAGCACCATCAAAAGTGCTCATGATTATGCCCGCATGTTAAAGATTTCATACAAAACTTTAAACCAGGTCTCCAAGGCGAATATTAATAAAACAGCCAAGGCCTATATTGAATACTACACTGTGTTAGAGATAAAACGCAGTTTAGCCTATTCATCAAAAAGCATACAGGAAGTTGCTTACCAATTTGGTTTTGATGAACCCACCAATATGGTTAAATTTTTTAAAAAGCATACTCAACAAACGCCAAGCCAATTCCGAAAGGAACAGAAATAGAAGGTTACACTTTCACCATTTTTGAGAGCTAAATTACCTATGCAGTCGACTGTTAATTACAGATAATTAAGGTACTCATAGTGCAGCTATGAGTACTTACTTATTTTGTATACCCCTTACGTTTTTGACACCGCCTGACCCCCAGGCGGTGTTTTTTATGGAATCAATGCCCGCTAGTGATCGACAAAAAACTCTTTAAAGCGATTAATGGTGTAATCGATATCTTTTGCACTAATATCCAGGTGTGTAACCAATCGAAGACTGTAGCGTCCTGAGATTAATATACCTTTATCTTTCATATAATCTGTTAAACCAGACCATAAATCGGCATCTAGCTTGACGAATACCATATTGGTTTGGTTCTTTGTGTATTCAACGGTTATTTCATCAATACTGGCAAGATTTTCAGCCAGATATGCAGCGTTTTCGTGATCATCTGCCAGGCGCTCTATATTATTGTTTAATGCATAAATACCTGCGGCAGCCAAATTGCCGGCTTGACGCATACCGCCTCCCAACATTTTTCGATAACGTCGGGCGTTATCGATTAACTCGGATGAGCCACACAGGGCAGAACCGACAGGTGCCCCTAAACCTTTTGATAAACAAATTGAAACAGAATCAAAATACTGGGCTATGTTTGCTGCTTCTACATTAAGCTTGGTCGCCGCATTGAATATTCGAGCACCATCAAGATGATGAGCAAGTTGATATTGCTGGCAAAGATCTGCTGCATGACTAAGGTAGTCTAGAGACAGGGCTTTGCCGGCCTGGGTATTTTCAAGACATAAAAGACGTGTTTTAGCAAAATGAATATCATCTTCTTTAATATTAGCGATGACCTGATTTAGATCAATACTGCCATCGGCTAGATTTTCAAGAGGTTGAGGCTGGATACTACCCAGAACAGCCCCACCACCTGCTTCGTAACGGTAAGTATGGGCCTGTTGACCGACTATATATTCATCACCACGATCACAATGGCTCATTAACGCTAATAAGTTACTTTGTGTACCGCTAGGTGCAAAAATAGCTGCTTGTTTACCCAACATATCGGCAATCAGTTGCTCTAATTCACAAATACTGGGATCTTCGCCGTAGACATCGTCTCCAACTTCAGCGTTATACATGGCGTCCAGCATGGCTTTGCTGGGTTTGGTTACAGTATCGCTACGTAAATCAATCATGTTAAGGTGTCCCTGGTTACTGCTAAAAATAGCTTTATAAAAATTGTAGCGCGTTTATGATAGAGCTTGAAGATAAGCGATCAAATTTCTAGGCAATAGACCCAAATGTTGTTCATTCGTTCAATCATATTTTTAATAGGCCAGGCGATAATTACTTTATTGTATTTCCCCCTGACTTTATTCGCTGTGTTTTTGCCTGTCAGAAGGAAGGTCAGTTTGATTAGCGGATGGGGATGGCTAGTAATTAAATGGTTAAGATTAAGCTGTGGACTGGATTTTTCGGTTCAAGGGGTCGAGAATCTGCCAGCCACACCTTTTGTGGCTCTGGTTAATCACCAATCGGCCTGGGAAACCACAGCATTACTGTTTTTGTTGCCCCCGCATTGCTGGGTGCTTAAAAAAGAATTACTACGTATTCCGGTATTTGGTTGGGGTCTGGCGCTGGCTAAACCTATTGCTATAGATCGATCGCAAAATAAAGCTGCCTTGAAGCAATTGCTTGCTCAGGGTAAAGAGCGTTTACAAGACGGGCTATGTGTAGTCATTTGTCCTCAAGGCACGAGAAAGCCACCGGGTGAGTTTGGCCGTTTTAATGTTGGCGGGGCGATGCTTGCAGTAAGAAACCAGGTCCCTGTTGTGCCTATTGCCCATAACGCCGGTAGTTTTTGGCCGCGTCGGGGGCTATTGAAATTTCCGGGTACAATTGAACTGGTGATCGGTGAAGCCATTGAAACTAAAAATAACTCGGCTGATCAGGTCAACGATCAAGCCAGACAGTGGATTGAACAAACCCTGGCCAGTCTTGAGTCAGGCATTACTACTGACACAGCGATGCCGTTGGAAAATAAACCTGAGCCTCATTAATACTCGCTAAAATTGAACTGCCGGATTGTTGTGAGAAGGTAAAATCGGCTCTTATTTTATCGTCACCTTGAATATCTGCTGCGTAGGTTGTGCCTGTATCTAAATCGACAAGTTGCCCGGGTTTAAGCGCAATAGGCCCATAATGAAAAGGCGCATAGCCGTCTTCGACTCTGTTATAGATAATAATATCTTCCAATATGAGTTGTCCTGCATCTGGCCAATCAAACACGAATTTTCCGTACAGTTTGTCATTGGTAAATACCACAGCCAGGCCGCGTTCAGGTCGATCTTTGCGCAGGTAAAATTTGCCTTTTTGGCTGGCATTAAAGTCATCAAAACTAAGTTCACTGGATACTGCAGGCACATAGCTTTCCGGTGCAACTAAAAAATCTTTATGCATCAGGCTATCAAACTCATCGTAGATGACGCTACAGTCAAAGGCATATAGTGAGGTGAGATGGGAAACCCCAAGCAATAATAGTGTTCGTTGTAGAAATTTAATCAGCATTTAAACAATCCCTTACCGGTGCGGATTATATCATTCGCTTTGCCAGTGATAAAAAGTCATTAATCGTTAACGATTCAGCACGTAAACCCGGATCAATATTAAGATCAATAAAATCCTGTTGACTGACTGCTGAGCCAAGACTGTTTTTTAGTGTTTTACGGCGCTTCAGAAACGCAAGTTTAACCAGTTCGTCAAACTTGACAGCTAACTCCGTTGGGGTTTGTTGCTGATGCGGAATCATGCGAATCACGCTGGATTGAACTTTGGGAGGCGGGTTGAATGCACCCTTGCTAACATCAAATAATTTATCGATTTGAAAGCGCAAACCTGCTGAAAGCGTTAACCTGCCGTAAGTTTTATTGCCCGGGCACGCCATGAGTCGATCCGCAACTTCTTTTTGGATCATAAAGGTCATATCTGAAATTAAATCAGCAAACTTGGCTAAGTGAAAAAAGATGGGTGTAGAGATGTTATAAGGCAGATTTCCAACCAGGCGCATTTTATCTATGGGCTGAGCGAGTGCGCTAATATCGGCGCTCAAAATATCCAGATTAATGACCTGTATTTTGCTGTTATTTCTGAATCGACTTGTTAATTCATCAGCAAGGTCACGGTCAATCTCGATCAAGGTTAATCGCCAGACCGCATGCGTTAATGAATCGGTGAGTGCACCTTGCCCCGGTCCAATCTCAACCCAATTATCATTTTCACTAATGTTGAGTGATTCAATAATCCGTCTAATGACTTGAGCATCATGTAAGAAGTGTTGCCCAAAGCGTTTGCGCGGAATATGTCCATTCATTGTGCTTGTTGTTGAACCATGTCGTCAGCCATCGCAAGTGCAGTCATTAGGCTGGTTGTTTCGATTTGCCCGGTAGCGGCCAAGGATAAGGCTGTGCCGTGATCAACGGAAGTTCGAATAATCGGCAATCCCAGGGTGATATTTACAGTCTTACCAAACCCCAGTGCTTTGACCACAGGTAAACCCTGGTCGTGGTACATCGCTATCACTGTATCAACCTGATCCAGAATATTAGGGGTAAAGGCTGTATCAGCGGGCAGAGGGCCGATTAAATCAAAACCTTGAGCCTTTAATTGATCGACAATAGGAGTGATGATTTCTATTTCCTCAGTGCCCAAATGGCCGCTTTCTCCAGCGTGCGGATTGAGCCCACAGATTGCAATTTTCGGATTTGGAATGCCGAACTTTTGAATTAAGTCAGAGTGGGTGATTCGGGTGACCAACTCAACTTTCTCGTGAGTAATCGTTTTGGCTACATCGGATAAGGGTAGATGAGTTGTTACCAGTGCAACTCTTAGCATTTCATTAGCCAGCATCATCACTGGTAATTCGGCTCCCGTTTTTTCAGCCAGAAATTCTGTATGACCTGAAAACCGGATACCGGCATCATTAATAATACTTTTCTGGATCGGGCCGGTCACCAAGGCGTCAAACTGCCCGGTCAGACAACCTTGTGTTGCAATTTCCAGTGTTTCAAGCACGTAGGCCGCATTCTTATTATCTAGCTGACCGGGATTTACATGTTTTAAGCCGGTAACAGGGACGATTTGAAGTTCGCCGGGATTGGATATTGAACCGTCAAATTCTTTAATGTCCAATGCAAGCCCGAGCAGGTTGGCGCGTTCTTGTAAGGCCCCCGGATCTACAATTGCAACCAAACAATACGCGTGTTGTTGCTGTGCGATCATAATAGCCAGATCAAGGCCGATTCCTGCCGGTTCGCCCGGCGTCAATGCCAATATGCTGGGTTTCATCTGTATTTAGTGATTTACGCTCAATTTACTGTTTTCGAAACCAAGGTTTGCATAATACGATTGATGTTTCTCGATTAACAGGCCTTTTTCCAGCATTGAGTCCAGAAATTCAATCAAATCGGATTGATTCAATTTAGTAACCAGCACTTTGGGCAGTTCAGCCTCCAGCTTTAAATTTAGATTCTCCAATAACGAAAATGGGTTCAGTTCAGTGTCGGCTGTGCTCAATAACTGGCTGGAAAAATCAATTTTAAGCATCTGCTGATCAGATTGAGCATTTAAAGCCAGGGTGATTTCAGGTTGATTTTTAGAAGTTAGTTTTAATAAATCTGAAAAGTGTTTCAGTAGAACCAACCATTCATTATTGTTAATAGATTCAGAAATCGAATCATAGTTTTCTGACATGAATTGAACCAGCTGCTGATCCAGATTCATGACCTGAAATTCTGCGGTAATATCGGACAGGGATGCTTGATTAAGATCTAATAGATCTGTGTCCAGTACAGATTCAAAATGATAAACGTCGTTATGTTTATTTAATTTACTGGCTAAATTGATTCTACTAGCCCGATAGTGATCAGTGATCAAGCGGCTTGAAAGTGCTTCGGCGCTGAAATCAATTTTTTCAGGAAATACTAACGCTGGGTTTAAATCAATCTCAAGTTCAGGCTTTACCAGATAAGTGGTTTGCCAGGAGTCTTTGAGTTCCAGTTGGTTGGTTTTGAGCGAGGCATTGATTGAGCCATTAGCACTAATCCGGCTTTTTATATCAGCCAGGTCGGCAAATACTTGGGCCTGCGAAATAGAAAAGTCCAGACCGGGATGTTGAATGTGGGGATGGCTTTGTCCCAGATAATTTATCCATGTCGTTGCTGTGCCGGGTTGATCACTGATTTTTAAACCTGTTTGAGGACTTATAAGTTCGAATTGTGTATCGATGTTGTACCAGGCGAAAGATTTACTCGGATTTTTAAAAAGATTTGACCAAATTATCGGGCCATGCTTGATTTGATTATCGGTTTTAATGATCAGGTTTTGCTGATTTAGAAGTAGTTCAAGCTGTGCAGTTGAATTTAACCAGCCATGATTAAAATCGAGTTGGTTGATTTTGATATCGGTATCGAAATTGCTAATAAAATGATGCTGTAAATAGTAACTGGCCGCAAAAGATAGAATAAACGGTGTTGTCACCAAGGCCAGTAAGCTACCAATAACTATTTTTCGCACGCTACTTAAAATCAAGCGGCTTTAAGCCGATTGTAAGAATTGTCTGGCCCGCAATAAGGCAATAATACTCTTGGCATCGATAATTTCATTGTTAAGTGCCATCTGCACGGCTTTATCGAAACTCAGCCAATGGATTTCAATATATTCATGTAACTCATGTTCAATTTCGCTCGAATCTAAATCAAGCGCCAGGTACAGGTACAACACTTCATCCAGAATTCCGGGTGAAGAAACCATGTTGCCTAGATCATGCCATTGGCCGGCAATAATACCGGCTTCTTCCTGTAATTCACGTTTTGCGGTTTGTGCGGCAGGTTCCTGATTGTCAATTTTACCGGCAGGCAGTTCCCATAACCACTGGCCGACCGCGTGCCGGTATTGCTTCAATAAACAAACTTCGTTGTTGTCGTTAACGGCAACAACTGCTGCGCCACCGGGGTGGCGGATAATCTCTAAGGTTGCAGCGGGCTTTTCCGGACTGATTTGAACCGTTTCAAGGCCTAAATCAACAACTTTACCTTGGTAAATTTGCCGACGCTTAGTCATTGTTTGGTTTGATTCGAAACCTCGTTCACCGCTGCCTGCAATTTTTCCTGATCTCCGAGATAATAATGTTTTAGCGGGTTGAGTTGTTCATCAAACTCATAAATCAATGGGATTCCGGTTGGGATATTCAACGTCATAATGTCTTCATCTGAGACCTTATCGATATGTTTAACCAGTGCCCGTAAACTGTTGCCGTGAGCAGCAATAATCACGCTCTTGTCTTGCTCCAAATCAGGAATGATTTGCTCATTCCAATAAGGAATAACGCGATCCAGGGTGGTTGCCAATGACTCTGTTGCAGGCAGATCGGCAATGCCGCTGTAACGGGCATCATGGCTTGGATGCATGTCGCTATCCAGGTCAACGGCCGGGGGCTGAATTGCATAGCCTCGGCGCCATTGATGAACTTGTTGCTCGCCATGCTTGGCTACAGTTTCCGCTTTATTCAAACCCTGTAAAGCACCATAATGACGCTCATTTAGTTTCCAGGATTTTTTTACCGGTAACCACATTTGGTCAAGTTCATCCAGCGTCAACCACAATGTACGGATGGCCCGTTTTAATACTGAAGTATGGGCCACATCGAAGGTAAACCCATCCTGCTTGAGTAATTGTCCAGCTTGTTTAGCCTCGTTAATGCCACGATCAGAAAGATCGACATCAACCCAGCCAGTAAACCGGTTCGCCAAATTCCATTCACTCTGGCCATGGCGTAATAAAACTAGTTTTTTCATGATTATTCGTGGATTTAACGGTGAGACCGATTTTAAGCGTTTATGATGCGCTTTGCTACGAGCTTATCGAGTAAAGCTTTAGTCGCCTTGCCTCGATGGCTGATCTGATTCTTTTGTTGTTTGGATAATTCGGCGCAGGTTTTATTGAATTCTTTCACATAAAAAATGGGGTCATAACCAAACCCATTTTCACCCTTGTGCTCATCAATAATCTCTCCGTCAAGGGTGCCTTCACTAATGACCGGGCTGGGATCGTCCCAGTAGCGTAGATAGCACATTACACAACGAAAATTTGCCTGCCTGTCAGTGTTGCCCGTTTCTCTAAGTATTTTTAGCAATTTTGCATTGTTGCTGCGATCGTTAGCGTTTTCACCGGCAAAGCGAGTTGAGTAAATGCCGGGTTTACCGTTTAATACAGCCACTTCAAGGCCGGAGTCATCTGCAATGGCAGGCAAATTGGTAATTTGACTTGCATTGCGGGCTTTTAAAATAGCATTTTCGACAAAACTTAAACCGGTCTCATCTATTTCCGCAACACCAAGATCGCCTTGGGCAATAATGTTGATATTGAATGGTGAAAATAAATCGTTGAGCTCGGATATTTTTCCAGCGTTGTTGCTGGCCAGCACGATTCTCTTATCCATTTACAACTCAAGAGCCTGGCGTTGTAAATCGATTAACTCATCAATACCCTTTTTGGCATAGTCAAGCATAGTGTTAATTTCGTCGCGACTAAATGCCACGCCTTCTGCAGTGCCTTGAACCTCGACAAACTCACCCTTGTCATTCATTACAATATTCATGTCAGTTTCGGCTTTACTGTCTTCAGCATAATCCAGATCTAATACCGCCTGTTGATTGAAAATGCCCACTGAGACTGAAGCAACTTGTGAAATCACCGGTGACTTTTTAAGCTCTTGCACTTCAATCAAATAATTAATTGCATCAATCAGGGCGACAAACGCACCGGTAATCGAGGCCGTTCGGGTACCACCGTCAGCCTGGATCACATCGCAGTCCATAGTTATTGTTCGCTCGCCAAGTTTTTTTAGATCAACGCAGGCGCGCAACGAACGGCCGATAAGGCGTTGAATTTCCTGAGTTCGCCCACTCTGTTTGCCTCTTGCTGCTTCGCGTAAGGCGCGTGTACCGGTTGCTCTGGGCAACATGCCGTATTCGGCGGTAATCCAGCCACTGCCTTGACCTTTTAAAAATGGTGGTACTCGATCATCCACACTGGCCGTACAGATGACTTTTGTTTCACCGAATTCGATCAATACTGATCCTTCAGCGTGTTTAGTATATTCGCGGGTAATACTGATATCACGTAATTGATCGGTAGCGCGGCCGCTAGGTCTAAAAGACATAAAAAAATTCACTCATTGATTAAACCCGAATTATGCAATAAAAATCTGTCCTGATGAATAATTGCTTTTCACGACGAGTTCCATTGCATAATTCGGATTAAAGCTATTTTCTCACAGTCATGAGCGTTGACAAGCTGAATAATGGTAAGATCACAGCACTTAAATTTACAGGCAAAGATTAACCTGTGATTTAAGTCCGATAAACAAATTGGAATTAAAGCATGAAAAGTATGACAGCCTTTTCGCGTCAGGAAGTGACGGTTGAGTGGGGCTCACTAAATTTAGAAATGCGGACTGTTAATCACCGTTATCTTGACATCAACATGAGATTAGCGGAAGAACTGAGGTTTTTTGAACCCATCGTCCGGCAGATGATTGCTGACAGCTTAAGCCGTGGGCGTGTCGATCTGGCGCTTAAATATCAACCCGCACTGACTAATCAAATAGACCTTAATCAAAATACGGTTAATCAGTTATTTGAATTACAAAATCGTCTGCAGCAGCAAAATCCTGAATTGAAAGAATTAACCACGGCAGAGATTTTGAACTGGCCGGGTGTGCTGGAAATGTCAGCCCAAGACGAAGAACAAATGACACAGGTGTTATCAACGCTATTAAGTAAAGCTCTTGAAGAGTTGCAGCAACAGCGCGAAGTTGAAGGCAATAAAATCCAACAGCTGCTTAAGCAAAAAACCGTGGAAATCAAATCAATCGTTGATGATGTAAGACATATTTTGCCTCAAGTCAGCCAGCAGTTCAGAGAAAACTTTCAGGAAAAACTGGAAAAAATGGATGTAGAAATTGACTCTTACAGACTGGAACAGGAATTAGTTATCTTTTTGGGCAAGCAAGATATTGCTGAAGAACTAGATCGACTAGACGTGCATTTAGATGAAGTTGAGAAAATTTTGACCACAAATCAGGCGATAGGTCGCCGGCTTGATTTTTTGATGCAAGAATTAAATCGAGAAGCCAATACACTGACATCAAAATCAGTTGATATTAGACTGAATAATGCCTCGGTAGAAATGAAAGTATTAATCGAACAAATGCGTGAACAGGTGCAGAACATAGAATGATGACGACTCAAGATTCACGTTTGATTATTATCTCGGCGCCTTCTGGAGCGGGCAAGACATCACTGTCGAAGCGATTGATTGCTCAACATGATGATATTGCTGTTGCTGTGTCGCATACGACCCGAGCACCCAGGCCGGCAGAGAAAGACGGTGAGGATTATCATTTTGTCAGTGAACGAGAATTTGAACAACTTATCGATGCTGATGGGTTTTTAGAATTCGCTGAAGTCTTTGGTAAATATTACGGCACTTCGAAACAAGCGGTTCAGGTGTTGCTGGATCAAGCTAAGAACGTTTTGTTGGAAATCGACTGGCAGGGTGCACAAAATATTCGTAGATTAATGCCCGATTCAATTAGTATATTTATCCTGCCGCCTTCAAAACAGGCATTGCGTGCCAGATTGACAAACAGAGGGCAGGATAGCGAACAGATTATCAACCTGCGTATGCGCGATGCATTAAATCAAATTAGCCACTATCAAGAGTATGATTTTGTCATTGTTAATGATGACTTCGAGCAAGCTTTCGCAGAACTTGAATCAATTGTCTATAACCAATCCTACCAACCCCATATCGATGCTAAAGCGGTTACAGAATTTGTCGCCGGCTTGATGGGAGATGGCGTCTGAGAGGCTGTAGCGACTTAATCAACAGTTAAGTTATATGATATATTTCAACTATATCTAAGACTGTTTTAATCAAAAGGTGAAATATGGCACGTGTAACCGTGGAAGATTGTCTTGAGTATGTGGACAATCGGTTTGAACTGGTATTATTGGCGACAAAGCGTGCTCGTCAATTGACTTTCGGTGTTGAAGCGCTGGTTCCTGAAGAAAATGATAAACCAACAGTGATTGCGTTGCGTGAAATTGCTGAAGGTTTGATTAGCAAGGATATCCTGCAGGAGCCGGATGAACCTGATTTATTTATTGAGACCGCTGATACTGACTCTCAAGAAGAAGTCGACTCAATTGCTGAGGAAGTACGCCTACTCCTAGCGGAAACTGAGGCTGAAGAAGATGAACCGGCCAGCGATCAAGAGCAAGACGAAGATACTGCCCTACAGTAATACAGCTACAAATCATGCACTGCAGGAATATCCGCAAGCAGTGCATGCGCTTATTACTCAAGTCGAGTCTTATCTTGACCAGGATTCGATCGATGAGTTAATTGAGGCTTATCAATTAGGCGCCCGGGCTCATGAGGGTCAGTTTCGCAAATCCGGTGAACCTTACATTACCCACCCTGTACAGGTTGCTGGGTTGTTGGCAGATTTTCATCTGGATCTGGCAACGCTGATAGCCGCAATCTTGCATGACACCGTGGAAGACACGGCGCTTACCCATCACGATCTGGAAACAACGTTCAACAAAGAAGTCGCTGATTTGGTTGAAGGGGTGACCAAAATCGGTCAGATCGAGTTTGAAACTAAAGAGCATGCCGAAGCGGAAAACATTCGCAAAATGCTGCTGGCGATGTCGCGTGATATCAGAGTCATGCTGATTAAGCTTGCTGACCGCTTACATAACATCCGCACTCTCGAGTCGATGCCGCGCAACAAGCAAATACGCATCGCCGGACAGACACTTGATATCTTCGCGCCTATTGCTCACCGTCTGGGACTAAACCAATGGGCGACTGAATTGCAGGATTTGAGCTTCAAAACCCTGTACCCCAAACGCTATGAAAAACTGGTTAAAACGCTGGATCGCAAGAAAGGCAACCGCAAAGCTATTTTAACCAAAATCAAAGCGTCTATCACTGAGCACTTGCAAGCAGCCGGTATTGAGGCCCGGGTGGATGGACGTAAAAAAAATGTTTATAGTATTTACCGAAAAATGCAAAAAAAGCAGGTGTCGCTGGATGAGATTCGAGATATCTATGGGTTGCGCATTATAGTTGAAAGCCGTGATCAATGTTATTTGACGCTGGGTGCCATACACAGTTTGTATAAACCGGTAGCCAATCGATTCAAGGACTATATCGCCATTCCTAAAATAAACGGTTACCAGTCATTGCATACCACTGTATTCGGTAGTTTTGGTGAGTTACTGGAAATTCAAATTCGTACTGAACAAATGCATCATTTGTCAGAAAGCGGTGTTGCTGCCCACTGGTATTACAAAATCTCCGGCGAAGAAACTGAGATTGCACCACAGGAACATGCCAGGCAGTGGCTGGTTGATTTGCTGGACACACAAAAACAAGCAGGTAATCCCAGTGAATTTCTTGAACATCTGAAAGTCGACCTATTTCCTGACGAAGTCTATGTGTTTACACCTAAAGGCGACATTATAAAATTAGCACAAGGGGCTACGGCTTTGGATTTTGCCTATGCTATTCACTCGGAGATTGGCAATTCTTGTGTTGGGGTCGAGGTCAATGGCACGGCGGTACCGCTTTACACTCAGCTTTCCAGCGGTGATCATGTAAAAGTACATACAGATAAGACCAGCCATCCATCACCAACCTGGCTTAATTATGTCAAAACTGCAAGAGCCCGTGCCAGCCTTAGAAGTTTTCTTAGAAGTAATGAACGTACCGATGCGGTAAAACTGGGCCAGAAGCTACTCGAACGAGAGCTCAAAGAAGAAGGTCTGGTCCTGGATACCATTACTGAGGAACGTAAGCAGGCTCTGCTTAAGCGTATTGAGCTGGCAGACTGGAGTGATCTATTGGCTGATATCGGCCAGGGTAAGCGCTTGCCTTTGGTCGTGATGCATCAGTTGATCGATGACGTTTGCGGTATGCGACTTAAGGCTGAACCTTCACCTTTGACCATCCAGGGTTCAGAGGGAGTAATGGTAAACTTTGCCCGTTGTTGCCATCCTATTCCCGGCGATGAGATTTTAGGGTATTTCGCTGAGGGCAAAGGCGTGGTAATTCATACTCAAACCTGCCCTAATCGCACTGAATACAACAAGCATCCGGAAAAATGGATTCCGGTCAGTTGGGCCGGAGAGATTGAAAAGAATTTCCCTGTCACCTTAAGAATAGATACTAAAAATAAACCCGGTGTGCTGGCCTCTCTAGCCACCACCATCGCTGAGAATAATTCAAATATCAACACCGTTTCGGTAGAAGAACGTGACGGCAAGTTTTCAATTATTCGTTTTACCATCGAGGTCGAAGACAGGGTTCACCTGGCGAGGATAATGCGTAAGGTGCGTTCACTGGAAGGTGTGCTAAAAATTTCGCGAGTTAAAGGATAAAACGTTACAATCCAGCATTTCAACCCTTAGAATCTAGTCGGAGAAAACATGTCACGAGAGATTGTTAATACTGCTGCTGCGCCTGCAGCTATCGGCACTTATTCACAGGCCGTTAAAGTAAATAATATGGTATTTATTTCAGGCCAAATACCGCTTGACCCTGAATCAATGGAAGTCGTAGAAGGGCAGTTCAAAGCCCAGGCTGTGAGGGTTTTTGAAAATTTAAAAGCTGTAGCCCAGGCCAGTGGGGGAAGTCTTGCAGATGCGGTTAAATTGACTGTTTATTTAGCGGATTTAAGCAATTTTCCATTGCTTAACGAAGTGATGAGTGATTATATTAGCGAGCCGTATCCAGCACGTGCCGCAATTGAAGTATCGGCTCTACCCAAAGGCGTAATGGTTGAGATTGATGCTATTCTCAGTTTAAACAGTTAATCTATATAAACTAACCTGCAAAGCAGGTTAGTTTCACTGGCTACAGTGACGAGTGAGTTACCTACAACCCATTTAAAAGGTGTTGGCAGCAATCTGGCACAAAAGCTGACCAAGTTAAATATTGAGTCTATTCACGACTTGATTTTCCATCTGCCTCATAAATATCAAAATAGAACTCGTGTTGTTCCTTTGGGCGAGTTGAGTGCTGGTATGGAGGCATTATTCTGTGGGCAAATAGAAGCGGCGTCTGTGGTTTACGGACGTCGCCGCAGTTTAATGGCGAGAATTTCTGATGGCACCGGTTGGATGACGTTAAGGTGGTTTTATTTTAATCGTAACCAGCAGCAACGGATAAAGCGTAATTTTTGGATTAGTGGATTTGGCAGCGTTCGTCACGGCACCAAGTCGTTGGAAATTATTCATCCTGAATACCGAATCAGTGCTGACGAACCCGATGACATAACAGCCGATAGCCTGACTCCTATCTATCCGCTTACAGAGGGGATATCACAAACTAAAATGCGTGATCTGGTCAACCAGAGTTTAGTGTATCTGCCGGACTTAGAGGATTATCTTGCAATCGAATCTTTAACCGAAAGTTTGCCCAATCTCACAAAAGCCTTGCAAAGGGTTCATTTTCCAAGTGACCCTAAATCTGCAATGACGTTAATGCAGGGCACGGACCCCGCACAAAAAAGACTGGCATTAGAAGAATTAACAGCTCATCATATTAGTCTCAAGCGCTACAAACGAAAGCGGCAAAAAAGACAGTCGCCCAGTTTAAGCGCCGGTTTTGCACAGACCTCGCAATTTCTTAATGCCTTGCCGTTTGTACTGACTACTGCTCAAAAGCGAGTCATCGCGGAGATTGAAACTGACATAAATCAGCAGCTCACCATGCAACGCTTGGTGCAAGGTGATGTGGGTTCGGGTAAAACTGTGGTTGCAGCAGCAGCGATTTGCCAATGCATAGGAGCAGGTTATCAAGCCGTTGTCATGGCGCCAACTGAGTTACTGGCCGAACAACACTTGACCACATTCAAACAATGGTTAACACCATTTGATATTAAGATCACCTGGCTTTCTGGTCGTTTGTCCGCAGCACAGCGTAAATCTGCCTTGGATGCTGCGGCTTCAGGTACAGCACAGCTTATTATCGGTACTCATGCGTTATTTCAAGATGCAGTGGAATTTTCTCAATTAGGCTTGGTGGTTGTCGATGAACAACATCGCTTTGGGGTCAGCCAGCGTTTGGCATTAATTAATAAAGCTGCCCCCGGCGTAGTACCGCATCAGCTAGCGATGACGGCGACGCCGATTCCACGAACCATGGCGATGATTTTTTATGCTGATATGGATGTATCGAGCATAGATGAGTTACCTCAAGGCCGCAAACCTGTTGAAACTGTATTGGTATCAGATACGCGTCGTGATGAGTTAATTCACAGAGTGTTTAATGCCTGTCAAGCTGGCCGCCAAGCGTATTGGGTATGCCCATTAATCGAAGAGTCCGAATTGATACAAGCTGAAGCGGCAAGTAAGCGAGCCGAAGATTTAACTAAAGCACTGCCGAATTTGAATATAGCTTTAATCCATGGGCGCATGAAAAGCGATGAGAAAAATACCATTATGCGTGCTTTTCGAGATCACAAAGTAGATGTGTTAGTTGCAACCACCGTAATAGAAGTTGGGGTGGATGTGCCAAATGCGAGTTTGATGATTATCGAAAACTCCGAGCGCCTGGGGTTAGCGCAATTACATCAGTTACGTGGCCGTATTGGCCGCGGCGAAATTCAATCTTGTTGTGTGCTCATGTATCATTCACCCTTAGGTAAAACAGCACAAAAACGCTTGTCTATGATGCGAAGTACTAATGATGGTTTCAAAATTGCTAAATATGACCTGGAATTGCGTGGCCCTGGGGAGTTGCTGGGCACCCGGCAGACAGGTTTACAACAACTCAAAGTGGCAAATCTTGTGCGTGACAGGGATTTATTAAAACAAGTTGAGTCGTTAGGTAAAGTCCTGATGACTGATAATCCAGAGAAGGCTAAAGGTCTGGTTGACCGCTGGGTAAAACATGCTGAGCGTTATGCAGATGTTTGAGAAGCTATGTCACTACGCGGCTCTAATCCGTCTTGACAGACCGATCGGTACATTATTGTTATTATGGCCGACATTATGGGGGTTATGGATTGCCGGTGACGGTCAGCCGCAGGCAAAGCATTTGGTAATTTTCATTGCCGGCGTGTTTGTAATGAGAAATGCAGGTTGTGTGATTAATGATATTGCTGATCGGGATATTGACCTTCATGTTGAACGTACTAAGCAAAGGCCTTTAACCAGCGGCAAAATTAGTTTGCGCGAGGCGATCGGTGTATTCATTTTTTTCTGTTTTTGTGCGTTTATATTAGTCTTAAATCTTAATCTAAAAGCTATTTTATTTTCATTTGCAGGTCTTGTTTTGGCGGCAAGCTATCCATTTATGAAGCGTTTTACTCACTGGCCGCAGGTATTTTTAGGTGTGGCATTTGCCTGGGGGATTCCGATGGCGTTTGCAGCAGAAACTAACCAAGTACCTGTTATTTGCTGGTGGCTGATGCTGGCGAATATATTTTGGGTGCTGGCCTACGATACCATGCTTGCAATGGCGGACAAGAAGGATGATTTAAAAATCGGGGTTAAGTCTACCGCCATTTTTTTTGGTCAGTATGATCGCATTATGGTACTAGGCTGCCAGATCATGGTTGTGGCATTACTCTATTATGTCGGTCAGGTACTGAATTTAAATAATTACTATTATTTCGGCCTGTTTATCGCAATAATTTTCGCCATTTACCAGGTCTGGTTGTATTTTTCACGACAGCCACAACGTTGTTTTCGTGCCTTTGTGAATAACGCCTGGTTTGGTGCCAGCGTCTTCACAGGTTTTGTGCTGGCGTATTTGCCGGCCTGATTAAGTTTACAATGCAATCATCTATACCCATTGTCGTTGATCTGGATGATACCTTGGCGCGAACGGATTTTTTCTATGAGTCACTTTTAAAATTCATAAAGCTGAATCCGCTTAATTTCTTTCGGGCAGTAATTTGGCTAATGACCAAGGGCAAGGCACATCTGAAATCCAAAATAGCTGAAACGGTAACACTTGATGTCAGTTTGATACCCTATAACGAGAAGGTAATCAGTTATATCGAGACGAAAAAGCAGCACAATCACCCGATAATTCTTGCAACAGCGACTCACAGGGTTTTTGCACAGGCAGTTGCCAACCATTTAAATTTATTTGATCAGGTTTTTGCAACCGATGCCAGGGAAAATTTAAAGGGAGATAATAAAGAAAAAAAATTGATAAAAACATTCGGTGAACGGGGCTTTGTCTATGTTGGAGACAGTTATGCAGACTTAAAAGTCTGGCGATCTGCAAAATCTGCCGTCGTGGTTGCGCCGACAGATAAATTAATGAGTCAGGTACAGGTCGTCGCTCAAATTGAACAAGTTATCCCCACTAACGGTGATAAACCGTCAATATCTCAGATACTTTACAGTTTTGATTGGCTTAAAACCTTATTACTATTTTTACCTTTATTTGTTCTTGGTTATTGGGATAACACTCAAATCTGGATCAAAATGTGTTTTGCAATTGCGAGTATGTGCATGATTGCAGTATCTATTAATACTTTTGCCGAGCTTTTTAATTTGGATACAATCCGAAGAGATAAAAATCTGCGTAATAGGGTATATGCTGATGGTCAGCTGGGCATTACAAACGGTATCGGGTTAGCTTTGTTTTGTCTGGTAGGTTCAGCTGCCTTAAGTTTGATCATCAGTGTTGACTTTTTAATTCTTGTATCGATCTATTTCATATTTCTAAGTGGCTATTTTATATATTTTCAGGCAATTGTCCCAAAATCACTCATATATTCGTTTAGTATTGCTGTACACATTTTTGCCGGCTATTTAGTTATATTGATAAATTAGAGCATCTCTCCAAATGTTCTTTTTGCCATAAGTCAACTGTGCTTTTTGATCATCAGCGCCTGCTCTAAAATTCTCACGGCTACTTTGCGCTGGATTTAGTAAATAATTGTTTTAATTAAATTTATTTAACTAAATTGAGGGTCTTGTTACAATTGTTAACACACTAAATCTATTCACTTAGTTATCATTCTTTGCAAATTAAGAACGTTAACAAGTGGGTAGGCTAGACCGAACGATAACCGTAAGGGATAGTAGAATAGAGGCAGCCGGTAACAATCACAGATTGTTGCCGGTTTTGCTTTTTTATTTTAGTCGAAAATATGTATTAGTAATCAGCTGCAGCGAAAAATTGTTTCGACCGCTACGATTGCTTACGAAGTCTGATATTTAACTCTTTTAATTGTGTATCGCTGACCTGATTGGGCGATTCAGTCATCAGACAGGATGCTTTTTGAGTTTTAGGAAAGGCGATAACATCACGGATGGAGTCGCTGCCACTCATCATTGCTGCAAGTCGATCCAGGCCCCAGGCAATGCCGCCATGAGGAGGTGCACCATATTTAAGAGCACTGAGTAAGAAACCAAACTTTTCTTCAGCTTCAGCCTCATTAATATCGAGCATATCGAATACTTTTCGTTGTACGGCTTGATCATGAATCCGAATTGAGCCGCCACCGATCTCAGTACCGTTCAAGACCAGATCATAGGCTCTGGATAAAACTTTGCCAGGATCGGCTTCTAATTGGTCTAGATGTTCAGTTTTAGGTGAAGTAAATGGATGATGTAAAGCAATCCAGCGTTTTGCAATGGGATCATATTCCACCAATGGAAAATCAATCACCCATAATGCTTGCCAGTCGCCATTTACTAAGGATAGATCTTGGCCAAGTTTTACCCGCAAATGACCCAACGCATCATTGACAATAGTTGCACTGTCAGCACCAAAGAAAACCAGATCACCATTTTCAGCGTTGGTGCGCCTCATAATTTCCTGGATAACGTCATCTGGCAAAAACTTCAAAATCGGTGACTGCAGGCCCTCAGTCCCATTTTCTAATTGATTAACCTTGATATAAGCCAAGCCTTTGGCACCAAACTGCTTAACATATTCGGTATATTGATCAATTTGTTGCCGGGTCAGTGTTTTACCACCCTGAGGCAGCCGCAGTGCAGCTACTCGACCGCCGCTTTGATTAGCAGGCCCGGAAAAAACTTTAAACTCAACATCTTTCAACAAGTCGTCGACATCAACCAATTCAAGCGGGATTCTCAGATCCGGACGATCACTACCGAATCGGCGCATGGCTTCGGCATAGGTCATTTGCTGTAAAGGGAGTTCAATGTTAACGCCCAGAAGATCTTGAAACAGCTTGGCAAATAGTTCTTCCACCAGAGTCATAATGTGTTGTTCTTCTATGAATGACATCTCTATATCAAGCTGGGTGAACTCGGGTTGGCGATCAGCCCGTAAATCTTCATCACGAAAACAGCGGGCAATTTGATAATAACGCTCAAATCCGGAAACCATCAAAAGCTGCTTAAATAATTGCGGTGATTGCGGTAAGGCAAAAAATTGACCCGGGTGTGTTCTGCTCGGGACCAGATAGTCTCGTGCACCCTCAGGGGTTGAGCGAGTCAGTATTGGTGTTTCAATATCAACAAAACCGTTAACATTCAGATATTCACGAATAAGTTGAATAATTTGATGACGCAGACGAATATTGCGCTGCATTTTTTCACTGCGAAGATCCAGATAGCGATATTTTAATCTAACCGCCTCGCCAACATCGTCTTCATCGAATTGAAATGGAATAGGTTCAGAGCTGTTTAATACTTCGATTTCTGTGGCATAAAGCTCTACATGACCGGAAGGCAGTTCAGTATTAATTGTACCTTCAGGCCGTTGTCGGATTCGGCCGGTAACCTTTAGAACATACTCATTACGCGCAGCATCGGCGACGGTGAATGCTTGTTTTTCATCTGGATCAGCAACAACTTGAGCGATCCCTGTTTTATCGCGCAGGTCAATAAAAATTACGCCACCATGATCACGATTGGTATTTACCCAGCCGCACAGGGTCACAGTTTGGTCTATATGGCTTGAATTTAAATCGCCACAATAATGTGTTCGCATATTGAATGATTTTCCCAGTGTTCAGGCTGCGTCTTTTTTAGCCGTACTTTTGTTATCAGATTTACTTTCGCTGGATTTAGACCCTGAGTCCGATTTCGATTCGGTATTCGTTTTGCTGGATGTGTTATCACTGGACTTTGCCTGATCTGAATCTTTTTTATTATTGTTTTTGAAATCCGTTTCATACCAACCCGTTCCGGTCAGCTTAAAAGCAGCCGCCGTAATTTGCTTTTTTAACTCAGGCTGATTGCAATCCGGGCAATCAGTCAAAGCTGCATCAGAGATACGCTGAATTTTGTCAAATTGATGTCCACAAGCCTGGCATTTGTAAGCGTAAATCGGCATGTTGATCTCCCGCGATACGTTTTAAAACTATTACTACTGTTCAGGGCGCGAAATTATAACGTAATCAATTAGTTGTAGCTATCTGTAATAGTTAAAGTTTTCGATGTTTTAAGCAGGGAATTTGCTCGCGAACCTGGACAATCCGATTATGGTTGATCTCAGTGAAGATAACACCATTACCGTCTTTTAATAATTCCAGTTGTTCACCCCAAGGGTCAAAAATCACACTATGGCCGAACGTTGATCTGCCGTTATCATGTTTGCCTGTTTGGCCTGGAGCCAGAATGTAAACCTGGTTTTCAATGGCTCTTGCACGCAGCAGGGTCAGCCAGTGTGCCTGCCCGGTTGTAAAAGTAAAGGCCGACGGTACAGTGATAATATCTGCGCCTTGTTCAGATAAATGCCTATAGTATTCTGGAAATCTTAAGTCATAACAAATACTTAGCCCGATTCGGCCAATAGGTGTATTGATCAGCTGGGCTTGATTGCCGGGTTCGATATAGCTGGACTCTTTATACGATTCACCGTTGGCAAGATCAACATCGAATAAATGCTGTTTGTCATAGCGGCATACGCATTGTCCCTGTTCATCATAAACCAGGCAGCTGCTACGCACCTTGTTTTCGGTTTTTGCGTTAATAGAAATCGTTCCGGCGATAATCCACAGCTTAAGTTGGTTTGAAATCTCGCTAAGAAAGTCTTGAATTGGCCCGGCTGAAAAGGGTTCTGCTGCCTGTAGGCGCTGTTTTTCAGATAGCGGCATTTGCGAAAAGTTCTCTGGCAATACCGCTAGCACTGCTCCTTGTCCCGCTGCTTGCTGCAATAAAGTTGTGGCCAGCTTGAGGTTATCTTCAACCCTGGAGCTGGAATTCATCTGAATGACAGCGGCTTTATTCATTGCATTGAGGCCTTACATTAATATAACGTCATAATCTTGCTGACTATACAAAGAATCAACCTGAATATTAATAGGTTTGCCGATGAAGTCCTGCAAATTCTGTAAACCTTTGGCATCTTGGTCTAAGAGTCGGTCTGCGACCACTTGTGAAGCAATAATCAAATATTTGCTAGCTTCAAATAAGTGGCTTTCCCGGATAATTTCCCTGAAAATTGAATAACAGATTGTTTCTGTGGATTTTACTATACCTTTGCCTTCACAAACCGGGCAAGGCTCACACAGCATTCTACCGAGACTTTCTCGTGTACGTTTGCGTGTGACTTCGACTAATCCAAGCGATGACATCTGGGTGATAAAGGTTTTGACCCGATCTTTGGCTAAGGCTTTTTCCAGAGCGCGCATGACCTGGCGTTTGTGTTCATCGTCTTGCATATCAATAAAATCGATAATAATAATTCCACCGATATTGCGTAGACGTAGCTGCCGAGCCAGAGCTTGCGCGGCTTCCAGATTAGTCTTGAATAATGTTTCTTCCATAGTCCGGCGCCCAACAAAGCCACCGGTATTGACATCTACCGTAGTCATTGCTTCGGTCTGATCAATGACTAAATAGCCGCCTGATTTAAGTGGAACTTTTCGCTCCAGCGCTTTATTGATTTCATCCTCGACCTGAAATAAGTCAAAAATCGGCCGTTCAACTCTATAGTGCTCAATTTTCGGCATTACATCGGGAATAATATCCTGGACAAAATCACGTACTTTTACTACTGCTTCAGCAGAATCAATACGAATTCTCTCAACCTCATCATGAACATGATCTCGCATTGTCCGAAGCAGTAGTGGGATATCTTCATGTACAAGACCGATGGCGTTAGAATCCTTAGTGCGGTTTTGAATTCGCTCCCAGAGTTGGTTTAAAAATTGGATATCTTCAATTAATTCATCTCGGCTGACTGCTTCTGCAACAGTGCGTATGATATATCCACCGGGTGCGTTTAACTCAGTAACTATGTCTTTGAGTAATTCCCGTAATCGCTCTCGCTCCTCCGGGTCGTTGATTTTCTGTGAAACACCAATATGGTCCGATAAAGGTAAAAAAACTAAGTGTCGAGCAGGAATGGTCAATTCAGTAGTTAATCGGGCTCCCTTGTCACCCAGCGGATCCTTGATTACTTGAACAATAATCTGCTGTCCTTCGTGCAGGGATTCCTGGATAGGAGCACGGACAGTTTTATCAACGGTTGCCGTCAGTTGTTTATCTTCGGTCGTTTTATCTTTTTCTTGCTCAATTTCTTGTGCGGTAAAAATATCTGCTTCATGCAGAAATGCAGTGCGTTGTTCACCAATATTAATAAATGCCGCCTGCATACCGGGCAATATTCGTACTACTTTGCCCTTGTAAATATTTGCGACAATACCGCGTGTTTCATTGCGCTCGACATGCAATTCCTGCAGTATGCCGTTTTCCACAATTGCAACACGTGTTTCCTGGGGCGTCACATTGATTAATATTTCTTCACTCATATAGTGGTTTATTTTCCAACAAACAGGTCAGCTCGTACAATGGTAACCCCATTACCCCCGAATAGCTGCCATTTAAATGTTTAACAAATTTGGCTCCCAGTCCCTGGATACCATATGCTCCCGCTTTATCTGCAGGTTCGCCGCTGTCGCAGTATTCTTTAATTTCTTGCTTGGACAATTGTTTGAAGGCCACTTTACTGACTTGCGTAATAACCTGCGGATTTTGTTCGGCTAACAAACAAATTGACGAATAAACCAGATGAGTATTGCCTGATAGAAGGTTTAACATCGACATGGCGTCGCCCGTATTCCTGGGTTTACCTAAAATTTGCTGATCATATACGACGGCAGTATCAGCAGAAATTATTGGGTGAACGGTTAATTGTTGTTCGCCCACGACCTGATTGACATAAAATGCTTTGGCAACAGCGATGCGTTGTGTATAGGCTTGAGGATCAACATCATCCAGTCTTGATTCGTCAACATCTGGTTTGATAACAGTATATGCAATACTTATTTGATCGAGCAACTCACGACGACGTGGTGATGCTGAAGCAAGGTAGACATGTGTATTCATCAATAGCTATTGCCTCGGTGATAAGGATGCCCTGTCATGATGCTCCAGGCTCGGTAAAGTTGTTCGCTCAATACCACGCGTGCAACCGGGTGAGCCAAAGTCATTGATGATAATGACCAAAGCTGTTGGCAATGTTGAAAATGAGAACTCGGAAATCCCTCCGGACCACCAATACTAATAGCGACATTTTGGCTATTATCAAGCCAGTTTTGCATGGTTTGTGCAAGCTTTTCGGAAGTCATGAGTTTACCGGTACGATCTAAACATATATGTAAAAAACCAGGCGGAATCTTGGTAATGACTTGTTGGCTTTCTTTAGCGAGTATATTTTTAATATTAGCGGTTACAGTTCTCTTAATTATTGGAATTTCAACTAAAGTTGTTTTGAATTGCTGCCTGGGTAAACGCGACAGATAAGTGTCAACAGCTGTGTTAACCCATACAGGCATTTTGGTTCCAAGGCTGATGATATGTATTTCGGGCATTACGCTGTGAATGACTGTGTTTGTGAATTGTCCATATAAAGGGCGAACTTAACACTAAACTAACGGTCTGTAGTTATAGTTCATAAAGAGATTAAAATGAAGTTTAAATTTATTCTTATTATATTGACTACAATAGCTTTTAATGTGCAGCTATTCGCCGAATCAACGCTAATTAGTTCAGGTAAAGAGAAAAACCAGTTTATTGAGCTATACACATCAGAGGGTTGTAGTAGCTGTCCGCCTGCAGATGATTGGATTAGCCAACTAAAAACTAACCCTCGCTTATGGAAAGATGTTGTTCCTATTGCGTTTCATGTGGATTATTGGGACCGCCTTGGCTGGAAGGATGAACTCGCCAGTAGCGATTTTAGCCAACGCCAGCGTCTGCATCGTGAGCAAGGTAATATCAGCCAAGTCTATACTCCAGGCTTTGTGGTTGACGGAAAAGAATGGCGCGGGTTTTTCCGGCGCGAAAGCCTGGATAATATTAAAGTTGAAGAAGTAGGTGAGCTTAGTGCCGAGGTTGTTGATCAGCAAGTGACGGTCCAATTTAGTCCGCTTTTAAACGGTGCAGAAAGCTTGGTTATCCATTGTGCAGTGTTGGGCTTTGGAATTAGTAATGAAATCAAGGCAGGAGAAAATCGAGGTAGAACCTTAACTCATGATTTTGCTGTTTTGGGGTATAACTCTGAAATTATTAAATCCGAGAATGACAATTTTAGTTTAGTGACTGAATTACCGAAGCAAAATCTGTCTGCCGAACGCAAAGCATTGGTGGTTTGGGTGAGTGAGTTAAACAGCCAGTCTCCGTTACAGGCCGCAGGCAACTGGCTATAACTGGAACCTGAGTTACTCATCGTAACGTGATTTGACTGCATCAAGCAGCTGAATCAGTGTATTGTAATTTTTAGCTCCTAATTTTTTCTTGGTCAGTGTTTGCCATTCCTTGACCGCCGGAATTAACTGCTGGATAGCTTTGTTACCATTGACCGTTAATTCAAGAAACATTGAACGCTTATCATTTTTATTTAGTTTGCGTTTAACGAGTTTACGCCTGACTAATTCTTTCACAGCCCGGCTAACCATGACCTTCTCCATATAAGTCAAGTCACAAACTTGCTTTGCCGTCAATTGACCGTGTTCATTAAGGGTCACTAAAATACGCCACTGTGAGCGACTGAGCTTATGTTTGCTCGTGTATATTTCAGCAAAATCTCTGCTAATTAAGTCTGCTGTTGTATTGAGTTTGAATGGTAAAAATACATCAAGTTTGAAAGGTGTTGATCTTTTCATGTTATATCTTTTGTCATTTATGGTCAGTTTTCAGATTTTACCAGTTTAATTAGCCAATTGTGTTCGTCAAGTGTTTTTTCAATTTTGTAACCTTTTGACAAATTTTCTGCGCTAACAAGGTCATTAGTCAGAGTCTCTTCAATAATGTACGATTCAAACTCTTCAACGACCTGTTTAATAGTATCACTGCCGTCAATCGCCAGATTAATACGGTCTGAAATTTCAAGCCCAGCCTGTTTGCGAGCGTCTTGAATGGTGCGCACTAATTCGCGGGCCAAACCTTCCCGAATTAAAGTTTCGTCGAGTGCTGTATCCAAACCTACTAGAAAGCCATTTGATTCAGCACATGAATAACCTTGCGCGGACTCGGTTTCAACTAACACATCTTCCGGTGAGAAGCTTAGACTCTGGTTGCCTAGGCTAAGTTCAAAGTTTTCTTTCTTAGCAACCGCCGCCGCAATCCCACGGCTATCAGCTTCTAATAACGCCTGTTTGATAGCGGGAATTTGTCTACCATACAATTTGCCGATTCTGGGTAAATTAGGTTTGATTCGATATTGCACTAACGACGCATCAGCGGGAAGAAATTCAATCGATTTAACGTTTAATTCTTCCATTAATTGCTGGCGGTGTTTTTCTGCCGCTTGTTGGGCAAGCGCATTGGGAACACGCAATAACAGCCGCGACAGAGGCTGGCGAACTTTAACTTTACTTTGTTCACGTGCGGCGCGGCCCAGGTAAATAATACGTTGTACGTCGTCGAATTCTTCAACTAACAGATCGTTTTTCCATGCCGGGTTAAGTTCCGGCCAGACACACAGGTGTACGCTTTCAGGTGCATTCGCATCAATGCTGCATGTCAGGTTTTGATAAATACGTTCTGCCAAAAACGGCATGAAGGGTGCAATCAGTTTTTGAATAGCATTTAAGCATTCATACAAAGTTAAATAGGCTGATTGCTTATCGTCACTGGCTTTTGCTTTCCAAAATCGCCGGCGGTTGCGCCGGATATACCAATTACTGAGTTGATCAACAAAACTTTCAATGGCTTCACCGGCAGTTTTGGCGTCGTAGGCATCCATTGCTTCGGTTGTCACCGAAATGGTTTTATGAAGTAGCGCTAACGCCCATCGGTCAATCTCCGGGCGCTGATCAACAGCAACATTTTTATTCAAGTCAATATTATCGAGCTTGGCATACATAATGAAAAATGCGTAAGTGTTCCATAATGTATTAATAAAATTACTTGCCACATCGGAAACAATATCAATGGAAATGCGTTTTTGACCTTCAGGTGCGATTCTGGCCAAAAAATACCAACGTAATGGATCAGCACCGACTGTATCGAATACATCATAAGGGTTGATAATATTACCCAGCGATTTGGACATTTTTTTGCCATGTTGATCGACAATATGGCTTAAGCAAATCACATTTTTGTAGGCAACACTGTCCGAAACCAGTGAGCCGATTGCGTGCAGTGTGTAAAACCAGCCACGGGTCTGGTCGATGGCCTCACAAATATAGTCTGCAGGAAAGTGTTGTTCGAATTCTTCTTGGTTTTCAAATGGATAATGCCATTGGGCATACGACATAGCACCTGAGTCAAACCAACAATCAATAACCTCAGGTACACGTCTGTAAGTTTTGCCGTCTTTCTCAAAGGTGATTTCATCGATAGCAGGGCGGTGAAAATCGATATCACTGATGGGTCTGCCGCAAAGTTCTTCAAGCTCCGCGACTGAACCGATGCAGATCATGTCACCCTCACCATCTGTCCAAACCGGTAATGGTGTGCCCCAGAAACGTTCGCGTGACAATGCCCAATCGATATTATTTTCCAGCCAATTACCAAATCGGCCTTGCTTAATGGTTTCAGGCACCCAGTTAATGGTGTTATTCAATTCAACCATACGGTCTTTGATTGCCGTGGTACGGATATACCAGGCATTTTTGGCGTAATAAATGATTGGGTCGCCAGTACGCCATCCGTGTGGATAATTGTGAGTGTATTGCTCGTTTTTAAATAACACGCCCTTTTCCTGTAAGACGTCAATCAAAATGGGATCGGCATCTTTAAAGAATTTTCCAGCTACCGGCATTACCTCCGGTTTGAAGTAACCGTCTAAACCAACGCCATGAACAATCGGAATACCGTTTTCCAGTGCAATCGGCATCTCTTCGGCGCCGTAAGCCGGCGCGCAATGAACAATACCGGTTCCATCTTCTGTAGTGACAAAGTCAGCGGCATATACTCTGAAGGTGACTTGTGGATGCTCATCGGCTAAATAATCAAGCGGGCGCTGATAGGTTTTGCCGACTAATTCATTGCCCTTGATTGTTTTGGTAATTTCGTAAGTTTGCTCACCTAAGACCTGCTCAAGTAAGTCTTTAGCTAAAATAACCGTTTCATCTTCAAGTTTGGCGTAGACATAGTCAATATCCGGATGTACAACTAAAAATTGATGAGAGGGAATCGTCCATGGAGTCGTCGTCCAAGCCAGGAATGAGACAGTCGGGTCGTCTGATAATCGAAAGCGAACAGTAATGGCTGGATCGACAATTTCTTTATAGCCCTGGGCGAGTTCATGTGAGGAAAGCGTTGCACCGATCCTTGGGTCATATGGTACAACTTTATAACCCTGATAAATCAATCCTTTGTCCCAAATCTGCTTGAGTAACGCCCAGACTGATTCGATATAGTCATTATCCAGCGTGTAATAGGCCTGTTCGAGGTTTACCCAATATCCCATGCGCTGAGTCATTTTCTCCCACTCACCGATATAGCGCATAACGGAATCGCGACAACGACGGGTAAATTCGCCCACCCCAACTTCCTCTTCAATGAGCTTTTTATCGAAAATCTTAAGCTCTTTTTCGATTTGATGTTCAACCGGCAAGCCATGCGTATCCCAGCCTGCTTTTCTAGGTGCGTAGTAACCACGCATGGTTTTGTAGCGTGGATAAACATCCTTAAATGTCCGCGCCAGAACATGATGAATGCCAGGTTGACCGTTAGCTGTTGGCGGACCTTCGCAGAATGAAAAGCGCGGTTTACCTTCGCTTTGTTTTATTGATTGTTCGAAAATATTATTCCTATGCCAAAAATCGAGCACATCCTGTTCAATTTGTGGGCCGTTATAGCGGCTTTCTACGTCTTTAAATCCCATAACTAATACCTAACTACTTTACAACTTCGGATAATTCAATCACATGCAGTTCTTCGGCTGCGGCTGAAAACCATTGCTTCATATGTTTATCATTCAAAACATGCTGCATATATTTGGAGCATGTTTGATTTAATTCAACACCATAAGTGTTGAATCGGCTCACGATAGGTGCGTACATGGCATCGGCAATACTGAAATCTCCGAATAGCCATGGCCCTGGGTGATTTTCCTCCAGGCAGTTTTGCCAAATGGATTGAATACGGTCTATTTCTTGCTGAATTGGAGCAGTGATGGAAACATGTCGTCCCACTGCACGGCAATTCATAGGCATATTTTCTCTAATTAGACTAAAGCCAGAATGCATTTCATGGCTAATCGATCTGGCTAATGCTCTTGATTGCGAATCTTGTGGCCACATCAATGGACTGACTTCCGCTATATATTCACAAATTGCTAGTGAATCCCAGATAGTCAATGCATCACTGATCAATACCGGTACTTTCCCGGAAGGCGAATAGGGTGCAAGCGCTTGTTGATAGCCATCTACATACAGCGGTATGACTAGCTCTTCAAATTCTATTTTTGCTTTTTTCATTACCAACCAGGGTCGCAGCGACCAGGACGAGTAATTTTTGTTGCCTAAAATTAGTTTATACATAGTAGTTTCACCAATAAAAATCCCGGATGTTGTAACGCAACATCCGGGACGTTTGATTCTCAACGCGGTACCACCCGGTTTTACTGATTTTTCACAAAACCAGCCTTAATCACTGCGATAACAGCGATAATCCTGTTTCGGGGATTAGCCGTCTTAACTTACTTGAAAAAACTCGTTCAGCCAGCAGCTCCAGGGTGATTTTCAGCAGGGTTTGCTTCAGGGCTTGCACCATCCCCTGATCGCTAAAAGCAAATAAACCGACTTACTCGTCCCTTTCAACGCTTTATCTATACTCGAATTTACCAAAAAAAAGTAAGTATATAAACCAGAATTACTGGTTTATATACTTACCCCGGCCTTGTGCCGGGACGATAAAGAGATAACGCAATCCCGGCCTTGTGCCGGGGTCTCATTGAGCATGCAGAGACTTCTTAAGTGAATAGCCCCAACTTTGAGTCTGTAGCTCCTTGAGAAAATAGAGATTTAATTAAAAAGATTCCCAGTCTTAAATCTGAACCACTTAAAAGAGCAGGAATTCAATTAAAAAGATCCCGGCATTAAAGCCGGGACAAGTGTAGGAACGAGTTTTAGTTTTTAGATTCTAGACAAACTGACAATCGAATACCGACACCATTAATTCACCGTTAACAGAAGCATCTGTGGTGCTGATGGCTATTTTTTCACTGGCAATGGTCGGTACAACAGGTACTGAGCTGCGAGCGGAGTTAGGCGAAACGGCTTCGGCGTAGACTGGCATACTCTCTCCAGGCGCTAACGTGACCGGCAGTGTAGGTGTTTTGACATTAACAGTGACTTGGCCGTTGATCGATTTAAATGACGATGGATTAAACTCAGTGATAGTTACAGGTTTATTACCCTGGTTTATGATTTCACTTTTTTGCTTTCCGCGTGTTTGACCCAGCATTACATCAACATACAACGGTATGGGTTTTAAGTTTGCAGTGCTTTTAGTTAATACACTTTTAGATAGGGCCTGAGCGCCCATAGGAATCGTCGCAACCGTTCCTGTAACAGCAATGGTTTTAAGAACATCTCTGCGATTTACATTCGGCATTTTCTTCTCCTGAATTTTAAATAAGATTAAGTATTAAACATTCAGATGAAAATCAGCTGAACAACATGATCCATGTTGTAGTATTTCTGATCTGCTAAACTTCATCCTTTTTAACAATGGAGGAACCCATGTCAGAAGTTAGTCTATCAACTCATCTTAACGTTAAACCGGAACAAGTCTGGGATTTAATCGGTCAATTCAATGCTCTAGCTGATTGGCACCCGGCTGTTGAAAAAAGCACTCTGGAAGAAGGCGGCACTGTTCGTAAACTTGCCCTGGTCGGCGGTGGTGAAATCGTTGAGAAATTAATCCCGACAGAAGAAGATCATACTTACGAATATTCTATTTTATCGGGGCCGTTACCGGTAATGAATTACAAATCTAAAATTCGAGTGGTTGAAGATGGTGATGGCGCAAAAGTGGAATGGTCAAGTCAATTTGAGCCTGCTGGAGCACCTGAGTCTGAAGCAGTGGCGGCTATTCAAGGTATTTATCAAGCAGGATTCGATAACCTGAAAAAAATGTTTAAGATGTAAATAAATCGCTCGACAGTCATTGCACTTGGCATGATGTTGCTATAATCCTAGATTCCCCAGCTGACCACTATCAAGTACCCTAAGCTTTATGAGTTTTTTAATAACTTTGTTGATACAAACATCCACTTCATGGTTGAAATCGCTACTGGCATTAAGGCGGGTTAAAATCCACTGCTGTTGCGTTATGGATTTCGTAAGTAGACCAACTACATACTGCAATCCATGCCTTGCATCAGCAGATTTTACCCTCGTCTTAAAGCCAGTCCAGTTGAGGATTCTAGGATAATCGCGTCATGTCAATCACGTTACATAATACACTCAGCCGCAGCAAACAGGAGTTTGTACCTTTAGACCCTAACAAGGTTACCATGTACGTCTGTGGGCCAACTGTTTATTCACATCCACACATTGGTAATGCTCGCCCTGCTGTGGTGTTCGATGTGCTGTTTCGATTGTTATCATCCCAATACCCAAATGTCATATATGCTCGCAACATTACTGACATCGATGACAAAATTAATGCCGCAGCCAAACAAAACAACATCCCTATATCGGTAATTACCGATAAATATACGGCTGTCTATCATAATGATATGCAGGCACTGGGTGTCTTGGCACCAACAGTAGAGCCGCGAGCGACCGAACATATTCCACAAATGATCAATATGATCGAGACATTAATCGCTGACGGGTTTGCATATGAAGCCGAGCAACATGTTTTGTTTAACGTGCCGGCTTATGAAGATTATGGTCATTTATCGGGTCGGAATCGAGAAGACATGATTGCAGGAGCGCGAGTCGAGGTCGCACCCTATAAAAAAGACCCGGCGGATTTTGTTTTGTGGAAACCGTCGACCGACGATCTGCCTGGCTGGGATAGTCCCTGGGGAAGAGGGCGACCGGGTTGGCACCTTGAATGTTCAGTTATGAGTGCAGAACACTTAGGCGAGACCATTGATATCCATGCAGGTGGACATGATTTGATTTTTCCTCACCATGAAAATGAAGTTGCCCAGAGTACTTGTGCTCATGGTGGCAACTTGTTTGCCCGTTATTGGTTGCATAACGGCTTTGTCAACGTTGATTCCGAGAAAATGTCCAAGTCGATTGGCAATGTATTGCTGGTTGATGATTTACTTAAGGAACATAAAGGCGAGACCATCCGTATGGTTTTGCTGAGTACACATTATCGCAAGCCATTGGATTGGACTGACGATGTTGTTAAACAGGCTAAACGAAACCTGGATCGCCTATATGGTGCGTTACTCGATAATAAGGATGTGTCTATTAGCTCAGATGTCGATTATCCGCAGTCCTTCATAAATGCTCTGTGTGATGATTTGAATACACCCCAGGCTATTTCTGTGCTATTTATGTTGGTCAGGGAGTTAAATACTTCCGATTCGACCGAACAGAAAACCAGGCTTAAATCTCAGTTAGTCAAAGCAGCGGGGCTATTGGGTCTGCTTGGTGATAATCCAGAGAACTGGTTCTCCCAGGCGCAAGGATTGGATACTGATTTGATAGAATCGTTGATTGAGGAACGCACAGCAGCGAGAAAAGCTAAAGATTTTGCCGCTGCTGACCGAATTCGTGAGCAATTGACTGAAATGAATATCGAAATCGAGGATTTAGCAGGTGAAACACGGTGGAAGGTTAAATCGGATGTTTGACAGGTTTAACGTTATTGACCCCTCCTGTTCTCCCCTGGAAGGGGCGGGCAATCACAAGAACTCAATGGTTACGGCCTTGCATAGATTTTGTTTATTGGGAAATGAAACGTGCATTAAACTAAATACTTAATTTTACAGAGTCATCGAGTTTCAATTTAAAATTGTATAAATGAACATCCCCCAATATCTGATAACCAAACTGATTCGAGGCTATCAACTTACTCTTTCGCCGTTAGTTGGGTTTCATTGCCGGTTTGATCCATCCTGTTCAGAGTATATGCGTCAGGCTGTTATTGAGCATGGAGCTATAAAAGGTGTGTATTTGGGTGTTAAACGTCTGCTTCGGTGCCATCCCTGGGGCGGGCATGGTTATGATCCGGTGACAAAAGACTCTGATAAAAAGTCCGATTATTCTTCAACATCCAGCACTCACTAACTCAGTTGCCTTCTCCAGTCGGACATACATTGTTAGGATTAGCAGCCGCGCATATTCCGCTCAGGCAAAAGCTGTATCAATCTGTGTTTTGGCTTGGATTTGTGGTCCTGGCGGCCAATGCACCCGATCTGGACTTTCTCCCAGGCTGGTTTATCGGTGACTTTAATCGTTTTCACCATGGTATTTCTCACTCGATTGGGATGGCACTGATTTTTGCGGTAGTCTGTGCATGGATTTCCCGTTTTTTTACTCAACAGACCAAACTGGTTTTCTGGGTGGGGTTGCTGGTTTTTCTGTCACATTTGCTGGGGGATTACCTGGGAGTGGATAGGGTAGAGCCTTTTGGTGCCCAGTTTTTATGGCCGCTCAGTAATGAATACTATCTGGCTCCATTTCAGTTCTTTCATCCGGTTGAACATGGTGATGTGGGGGAAGCTACAAACACTGTTTTCGACAAAATATTTTCAATGGATAATGTGATTGCTGCAGCAAAAGAGATATTGCTAGTATTGCCCTTGTGGTTGATTACTTTCTGGTTGGCTCGTCGAGGTTAATATGCGAATTTTAATTGCCGGTTGCGGTGATATAGGTACTAAAGCAGGAATCATGTTGCATGAAAAAGGCCATGAGGTTTTTGGTCTTAAACGAGATATTTCCACACTCCCTGAACAGATTATTCCTATAAAGGCAGATTTAAGCGAGGCAATCGATCCTAGTATATTGCCAACGGATGTTGACAAGGTCATCTACATTCTCGCTGCAAGTGCTTTTAATGAGCAAGCCTATCAGCAGGCTTATGTTGACGGCGCAAGGCAGTTGCTCGAAGCCCTGGGTAATCAGGTCAAAACATTAGATCGATTCATATTTGTTTCAAGCACCAGTGTTTATGCGCAGAACAATGGTGAGTGGGTTGATGAGCAATCCTTAACAGAGCCTGTCTCGTTTAACGGACGGGTCATGTTGCAGGCTGAGCAACAGATTTTAAACTTAGCTCAGGGTTTAGTTGTACGTTTCAGTGGTATTTACGGTCCGGGGCGTAATCGCATGCTTGCACAAGTTAAAGCAGGTCAGATCGCTGCTGAGAGACCCGTTATTTATTCCAATCGCATTCACAGTAATGATTGTGCATCAGTGTTAGTGTATTTGACTGAATTAAGTGGGTTACAAGATAAAATTTTACTTGCTTCTGACCACTATCCGGTCAATCTAAATGAAATTCAAACCTGGTTGGCGGATCAACTGGGTGTCCCTGAGACTCAACGTGATTATCAAATACCAAAGCGTCGTGCCGGCAGCAAGCGTATCAGTAATAAGCGATTAACTGAACTAGGTTATGAGTTTAAGTTTCCCGATTACCGTGCCGGTTATGGGGATATCTTGAAGAGCATCAATAATTAATCGTTGACCAAAAACAGGGTGGATCGATTATTGAAATCGATAACTCAGTTGGCTTGTTGTGCAGCATTTAATTCATCGGCTGAAAATTTACTGGATTTCAATGCTTGATGAGTTTTTAAAGAAATTCCTGGGAACTTGGCTTTAGAAGTTTAGAGATTTCAATATATAGCTACAAGCGCTTGCTTAAGCCCCATATGTTGTGTATTCTCGCTGCTGGTGTTAATGGTTAAGGGAAATCGGTTAAATGCCGATGCTGCCCCCGCAACTGTAAATGGTGAGTTTATTTCAGTACCACTGGGCAACCGGGAAGGTGAAATAAGCGTTCTAGCCGTGAGCCAGGAGACCTGCCGTTAGCGAATGTTATGACCGAACGGGGTGTTTCGGCGGGAACCAACATGACATTGCTCTTCAAAAATTTGTTCAGTTTCCGTCCTGCCCTGGCATTAAATGGAGATAAACCATGCCAGCACGACAAAATAATGTTTCTAATCTAGTTGTATTTCCAGGCTGCGATCCCAAAGCCAAGCTAAGCCATATATTTTTAAACGACCAAATCAACAATAAAGCCGAATTGGTGATATTGAATTGGTTGGTTGCCTTGCCGAGTGCAATTGATCCGGCATTTGCAGCTCGATCGGTTTTGATAAAACTTGAAGCGGAAAAACAATCGCTCAGTAAAGATCAACGTAACTTACTCACGTTGCTGCGTGAAATTTCTAATCATCCTCGCCAAAAGTTGCTCAAGTTGGCGGATAGAAATGATCGAGACAAGCGCCGCAGAAACTGGTTGAGGCGTACGCAGTAGAAAACATTCTTCTATGGTTTGGTTTTTTCACTGTTAAATACCAGATTACAAATAATCAGTGCCGCCAATGCACCGATGAGTTGTGCAATGATAAAGCCAGCTATATTTGCCGGTGCAATACCGGCAAATGTATCTGAAAAACCGCGGGCAATAGTGACTGCGGGATTAGCAAACGATGTGGATGCAGTAAACCAGTATGCCGCTGTGATATATAACCCGACCAGCCAGGGGATTGCATTCGGCGCTGAATGAAGACCGCCAAGTATGGCTAGCAAAAGCCCAAAAGTGGCAATGGATTCGGCAAACCATTGTCCGGTGCCTGTGCGGATAGTGGTTGATGCTTGTAAAAGCACTTCCTCAAACATGATGTGTGTTGAAAGCACGCCCAGAATGCCGGCGATTATCTGTACGGCAATGTAAATCACTGCAAGCTGCAAGGATAATTCTTTTTTTAACCAGAACACCATGGTTACGGCAGGATTAAAATGTGCTCCCGAAATCGGTCCGAATATAGTAATAATGACAACCAATATTGCACCTGTCGGAATAGTATTGCACAACAATGCTAAAGCAATAGAGTCGCCGGATAATCGCTGTGCCATAATACCGGAGCCAACTACAGTGGCTAATAGCAAAGCAGTGCCAAGTGCCTCAGCGGTGAGTTTTTGCAAAGTTGAATAGGAGTTCATCAAAATACTCTAGTCACAAAATGGCTTATTATATGACTGAAATGTTACAGAAAGTTGTCAATAACGCACGATGACATTAAAAGAGTTAGCGTATTTAGTTGCGGTTGCGGATTATGGCCATTTTGGTCATGCCGCCAGGTCATGCCATGTCAGCCAGCCTACTTTGAGCACACAATTAAAGAAATTAGAGGATCGCCTTGGTGTTGCCCTGGTTGAGCGGACCAGCAAAAACGTTCATTTAACACCAGTAGGTGAGCAGATTGTAGTTCGAGCCCGTGAAATTTTAGCCAATGCGGACTCCATTATAGAAATTGCTAAATCCCAAACCAGTGAATTAGTCGGTGCTTTTAATTTAGGTGTTATCCCAACCATTAGCCCATATGTATTGCCGTGGGTGGCACCGCTCTTAAATAAGCATTTCAGTCAATTAAATCTAATCGTACATGAAGATATTACAGAGGAGCTATTGATTAAATTAAAAGAGCACCGATTAGATGCACTATTGCTTGCTTTGCCGGTTGACGGTCTGGGTTTGGAGTCGGCTTCGCTATTCAATGAGCCGTTCTGGTTTGCCTGTCATAAATCACATCGTTTTGCCAAGTTCAAGAAAATTACTCAAGCACATTTAAAGCAGGAAACCCTGCTGTTGTTAACTGAGGGTCACTGTCTGCGTGAACAGGCACTTGAAGTATGCGGAATGACCTCTGCTAATCAAAATCTGAGAACTGATTTTCGTGCATCCAGTCTGGAAACAATCAGACAAATGGTGCAGGCAGGTTGGGGCTCGACCCTATTACCGGCTTTAGCCATCGAAGGCGATAAATCGAAAGATATTGCAATTAAACCACTGACAAAAAATGCTTACCGCCAGGTTGGATTAGTTTGGCGCAGTGGTTTTCCTAAACACACAGAGTTAATCAAATTAACTAAAATTATCAAAAATAATTTACCCAGATCAGTCTATAAAGCTTGATTGATAAAATCAATCGA
This sequence comes from Arenicellales bacterium, assembly GCA_028284225.1. Taxonomy (GTDB): domain Bacteria; phylum Pseudomonadota; class Gammaproteobacteria; order Arenicellales; family JAHEKD01; genus JAHEKD01. The sequence continues at coordinate 42,566 of JANQSD010000015.1, forward strand.
AAAGAGTTATAAAATCGATTGGCCCTATCGACTGTAACATATTATATTTATGCCCCAGAAGTAAATCAGATTTAGGAGAAATTTATGAAAAACGAAACCGGATGCCCTTTCTCAGGAGCAGGTGAATATGCCGCTGGTGGTGGTCGATCCAACCGTGACTGGTGGCCGAATCAATTAAACTTAAACATCTTGCGTCAGCACTCTTCCCTGTCCGATCCTATGGACGAAGACTTTGATTACGCACAAGAGTTTAAAAGCCTCGACCTCGATGCGGTGAAACAAGACCTGTATGCATTGATGACCGATTCACAAGACTGGTGGCCTGCAGATTACGGCCATTATGGCGGTTTGTTCATTCGTATGGCCTGGCATAGCGCAGGTACTTATCGTGTCGGTGATGGTCGCGGTGGTGCCGGTACCGGTAACCAGCGTTTTGCGCCCTTGAACAGTTGGCCGGATAACGGCAATCTTGATAAAGCACGAATGCTGCTTTGGCCGATCAAACAGAAATACGGCAGGAAAATTTCCTGGGCCGATCTAATGATTCTAGCCGGTAACTGTGCGCTGGAATCGATGGGTTTTAAAACCTTTGGTTTTGCCGGTGGTCGTAAAGATATCTGGGAGCCGGAGCAGGATATATACTGGGGTGCTGAAGACGAATGGCTTGCCACCAGCGACAAAGCCAACAGCCGTTATACTGGTGATCGCGAGCTTGAGAACCCGCTTGCTGCGGTGCAAATGGGTTTGATCTATGTTAATCCGGAAGGCCCTGACGGTAATCCCGATCCGGTTGCTTCAGGTCGTGATATTCGTGAAACTTTTGCCCGTATGGCAATGAACGACGAGGAAACGGTTGCGCTGACTGCCGGCGGGCACACATTCGGTAAAGCACATGGTGCCGGTGATCCGGCTCATGTTGGTCCTGAGCCTGAAGGTAGTGCTATTGAAGAACAGTGCATGGGCTGGAAAAACAGCATGGGCAGCGGTAAGGGTGTTGATACGATCACCAGCGGTATCGAAGGTGCCTGGACGCCTACGCCAACCCAATGGGATAACTCTTATTTCGACACATTGTTCGGTTATGAGTGGGAATTGACTAAAAGCCCTGCAGGTGCAAATCAATGGACACCTAAAGATGACGCCGCTAAAGATACAGTGCCGGATGCACATGATCCTTCAAGACGGCATGCGCCTATGATGACCACTGCCGACATGGCTATGCGCATGGACCCTATCTATGAGCCGATCTCACGACGGTTCCATGAGAATCCTGATCAGTTTGCCGATGCCTTTGCCCGCGCATGGTTCAAGTTAACCCATCGTGACATGGGCCCGCGTGCTCGCTATCTGGGTAAAGAGGTGCCTGAAGAAGAATTGATCTGGCAAGATCCTATTCCGGCAGTTACTCATGATTTGATTGATGATCAGGATGTTGCCGGGCTAAAAGCCAAGATTCTTGATTCGGGATTAACGGTTTCACAGTTGGTTTCTACTGCCTGGGCTTCTGCATCTACCTTTCGTGGTTCAGATATGCGCGGTGGTGCAAGCGGAGCACGTATTCGTCTGGCACCGCAAAAGGATTGGGATGTTAATCAACCTGAGCAATTGGCAACGGTGCTTAATACCCTGGAAGGTATTCAGACTGAATTTAATAGTTCGCAGGCCAATGGCAAGATGGTTTCCTTGGCAGACCTGATTGTTCTGGCCGGTTGTGCCGGTGTAGAGCAAGCAGCCAGGAACGGCGGTCATGATGTGACTGTTCCATTTACGCCGGGTCGTAACGATGCGTCGCAAGAACAAACCGATGTTGATTCATTTGCGGTGCTGGAACCTGCTGCTGATGGTTTCCGTAACTATGCCAGGGCAAAATTCAGTGTTTCCGGTGAAGAGTTACTGATTGATCGGGCGCAGTTAATGACCCTTACAGCACCGGAAATGACAGTGCTTGTCGGTGGTATGCGAGTTTTGGGTGCCAATGCCGGAGGTTCACAGCATGGTGTATTTACAAACCGGCCGGAAACTCTGAGCAATGACTTTTTTGTCAATCTGCTTGATATGAGCACAACCTGGCAGGCGACTTCTGATGACGACGAAGTATTCGAAGGACGTGATCGTGCTAGCGGTGAACTAAAATGGACTGGCACCCGTGTCGATCTTATTTTCGGGTCAAACTCACAGCTAAGAGCTCTTGCTGAAGTTTATGGATGTGAGGATTCACAGCAGCAGTTTGTTCAGGATTTTGTGGCTGCCTGGACCAAAGTGATGAATCTTGATCGTTTTGATCTTGCATAGTTAACCCTCTCTCTAGTATTAAGGGCCCTGTTAGCAGGGCCCTTTCATTCTAGTCCGGGAATTTATGGATTTCGAACAGGTCTAGCTGTCACTGAAACGTTAATAGTTAATATTATTTTCTTGTATTTTCATACATTAAATCGCCACCGATTTAATGATTATTAAAACTTAATCAAAGTTTACAATTTCCATCATTAAAGCAGCTTTAATCGAGCAACTACTCTGCTAAAATAATTTTTATAACAATAATTCTTTTGTGTCGTGAACTTCAATTTTGACGAGTCAGATTGTCGGTGTTTTTTCACTTAAGACAGGATCGTTGGGGATTATTGCGATTTGAATCGCTGTGTTTAACTTTCATTAAGGAATTTCTTTATGTCTTTATCAAAAAAATTAGGTGCCGAATTTATTGGTACGTTTTGGCTGGTTTTAGGTGGTTGTGGCAGTGCAGTACTAGCAGCAACATTTGGCGATGACTTAAGCAGTACCCTGGGCATTGGTCTAGTAGGCGTTTCATTAGCGTTTGGACTAACGGTACTGACCATGGCTTACGCAATTGGACATATATCCGGCTGTCATTTAAACCCGGCAGTTTCTTTTGGGTTAATGATAGGTGGTCGATTTTCAGCAGCAGAATTATTGCCTTACATCATTGCACAAGTTGCAGGTGGAATTGCCGGTGCTGCTGTATTACTGATAATAGCTTCCGGTGTAACAGGTTTTGACGTTTCGGCAGGATTTGCCTCAAACGGGTATGGAGAAAATTCACCCGGAGGTTATAGCTTTGCAGCAGCACTCGTTACTGAAGTGGTGATGACTTTCATGTTTTTAATTATTATCCTGGGCGCCACTGATGAGCGAGCACCGGCGGGTCTTGCACCAATAGCAATTGGTTTAGGCCTGACGCTGATTCACTTAATCAGCATACCCGTCACTAATACTTCAGTTAATCCTGCCAGAAGTACAGGTGTGGCTATTTTTCAAGGTGGCTGGGCACTACAGCAGCTGTGGCTATTCTGGGTCGCACCCATAGGCGGTGCAATTCTTGCTGGTGTTTTCTATCGATGGATGGGTAGTAAAGACTAACCGACAGTAATGGCAAAGCCCCACTGTATCAGCTGGGGCTTTGTTTTGAACCCGGATTAGAATCTATCTCAAAATGCTCATTTACCTTAAGTAAACGGCGCTTTTTCGCCCACTTTTTCCACGTCTGAATATCGTTCGACTATTTTGAGGTAAGTTCTAGTTAATCTTTATCGGGCAGGATTAAGTTCAACAAAATTCCTAAAATTGCGGATAATCCGATGCCTTGCAAAACAAAATCTCCGGCATTGAGTTGCATGCCGCCAATACCAAACACCAGGATTAAAGCGATAATTGCCAGATTACGGGGCCGAGTCAAATCGGTTTTATCATTGGCAAAGGTATTAATGCCGATTGCGGCAATCATACCGAATAGCAACGTCATAATCCCGCCCATCACAGGTGTAGGGATTGTGGATAAAAATGCACCTAGCTTGCCGCAAAACGAAAGCACAATGGCAAATAAAGCCGCCCAGGTCATGATGGCCGGATTGAAAGCTCGAGTAAGGGTTACTGCTCCTGTTACTTCGGAATAGGTAGTATTTGGCGGACCGCCTACCATGGCCGCAGCAGAAGTGGCCAGGCCATCACCTAATAAAGTTTTGTTTAAACCCGGTTTTTCCAGGTAATTTTTGCCGGTGACATTACTGATTGCCAACATGTCACCGATATGTTCAATTGCCGGAGCAATGGCTACAGGAACAATAAATAAAATGGCCTGCCAGTTAATTTCCGGCATCACAAAATCAGGAATAGCAAACAACGGCGCGGCAGCGATTGCATCAAAGCTGACTAATCCCATGACCATGGCCAGTACATAGCCGGAAACAATGCCGATCAGAATAGGAACCAGCTTGAACACGCCGCTACCCAATACCGCCACAAACAGAGTCACAGCCAGAGAAAACATGGAAACAATCAATGCCTTATCTTGTGGAACCAGGACTGCAGCCCCGTCACCGGTTTTACCCAGTGCCAGATTAACCGCAACAGGGGCCAGGCTAAGACCAATCACCATGATGACCGGGCCGACTACGACCGGTGGTAACAAGCGATGTAAAAATTCTCTGCCTCTTAAGGTGACCACAGCACTCAGTACCATATAAAGTAAACCGGCCGCGAATAATCCGGATAAGGTTGCCGGGATTCCCCATTGTTGTACGCCGTAGATGATCGGTGCGATAAATGCAAAGGAAGAGGCTAAAAATATCGGGACTTGTCTGCCCGTTACTAACTGAAAGATCAAGGTGCCGATGCCAGCCGTAAATAACGCAACATTCGGATTAAGTCCAGTCAAGATAGGCACTAACACTAAAGCACCGAATGCAACGCACAGCATTTGTGCACCCACGATGACTTGTTTTATCGGATTCTCTAATTCGGCTTCAGCTGTTTGAGTCATTATATTTCCCTATTTTGTTCCAAAAATTTTATCGCCGGCATCACCCAGTCCGGGCAAGATATAACCGACATCGTTTAGTTTTTCATCAATTGATGCCGTGTATATGTCAACATCGGGGTGGGCTGTGGTGATTTTTTCGATGCCTTCCGGGGCGGCAACCAAAAAAAGTCCGGTAATTTGAGAGCAACCTGCTTGTTTGAGCAACTCAACAGTGGCTAATAAGGTTCCGCCGGTAGCCAGCATCGGATCGATAATTATTACCCGGCGTTCAGCGATATCAGCAACTAATTTGCTGAAATACGTCACCGGTTGAAGCGTTTCTTCATTTCGGTATAGACCAACAACACTTACTTTGGCACTAGGTACAGCGGTGAGTACACCGTCCAGCATGCCGATACCCGCACGCAAAATCGGTACCACAGTAAATTTTTTGCCTTTTATTTTTTCAACTTCGATGCTACCGGCCCAACCTTGAATCGTAATGGTTTCCGTGGGTAGATCTCTGGTGGCTTCATATGTCAATAATGCACCGATCTCTCCGGCTAACTCTCTGAAGTGTTTAGTGCTGATATCGTGCTGACGAATTAATGCAAGTTTATGCTTGATCAGTGGATGGTTGATTTCATGAACGGCCATAGTTATTCCTTAATGCTATTGTTAGATCGGCTGTCAGTTAAAACCAACAAGACGCCATTATTTAAGCTTATCGAAGCCGGGTTGGTGACAGTTTGATTGCTTAGGCCAAAGCCGCTACCCATCAGGATAGTCGCATCGGTAAGTGGGTATTTCATGCCCTGGTTCGAAACGCCGTGACAGTCATTCAGCATTGCCATGATGCTGACAGTTTGCCCGATTTGGTGCTCGATAACAATTTCATGGCCGCACTTCAGTAAATAACCATTTTGCCTGGCTCCGGGCATGGCTACGGGCAATAGTTTTGATTGTCGTGCCAGGCACAGCAAATTAGCCAATGCGTGATCAGTACGACCGCCCCATGTACCTAAGACAGTTAACCGCTGCGGTGATTCTGCCAGCGCAGCTTGAATCGCCAGTTCAAGGTCAGTAAGGTCCTTGTGACTGGAATAGTGATCAATCCTAGTGGCAAATTCGGGCAAACGTTCAAAATCGTGATCCTCTAGACTGTCGAAATCTCCAATGGCCAGATCGATTGCAAGATGATTTTCAATACACCACTTACAACCGCCATCGACACCAATAATAAAATCATAGTTCTCTATCGGTGCGGCATCATCTGTTTGATTTAAAACAATTAAAGTATTCACAATCAGCTTGATAGAGTACGCACTTTCAGTTTAAACGAGTTTATTCTACAATCCCCGTCCGTTTTTAACGAATAAAACTGAGATTAAATCTTATGGGTGGTTTTAAAGCGCCTCATGGTGGTGAACTGATTAATCTTTACCTGGATGCCGAGCAATCAGTACAAGAGAAACAAGCAGCGGGTGATTACCGCAATTGGACCTTAACAACCAGACAAATCTGCGACCTGGAAATGTTGTTAAACGGTGCTTTTTCTCCCTTAGATAGTTTTAACTCTAAAGCCGATTATGACGGTATTGTTGAAAATATGCGGCTGACCAGCGGTGTATTGTGGCCAATGCCCGTCACGCTTGATATTCCACAATCCTTAGCCGATGAGCTTTCACTAGGCGATAGCCTGGCTCTGCGTGATCGAGAAGGTGTACTGATTGCGACCTTGAAAATCGGTGAAATGTGGAATCCGGACAAACAAAATGAGGCGCAAAAAGTATTTGGCACAAACGATATTGCCCATCCGGGAGTGGCGTATTTATTTGATTACACTCATGATGTATATGTCAGCGGGGAACTCAAAGGCATAGCACCACCGGATCATTATGATTTTCGCCATTTGCGTCATTCTCCAGCTGAGTTGAGAGATTATTTTGTAAAAGTCGGTTGGCGGCGGGTAGTTGCATTCCAAACCCGCAACCCCATGCACCGCGCTCATATCGAATTGAATCGGCGGGCGTCGGCGCAAGTTGAGGCGAATCTGTTGATCCACCCGGTGGTAGGTCAAACCAAACCTGGCGACGTTGACCATTTTACTCGGGTGCGATGTTATGAGCATGCTATCAAACGCTTTCCAGAACAAACAACCATGCTGAGTTTGTTACCCTTGGCGATGCGTATGGGAGGGCCGCGGGAAGCAGTCTGGCACGCCATCATTCGTAAGAACTATGGTTGTACGCATTTTATTGTTGGTCGTGATCACGCCGGTCCGGGCAAAGATTCCAACAATCAGGATTTTTATGGTCCTTATGAAGCACAGGAATTAGTCCAGCAATACCAAGATGAACTGGATATTGCCATGGTGCCTTTCCAACACATGGTCTATGTGCCGCAGCGGGCCCAGTATATGCCTGATGAGGAAGTCCAGGCGCCGGATACAAAACTTAATATTTCCGGCACGGAATTCCGTCGTCGTTTGCGTGAGGGTCTGGAGGTAGAGGAATGGTTTTCTTATCCTGAAGTAATCGCTGAACTGCGAAAAACCTTCCCGCCGCGCAGCAGCCAGGGATTCACCGTGTTTTTTACCGGTTTATCAGGCTCGGGCAAATCAACGGTTGCTAATGCATTATTGCTCAAGCTGATGGAAATCGGTGGCCGTAATGTGACTTTGCTTGATGGTGATGTAGTCAGAACACATTTATCCAGCGAATTAGGATTTAGTAAAGAGCATCGAAATTTGAATATTGAGCGAATTGGCTATGTGGCTTCAGAAATCACCAAACACGGTGGCATAGCACTATGCGCACCTATTGCACCGTATGCCACTACCCGCCGTAAAGTTCGTGAAATGGTTGAAACAGGCGGCGGATTCATAGAGGTCCATATTTCAACACCGCTGGAGGTTTGTGAACAGCGTGACCGTAAAGGTCTTTACGCACAGGCCAGAGCCGGCAAGATTAAACAATTCACCGGCATCGATGATCCTTATGAAGCCCCTGAGAATGCAGAAGTAGTCATTGATACTTCTGAACTCAGCCCAGACCTGGGTGCTCATCGGGTTTTAGTCAAGCTGGAAAGCATGGGATTTATTAAATGATCTGATCACCTGATGTGATCAGATCATCCTGAATACTGAATCAGGTTCAGCACATGCTTGATTCAGGATATCCTAAATCTATCGCCTATTTGAAACTAGATTACAGTGACTCACTATCTGCTAATAATGGAATCGACACTGGATGACAGTCAACCTATCATCGTCTACGGCGTAGACTAATCGATGTTCAATGTCAATTCTTCTAGACCAGATATTATCAAGGTGATGTTTGAGTCGTTCAGGTTTTCCGGTTCCTTCAAACGGAGTACGTTGGCATTCTTTTATAAGTGCAAAAATCTTCTTTAGTTTTTGCCTGTCCTGACGAGACCAGTATTCGAATTCTTCCCAGGCTGTAGGTGTAAATTCAACCCTAAGGCTTTTCTGCTTCCCAGTCGAGCTCGGGTGAGATTGTCTTGCCATTTTGATATTCCTTTATCGATCGATTCAAGCGCTCGGCATTTTTGGGCGAGCTGAGTAAATACAGTGTTTCCATTAACGAACTGTAGTCAGATTCAGACATGACCACACATGACTCTTTTGATTTACGAGTGATTCGTGCAGGGATGTGATCTGCAGAAATTCGATCTAACCAGCTGGCTAATTCCTGCCGGAATGATGAATAGTTAATATTTATGGTTTCCATTTTCTATTTCTAGAGCTCACTTAACAAATACATAACTAATTGTACAATAAATTGTACAAATATCAATCCTGGTAAATTTTCCCCATATGATCTTCGCCGCGCTTTTTGGCGAGTTCAATTTGTTTTTGACGCTCGGCAAATCGCTGTTTTTGATCTTCGGTCAAGCGACCATAGCATTTGGGGCAAGATACGCCTTTGAGATATTTGTCGGACTGTTTGTCAGTGTCTGAAATAGGGCGGCGACAACCATGGCACTGATCAAAACCGCCGGGTTTCAGATCATGATCAACCGTTACTCTTTGGTCAAACACAAAGCATTCGCCCTGCCATAAGCTGTCCTGTTTATCGATTTCCTCCAGGTATTTCAGAATTCCGCCTTGCAGGTGATAAACATTATCAAAGCCTTGATCCAACAAATAGGAACTGGCTTTTTCACAGCGTATGCCGCCTGTGCAAAACATGGCAATCTTTTTGTGTTTGTCGGGGTCGTAGTGGCGACGAATATACTCTGGAAACTGACGAAAATTATTGGTGTTTGGATTAATTGAGCCTGCAAAAGTGCCTACTTCGAACTCATAATCATTACGAGTATCGATTAAGAACACTTCCGGATCACTGATTAGCTCATTCCAGTCGCCGGGTTTTACATATTCTCCAACTTTTTGCCGAGGATCCACCTCGGGCAGGCCAATAGTGACAATCTCTTTCTTTAACTTTACTTTCATCCGATAAAACGGAATTTCATCGGCATAGGATTGTTTATAGACAATATCTGCCAGACGACTATCGGTGGAAAAATAATTTAACAGAGCTTGTGTTGCCTCTGTGCTGCCGGCGACCGTACCGTTAATGCCTTCATGTGCTAACAATAACGTACCTTTCATGCCATGACTGCTACACAACTCTAATAGGGGTTGCTTGAGAGACTGATAATCCTCAAGTTGCACAAATTTATACAGCGCTGTTATGACTACAGATGACATATTCAGGTTGAATTTTACTTGGTCGCAGATTTTACTGCGAATTATATTAACTTTGAATCAACGTATTTTGCGTTGACATAAGTCAAAGCAAATATTTACGGCATTTTGTTATAATACCGAAATTCCATTGCAAGACTAACAAGTAGAGGATTTCAATCGTGTACAAAAAAATTTTATTACCTTTGGATTTAGGAAACGTCAGAAGTCAGCGCAAAGCTGTTAAAACAGCTGTTGAAATGGCACAGACGTTTAATTCGACATTGCATATCATGACGGTTGTACCTGATTATGGAATGAGCATTGTGGGCTCGTATTTTCCAGCCGATCATGAAAAAACCATGATTGCCGATACCAAGGAAAAATTAGCGGCGTATGTGGCAAAAAATGTTCCCGATTCGGTCAGAAAAAAGGAAATAGTTGCCCACGGCACCATTTACAGTGAAATTCTCGATTACGCTAACAGATTAAAGGCTAATCTTATCGTCATGGCCTCACATCGACCTGAGTTGAAAGATTACTTAGTTGGCCCGAACGCTTCAAGAGTGGTTAGGCATGCAAATTGTTCGACTATGGTTGTTCGACCCTAACAGGTTCTCTGTTTTTAAAAAGGGAGACGCTTTTTAGTGTCTCCTTTTTTTATTTAAGAAAGAATAATTATTAAAGATTCACCGTTTCTGTCATTCCGAGCGAACGATAAGTGAGCTGAGGAATCTCTGAGACAGTGATGTAGCTTTTAGCTAGCCGAGAATTCAGGAATAATTTCTCTATCGAATAAATCGTTGTAGCTTTCTCGCTGGCGAATGATGTGAAACTTATCACCATCTACTAAAACTTCTGCTGGTCGTGGTCGGCTGTTGTAGTTGGATGCCATGCTGGAGCAATAAGCGCCGGTGCTTTGCACAGCGATTAAATCACCTTGCTCGATAGCCAGTGAGCGATTTTTACCCAGAAAATCAGCAGATTCGCAAATTGGGCCCACTACATCGTAATCACGGCGAGATTTACTATCGTTCTGTTGAACTTCGCAGATGTTCATCCAGGCTTTGTACAGGGCCGGGCGAATCAGATCATTCATGGCGGCATCAACGATAGCAAAATGTTTTCCGCTATTATTTTTTAAGTACTCAACTTTACTGATCAACAATCCCGTGTTGCCAACAATTGAACGGCCTGGTTCAATTGAAATGTGTAAATGAGGATGTTGCTTATCAACGGTAGAAACCAATGCTTGTACATAATCTTCAAACAGGGGTGGATTCTCATCCTGATAGCGAATACCCAGACCCCCTCCCAAATCCAGGTGCTTAATAACTATCCCCAGTTCTAACAATTGATCTACCAAAACCAAAACTTTATTAATGGCATCAATCATAGGTCCCAACTGCATAATTTGAGAACCGATATGATAGGCAATACTCGGTGCTTTAATATTAGGTAGAGATTGGATTTGTTGATAAAGCCCGATTGCTGTTTCCGTATCGACGCCGAATTTATTTTCCTTTAAACCGGTGGAAATGTATTCATGGGTCTTTGCATCAACATCCGGATTCACACGCACAGCCACTGTTGCACTCTTGTTCATTGATTGTGCAATAGTTTGGATGCGTTTTAATTCGGCGGCTGATTCAATATTAATCGAACTTATATTGTGCTCAAGAGCAAGGCGAATTTCCTCTTCACTCTTCCCCACACCAGAAAAAACAATATCCTCAGGGTTGCTAACTTTAAGGGCCCGAGTTAATTCGCCTCCGGAAACCACATCAAAGCCTGCACCCAGTTTGCTCAAACAAGCGAGCAAACCCAGGTTAGGGTTGGCTTTAACAGCATAATGAATCTGATGTTGGCGTTGACCGAATGCAGATTGCAAACGCCTAAAGTTGCTGCGAATTCCCTGGGCTGAATAAACGAAAAAAGGTGTACCGATTTGATCAGCTAAATCTGCAATCAGCAAATCATCAGCATAAAGATCGCCTTGCTTGTATTCAAAGCCGTCCATTTTGTTATTTAAAATGGAAAAGTAGGATTAGTAGCGTTTGTAATAGCCTTCTAAACGTTCCTTGGATGAACGCTCAGGCTCATCGGGCACATACAATGGCCCTTTTTGTCCACATCCTGATAGCGCAATTAACAGCGCTGTGGTGAGAAAGGTGTTGATTAACAGTTTCATCAGTCTGATTATAATCTGTGTTAAAGAGAAATTGTAACGAGTTTTTGGCTAAACACAACAGATACTTATGCCTGTAAGCGCCTTCTGGCTCTGATTGCAGCTTGTTTTACTTGCTCTGGTGCAGTACCGCCAATGTGATTGCGGCTGCTGACAGAACCTTCCAGCGTCAAACAATCATAAACATCATCCTCAATTAAATTGCTGAATTGATTTAATGTTTCAATGTTGAGTTGGCCAAGTTGCTGATTATTCTGTACACAATAGGCTACAACCTTGCCGACAATTTCATGCGCATCGCGAAATGGAATTTGCTTTTTAACCAGATAATCGGCCAAATCTGTCGCCGTCGCAAAACCATCGCTGGCAGCCTGATACATTTGTTCGGTATTCACAGTTATTTGTGCCAGCATCCGTACTAAGATATCCACGCACGCGAGTGCGGTGTCGGCGCTGTCAAATAAAGGTTCCTTATCTTCCTGATTATCACGGTTATAAGTTAGTGGTTGACCTTTCATTAACACCAACAGCTGGGTCTGGTTGCCAAGCAGCCTGGCAGATTTACCGCGTAACAATTCGGCCACATCCGGGTTTTTCTTTTGCGGCATGATGCTGGAGCCGGTACAAAATGCATCGCCCAGGTCGACAAACTTGAACTTATCGGATGACCAGATCACCATTTCTTCTGCCATGCGGGAAATATGTGTGCCCAGAATTGCTGCATTGGAACAGAATTCCAGCACAAAATCTCGATCTGAAACACTATCCTGTGAATTCTCGCTGGGTCGATCAAATGCCAATAATTCAGCAGTTTGTTGTCGGTTAATGGGGTAGCTTGTTCCAGCCAGTGCTGCAGCCCCAAGCGGTGAAATATTCAGCCTGGTTCGACTGTCGGTTAATCGCTGTCGATCACGTTCCAGCATTTGCTCCCAGGCCAACATGTGGTGCCCAAAGGTTACCGGTTGAGCAGCTTGAAGATGAGTAAAGCCGGGCATAATCGTATCAAAATGTTGTTCGGCTAAATCGACCAGTACAATCTGCAAATCCTTGACCCGCTGACTCAGTTGGTCTACTACATCGCGCACATACAAACGCATATCGGTGGCAATTTGGTCGTTACGTGAGCGCCCGGTATGTAGTTTTTTCCCTGTGTCCCCAATCATTTCAGTCAGTCTGGCTTCGATATTCATGTGTACATCTTCCAGCTCACGCTGCCAGCTGAAATTGTCAGATTCGATGTCTTTTTGAATTTGCTTAAGCCCGGCAATAATTTCATCGGCTTCTGCGTTAGAAATAATTCCACAGTTGCCGAGCATGCTGGCATGTGCAATCGAGCCCTGGATGTCGTACAAAGCCAGACGCTGATCAAAATGTACTGAAGCGGTAAAAGATTCAACTGCTTTATCGATGGCTGCTGAAAATCGGCCGCCCCAAAGTTTTTTATTACTCATTCGGGGTTGATTAGCGATTAAAAAACTGAGATTAACAGAGAAAATCTATTTATAGAAGAATATCCTCAACTTAGGGCCTAATGTATGATAAATAGGCATTGCCAGATTAACCTTAATATTATTGTGACTGTAATAAAAATCGGAACACGCAAAAGCCGGCTTGCACTGTGGCAGGCTGAGCATGTTGCCCGCTTATTGAAATTGAATTTTCCGGATGTGGATGTTGAGCTAGTCAAAATCACCACGTCCGGGGATAAATTCATTGATGCGCCGTTGTCGCAGGCAGGGGGTAAAGGCTTGTTTCTTAAAGAGCTTGAGCAAGCCCTATATGATAAGCGAATCGACCTGGCTGTACACTCAATGAAAGATGTGACAGTCAGCTTGCCGGATGGATTGCATATTGGCGCAATCCTGCAAAGGCATGATGTCAGGGATGCGCTGGTATCTAAAAACGATATGCCCTTGGACAAGATGAAACCCGGATCGGTGATCGGTACCTGCAGTTTACGGCGCCAGTGTTTGGTTAATCATTACTATCCGCATTTAAAAGTCGAAAATATCCGCGGTAATGTTGACACCCGGTTGTCAAAACTTGATGCAGGTGAGTATGATGCGATTATTCTGGCCGTTGCGGGGTTGGAACGTCTTGAACTGGGTCAGCGAATTTCGCAGCGTTTGACTGAGCAAGAATTTATTCCGGCAGTGGGTCAGGGCGCAGTGGGTATTGAGTGCAGGACTGATGATGAAAGGGTTAGTGCTCTTAACGCAAAATTAAATGATCAACCGACAAGTATCTGCGTGACTGCTGAGCGCGTTGTCAATGAAAAACTTGATGGAGGTTGTCATATGCCGATTGCTGTTTATGCAAAGCTTGCAAACAATAATTTACAGATGTTTGCTTTTGTCGGCTTGCCAGATGGATCAGAAATTGTTTCAGTAACACATAAATTTAATCATCAAAGCTTCACAGATATAAATCCTGTATTGGCAGGAGAACAAATGGCTGATAAATTAATCGCCAGAGGAGCAATGAAAGTAATCGAGCAAGTGAATGATAGATCTTAATGAATATCGTGTATTAGTAACCCGCCCGGAGGAGCAGGCCGGTCACTTTTTGGACATGATTGAGTCCAGCAATGGTTCAGCGGTTAATTTCCCAACTATTGCAATTGCAGCAAGTCCATTAACGGATAAGGCTAAGCAGCAGTTAAAAGACTTATCTCAGGTCAATATCGCAATATTCGTTAGTGTTAATGCGGTTGAATATGGCCTTAAAGCATTAAAATCATTAAAACGGAGCTTTCCTGAAACCCTGATCGTTGCCGCTGTTGGACCATCTACAGCAGAAGCACTGGCTGCCAATGATATTCAGATAGATATTATCCCTGATGACAATTTCTCCAGTGAAGGATTGCTCAATACCCCTGAGCTTGAAGAAATCGCCGGTGAGAATATTCTGATATTTCGTGGCCAGTATGGCCGTGAGTTATTATCCGTGCAGTTAACTAAACGCCATGCAAACGTTGACAGCGTTGAATGTTATCAGCGAGTAATACCTGAATTTGATGTTAAACCGGTAGTTAAGGAACTGAAAGCAGGTTCGATTCAGGCAGTTACAGTAACCAGTGCAACAGGACTTACAAATTTGTTTGAGATGCTGGGCAAGGATAATGAATTACTGCTGGATATCCCTTTTGTAGTGGCGAGTAGAAGAATTGCGGAAGTCTGTGAAAACTTTGAGATAAAGCGAATCAGCGTTGCCGATAATGCGGGTGATAAAGCCATGCTGGAAGCGGTTTCCGAGCTTGCGAATCAAACTGAAGAAGATTACCTCACCGAGGAAGACGAGGATTATTTAGAATAACTGGACGTTTTTTTGTCAGTTTTAGGGCTGAATGTTAAAGTATGCCCCCTGACAGGGACGATTAGTGCATACAGGTACAAAATTTATGAGCAAGAGAAAGAACAGCAAAAGCCAGGATACAGATGCGGTAGAAAATGAAAATATCGAGTCTGAGATTGATCACGAGGCCGCCGAAAATCCGGTAGAAGAACAAACTGATAAAGAAAATATTGATGATGAGGTCATTGCTGAAATAGATGATGTTGAAGATCAACAAGAGGAATTAGAGCAAATGGAAGTTGATAAAGCAGATGCTGAAACTGAGCAGGACCAGGGGTTTGACCGGCAGCCCGCTCCTGTTGCCGCAAGTAATTCCGGTGGTAAAGGTATGGCCGGTACAGCAATGGTGATGAGTTTATTGGCATTGGCAGGTACAGGTTATAACTGGTACGACACCAAATCCCTGAAAGCGACTCAATCACAAGGTGATGAGCAAGCTGCAGTGGATTATTCGCAGCAGATTGCCGGTCTTGAGCAACAAATTCAATCATTGACTGAATCGCAACAAGCACTTAGTGCCATGGCGGATTTAAATCAGGCAGAACCTGCTGAAGATGATTCGGCTGCAATGGCCGCAGCCGATGAGTCAGCCGAACAAGCAGAAGCCGTAGCAGAAGAAATAACCGCTGCAGAACAAACTGAGGAGAGTCAGGAATCGACTGAACAAGTCAGCGAAACTTCAGCAGTTGAGTCAGATGAACAGACTGCAGCCAGCACAGAGCCTGAAGTCGCTGAAAGCGAAGCAACTGATGAATCTGAAGCAATTGCAGTAACGGAAGAAACTACACAAGCGAGTAGCAGTGACACTGAGGCTGCAGGCGCAGTTATGCCTACTAGTGATGACATCAAGCAAATTGCGATTGAGCAGGTTGACGCCGTGTTGGCTGATGCGAAAAAGCGCCTGGGCCTGAATGAAGTGGCACAATTACTATCAATCGGTGAGCAACGACTGTCATTGGCAGGAGATGTAACAGGCGCTCAGACGGCGTTTGGCATCGCTGATCAGCGATTGGCTGCATTTGCCGATCCAATGATTGATCCAGTGCGTGAATCTATTGCAAGTAATATAGAAAGCCTGAATGCGGTTGAAATAATTGATAAAAATGCACTGACGCAGGATTTAGGCAGTCTCGCCAGTGCAGTCGATACACTGGCCTTTAAGCCACTTGAAACGCTTGCTGATGAAGAATCTACGGATGCAGCCGCAGCTGAGGAGGTTACTACTGAAACAGCTGGAAGTGGTGAAGAAACTCAGTCTGACGGTTTATCAGTTGAAGGAGCGGGCAATTTGCTTAAATCCTGGGGAGCCAAGCTAGGCAACACAATAGGAGAAGTTGGCTCCGGTATTGCCGGTGATTTGAAAAACATGGTCAGAATCAAAAAGACCGGTGCCATGTCAGATGTAGTATTAGCACCGGAGCAAGAGTATTTTATTCGTGAGAATATGAAATTAATGCTGGGCGGTGCGCAACGAGCAGTATTACAGAATAATACTGGTGTCTACCAGCAAAATATCACCCAGGCCCAATCGCTGTTAGGTGATTTTTTTGATCCGGATAACGAGGAAGTACAGTCAGTCGCAAATCGGTTGACCGGTCTGGCACAGATTAATCTCGAACCCGAATTACCGGATATCAGTAATTCCTCGGCATCGCTCTCCGAAGTATTGGACCAACTCGCGTCCGGCGATTCGAACAACTAAGCAGCGGAGGGCAACAAGATGAAATTAATTCTACTACTTGTCATTGCCTTTGTTGCGGCAGTTGGCCTGGCTTCATTTACTCAAGATACCAACGGTTATGTTCGGATCCACCTGGATCCTTACACCATTGAAGCTAATCTGTGGGTGTTTATTTTAGGCGCTATTGCGTTATTCATTGTTGGCTACTTGTTATTTCGTTTTCTAGGCTGGATTTTTAGTACTAAAAAACGTGTCGGAGCCTGGAAACAGAAAAAAGATGAGATCAGTGCGGGTAAGTCGATGCAGCGCGGTTATATAGATTTAATCGAAGGTAAATGGGATACTGCTGAAAAACAATTGACGGCCAAGGTGGATAAAAGCCCGGCGCCAGTTTTGAATTACCTGGCGGCAGCGCATGCCGCTCAACAAAACGGTAATCAAAAAGCACGGGATGAATACCTGAAAAAAGCGTATGACAACGATCCATCCAGCAAGGTTGCGGTAGATTTAACCCAGGCGCGTATGCAATATGAGGCAGGTGATCTGGATGAAGCTAAAAACACATTAACGCGTCTGTTGTTTCATGTGCCTAAAAGCGAACAGGTGCATCGAATGTTGTTGGCTGTTAATCGTGAACGCGGTGACTATCAAAGTGTACTGGAACAATTGCCCAAGCTAAAAAGGCTTAAGAATTTCACCACCGAAGAAGCGGTTGCCTGTGAAAATGAAGCCTGCACTAATTTGCTGGAAGGCGTTCAGGATCAAGGTATAGACGCCATTGACAAAACCTGGAATTCACTCAGCAGAAAACAGCGCCAGATTCCCGAAATTGTTGACCAATACGCCTATGAATTATTGCACGAGGGGCGCACGGAAAAGGCAGAGTTGTTAATTCGGCAAACTCTGCGTAAACACTGGAATTCAGATTTAGCCTATACCTATGGAGTGGTTGACCATGATGCGCCACGTCAATTACGTCTGGCAGAGGGCTGGTTAAACAATCAGCCTCAAGATAGCAATCTGTTGCTGACCCTGGGGCGTTTAGCAGTGCGCAGCCAAGCCTGGGACAAGGCCAGAAACTACTATCAACAGGCTATTACCGCCGGTGCCAGCCAGGAAGCTAATCGGGAGTTAGGCCAACTATTGGAAGACCTGGGCGAAACCGATAAGGCGCTGGAGTACTATCGCTCTGGTTTAGAACAAGTATTGCCTTTGCCCAAGCTGCAGGCAGAAGATGATCACATCGTCGATGTCGAAGTTGCTGAGGAGGTGGTCAATGAGCAAAGTGTTGCAGAAAGCGAAGCGGAACCGGCTAAGGCTTAGCAATAACGTCCTGTAAGGTGTGATAGCGTCATACCGGCACTGAATCGAAGCCTGTGCTGACCCCGGATCGGAGTCCGGGGTGACGGATTCAGTATTCAGCATAGACTCCAGCCGGTATCTAGC
This sequence comes from Arenicellales bacterium, assembly GCA_028284225.1. Lineage (GTDB taxonomy): Bacteria > Pseudomonadota > Gammaproteobacteria > Arenicellales > JAHEKD01 > JAHEKD01. The sequence continues at coordinate 60,702 of JANQSD010000015.1, forward strand.
TATCACTTGAATTCACTGGATACCCGCCTTCGCGGGTATGACGGCTTAATGCCTTATCATCGAGAGTTTTTTGCATAATTCAGCTTGGATGTAACATCAACTGAATAATCGAATGAATCAAAGTAAAAGTTGTTTATATCTAGCCCCTTGTCAGCAATAAAGCCTTGCTTAGCGGCCGTAATCATCTGCGGCGGGCCGCTGGCATAGATTGCGTAATCGGATAGATCGTCATGATCGTCCATAATTGCCTGGTGTACAAAACCTTTGTGACCGCTCCAAGTGTCGTCAGTCTCAGATAAAACTACTTTATGCGTAAACCATTCATTTGATTGAGAAAACTGCTCCATCCAGAGTTTCATATAAATATCGTCGGCAGTGCGTACTCCCCAGTAGAATTTCACTGGACGCAGTGCTCCTGTTTGCTGCAGTTGTTCTAATAATGCTTTAATTGGAGCAAAGCCAGTACCGCCGGCCAGCATGATAATCGGTTTGTTACTTTCTTCGCGCAAAAAGAAAGTGCCCATGGGACCGTAAAGGCGCAACACATCACCGATTTTGAACTCATTGAAGACCCGATGCGTGAATTCTCCATCAGTAACCTTGCGGATATGAAATTCCAGCTTGTCGCTTTGTGTATTGGCGATGGAAAAACTTCGAAAACGATTATCGGCGAGCGCAATATCCAGATATTGTCCAGGTAGATAATCCATTTTTTGGCCCGGTGGCAGTTGAACAACGAGTTGCATTACATCATGGCACAGCAGTTTCATGGAGGTAATACGGGCAGGCCAATATTTAGCTGGCGAGAGTCGTTGATCAAATTCCTCTATATCGATTTCAAGATCGGACTCGGCTATCGCGCTACATAGCAAAATGAATCCCTGGGCGAGTTGCTGTTCAGTCAATGCTTGTTCTGCGAATCCAGTTCGATTGACCTTGCCACTGATTAACCGGGCTTTACAGCTGCCGCAGTTCCCAGCCCGGCAGCTATGTGGCAATGCAAGACCCGATGTCAGGGCAGCAGCCAGAATAGTCTGCTCAGACGAGCAGTGGAAAGTCGATTGGGTACGCTTGTTTTTGACGTTAAAATTCACAAAAATCCTGGATTCCTCAGTTGACTGCTGTGAAGTACACTAAAACATATGAACCATAATGTAATGAGTTATTATGCCTGAACTACCCGAAGTTGAAACAACCCGTAGAGGGATTATGGGTCATTTGATTGACCAAAAGGTCACAAAAATAAATATACATCAGCCGGCTCTGCGTTGGCCGGTTGAAGTGAATAAATTAACAAAAGGGATTGTTGGGCAACCCTTTTCCAGTGTGAATCGGCGCGGAAAGTATTTGCTGTTTGAAAATAGCAATGGAACGATGCTTTGCCATCTTGGCATGTCCGGCAGTATGCGCATTGTCACTAACCGGGAACCTCCCCGCAAGCATGATCATATTGAATGGCGGCTGGAAAATGGTGCGGTGATGCGGTTTCATGATCCCAGGCGTTTTGGCTGTGTTCTATGGATTGACACCAATGTTGAGCAACATAAATTACTACGTGATCTCGGTCCGGAACCGTTATCCAGCTCATTTAGCGGTGACTATCTTTATCAGCGTTCCAGAACTCGCAAACAAGCAGTAAAAACATTTATCATGGACAGTAAAATCGTGGTCGGGGTAGGCAATATTTATGCCAGCGAAGCCCTGTTCTTAGCCGGTATTCACCCGGCCAGACAGGCCGGCAGGGTGTCCAGGCAGCGTTATGAATTGCTAGTCCAATCGATCAAACTAACCCTCAAGAAATCCATTAAATCCGGGGGAACAACATTACGCGATTTTGTTAACTCATCCGGTGAGCCAGGTTATTTCCGGCAGCAGCTCAATGTCTATGAAAAATACGATCAGGCCTGTGTGCGTTGCCATTCACCAATTAAGCGGATCGTTCAGGGTCAACGAGCGACTTATTATTGTTCTCGGTGTCAGAGGTGAGTTACCCCCTCTAGCTCCCCCTGAAAGGGGGAGAACATATGATTCCTGGATTTCGTTAACGTTTACCTAAGACTGTCAAGTTCAGATTCCAATTAATGCCGGTCCCTTTTCAGGGAAGGCAAGGAGGGGTTACCAAACGTTGGTATTTTTCCAATAACTGTTGCCTTGTTTCCGCATATTCAGGATTCGGGATAATACATTCAACCGGACAAACACGAGTGCATTGCGATTCTTCAAAATGGCCCACACATTCGGTGCATTTTGCAGGATCGATTTCGAAAATTTCTTCACCCTGATAGATAGCATTATTCGGGCATTCGGGTTCACAGGCATCACAATTGATGCAAACGTCTGTGATTGTCAGCGCCATCAGGTCAAACCTGGGTTATGCCGTTTTGCTTAAGCTTCTCGATTAGACATTGATTTACATGCGGGTGCAGGAATTGGGCGACATCACCGTTCAGTCTGGCAATTTCCTTGACGATTGAAGCAGAAACGAAAGTGTATTTTTCAGAAGGTGTCAAAAATATGGTTTCGGTATTTTCATTCAGCCGTCGATTCATTGACGCCAACTGAAATTCAAATTCGAAATCACTTACTGCGCGTAAACCACGTAAAACCACCCGTGAGCCTTGTTCTTCAAGAACATCAATCAGCAATCCGGAAAAACCGATAACACGGGTTGAGGGAATATCTGCGATACACTGTTCAATCATTGATACACGTTCAGTAAGATTAAACATGGGTTCTTTTTGCGGGTTGGCTGCCACAGCGATAATGGTTTCATCAAACATGCGGGCAGCTCGCTTGATCAAATCGATATGCCCAAGCGTCAACGGATCAAAGGTTCCCGGATAAAGTACACGTTTTGACATGGAATGGCTTGCTTTTAACAGGCTGTTGATTATATAAGTTAGCGATTAATATTACATCTTTGTTTAAACCCTGATTATGCAATGAAAGTCGAAATTGAGCTTAAGTGGCTGGTCATCAAAGAATTAGTGGGTGATTTAAACAATACATTTGAAAAATATGACGGCTTCTGATCAATGAATTCGTTTTGGCAATGAGTGAACTATGATAGCTGATCAATCTGACAATCTTAATGCAAAGGCGTTAGCAGGCCTTAAAGTTCTGGATCTAAGCCGGATTTTGGCAGGTCCCTGGTGTAGCCAGATGCTTGCTGATCTGGGTGCTGATGTCATCAAAATAGAACGTCCCGGTAAAGGTGATGATACCCGTGGCTGGGGTCCGCCTTATGTCAAAAATGAGCAAGGCGAGCCAGTTGAATCGGCATACTTTTTATCGACCAACCGTGGTAAGCGTTCACTGGCTATAGATATTAGCCGGCCTGAAGGGCAAGCTATCATCCGCTCTCTGGCTGAAAAAGCAGACATAATGATTGAAAATTTCAAGGTAGGAGGATTAAAAAAATACGGTCTGGATTATGAGTCCCTGAAAAATAAAAATCCCAGGCTGATTTATTGTTCAATCACCGGGTTTGGTCAAAACGGCCCGTATGCTGAATCACCAGGTTATGATTTTATGATTCAGGGTTTGGGTGGTTTAATGCATATTACCGGCGAACCGGATGGCCAGCCGGTTAAAGTGGGTGTGGCTGTGGCTGATATCATGACAGGTATGTACGCCTCGGTGGCGATTCTGGCAGCCCTGAATCACCGGCAAGTGAGTGGCGAAGGGCAATATATCGATTTGGCATTGCTGGATTGTCAGGTTGCAATGTTGGCCAATCAAGCCAGTAACTATTTGACTTCGGGCGTTTCGCCAGAGCGATTGGGCAATGCTCATCCTAATATTGTGCCGTATCAGGTTTTGCAGACCGCTGATGGATTTATTATTGTCGCTGTAGGCAATGACACCCAGTTTTCCCGTTATTGTGAATTATTGGGTCTTGGTGACTTATCAAACGACGATCAGTATGCGACTAATCAGGCCCGGGTGACTAACCGTGAGCAGCTAACGGCTTTGATTCAACCTGAAATGCTAAAAAATACCAGCGACTATTGGTTGACAGAACTGGAGAAATCCAAAATTCCTTGCGGGGCCATTAATGATATAGAGCAGGTATTTGAGCATGAACAGGTCAAACACCGGCAGATGAATATTACTTTAGAACATAATGCAGCAGAGCAAGTTAAGCTGGTCGCAAATCCAATAAACTTTTCTACGACTAAAATCAGTTACGAAAAACCGCCGCCAATGTTAGGTCAGCATAGTGCACAGGTGCTTAACGACTGGTTAAATGTATCTGAAAGCGACTATCAAGAATTGTTGCAAAAAGGTTTGGTGGAATAGCTCTATTGCTTTTTGGTTAATTCGTTGATTTCTCTGAGTAGATAAATCGCATGCCCCGGATTATTGATTTTATGCAGTAGAGTTAAACGCATATCATCGCTGGTAATGGCGCAGATTCGAAATACCCTGGTAGAGGGTGAAATCGATGGACCCGGCGGCGGCAGGATTTCAAAATACTTGATCTTATTCAGGGGGTGGTTGAAATCGCCTTTCCAGGTAAAGGGTTTGGTTTTTAACTGAACGGATTGTTTGCTAATGCTGAGCGTAGATTGATTGAAAATTTCACTCAGAGCGCGATACAGCAATAATCCGCCAACTGCCACAAAAACCAGTAAAAATAATATGGAGGCATTGGCACCCTCAAGCCAGGTTTCAATAAGCTGGTTAAAAATCACCAGCAGCCAGACAATAGCCATGGCGAGAAGTATAAAACTGCCACGCTTACGCCATTTGCGTGTGACCTTTAGCGAACCGGGTCGTTTATCAACGTCCAGGTTATCAGGTTTGATGGCCCTGAGTTCAGTTTTGGGAACCAATCGGGTTAAGTCCTCAGAGGAGTCCGCATCACCTGGGGTTTCTAACTGATAAGTTGAACCGCAATATTTGCATTTTAATGTTTTTTCATGGGCATCAGAGCGGTCCAGCTGTGCCGAGCAGTTTTGGCATTGAAGTTTGGTTAATACTGTCATGAGTTATATAGTCGTTTCTCTATATTCTAATACGTTATAACTTGCTATTTAAGCCCATATCATCGTTATTCAATTAGTCCATAGATTGACTATAGACTTGCATTGAATGCCTTGATCTGAACTTTAAATACCAATTTCGAAATGCACCATAATATAGAGAAACGACTATGGTTTTCAGGCGAAGGCGCTATAAGTAATTTGATCATTGAGTTTGACCTTGAGGTTTTCACTGTCAAACCGACTAAAATCCTGATCGGCCTTAATCAGTAATTCCTGTTTGTCTTTGGTACGTATTTTTACCAGTAAATCCAAGGGACGCCAAGCCTGGTCGATGACATCAACCTGTTCTCCCTGGCCGGGTTCAACAATTATATCTTCGGGATGCAGCCAGACATCGAGGTTGTCACCTTGCTTAAGCTGTTGTTTGTCTGTCAGATTAATCGAAATCCTGCCCAAGGAGGTCTGTGCTTTGTTTTGATCCAGATAATGCGCTTTTATGAAACTGCCGCGACTCAAAAACGACGCAACTTCACGACTGGCGGGCCGGCTATAGAGTTCTTCCGGCGTGCCGGATTGAACAAAACGACCATGCATTAGTATTATGATGCTGTCACTGATTGCCAGAGCATCATTTTGATCATGAGTCACCATAATGGCGGTTGTTTTTTGCTCACGCAAAATATCTACCAGCTCTATACCGACTTCGATTTGTAAATCCTGATTCAGATTGGCAAAAGGTTCATCCAATAACAGTACATCAGGGTCTGCGACCAGTGCTCTGGCCAGTGCAGTGCGTTGTTGTTGGCCGCCGGACAATTCGTGTGGACGGCGCTTTAGTAAATGCCCTAAATGCAGCTTTTCAATCAGGCGCTCTAGCTTTTGGGTTGACGAGCTTTTCCTACGTAATCCAGTTTCAATGTTTTCCAGAACGGTTAAATGCGGAAACAAAGCATGATCCTGAAAAACCATGCCAACATTGCGCTTGTCTGGGGCCTGAGTGCAGCCGGGCCGACTAACGCAGTGACCGTTGATGAACAGCTCTCCTTTGCAAATGGGCTGAAAGCCGGCAATTGTTTTTAGCAGTGTGGTTTTGCCGCTGCCGCTATGCCCCAATATCGACGTTATGGATTCACCGCGTACTTCAAAGCTGACATCCTTAAGGATGTTATCCTTGCCTATACAGCTGCTGATGTTATTTGCCTGAACTGCAATTGCTGACATCAAACATTACCGGTTTCGGTTAACAAAAATTCCATTAAGGCTTTTTGTGCATGTAGACGATTTTCAACTTCATCCCAGATTACACTTTGCGGGCCATCGATGACATCTGCATCAACCTCATAACCGCGGTAAGCGGGCAGGCAATGCATAAATAGTGCATTTTGCCTGGCTAATGCCATTAAATCTCTATTGACAGTAAATGCTTTAAACGCTTTTTCACGTTCCAGCTTTTCTTGCTCCTGACCCATGCTGGCCCAGGTGTCGGTAATCACAACATCTGCATTTTCTGCCGCAGCTTCAGGGTCATGACTCAGCGTAACTCGATCTTGATTAACCTCGCATATATGTTGGTCAGGTTCAAATCCAGGTGGTGTCGCGATACTGATTTCAAAGTCAAACAGACGAGCCGTGTTAATCCACGAATGACAGACATTATTGCCATCGCCAATCCAGGCGGCCTTGATGCCATGAGCTGAGCCTCGATGCTCGATATACGTTTGAATATCAGCCAAGGCCTGGCAGGGATGATATAAATCCGATAATGCGTTGATCACCGGCACCGTTGCATTTTCGGCTAATTCTTCAATCGTGGTTTGGTAGTTGGTACGGATAATGATCAAATCCACCAGCCGTGATAAGACTTTAGCCGTATCAGAAATGGGTTCGCCACGGCCGAGCTGCGATTCTTCCGGTGATAAGAAAATACAGCTGCCTCCAAAGTCAGATACACCCGTGGCAAACGAAACACGGGTTCGAGTTGACGGTTTTTCAAATATCAAAGCCACGCTGCGCCGGGTTAATAGCCTGGGCTGGGCATTAAACGCCATCGCCTTTAACTCAATTGCGCGCGCAATAATTTGCTGCGCTTCTGGCGCCGTCAAGTCAAGTAATGAACGAAGATGTCTAACCACAATAAGTTTTTTGAATAAAACAAACTTTCAATTCTAACCAACAGTAATTATTCATGCTATTGTTAATTTAAAGGCCTGTTGCATAATACCATTGCGGTGCTTTGCGTCTCCACTATGCGCATTTTCCAAGCTAAAACTCGAGCCATAGCCATCACTATGACTCTCATTTGACCTTGAAAACTGCTCAATATTGGAATTGCAAATCATCCACAGTGCATTATGCAACAGGCCTTTTAGCGATAAAATACAGCTATACCACTATGCTGATTGTTAATTATGCTCATATCTGATTCAAAAAAATTCATTTTTGTGCATATTTCTAAGACTGCGGGAACCAGCATTCGGTCTGTGCTGAATCAATATGCTATTGAAAAGCCGGGTAAGTTTTATTCCTTTTTACGCTATTTCGATTTGCCCCGGGATTACCATCATTATCGTTTTCGCAAACACGACTATCTGGATGTGGCAGAAAGAAAATTGCCTGAGCATATCTATCAGGATTATTTGAAAATCGGGTTTGTACGCAATCCATGGGACAGGCTGGTTTCCGGCTATTTTGGTTATTTCACTCTGGAACCGGGTGAGAACGAAAAGCCTCCCATGACATTCATGCAATTTTTGAATAGACAAAAACACCGTAAAAATTACCAGCTAAAGTGCATAGTAAACAAAAATGGCAATATAGATCTTGACTTCATGGGACGCTTCGAAAACCTGGCGCAAGATTGCCAACGTTTAAGTGAAATATTAGGAATTAACATCCAGCTGCCGCATAGAAATAAATCCAGCAACAGGCACACAGATTACAGGCAGTATTATGATCAAGAATCTTATGATTTTGTCTGTGAAAATTGGTCAAAAGATATAGAATTGCTAGGCTACAAATTTGAATAACCTGTTAAGGATAAAAGATGTCAGAGATTAACAAAGCAGTTTTGGCTTATTCAGGCGGGCTTGATACATCCATTATTGCCAAATGGTTACAGGATGAATACGGCTGCGAAGTGGTCACCTTCACTGCTGATATCGGTCAGGGCGAGGAAGTTGAACCAGCACGTAAAAAAGCTGAATCGCTGGGTATCAAGGAAATTTTTATTCATGATTTAAAAGAAGAATTTGTTACCGAATACGTTTTTCCAATGTTCAGGGCGAATACGGTATATGAAGGCGAATATTTATTGGGCACATCTATTGCCCGTCCGCTAATTGCCAAGCATTTGGTTGAAATCGCCAAACAAACAGGTGCCGATGCAGTCAGTCATGGCGCTACCGGAAAGGGTAACGACCAGGTACGTTTTGAGTTAGGTGCATATGCTTTGGCACCGGATATAAGAGTCATTTCCCCCTGGCGTGAATGGGATTTGAATTCACGTGAACGCTTATTGGCTTATGCTGATCAGCATGGTATTCCAGTAGAACGCAAAAAAGATGGTGGCTCAGATTACTCGATGGATGCTAATTTACTGCACATTTCCTATGAAAGTGGTGAATTGGAAGATCCCTGGTGCACACCCGGCCCGGAAATCTGGCGCCGTACCGTTTCACCCAAGGATGCGCCGGATGAGGCAGAAGAAATTCTGCTGGATTTTGAAGCTGGGGACATCGTGGCGATCAATGGCGAGCGTTTGTCTGCCGCCAATGTTTTGCAAAGATTAAATGAGATAGGAGGACGACACGGTATCGGACGTGCTGATCTGGTCGAAAATCGTTATGTCGGAATGAAATCACGCGGGTGTTATGAAACCCCGGGCGGCAGTATTATCCTCAAGGCTCATCGTGCAATGGAATCAATAACTCTGGACAGGGAAGTGGCTCACCTTAAGGATGAGTTAATGCCGCGTTATGCCGCGTTAATTTACAATGGTTATTGGTGGAGTCCCGAGCGTAAAATGTTGCAGCAAATGATTGATGCATCACAAGCAGTCGTTAATGGTCAGGTCAAGCTTGAGCTATATAAAGGTGGGATTATGGTGCTGGGCAGGCGTTCGGATGATTCGCTGTTTGATGAACGTATGGCGACTATGGAAGATGATCAGGGTGCTTATAATCAGGCTGATGCCGAAGGCTTTATTAAGCTGAATGCGCTTAGAATGCGTATTGCTGCGAGAAATAATCGCCAGTTGTGATTGACTTGCCGTTTTAGGCTGTGATCAGTGTGATAACACCGGTTTTCCGGGAAAGTATAGCGCAAATCGCTGCCCTGGTTGAGCATTTATCTGGTTTTGACAACATCTGTGAAATTATTATTGTGGCGAGCCAGCAAGACCCGGATTTTTTGGACATTCAATCGTTTGCTAACAGAGAACTCGGTCAGATCGAATTTATTGCCGGCCCATTAACAGGGCGCGCTGCACAAATGAATTACGGTGCCGCTTTTAGTAATGGCGAGCATTTATTATTCCTGCATTGTGATACTCGATTGCCGCAAGATGCAGACAATTTGATTCTCCAGGCGCTGAGTGGCAGACAGTGGGGGCGTTTTGATGTCAGGCTGGATGATGATCGTTTCGTGTTTAAAGTCATTGCCTGGTTCATCAACCAACGTTCAAGGTTATCGAAAATCAGTACCGGTGATCAGGCTATTTTTGTAAACCGTGATTACTTTAAAGAATTAAATGGCTACCCTGACCAGGCTTTGATGGAAGATATAGAGTTCTCAAAACGGGCCAAAAGAAAATCCAATCCGGCATTTATCAATGAGCCTGCAATAACCTCGGCCAGACGTTGGCAACAGGACGGAATTATCAAAACAGTATTGCTAATGTGGTGGCTGCGTGCACTGTACTGGTTGGGTGTAAGTCCTGAACGACTGGCCAAAATGTATCGCCAAATTCGATGAATAACAATCCCGTTCTGATCTTATTTGCTAAAAAACCTGTTGCCGGTGAGGTTAAAACTCGGCTTTCACCCCCTTTGTCTGCAAACCAGGCCAGGCAGGTCGCCATGACCTTGATTGATGAGTCACTTGATAATGCCTGCCGTCATTGGCCCGGACCGATAGAATTATCCCTGTGGCCGGATAGTGACGATGAGTTTGTTGAAACCTTATCCAAGCGCTACACGCTTGCAGTTAGTGAACAATCAGCAGGAAACCTGGGTGACAAAATGTATGCTGCAATGGCTGCTAAGCTTGCTAATCATCAGGCAGCCCTTATTATGGGTTGTGATGTGCCGCATTGTTGCGGTCATATCCTGCAAACTGCATTTGCTGGATTGGCGGCAAAAAAAAATGTTATCGGCCCGACCATAGACGGCGGTTACTATTGTATTGGCAGTTGGGCGGTCGATGAAAATATGTTTGCAAATGTGGCCTGGGGAACCGATCAGGCCTTTGCTCAAACCATCAACAGTTGCAGCCATTGTGAAATTGAATTCGATTTACATTTGCCGATTTTGCGTGATTTGGATTGTTATGACGATTTAGTAGTAATATCTAAGCAGTGTGCAGCTTTACAATCATATCTAATTTAATATTCGTTTGGTGAATGTAAACGATAACAATCTGATCGAGCAAAAAGCTAAGGCTAAATTGCCGACGGTTTACTATTCCCCCCGGTTTGAGTGGTCATTTTTACATCCCCGTTATTGGGGTATTTGGCTATTAATACTGGTGTTAGCGGTTTGCGCGATTTTACCTAGGCGGGTCTCACGCGCGATTGGTGCCGGGATAGGCAATTTATTTTATAAATTTAATAAAAAGCGTCGCCACATCGCAGCTGTCAATATAAAGCTATGTTTTCCCGAATTAACACAGCAGCAGCGCTATGATATGTTGCGCGCGCATTATCGCAGCTATGGTCAGAATTTTGTTGATATGGGCGTAATCTGGTGGTTACCGTTTTGGCGTTTGCAAAAAATGACTTATATACGCGGTATTAATCATTATATGAACCTGCTGAACCGCGGGGAAAATATTATTCTGTTGACCCCGCATGCGACCGGAATTGACTATGCCGGTATTTATACATCAAAGATTTCGCCGGGTGTTTCCATGATGAAGGCATTGAAAAATCCATTATTAAACTGGTTCGTCAGTAAAGGTCGGTCTAGATTCGGTGGCAAAATGATTTTGCGGGAAATGGGGCTTAAACCTATGGTCAGGGCAATTAAACGCAAAATCGTTTGTTATTATATTCCCGATGAGGATTTCGGTCCGGATTTGTCTGTATTTGTACCGTTTTTTGGTGTGCAGTCCGCGACACTGCCGGTTCTAGGACGAATGGCTAAAATGACCAATGCCAAGGTGGTGCCAGTGATGACCAAATACCTGCCTCATGGTTACGAAATTAACTTTTTGAAGCCACTTGAGAATTTTCCCACGGGCGATGAAGTTGAGGATGCAATACGAATGAACCAGGCGCTTGAAGAGTTAGTACGATTAGCCCCTGAACAATACATGTGGACCTTGAAATGGTTCAAAACCAGGCCTGATGGACAGCCTAGTCCTTATAATTATTAAATCCTCTCATAAGGCTTATTCACATCGGCTAAACGGTGCTTTTTTGTTGGTCTGTACATCGCTTAACTTTTTTGAGAGCGCTTTGCCACTATGCAGCTCTGAAATTCAGGTCAAATACAGAGTTATTGCATTATCATTTTATTAATTTAAACCCATAAAAGTAAGTGATGTTCAAAGGCAAGATCATAGTTCGAATCGGTCTAGTTTTGCTGTTGGCTGTTGCAGTGGCCGGAGGTATGCGCTGGAAATTAAAGCAGGGACGGTTTACCCCTCCACCGACAGGAGAATCAATTTTAGAGCGAGAAGTCACACAAGCTGAGCAGTTGCCGACTGGTTTTATCGTCTGGAGTTCGAATCGTTTTGGTAATCACGATATTTTAAGAATGGATTTGCCTGATCGAAAAATCACTCAACTCACCACACATCCGCATACCGAATTTTACCCACGGGTTTCGCCTGATGGTCGCTATGTTGTGTTTGCTCGCTCACATATTCCCTGGGTATCGCAACGAAAACAGGCGCCATGGGATGTAATCCTGCTGGATTTAAACACCGGTGAGGAAAAATTGCTGGCAAAAAATGCAAATATGCCGACCTGGTCACAAGACAGTGAAACTGTTTACTTTATCCGTGATTTGATTGAATTTACTCAAATAAATATCAAGTCAGGCAAAGAAAAACTACTCTATAAAAGCGGCACAGGCGATATCAGTCATAAAACTATTTTACAGACGCCCCACTTAAGTCCGGATAAGAAAAATATGTCTGTCACATTGCGGGGCAGGCAGCATCGCATTGGTATTGCCGACCTGGACGGCAAGTTCAAGGAAATTGCGGACGGTTGCCAGTTGACGTGGAGCAAAGACGGCAGCTTTTTGTACTTTGTGGATTACGGAGGTAAGCAAAAGAATGCCATCTTTATTTATGAGCCCGATAAAGACAAAAAAACCATGTGGTTAGATATGCCCGGCGATTATAGTCACGAATATTTCCCCAAGCTGTCGCAGGAGGAAGATTATTTGATTTTTGCATCGAGTACAGGCGGGCATGAACATGACAGTGCTGATTACGAAATATTCTTATGGCAGGTGGGTACACCGGCTGAAGCTGCCAGCAGATTGACTTTCCACACCGGTAATGACAATTGGCCCGATGTCTTTCTACAGCCGTCTGAGGCTTCAGGATGAATATTCCAGGGTGATCTAATCGCAGATTAATCACGTTTAATAAACCTCTAATCCGTGCTATATTTGCGCCCCTTTTGAGCGTCGAAAGCCAACATCATAATAACCAGTCTGTGAGTAAATCAGCAAATAAATCAATCAGTTTTGGTGTAGCCGCCATTTCATTTGCAGTGCTGATGATGGAATTGTCCATGATTCGTATTATGGAAGTGATTCTGGCTCCGAATACAGGTTATATGGCGCTAACGTCTGCCATGTTTGCACTGGGACTGGGCGGTATTTACTTATACTTATTTCCCCTTAATCCCAACCGTATCCGGCATCATCTGGGCTTGATGGCTTTAGCATTTGCTATAGCTGCACCAATGGTGATCTTCATCTTTAATCTGTTACCTTTTGGGTTTGAAATCAATCAACAGAACTTATTGATTCAAATTGTATGTTGGGCGGGCATGTATATCGCCCTGGTGTCGCCCTTTTTTGCTGCCGGTCTGGCCCTGGCTTTGATTTTTCAGACCTATGCCAGAGATATTGACCGGTTATATTTTTATGACCTGATCGCCGCAGGTTGTGCCTGCTTGATTTTTATACCTCTTTTACCCGGTTTTGGCCCGGGAGGGATGATCTTCATTGCTTCTGCCGCAAGCTTGATTGCTTTTATTTGTTTCGCACAACCGAATAAATTAATCACTATTTTGGCCAGTATTATCGCAGTCGTCATGGTGGTTACGCCTGTGATCAAAGATGGCTATATAGAATTCGAGGGTCACGCCAATAAACGCGGCAATGATGAGATGATCGAGCAAGGTAAACGCCTGGCCGTAAAATGGGACCCGGTATCCAAGCTGGACATCATTAAAGCACGCCCCGATGCAATATTGTTTTCAATTGATGGCGGCACGCAGGGGTCATGGTTGAAGCAGTTCGATGGTGATTTCGATACTTTTGAACAGATTAAAACTAACCAGCCGGATAGCTACTTTTTCGGGCGTAATTCAATTGTTCATTATTTCTCAGCGAGCAAGGGCATGAGCCCTGACGTATTGGTAATAGGCTCAGCAGGGGGCGGGGAAATTAAGGCAGCGCTGACTTTCGGTGCTGAACACATTGATGCTGTTGAACTGGTAGGCGCCATCATAAATGCAGAACGTTATGATCTCGAGTCTTTTGGCGGGGGAGTCTACAACCATCCCAAGGTTAATGCGGTGATTGGAGAAGGTCGCAGTTTTTTGCGTGCCACCGACAAGAAATATGACATTATCCAAATGTTCTCCAACCATTCCAGCTCCAGTATCACCCAGGGATCAACCGCAGCAGGTGTCGCCTATCTGCAAACCATCGAAGCCTATCTTGAGTATTTTGCTCATCTGACTGACGATGGTGTGATGCAGATCAACCATCATATTTATCCAAGAATGCTGACCACGGCGGCACAAGCCTGGCACCAGTCAGGACGTAAAGATTTTTATAAGCATGCATTAGTGATCGAGCCCAGAGTTGCCGATACGCTGCCGACGCTGTTAATCAAAATGCAGCCCTGGACCCAAGATGAAATTGAAAGTGTTATTTCCTATGCAAATCGCAAGTCAAGTTTTCGGCCGTATCGACCCATTCGCACTAAAGCCAGCGAGCGCTTTCACGGCGACCAAATTTTTGAAACTAAGCGAGTTTACAAAGGTGACTGGCTGGACACCATGCAAGTGTTGTTTGGGACCTATTTACAAGATGGATTGCCATACAATGTTTACGTGCAAATCTTAAAAGAAGATGGTCAAACCATTTATCAGGGCTATGTTCCCGGAGAAACCATCGTTGACAACGCCAGAAGCACGTTATGGCTGGGCAGGATTACTGATGTAAAGGACCAGGAATTAACCATCAGATTTTCTGCTCCCGATGCAACTGAGGAAAACTCAATATCAATATGGCTGGCCGAAAACAATGATACGGTTTTGACACTTTTGCCAGGTCCGCAAGTACCCAGCAACTTTATTGCGTTTAACCCCCTGGATGAGTCAAACAATATTTTAAGTAACGAGTTACTGCAGACCCCTTTTCCCGATGATCTGGCTGAAACATTACCCTGGGATTTGACCCCTATTACAGATTATTCGCCATTTTTCGGGATGATTCGAAAAAACCTTGAACCTCTGCAAGTCAGCAAAGAAAATATGCTGGACGCGAATACGGCTTATTTGTTGAATACTCAACTTAATAATGGGTATCCAAAAGACTGGATGCATTTGATTGTTGTTGCGGTGGTCTCCATTGTGTTTGCGTTGGTGTTTGTTCTGTTGCCGATTCTGCGGACAAATATGCGTAATACCACTTGGTCGGGTATGTCACGTGACATTGTTTATTTCGCCTGTCTGGGGCTCGGTTTTATCATGTTACAAGTGGTTTTTATCCAGATATTCCATAAACTTATTGGATTTCCGGTGCATACATTTGTGTTGGTGATCAGCACCATGCTGCTCAGCGCCGGTCTCGGCAGTATGCTAAGCCAAAAATTCCTGGCATTAATTAACTACCGTACACAAATAGTGTTTGCTATTATCGTTGTTTATGGCCTGGGTTTTATTTTTGCTTTTGAGGCACTGTTCTATTACTTGCTGGCCTATTCACTGCCGGTAAGACTCATTTGTGGCGGCTTGATGATTGCACCGGTCGCTTTTTTCATGGGTATGCCATTCCCAATCGGGATATTGGGTTTATCAAAAAATAATTCATCCGCAATTCCCTGGGCCTGGGCACTAAACGGCTTTTTCACAGTATTAGGCGGTTATCTGGCTATCATCATTTCCATATTTACTAACTTCATCGTAGTAATGGGGCTGGCGTTTTTCATCTATTGTATTGCAATGCTGGTGGTGCGAAAAAATGTGCCGGTTAAGCAAAATCAATCACAACAGCCCGAGCCGCCAGCAGCCTTCGAAGCAATTTAATTCATCTGTATTTCAGCACTATTCTCTAAAATAGTGCGGAGTTTTGAAATTCGATGACTTAAACAGTAACACCGGAGAGATTAATCATGCCAAAGATGTTATCTGCAACTCGATTGCCAGCTGTATTAGTGTTCAGTCTTGTTGTGTTTTTTAGTTCGGGTGCAGTTTTCGCAGACAAGGTGTACAAAATACTGCCGCTAGGTGATTCGATCACCCATGCAGAAATCAACCGCGCCAGTTATCGCTACTTTCTATGGAAAAAGCTGATTGATGCAGATGTGCAATTTGATTTCGTCGGCTCAATGAATACCCAGTTGGATACCTATTCCAAAGGCGAAACACCGCAGCCTGATTACAAAGGCCAATCCTTCGATAAAGATCACGAAGGCCACTTTGCCTGGGAAGTCAATCATATCTGGGGTGGTCGTAATCCCAACAATAATACCGGCTCCGGCAGTCTGGGCGACTGGATGAAAACCTATGACTTTGACATTGCCCTGGTTCATCTGGGATCAAATGATGCGTTTCAGGGCCAGGACAATAACCAAACCCTAAACGAACTGAAGGCCATAGTCGCCAAACTCAGAGAAGACAACCCAAATGTGGTCACCTTGTTAGCGCGAATCATCCCCACTTCAAAAGGCGAACGCGAGGCCGCCGCCGTAGCCCAGCTGTCCAGCATGATTCCCAGCATCATCGATGAAATCAACACAGAACAATCCCCGGTTATCCTGGTCGACATGTTCGAAGGTTTCGATGTAGATAAACTCACCTACGACGGCGTACACCCCAACGAAAAAGGTGAAATGCTGATGGCGGATCGATGGTTTGATGCCATTATGGAGGCGTTGCCGCTAGTAAAATGACGGATATAAAATCCGTCATCCCGAACGAATGTGAGGGATCTCCTCAACAATGTTACTTTGTAAGGATACAAAGTAACCAAAAACCCTTGCCATCGAATAAAAACTTGTCATCCTGGACTTGATTCGGGATTTCCCAAAGACTGTTCGGGCCTATAAAGTATATTTATTACTTTTGTTTCGGCAAAAGTAACCAAAACCATTCGCTCCTAATCCGCAGGCCTTCGGCTTCCCTGTGCTTCTCATCTGAAACGGGTGCTGCGAAAAATCTGCCTGGAGCAGATTTTCGTGTCAACCCCGAAGGGGTGAAGCACATGGATGTGCTGAACAAACTCGGCTATCGCCTCAAACAGTCCTCGCACTTATCCGTTTCAGATTGCGATGCTCGGCTGCTACTAAGTCGCATGTGCCGGAATATAGAGCCTTACTGACCCTAAGTTCTAAATTAAAGTATCTAGTAAGGGTTCAAAAAGAACCCCGTCATTGTGAAGGAGTGAAACGACTGCGGCAATCTCGATAATCAAGAGTCATTACTGAACGTCATACTTAGCCTTAAGGTGCTAAATTGATATGTCGAATAAAGAATTATAGTTAACAGGTTTTTGGGTGTGTATTTAGGGTGTAGTTAAAAATTACAACTCTATTTTTTGAGTTTTGCTTAGTTCAATGTTTTTGATTAAGCCATAGAAAGTTATTCGTGGGAAATAATCTTATCTATAATAGTAACTATGACTATAAATTAAAAATTTAAGAATATGACAGACTCGTTTGATGATTTAATGAATTCTATTAAAGCTACGTCAGCTATTCCATCGATGGATGAAATAAGTAAACAGTTGCTTTCATCTTCTTATATAACTTATTTTGACAATACCCCAGCTAGAGCAGCAGCCATTGGTACTACTAGTGCTTTAGATGAAGCATTTAATTCTATAAAGTCCTCTGCACTAGGAGGCTCATTATCAAGCTACTTCGACGAAAGTATTAACAACTACACATCGTCATTACTAAAGTTAAATTCACATGATGAATTACTTAAATTGGCTTGCGGTTTCAGAAACAGTTATCAAGAAATTGAAATTCTTACTAAGGTATCTACCAAGGGAATCCAAAATTTACATGACTCATTTCACTTAGAAATAAAAACCATTACGGATTCAATAAGTGAAATGAAGTCGTTTCAAAGTTTTATGGATTCAATTATGAAACCAGAAAGACTTAGTATTGCGATTGATGCTTTAACCGTTAACTTTACGGCTGAAGATCTTAAAAATTACGATAAAGAGGAAATCGAAGAGCAGATTACTGAAGCTGTAAACACTGATAGTGGCCAAGATTTTGTAGATAAACTAAAAGACTTGCCTAATAGTATCAAAGCTATCTTAGGTATCTTTGTTATGTTGGTGATTCTTCCGATAATTAATAGCATTACTGCAAATCTAATTACACCACACATTAAAACCCTCCTTGAAAGCATGAATAAACCTGAAAGGGAGCAAGTTAAAGAAATTTCGTCCATATATCATAGGGATGTTGACTTAAGCCAACTTAGGTTTGTAACTGTCAATGCATTGAATTTGCGAGCAAAACCAAAAATTAGAAGTGAAATTCTAGATGTATTAAAACTTGGCCAAGTACTAAACGTATTAAATAGAGAAAATAGTTGGATAGAGGTAAGTTTTACAAATGAGGAAAAAGAAATAGTTACTGGTTGGGTACTCGCTCGCTACACTGAAAAGTTTAAATATTATTAATGCTACTAATTTACTATCTTAATTTTAGTTCGTTGGTATGACAGGGAAAACAACATACACAATACCTGGTGAATTGCTAGGCAATGAACTGCCCGACCGCTTGGTCAAGTTTGCATCGATAAACGATTTCGCCCTGAGCATGCTCAAAGACAAAAAAATATATGTTCCATCTGCTGGAGAATTAAATGATCCAATGGAATCGCTGATATATGAAGAAATTGAACCACCAATCATAGATTATGATAATCCTAAGAATAATCATATAAGACAAACTAACAATCAAACAGGAGAGGAAAAAATTTCTATTCTCGAAACAGAAATTAAAAAGTGGGGCGTTTTTTCAGCATCCACATTTGATTTTGACAATACACATCAATTTACAGAGTACTCCAGAGCATTTTTTGAACAATGGAGTTATTACGGCGATCAACACAATGGTATTGCAATTGTTTTTGAACCAAAAAAAGTGGATCGAACAAGGCTAAATGCCATACCTTGGATTAAAGTTAAGTATTGTTATCAAGAACATCACCACAGATATAAGGGGAAAGAATTTAAATGTCCCAATATTTTTCCGTCTTTACCTGAAGATGTACACGATATACAACAACGCAATGATTATCTATTTCGACGCCTTAGCTGTAAACATTGTGATTGGGAACACGAACAAGAATGGCGATTAATTTTCCCTTATCTTTCAGGAGTACGTAAAAATTTTATGCAATTCTTTGACCTAAAAGGTCTTCATTTCGGTTACCGTGTATCGAATAAAGTAATCACAAACGTGCTAGATAATTTTTTAGATCTTTCCACTCAACGAAATGTCAATTCCGGTAAAATCTACATTTCTAGAATATCGACACTTCATCCACAACGTTCGGCGATGGAAATAAACGAATTTAGTAAAGAAGATTTAGAAAAGTTTTCAAAGCCCGCTGAACTCCCGTTTAAGATAGAATTTTGAGTGTTGCTCATATACCTATCATTATTATTAGTTGTTAAATTAGTCATATACAACCTAGTACAGAATATCTTTATTTAGCCCGAAAAATCTGTTACATAGGTCATATACGTCGATATTTTGTAGTAATATAAGTCCATGATTTCAATAGGTTACGACACTGTTTTGGCTATTCTAGCCATGTCTACCTATTAGTTGATTTTTTCCTTAATGTGGCACTTCAAACATTAGTTACTAGGGCTAAAAATTGCCCAAAGCTGATATTTAACGTTAGTAAGAAGTGGAACTCACAGTTTGCAGAGCTTTTATCCTGCTGGTTTGGATTATTAGTTAGTAAGTATCACGCCCAATTACGTTTCGAGCTGTATCTAGAACGTTATCATAATGCAAAATCAATTCTGCAGCGTTTCGTGATCTCTTCCTTCGTTTACGATAAGTTTTATCTGAAAAATCATTACGTCGGCCAGCGATAACAACATAATAGATACGAGATTTATCAAGCATTGTAAATTCAGAAGGTAATAATTCACTTTGATTTTTGTATTTTTCAAATACTTCACGCAGCGTCGGAAAATTAGCATCTAACCAGGCGTCCCAATTTGAAATCTGGTTCAAACCTTTACGAAATGCCAAACCAAGTTCACCATCAGCAATTGTAATATTTTTATTGGGAGATTCTAATTCTACAAAAACAAAGTTCCAACCATCCGAGCTATTACCGATTAACAAATAATCAACTTTATACGTTGTGCCAAGCGGAAATTCTGGGAAAAGAAATGCATCATGATGTCCAAAAGTAAAATATTTACTGAGAATTGAACCTATAATGAAATATGCACTTTCTTGGTTAATGAAATTTAGAAGCCTCCGTTCGGAAACGTTACTATCATTAAGAAGACTCAAAAATTTATCCACTAATTTATTAAGTCTCACTTCATCTTTTAGTTCAATGATATCAAGATAGTTGTTAGGGAAAAGTGAAGTAAAATGGCGAGCGGCTTTTGGATATTTACAAAACAGGCTCCGGCGAATTTCAACACTACTGTTGTCTAACTGACGAACAACCTCTTGTTCGCGGAGTGACTGCCAGTCAGCATACTCCTCATTTGTCAAAGTTTTGTAATCGCGTTTATAGAGTTTCATCAGCAGGTCAAGAGTAGACTGCTGTAACAATAAACCGCAGTCAGTCTATGAAATTTTAGTTCTAACATGACCTTGTTCATCTTCCACCTTAATAATCTATGAATTAGATTGCTCATGAGTTTATTTTAATTCTAACAAAGGCAACTCAGATTTAGATATATATTTATCCTGCATTTCAGGATAGTTGATATAAATTGAATGACTTCTTTGAGTATAAAGTTGCCAATTAAATTAGCTAAACTCGTATAAATTGGTCATATACAACCTAGGTTAGTGTTAATATAACCCTTTGAAAACAATAGGTTAGGAAGCATAAGTGACAAGTCCTTTCCTCGGTGCCTATTGACTATTTTAAGTTCTTCTAATGGTAAAGCTTAGTAGTTTTACTAATTTTGTTACTGGATTCCGGATCGCTGTCCGGAATGACGAGCTATTTGGTTTCTCTTGCGATTTAGTAGCAGCCGAGCATCGCAGGATTATGTCGATAAGCGCGAGGACTGTTTGAGCGAAGCGAGTTCCGCAGCGCGACATAATCTGAGAAGCGCAGGGGACCCGAAGGGCTGCGGATCAGGAGCGAATGGTTTTGGTTACTTTTGCCGAAACAAAAGTAACAAACATACTTGATAGGCCCGAACAGTCTTTGGGAGATCCCGGATCAAGTCCGGGATGACGAGTTTTTGTTTGGTAGCTAGGATTTTTGATTACTTTGTATCCCTACAAAGTAACAAACTATTTAAACGCCGGCGCTAACGCCCGTATCATATCCGCCGCTTTTTCCAGTTTTTGCTCGTTAGTTTCATCCTTCGCCACTGGTCCATCTACGAATAAATTGGCTAGCCCATGTACTGATGACCAGGCTAATAGCTCCTGGGGGCTGAAACTGGTTGGATCATCGTCCTTAATGGTGTCGGCGAAGCCTCCTTTGAGGTGTTCGCTGAGTTTGTTTGCGGCGGCGATGTAGTCCTCATTGTTGGAGTAAATAGCTTCTTCTCGCCACATTGCCCGAAAAAAAGCGGGTTTTTCCAGGGCAAAGTTGACATAAGCCATGCCCACGGCAAAAAACGGATTGGTCTGGTTTTGTTCAGCCTGGGTTTTTGCCTGTGCCATGCTGTCGGAGAGTTGATGTAAGGCACGGGTTGCGAAAGCGGTCATTAGGGCACGTTTGTCGGTATAGTGCCGGAATGCTGAAGAAGGTGAAACGCCTACAAGTTTGGCACAACCACGCAGTGTTACGGATTCGAAGCCGAATTTAGTGGCTAGTTGGTCTACCGCATTCAGCAGTGATTCGGCCAGATTGCCATGATGATAAGGTTTTTTCTCGCTCATAGGTTCTGTATATCAGATTTTCGGTATTAATGTAAACATTGTTCACTTTTTTGTGCTCAAAGGCTTGAAAAGCAAAAAAAGTTATATTATTATATGTGAACAGTGTTCACATTATCAATAGCTGAAGTGAACAAACCCAGTAGAACACTGTGAGAAGGGTTGGCTTCAGTAATATTTCCTAAGGAGATTTGTTATGTCATCATCAAGCAGAACAACTTATGAACAGAGCGACTATCGAGCGCACGGTCTTTGTAACGGTAACAGGGGCAAATGCACAAACTGGTCAGGCTTTAACATTGCCGCAATGGTTCTGGGTTTTGTGCTGTTCTGGCCAATTGGTTTATTTATTTTGTACTGGATACTAACCGGTCGAAATGTCAGAGACTTGCCGCAAGCAATGCGCCAGCAGTGGTCAACCATGACAGGCTATTGGCATCGTGGTGACAGCCCGGGCAACGGCCCCAGCGACAATGTTGTGTTTAATGAATACCAGCAAACACAATATGACCGCATCCACGAAATCAAGGAAGAAATAAAAGCCCGCTCGCGCCGGTTCTATGAATTTCGCGCCGATGCTAAACGCCGTGCTGATGAAGAAGAGTTCAATCGCTTCATGGCAGACGCACCCGGGCGTACAGAAGGTTAAACCAACAGCCTCAATAAAAGTAGTTCTACCACTAATACAATCCCGGCTACTGAATCAAGTTCAGCACAGGCTTGAGCCGGGATTTTCACATATCGCTAAGTGGGGTACTCCAATAGGACGACAGTAGAGTTTGCCGCCTCGCGACTTAAAGTAGCCAAGCATCGCAGTGTAAAGTAAGCACCAATTTCCGGACGTGCCAGCCAGCCAAGAATTAATCAGTCAGAGTACGGTTTTCAAATTTGGAGACTGGAATGCAGGCAAGACCGATGACACTGATGGCAGCATAGCCGATTATGTACAAGCTCATGACTTGCGATTGAAGACGTTGTACCAATGGAAGAGCAAGCTGGTTCGGCTTGGGTTGTATTGGTCTGAAACGCGCGCAAATAATTTCCACTTTATTCCAGTCGCAGCGGCTCAACCTTATTCGTGTTCGCCAAGCTGTACGATTAAATTGACGAATGGTATGCTGATTGAATTTTTCGGTGAGCTGGATACTAAGACAATTTGATCGATTATCACCAGCAGCGGGTTTGAGCGTTGATCCGTTAGCCCATGTTGCCGTGAACAAATACGTGAACGGGATGCCATTGTATCGTCAGGAGTTGGAATTTAAACGCTTGAAGATCCCGATCACCCGTTCCAGCTTGGCAAACGGTATCCGGCGCGAAAGCCAGTGCCAATCTGTATAGCTTGATTGAAACGGCAAAAGCCAACGGTCTGTAACCCTATCACTACCTTAGAACCGTATTTGCTGAACTGCCCAAAGCCACTTGTGTTGAGCAGATTGAAGCCTTATTGCCGTTTGAACCTGAAATCAAGCTGGACCGAGCTGCTTAAAATCTGGTAACTTAGCGGTTACTCCTAGCGTTCATTTATCCTATTTTCTTTATCAAGAATCCAGTCGATAGGAATTTCATGAGTGAAAATGATCATTTCATATACTAAGTCTATTGCTGATTGATTACATTTGGAATCACTATTTTCTAGAAGATACGCATCAAGCGCAGTATCTTCTAATCTTAATAATTCTCTGTCTTGATGATTATTTTTTGGAGAAACACGAGTTAAAAACCAAGTAGATATATAATGTAGAGCTTGAGTTCGATGAAGGCAGTTATCAAATGATTTTGTGAATTTTATCGAGGTAAATGCATAAGCACCTAATGCCCAGTAAAGCTTTTCTTCTGATATGCCTAAATTTTACGATAGTTTCTAATTTTACTAATAGCTTGAAGTAGGCTCTTTAACTTCTCCAGTAAATCACATGGTACGTGTTTATTTCCGGATAATAAACATGCCTCAAATGTTGTCCTAAAATCACCTTCACTTAGAGTAGAAGTTCAAGAATTCTCTAAAAAAGAGTGCACGCTATTACTTATCATAAGGTTATCAATGCTATGGAGCGTGTTGATAATATGAAGGATCTATCAAACTCAACATTCGTGAAAAATTTAATTTATTCAGTTTATTAACACCATTAAATAAGATATCATCGGGTTATTGTTAAATCAAAACTCAGTGTGGTTTTTGATATTTCTACTGGGGTTTCAGGTAACTATTGGGGTTTCAGGTAACTATTGGGGTTTCAGGTAACTATTGGGGTTTCAGGTAAGCTTATAATGAATAAAGACCGTAATACGGTGACGCACAACGCTCGTCGACGTTTATTGAAAACAACCTTGATTGCAGGCAGTACATACAGCATACTGCTGGACAAGTGGGTTAAACCTGTAGTTAATTCGGTAATACTACCTGCACATGCACAAACATCAGCCTCGACGACAGCGAGTCCCGCAACGACAGCGAATCCTACAACGACAGCCAGTCCCACAACGACCGCCACTCCACCAGGAATTACGACAGCGGCTCCATGTATACCAGATCTAACTCCAACAATTAGCATTAATCCTTCTGATATTATCGGCCCTACTCAAATTACAATAATTTTGAGTATTAACGAAATTACCGGCTGTGCAACAGATGGTAGTGATATTACAGTACTCCTTTCTGCAGATCCGAGATTAACTATACAGTCTACTTCCTCAAGTGGGTTCCCCTTCAATCTGGTTTCATCTGGTTCAATTATCCGTTTTGATGGTTCAGGAGTATTTCCAGCAGGGGGCAGTGCTTCAATTATGGTATCTGCGAATTTTGTGCCAGTCCAAGCAACACAGGGCAGTACAGAATTTACTGTTACAATCCCGTTTAACGGTCAAGGCGGGGAAACTAATACTTCAAACAATTCATCAACAGCAACCTTAACCTACGATTCTGTAGTATAGGTATAGAATATCAAAAGGGAATATGGGCCGAGTGGTATACGGCTCGATCACGATATTTTGTGAACAGCAAGGCTGTGAAGATCATGTGCATTTGCTAGTGCTGATTCCCTCGAAGGTATCGGTATCAGTGTAAAACGGATAAGTGTGAGTGTAAGGGGTTAGTTTCGTGTGTCATCCTGAGTCACAAGGTGACGAAGGACCTCTCAATACGTCTTAACAGTGTTTAGGAGATCCCTCACATTTGTTCGGGATGACTTTACCTGGACCGAATCACTTTGGCTGGTATGCCGGCACAAATCATGTTTTCGGGTATATCTTTGGAGACGACGGAGCCGGCGCCTGCAATTGAGCCTGGACTCATGGTGACGCCGCCCAGTACGGTGACTTTTGCACCTAGCCAGACGTTGTCCTTTAATGTTACGCCGCCATCGTTGGCGATGCCTTGTTCGCGGATGGGGATGTCGAGGTTGTCGTGGTTGTAATTGCCGCCGCCTGCCAGGTAGCACTGTGGTCCGATAATATTATCCGCGCCGACATTGACGGGACAATCGTTAGTGGCATGAATAATGGTGTGAGCACTCAGGCCGGTGCGGTCACCGATGTTGACACAGCCGTTCTTGCAGGAAATCATTACATTGATTGATAGCATTACGTCATTGCCCAGCATCAGTGCTTTGTCATCGGTGTCATGGCGAGCATCCAGTACCACACCTTCACTAAGTACAACATTGTCACCAAGGTGGATTTTTTTCGGATGCCTTAACACAATGCGCTCGGCGAACATTACGCCTTTGCCGCAGGAGCCGAACAGGCGTGGCCAGAGTATTTTCCGCAGAGCAATGCCCAGTGCACCGGGGACTTTGCCTAACCAGGTACATAATTCAAAATAAATTAAGTAACCGATGGAAGTATTACCGATAATAATGTTTTGGTATTTGCTTAAAGCCGAACCTTTCTCGGTGATAACTTTGTGGGTTTTGTTTATTTCGGTTTTGTTGTTCAAAGTGTTTGGGGTTAGGATTTAGTATTTGGGTATTTTACCCCCACTAACTCCCCCACTGGCAAAAATTCGAAGTAATACATGTCGGACTTGCATTATAAAGTGTTCACCGGGAAGCTGAGTGATGCCTTTAAACTGGGTTTTTGCTTGAACCCCGTTTCACTTCCCGGTTAAATAGATCAGAGTCATCTGAAATACTGAATTTCGAATTAATGCCGATCCCCTTTCGGGAATAAACTTCTGTGGCAATCCGGATATTGTGTGGATTGCTTCGCTTTGCTCGCAATGACCTATTTGCATAAATTAAATATGGAACTAATCATCTAGGCTAATGAATTCGTATAGTCCTGTAATGAATCAATAGTTTCACCTTCGAAGTATAGCCTATACCAGATTTCCAGGTTTAGCAGGCACCAGATGCGGTAATTATGGTCAACTTTGCCGGCGATGTGTTCTTCCAGAATATCGCTAATATATTGAGGATTGAAGATGCCCAGTTCAACAAAACGTGATTGGGCGAACAGGTTGCGCAAGAAATCCTTTAGATCTGTTCTGAACCAGATGCCGAGTGGGAAACGGAAGCCTTGTTTTTCCAGATTAACCACGTCATCAGGCAAGTAACGCGATGCAACACGGCGTAACATGTGTTTTAAGTTTTTGCCTTTGAGTTTCATATCAGCCGGGATGTTGGCGGCAAACTCGACGACTTTGTAATCAATTAACGGGGCTCTGGATTCCAGTGAATGGGCCATGGTCATGCGGTCTCCGATCATTAGCAAGTGATCGGGTATGCGGGTCATCAGATCGGTATAGAGCATTTTATCGACCACATGGCTGGCGTTGTCGGCATTAAAGAATTTGAGAATTTTTTCGGCGGACGAATAGTCTTTAAAATTTTGCTTGGCTTGATGAGTAAATAGTTTCTCTTTGGATTCATGAGTAAACCGCAACACACCTAAACTTTGCGCATAACGTTCGCCGCCGGTAAACAGGGACATTTCATTAACCCAGGCTGCTTTTTGCGCCATGCTTTTGTAGCCGAAGGTTTCTGGTATGCGGTCAGTAATGTTTTTGACCACATTCTGACGCAGCCATTTGGGCATCATGCAGTAATAATCAACCATGCGCTGGCCGTAATAGCGGTCATAACCGGCAAAGTTTTCATCACCGCCGTCGCCGCCTAACACCACCTTGACATGTTCGGCGGCTACTTCTGAAACCAGGTAGACACCAAAACCAAACGGGTCGGCCGGTTCGTCCATGTGATAAATCATAGACGGAATAGCATGGATCAAATCCGGCTCAACTATTTTCTCATGTGACTCCATGTTGTATTTATCGGCGACCATTTTGGCAAAGGGCAGTTCGTTGAATTCCTTTTCCTTGGTGCCGATAGAAAAGCGCGGAATCGGCTCGTCGACCAGGGTGGCCATCATTGACGCTACAGTACCTGAGTCAATGCCACCGCTTAAAAAGGCGCCGACTCGAACATCGCTGAGTAAATGGCTTTTGACCGTGTCACGCAGCAATTCTTCCAGTTGATCAACAATCTGATCTTCAGAACCGGGCAGTTTATTGTTGAACGAGACATCCCAGTATTGCTGGGCTCGAATTTGATTGTTTTCATAAACAAGGTAGTGTGCAGCAGGCAGCTTGTGAATGCCCTCAAACATACAATGCTGGTCCGGCATATAGCGCAGTGATAAGTAATGCCACATGCCTTCGGTATCAATTTTAGGCGCGATGATTTTTGAGGCCAAGATTGCTTTGACCTCCGAGGCGAAAGCAAAAGCTCCATTTTGATGGCAGAAAAACACCGGGTTTTGCCCTAAATGATCACGCCCGATCATCAGTTTTTGCTTTGATTTGTCCCATAATGCGAAAGCGAACATGCCTTGCAAGTGCTTGACGCAATCTTCACCGTATTCTTCATACAGATGAATAATGACTTCAATGTCGCAATGGGTTTTGAACTGATGGCCCCTGGCAATTAAATCCTTGCGAACGCCCGGTGAATTGTAAATCTCACCGTTACAAACCATATGAATTGAATCGTCCTCATTTGATATAGGTTGTTGGCCACCATTCGGGTCAACAATAGCTAAACGCCTGAATCCCAAAGAGATAAATTCATCGTGATAAAAACCTTCATCGTCCGGGCCGCGGTGAGCCTGGGTATCCGCCATGATCTTGATGGCTTGCTGCTTGTTAGAGCCGGTAATCCCGGCGATGCCGCACATTAAATGAGTCCCTGTGATTTATACCAGTCGAGTGTTTTTTTGATGCCGGGTTCAGCTTCCATTTGCGGATTATAGTTCAATAAGCGGCGAGCTTTGCTCAAATCGAACGAACGATTATGAGTGAAAAATCCGACCCGGCGCCTGAATATAGGCGGTTTAATGCCAAAAGGTTTGCAGATGATTTCACAGAGCAAACCGGCCAGCCAAACGGGCGCAACAGGGATTTTAATTTTGGATAGTTTGTAAGGGCCGGCTTTGGCAATGTATTGCGCCAACTGATTCAAGGTAATATGTGAACCGGAAGCGATATTGAATGATTGCAGATGCACGTCCGTGCGTGGTTTGACCGCGCCCAGGATTAGCGAATCGGTCTGGTCATCGACATAGCCAAGGTGAGCCAGCGTTTCGCCGGAACCGATCATGATGAACTTGCCGTTAGCTATTGCTTTGAAGATTTTCATCATGCGCACATCGCCAGGACCGTAAGCCATAGCGGGGCGGTTGACAGTAACAATCATGCCGTCATCAGGTAACGACTTGGCGTAATCCAGTACCGCCAGTTCACCATCCAGTTTGCTGCGGTGGTATTCGTCCATAGGATTGTAAGGCGAGTTTTCGGTGCAAGGTATTTCTTTAACATGGCCGTGTACGCCCACCGTGCTGCAATGGACAAATCGTTCGACCCCGGCTTCATTAGCCTCTTTGATCAGTTTTAAGGTGCCGTCGACGTTGACCTTGAAATACATGGCCTCGCCTTGTTCGACTTCCTGGAACAGGGCAGCGATGTTAAAGACAATATCAACATCAGCAAGAATATCGCTCCAGCTTTGCGCACTGGCCAGATCAAGCACTTCAATGTTATAGCCCTGTTGACGCAACGTTTCGGCTTCTTGCGGATAAAGCACTGTGCCGGTGACATCCAGGCCGTATTCAACCAGTCGTTTGAATAAGGCACCACCGATGAAGCCGGCTGCGCCGGTGACCAGCAGCTTTTTACCGGCTAAATCAGCAAATTCTTGTGGTAGCTCTTTGTGTTCCAGAGGTTCTAACAGGGTCAGATTAACCATTTATTTTTCACCTTTAATCAAAGCAATACTGGTAAACAGCTTGCCCTTCCAAAAATATTTGACGATTGTACTCATGACTTCAGTTTGTTCAAATCCAATCTGCGTCAATAACTGTTTAATATCATCAGCAGCATAAAATTCGACCTGGTCCTTAATGAAATGACGATGTAAAAGCCCCCAAAATGACGTCAACAGCGAGTTTGACTTTTCTCGCTCAAGGATCAGCAGCCTACCACCTGTGTCAAGTTGTGTGTACATCTGCTTGATTGCTTGCTCAGGATTTAAAAAATAGTGCAAAGTGTTAGCGCAAATAATAAGTTTGAAATTGAATTGTTCAAGCATACTGTTGGTTTGCTCTGTTAAGGACTCCCAGTTATCGTAGACAAAGTGAAATTGATCCGAATCAGCAGTACGGTTTTTTGCCTGAGCAATCATTTGTTCAGCTGTATCGATGCCAACCAACCGGGAATTAGGATTGTTATCAGCCAAAAGCCGCAGTTGATAGCCTGTAGCACAGCCAATATCCAGGATATCGCCACTTTCAAGCGGTGGGCAGTGGGCCGCGACTTCCTGCGCATGGGCTTTATACCAGGCAGAGAGGCGGTTCGACTCATACTGCGTTGCTTTTTGGTTAAACTCCTGTTCGACGATGTTATTTTGCATGGTTTGAATAATGCCTAAGCATTAGAGGAAAGGAAATATAAAGCACATAATTCCGTTTCAGTTTGGGAGAGTAGCCATCCTTCAATGGTCACGACGCTATCATTGCTGAAATCATCATGTATTCGTCGCTTTAGTGATTCAGTCATGCTTGTTAGTTCCGTAGCCGATATAGTTTCAAGGCTTAAATCAACTTTTTGCAAAATCCTGTTGGCGAGTTGAATGGCGTCTAACAATTGTAATTGTGGGTTGGTTTTTAAATATATTTGGCCCAGTTTAATAGCCATTTGATCGTGCCGCAGTAAACCGGTAAGTGTTTTAATCACCTCATCAGTGGTCGTTTTAGTGAAGAAATCGCAGGCGCTAAGTACAGAGCCGGACGAAAAAA
This sequence comes from Arenicellales bacterium, assembly GCA_028284225.1. Classification (GTDB taxonomy): domain Bacteria; phylum Pseudomonadota; class Gammaproteobacteria; order Arenicellales; family JAHEKD01; genus JAHEKD01. The sequence goes on from JANQSD010000015.1 coordinate 90,746, forward strand.
GCACCAAAATCTTTTTAGATAATTGCCGCCGTGTCGTTGAGAAGTGGAATTTCATACAAAGTTGGATTTTATATGATCTGATAACCGTAGTGCCAAAGCGACGATAGTAAAAGTCGGGTTAGCATAGCCGATGGTTGGGAACACCGAACTGCCGGCGATGTATAAATTATCCACACCAAAGACTTTGCAGTCGGCATCGACAACACCTAGTTGAGGAGTATCTGCCATACGGGTAGTGCCGCAGTGATGTTTACCGGCCTCCAGATTATTCGGCCAATGGTGTTGGTCTTTAAAAAGATCACTATAACCCCGCCCTAGACCTAGTCGGCCAAATTCAAGTGCTATCAGTTCCATGGCTCGGTATGCATTGTTTAAATCGGTGTTATCAATTAACCATTTGACGTTGACGCGCGGCTGATTAAATCGGTCAACATCTGTTTGAGATAAAGTGATTCTTGATTCAGGGTTAGGAGTGGGATCAAGCACCAGGTGTACCCCGATTGAATTGTTGCGGGCCGGTTTTAATGGGTTTTCACCTGCAAAGTCGTCTATATCTGAAAAAACACCACCAATAGGTAATTGATAACGGGGCCGGGTGCGGTACAGATGAGCTCTGAAGTTGGCCAGTTTTTCAGCTCTTAATAAGTTTTGTGCGATAGTCATGACGGCAAATTGCTTACGACCTTCAAGCTGATGGATGCCGTGATATAAACGTAGATTAAGTCCGGGATGGGTGAATGATAGATCAAGTCCGGGCCTCAGCAGCAGGTGATCCATAAAGAATCTGCCGACTAAATCGTTTTGATTGCCCAGACCTTGAGGATAAACATTATTAGATAGCAACAACAGGCGTGGATTTTCAATACCTCCGGTGGCTAAAATATATTTGTTAGCTTGAACGGTAAACGGCTGTCCGGTGAAGCTGGTCACACTTAAGTCTTTAATACCGGATAAAGAAGGATGTGCGTTTATCGTTAATACGTTTGCGTATAAATAGATATCGATATTGGCCGCATTTTCAAGTTCTTGCCGATAAACCTTGCCAAACCGGGTTGGGGGGCTTTGCCCATAAACCACGGACTGAAGCCGTTTATTATCAAGCTCAAGGGCCTTTAAATTAGTTGCTTTTTCAAATGCACCTAGATCGCCATAGTCTGGTTCACCTAATTCAAGTATCGTTTGTGCTTTGAAGTAATATTCATTCAGGTCTGATCGGTTGATCGGCCAACCACTATAAGGAACCCAGGGCTTTTTTTCGAAATCTATGGCTTCAAGCGGACGGCAATGGCCGGCCCAATGATTTGTAGTGCCGCCAAAAAAGCGCAGTCGATTGACATGCAAATCAAACGAATGGTGGCCAGTGTTTTTGCCCCGGTTCAGGTCTTGAATGTCCTGATTGAACTCAAAACCCCCGCTTTCCAACAGAATGACCTTTTTGCTGGTGCCGATAAATTCCCTGGCAATAGTAATGCCGGCCGCGCCTGCACCGATGATGCACAGATCAGCTTGTAATAATTGATTTTTTTCTAATTCCCTGGAATCAATAAACATCGGCTAAATTGCTGGCGACTAATCGTCAGACCAGTGTATTAGTTATGTGCGTATTTTAATTGAAGCCGTTAATAACTTCTATTAGTGTTATCTTTTAGTAAACCTTAACAACTGCTAAGCTTTTAATTCGAAAATACCGCCAATGAGTCCGTCCAAAAGCGCTTTTGCACGCATGATTAATGCAGTAATCAGGCCCAGCTCCGCACTATAGCCCAGCAATTCGAACGATACAGTGTATGAGGCTTCCATTAAACCAAGTCCGCCGATAGAAACAGGCAGGTTCATGATAAGCATAATTACCGGAACGGCGATAATCATGTGTATAAGTGAAACATTCTGCTCAAATGCCAATGCGCTGACCCAGACACTGGCGACAGCCAATATGTAAAATATCACCGAGTATCCAAATAATCGCAGTAAAAAACCTTTATCTTTGCCAACTGTGCGTATGGAATTTTGGAATTCTTCAAATTTTTCGGCGATTTTATCAAGCAGGGATATGTTCGTTTTGTTTGCAATAGACTTGAGTAGTTGAACAAACCGATTGTCAGTGGCTGACCAGCCCAGAACAAGGGTGACGATTAAGACGAATGCGAAACTCAGTGCAAACAGCTTGGTGTCGGCCTTAGCCATAAAGGCGAAGGAAACGGCGGCCAGAATCAGTAATACCAGCATTCCCGCGAAGCGCTCAACGAAGACCGATGCGGCGGCTTTTTCAATGCTATTGTTAAGCTTACCCAGGCGGTAGATGCGGATGACATCTCCACCCATGCTGGTTGGCAGAATCAGGTTATAAAGTCTGCTGACATATAAATATTTTAGTAATAGCCAGAAGCTGCCCACCAGTTTTTTGGCGACAACGACTATATGCCATTTACGAATGCTGATTAAGTTTTGCACCACTGTCACGAACAGCGATAACCAGATGTAAGTCCAGTTGACATCGACAAGCAGGCTCTTGAATTGCTCCCGGCCCTGGGCGGAGAAAATGCCGGCTGAATAACAAACGTAGATGATCAACAAGATGGTAATAACGATCTGGATCGGTCGTTTGAAATTAATCGTGGCCATTAATGCACTGTGCTGGAATCTGTGGCGATTATACACTTACCAGCGAAGCGATTTTAGAGAATGTCAACAGACCGCAGTATCGCTAAAATCACAGTCAAGATATAATTCCGGGCCATTATTCAGCATTAGGTTGTGATTGAAGGTCAAAATGCGGTTATTTCTTGCAGCGAGTAAATAAGGCGGGTTCGCGTGCAAATCAATAAAAGTCACTTTGTTGCAATTCTTTTCATTGTTCTGTGTTCAACAGGCTATCTTTTCGATGTGCTGTTTTTGAATAAGCATTTGAGCGCGTTTGATTTTATTTTGGAAAAACCGTCCTGGTCAGTTGAGCTGGGCAAGGTAAAAGCTGAAAATACCATGTTGTCGGATTCCCCAACCGCGCACTATCCATATAAAAAAGAGTTTTGGGACGCTACAAAACAAGGCTACAACCCACAATACCTGCCGCATATTTTTAGCGGCAAACCCACCTCTGGTCAGGGAGTAGGAATATTTTCGACCAGTTTATTTCAATTATTCATGGATATACCTAATGCAATGGACTTCAGCACCTGGTTCCGGTTAATCCTGGCAGGTTTATTCATGTATTTATTTCTATTTCAGCTTGGAATAGGTTCTGCCGCCGCCAGCCTGGGGGCGGTTGCCTGGATGTTTAACATGCATCAAATTGCCTGGCTGATGTTTCCTCAGCACTTGGCTACACAATTGTGGCTGCCATTACTGCTCGGCATTAATCTGCTGGCACTAAAACATCGATCCAGCATTGCGGTGATGTTGGCATTGATCCTGTCTGTGGTTTTTTTCTTTACCAGCGGTTATACCCAGATTGTTTTATACACCTTCATATTTCTGGGGGCATTCAATACGTTTTATATTTTATTGGCAATGGATACCAAGCCGGCTTCCAAGCTGAAAAGCTGGATTTCAATTCATGCGATTTACCTGATCGGGGGTGCAATTTTGCTGCCCGACGCGCTTTGGCAGGCCGAGGATATTGCTGATGGCCTGAGAGGTACTCAGGACTTTCGCTATAACCGGTACCAGTTAGATATTTCATTTGCGGCTTTGATTCAACTGGCAAAAGATCTATGGCCTAATGCAATCGATGCTGTCCGGTTCTTACTACCGAATTATGGTAGTGAATTGGGACACATTCCAGCCATAAAGAATTTCTTTAAAAGCAATGTGGTGGAATTTCAGGTTTATTTTGGATTGCTTTGCCTGTATTTGACGATTTATGGGGTAATCAAATCCATTATAACCAGAGATAAGTTGTTAATTGTTTTGGTGATCATGCTGTTTTTGACCATAGCCTTGTTTAATGGCAATGTGACAATTATCAGCTTATTAAACCTGATACCCTTTGCCGGTTCTGGCACCTATTCGCGCATTATTACACTGCTATTGATGTTGGCAATTCTCATTGCCGCATTTGGAGCCAGGTTTTTAATTGAAGATTTGCAGCTTAATCGATATGGCAGTCTGATCGTCAGTTTTATAGTCGTATTAGCTTGGGTCGCCATGGCAAAATTGACCTATCCGGATGTACTGGCACTGCGTGAGTTTTTGCCCTGGATGATCTATCTTGGTCTATTTTGCCTGGTTGCTGTAATACTGGTCAGGTTAGGCCAGTCAAAGTGGGTCGTTCCGTTGCTGGTGGTGTTGACTACCGGTGAGTTGTTTTTGAGCGGGCATAAATTTAATACACGCTTAGAGGCGAGTGATCATTTTCCGGCCAACTCAATCATCAAACAGGTCCGTGCAACCGAAGGCGATTTTCGTACCGCCTTGTTAATGGATCATACCGGCTACCATCACAATATCTTGAGTTATTATGACCTGTCTACATTAGGAGGCTATGAAACAACCGCACCGAATGACTATCTGTATTTTATGCGTGAAGCTTATAAGAACGTTCATGTGACATTAAACGGGATATTGTTTTTATTTGACGGCAAGCTTGAAATTTTGCGGTTGTTAAACACACGCTATGTCATTTCTAATCTGGATCTTAATAGTGATCTGATTGAGCCTGTTTATAGTAATGACACAGAAACACTGTATCAAATCAAGAATCATCTCGATCGGGTTTATTGTGCGTCGGACCAGCTTGTACAAACTGAAACATTGTTAATACCTGACCAGTTGTCGCAAATTTCGGATAAGTTGGATCGTCCTGTGATTGTGCCGCAGGCCATGGTCGAGCAATCCTCATTGACGCAAAACTGCAGTATTAGTGATCTAAAGGTTTATGTCAGTAAACTTGAGTTCACGGTTAATACAGATCAGCCGACGATCATTTTCATTCCAGTGAATTATCATAAATATTGGCGGGCTGAATTGAATGATTCGCCTACTCAAATTCACAAAGCTAATTATAGTTTTATGGCCTTGAAGGTCGATGCAGGGACGAGTTCAATTAAACTGGAATTTATTAATAGTAAATTAACACTGAACGCTGTTTTATTACTGTTGCTTGGGCTGGTTACGCTGTTGTTTGCATTATTAAAAGTGCAGGTGCAATGGCAAAAGCTGGCGTTTGTGTTTTGTGCTTTGCTGTTGATCGGCAAGAGTTTAATGTCTATCCCCGGAATCATGAACACTAATATTCCTGAAAAACCTCCGCTTGAGCGTAATCAATGAAAATTCTTTTATTAGCGCCACATCCATTTTATCAAGAGCGCGGCACACCGATTGCGGTTGATCTATTGGTGCAAGCGCTCAGTGATCGAGGGGATCATGTTGATATTCTGACTTTTCATGAGGGTGAGGATAAACACTATACAAATGCCAGGGTTCATCGTATTAATCCGTTGCTGCCAATCAAAGGAATATCCCCGGGTTTTTCCCTGAAAAAACTTTATTGTGATTTGGTTTTGTTTTTTAAGATGATGGGGATGCTCAGAAAAAACCGCTATGATCTTATTCATGCAGTAGAAGAGTCTGCAACACTGGCAATGTTTTGCAAACCTTTCAGTAAGGTTCCCTATGTCTATGACATGGATTCGGTGATCACCGAGCAATTATTAGAAAAGAGCGATAAATTTAAATTGGTTGTTCCGCTGGTTCGATGGTTTGAATCGAAGACGATTAAATACTCTTGTGCAGTAGTGGCGGTTTGCCAGGCTATTGCAGATTACGCACAAAAATATAAAACCGATCATATTTATTTGCTTAAAGATATTTCATTAATAACGGACCAGCAATCTGTAAATAAGATTGATGAGTTAAAGACGTATGCTAAAGCCGAAGCAATGATCGGCCTTTATATTGGCAATCTTGAAACTTATCAAGGTATTGACTTGTTGATTGACGGCTTAGCAGAATATGTCAAGCAGCGCCAAGATGTTTGCTTGTTGATTATTGGGGGTAAGCAAGCGGATATTGATGCTTATTCGGCTAAAGTTAAAGCACTTGGTCTGGATGAGTGGATAAAGTTCCTGGGTCCGCGGCCTATTCAGGACATGGACGCGTATATGCAACAAGCTGATTTTTTATTATCGCCTCGTACCAAGGGCATTAATACCCCGATGAAGATATATTCCTATCTTGCTTCGGGTGTTCCCGTACTGGCGACTGCCTTGCCAACCCATACGCAGGTGATGACGGATGATATTGCCTTTTTGTCTGCCCCCGATGCGGCCAAGTTTGCTGATATCATGAGTGAGTTGGTTCAATACCCTGAGCAAGCTAAAAATAAAGCCGAACAAGCGAAAATTTTTATTGAACGTGAACACAGTTTAACGGCATTTAGAAACAGAGTGAATTTAATTTACGATACGATCAATGACCGGCTCGGAAAAGGTTAACGGTTTTGCGTAAGTTACAACTGAAACCTCATTATGATCTAATCGTGGTCGGTGGCGGGATTCAGGGCTGTGCAATGCTGTGGGAGGCGCAGAGCCGTGGCTTGAATGCATTGCTGGTTGAGGCTGCGGATTATTGTTCTCAGACCTCGGCAAATTCACTTAAAACCATTCATGGTGGCATACGCTACCTGCAGACGCTTGATTTTGCCAGAACCATACGTTCTGCCAGAGAGCAAGAAACTTTATTTAAAATTGCCTCGCATTTACTGGAACCATTACCGTGTTTGTTGCCCACCGAAAAAAAACTGCAACGATCACGAATAGCCGTGAGTGCCGGTTTTTCCTTATACAATCTGCTTAAACGCATTTATTGTCCGGATAAAAAACTGGCCGGGGCAGGTTGTATTTCCACAGATGAATTAAACAAGCTTGTAGATTTGTCCAATTATCAAAACATCACTGGCGCAGGATTGTGGTATGACGCTCAAGTGCAGCATGCTGAAAGACTGGGGTTGGCCTTTGTTAAAACAGCTCAACATGCAGGAGCAGATGCGTTTAATTATCTTAAAGCTGAATCATTATCAGTGATACATAAAGATCAGTTCGAATTAAAACTTTGTTGCCAAATCAGTCAACAAGAATATTCAGCCACCACTGACAGCATTATATTTTGCACGGCGGCGAAAACAATTGAAAACCTGACACAGTCAAATATCAATGCAAACACTTATCCTGATTTTTGTCTGGCCGTTAATTTGGTTGTTAACGGCCGTTATGCAGATACAGCAATCGGGTTGCAATACGGATTTGCTCAGCATGATTCTAAAGGGTTGAGTCGCTTATTATTTGCAGCGCCCTGGCGTGACAAGACATTATTTGGAACTTGGTATTTTGATATCGATACACACGACGAATTAACCCAAAAGCCAACTAATCAGCAAATCAAACTATGCCTGGATGAAATTAACGCGACTTACCCTGGAATGAAACTAAACTTAGAAAACATCAGCCAGGTCCATTATGGTTTATTGCCTGTCAAAAACGGCAATGGCGTTGATCCGGGCAAGAATTTGTTGGAAACAGATTTGATTGATCAACCCGATAATAAGCTTAACTTATTCACCGTCATCCCAACCAAATACACGACTTGTCGAGCGATAGCACAACAAACAATCGATAAGCTCGCCCAGTGTTGCAATCAAACTGTCGAAGCGTCCATTTCAGCAATGCAACCGCTTATCGGCAGTGAGCAAATTGATAGCACTGACCAAGATCGTGAACAGTTGTTTTCCAGCAATGTGATTGATCAGTTGACGGGGAATTATGGCTCTGAGCTGAATAAGCTCACTGACTACTGCCACAAAAATAAAGAGTCGATTGAATTAATTCCCGGTACTCAGGATCATATCAAGGGACAATTGGACTATGAGCTTGAGTATGGACAGGTTGTTAAGCTGAGTGATTTCGTAGTCAGAAGGAGTTACCTGGCCAGTAATAAATCCATTAACGCTGAGCTGCTTGATTATTGTGCTCACAGGATCGAGCAATTCCATAATCACCATCAGGACTTCGATTCGCAAAAGGCGCTTTTGTTAAATAATACCCTTTATTAAATCAATAATTGTGCTTACTATGAGTTAGTTTAATTTGTATTATAATCAGCATTAATCCGCAGGTAGATATTGAATCAACTATAACATTGACTAACCAAGGTGCTCTTTAAAATGGTAGTAAGAAAATTCCTTCAACCGATAATAATCTCGCTCTTAATTACTTTGGCAGCAACACCTGGTTATGCTCAGGTGGTGGCGGTGGTTGATTCCGGTGTGGCGCCGGGAACACCTAATGTCATTCCTGGAGGTTTTGATGTTTTTAACAATGATGATGACCCTGAAGATCAAACTGCCAGCCTCCATGGTACTGTGGTTGCGCGAGTGATGGCCAGTGTTTATGGTGGTGTACAGATTTTGCCTATCAAAATAGTTGGGCCGAATTTTATCGGTGACACCAATATTACCAACCGCGGATTAAGAGCGGCGGCAGCGCGTGACGATGTTCGTGTTGTGCTTAAATCCAGCGGACCGGCAGGCAGCTTCAGTGAGTGGGTTAACATCGTTAATTCCGGCAAGCTTGCGGTTATGCGAGCGGGTAATGAATCGGAGCCGAACCCCAATCGTGATGGCGCTTACGCGAAAAATTTAGGCGGCAGGGCTATTGTTGTGGGTGCTTCAGATGCGAGCGGTAATATCGCGCCCTACTCGAACCGAGCCGGTGATTCTGCCGATGTGTATATTATTGCACCGGGATTTAATTCGTTTACCAGTGTTCAAGGTACGTCTTTCGCTGCCCCCCGGGTAGCTGCGGTGGCAGCACAAATATATGCTCAGAATCCGAACTTATCCGCGCAGCAAGTGGCGGAAATTATTCTCACCTCTGCTGACGATAAAGGCGACCCTGGTGTTGATCGAATTTATGGTCATGGTTTGCTTAATGTTGGAGCGGCTTTGGCGCCCAGGGACACAGGCGGTGGATCTTCTTCAGGAGGTGGAGCATTAGCAGCGGTAGCAGTTGTTGCAGGCGGTGCTATTGTTTGGGGAATTTTAAGAAACAGGGATGGTGACAGTTTAGAGAATACCTTTATTACCGATGTGTACGATCGAGGTTATATTTTTGATATGACCAAGCGCATCAGTGCGAAAGAAGCTTCCCCGAATCTTTTCAGTTTGATGTCGGATGCTGATTTGAAGACGGATACGTTTGTGGTGAGTCAGGGAGTGGATAACTCTTCATACGCAACCCTGACTAGCAGCTTGACTGAAATTGACGAAATGACAAATCGTCTCGATCCAACCTATACAACAGAAGATTATAACGACAGTTTCACCAAGCTTAATTTCTATCAGCAATCAAGCGATGGCAGTAAATACCGATTCAGTTTAAATGATAGTGTGCGCACCGAATTAGGTGCATTTGCTTTATCCAGGGAGCAAAATCAATCAACACCCGGTTTTGAATATACCAGTACCTTTACTAATCCTTATTTGAGTTTTACTGATCAAGGTATAGCCAGTCATGCCAGTTACAAGCTTGATGAGAATTTCGGCTTTGCGTTTGCCTTATCCTCTAACGAAGAACCGGATAAATATGGTCTGGAAAGCGACAGCGCTGTTATAGAAGGTCATTATAAAAAAGACAAAGCCGCTATTGGTTTGCAATTGGGCTCAGTGCGTGAAATGGGCAGTTTGTTTGGCGGGGCTTCCGGCGGTGTCCTCAGTGTAGAAGAGTCCAATACCATTTCAATAGGACTATCAGGGTCTTATCAGTTTAATGATAAGTTTTCGGTCATCGGTAACTATACCGAGGGCTATACCAATGTTGATGATTGGGACCAAAGCTATTTGCAAAATTTTTCCAGTATTCGTAGTAATTCATATGGTATGGGGCTGGTTGGTAAAGGCGTATTTCGACAGGAGGATCGTATCGGAATCGGTTATTCCAGACCGCTTAAAGTTAAGCGTGGCAGTGCTGACTTGATTGTTCCGGAAGGACGGGAAGATTTTGGACAGCCATTATTCTTTGATGAAGAAAGAATTAACTTGAATCCAACGGCCAGTGAACAGGCGTTTGAAGCGTATTATTCTTTTCAGCCAAAGAAAAATGTACAACTGACTACGTATTTTTTACATCGGAAAAATCCCGATCATAATAGTGAAGGCGGTAGTGAAAATACGATCCTGGCCACTTTAAAGTTCAAATTCTAAATCAGGGATCCTGATTAACTGCTAATGTCGAATTCTCATAAAGCCCAGCTGAATGTTGGGCTTTGTTTGTTTATATTTTTATGCTGTGTCGCAATTTCATTGTGGTCAGTTTATGCCGATCCGATTATTAATATAGACGGCATACTTTATTTAAAAGCCGCTGATGCGTTTACGCGTGGTGATTTTGAACAGGCATTATCTTTTCATAAGTGGCCGCTTTATCCGTTTCTAATTAGTTTGATTCATCAAACAACAGGTTTGAACCTTGAGAGCAGCGCCCATGCATTGAATGGTTTGCTGAATATTCTGGCCTGTTTTGCATTTGTGCTTTTGATTCGGGAAATCGGTGCCGGTTATGTCACAGTTGTAATTGCGGCCTTAGTGATAGTTTTCTTCCCAGGATTAAACGAACTGCGCTCTTATCTTATTCGTGATCATGGTTATATCGCATTTTATTTGTTATCCCTCTATTATCTTATTAGAGCGCTTCATATTCGCTCTATATTTATTTTATTCTTAAGTATGCTGGCCATGGTGGTTGCAACCTTATTCAGAATCGAGGGGGCTGTTTTCTTAATCGCCATGCCGATCATATATTTAAATTCGCGCGCTAATGTGGTGCCGATGAATCGGTCACTGTTTTATTCATTAATCCTTATAACTGCGATGATACTCATCACACTTTTTGGTTGGTGGTTGCACGTGCCGAATGTGAATACCGGTAACATGCATTTTTCTTATGGAAACATTCTCGCCGGCTGGGCACAGGCGGGTCAGTTTTTAGATAGGAAAATAGAAATCTTAAAAGAGCTAATCATTGAATCATCGTCAGATACGACCGGACGACTGGTCTATATCTGGACAGTATTTGGAATAATCTTTGCGCAGGTTTTAATTATACTGAGCATCCCTTATGTCTATTTAGTCTGGTATGCGTTTAGACGGGATTTGGTTTTTCCAGAGACGCATTCAATCAGGCCATGGAAACTGTTTATACTGTTTAATTTTATTATTCTGGCCGTATTCACCTTAACCAAGTTCTTTTTGACTGATCGATATCCATTGGCAATAGCCGTTACATTTTTATGTGCAGTGCCTTTTGCGCTTAACTCGGTTTATGAGCGTTGGCAAGCCAAACCCCGTAATACATTTAAATCTAACTTTGGCTATGTTCTGGTGGTGCTGTTATTGCTGGTGAATATTTTTGAAGGTTTAACGAGTATTACCAATAAGCATTACCTGAAAGAAGCCGGCTTATGGCTTAGAGACAATATACCGGCGGAAACAAGACTATATACTGACAATCTGCTGCTGGGATTTTATAGCGGCGTGCCTGACGACCGTTTGAAAGTACAACCATCAAAAAGCGACTTGATTAATCAGTTTTATCGCGGGGAATGGATCAATTACGATTATCTTGCGCTGGAAATAAAACCGGATCCTGAGTATATGCGGCATTTGGACAGAACTTTATGGGTAGTGCCGGAACAAGTAATCAAAGGCAGTCCTGACCGTGAAATACGGATTTATAACATCAAAAAATACCGTGCACGCCCCAATCAATAACATCTATCATGAACCACTCACAAACATTAACTTCAGCCCAGCAAATGTTGCTTAAGCTTTATAACAAGTCAATTTTGAAAAAGGCAAAATTTGCAGCGATTGAAGGTTACTTACCGGATTTAAGCAACAAAACCTGCCTGGATATAGGTGCGGATAACGGCGTGCTTAGTTATTTACTGAGGCAAAAAGGCGGAACCTGGTATAGCGCAGATTTAGACGAGCATGTGGTTTCATCGATTAAACAAATGGTGGGCGAAAATGTTGTGCAACTGGATGGCGGTAAAACTGAATTTGCTGATGATAGCTTTGATTTAGTCGTGATTATCGATTTTCTTGAGCATATTCACACTGATAAGGAATTCATTGCAGAATTGGCGAGGATCATGAAGCCCGATGCAGAATTGATTATTAATGTTCCACACCACAGGCCTGGTGCTTGGATCAGAAAACTGAGGCTGGCAATTGGCCTGACTGATGAGAAACACGGCCATGTGCGGCCGGGTTATGATTTGCCAACCTTATCATCGTTGACTGATACCAAGTTTTCCATTATCGAACACCATACTTATTCAAAGTTTTTTGTTGAACTCTACGATGCTTTGATCAGTTTTTTATTCGAAAGAATTCAAAAAGAAGGCGAATCGGGGAAAGGTACCGTTGTTACTGCAGACGATATGTCTAAAAATCAGAAAAAATTCAAACTTTTTAGTTTGATTTATCCATTTGTGTGGGTGTTATCCAAACTGGATTTGTTATTGTTTTTTATGCCGGGATATTCGCTTATAGTTCGGGCCAAAGCAGTCAGGCATTAACGATTGTACGTCCACCGTCGACATTAATGACTTGACCGGTAATAAATGACGCATCGTTAATTAAAAATAAAGCAGTTTCAACAATTGCTTCAGTGCCGCCGAGCCGTTTTAAGGGAGTGCGTTCAATCACTGCTTTCATGGTTTCAACACCACCATTTTCAGCGGGAAGTATTGCGCCGGGTGCGATGGCATTAACCCGCACCTGGGGCGAAAATGATTGCGCCAAAGAAAAGGTCAAGCTTGTCAGCGCTGCTTTGCTGGCACAGTAAATAGGATAATCAGGCAGCGGTCTGTCAGCATATACATCAGTGATGTTAATAATACAGCCCTGGTTTTGTTTAAGTGATTGATAACAACTTTTCGCCAGGAAAAAGGGCGCTTTCGCGTTTACATCCATTAATTCGTTCCAGTTTTCTTGGCTTGCCTGCTGTAGCGGAGTAGAGAAAAAGCCGGCCGCATTGTTAATTAATACATCAAGGCGTCCGAAATGATCTATAGCGTTGTCTACAAGTTCTTGATAACTGCTTGTAGCCTGAAGATCGGTACCTAGACCTATTACCGAGTTAGGGCGGTTTTGGTTTAGCTCAAGTAGGATCTGCTCAGCCTCAATTGCAGACCGATTATATTGAAAGACAATGTTTAGGCCTTGCTTATGCAAGGCCTTGACTAATGCGCTGCCAATGCGCTTTGCACCGCCGGTGATTAACGCTGTTTTAGCTGTTTGCATGGATAGACTCCAGTCTATAGCTCTGCTTCAGAGCAGAGATTTTATTTGTACGTAGTTTTTTGATTGCCTTAGCTATATCAGGGCCGCTTGGGATTGTCGGACTAATATCCTTGGCAGATATGGTCTTAAGCTCCTGGAAAATTTGTCTGAGTAAATCCGCTTGCAAGTAAGTTTGGTTTCTTAAATGCCCGCCCCGGCCCTGACTATCAGCCTGGCACAATAGTGCAAACTGCTCAATGTGTACAGGACGCCTAAAGCCATCGAGTTTTTCAATCAGTTTGAGGATAGTCGCCGGTCGCAATTCGAAAAACTGATGCATCAGTAAATGATATTCACAACACAGCTGCGCAATTGTTTTGATCTTGCCAGGAACTGGGTAGTGGTCTGTAAGTTGTTTGAGCGGTATTAAGCCTTTTTTTTCATGTCCGACATGTCTTGGCCATTTGGACTCAGGCGTTAAGGCTTTACCTAAATCATGAACTAACGCGGCAAAGCGCACGCCAAGGTCATCAGTTAATTCTGCTGCACGATCAATGACCATCAGGGTGTGGATGCCGGTGTCGACTTCAGGATGATACTCAGGTCGTTGCGGGATGCCGAACAGTGCATTAACTTGTGGAAATAATATTTTTAATGCTCCGCAGTCACGTAATGTTTGGAAATATAAAGAAGGTTTAGCTGTTAATAACGCTTTTTCAGTTTCCGCCCAAATCCGGTTTGGGCTCAAGGTGTGAATTTCGCCATTATTAACAAGTTGCCGCATTAATTCCATAGTTGAATCAGCAATGGAAAATTCAAAGGCAGATAATTGTGCCTTAAATCGTGCAACTCTTAAAACCCGTAAGGGGTCTTCAGCAAAAGCCTTGGAGGTATGACGTAATAGCCTGTTGTTGATATCCTGTTGGCCATTGAATGGATCATGCAATACACTATTTTTGTCCTTGGCAATGGCATTTACAGTCAGGTCGCGGCGCTGTAGATCCTGCTCAAGAGTAACATCTGCACTAGTGTGAAATTCGAATCCGGTATGCCCCGGTGCAGTTTTTCGTTCTGTTCGAGCGAGTGCATATTCTTGTTTGGTTTCAGGGTGCAAAAAAACAGGAAAATCTTTACCGACGGCTTGAAAACCAAGCGATTTCATTTGCTCCGGTGAACGGCCCACGACCACCCAGTCCTGCTCGGTGGGCTTTAATCCCAATAGTTCATCGCGTACGGCACCGCCGACAAGATAACAGTCTGAATTGCCAAAATTTTCAGTCATGTGTTAACGAATTAAGGTATAAATCACTAATCATGCGTACTATTTTATCAGTAGTTTTAATTGCAGTTCTTGTATTGGCAGCGGGATGCCAATCGTTGGGTTACTACAGTCAATCGGTAAAAGGGCAATTGCAGGTTATTTCCCGCTCCAAGCCTATTGATGATTTGCTCAAGCATCCGGGTACATCAGCGGAACTTAAGCAAAAGCTTGAGCAGGTTAAAGTTATCAGGCAATTTGCGTCTTCAGAATTAAAACTCCCAGATAATAAAAGTTATACACGTTATGCTGATTTAAGCAGACCCTATGTCGTATGGAATATATTTGCAGCACCAGAATTATCACTAAGGCCTTATCATTGGTGTTATCCCATTATCGGCTGCCAGGCATACCGAGGTTACTTTTCTAAGCAGCCGGCGATTAATTTGGCCAAGCAAATCAAGTCAAAAGGTTATGACGTTTCTGTTGGAGGGATTAGAGCTTACTCAACCTTGGGTTGGTTTAATGACCCGGTGTTAAATACCTTTGTTAATTATTCCCAAATCAATCTTGCCAGTTTGATCTTCCATGAGTTGAGTCATCAGATTGTTTATGTGAAAGGTGATACGGTTTTTAATGAATCGTTCGCGACCATGGTAGAAAACCAGGGTATTGAAATATGGCTTAGGAAGAATGGGAAATTTGATGAATTATCCTGGTACCAACAAAACCAAAAGTTTGAGGATAATGTGCTGAGTTTAATCACTCAATATAAAGCCAGATTGGATGATCTTTATCAATCTGATCTTGAACGATCCTTTAAGCTTGAGCAAAAGCAAACAATTTTTTCTGATCTGAAAACGGACTACCAAAAATTGAAGACCGATTTTGATTTCAATAGTCCCTGGGATAAATGGTTTGCTCAAGACTTGAATAATGCACATTTGATTGCAGTGGGGGCGTATTACGACAAAGTGGGTGAATTTAAGAAACTTTTCACAAAATCCGGACAGGATTTTTCGGTTTTTTATGCCGCAGTTAAAAAATTGGCGAAACTAAAAAAACCAGAGCGCGACCTCTATCTAGCTAACCTAGATACTCCTTAATTGCATCGGTTAAGCGGGTGTTTGTCAGGTCGAATGGCAGCTCGGATTTGTGGGTGCAAATACTGTCGATCTGTAACGATTTATAGTTATCCATAGTAAACGGTTTGCCCGGCGCGAATTGCAGGGCTCTGGCCTGTAGTTTGGATAAGCCGTTGCCAAGAGGAATGATTTTTCTTCTTTTGCCCATGGTTTTTGCAATAAGTTGGACAATTTCGTGCAAGGTAAACACGTCCGGCCCGCACAAGTCATAGCCTTGATTGATCGTTTCGGGGTTCGAGATTGATTGAACAAAACACTCAGCCACATCGCCGACATGGATGGGTTGAAATCGTGACCGGGGGCATGCCAGGGGAAACACAAATGGTGAAAGTTTAATTAATTGGGCAAAACGATTAGTGAAACTGTCCAGTGCGCCAAAAATAACAGAAGGCCTGAAGATAGTGAAATCCAGCCCTGACTCTTCGACTATTTTTTCTGCCTGGGCCTTGCTGGCCAGATAATAACTGGGTCCTCTTGCCGAGGCGTGCAATGCGCTCATTTGTAAATAACGTTTGGCACCCGTATTAGTGGCGGCCTGGCATAGCGATCGGGTGGTTTCAACATGTGCCTTATTGAAGCCTTTACCTTGAAATCCACGTTCGTTAAGAATGCCGATTAAATTGATAACAATATCACCAGCGTTGAATTTTGTATCCAGATCTTCGACCGAATAATCAGTCTGGGCGATGTTGAAATCAGTGTGTAATGATTTTGAGCGGCTTAACAATACTACGCGCTGGTTTAATGCTTTGAGTTTATAAGCGATTTCATGGCCGACAAAGCCGTTGCCGCCGGCAATCCAGATGGTGGCGTCAGTTTGCGAATTATCCTGCATTGACTCTGGGTAATAATTGACTGATACGCTGCATTTCCTGACCTAGCTGGTGATCATAAATCGCTTTGTATTCAAGTACGTTTTTAACATAACCTCGGGTTTCCTTAAATGGAATGTTCTCTATCCAAATATCTGCATCAAGGCTGCGATTGCTACGCCATTGTTTGGGTCTTCCCGGGCCGGCGTTATAAGCGGCAGTAGCCATGGCGTAGTGACCGTCAAACGTGTTCAGCATATCGCGCAAATAGAATGAACCGGCAGCAATATTCTCATTGGGGTTCAACAGCTTTGATGAATGGTAATTCGGTCTGCCTTGTTTTTTCCAAATCAGTCTGCCGGTGGCGGGCATGATTTGCATCAAGCCCATGGCACCGGCTGATGATCGTACATCTTCCATAAATGCGCTTTCCTGCCGCATGATGCCGTATATGTAAGATTCTGGCAGTTTTTGTTTTTTGGCATTATCGAGAATCGCACTTTTGTGAATAACTGGAAAGCGTAAATTTACATCGTCAAAATATCTGGCTTTCCCTGCGGTAATAATTGCCCGATCATGAAAATTCCAATTGGACGCAATTTTAGCGGCTGCCAATAATTCGGTTTGATCTAAATCACGAATCGCCCATTGCCATTGACGCCGCATTTCATTGACGTTCTCAACATAATAAAGTTCTTTGGCAGCCTGAAAAGCCCTGCTGGTTTCGAGTGCTTCTATAGGCACCATTATAGGTTTATTATTCATTTGATAGTCACCGTCGATCATATCGGCGGCTAAAAAGCTGTAAAAATCACGCTGATCAGAAATTTGTTGATAAATAGTAGTTGCGAGTTCTGCTTTATTGGTTTGTTCTAATGCACGTGCTTGCCAGTAACGCCAATCCAGGGATGCTTTCTCTTGTTCAGTTAAACGATCATAAAAATCAAGCACATCTTGCCATTTGCCTTCTCTGAGCGCCGTGCGTATCGCCCACTGGCGTACTTTTCCCTGCTCAAAAGAGGCTTTGCGCATATAAAGCGTAGCATTAGGTTGATGGTTGATTGCTGCCCGAAAACCGATACCGGCAAAAACCTGCGGGTCGAATTTTTTCAGGCCTGGATTACTCGATTTCAGCTTGCCCCAGATCTGCACGGCCTGTAAAGGGTTTGTCCTTGCTATTTGTTCCAATCCGTCAGCGATAATCTTGCCGGCGAACTCGGTGCTGGAAAATCGTGTCGAGTTGAGTTTTTTTGCGGGATTGCGTTTGACTTCTATCCATAATTCAACAATGTCTTGTTGCTTTTTTGAGAGGTGATTCTTTGCTAAAAAGCTGGCGAGTCGATAACGATTGCGATCAATGGCGATTTCGATACGTTCCCAAACTCGCTGATTAGTTAGTTTGCCGGCCTTTTTCCAGATCTTAAATACCGGATTACAGCTGTCCGGCCTGGAACTGGCGGTTAGCCATAATTGTTCAATCCGCTGATCCTTTTCTGGTGAAATTGCCTGACTATTAATGGTGTTGTTGATGAAATGACACTCAAGCTCGATATCATTAATATCATTTTTATAAAACTGCTGAAATTTATTTATCTTCTTCTGTTTTAGCAGGGCAGTTAGATACCGAATACGAACAGCGTTACTGGTATAAACATCAGTATTGTTATTCAGAAAAGATTCAATACTTCCTGTATTAAGCTGATCGAAGCGTTTGAGTATGTAATCGGATTCAACCATCGGCTTTAGCGCATAGCCGCCTAATTGTTTTATATAGACTCGATATTGATCAAAATCAGCAGAAGATAAGGCGTTCTTGGCTGACAGATAGGATTCAGTTTGTGATGCGAACGAATAATGAGTAGCTAGGCAAAGTGATAGTATGACTAATAATAAACCTCTCACTTAAGTCTCGACTCCATATTGATCTCTATACTGATTCATTTGAGTTAAATAATTTTTGTATTTGTTATCTGTTGCCAAATATTCTATCAGCAAGTCCATATTAGCAACAGCATAAACCGGAATATTGTAGGTTTGTTTGATTTTCTGGGCGGCTGAAAGTTCACTATCCAGTGTTTTTTCCTGACGATCCAGGCCGATGAGTACACCGGCAACTTCGGCATTGTTGGCCTGGATAATTTCAATCGATTCACCAATTGAAATACCTGCGGTAATCACATCATCTACTATGAATACCCGGCCTTTGAGCGGCGCGCCAACCAGCTGACCACCTTCACCATGATCCTTGACTTCCTTGCGGTTGAAGGCGTAAGGAATCGTCAGATTATGGTTGAGTGCCAAGGCTACAGCAGTTGCGGCCGCCAGTGGAATGCCTTTGTATGCCGGGCCGTAAAGCATGAATTTGTTTTCACCCTGCTCGACCAATGTTTGGGCGTAAAATCCGGCCAGCTGGGCCAGGCTATGGCCGTCATTAAACAGCCCGGCATTGAAGAAATAGGGGCTGATGCGCCCCGACTTTAATGTGAATTCCCCAAATTTAAGCACATTTCGATCAAGTGCAAAGCGAATAAATTCTTGTTGATAGGCGAGCATGAGTTTTGCTTCTCAATGGTTTATCATTGGGCTGTAATTATATAGGACAACGTTTTGAAAATCGTATCACTTAACTTAAATGGTATCCGTGCCGCTGCGCGTAAAGGGATGTTTGACTGGATGGCAAAAACCAAGCCTGATGTGCTCTGTTTCCAGGAAACCAAGGCACAAACATGGCAACTTGAGGACGAATTGTTCCATCCCAAGAGCTATTACAATTATTTTCATGATGCTGAAAAAAAAGGCTACAGCGGTGTTGCTATTTACAGCAGACACGAGCCTGACAAAGTGACTAAAGGCCTGGGGTGGCCGGATGTGGATATTGAAGGGCGCTGGATTCAGGCTGATTTCGGTAAACTAAGTGTGATTTCACTTTATCTGCCATCGGGCACCAGCGGTGATATACGCCAGGGCTTTAAATATGATGTCATGGCAAGATTGGAGCCATTATTAAAGAAAATGCGACGCCAGCGCCGTGAATTTATCATTTGTGGTGACTGGAATATTGCGCATAAAAAAATAGACATCAAAAACTGGCGCTCTAATCAGAAAAACTCTGGATTTTTACCTGAAGAACGTGCCTGGATGGATTGGGTGTTTGGTGATGCGGGTTATGTAGATGTATTTCGTACTGTTGACCAGCGTGAGGAACAAT
The DNA here is from genome assembly GCA_028284225.1 of Arenicellales bacterium. GTDB lineage: Bacteria > Pseudomonadota > Gammaproteobacteria > Arenicellales > JAHEKD01 > JAHEKD01. The sequence continues at coordinate 110,445 of JANQSD010000015.1, forward strand.
ACACCTGGTGGTCAAACCGTGGCCAAGCCTGGGCCAATAATACCGGTTGGCGGATTGATTATCAGGTGGCAACACCAAAAGTGGCAGCGATGGCAAAAGCTGCCAGTATTTATAAAGATGAACGTTTTTCCGATCATGCGCCGTTGACGATTACTTATGACCTCGACCTCTGAGCCGGGACGATCGTTTTTTGATTTAATTTCGATCTATCGTCACCCAAGAGTCCTGACACTTTTATTTTTGGGATTTTCAGCCGGCTTACCTTTTCTTTTGGTTTTTTCGACTCTTTCAGCCTGGCTCAGGACCGAGGATGTCAGTCGTAGTACTATTGGCTTTTTTAGCTGGATTGGAATTACCTATTCGATCAAGGTTTTCTGGGCGCCTATTGTCGACAGTATTAATTTGCCGATCTTGACAAGATGGTTGGGACGCCGGCGCAGTTGGATGTTCCTGGCCCAGATGGGCATTATGACTGGATTGATTCTGATCGCATTTGCCGATCCTAAATCTGAATTGTTCTGGATTGCGATTTTTGGATTGTTAATTGCGTTTTCCTCCGCAACCCAGGATATAACTATTGATGCTTATCGTATTGAGTCGGCCCCTGTTGATCTGCAAGGAGCGATGGCTGCATCGTATATTTTGGGTTATCGGTTAGCGTTGTTGGTGGCAGGTGCAGGTGCTTTGTATATTGCTGATATTAGCGATTGGTCCAGTGCATATTTGACCATGGCAGCATTAATGTTGATAGGGATAGCCACTACCTTGTTGATTCATGAGCCAGAGACGGCAAAAGCCATCGTCGATGAGCAGCTTAAGGTTGCTGAACTTATTAATCAAAAATACCCCCATTTTCCAAATTTGATCAAGCGTTTAATTACATGGTTTGTTTCAGCTGTTATTAACCCGTTTGCAGATTTCTTCCAGCGAAATGGATTATTGGCACTTGCCATTCTGGTGTTCATTAGTATTTTTCGCATTAGTGACATTACCATGGGTGTAATGGCTAATCCGTTTTATATTGATTTAGGATTTGATTTAAAAGAAATAGCAGTAGTAACCAAATTTTTTGGTTTTTTTATGACCATTCTAGGTGCTGCTTTGGGTGGAATTTTAGTTGTTAGATTCGGTTTGTATAAACCACTTCTATTAGGTGCTGTTATGGTGGTATTGACGAATCTTCTGTTTGCCTGGTTAGCTAATAGCACACCAAATATTTATTGGCTGGCCATTGTTATCAGCGCCGATAACATAAGTGGTGGTATTGCAGTTTCTGCATTTATTGCCTATTTATCCAGCCTGACCAATACAGCCTACACAGCAACACAGTATGCACTGTTTAGTTCCTTGATGACACTGCCGGCAAAATTCCTGGGTGGATTCTCCGGCATAATTGTTGATAATTTGGGCTACATTAATTTTTTTATTTATGCCGCTTGCCTGGGTATTCCTGCCATAGTGCTGATAATATTTCTTGCTGCCAGAATCGAGGCAAAATAAAAATCACCTTGAATTCTTAATAAAAATTAATTATCTTTCAATCCGGCATAGGTATAGTTCTTGATGTAAGTATTGGGTTTCTAGTGTATTATGCTTTTGGGGTATGCGTAAGTCCGCCCTACATGCAACTTACGTATATATGCTAATGAACTAATAGAGTTCGATAGCAATCTTACGATTGTAATTCAACAAGGGGTTTGTGCGTACAATCTGCCTAGGTATCAGGCTCCAAAGAAGGTTCAGAATGATTAAGTACATTTCAAATTTTGTATTAAGCTGCTTATTGCTGGTGGCAGTTTGCATGGTTTTTGTAATCACCCAAACTATTTTTCCGAATAGTGATAGTGCAAATCATTTGTTGTCAATTGCGAGCGCTGATAGTGATGACGACGACGATGACGAGGATGATGATGACGACGACGATGACGATGATGACGACGACGAGAACGATGACGATGATGACGCGGCAAAATATGTGGAAGATCAGGTTGTAGCCAGACTGATTGACTCCAGCTACATCGTGCCTTATGGCATGAAAATGAAAAAAATAAGACAGTTCAAGCACTGTCAGGACAAGAATAAAAAATGTAATGCTCAGATGGCGGAATATAATCTAGCAACATTCAAAATCACCGATCCGTCAATGACTGTTGAGCAAGCAGTCGACGCATTGAATCAAACGGGAGATTATCAATATGTCGAACCGGACTATTTGATGTATGAATCTGCCATTCCCAATGATCCGTTGTTCTCACAGCAATGGGGCATGAATTCCACTCATAATACCGATCCGGATGTTAATGCACCAATGGCCTGGGACTTGACAACGGGTGATTCAAACCTGGTGATTGCAATTATTGATAGCGGAGTTGATTACACACATCCGGATTTAATTTCCAATATATGGACCAACGACAACGAAATACCCGGCGATGCAATAGACAATGATTTAAATGGAATCGTTGATGATTATTATGGCTATGACGCACACAATGACGATGGCGATCCAATGGATGACCGCGGGCATGGTACTCACATTGCAGGGATAATCGGTGCGTCAGGCAATAATGGGCTTGGTGTTGCCGGGCTTAACTGGACGGCCAAAATGATGTCAGTTAAGTATCTGGATGAAAATGGATCGGGCAGTATTTCTGATGCTATAGAAGCGTTTAATTATGTACTTTCGATGAAACAAGCCGGCGTCAATATCAAAGTGACTAATAACAGCTGGGGTGGGAGCACGTATAGTCAAGCCTTGAGCGATATTATTGGGTCGTTGGCAGATGCCGGAATTTTGTTTGTAACTTCATCGGGTAACGATGGAAACGATCTGGAAACCACCAATCATTATCCATCAAATTATCAACAGCCAAATATCCTGGTTGTGGGGATGCATACTCAAACTAATTCGATTCCAACTTCGCTGACTAATACAGGGCAATCTATAGTCGATATTTCTGCTCCAGGTGGTCTGGTGCTTTCTACAGCTTTGTCAACCGCCAACGGTGCCAGTATTTGCCAGGATGACGATGGTGATGGTTATGCCCTGTGTACAGGTACTTCAATGGCTACAGCTCATGCCAGTGGTGTAGCAGCCCTGTTGTGTGCGTATCACCCGAACGACACTACTGAGGATATTATTGATCGTATTGTGCGCTCGGCAAAACCAAGTTTTGTGACGACTCCTTTTGTAAGGCCATGGCAAAATGAATCAGTCACGGATGGTATTGTTGATGCGTCTGCTGCGCTAAGTTACTCTGGTCTAAGGGCGAGACCTAGGAAATTTTATCTTGAGATTGAAAGACCTTTCGAACTTGACGAACCCATTCAGATTGCCGAGCCACTTGGCTTGGCCTCTTTTTCAGATTCTTCCAGTACCTGGAGTTTAAGCCAGAGTGACAGTTGGATAACAGTAAACCAGAATGCCGGTATAGCCCCGACTGGCATTGAGACACAAGTATCACTGGGCTTGCAATCAGATTTTGACTTTGGACTAACCAAAGGCATGGTGACTATTTCGGATTTGACCGAATCAGTCACCTTTGATGTTCCGATAACAGTTAGTACTAAACTGAAAACAATAGAGTTGGCAGAAATACTGTTGGATAGTCCCAGATCATTGGATGAAATGGGGTTTGCGGTGGCAATCGATGGTGATGTTGCGGTTGTTTCTGCTCCTGGAGAAGCCGTCAATGCCGCTATCGGCGGGTCGGTTTATGTATTCAGAAAAGATTCGAGTGGTTGGCAGCTGGAACAAACATTATTCGCTGCAGATGCAATCGCGCTTGACAGGTTTGGTCATGATGTAGCGATATCCGGCAATAAAATAGTTGTCGGCGCGCAACTAAATAACTCGGTGACAACCCAAGCCGGTGCAGCTTATGTATTCAAATATGAAAATGATATATGGTTACTGGAACAAAAACTGACTGCTAATGATGGCGAAACCAAAGATTTCTTTGGTGAAGTAGTTGCAATCGATGGTGATGTAATCGCCATTAGCGCGCCCCAAGTGGGTATCACCACCGCACCAGGATCTGAAACCAGACGCGGGGCAGCGTATATTTTTAGATTCGATGGCACACAATGGAACCAGGAAGCAGTTATAGCGCAACAGCCGGATGTTGGACAATATGTCCGTTTTGGAGAAGGTATTGATATAAGCGGATCGCGAGTTGTTATTGGCACACGTTTTTATCCCCAACTAAACCCGAGCATACCTCGAGCTGGTCGTGCATATACTTATGAATTTGTTGGTGGAAGCTGGCAGCTTGAACATACTTTTGACCCTCCCGAAGATGATGTATTTTCTTATGGCAGGGAAGTAGTCTTAAAAGGCAGTCAGTTAGCTGTAGGGGCATATGACTCTAAAAATTCACCCTCGGAGCAGGAAAACGTAGGTTCTGTGTTCTTTTATGACTACAGTTCAACTGCCGGCTGGCAATTAAGTCAGCGTCTATCACCGCCGGACATAAAAAATAAAGATGTGAATTTTGGTCTGAATATTGATTTTGATGATGATCGATTAATTGTAGGTGTTCCCAGTGATAATGTTGAAGCGGTTAATTCCGGATCGGTTTATGTCTATATCAAATCTAATGATCAGTGGGTTCCATACGGCAGGTTCTTACCCAGTTCTAAATTCAGTCCTTCGCAGCTTAATTATGGCCGCGATGTTGCCGTTGCAGGTGGGACAGTAGTAATTGGTGCCGGATTAAAAACGGCCGCGAATATTCCAACTTCAGGCTATTTGTATGAATTCCCTCAGCAATCTGCTCCCAGCCTGGAGACCCTTACTGTAAATGATGTAGGCTCACAATGGGTCCAGGTTGATCTGGCTAACAGTTATGACTCGATGGTGGTTGTCTGTACTCCACATTATATAAATAATGTTTCGCCGGTGGTGACCCGAATACAAAATGTTTTAAGCCAAAGCTTTGAGGTTAAATTACAAAATCCGGGTGATATAGACCAAGTATTTGCGGATACTGTATATTGCATCGTTGCTGAAGAAGGTGTTTGGCAGCTGCCGGACGGAAAATTGTTTGAAGCTGTTAAATATAATAGTACCTTAACTGCGAATAGTTCTGCCTGGGCAGTAAATTCTGATTTACAGACTTACAGTAATTCTTACTCTACTCCTGTCATTTTGGGACAAGTGATGTCGTACAATGATCCGAGGTGGTCAGTATTTTGGAGTCGTGGTCGAAACAATGTTACCCCTATTGCTGCCAACAGAATTCGAACAGGAAAGCATGTTGCTGCTGATACCATTACTCAACGTGTTGATGAAACTATAGGTTATATGATTTTCGAGTCCGGTTCATCACAAGTAGGTTCGATTGATTACCAGGTTATGTTTTCTGCTGATGTTGTCAGGCATATAGGGCATAGAAGAAATAGAATTTCTCACGGCTTGCCGGGATTTCCTGAATTCGCCATATTAACGCAGTCAGCAATGGACAGCGGCGATGGCTCCTGGCCGGTGTTGGATGGTTTTAGTGCACTATCGCGAACCCGGTTGAGGTTGGCGGTGGATGAAGATCAGATCGCTGATAACGAGAGACTGCACACAACCGAGACAGTAGCTTTTTTTACGGCAACTGAACATCTAAATGTTGCATTAACTCCCGTACAATAGTGTATAGTTCGGATCCAGCTTTTGATCAATCACTTGGACAATACGTTACTAAATAGCCTTTAGAGTCTCTTTTCATGTCAGAAAATTCAGAGTCAAATAGTCCAGCAATTTCAGTTGTTGGTATTCCTTTCGATGATAACTCATCGTTTATGTTTGGTACTGCACAAGCACCCAATGCAATTCGTGAAGCATTGAATTCCCATTCATCGAATTTAACTGCCGAAAATGAAATTGATATCGGAGAGTTAAATCGATGGTCTGATCTAGGTGATCTGAATATTGATGATGCATACACCGCATTTAAGGAGATTCAATCGCATACAGCGAAGATTCTTGCGCAGCAGAGTAAAATCATTACCTTGGGGGGTGACCACTCGATTACCTTCCCGGTTGTTAAAGCGCATGCTGAGGTTTACTCTGATTTAAACATTCTTCATATTGATGCTCATCCGGATTTGTATGATTCATTAGATGGCAATCGCCATTCACATGCCAGTCCTTTTGCCCGTATTATGGAAAAAGACTTAGCTAAAAGATTAGTTCAAGTGGGCATTAGAACAATCAATGCGCATCAGCGTGAACAGGCAGATAAGTATGGCGTCGAAGTCAATGAGATGAAAAATGGCATACCGGCGAAGCTGAAATTTGATGGACCGGTATATTTATCAGTAGATATGGATTGTCTGGATCCGGCCTTTGCTCCCGGTGTTGCCCATTACGAACCCGGAGGGATGACGATACGTGAAGTCATTAACATTATTCATCAATTTAAAGGTCATTTAATCGGGGCTGACATCGTTGAATATAATCCGACCCGCGATATCAACGGTATCACAGCTATGGCCAGTGCCAAGTTTTTAAAAGAAATCATCGCACGGATGCTGGCTGAGTTGTAGAAATACAACGTTCTGTTACATCTGCAAGTAACGATCATGATCATCAGGCCTATGTGATAATATAGGATTTCCTGTAAATAATAGAAATTTTGATGAATCTGCATATATTGCGATTTACAGGGGGTAGCAAATTCAAAAGATTGTCGGCCGTAACAATCTATTTAGTTACCATATCTTTCTGTTTGAGCGTTTTTGCCGACCCAGGGCTGGATGAGTTTAACGCTGGAAACTATCAAAAGGCCATGCAGCTTTGGACCGATGAATTACAAAAAAGACCTGATTCTGCTGAACTGAACTACAATCTTGCTACATTATTTGATAAAGGTCTGGGTATTGAGGCTGATGAATCTATAGCAGCAAAACATTACCTTAAAGCTGCCAACAAAAATTATGCACCAGCAATGTTTAAATTGGGAGTGATCCTGGCTAAACAGCAAGATTATCCGGCTGCAGCCGACTGGTGGCTAAAAGCATCAACATCTGAGTTGCCAGAGGCTCAGTATAATTTGGCTAAGTTGTATCTTGATGGCCTGGGTGTTGAAAAAGACTTATATAAGGCCAAATTCTGGTTTAGAAAAGCGGCCGAATCGGCCATGAAAAAATACGATTCGCTGAACTCGGTTTTATTACATAATCCCGGTTAAAACCGCAGCTTCACATCAGCCGATAAGCGAAATCGACCAGGGGTTTATGAATCAACATAAAAGTAAGTTGAATTAAAATAAAAATAGCAATGGGTGATAAATCTAAACCACCAATCGGCGGAATTATGCGTCTGGCTGGAGCCATCAGTGGTTCGGTAAATTGATAGAGTGCTTTAATAACCGGTTGATACGGGTCAGCATTAATCCAGCTTAAAAGAACCCGGATTAAAAGCGTCCAGAATAAGATAGTTAGAATTACGCTCAATACATCTGCTGCTGATAATATGATAAGGCCGGTAATATTTGCCGACTGCCCGGCAAGATTAAGCCTGAGAAAGAATTTTGCCAACGTTAATATCAGAGCTAATAGCAAAGATGCTAAATCAATATTTCCAGTTGTCGGCAACAGAATTCTAAGCGGCTTTAAAACGGGTGAAGTGATTTTTACCAGGAATTGTGTAATTGGGTTATGGTAATCGACGTCGAACAGCTGGAATAAGAACCGTAGCACAACGGCACCGATATAAAGGCTGAATAAGGTATTGATCAAATACAATCCGGCATTATTAAAATACTCGTTTCCCATTTATTTATCCCTTGGCTAACTCTTTTGATCGTATTGCTGCTTGTGTTACGGCCCGGTCTACAAGCGCAGCAAATTCGTGTTTTTGTAGAACATTAATGGCTGCTTCAGTTGTTCCACCAGGCGAAGTAACCTGGTTTCTCAAAGTGGCGAAGTCATTGTCGCTGCTTATGGCCAGTTGAGCGGCACCTAACGCTGTCTGAAGTGTCAGCTTACGCGCAGCTGAACTGTCCAGTCCGTTTTTAAGTGCTGAATTATAGATCGATTCCATTAAGTAAAAAAAGTAAGCAGGACCGCTACCCGATACGGCCGTAACACTGTCAATCAGTTCTTCATTGTCCAGCCACACAGTAATGCCTACTGCCTGCATAATGCTTTCTGCCAGTTGTTGTTGAACATTGGTGGCATTGGTTGCAAACAGCCCTGAAGCACCACATTGAACTAATGCTGGTGTATTCGGCATAACTCTCACGCAAGCAGCGTCAGGGGCATTAAGCCAAGTTAAAATTTGTTCTGTACGAGTGCCTGCAACAATGGAAATAATCAACGGCCTGGTTAAGTGATAGCCATCTTTTAAGGGTTCGACGATTTGCTGCATAACTTGCGGCTTAACGGCCAACACTACAACATCAACACGTTTAATTAATGCTATGTTTGAGTCACAAGGTCGTGCTCCGAATTTGGCTTCAAGCTGGGCTAACTTGGATTGATCGGGGTCAGATACATATATTTCATAGCTTGAATCACCGACCAAGCCACCAATAATGCTGGTAGCCATATTGCCTCCGCCGATAAATCCTAACTTAGTCACTGTCATCTATGATATCTGAATTCGGTTTGTGTGATTATAAGGTTTTTTAGTCTAGCGGGCGCCAAATAACGCTGTGCCGATGCGAATATGTGTCGCACCTTCAGCAATCGCAGCCTCCATGTCATCAGTCATGCCCATAGATAATGTATCCAGCTTTAATCCTGATTGATTGATTTGTTCCAGTAATTTGCGTAATTGCATGAATAACCGGCGTTGCACTGAAAAAGAATTGTTGGGAGACGGAATAGCCATTAGCCCTCGTAAGCGGATGTTCGGCAATGTTGAAACCTGCTGTGCCAGATCAACCGCATGCTCAGGCGAGATCCCTGACTTTGTTAATTCCGCTTCCAAGTTAACTTGTAGACAAATATCAATAGGTGATTTTTGATCTGATCGTTGATCGCTTAAGCGTTTGGCTATTTTAAAACGGTCAACACCGTGTACCCAGTCGAAGTGTTGGGTGATATCTTTAGTTTTGTTGCTCTGGATATGGCCGATAAAATGCCACTGTAAATCCAGATCACTCAGTTCATCCTGTTTGCCGATGGCTTCTTGAAGATAATTCTCTCCAAAAGCTTGTTGCCCCAACGAGGCCATCTCGCGAATCATCTTGGCGGGCTTGGTTTTACTCACGGCAATTAACTTGACTGAATTCGGCTCACGCTGATATTGAATCTCAGCTTGTTTAATTTTGTCCAGGATCGTCTGGTAGCGTTGGCTGATGTCAGTCATGTTGAAAACTAAAATTTTATATTGGGAACGCCCCCTAGATTACCCGGCTGCTATTATGATTGTAAAGCCGGAAGGCATCTTGAGACAGGTGCTAGTTTTTGTAAATGATTTCACCACCGATGATAGTTGCGATCACTTTTGTGTTGAAAGTCTGATTGATAAAGGGCGTGTTTTTTCCGCGGCTGAGTATGTTTTGTTCTGACAATGTCCATGTTTTATCTGTATCAAAAATACATATATCAGCACGAGCATTAATCGATAAATGACCGACATCAATGCCGGTAATCTGGGCTGGACCATTAGTGACCAGATTGATAGCCTGACTCATAGTGAGTTCATTTTCTTCAACCAGTTTGACCGTCAAGGCCAGTAACGTTTCCAAGCCAGAAATACCGGGTTCTGATTCACTAAAAGGTAACAATTTTGCGTCTTTGCCATGCGGTTGGTGATCGGAGCAAATTGCAGTAATTGCACCGTTTTTGAGTGCATCGCGTAGTGCCTGTCGATCACGTTTGCCGCGTAATGGCGGTTGTACATGACACAATGTGTTAAACAAACCAATATCATGCTCACTGAGATGTAAGTGATGCGCAGTAACGTCGGCACTAACATTTATGCCTTTGTCCTGTGCCTCAATCAGCATGGCAACTGCACGGCCGCTGGAAAGTTGGCACAAATGTGCTCTTGCACCCGTGGTCTCTATCAAGGCCAGATCACGAGCGACACCTACCGTCTCGGTGGCCTCGGGTACGGAGGGTAGGCCGAGTTCAGTACTTACAAATCCTTCGTGTACAACACCGTTACCGGTTAGCCATGGGTCCTGTGGATGCAAGAATATAGGAATGTCGAAGGTCGATGCGTATTGCATGGCCCGGCGCATGACCAGGCTGTTCATAACCGGGCTTAGCGCATTGCTCACGCCTACACAACCGGCATTGGCCAATGCCCACATATCTGTTAGCGATTCACCTTTAAGACCTTGAGTGAGTGCGCCCAACGGATGAACAAAGGTACGCCCGGCTTGCCAGGCACGTTGTTGCAGCATCTGTGCCATGGCCGGTGTATCAATAACAGGCTTGGTATCAGGTGGGCAAATGATTGTAGTGATACCGCCTTTAACAGCAGCCTGAGTTTCAGAATCAATATTCGCTTTTTTCTCAAGCCCTGGTTCGCGCAGCCTGGCGCGCAAGTCGACCAGGCCTGGGCATACAATCAGGCCGCGGGCGTCTAGGGTCTGGTCAGCATCAAAGCCAGCAGGTGTTTCTCCGACGGCAATAACTGTACCATCAGCGATAAACAGGTCTTTAGCGGTGTCGATATCATTTAGCGGATCAACTAAATGTCCACCCAAAATGGCGAGCTTCATACTAACCGCCACCTCCCATGATCGTCGCCATCACTGACATGCGAATGGCTATACCGTTGGTGACTTGCGGGAGAATGACGGAGTGTTCGCCATCTGCAACTGATGAGGCAATTTCTAAACCGCGATTCATAGGCCCCGGATGCATTACAATCACATCGTCCTTGGCGTGCTTGAGTTTGTCTTCAGTTAACCCATAAAGCTGAAAATATTCTTGTTCACTGGGAATTAGCTGGCCCTCCATGCGTTCCAGCTGCAATCTGAGCATCATCACCACATCTGCATCTTTGATGCCGGGTTCAAGCCGATAGTAAGGTGTGGCCCCAAGTTTTTCGATGGCTGTAGGAATTAGGGTTTTGGGCCCGACAACGCGAATATCTTTAACGCCAAGCGTTTTTAGAGCATGTATCTGTGAACGAGCGACACGGGAATGAAGAATATCACCAACAATTGCTACAGAAAGATTTTCGAATTGTTTTTTGTGCTGGCGGATAGTAAACATATCTAGCATCGCCTGAGTCGGATGCGCGTGGCGGCCATCGCCGGCATTTATGATTCTGACTTCAGGTAAAACATGTTGTGCAATTAAAAATGCTGCACCGCTGGCCGCATCGCGGACTACAAACATGTCGGTTTTCATTGCTTCGATAGTACGGATAGTATCGAGTAAGGTTTCACCCTTAGTGGTAGACATGCGTTTGGCATCTAGGTTAATCACATCCGCAGATAGGCGTTTAGCGGCGATTTCGAAGGTTGTGCGAGTGCGTGTGCTTGGTTCGAAAAAAAGATTAACGACTGTTTTACCACGCAGTAATGGTGCCTTTCTGATTTCACGTTGACCAAAGCTGATGAATGATTCGGCGGTATCCAGGATTTGGATTAAGGTATCTCTGGGAAGATCTTCAATAGTGAGAAAGTGCCGCAGGCGGCCTTGCTGATCGAACTGGATATCAGTGAAGTTCATTAAAACCCGATTTTAACTCAGAGTGATCAGGTTGCGTTAGTAATTTGAAGTGATAATTTATCCGGCCCATTTAATTTGATGTGCTGGTTTTCCTTAAGCTCAATCTTTTGACCTATGACATCTGCTTGTATCGGCAGTTCACGACCACCACGGTCAATCAGTGCCACCAGGGTGATTGAATCAGGACGAGCATAGTCAAAGATTTCATTCATGGCAGCACGAATGGTACGGCCTGTAAACAGTACATCGTCAACTAGAATAACATCACGTCCCTGCATATCAGAGGGCAAATTTGAACCTTTAACATTAGGCTGCAGGCCAATTCTTTGATAATCATCACGATAAAACGTAATATCGATAGTGTTCAAAGGTTCTGCCATATCCAAGCGCTGATAGAGTTCATTTGCCAGCCAAACACCTCCTGTATGAATGCCGATTAACACGGGATTGTTCAATTCTATCTGTCTGAGTTCGCCGGCAATTTTGTCTAAAAGTTGATAAACATCTATATTATTCATGACGATTAAAATAACTTTGCAATATTAATTTAGCTGCAACTTGATCCCGTTTGGACAATGCTTTTTTGCTTGTCCTGGACGGATAGCCCAATGATTCACGGATAATACCATCAGCTTGATTAGAGCTTAAACGTTCATCTTCGTATTCAACCGGGAGATTGTAACGATTATTCAAACGTTTACCAAACAATCTAACCTGTTTACTAATGGTATTTATGGACCCATCCAGGTTTAGTGGCAATCCGACAAGTAACAAATCCGGTTGCCATTGTTGGATCAGTTTATCCAGCATGGCCCAATCAGGTACAGAGTTTTTGCACGTTATTGTGGTCAATTCATTAGCTGTTTGGGTCAAACTGTTGCCCACGGCAAGTCCGATTTTTTTATTGCCGTAATCGAAGCTGATGATAGTCCGCAATCAGGCGTGTCCGACTTGGGATGAAATTTTGGAAATATCAATGCCGGCCATGGCCGCCGCTTTTGCCCAACGTTCCTCAACCGGGGTTTCGAAAAGAATTTCGCGGTTTGCCGGGACAGTTAGCCAAGAGTTTTGTTGAATCTCAGCCTCAAGTTGTCCACCGGTCCAGCCGGCATAGCCCAGCGCAAAAATATACGAATTAGGACCCTTGCCTTTGGCTAAGGCATCAAGAATGTCTTTGGAAGTGGTCAGGCCCAGCGTGTCTGTGATCGCCAGGGTATATTCCCAACTACCCAGGTTTTCATGTAACACCAGACCTCTTTCAGATTGAACCGGGCCGCCAAAATGGACGACTTCGGAACAATCTATACTCTTACCTTCAAGATCAAGTTGCTGGAAGATTTCAGTAACAGATAAATTAGTAGGTCGATTAACAACAATCCCGAGTGCGCCTTCTTCGCTATGTTCACAGATTAAGGTGACGCTTCTTGAAAAATTAATATCCTCCAGAGAAGGCATCGCTAATAGGAATTGATTGGTCAAACTACTAAAAATGCTCATTGTTAATATGATATATAGTTCTTATTGTTCAATAAAGCACATTCTTGATGTTTGCCAAGATTTTATCTGATAACAGCTGATCGGTGAAAGCTGGCAGCCAGCATTATTCCTATGAGTATATTAAGCGGGAATACTTCGAGAATATTTATAGTCAAACTGCATAAAATAAAAACAATATACGCAGGTCGTAAGACAGAGTCTTTTTTTGCTGCATCTATAAGTAACCAATAAAACAGGGCGAGCCCTATTGCTCCAATTTGCACCAATAGGGCCAAAGGCGTTGAATCCGTGGTGATAGTCAAGTCATGGTCTACAGAAAGGTATTTTGACAAACTCAAAGCCAGATTTGAAGAGATGCCAATGCCATTACCGATTAATAGCTGGTAAACGTTAAGATCTTGGGAAAAATAAAAATATAATTTGTAAATTCTGCCCAGTAATGATGACCAGGCATCGTGTGTTTGATTCAGCAGGACAAAGCAAATGCAGCAAAATAAAAGGATTGCGAATATACCAACGGTTTGCGATTTAGAATGCATTTGATAGACACTCACAACTAGGAAAACCATCAGACTAAGAACGCCTGTATGTGACCCGGTAAAATAAATACCTAACAATGTGACAATGCTGAATATGTAAAAATAGGAGATATTATTCTTGGGTAATTGTAATAGGCTTGATATAAGCGCATAAACGCAAACCAGGTAGATGCCCATAGAATTGGGCAGGTTCATGTAGCCGGAAACCCTATGGTTTGTCCAAGAGGCATTGTGTATTTTTTCTGACTGTATTAGCTCAATAGGAAAAATTAATATAAGGCTTGCTATGCAAGCCAGTAATGTTGCGATTAAAACGTTAATATTATTTTCATCGATTAGCCTGGATCCGAATAATGCTATGATTAAAAACGAATAAATTATGATTCCTGTTAAAGTGAAGGCAGGGGATGTAGTAAACACACTCACTAAAGCACTAATTATTAACCAGGCAGCAAAGGCTAATGGTATCGGCTGCGCATCAAATGATGTTCTTGTTGTTAAGGTTGAAATTAAACAATAGGCTAAAATCGCTGCAAGCACGAAATATTTTGCTAACTTATTGATAATCAATAGGCCCGGGGAAGAACGGTAAAATTCAGTAAGTTTTAATCCATAGGTTCTACTGGTATAAACTAATTCTTGTTGATACTTTTCAGCTAGTTTTTCTGGATTGGTTTTTTTCAGCTGTTCGTATTCACTTATAACTTTATTAATGTAGTCGGCTCGTTGCTGAACAATTTTTTGATGAGTTTCATAATCCAGGAACCCGGTTTTTTTTAACCAGAAATTTGCTCCATTTAGAAGCGTGGCAAGCCCGATGCAAATGATCAAAATTCTCGCCATCATTTTATTAATCTCGGGTTCAACTACTTAAGTGAAATAGTCAAGGTTTTAAAATAAATTATCATGTGAATGCAGCGTAATGAGCTAGGGAAGTTTATTCCAATTTAATAGCAGCTCTTGATCAACCGTCATTACTGGAACATATTGATCGTCCCAGACTATACCCCAGTGATTCTCCAGATAGCTATCGTGGTCCGCTTTTATACGAGAGGGCATGGCAATCTGATAAGCCTGTTCAATAGGAAATAGGTTAGTCACTGGTTTATTAATGTCGAATCGATTATCGATAAGCATGACTGTTTTTTCAGAAAGTTGCTTGAAATGGAAAATCGGGATTGTTTGGTTGAGCCACTGATCTTGCCACTGTCTGATTTTATCATCCATCTTCTGTACAAAATTGGCATCTTCCATGATTTCACTGTAGTAGTCTCCTTCAAAATAGTACGCAAGTTTGTTTTTATTAGCCCAGGTCGGATATACATCATCATAGGCTGCCAGTGGCCGTAAATTATTAATCGCATATTTTTTTGGGGCCTTATGGTACATGCTAAACCGGTCCAGGCTTAATTGAAAGAAACCGACTGGAGGTTGCAAGTGCATGATAGAAGATATTAGTTTATAAGTGGGTTTATAATCCGATAACCGGTCTCCCGGAAAACCATGCAGTAAATTCCATGCGAGGCTCAGCCCCAGGCTTTTTGAGTTGCGAAGCAATAAAAGGTTCTGAGCACCTGAAACTCCCTTATCCATAAGCTTCAAAAGCCGAGTTGAAAACGATTCAATCCCGGGTTGAATAACTGTTATGCCGGCGGCTTTTAAGGCAAGCAACTTATCTACTGCAAGGTTGGCTTTTTGCTCATAAAAAATTTCCAGTCCCAGGTTCTGCTTCGATAGCTCAGGTAATAAATCTTTGAAATAGACAACCGGCATAATGTTGTCGACCATTTGAACTTTTTTAACCTGATGTTGCTTTTGAGTGGCAATCAGTTCTGAGGTGACTTTCTCAGCCTTTTTAAACCTAAAGGTCATGCCGTCACCGTTTAGGCCACAGAAGGTGCAATGATGCTTTTGACCCCACCAACAACCGCGGCTGGTTTCAAAGGGCAAGGCGATATCTGCCAATTTATTTTTATCTACTAAAAGTGAGTACTGTTGATAAAATTCTTCAAAGCAGGGAAGCGGAGAGTCATTAAGGTTCATCACAGGTTGGCTGCGGATTACTTGCTCGTCAAGCTGTCTACCGCTTAATAATTTTTTTAAACTGGGTAAGAAAACAGTATCTGATTCACCTGAAAAAATGTAATCGACCTTGGAGTTTAAAGAAGCAATTCCATCTGACATTTCATCCTCACAGTTTGCACCGCCTAACAAGGTAATGATATCGGGTTGTGAAGACTTGATGGCGTTTATTAAAGAAATACTTGCATTGTTTTGGTCAAAGGTTGAAGTCACTCCGACAATCTTGGGCTGGATAGTTTTGATTAAATCTGTTGATAGCTGTAACCAGGTTTCTAGCGTAGGTTGTATAGTTTCAGACAGATTAGGTTCGCTTTCTTTTGGAACCAGATAAGCAAGTCGCTTGTGCAGCGCTTTATCATCTAAATTTGCTGATTGGGCAAAGTCCATATCCGGATAAGCAAGTTGACGAAAAACCAGATCGCCAATTAAAGGGTGTAAGCCGCTGCCTATAGTAAGTTTATCGTAATAATCCGGGCCGATTAGTTTATGAAGTATCAAGTTACTGTATAAGACGGAGGTATTAATCCCGTCAGCTTTAGCGATAGCCTGAAGCAGGTGTAAGGCAAACGAAGGTCTGTTGGCCTTAACAAAAGGGGGGACGACTAATAACAGATCAGGATGTCCTAATTCAGCTTCAATCTGTTTTAATATCGGAGTAACCATTACATGATCCGTACTCCCCTTTTGCTCAAACAGCGGGGAAATTTGGGTCAGCTTGTAGGTATGCTCATTTGATTCTGACATAATTGTTGATAATACCGAAAATGAACGTGGATTGTTGATTAGACATGCTTGATCCAAAAGAAAAAACGTATATCGCCGACAATAATTTTGAAGAACATATTTTAGCTTTATTGCGTACATTTCCAAATAAAGACTATCTGGATATTTTGAGTCATGTTCATGATGCTGTGAAACCGGCAGCTTACCTGGAAATCGGAGTTGATCAAGGCAAGTCATTCGCATTATGTTCAGAGGATTGTTATGCGGTCGGGATTGATCCTCAACCGTCTGTTGATTTTGCATTAAGCTGGCGTCATAAGTTGGCTGAATCCATCAGTGATGATTTTTTTAACAATTCGCCTGTATTTATTTCCCAAGAATATTTTAATGGCAGGCGCCTGGATTTAGCTTTTATTGATGGCCAGCATTTATTCGAATTTGTAATACGTGATTTCTTTAATATCGAAAAGCTTTGTCATCAGAACTCAGTTGTATTAATACATGATTGTTATCCCTTAGACGAAATAACCAGCAGTCGAGCTCAAAAAACAGATTTTTGGACAGGCGATGTCTGGAAAGCAATTCCAGCTTTGAAAAAACTCAGACCAGACCTGGTCATTACTACATTACCGATAAAACCTTCGGGTTTGTGTGTTATCCAGAAGCTTAATCCCAATAATTCGGTGATTCCGGACTATAAGTCAATTTTCGATGAGTTTATTAACTTCCCTTATGAAGACATGCATAAAAATAGAGTTCAGACTTTAAATTTATCCGTCACTGGACGTTTAGATTTTATAAAGTAATTAACTTCCCCACTTGTCCAGATAGGCGAAATAACTTAAAAACCAATCTTTACTCCCAAAACAACCATCACTTTGGTGAGTAAGCCGAATTGGCCATGTGCCGAGATTCAAGTTTAGACTTCTGGCAGTTCTGCAAAAGTCCATATCGTAAAAATGAAACTTAAATCGGGGGTCGAAAAATATTTGATTTAAGCTTAGTGTCGAATCTTTTGCTGCCAGCAATACTCCATCTAATAACTCGCAACTCAACGGGGTTGTTCCATACTTGACAGGTGTAGACAGCGGCTGATCACCATGGGCTATACTACCGCTTAAGTGTGCAGGGTCGTCCGGTGTTAAAAATTTGTCTGTAAAGCGCCACGATGGTTGATAGGGAATACGACGCTTATTTCCGGCAACTCCAATGATATGATAGTGATTTAA
>JANQSD010000020.1 GCA_028284225.1 Arenicellales bacterium
GTTCATTGAATTATCAAACGCCCATAGCATTTGCTCAGCAAGCCGCTTAAAATGAATTTATCTCATCCAATTTATGGTAATCATCAAGGGGAAAGGTCACCTGTAACACGGTTTTGTGGAACCGCTCACAGATACCGTTGGTAATCATGACGTTCTCGGTTACCACAGTATTCAGTGCCTCGGTACGTTAAGATTCTCAGGATAGGCAATTCCTGCAGGACGTAAAATGGCAGCACCTGATCATTGAGTATATCCGCGGCAGTGATCGGCGTTTTGGTGGTGTACAGCTTGGCCTGAGCAACCTTACTGTACGTGTCGATATAGGTCTGCTGGTATACACGACCGACACCTTTTAAGGTGCCTACATAGAACACATCCTGAGCGCCCAGGTAGCTTGGATGAGTGGTTTCGATCTCACCGTGGGCTACATCATCAAGTTTTTTCTTCTCTAGTGCCTGAACTTGTGATTCAGTGAGAATTAAACCGCCTTCATCCACTGCTGATTTATAGCGATAGAATGTGTCTCTGGATAGCTCCATCACTTGACAGGCTTTAGAGACATTACCGAGTTCTTCGGCTAGGTTTAATAATCCAACTTTATGTTTAATGACTTTTTCATTAGTATGAAGCATGAGAGTTACCTCTTGGTTTAAATGTTGAGTTTGCACTTACATCTAAACCGGTAACTCTCGTTAATTCAAGCTCGCTACGCTTGAATTAAACTGTGTCAGATTAAATCGGAACTTCTATATTTAAATTAATAATATTCAAAATTCTCGGAGATGATTTTTTTCTGGATTTCACTAGTACCTGCATATATAGTTGAGGCTAATGAGTTTCTAACTTGTTGTTCTACGGGTGTATCTTTCATATAACCTGACGCACCAAATATTTGCAATGCCCTTAAACTATTCTCAACTTTGGAAGTAGATGCATGCAGTTTTAATACTGAAGCCTCAGACATATTAAATCTATTCACATCGTAATTATTGCATACTTCTTTTAACAATAAATTTCCTACATCTATATTCATTTTCATATCGATAAGTTTAGATGATATATCTTGATTTTGTATAATAGCCTTATTTGAGAGCTTTCTCATTTTGGCGAATTCAAGTGATTGATTAAACTGTCTTTCCATTGCACCAAGGTGATATGCAGAAATAATTATTCGTTCCCATGACATTGATGTGGTAAATATTTCTAACCCCCTTCTTTTTCGCCCTAAAATAGCTAACAAAGGAATTTCTACATTATTTAGAACTATCTCTGATGTTGGAGATGAATGTAATCCCATTTTTTCCCATATTTGGCCAATTGAAAAGCCAGGAACGTTTGTTTCCACTAAAAAAGCTGATGTATCTAAATGTTTCATACCTTGCCTATGTCTTCCATATATAATTAAGAGATTAGCTAGTGTTCCATTAGTTACAAACACTTTTGAACCATTCAATATATATGAATCTTCATTCTCAACAACAAAGGTTTTCATATTGGAAACATCGGAACCACCGTTTGCTTCTGTCATTCCATTTCCACCAATGAATTCTCCTGAAATTAGTTTATTAAGATAGTTTTCTTTTTGATTTTTTGAACCATGTAAATATATTGGCATCACACAAGAACACATATGAGTAACTAGTGAGACCAATAACCCTTCATCTGAGCATTTTTTTGCTAACTCTTTAAAACAAAGTGCAGTGGTTAACATATTTTCATTTAAACCATCATATCCATAAGAAATAGGAAGCTTCAGTAATCCAGTTGAAATAATTTTTTTCCAGTTAGCATGAAAATCTTTATAGTTAACAGACTCCTTAGTGCCAACCGTAGAAAAATTTTTATTTGAAAATTCTTTTATTGTTTCAACATACTCTATGTTATAGCTATACATTTTTTTAGACGATATTTTGAATTTAAAACTATTTAGCCAGTAAAAGAACTACTATGTTTCAATTTGTTGCTGAATTGATTTTCTATCTATTTTCCCATTTGCATTTTTTGGTAATTCATCCATTTGAATTAACCTTTGTGGGATCATATAAGTTGGCAACTCATTTCGACAATGTTCGCTTAATTTACGTACATCTACTTTTTGCTTTGCAGTAAAAACTACAACAATGGATCCAGTACCATTGATATCAGACTTGACTGAATTTGCGCGTTCAATTTCTGGAAACCTTTCAATTGCCGCATCAATTTCTTCTAATTCAATCCTATATCCACGTACTTTAATTTGGTTATCAGCTCTTCCAGCGAACCAAATATGATCGTTTTCATCGACCGATACTAAATCACCAGTTTTATACCAAACATCACGAAATAATCTATGGTTTGGATTTTGAGTGAATACAACATCTGACTTGCCAAGTTCGTTAAAATATCCTAATCCAACATTATCTCCACCGATCCACAATTCTCCAACTTCGTTTTTTCCAGCTAATTTTCCTTCACTATCTATTATTTTCTTTTTATATCCATCATGCATTTTCCCGACTGAAGGGAATGTCATTCCCATAGCATTCTGTAAGCTAAGATCATTAATTTCAATGCTGGAACAAATACAACTAGTCTCCGTAGGTCCATACACATTCAAAAATCGTGATTGCTTGCGAAATTTTGCATAAAACTTATTCAAAGCCTGTGTTGGATACCCTTCACCTCCAAAAACAAATAGTTTAATACTTGGCAAGTGTTCAGGTTGTAACAGATTCAATTTTTCGAATGTTTGAAACAAAGTTGGGACTGAAAAAATAACGTGCGCACCAGAATCTCTCAATACTTTTACCCAATGCCCTGGAATAGTAACCTCCATTGTCTCTATGGGAACAATAGTATTACCATTCATTAAACCGCAAAAAAGATCAAACACAGAGTTATCAAAATGTAACGGATTTATGTTAGAAAACACTATTTGTCTATTAGTATTGGCATTACCAATCATCGGGATTACACTATCTTTCGACCAATGAATTAAATTGACAATACCCATATTTGAGATTACTACACCCTTAGGCACTCCTGTCGAACCAGATGTAAACATTACATAAAGTGGATCAAGGGCATAAACTTCTCCTATATCTGGTAATTCATCATCTTTAAACTGTCGTGTTATATTAGTTAAGTGAGAAGATTGTGATGAAACACCATAGGGGTTGACCAAATCTCCATCTGTAACTACAAGAATTGGCTTTAATCTATCAATAATAGATTGTGTACGTTTTTCTGGGGCTGTTGGATCAGCAAAGGAGTATACAATTCCTTGTCTAATACAAGCTAGCCATAGTGCATAAGTTATTGGTTTTTTATGTAAATGTAATACTATGCGCTCACCAACTAATTTCTGAACATTACGATCAGGATTTGTAATATTAACTAACCATTTTGCATATACTTCACACAACTCTTTAAGTTGCTTGAATGTTAACCTTTCATTTCCAAAATCTATTGCAATTTTATTTGGAGATTCGGCAGCTAATTTTAAAAACAAAGAGTAAATTGGGTTTCTTACAGTAGACATGATTTTCTTCACTCCATTAGCTAGTAGACAACTTAAGAATCAAAGCAACTTCATTTAACTTCGAATAACCTGCTTCATCATTGAGATGCTTTCCTCCAGAGATTAATATTTTTTTTGCACAAAGATTATCTGCAAAGCTCTCAGATAAACGCTTTGGTACATAAGGATCATTATCGGAATAAATACAGGTTGTTTTTTTAATTTTGATTTTTATGGAGTCAAATGAAATGTTCTCTACGAAGAATGGAACAGTTAGAGAATCGACATCAGTATTTCCACTTTTATCATAAAAAGGCGTTACAGCAATAAACTGATTTATATTAATATTATTTACATTTAACCAACTGATAAAGAATGCTGGCCCTAAACTATGTGCAATAACAGTTGTATTTTCTGTGATCAGATGTTTATAGGCATCCAATACACATGACCAATTTTCTAATGTTTGTAATTTAAACGGCGGAAAGTGAGGGACTATGCAGTTTTTATTATTTCTTATAGATAAGTCATGTATCCAAGGTATCCAACTCTTGTATGGATCTCCATCACTACCATGAATTACTAATATATCAATGAATTCTTGCTCCATTTAATCTACCCTTCAAAATTTGGTAATTGCATTAATGCACTATTAAATTTTTTGATAATTTCTTTAGCTGTCTCTCGAGTGTAAAAACGTTTGTTGTACCTCATATTCAAATTCCAAACACCATCTAATGTACTATCGATATCATAATAAAGATAATATGGAAATATAGTCGGATCGTAAGACATACCAGGATAAATATCAGCATCTCGCACTTTAGTTGTAGTAACTCCTCCCAAGTTTATCTCTCTAACAGGCGCAAGATAATTTAGTTCAATTTTGGGCAGGGGAATTGACATACCCAGTTTATTGAGCTCCTCATCAGAAGAGCGATAACGCATGTATCTTGCACCTATTCCGGAAGATGGGATTAATTTTCTTTTTTGTTCTATTTTTATCAAATCATCAAAAGAATTGATAATACTAATATCATTAAATTCTAAAAATGATGATCCGAAATCTACACCACACAAATGAGTCTTTATATGAAAATATTTATTTTTAAATAATGTT
The DNA here is from genome assembly GCA_028284225.1 of Arenicellales bacterium. Classification (GTDB taxonomy): domain Bacteria; phylum Pseudomonadota; class Gammaproteobacteria; order Arenicellales; family JAHEKD01; genus JAHEKD01. The sequence goes on from JANQSD010000020.1 coordinate 4,620, forward strand.
CTTGTGTTTGTAAGTATATCTATATACAACGCTTGACCATCAATCAATTCACTCAATGACTGATATATACACCAGAGCAACGCTGTCTCAGATCGAACCTTACGTGATTTATCGTAACTCTTTAATTTGTTTCTATTTTTTGAACTAATTTTAGTATTTAAATAACCAAGATGCTCTTCTGCCTCCTCTCTTTCTTCACAAGTGAAATTAATGTCTACACCGTACACTCTATTTAAACTTTCATATAACTTTGGAAATTCAAAATATTCCGAATCGAGTGATATTTCTGATTTCAGATTGGCTTTTGGTAGTCGATCTTTAACTGTTTCCCAATATTTTTTCTCTTCGAATAATTTAGTTTTTGTATAAACCTCAATTGATTCCAAATAATCTTTAAATAAATCTTCTGAATTTATTCCGGGAAATTCGGAGAGGACATGTTTTCTGCTTTCTATGCTTTTTGTGAATTCACGAAATATACTCGTAAAAGAATTTGCATCTAATATGTAATGTGAAAAAATTATTAATAAATAACGTTCAGAACTGTTAAATTCTAATATGGCAATCTTGCATAAACATGACTTTCCATCAAATTTGAATTTTCCAAGAATATTTTTATAAATATTTCTTGTAATTTGTATTTTTTGCTCATTATTATCTACAGTTATTTCTCTAATTTCAAACGCTGACTCAGGAGTTACTGGATCATTTAAAAAATAAAAGTTTCCGCTAACGTCTTCAAATGCCGGATACAACAAATGTTTGTTGTTTTGAAAAAAGTTAAACCAATAACTTTTTATTTCTTCGTTTGAAATTTTGCCATTTAACTTGTGTAAGCTACTAATACTATAGTTATCGTCATAACCAGCAGCATGACAAAATGTATTGTAAGGTGAAAATTTATATATTTTTTGAGAAATCATAATCGCTAAGTAATCCTTTATATATCAACTCGTTCTATCCTGAACATAATCAGCGATAGTTCTTACAGTTTCGAAATTATTTACTGTGAGATCATCAGGTGGAATTTCAATATTATAGACATCCTCAATATGTACAATTAATTCTACTAAAGTCAAAGAAGAGAAAAGAGCAGAGCCAGACACAATTTCATCTTCACAAATATCTTCTTCAATTAAATTCGCACTTTGAGCTAGAAATGATTTAATTACTGATAATTGATTTTGTGAATCCATATTATTATCCTCTTATACAATTTATAAAGTTATTTCAAGCTTCACTTTCTATATTTTTTGGCTGCACCATATACAAACTAACAATAATTATCATTAATGACAGCCAAACCCAAGTCGAATGTTTCTCACCTAAAATAATCACACCCCAGAACACACCCGAAATAGTGATAATGTATGTACCTAAACTAGCAAATACCGGACCTGCTTTTTTAATAGTGTATACATAGAGTGAGTGGGCAATGAATATAAAAACACCTAAAAGCACAGTTGCTATTTCTCCAGTATCTAATGGAATTGAAAGCAAATGAAAGCTACCAGGGGTAAAATACATCAACAGGGACGAACATAGAGCCACAGAAACGAATATACCTGATGCAACAAAAAGTGGCGTATCACACTTAGGCATAAATTTGCCCAACATGACATTCATAACTGAGTAACCTAGAGGCGGTAGCAAGATTATTAAAAGCCATTTAAATTCGTTGTTTCCTGCAAAGCTCGCTTTTGGGACTATAATTAATAAAACTGAGATTACTCCTAATACGACCCCTATAGTTTTTTTGACAGTATTTTGCTCTATACGGATTAACACCGACATGACCAATGTGACTAAAGGTATTAATGAGATTGTTATTGATATTATTCCAACTGAAACATGAGAAACTGCAGCGAATAAAATAGCATTAGGCAAAGTCATACCTATAGAACCACAAATAAAACATACAAAAACCAACTCTTTATTAATTTTTACTCGCTCACCAATTAAAAAGCCTAAAACTCCTAAACTAACTGCAGCAATTACACTTTGCCAAAATGCCATACTGAATGCATGGATTCCACCGTCAGCAGCAAATTTCGAAACAGTTGTATTTAACCCCCAAAGAGACCCTGATATGAGCAAAAATACTATCATCAACAATCGAAACCCTACCTTTGGTAAACTATTATCGATTGCTTCTACATTATTAATAGACATAAATTACTCCAACTTTTATATAATCGTTTACTATGGAATTTGTAAGAAAGTTTTTAATTATTTATAGTTTTTTGAATATGAAGAATTGATTTGATTCATCTAAGGAAACAAATTCTAAACCTGCCTTTTTAAACATTTTTATAGCATCATCATGTTCGTGTAAGCGATATAAGCAAACCTGACTGTTTATTACATTATCGCCATCTTTAAAGATATATTTTTTCTCAAAGTGATTTTCTATCTTCGTGATAATTTGTTGATAAATCACACCATTTGATAAAGTATTAGAATAATTATTATGTGGACCTTGAATACTTAAAATTAACTTAGCTCCCTTCTTTAAGTGACTAGAGACCGCATGAAAACTTTGGAGATTTCTGTTATCATCTGGGATATGGGAACATAGTTGAAAAGAATCATTGTCATTTCTTATGAAATACCATACACCTCCAACACAAAATATTGAGTCGTAGGTTTTTCCTAAATTCAATTCTGCAACATCTTCGTTGTAAAGATTCACCTCACTACCAAGCTTAAATTTACAAATTTCAAGCATGGAATTCGAGTAATCTACGCCTACAAATTTTCTTGATGAATTCTTTTTTACTAATTTTTCAATATTTATACCTGTCCCTACTCCAATTTCTAGAATAGTTGAATTTATAGGTAAAAGATTATTCAAAGAATCACAAAGCGAATCATAATCATAATATCCATCTAGCATTAAAGTATCATAATGCGAACTGATAGAATCATAAGTGTTCTTGTAATCTTCGAAATTAAGTTTGTTTACGTAATTTATATTTGTAGCTAACTTCATTTTGAAAATTCTCCAGAAAAGGCAAAACCTTAATTACAATAGATTTAGTAAAGTTAAATATTTTTTAGGTATTTTAAAAGCTGTCAATATTTACAGGTTACCGTAAGCTTCTGTACTAATTAGCATCAAGGCGCGGATTAGGTTTCCAACTAATGCCTCACTCTCAGGAAACAGCTCCACTAAACTTTAGAAATTTATGAGGTAAACTAAAGTTTAGTTGCTTCCATTCTAAAATTAGCACACATATTTACCCAACATGTCACAGTCTTTACTTTACCTATCTTGATTGGAGTATTTCCAGCAAACCTTTCCAATGGAATATTGGATCGCAACATTAATCTTTCAAGTGATAAGCTTGTAACAGTAATAAATCTTGAAATTCGATTTTCATCTGCGAATTTAGGTAATTCCTTAATCATCTTTCTTGTAATTGCGTTAAGACTTTGCGTCTCCGATTTATGTACCTCTGAATCAATAACAAAGCGACTTAACTCCCAAATAGACTTTTCTTTGGGTGCATGTGCACCAAGAAGTAACTCAGAAAAAACTTCTTCTAGCATGTATGGTCCGGTTGTTGGTAAAGCTCTCCATCCTCCAACAATCTTATTACCATTCTGTACGATAATATATTTGGGGTTGCATATGTCGAAATAATCAAATTCCAATTCATCAATTGAGTTTACACTCCATTGATGTTTTTCATAAAATGCTGAATGTCTCAGTCTAAATAATTGTTTTAGATCAACACCCTTTAATATTATTTCCCGAGCTGTTCCAGAAAACACGCTTAAAGACATTTAGTGTCACCTCATATTTATAGTATGGAACATTCTTCTAAAATATTAATACAGCTACAAGCTGTAGATTATGTCACTTAACCAACAACAACCTGCCATTACTTATAGTTTTTCTTTTTTTATTTTGCTACAATTCTGAACATTAAAAAGTAATTAATATTCTCAGATGTTCGAATTATCATCAGTTTTTACAATAAAAGATAAAATTATAAATAGCACGACTATAGAAAATTTGCATATTAATATTGCACATTTATCCGGATTTTGTGATTTTGAACATTTTATCTTTGGAGTTTTGACTCCAAAGGAAATGAATAAGCCAGATATTACAATAATTAATGGATACCCATCTGAATGGAGAGAACGTTATGATCGAAAGGGATATTTGGCAGACGATCCAACTGTAAACTTTTGTCGCAAAAATATTTCTCCGGTAATTTGGTCTAAATTAGTACCTACATCTAATAAATCAGCCAAAATCATGGCTGAATCTAAGGAATTTGGATTAAACTATGGAATTAGCGTACCAATTCATTCACATGGTACTTCATGGGGCATGCTCAGCTTGGCAACTAGCGTAAACAATCATGATTATAGAGACATTGAACAAAAGCTTGTCTTTATTACAAATATCTTACCGTATATTTACTGCTGTATTTTAAATATCAATGATGTAGATTTGAAAACTAAGCCTAATTTGACAAACAGAGAAGTAGAATGTCTAAAATGGATCGCAGATGGTAAAACCTCGTGGGAAATATCTCAAATCTTGAACATCTCAGAAAGAACCGTAATTTTTCATATAAATAATGTTTGTAAAAAATTATCGGCATCGAATAGAACTCAGGCAATAGCTAAAGCCATTTCTACATCTATTATTGATCCAATATTGTAATTCTCTAGTAGAGTAATTACATTTTAATTTTTATTACATTATCATAAAAAAGCAATATATTAGAAGATGCCAAATTTGAAATTAAACTAGAAATTTCCTTCCTAAAATCGCCCAAAAGCTTTAAAGCCGATTTCTTGTCATTCCCAACTGACATCATATATTTTACTGTATGCTGATATGCTAATAAAATATTAAAACTGATATTAGTACCTCTCAATTTCTTTTCAACATTACTCCTAAAATTAATCATATTTGCATCTTGAATAGGATCTATCTGATAGGAAAAAGAATCATTGGTTTCAATCATGATGACAATAAATATACCACCTTTATTAGATTTAATTAAAAAGGGTAAAGCGACGTCTATTAAATTAAGGTGATATTTCCAATCTACAGAATTTTTGTCCAAATCTAGCTTATCGATTGTCGACTTACTAACCAATATATCAGCTTGACCAAAAACTTGAACTGTTTGGAAGAACCAATTTTCAAAATTATTAATTGCATCTAGTTTATAAGATAAGATGCTCCTGTTATTTACAGTAGCTCTGAGTTTCTTCTCATAATAGTGTAGCAAGTTCAAATCAGCTCCCGATACCGAAATCGAATATTGGTCTTTTGAAAGATTATTTGCAATTTCGAAACCTATATCATCAACAAAATTTGTTAAAAGAACTACTTTGGGCATCGGGTCCTGAAACACTAGATTCCTGATTTTGAATTCACTTAAATAACATTTTAGAAACTAATACAATTTTTGAAAACTGTAATATGTTAGAGTTTACATTGGCTTAACATCTAGTTCAGCATATCATCATCCTTGACCTGTTGATCATAATGTTTATCGACCAGAGTTTCGGCGGCATCGAAATCACCAACTTCAATTAAAGCCTTTAATTCCGGTGAGATATCCTTATCGTTTAATAGTTCGGCTATTTTCTTACCCTGAGCCTCCAATTTTTCTTCCAGTTGTGTAATTGTGATATCTTTATCCTGTAACTGATCGAGATAGTTTTGCACCACCTGATCACTTAACCTTGGATGACTTTTTGATCCTTGTGATATAAAGCCGCGCTGGAACGCTTCTTCAAGCAATTTCCCAACTTCATCGGCACTCATGCCGTTGTTCCTATATTTGGAACGATGCCGTTGTGAAGTGGCCTCATGAAAATGAAGACAAAGCCAGCCTTAAAATGGATATACGCATTCTGCGCTGGTTTGATAAATACTTAAGCGGTGTAGTCCTAAGCTGTATCGATCAAGCATTGATACAAAATATTGCTCAGAAGAAAAAGCAAGAAACTAGCGCCTCAACAGCGAACAGGTATCTTGCTCTGCTTCGAGCAATTTTAAGGCGTGCAGCCTATGAGTGGGAATGGATTGATAAGGCACCGAAAGTGCGCTTGTTTCGTATTTCCAACAAACGGATTCGCTGGATCACTCACGAAGAAGCAAAAGCTCTTTTACGAGCCTTACCAGAACATCAACGCAATATGGCACTCTTTGCGTTAGCAACAGGTCTTAGACAACGCAATGTCTGTAGACTGGAATGGTCGCAAATTGATCTTGAGCGAGAAGTCACGTGGATTCATCCTGACCAAGCTAAGGCGAAGAAAGCCATAGCTGTACCACTCAATCAGGGAGCACTAAGTGTAATAAACTCAGTAATGAGTGTGCATAAAATTTTTGTTTTTACCTATAAAGGTAATCCTGTATGGCAGGTTAATACTAAAGCGTGGAGAAAAGCCGTCAAAGCAGCTGGTCTTAAAAACTTTCGTTGGCATGATCTTCGCCATACATGGGCATCGTGGCACATCCAAGCAGGAACGCCAATGAACGTGCTGCAGGAATTAGGTGGCTGGGAAAGTGTCGAAATGGTGAGGCGTTATGCACATCTTGATGCGCAACATTTAGCTACACATGCTGAAAATGTCCCAGCTTTTGGCACACCTGAATTAATGACGGAGGTAAATGAGGCGTGAGTTACTTGTCGTTCCTGAGAGATCATTTACATTTCATACCGGAGACATCGTTTACACAATTAGGCATTTGGGAGAGACCCAAATGCCCTGGAGAACGTGTAAACCTATGGATGAGAAACTTAAATTCGTTGCCCGTCTATTAGACGGAGAGAAAATGGCGGCACTTTGTCGGGAATTTGGCATATCAAGGCCTACCAGCTATAAGATCTTTAATCGGTATAAAGAATCCGGCCTGCATGGTCTGGAAGAACGATCACGCCAACCTTATCGCTATACTAATCAACTGCCCTTTCAAGTTGAACGGGCTATCTTGCACATCAAGCGTGAATACACCGATTGGGGCGCACCGAAAATACGAGATAAACTGATCAAACTCTACCCGATGATTCCACCGCCAGCCAAAAGCACCATTCATGCGGTGTTAGATCGCCACGGATTAGTGAAACGGCATAAGAAACGTCGTTACCGTGCCCAAGGAACGCCACTGAGAGAAGCTCATACCTCTAATGGGCTGTGGTGTGCCGATTATAAAGGTGAGTTCATGTTGGGGAATCGACAGTACTGTTATCCGCTAACCATCACTGACTATCGATCACGTTATTTATTGGCCTGTGAAGGCTTAGACTCCACTAAGTCTGAACTCGCATTCACGCTATTTGAACAGGTCTTTAAGCAATACGGCCTGCCAAAGGCCATCCGTACTGATAATGGTATCCCCTTTGCCAGCCCTCAGGCCTTTTTTGGTTTAAGTAAACTATCCGTATGGGGGTTACGTTTAGGCATTCGAATTGAACGAACCAAACCCGGTCATCCTCAACAAAATGGCCGTCATGAGCGCATGCATTTAACCCTCAAACAGGCCGCTACTAAACCCGCATCGTTCAACTTCTTACAACAACAGGAACGCTTTGAACAGTTTCAAACGGTTTACAATCATGAACGCCCGCACCAAAATGGAAATGATGACAAGACGCGCTTACGGATTTAGAAATTTTGAAAATTATCGGTTGAGAGTTCTTACTCATTGTGGATGGGAGGGTATGATCAATCGAGTCTAATGAAGCCTATCCCCCGTTAAGTGGGTAGAGCCCTGTAAACCATGTCTCCAGAATGGACCATTGATTTTATGGTGGCTATGGCTAGATTCGAACTAGCGACCCCATCATTATGAGTGATGTGCTCTAACCAACTGAGCTACATAGCCATGGAGGAAAGGGTTACAGATCATATGCATTGAGCCTATAAAGTCAAGCAGATGTGCATGATTTATTTGAATATTTTTATGTATCCTGACGTCGCATATCCTCGAATGATTTTAATTCCCATGGCCTGATCGCTACCACCAGTGTTGTACCTTCACGCTTACCAATCGGTAGTTTGGCATCTTCTTTTTCAAGATCAGAAAACTCATTAGCCAAACGCTCTATTCGTTTTTGCAACATGGCGTTGGAACTCACTGAGATCATGCCGGTAATAACATTCAATTTTTCGCACTGATGATCGAATTTTGAGTCAAAAAACTCGTTTTGGATCTTTTGATTAAAAAATCGCTGTATGGGCCCGTCTGATAGCCAGGAGAAGTTACGGCTAACCAGCACTTTAATTCGGTTACCTGATTGCAGCTTAAGTATTTTCAGATTCTCCAGCCGTTTTAAATACTGTTTTAAACTCTTTTCACTAATATCATAGGTATTGCAAATTTCATTAAAGCTCCATCGGTTTAAGCAGCAAACGGCAACCAGAAATAACTTGATATCCGAAACAATATCCTGTTCCTGTTTTTCTGTCAGTTGAGATATCAAATCATCACTGTTTTCCATCATTAACATTAATTCCGAGATTTCCATATCCAGCATTTCACAGATTTTATCCAACCGCTTAAGTGTTATGTGCTCTTCTGCAAACATGCGCTTGATACTGGGCTCGGACAAGTTCAGCGCTTCCGCTACATCCATATAGGTTTTACCTTGTGATCGCAGGGCTGATTTGAGTGTTTTTATGACCGATGCTGTCTGAGGCATAAATTAATCCTGATAAGTATCGTTTTATTATACTTTCAATCTATTATTTTTGAACAATGGTTTCTTTGTATCACCATAAAATCTTATTCAGATTCAAAATTTTTAAAACGGAGCAATCATGTTCAGCAAAAAAGAAAATGACCAGAAACCCAATCAACCGAAAGCCGGGATCATCAACCGTATTGCGGTTAATAGATTTCTATTTGGAGTGGTAGCCAGCTCCATTGTGATTTCAGTATTCATGATTATTTTTGCGATCTGGGACTATGTCGGCTACGAAATTGCACATCGAACTGTTGCAACCGGCATCACAATGATTGGCGGCGGCATTTTATTCAGTTTTGTGAATGACTATTTCGGATCAAAAATGCTGACAGATGACAGACCTGAGGTACAAAAAAATGAAATCTAAGAAACTTATGCTTACTACCATTCTTGCAACCTTTTTAGCGACCAGCACTCACGCTAATGACATCAATTCAAGCTGGGACGTCAGAACCTTAAAGGGGCATGCCTATTCTTCAATTGTGAAAACGTCTAAACAAATGAAATTCATTGAGCCGTTCAAAAATTCGATTTCTCTTAAGAAAAATAAGGAGAAAACCACAATCAAGGCAAAACAGAATGAACCGAGCAGCCTTTAAGTCAGTTGGAATTAGATTCTTAGGAATCATAATAATTGTGGTGATCACTCTATCCCTTCAATCTTGTTCAGTGAGTTACTATAAACATCGGAATGAATTACTGGCAACAACTGATTACTTGCCCTCAAGTGATTGCACTATAAGTTATTCGTTAGCTATTAGATCCACCTTAACAACAAACACATATGGGACAATTGAAAATAGAAAGCGAATAAACAAAATGAAATCGGATTATTTACCGAGTATTGAACGTGTATTTCAACATTATGGATACAATGTCGAATCCGAAAGTGATCAGACTCAATCAAATTTCCATATTTTGATAGAAGAGTCCCCAAAAGTTAGTGCTTTACCTCAGGAGTGGCTAACCGGTCTAAGCTTTGGCTTGATTCCAAGTTGGGGTAAAAGACCGGCTGAATTGACTTTTGAATTTACGGATAAGCAAAAAGAGATATCAAAGAAATATATTATTGACACTATAAGTATTGGCCATATTTCATTGTTTCCCATTTTCTGGCTTACGTTTTTTACGTTGGATAACAATAAAACGTTCGAAAAGTCTCTAAGTGAATTTATTGAACATGGTCACGAATTTAAAACGCAGACCCCAAAAGCTTAATCGACAACAGTTTACTTACACATTAAACCTGAAGTGCATGACATCACCATCGCGGATAACATATTCCTTGCCTTCGAGCCTGAGTTTACCGGCTTCTTTTGAGCCTAGTTCTCCCTGATATTGAACATAATCATCATAGGCAATGGTTTCAGCACGGATAAAGCCTTTTTCAAAATCAGTATGAATGACACCCGCTGCCTGGGGAGCAGTAGCACCGACTGTTACGGTCCAGGCTCTAACTTCTTTGACGCCGGCGGTAAAGTAAGTCTGTAACCCCAGCAATTTATAACCCGCCCGAATAACCCGATTTAAGCCGGGTTCTTGCAGACCCATATCATTCAGGAATTCTTGTTTCTCTTCAGCTTCTAACTCTGCCAGCTCCGCCTCTATAGCTGCACAAATCACCACAACTTGTGCGTTTTCATCAGCTGCATAAGCCTGAATTGCATCTACCAGAGAATTATTCTCGAAACCGTTCTCATCCACGTTCGCGATGTAAAGAACCGGTTTGGCAGTAATCAAACAAAGCGGTTTAAGAACGTGGTGCTGATCATCTGATAAATCCATCGATCGTACTGGCTTGCCCTGATCCAGATGACATTTAACCTCAGACAGCAGGCCAGCCATCTGTAGTTGCTCCTTATCACCTGCTCGGGAACCTTTTTGTGCACGCAGCAATGCCTTTTCAGTCGTCTCCAGGTCCGCCAATGCCAATTCGGTATTAATGACTTCTATATCATCAAGCGGATTGATGACATTAGCAACGTGGGTGACGTTTTCATCCTCAAAGGCCCGTACAACATGGGCCACTGCATCAACTTCACGAATATGAGCCAGGAACTTATTGCCCAATCCTTCGCCTTGAGCTGCACCTTTGACCAGCCCGGCAATATCAACAAACTCCATGGCGGCCGGAATGATTTTCTGCGGTTTGGCTATTTCGACAATGGCATTAATGCGCGGGTCCGGCACCTCTACCAAACCGACATTGGGCTCTATCGTGCAAAAAGGATAGTTTTGTGCCTCTACACCGGATTGAGTTAAGGCATTGAATAAGGTTGATTTACCAACATTGGGCAATCCCACAATCCCACAGCGAAAGCCCATTAATTTTTCACCTTTGTATGTAATACCTGCATGGCCGCTTCAAATTCACCGGTTACAATCTTGTTAATCTGGTCAACAGCCCGATCGAGAGCCATATCTATCAGTTCACGGTCCTGACTGGATGGGTGGTTTAACACATAGTGAGTCACCTGCGAGGCATGTCCTGGGTGATCAATACCGATGCGCAAGCGATAGAAATTTTGCTGACCTAGGCAACGTATGATATCTCTAAGACCATTATGGCCACCATGGCCACCCCCGGATTTCAGTCTAATTTCACCACACCCGATATCTAATTCATCATGGCCAACCAGAATTTCATTGATGTTAATACGATAAAAGGAGGCTAGCGATTGAACACTCTTGCCACTGAGGTTCATGAAAGTATCGGGTTTGAGTAAATAAACCGCCTGGCCACCGATACTGGCATTAGCAATGTAACCAAAAAACTTGTCCTTGCGTTGCCAACCGGCCGAGTATTTGCCACACAGTTGATCAATAAACCAGTAGCCCGCATTATGCCGGGTTGATTCATATTGTTTGCCAGGATTCCCCAGACCAACAATAAGTTTGATTTTCGACATTATCGGACTTTCAAAAATTTTCCCGCCAGCAGGCGGGAAAATTATTATCAATCTATTTACAGTGCATTAAGACTCTTCAGAAGATTCTCCTTCTTCCGAAGATTCTTCATCAGCCGCGTCTTCTACACCTTCAGCTTCTTCCAGCTCTTCGCCTTCTTCGGCCTCTACAGTTGGTGCACGCGGTGCGACAATTGAAACTACCGCATGGTTAGCATCCGCCAAGGCCTGCTCATCTTCTTCGTCGACATTCATCAAGCCACTGAGCTGTACACTCTCAGGTAGAATAATATCACTCATGTGCATGCTTGAATTCATTTCAAGCTGGGCAATATTAACTTCCAGATACTCCGGCAGATCTTTAGGCAAGCAGGTGATGTCAATTTCGTTGATTGATTGAGTCAGAATTCCACCTTCAACCAACCCTGGCGCTTCTTCTTCGCCGACAAGATGCACAGGAACTTTGATGGTCATGGCCTCTGATTCCCGAATGCGCAGAAAATCAATGTGCATAACCTGAGGTTTGTATGGGTGCATTTGCACATCACGCAAAATGGCTTGCTGCGGACCCTTTTCTGTCTTCACAGAAAGAATGGATGCAACAAAACCTTCTTTCTCCAGATTATGGAACATTTCATCATGATCCAAAACCACATGTTCATTTTCTTTACCCGCCCCATAAAGTACTGCGGGAATCTTGCCGGCGTGTCTAAGCCGACGACTATCAGCCGTACCGTTCGCCTCCCTGGGTTGGGTTATTATTTCTACTTGATTGCTCATCTAACTACTCCAGGGCAATACTGCCCTTAAAATAAAATCGTAAATCGTTAATCTAAAAATAAAGAACTGACCGAATCCTCATTTGAGATTCGGCGAATGGATTCCGCCAGCAGTTCCGCAATGCTAAGCTGGCGTATTTTACTGCATTTTTCAGCATTGTCACGCAGTGGAATTGAATCTGTTACCACAACTTCATCGAGCTGAGAATCGCTAATTCTGTCAACTGCCGGCCCGGAAAGCACAGGATGTGTGCAATAGGCCAGGACTTTGAGGGCACCGGCACCTTTAAGCGCATTGGCCGCTTCACACAATGTGTTAGCGGTATCTACCATATCATCCATCAACACGCAGGTTCGACCTTCAACATCACCAATGATATGCATCACTTTGGCCTCATTGGCTTTAGGGCGGCGCTTATCGATAATCGCCAGATCGCAGCCCATATGTTTTGCCATGGCTCGGGCACGCACAACGCCACCGACATCAGGTGAAACAACAATCATGTTTTCATACTTTTTACGCCATAAATCACCCAGTAACACCGGTGAGCCGTAAATATTGTCTGTCGGTATATCAAAAAAGCCCTGAATCTGGTCTGCATGCAGGTCCATGATTAAGGTTCGATTGGCACCGGCCTTGGTAATCATTGCCGCAACCAGCTTGGCTGAAATAGCAACCCGTGCAGTTCGTGGCCGCCGATCCTGACGTGCATAACCAAAGTATGGGATAACAGCCGTTATCCGGCCTGCAGATGAGCGCCTTAGCGCATCGATCATGATCAACAACTCCATTAAGTTGTCGTTGCAAGGAGAACAAGTGGATTGTAAAACGAAAACATCCTTACCCCGAACGTTTTCCAGAATCTCAATATTAACCTCGCCATCGCTAAATTGACCAACGAATGCTTTACCCATTGGAATACCGAGATGTCTGATCACATCCTCGGCTAATTTTGGATTAGCGTTGCCTGTGAAAACCGCCATATTTTCTATTGCCACAGGATACCTCTTAGCTACTCTTCAGTTTGTGTCGTCATTTTAAAGTGGCTGGGGTGGTAGGATTCGAACCTACGAATGCCGGAATCAAAATCCGGTGCCTTAGGCCACTTGGCTACACCCCAACAGCAAGGATACGTCCATCAATTAATGGCGCATATTGTAACACTATCTATGCGGATGTTTAGTCAAACCTCTGGCATAAATTGCATGCCAGTGCGAAGGACAACGTTCCACGATTTGAGCTGCTTGCCGGGCTGATTCAGCGGCCATAAAAACCGCCGCCCCAGAACCGCTCATTTGTGCGTCGCCATAGTTTCCCAGCCAATCCAGTGCTTGTTGTACTTGCGGATATAACTGACAGGTTATGTTCTGTAAGCCGTTTCCGCCTGTTCCAGCCAGAAAGTCGCGTATTTTGATCGGCTTAGCGTCTCGTGTCAATTTCGGATTAGCAAAAATTTCCGCAGTTGAGACATGAATTGGCGGAATAACGACTACAAAGTGCGCTTGTGTCAGGGTAATCGGTGTCAACTGCTCACCTATACCTTCAGCCCAAGCGTTATAACCATGTACAAATACCGGCACATCTGCACCCAGCCTGTGACTAATTTCAGCCAGTTCTTCACGATCCAGATTAAGTTGCCAAAGCTCATTTAAGGCTAATAATGTCGTCGCTGCATTGGAGCTACCGCCACCTAAACCGGCACCGGTTGGAATACGCTTTGTTATGCCAATATCAACACCCTGGCGGCAATCGGTATATTGTTGCAGCACTCGGGCGGCTACTATTGCCAAATCCTGATCTTCACTAATGCCTGGCAAAGCTCTAGCCTGACAAACTCGGCCATCATTTCTGCAGGCAAATTCCAGTTCATCATAAAAATCAATAAACTGAAATACAGTTTGTAATAGATGATAGCCATCCTGACGCTGGCCAACCACCTGCAAGAATAAATTCAATTTAGCGGGGGCTAACCAGGCTTTCATTCAGATTTCGGCAAATTCTTTAACGATTAATTTGACAGTAACCTTGCTTACCGTTTTGTTCAAGTCCTGGGAAAGCTGCTCCAAGTAGTCGGGTGTTGCTTGAATAGTGATTTTGGTGGGTATCGTTATCGTCCCAAATGATTTGAAATTCTGATAATCGACCTGCCAACTGGATTGCTCGAATCCGATCAGGCTATCGCCCTCAAATTGTTGATTGCTGACGGTATTATTGGGATCCGGTTTTCCAGTAATCCAATAATTAATGGCTTCAAAGGGCACTAACCAACCCACATTTTCAAACAACACCTGCTCAAGGCTGTCGCCGATTACGTAGGAGTCTTTATCCCGGATACTGGCCTGTCCGTTTGATTGTGTCAGAAATACTCTTCCACTGCCAAGCGGGCCGAATAGTTCAATATTGTGTTGCTCCTGCTCTCTGTCCCATACGAATGAAGCCGAATCGCCTTGCCGATCGACTCTGGCCGCAAGTCGGCCTTTCATTTGCCAGCTGTCAACTGACACGGATGGATCAACTTGAAGCGGCGAATGTTTTGCTACACAACCGGTTATCAACATAACCAGCACAAAAGAAAGGATTCTCACAAAAAGCGTTCCAGCGTTTTATTTAAAACCTTGTTATCCGGTGTTTGTTTTTTGGCTCTATTCCAAATAGATTTAGCTTTGCTTTTGTCGCCCAGCGTCCAATAGAGCTCACCCAGGTGTGCAGCAATTTCAGCATCTTCACTCAAATCAAAGGCCCGTTGCAAATAAATTTCGGCTTTATCTAATTCGTTAAGCTTGAAGTAAACCCAACCCAGGCTATCCAGAATATAGGCATCATCCGGTTCAAGCTCAATAGCTTTTTGAATCAGCTCCAAAGCCTCATCATAACGTAAGGTTAAATCTGCAAGTGTATAGCCAAGAGCGTTATAAGCATGTGCATTCTCCGGCTCAAGCTTGATCAAGCGACGCATGTCCCGTTCATGGTCAGTCACATTGCCCAACTCAGACAAAATCAGCCCACGTGCGTAAAGCAACGATGTATTGTCCATATATTTGACCAAGGCTCGGTCAAGCACTTCAATAGCACGTTCTAATTGTTGCGCCTGGTGCAATAAATTCTGTTGGCGCATGTAAACATTGACTTGCTCCTCAACACCTGAAACCGGAATGTTGTCCAGATGAGTTAAAGCAGCATCCAACTCATCCTGCTCTGCCAGTACATTCGCAATTTCAAGCTGAGCGGGGAAATAGTATTGACCAAAAACAATCTCCTGACACAATTGATTTGCGCTATCATAGTTTCCAAGCTCTCGCTGCACCTGACAACGATAAAGTATTAAGCGATCATCGGTCGGATTTTGATCTAGCAACACTGCCAGCTTTTTATCGGCTAGGGCATAGTCCTCTTGCTGTATGCCTAAGGCAATAATGCTTAAAGTCGCTTCCTCATAAAGTGACTCATCATTAGCAGCGACTTTATCAAACTGTTTTATGGCCACGGCAGCTTCTGCATGATTGGATAAATAGCGTGCATATTCCATCCGTAAGCGATGGCCATCGGGGTTTTTTCTCAAATACGCATCAGCAAAATCATAAATAGCCTGTTCATCCTGATCTTCAAACAAATAACTCAGTTTTATCAAAGCTGCATCCAAATTAACCGGGTTTGCCAATAGTGCTTGATCAATTGCTTGTCGTGATAAATCAAATTTGTTCAGTCGAGCCGCTAAAATGCCCAAACCTACATTAGCACCTTCAACGTCGGTGGCTTCGCCAACCAGGATTTGAAAGATGCTGATAGATTCATCGATATTGCGAAGTCTCGACATATCACCAGCAATACGCTTATATATTTCTTTTGCACTTGAATCTTCTATGAGTTGGCGATATTGGACTAATGCCTGAGTTGTTTTCCCCTGTTCCATATAAGTGTTGGCTAAAGCAAGTCGAGCATTAACCACCTGATTTTCAGGCTCTCCACTTAAAAGTTCCAGCCATAACAGGGCTGCCTGCTCCGCTTTTTGAAATAAACCGCTCTGCAGCGCCCAGTATGTGACTTTAGAGGCTAATCTTGGATCAGCGGACTGCCGCGCAGCGGGTAGCAACTGATCAACAGCCTGTTCGAACTGACCTGCACGTATAGCAATCTCGGCTGTAAGAATTTGCGTCAGTAAATCCTGACTTAACTCAACATCAGGCAAGTTCGACGTTTGTTCAAATTCAATGTTTTGTTCAGCAGGCTTACTATCAACTCCCTGAGTTTTTACGCAGCCGGCCAGTAATACGGCGATCAGTGCAGCAGAGCACTTAGACCAATTGTTGTTCATCAACAAGTAAGACCCCATCGATATATATGCACTAAATTAATCGGCATGAGTATAGCACTTTGCTGATTAATAAATCATGACTCAACTTAAGGGATGTAGTCGCAGTAGCCTAACAGTCTTTGCAAATTCTTTACAAAACCCATACACAGATTGACATGAGGTTCCAAGATAATACGGATTCCTCTAACAACATGAGATCATGACATGACATTGACTAAAAAATCACTTGCAATTATCACTGCAGGAGTTATCGGACTAGGCGCTATTACTGCACCACTATTGGCAGACAGCTCAAGACATTGCGGTGGCAAGAATGGCGGTTACAGCATGATGAGTGGCCATGGCTTTGGTAAAGATACTGATAAGATGATCGGTAAAATGGCTCGCAAACTTGATATGACTGAAGAGCAACGCGATCAGGCATTTGCTATTGCCGACAAATATCGCCCGCAAGTTCGCGAAGCTAAATTTGCTATGCGTGAAAACATGAAAACCCTGCACCAACTCAGCACTGATTCAGTTGATTACACCGAACAAACTCAAACCCTGGCCGATCAACAAGGTGATTTAATCGCTGATATGATCAAACTCAGAACAGCGATGCAGGCAGATATAGAGCAGATATTAACTGCTGAACAAAAGACCAAGTTTGAAAAATTCAAAAACAAGCGTCATCGCCGTCATCATGATAATGATAACGAAGCTGAACAAAGCTAGAGCTAAATAATTTAACCTGGAATCCTCAGTTGAACTGGTTTTTTAGCTGTTCCTCACAGCGGTCAAGGGGGAATCTAGATTTAAGGATAAGTTCAGCATAGGCGTGCATAATTGATTCTGCAAGCGATAAAGCTTGCAGTTGAACTCTCTCCTACTTAAAAGCGATATTAAGGCAAGTCTGCGGACTTGCCTTTTTTTATCGATATTTATCTTAAAATGTCTGAACTAGTTGTTTAACAGACAAATTATGCTAAATAATTAATATCGATCTCGACGACCGCCACGGTCGTTATTTTCCCTTGGACGTGCTTGGTTGACTTTTATATTACGACCGTGCAGATCGCTATCATTCAACTGTTGTATAGCCTGTTCAGCCTGTTCATTATTTGGCATTTGCACAAAACCAAAACCTTTGGAACGTCCAGAGTATTTATCTGAAATAACTTTGGCATCCGCAACTTCGCCATAAGGGGAAAATACATTACGAAGCTCGTCTGCGTTAACGCTGTAGGGCAAATTGCCCACATAGATATCCATTTATATTTCTCTTGATCTTCATCGCGTTTTTTTACTATTACTATTGCTAACAACGCGTGAAAATCAGCAAATAGTAATCTGACCAACAACGGTCAAATTCTTTAAGTTACTAGTATTTTAAGCCCAGACAGTCATTCATGCTTGAATTTATTTGATTTTATGGTGTCAACCTTGCGCATTAAGACCCAAAAATGCTGTCAATTCCTTATTTCAACGGCATTTCGACTAAACAGCCGAATTCTCTTGCAAAATCCACCGACACCCTGGCATGAACCGCTCCTTGTCGATCAAGGAAGCGTTGCTCACCTTTGATCGGGAATATACCTTCGTGCCAAATATTAGGATGAATATAAACACCTTGCGATCCATCACAATAAAAACAAACAAAATCTTCCGGTTTGACATCGTCCCCTGGTAATGCCAATGGAATTACAAAGGGCTTATTATCCAGTGGGAAAAATAGCTGACCACTATCGGGGTGATAGTTAGCATGCCAAAGCAGTAATCGCTGTGGATTTTTATCGTGTGATTCATCTGCGCCATTGGGATCAGTTGAATAACCGAGAATATAATGACCATTAACCGCTGTATTACGGCCATACAGTACATCACCCTTCCACTGACTGATAAAAGTACCCTCTCTAACGCCACCTTCATCGCCGGTATCTTCATCTACCGACCGCCATCCTGCAGCGGGCCAGCGTACTATTTCTATTTCAAAGTTATCCGGGTCATCAACCATGCAACCATAACCTTTTAACGTTTGGGCTGTTGCAGTTATAACCGGGATGTTTATGCGTTTTAAATTTTCTGGAATTTCAGGGTTCAAATAATCAGGTGCATTCATAAATTTTTCTCATGTCCTCAACTGATTTCTCAATGAGCTGATGCAGTAATTTGCGGTCGATGTCATTCAGGCTTTTTACATAGAGACAGGATACCCCTAGCTTATATTTTCCCAGTTTTTTCATGATTGACTGATACTTTGAAAAGCCCGGCATAATATACAAAGTCAAATTCTGCTTACGCGGCGCAAAACCTGTTATAAACCAGTCTCCCTCGTGGCCACTTTTATATTTGTAATGATATTGGCCATAGCCAACAATACTGTCACCCCACATTTTTGGCCGTTTGCCGGTTATTGCCTTCATCATCGCCATAACCTCAATACAGTCTTTGCGTTTTTTATAGTCTTCAACCGACTTGATGTATTCAGTAACACTTTTGCTGTTCGGCTTAGTTTTTAATTCTGCCATGGTTATAATTAATCGTTTGATATATAAACTATTTTACTTTATCCGGGTTTATTTGTTTTCGATTACAGACTCCGCATAACTTGTATAATATTCACCTACTTTCTGAGCCAAAGAATCCGGGAATAGATGAAATTGAGCTGCTTTTAATGCTGTAATTATTCCTTCTGCAACCACTGCAGGTGGCTCTGCGGCATTAGAAATACCAGCTTGGTCAGCCATATCTGTAGAGATTGGGCCTGGATGTACACTGACAACACTTACACCTTGCTCACTCAATTGTTGCCATAAGGATTGAGTAATCGAATAAGCAGCGGCCTTTGAGGCTGAATAAGTGGCTATAAACGGTACTGCCCGAATTGAAGCAACGGAGTTAACCTGGACCAACGCCCCTCGATGCTTTATCAATGCCGGTGAAAACGCCTGAGCCATTTGCAATAAGCCCAATACATTTGTCTCAAATTCAAAACGTAGCGCTTCGACAGCTTGATCATCCAATACCGCTGTGTCGGTCAGAACACCTGCATTGTTGACCACTAACTCAACGTCCTGTGCTTGCTGTGCAGCTAACTGAATAGTCTCAGATTGCTGCAAATTAATTTTCAAAGGTTGAATGATATCCGGAAAACTCCGCCTTAATAACTCTGCCGACTCAAGTGTTCTCACTGCAGCATATACTTTTACAGCTCCATGATGCACTAACGATTCGACAATTGCCCTGCCAATCCCACGGTTAGCACCGGTAACCAGCGCTGTTTTATTTTTGACATCGAAGCCTTGATTCATTGGTAAAAACTCAGGCTTCGCATAATCAAGATTTTAATCAATCCCAGCGATCATCACGTGCAAGGATGACACCGTTTTCGACTTTTACAGGAAAGGTCTCAATATCTTCATAGGCGGGTGGCGCCGTCACTTTACCGGTTTTGATGCAAAAACGAGCACCATGGCGAGAGCAGATGATTTCCTCTCCCAGTATAATGCCGCAGGATATTTCACTACCGTCATGAGTACATACATCTTCAATGGCGTAGTATTGATCATCAAGATTGAAAACAGCCACTTGCGTACCATCAACATCAACAGCCTTACAAGTACCGGGTTCTATCTCACCGACCTTAGCAACTTCTTCCCAGTCAGACATGATACAAACCTAGAATCCGCAGTTGGATTGTTTTAAGGCACAGGGAAAATTGGCTGATGCAAGGCATGGATTGCAGTATGTAGCTGATCTACTTACAAAATCCATAACGCCACAGCAGACAATTTTAACTCGCCTTAAAGCCAATAGCGTACACATCCACTTGGCGATGGTATAAGTAAATACATTCGTTAATAAATTCATAAACTTATCATTAGTTGATAGCGGTCAACTGCGGAATCTAGGTTTAAAGCAGTCCTAATTGTAATTTGGCGGCCTCAGTCAACATTTCTTGTGTCCAGGGCGGGTCCCAAACCAGATTAACCTCAGCATCTGCAACACCTTGTATATTTCTTACTACGGTCTCCACCATGGATGGAAATGTCTGCGCAACTGGACAACCGGGTGTGGTTAATGTCATTTCGACATGGGCAACATTTTCTTCATCGAGTTCTACTCCATACACCAAACCCAAATCATAAATGTTAACCGGAATTTCCGGATCATAAACATTCTTAAGTGCAGCAATAATGCGCTCCTCAACCGTTCCTTCGACTTCTTGAGCAGCTGCGGTTGCAACTTCAATTTGTTCGCGCATTTGCTCTTCAAGCTGCGCCTGGTAATCCATGTACATGCCGGGAAAAGCGTTCTCGTTTTCAGGGTTCATTCTGTTGTCACCGGTTCATCAAGTTGATTAATTGCGGCATTGCTGGTGTGCCAGGGTAAGGTCGCACATTTGACCCGAGTTGGATAATCTTTGACACCGCTTAGAACTTCCAGTTTGCCAATGTCTGCATCAGACTCGCCGCCGGTCACAACCGTGTGAAAATTATCAAAAATCTCTTCAGCCTGCTCGGCAGTTTTGCCAATTAACTCTTCAGTCATGATCGATGCCGATGCAGTGGAAATAGCACAACCTTGACCTTCGAAGCTGACTTTTTCGATAATACCTGCATTGTTAACAATCATATAAATCGTTATTTGATCACCACATAATGGATTAAAGCCCTCCGCCTTACGATTGGCATCATCCAGCACACCGTAATTACGAGGATTACGATTATGGTCAAAAATCACTTCCTGATATAAAT
Source organism: Arenicellales bacterium (assembly GCA_028284225.1). Lineage (GTDB taxonomy): Bacteria > Pseudomonadota > Gammaproteobacteria > Arenicellales > JAHEKD01 > JAHEKD01. The sequence continues at coordinate 26,089 of JANQSD010000020.1, forward strand.
CTCTTAGATCACTCATAGCTTAGCCCGAATACTGCATGAAGGAATGAGGGTTAGGGGCAATATGCCGATAGAGTGCGTTCGATCGTTCGAAAAAGCATAGCCATAGCTATGGTTTGAGAGAGGTCGGGCAAAATATGAAGGCAGATTGTTCCTAACTCCATTCAGGCTCGTCCTGGACATCCGCAGTCTGTTAATTTTTACTTGCAGTTTGTTTATTAGATAAAGCATTTAGTGTTACCTGTCGTCTTTGTGCAATATTCGGGCTTAATTAAACATCTTAATGGCTTTTTTAATCGCGCTAATTAGCACATCAATTTCATCAAACGTGTTATACATAGCAAAAGAAGCCCTAGCGGTTGCCGGCACCTTAAAGCGTTGCATCAACGGCTGAGCACAATGATGACCAGTGCGCACTGCAACTCCTTCATGATCCAGGATCGTGCCCAAATCATGAGGATGAATGCCTTCAATCACAAAAGAAAGCACTGCGGCTTTATCTTTTGCAGTTCCAATAATACGCAGCTCTTCGATTTCACCAGCCTTTGCAGTCGCATATTCGAGCAAGGCATGCTCATGGGCAGCGATATTCTCAATGCCAATTTCATTCATGTAATCAATCGCTGCGCCCAGCCCGATGCTGCCGGCAATATCGGGGGTACCGGCTTCAAACTTGGCCGGCAACTCAGCATAGGTCGATTTCTCCAGCGACACTTGCTTGATCATTTCACCTCCACCTTGATATGGCGGCATAGCCTCTAATAATGCTTGCTTTCCATACACTACACCTATGCCGGTGGGACCAAACATTTTATGGCCGGTAATAACATAAAAATCGCAACCGATATCCTGTACATCAATGGCAAGATGAGGCGCAGCCTGTGAGCCATCAACGACAGTGGTGACCCCTGCTTGATGTGCGAGCTTAACCATTTGTTTAACAGGGTTAATCGTACCCAGGGCATTGGAAACATGATTAAACGCGGCAATTTTGGTTCGGTTCGTCAATAACGCTTGATATTGCTGAATATCCAGTTCACCTGCTTCATTCACATCAACAGATTTGAGTTTGGCGCCGGTTTGTTCACAGATAAGTTGCCAGGGAACTATATTTGAATGATGTTCCAGAACTGTGATCAATACTTCATCGCCTTCACGCAATACCATTCGACCATAGCTTGAAGCGATGAGGTTTAAACCCTCTGTAGCACTGCGCACAAATATAATTTCTTTTTCGCTGGCCGCACCGAGAAAATCCTTAACCTTGGTGCGGGCATTTTCAAACGCATCGGTAGCACGTTGCGATAAGGAATGAACGCCGCGATGCACATTGGCATGATCATGACGATAGTAATCATTCATTGCCTGTTGTACTTGCAACGGCTTTTGCGAACTGGCTGCGTTATCGAGATACACCAGGGGCTTACCGTTAACCTCCTGATCAAGCACAGGAAAATCCTTGCGCACAGCTGCCACATCGAATGCAGCAGGTGCCGATATTGTCTGCATGGCCTTATTCAATGATTAGTCTCCATAGTGTCCACCCTTAAGCAGTTGCTGATCCAATTGCTGCTCAAGGTAGACTTTTAACGGTTCGATGGTTATAGCGTTTAAGCTTTCTTTTACAAAGGCGAAAGTCAGCATGCGCCTTGCTTTAGATTCTTCAACCCCACGCGCACGTAAATAAAACAGATATTCTTGGTTTAATTGACCAATGGTTGCACCGTGCGAGCACTTAACGTCATCAGCATAAATCTCCAGTTGCGGTTTGGTATCAATTTCTGCATCTCGTGATAACAATAACGTGCGATTATTCTGATAAGCATCTGTTTGTTGTGCATCCTGGGCCACATAGATCCGGCCATGAAAGACGGCCCTGGCCCGATCATCCAGCACGCCCTTGTAAAGCTCATCGCTGGTGCAGTTTGCTACTTGATGCTCAACCTGAGTGAAATTATCCACATGCTGACGCTGATTGGCTGCATACAAACCATACATATTGCTATGCGCCCCTGTACCCGATATTTGGCAACGCAGATCATTTCTTGTCAGGTTACCGCCCAGAGTAATCGTTGAGGTTGAAAAATGGGAATCTTGCGCTAATTTTGTAAAAGTACCGCTTATATGATTCGTTGCCCGTGACTCCTGTTGAATTCGTATATGCTCAACATTAGTATTTTCAGCACAATAAATTTCGCTGATGGTATTGGTCATTGACTTTTGATCACTCAACGATACATAGCGCTCAATGATTTTTACCTGACTTTGCTCAGCCGCGATAAAAACGTTTCTGGGCTGAATCAGTGAATTCTCCAGCCCGGTTGAAACAAATAACAACTCTATAGGTTTCGCAATTTCAATGTTTTCACCAACTTCAACCCAAACACCGTTTTTGATAAATGCAGTGTTTAATTCCATAAAACCATGAGTGGCTTGCGGCACTAACTGATTGATATAGGTGGTCGCCCGTTCTGAATCTTGCTCTAACACTTCTGCTAAATTCTTAAGCGTCAACCCTGCTGGCAAGGATTGTTCTGATAACTCAGTGTTTAATCGGCCATCTACAATAATAACTTTATAACTGTTCAGGTTTTCAATCTCAAACCCCATAACTTGGTCATTTGAAATCGTCGTCTCAGGATTAGTGACAACATTGAACGCCTGTTTCAATAGGGGTTTTATATTGGTATAGCGCCAGTTCTCATCTCGAGTAGTAGGGAAACCCATTTCACCGAGTCGTGACAGTCCTTGCTGGCGTAACTCCGCCAGCTGATTGACAGGAAGGTCTAATCCGGCAAACTGTTGTCGATAGTTTTCAATTAATTCTTGCATGCGTCAATTTAACCTTAGGCTGCTTGCTCGTCGATCCAACCGTAGCCTTGCTTTTCCAGTTCCAGTGCCAGAGTTTTATCACCTGTTTTGATTACTTTACCGTTAGCCAATACATGCACGACATCCGGCACAATGTAATCCAGTAAACGTTGATAGTGAGTCACTACAACAAATGCGCGATCTTGACCTCTTAATGCATTAACACCATCGGCAACAATTTTAAGCGCGTCGATATCCAACCCTGAATCTGTTTCATCGAGAATTGCCAACTTGGGCTCTAAAACTGCCATTTGATAGACTTCATTACGCTTTTTCTCACCACCGGAAAAACCTTCATTAACTGAGCGATATAAAAATTCTTCTTTCATTTCGACAGTTTTAAGTTTTTCTTTTGCGAGTTTAAGAAAGTCCATGGCATCAAGCTCAGGCAACCCTTGATTTTTGCGAATTGCATTCAGTCCTGCTTTGAGCAGATAAATATTACTCACGCCTGGGATTTCAACCGGGTATTGGAAGGCTAGAAATATGCCAGCCCAGGCCCGCTCTTCCGGCTCCATTTCCAACAAGTCTTCGCCCATAAATTCTATGCTGCCAGCCGTAACTTCATAGTCGTCTCGCCCGGCCAATACATTTGCCAGGGTGCTTTTACCTGATCCGTTTGGCCCCATAATGGCGTGAACTTCGCCTGCTTTGACATCCAGATTGATGCCCTTAAGAATGGGCTTGCCTTCCACAGTGGCATGTAAATTTTTGATGCTTAACATTATCGTTCCTGTAATCTCAAAATAATTCTTTAACTAAAATATAATCTCGGTAGTAAGGTGATTTCGGATTCCCTCAGGATTATCCAACTGAACCTTCTAAGCTGATTCCGAGTAAATTCTGGGCCTCAACTGCAAACTCCATGGGCAATTCTTTAAATACCTCTTTGCAAAAACCATTCACAATCATCGACACAGCATCTTCTTCCGATAAACCACGCTGACGACAATAAAACAGCTGATCTTCACCAATTCTTGTAGTCGTGGCCTCATGCTCGACTTGTGCACTAGGGTTTTTGACCTCAATGTAGGGGAAAGTATGTGCACCGCAACGATCCCCCATAAGCATGGAATCACACTGTGAATAATTACGCGCATTTTCAGCGCCCTTGGCAACCTTAACCAGGCCCCGATAAGCATTCTGACCTTTACCGGCTGAAATACCTTTAGAAATAATAGTGCTTTTGGTGTCTTTACCGATATGGATCATTTTGGTGCCGGTATCCGCTTGCTGATAATTATTGGTCAGCGCCACTGAGTAAAACTCTCCTACCGAATTATCGCCCTCGAGTATGACGCTGGGATACTTCCAGGTAATAGCTGAACCCGTTTCAACTTGCGTCCAGGAAATTTTGGCATTTTCTTCTTTACAAATACCGCGTTTGGTCACGAAATTGTAAATTCCACCCCGGCCTTCTTCATCACCCGGATACCAATTTTGCACTGTTGAGTATTTGATTTCTGCATCTTTGTGTGCCACCAGTTCGACAACCGCCGCATGCAGTTGATTTTCATCACGCATCGGCGCTGTACAACCTTCCAGATAGCTGACATAACTGCCCTCGTCAGCCACAATCAAAGTACGCTCAAACTGGCCGGTATTCATAGCGTTGATTCGAAAGTAGGTGGAGAGTTCCATCGGGCAACGCACGCCTTTAGGTACATAAACGAAAGACCCGTCACTAAACACTGCCGAATTCAAGGCCGCATAGAAATTATCGCCTTGCGGTACAACTGATCCGAGATATTTCTTTACCAGCTCGGGGTGTTCTTTAACTGCCTCGGAAAACGAACAAAAAATCACACCAGCTTTGGATAAGGTATCCTTAAAGGTTGTTGCCACCGAAACACTATCGAAAACAGCATCAACGGCCACACCCGCCAACATCATTTGCTCGTGCAATGGAATACCGAGCTTCTGATAAGTTTCCAGAAGCTTCGGGTCGACTTCATCCAGGCTTTTGGGGCCATCGGCATTGGTTTTAGGGGCTGAGTAATAACTTATTGCCTGGAAATCCGGTTTCGTATAACTGACATGTGCCCACTGTGGTTCGCGCATATCTAACCATTGACGGTAAGCTTGCAAACGCCATTCGAGCATAAAAGCCGGTTCTTCTTTTTTAGCCGATAGTGCCCGTATGACCTCTTCATTTAGACCGGGCGGCAAGGTATCGGATTCTATGTCGGTATAAAATCCTTCTTTATATTCACGCCCTAAGCGGGCATCCAATTCTGCTGTTGATCCCATGTTATCTCTATACTTCCAGCGCTACCCGCTGATTTGCGATTGTATTGCTCAATATTGATTCTTGACGCTCCATGACTTCCCTAACCGATGGCCATTGGACTAATTCACCCAAGGTTATGTTGTCCAGGAATTCATACAACTGCTGCGACAATTTGTCCCACAGGCTATGCGTTAAACAACGCTGCCCACCTGAACAGTTCTTCATTCCCCCACACTGAGTGGCATCCACACTTTCATTAACCGCATGGACAACTTGAGCAACAGTAATGGATTCGGCAGGGTGAGCAAGTTTATACCCGCCGCCCGGCCCGCGCAATCCTACCACTAAACCGGCATGACGCAGTTGCGCGAAGAGTTGCTCGAGATAGGACAGTGAAATATTCTGATTATCGGCAATCTGGTTGAGTGATACAGGCCCGGTATCCTGATGGGCTGTAATGTCGACCATGGCCGTTACCGCATACCGGCCACGAGTGGTTAATAGCATTGGATTCTCCGAAATATAAAACAGACTAAATTACTGGGTATTAAGAATAATATTACCCAGTAATTCTGTCAAGAATTATTCTGCTTACCTGGATATCTCCAAGCTGACTCGAAACATGGTTTGCGGCTAATTTAATAACAATAAAAAATTATAGATAACTGAAGTTAGTCAGCACAAACTGCTATTAGTTCACCTTGTTAACTACTAAATATTTTAATTACGAAAAATTATAACAATTTAAGCTGGCTCAGTGAACTTTTAACCAAGTGTTCACTCTCACCATTAGCAAGAATCGTTTTAACACTGATTCCTTCTTGCACTTATTCATACAACCACTTGAATACCACCGTCAATTTGGCGGTGGTTAACTTAAGATATAAGGAGATGAACATGAATCCCTCGATTCAATCACGGTTTAAACTCGGCACGATAATACTTGGAGGAGTATTAGCTACTGATATTGCTTTAGCTGATCCAACCAGAGTTATCGTTCGCATTGAAAATGTTGCACCATTGCAAGGCACATTTCAAACGCCATATTGGCTAGGCATTCACGACGGGCAGGCATTCGATACCTACAATGGCGCTACGCCTGCGAACTCACGGCCTATTTCCGGTTCCCGGGCAATGGAGTCGTTATGTGAAGACGGTAGTACGGACATCATTTCGTCTGATTTTTCAACCCTGCAACCTCTTGGGCAACAAGCCACTGTTGCCGGACCTAATGGACCGATAGCACCTGGTGAAGTCGTTGAACAAAGTTTTGTTGTTGATTCCAATGATCCCGGCAGTCGCTATTTCAGCTATGCTTCAATGATCATACCCAGCAACGATTTTTGTATTTCCAATGGCAACCCCCAGGCCCATCCATTATTCGATGAAAACGGAAACTTTATCGCCGAGAGTTTTTTCGTTTCCGGTCCTGAAACCCTTGATGCCGGGACAGAAGTCAATGATGAGATTCCTGAAAATACTGCTTTCTTCGGCCAGGCAGCGCCTAACACTGGTGTTGATGAAGGTGGATTGATTGGCGATATTGGAGACATTCCCACTTTTACCGGATTTCTTCCACGCGGTAGCAGTGGCATTCTGGACGACTCACGATTTAGTGAAGCCGATTTCTTATTACCCGGTTACTCGTTTGTTAAATTTACCTTTACCCAGGCACCTGCCATTACCGAAGCATTAACGTTTCGATCATTTTTGAGTGGCAGAAACGAAGTACCTGCGGTACAAACCAGAGCATTTGGTTTTTTACTGGCTAACCTGGTCGATAATGGTGAGCGAATCAACCTTGCAGCGGCAGCTTTAAGGTTAAGAAACGTAGTAGCCGCTCACCTGCATCTGGGCGGTGACGGGGAGAATGGTCCAGTTGTTGTGGATTTACTTGCCAATGGTGAATTAACCAATCGTGGCCGCGGTATCAAGCTTTTACGTGCACAAATCACTAAAGATGCGTTAACAGGTCCCTTAGCAGGGCAACCTCTTGATGCCTTAACGGCTGAAATCCAAGCTGGAAATATCTATATCAATATCCATACTGAACAAAACCCTTCGGGTGAGTTACGCGGTCAACTTCGAGTCGAATAAGATAAACGTTCCCGTTATCAGGGCTGTGTTACTGTATTGAGCCAACCCTTTGGACCCCAAATAAAAAACAGGCATCGGACTGTGCCGAATGCCTGTTTTTAACGGAGGAAATAGATATATTATTTACTTGCGTTAAGCACTCCTGCCACTTGCACTGGCGTAGTGACAGAGCCTTGACTGCACCGACCGGCACCATTTGCCGTACCGCTAATTGTATTACCGGATATTCGAGCGTTAACATTGACCGTACCTGTACAGGTAATATCTTGGTAAGTCTCATTAACATCAACAACTGCTGTGATTCGATCGGTGTCCAGGCTGCCTGTATAAGTTCGACCCTCAGCCCTGACCGTGGTGTTTCCATTAGAATCAATAATGATTGTTATCGGCGTGGAATCAGAATCACTTAAACCTAATTCTGTAGCGGTATAAGTCCCTTCTATCGTACCTCGGTAGGTTCCTGCATACTGAGCGCCTATATTCTCAGGTGAGGTAGGGTTACTGTCCGTGACAATAGCACTTGAGCCTGAACTGCTACCCCCACTATCACAGCCTATTAGAATAGCCGCGAACAAGGCTATAAAAACCTTTTTCATAAAATCTATCCATTACAATAATTTATAACAGATATATTATAAGTTTATTTAAATATATTTTGCAAGTTATTGATTTTTCGTTTTCATGATGAATTTGTTAATACCACAAACCGCTGAAACGCCATCGTGGCAAGGTTTTCACGGGATGATACAGTCTGGTGGGAAAGATTTGCGCCGGCCTAGATAGCTTTTCGGCAACCAATTTCTGCTCAAGCGCCCTCCCCTCCCCTTCCAAGGATAATAGCCGCACAATACGATCTTCAGTCTGTGGATGAGTCCGCAAAAGCGAAGGTTGAGCTTGTTTGCGTCCCGGCAGCAGAATCTTTTCCATTAGTCCGCCCTGGTATTTTTCCAGTTTACTAAGCGCCGATGCCAGACCACGTGCGTCGTGGGTTAATTCAAACGCACCTAAATCGGCATCGTACTCTCTTGTTCTCGACAAACCCAACTGCAACAACGAACTCAAAATCGGCGCAAAAATTAGCAATAATAAACCGACAAAAGGAATATTTTTTTCGCCGAACATAAAAAGTCCCAAGCCAAATATCAACATGAATTGACCAGCGGTTGAGATAAAGCTGGTCAGGCGACTAAATAAATCGGCAATCCCCATCACCCACATATCGTTATTACGAATATGAGCGACTTCGTGGGCTATTACACCTGTGATTTCACGTGGCGTCAGGGCTCTTAGCAAACCGTCAGAAATGACTACATAGGAATTGTCTTTACGACCAGTCGCAAAAGCATTCATGATTTTACTGGGCAGGTAAAACAACCTAGGCACACTAGGCAACTCTGCCCGTTTGGATAAGTCAACCAGAATCCGATATAAATCCGGTGCTTGCTCTGGTGCAACCGGCTTGGCTCCATACAGTTTAGTCAACATTTTCGGTGTCATTGTTGATGAGCTGAACATAAAGACCAGCCCAACTGCGATGGTTACAACCAGACCTGTAAATCCAAAAAACATCCAACCAATTGTTCCCAGAATGATGGCCATACCTAAAATGATCAGGGCCGATTGCAGGAAATTAATTAGATTGTGTCTGCGAATATCTGTTGTCATGCGTAATAGTTGAACGTTACTACTTACAATATTATAGAATCATTGCGATAAGACAACCTGAATGACTGTATCATGCGATTATCAGCACAACAATTCTTAGACAGTGAACGCAAAGCCATCACCCTGATGGGTATGTCGGGTGTAGGTAAAACCACTCTGGCACATAAACTGCCGCGAAGCCGCTGGTTTCACTACTCTGCAGATTATCGCATTGGGTCGCGATATTTATCAGAACCAATCGTCGATAACCTTAAGAAGAAAGCCATGAGTGTGGCCTTTTTACGCGAATTATTAATGAATGATTCAATTTATATCGGCAATAATATTTCATTTAACAACCTAGCGATAATCTCCACCTTCATTAGCAAGCTTGGTAACCCAGAGTTAGACGGTTTGCCTCTGGATGAATTCAAATACCGCCAAGGTTTACACCGGGAAGCTGAAATTGCGGCCATGTATGACATCAGTCGATTTATCGAAAAAGCTAACGCTATTTATGGTTACCCGCATTTTATTAATGATGCCAGCGGCAGTATCTGCGAACTTAACGATGAAAAAGTGATTGAGCACTTGGCAAACCATACGGTAATTTTTTACATTGAGGCAGACGACAACCTTGAAAAAACGTTAATAGAGCGCGCATTAGCCAACCCCAAGCCGATATATTACCAAAATGATTTTCTGGATCGACATCTGCAAGATTATTTAACTGAAAGCAATATTGATAACGTCGATCAAGTCGATCCTAACCAATTTGTGCAGTGGATATTCCCAAAAAGTATTCAACACCGCAAACCGTTGTACAAAGCCATTGCCGACAATCATGGTTACACGCTTAGTGCACATGCTATCAATGAGGTTGCAACCGAGCAGGATGTCATTCAATTGTTAGCCGATACAATTCACTCAGCGAATTAACTATGCCACTGGTTGCTCATAATACTCTACCCACTTTTGACAGATTAAAGCAGGATGGATTTGAAATTCTCAAATCCGATCATGCACTTCATCAAGATATTCGAGAATTACATATAGGATTACTGAATATGATGCCTGACGCAGCACTGCGTGCCACCGAGCGTCAGTTTATGCGAATGATCACCTCCTGTAACCAGATTGCCCAATTTTATATTCATCCTTTTTCAATCAGGGGAATTGAACGTGGTGAACAAGCACAACAATACATCGGGCAGTATTATGAAGATTTCCAGCAAATCAAAGCTCAGGGACTCGATGCCTTAATTATCAGTGGCGCCAACCCGAGCAAAGCTGAGCTAACGGATGAGAGTTATTGGCCCGGTGTCATCGAAGTATTCGAGTGGGCCAAGCAAAATGTATCATCAATTTTATGTTCTTGTTTAGCGTCACATGCAGCGTTTAAACAATTCTACGATATTGAACGGCAACCACTTGGCTATAAGCTCTGGGGTGTATTTTCACACCGAATCGTCGAACCTCAACACCCTTTAGTCAGTAACATTAATACCCGTTTCGATGTCCCACACTCACGTTTCAACCAGGTAACACGCGAACAGCTTAATGATGCGGGATTAAAAGTACTGATCGAGGGTAAAACGTCCGGTGTACATCTGGCCGTGAGTGAAGACTTGTTTCGCGAAGTTTATTTCCAAGGCCATCCGGAATATAACTTTAATAGTTTGCTCAAAGAGTATAAGCGTGAAGTCACACGTTTTTTTAACAATGAGCGTGATGATTACCCGCCTACGCCGGATAATTATTTTTTGCCGGAAGCAAACGCACTAATAGAGTCTTACCAAAGTGAAGTCATTTCAGCAAAGGACGAAAACCGTACATTACCGACATTTCCTGAAACAGATCTTGAGCGATTCGTCGATAACACCTGGTGGGATACCGGTAAGGCTGTATTCAACAATTGGTTAGGTCTGGTTTATCAATTAACTCACCTGGACCGAAAAAAACTGTACATGGACGGTATAGACCCGCAAGACCCGTTAGGTTTGAAAGATGCTCTCTAGATGTTTATCTGCTTTAATTTTAATGTTCGTTTTTGCTTTAACTGCGCTTGCCGACGTTTTTGAATCCGAAAAACAAAACTTTGTCGTTGAAACATTATTCAGCAAATTGGATCATCCGTGGGGAATGGATTTCTTATCCGATAAGGAATTGCTGATTACTGAACGCTCAGGAAAATTGCTAATTGCAGATTTAATGACAGCAGAAATTGTCCAGGTACAAGGGCTGCCTGAAATAAATGAATATGGCCAGGGCGGCTTGTTGGATGTGGTGGTTCATCCCGACTTTGCTGAAAATCAATGGATTTACCTTAGCTACGCCAAGGGTAAAAGTCGTCGTTACGGTACTGAAGTGCTGAGGGCGAAACTAACCCGGCAATCGTTAACTGAAGTTGAAACTATTTTTATTGCTCAACCCAAAGTCAGCGGCTCACGTCACTTCGGCTCCAGGCTGGTGTTTGACCAGGATGGTTATTTGTTTATATCGCTCGGTGATCGAGGTGACCGAGCCCTTGCACAAGAGCTGGATTCACATATCGGATCGTTAGTACGCTTAAATGATGACGGTACAGTCCCTGAAGATAATCCATTCGCTGACGGTAAAAAAGCCTTGCCTGAAATTTTCTCTTACGGCCATCGCAATATACAAGGCATGACCTTGAAAACAAGTGATCAAAGTTTGTGGCTACACGAACATGGACCACAAGGTGGCGACGAATTAAACCAACCCCGAGCAGGAAAAAATTATGGCTGGCCGGTGATTACCTACGGTGTGAATTACGGTTTAGGTACGAAAATCGGTGAAGGCACACACAAACAAGGGATGGAACAGCCGGTTCATTATTGGGTACCTTCAATTGCCCCATCCGGGATGGCGTTTTACGATGCTGATAAATTTCCCGGCTGGAAAGACAGTTTATTTATAGGGTCACTGAAGTTTTCACAACTGGTAAGGCTGGAGCTGAAAGGCAATACAGTTATTCATGAAGAGCGCCTTTTAACAGGTAAATTCGGACGCATTCGCGATGTTAGCCAAGGCCCAGGTGGATTAATCTACCTGTTAACGGACTCCGGCAATGGCAAATTATTGAGGCTCAGTCCTGCGAGCTAATCACATAACCATGGATCACTGCATTGTTTTCACACTCTTGCTTAGTATCAAAACCAAGCTCACAAGCCTGAATAATATTATCCTCAGCATCCAGCTTCCACCAACGCCATTCGCCGTGTGCATCCTGATAAATCCGCCATTTTTCCATACTTTTACCTTTTTTTGACCCTGATTGAACTACTTTCCATCCAGCAATATCTGGTATGGTTCGAATCTTTAGTTTTTAATCTGACACAAAAAAGCTTACAATAGTTTCGTTTTCTGTAAAAATTTCTAAATCTTAAGACATGAGAGAAGGTAACCATGAAAAAAATTAATCAAATCAGAAATGCATTGTTCGCATCAGGACTGGCTCTGATTTCCAGTCAAGTTTATTCTGCCGGCTTTCAGGTCAGCGAAGCAACAGTCGCCGGTTTAGGTCGTGCGTTTGCCGGTGCTGGCGTTGCCGGAGATGATGTCTCTGATATGTTTTACAATCCGGCCGGTATGTTTTTAGCTGAAGGCCGTCAATTCCAAGCCGGTGTTTCAATAATTGATACATCTTTTGAATTTGAGGGTTTCTCAGTGCCATTTGGCGGACCTGAGGCTGACGGCGGTGAAACCAGTCCGGTACCTAACCTATATTATGTTTTCCCCGAATCCGGCAATCTTAAATACGGTATCGCCATTACAGCACCTTTCGGACTCACAACTGAGTATGATAGTAACTGGGCCGGCCGTTATCAGGGCATAAAATCCGAGCTCAAGACTATCGATATCAACCCCGCACTTGCTTATCGCGTTAACGAACAATTGTCAGTCGGTGCAGGTATCACCCTCCAGTATGCTGATGCAGAACTGACCTCCGCACGCTTCCTGGGTGTTGGTGTACCGGATGGCCGCACCAAAGTTGATGGCGACAACTGGGACTTTGGTTTTAACCTCGGAGTCATGTTCTCACCATCTGAGTCAACCCGATTCGGCATTGGCTTTCGTTCAAAAGTCAGCCAAAAAGTCGACGGCGATTTGAGTGTGACAGCTCCAACAGGAGCCACCTTAGTCTCGGCAGGCGCCGAAGCAGAAGTTGATTTACCTGAGACTGTTTATTTAAGCGCTTTTCATTCATTGAATAGCCAGATTGACTTAATGGCCTCTGCTCGCTGGACCAACTGGAGCCGTTTTGACGAGCTTCGTATTCAGTTTGATAACGGTTTACCAGATAATGTCACCCCTGAAAACTGGGATGATTCCTGGACATTCAGTTTAGGTGCGAATTATCACTTAAACAATCACTGGACCTTACGTGCGGGTTACTCACATGATGAATCACCTGTTCCTGATGAAGACCGCACTGTACGTATTCCAGATTCTGATCGCGATTGGTTCACATTGGGCGCAAGCTATTCACCCAACGCGAATATGACTGTTGATTTTGGCTATGCCTACATCACCGCTGACGATGCTCCTATAAACGAAACAACTATTGTCGCCGCTCCTCCAACGGCACCTGCTATTGTTGCAAGCTCTTTGTCAGGTGATTTTGATGGCAGTGCCAATATTTTTGGTATACAGTTGCAATGGAAATTTTGAGCTCAAATTAAAATCGATAAAAAGGCGTGCAAAGCACGCCTTTTTTATTGGTTACAAAGAATAATATTTCGAATAACCATTCACAAAATTCAAGGGAGATTAATAGATGGAGTTAACCATAGAATCAATGTTTTCTCCGGCAGGTTGGCTGGGAAACAGCTCCTATATTTTACTGATCATATCCATGGCAATGCGAAATATGCTGTGGTTGCGTCTTTTCGCGATATCTTCTGGCATCACCGGCATTATTTATGATGCATTTATACTATATGACCCGGTTGGAACTTTCTGGGAAAGTGCATTTACTTTGGTAAATATTATTCAGTGGATTTGGCTAACGATTGATCGAAATTCATTAAAGTTAAATTCAACCGAACGGGCTCTGAAGGACAAGTTCTTTCCTGAAATTGAAGACACAGAACTAAAACAGCTTTTCAAGTGTTCTGAGTTCAAACAATTAATGCCGGGTTTCAAATTAACCAGGCAAGGTGAAAATGTCGAAAAAATGTATATGATTACACACGGTAAGGTCAATATTTCGTTCCAAGGAAAAGAGATTTCTACCTGTGAGGCAGGAGATTTGATCGGCGAAATAGGCTTTTTAACTCATTCACCCGCTTCTGCCACGGCTGTTGCAGCAACAGATTGCCAGGTCCTTATGTTTAATCATAACAACCTGGCGACATTAATCAAAAATTCCAGTGAGTTTGCAGCTTGCGTGAATAATATTATTAATAAGTCGATTGCGGATAAATTGATTCGACAAAACAAAATAAGTGCATCTGCAACACCATAACCGGCATTATGTTCTAAGTTTGTCTGCCATATCAATGCCAAGCAAGGTATAAAAATACTGTTTCAGTGATGCATTTCTGATGAAAAATCTATCAAGATCTTCTTTTTTCCATTTGACAAATTCAATCGGTTGCTCAGCGACAACATCAGCTGAAACAGGCTGATTACTGACAAAACTCATTTCACCGATAAAGTGCCCAGGGTGGATATAACCTATTTCTTTATCATCTCTAAAAACCTTACAGGAACCTTTGCTGAGCAGATATAGATCGGAGTTATCCTGGCCCTGACCTAAGAATTTTTCATTCTCATCAACGGTATAAACTTCTCCTACTTTAAGTAACTTTCTAATTTCACGTGGAGTGATATTTCTAAATACTAAACTCTGCAATCTTCTTTCATTTTCAGTCATGTCGAGTGGTAACGAGTTGTAATAAAGCACAATCAAGTTAATTAAATTGATTAATAAAAAACAAGATTGCCAGAACAATGCTGACCACAATGGTTCCAACTGAAAGTAAAAGTACGGGAATGTCGCCAGCGCAGCAACAATGGTTAAAATTCGTAGCCAGACCATTTTAGTGACCAGGTATGCCAAGCAATAAATAATATTAGCCGTGAAAAACAGCATAGTAAAATAGTCATTATATTCAGACATCGACAATCCATCCTTATAGTTGTTGAGCTTATAGTACAGAAAAAGTTGACTTCAATCGATGAAATAACTTTAAGCCTTAACTAGAACCCACCTCAAAATGCCTGCGCTTGCTGATACCTCGTTAAATGCTCACTCAAAATGCTCATTTACCTAAAGTAAACTGCGCTTTTTCGTTCACGTTTGCCTCGTCTGAACGCCGCTCGACTATTTTGAGATAGGCTCTAAATTACTTTTGTGATAGTTCTCGCAGACTGGATACTTCATTCGTCAAATCCAAATGGTTCAACCAGGTACTAATCACATTGTCATCAGGATGTTGATCCAGCAGTTTTTTAAACAGTATTATCGATTCAGGGTTTTGTTTTTTTAAATTTGAATAAGCAACTGAATATTGCTCCAGATAGAGTCTATAATTCGAATCCGCCTGGATGGGTTCGTAGACCGTAATGGCTTGTGATTTACCTTTAACAATCAAATCAGCTACCGGCCTGAAAGAATGTGATGTACAAAGCTCCTTGGTTGACTCTGACACACAAATCAATGTTCCCAGATGGTGATTTGCCGACTCCAGTCGAGCGGCTGTATTAATGGTATCTCCGTAAGCCGTATAGTCAAAGCGCTGCTGCCCGCCAAAGTTACCGACCACGGCTGCACCTGAGTTTATGCCGATTCTGGTTACACCAAGCTTATAATCGGAAATTTTTTGTTTACTAAATTGCTTGCAAAATGCGTCAATCTTTAACGCGCAAGTTGTTGCCAAGTCTGCGTGATCAGGCTGTATTTTTGGCGCTCCAAATATAACGTGAACGGCGTCTCCAATAATTTTGTCTATAGTACCGCCATGTTCTATGGCGATCTGGCAGATTCCGTCCAAATACTGATTAACAATATCAACTAATTTTTCAGGTTCGATTTTTTCTGTTAATTCAGTAAAGCCCTGTAAATCCGTAAATAATGAGGTTATTTCTCGTACTTCACCGCCCAGCTTCAACTGCCCTGGATTTGTGGCCAACTCGTCAACTATTGAAGGGGCCAAGTAATGACTGAATGCATTTTTGATTTGCTTACGTTGACGTTCTTCTCGCCAAAATTTCATTAATATTAAAAAAGCGAATAATACCCCTGTAGATAATGCTGGAAAAGAAAAATCCAGCAACAAAGATTTATTTATGTACATCCACCATGACAGTCCTATAGAGAGTATAGATAGTGATGTGTACACCAACAAACTCAGCATTGCTGAGGCTTTGAAAGTCAGGAAAATCAATAATAATCCGAACGCAAGCAAGAAAAAAATTTCCGCTGCAATGGCATAATTCGGCCGTTCTAATAGATTAGCGAACAAACTTGATTCTAACCATTGCGCCCATATTTCCACACCAGGCATCTGTTCAGCCATCGGGGTCATTTTAATATCATATAGACCAATTGCAGATGCACCGATTAAGAATATATGTCCCAGCAAGGCTTCTTGGTCAATACTCCCTTCTAAAACATCTACAGCAGAAACGAAACGTACAGGTTGATGTTCATTGAAGTGAATCCGGGTTAGGCCGGCCAAGTCTGTAGGAATGACAATTCCTTGTATTTCAACAGCATCAACACCGGCATCATCCACCGTTACGTTAATAATGTCGGCGCCCAGGGCAACCCGTAGCAATTCCATCCCAAACGACGGTAATATTTCATTATTGACTTTAAACAGGGTCGGTACTTGCCTCACCACTCCATCAACTTCAGGCACCAGTGTAAATACACCCACCCCTTTTGCAGCAGATTCAAGCTGCTCTAAGCTGGATAACCTTGCAATACGCACCGGTAAAAATGCACTTGGATCGATATTCCAGCTGATGGCGGTTTTATCATACGCTTGATTATTATGTGCTTGAAAATTGTTCAACATGGTACCAAGCACAACCGGCTGACGGGCTATTTCAGCCGCAAATAGCTGGTCATTATCGATAACGTTTAATTCCTTCAAAAGTTCAGAACTGGATTGTTCGGCAATCATGCTGATAATATTAGCGGGTGATAAGCGGTCAGGCTCCGGAAAAACCATATCAAAACCGATCACTAAAGGCTGAACCTCGGATAGCTTCTGCAACAAATCAGCAAGCATTGTACGCGGCCATGGCCATTGCCCAATTTCAGCAAGACTTTTTTCATCGATATCGATGATGGTAACCGGCAGCCTTTCTGACTGTCTGGGTTCCAGGCGCTGATAAAAATCAAATAGCGAAGCTCTGACTATCTGGATAGGAATTGGGTCAATATAGCGAAGAAAAATCAGGCAAGTAAGCAGTGATATTGCAAGCAAAAGTATTTTGTTCTGACGATTCACCTGACACCAAGTACTAAGTTTCGGTAAGTGTAGCCCGTGTAACTTAGCTAACCAAATATTTTGCTACCGACTCACGGACAAAATGGTCTATTGGGCTCGAACGAACAGATACAACCTATTGATGGCATAGCGCCGCACTCCCCTGTGCAAAGCGGCGTTGTACACATGGGTGGTGGCGTACATATAGGATTATTCGGATCCATCATGCAGACACATTCGGTACTGTTAGGATCAAGCACACAAGGATCCATCGGGCAACCTTGAGAAGTGGGATCAACCACACAGGGGTCCATCGGACAACCGGGTGAAGTCGGGTCAACCACACAAGGGTCCATCGGACAACCGGGTGAAGTCGGGTCAAGTAAGCAGGGGTCCATCGGACAGCCTTGTGAAGTGGGGTCAATTACACAGGGATCCATCGGGCAACCGGGTGAAGTCGGGTCAAGCACACAAGGATCCATTGGACACCCAGGAGCGGCCGGGTCAGCAAGACAAGGATCAGGATCCATTGGATCCGGCCGAACTGGATCGGGATCAGAAGGGTTATTTAACCGATCAATGCATGATTGATCCCCGTTACATACTTCACAAATCGGATCGCCCATACAGAGGATGCAAATTTGATCGCCCTGACAGCGAATGCATTCCGGGTCTGCATTACATTGAATGCATAATGGATCGCCCTGACACTGGATACATAATGGATCACCTAAGCACTGAATACAGATTGGATCACCCTGGCATTGGTAACATTCAGGATCACCGTTACACTGGATGCATAATGGATCGCCCTGGCACTGGATACAAACCGGGTCACCCTGGCAATCAAAATTCGGATCATCCTGATTCTGTAATACCGGCACTTCCAGTGATCGTAAGGTTTGATCTTTTTGCTGGTCCTGTTGCCAGGAAAACTCATTTAAAAAGCAAGGTACTTCATTAAGGATGCTACAATTTCCCTGTTTTCCATCCGTCACACCCACCTGGCCGGGTTTAATGTCGGGATCATTCTTACAATCATCAAGATAAGCAATACCGGCACTGACCGTAACATATAAAAGACCTTCTTCCTCTCTGGGAGGATCAGACGGACAACCTAAAGCCTCATGTAACACCGAGCAATCGCCTTGCAAACATAGGCGCGCATCAAAATTGGTCCCTCTAATGCCAATCGATCCTAACGGTGTATCAACTTTAAAACCCGGTGGATTTTGTGCACCGATTTGACCGGTAATTGCTTTTAGCCCGCCCTTGAGTAATTCAGTTAATACTTTTCCATTAGACGTGTTGCTAACAGAATTAAATACAAAAACTGAGTTAGGTTTGATCGTAAACTTGGTATCATCGACCAAGGTAATAACCGCGTAACCCGTTGCCGGTGTAGTGACTTTGTCACCCTGATATATCTTATCGCCTAACTCAAGCACCTTTGAACCCGAAACGGCACTTTGTAAATTGACTTCTCCTATTACTAACCGGGTCTGACCAACCGTGGTTGAAGAAGACTGCGCCAAAATAGACGATGACAAACACAAACACATCATGATCGTCATGATGAATTGCTTTGTATATGCAATGATCTTAATAGACATATGACAAATACATCCCTAGTGTGTCATTATCAAAATCACCAAAATCTGTCGAATAATCAACATCATAGTTTCGGTAAATCAGGTTAAGTGCAAAATTCTTCCCTAATTGCTTCGATAATCCGGCACTGTAATAAACGCTATCAAATTCACGGCTAAACGCACTGGAGTGATCCGGGTAATCATCGTTTCTAAATGTTGCCGCCAATCTAAATTGGAATTTATGCGGCAGTGCAAAGCGAGCAAACACTCGAGCGCCGTAACCTTCACGGTTAAAGTCATCATTATCTGCATCAATCAGGTTCGTAAACACACCTGCACCCAGCTCAATGGTTCGATCTTTTAAATATACGCTATGATCAATGCCCGAATAAAACAAATCTTGTGAAGTCAGAATGAATGCAGTATCAAATGATGACAGAGGTTTAAAATCATCCTGACCGTAAGATAAATAAAAATTAGTTGCGGTATTGTCAGTAAATCTGATCCGTGTATTGAATGAACCTGACAAACCATCACTATAATCACGGCTGCCGAATTCTAAATTTTTGTAGTCCAGTGAAAACCGCATAATTGCTGACTTACCTAGAAACTGAGTTTGCCGTTGTAAAGTTGTCCTGATACCCCATTGTTTAAAATCATTATCACTCAAACTCTCGTGACTATGATGTGACCTGAATAACGATATTCCTATCGAGCCGGTCCAGTCATGGTTACGCAGATAATAGTAATTAGCCGAAAAGTAACCACTCGACCGGGTTCCTGATCGATCTTCACCGGTAAAATACTCACGTGACCCAAGATCAGTATTTACACCCAAAATAGCATAAAAACTCCACCGCTTAGGCGCTCCGGGCTTTAAGAAATTAAACCTCTGATTGGCAATGGCATCCAGATATACCTGCGCCAATTCATCATATTTTGATCCTCCCGCTATAGAAACCACTTCATTAAAATGTTGCTCCGCTAACTCGGCCTGCTGCAATTTAAAGTAAATAGTTGCCAGGTGGTAATGAACGGAGACAGCCTGAGTCGAGATTAGCAGTATCTGTTTAAGAATTTCCACAGCCTCATCATGACGACCTAATCGATCGAGACAAATGGCCTGGTAACGTTTAATCAGTAAATCATGGGGTCGCTTTTTTGCCAGTTGATTAAACTCATCCAGCGCCGTCTGATAGTCCCTTGCCATAAAAGCCTGCGCGGCCTTGCTGTCAATTAGCGAAAAATCCTGAGCAAAACCATTAGCTGATAGCGCCAAAAACAACGCCAACGATAATATGAAGCTGTAAATCAGTTTAGTTGTTCTTACCATCTCCATTGTGATCCGATATACACCCTTAAACTTTATTATTTTAGTTAAACCCGAGATATGCATTAGCAATCTGCTGTGATGAAAAACTGCTTCAATCTCAAGCACTTCCTCAAGAATTCATCCTCACCATAGGGTGACTATGGCTGCGTTCTAATTCTTTGCGGGAGCACTTGATCTTATTGTATTTTTCCTCTCGCAACGAATCCTAATGCATATTCCGGGTTAACCCTATATGGACGCATTGATCATAACACATTCCCACAGCCAGTCGTCAATGTGATAATTCGCACAAATTTCAACCGAAACTTATCATCAGGAGAAGTGGATCAGCGCGTAACTATAAATACCACCAGTATCACAATCACGATTAACCACAAATATTTTTGCCTTTGTTTGGTATTTTTAAGCTCTTCACGTAGCACCAATAATTCTTTGTGGTTGTCTTTTAGAGAATTATTTTGCTCTCTTAAAGCAGTCATGGCCTGGTGCGCAAGCACAGGTAGTTCCGGCAGTAATACACTCCATTTCGGTGCTTCTCGCTTGAGAGCGCTCAATGCAGCCTTAGGACCGTATTGCTCTTTCATCCAGTTTTCCAGATAGGGTTTGGCCGTTTCCCACAGATCCAAATCCGGATAGAGCTGCCGCCCCAAACCTTCAATGTTTAATAGTGTTTTTTGTAACAAAACCAGCTGCGGCTGAATCGGCATCTTAAATCGACGGGCAGTCTGAAATAATCGCATAACGAACTTGCCGAACGAAATCTCACTGATGGGTTTGGCAAATATAGGTTCGCAAACTGTTCTGATGGCCGCTTCGAATTCTTCAACCCTGGTGTCTGGCGGCACCCAACCTGATTCTACATGTGCCTTGGCCACACCTCGATAGTCACGATTAAAAAAACACAACAGATTTACCGCAAGGTAATGCTTATCCTCATCGGACAACGAGCCCATAATGCCAAAGTCAACAGCACGATATTGGCCGTCATCAGCAACAAATATATTGCCGGGATGCATGTCGGCATGAAAAAAACCATCCCGAAAGGCTTGAGTAAAAAAGATTTCCACGCCATTGTGACCGAGCTTGCGCATATCGATGCCCTTAGCTTTGAGTGTTTCCACATCACGGATAGGCGTCCCATAAATACGCTCCATCACCATCACATTGGTGGTGGTGTAATCAAAGTAGACTTCAGGCACATAAATAATAGGCGAGTTTTGGAAATTGCTGCGCAATTGACTGGCATTAGCCGCTTCCCGCATCAAATCCAACTCATCGTGAATGGTTTTATCATACTCTTCTACGACTTCGATGGGTCTAAGACGTTTTCCCTCGGACCAGTATTTCTCCAGCAGACTTGCCAGGGTATAGAGTAAGCGCACATCACGATCAATAACCTGATCAATGCCGGGGCGCAGGATTTTAACCACAACTTCTTCATTTTCATGTTTTAGATGAGCATAATGAACCTGCGCGACTGATGCGGATGCAACCGCATGTTCATCAAACTCACTAAAGATATCTTGCACCCGCTCATGATAGGTGTCGCGAATAATTTGCTTCGCCTGCTCGCTGTCAAACGGCGGCACTTGATCTTGTAGCAATGTTAACTCTTTGGCAATATCACTAGGCAATAAATCCGGTCGAGTCGATAACATTTGCCCAAATTTGACGAACACGGGGCCAAGGTCCTGCAGAGCCTCACGTAAACGCTGACCTCGTGAGCGATCATCCTTAAGTGGACGTCCGGGTATGAATTTAAATAACAGCGTGAATTTTTTTAAGGAAGGTTGGCTATGAAAAAATTCATCCAGGCCATGACGCTTCATTACTCCTGCAATGCGGATTAATCGACCTAAACTCGATTCAGCCACGCGTATTAAATCCAGTAAGTTGACTGATTTTTTGCTCCAGTCGCCCGGCATCAGCTTCAAGCTTGTCCACTGCCTGATAAAAAGCCTCTGCCTCAGATTGGGTCACAATTTGATCCAGTCTCTCTGTTACAAGGTAGTGTAAATGTTGTTGTGCCGAATCTTTGCTGCGCTCTAAACCTCCACGCAGACTTGAAAAAACTGTTGCCATTTGATTGGCTGGAAAATCACCGATAAGCTGGGCAAATACTCCCTCCCAATCAATATTCAAACCACGAAATATATTAGAAATCTTACGCGCAAATTCAAGATCACCTTCAATCTCAACACCCAAATTGGCGTTAGTGGAAGGATTGACTTGCTTGGCATTCAAATATCGGGCCAAAGAGACAGGCCTGCCACGTAGAATACAATCCGCATTCTCGATTGAACCCAGGGAAAAAACCAACCCCTCATGATGAATAGTGGCCAACAAATAGATCGGCATATTAGTTATATCAAACCCTACTGATTTTCCTGACAACGCCGCAAGCTTGTCCTTGCTATCAGGGTCGGTCTGTAACAAGTGGTTGAAAATATCTTCAAGCAGGCTAGTAATCATAGCTGTTACAAATCAATAAACGTAACCGATGTGCAGCGCCACAATACCATTGGTCAAATTGTGATACACGACGTGATCAAAACCCGCATCCAGCATCATTTGCTTTAACGTTTCTTGATCCGGATGCTTGCGTATTGATTCAACCAGATACTGGTAGCTATCGGCGTCCTTGGCAACTACCGCTCCAATCTTGGGAATGACATTGAATGAGTATAAATCATAAACTTTAGAAAACGTTTCATTGAGCGGATGCGAAAACTCCAGAATTAATGCACTACCACCTGGTTTTAACACTCTTGCCATCTCTGCCAAGGCCTTATCTTTGTGTGTCACGTTTCTTAAACCGAAACTAATACTGACCCGATCAAAATAGTTATCTTCAAAGCACAATTGTTCTGCATCAGTAAGCACATTACTGACATTTTCCCCCAGACCTTGATCCACCAGCTTAGCCCGGCCCTGCTCGAGCATATCTGCATTAATATCGGTTAATACCACTTGCCCGGTTGCCGTGACTTTGCGAGCAAATTCAGCGGCCAAATCACCACTGCCGCCTGCCACATCAAGCACTTTATGCCCCGGCCTAATTCGGCTTCTAAGAATAGCGAACTTTTTCCACCAACGATGTATGCCGAAAGACATAAAATCGTTCATCACATCATATTTATCAGCCACCGAAGAAAACACTTCACCAACCAGACGCGCCTTATCATTTTCTGGCACATCTTTATAACCGAAATGGGTGGTTTTATTTTGTGCGTCGCTCATATTACTCGCGGCTTTCTCCTGCTGCTGCTAATCGATTTAGATATTCTTGCCATAACTGCTCTTGGTTTTCAGCCAAATCATACAAGTAATCCCAAGTATAAATACCTGTATCATGGCCATCATCAAAGCGCAGCCGCAACGCATAATTACCGACCGGCTCAATGGCCGTAATAGTGACGTGCTTCTTACCGACTTGCAAGACCTCCTGACCCGGGCCATGACCTTTAACTTCCGCAGAAGGTGATGAAATCCGCAAAAATTCCGTTGCAAGCTGAGCCTGAAAGCCATCATCAAATTTAATATCCAAAACATTAGAGCTCTGGTGCAGTGCAATGTCAGTGGGTCTGGGAAGGGCCATCAAACCTCACCATCAACCAGCCACTGTGCCACTTTAGGGGCAAAATAGGTCAATACGCCGTCACAACCGGCCCGTTTAAACGCAGTCAGTGATTCCATAATAATTGCCTTTTCATCCAGCCAGCCATTTTCTGCTGCTGCCATTATCATGGCGTATTCACCACTGACCTGAAATGCAAATGTCGGCAATGCAAACGCATCTTTGACTTCCCGAATCATGTCCAGATAAGGCAGGCCCGGTTTAACCATCAGCATGTCCGCCCCTTCGTGTACGTCAAGTTCAACATCACGCAAAGCTTCCAGACGATTGGCCGGATCAAGCTGATAGGTTTTTTTATCGCCCTTACCAATCATGGCTCCCACTGCCTCACGAAAAGGGCCATAAAATGACGAGGCATATTTTGCTGCATAGGACAAAATCATTTTATTGATATGACCCTGCTGTTCAAACGCCTGGCGGATCGCCCCAACCCGGCCGTCCATCATGTCTGAAGGTCCAACCACGTCAGCACCTGCTTCAACATGCGACAAGGCCTGCTTAACCAGCACTTCTACAGTTACATCGTTAACAACATAGCCCGCTTCATCAATTAAGCCATCCTGACCATGAGAGGTATAAGGATCTAGTGCAACGTCTGTAATCACACCTAGCCCAGGAGCCACATCCTTAATTGTGCGTATCGCCCGCTGCACCAACCCGTCTGGATTATAGGCCTCAGCCGCATCAAGGCTTTTGCCTTCAGACGGAATATAAGGGAACAATACAACTGCTGGAATTGATAACTCGGCCCAGGTTTTGGCCTCGGTGGCCAATTGATCAACACTAAGACGAAAAACACCGGGTAAAGACTCAATGACCTGGCGCTGATTTTGACCTTCACAAACAAACACCGGAAGAATCAAATCATCAACACTAATACAGCTTTCACGCATTAAACGGCGTGAAAAATCTTGACTGCGCATACGACGCAGGCGGGTTTCAGGAAAAACAGGCATAGTTATCGCTAAGTTAAAACGGCTATTTTACCTGCTTTAACCTAAGAATATGCATTTTGAAGCAGGCCCTATTTTTTCTTCCTGGCAGTCTTTTTAGTTGCTACTTTTTTTGCGGTTTTTTTCTTAGTTACCTTTTTCGCTGCTTTTTTAGCTACTTTCTTTTTAGTGGCAACCTTTTTGGCTGCCTTTTTTGCCACTTTTTTGGCCGTTTTCTTTTTAGTGACTTTTTTAGCTGACTTTTTAGCTATTTTCTTCGCCACTTTTTTCTTAGCAACCTTCTTGGCTGCTTTCTTTTTGCTAACCTTTTTCGCTGCCTTCTTTTTGGTAGCAACTTTTTTGGCTGCTTTCTTAGTGACTTTCTTCTTGGTAGCCGCTTTGCTGACAACCTTTTTCTTCGAGGCTTTACGCTTACTTGTTTTTTTCCTGGTTTTGGTCTTGTGTACTACACCACCAGAAATCACTACATCAGTTTCTTCATTTGGCTGAGTGGCGTAATGCGAAACCACCATATCATCCATGGATGCAGCCAATGGATTAATCTCAGATTCCACAATATCAACCATGCGTTGCTGTATATCGTCCAACACACCTTCGCCATCGACTGTTCGAAGCTTGCCCTGGGCTTTGTAATAGCTGATTAACGGTTCTGTTTCAGCATTATAAACTTCAAGCCGGCTTTTAACTGTAGCTTCATTATCATCAGCACGCGTTGGAAACTTTGTGCCGCCGCACGCATCACAAACACCTTTTTTCTTGGGCGGATTAAAATACTTATTAAAAATAGCCCCACAGTTGGCGCAAATCATGCGCCCGGTAATACGCTTGATTAAAATGTCATGATCAACATGCAAATGCATGGCAATCTGGATAGGTTTATTCATCCAGCTGAGTTTATTATCCAGGGCCTGGGCTTGCGGAATATTGCGTGGGAAACCATCGAGAATAAAGCCTCGGCGGGTATCTGATTCCATCAATCGTTCTTCGATAATAGATAAAACCAGATCATCTGAAACCAGTTGGCCGGCATCCATGGCTGCTTTGGCCTGCTTACCAAGCTTGGTTTTTGCCTTAACAGCAGCCCTGAGCAGATCGCCTGTGGAAATTTGTGGAATATTATATTTTTCCACCAACATTTTAGCCTGCGTGCCCTTGCCTGAACCCGGCGCCCCTAGAAGTACGAGTCTCATTACTTTGCCTCCGTATTGGCTATAAAACGTCTAGCTGACATCAAAAAGTCGTACACTACTCTGAAATCCAGCCGTGGTCAATTATATTTGAGCGCTTCAACCCGGATTATGCAATGGAATTCGTCGTGAGAGGAAAAAATGCGAAGATCAAGTACGCCCGTAAGGAATTTAGACGTAGCCATAGTCGCCCTATGGTGAGGAGAAGTTCCTGAGGACGTGCTTGAGATTGAAACAGTTTTTCTTCAGAGCAGAGTTTCATTGCATAATCCGGGTTAAATAACATATGTGATTGATTTTACTGGCTAAAGAGGTGAAAATTAGCCATTTTTTTAATCTCAGCGAATCATATTAAGGAGTTTGTGCCTTGGAAAATCCAAAAAATGCCTTCTATGCCCAGTCTGGTGGCGTCACAGCAGTCATTAACGCAACGGCTTGTGGTGTAATACAAACAGCTCGCAAGCACAAAACCAAAATAGGCAAGGTTTATGCAGGTCGTAACGGCATTATCGGTGCCTTGACTGAAGATTTAATCGACACCAGCAAAGAATCTGATCGGGACATTCAAGCCTTAATGCATACTCCTTCAGGGGCATTTGGCACCTGCCGCTATAAACTCAAAAGCCTTGAAGAAAATCGTGCTCAATATGAGCGTTTGATTGAGGTTTTTGCCGCCCACAATATCGGCTATTTTTTCTATAACGGCGGTAACGATTCCATGGACACGGCTCATAAAGTCTCACAACTAAGCCGCAAGATGGGTTATCCCATGGCTTGTTTCGGTATTCCCAAAACCGTTGATAACGATCTGGTCATCACCGATAACTGCCCAGGTTTCGGTTCAGTTGCTAAATATGTGGCCACTTCTATTCGCGAGGCCTCGTATGACGTTGCCTCCATGGCTGAAACATCGACCAAAGTCTTTATCATGGAAGTCATGGGTCGCCATGCGGGCTGGATTGCAGCTGCTGGTGGATTAGCCCAGGAACGAGAGGGTGATGGTCCTCATATTATTCTTTTCCCGGAAGTGCCTTTTAATCAAGCTGAATTCGTCAAAAAGGTAAAACAAGCCGTCAATGATCATGGCTTTTGTTCTATTGTTGTTTCTGAAGGTGTGCGTAATAAGCAAGGTAAATTCCTCTCAGACGTCGGCACAAAAGACGCATTTGGTCATACTCAACTGGGAGGTGTAGCGCCGACTATTGCGAACATTGTCAAAGCAAAAACAGGTTATAAATACCACTGGGCCGTAGCAGATTATCTACAGCGCTCAGCGCGTCATATCGCCTCCAAGACTGACTTGGGCCAGGCTTATGCAGTGGGTAAAGCAGCAGTGGAAATGGCTATTAAAGGTGAAAATGCCATGATGCCGACCATCGTGCGTAAATCTAATAAACCGTATCGCTGGACTATTGGCCAGGCGCAACTTTCACGTATGGCCAATAAGGAGAAAATGATGCCTAAATCATTTATCACCAAGGACGGCTTTCACATTACCCAAAAGTGCCGGGATTATCTGCAACCTTTGATCAAAGGTGAGTGCCCGCCGCCATACAGAAACGGTTTACCTCATTATGTGAGATTAAAAAACAAACCAGTCAAAAAGATTTTGAACACGGAATTTAAGATTTAAAATTCTACCCCCTCTAGCTTCCCCTGGAAGGGGGAGAATTAGTTCCTCCCCTATCAGGGGAGGTTAGGTGGGGTTAAAAAATACTCCCCTGTAAAAAGTAGGAAATACAGATCAGAATCCATCTGCATAGCAGAACTTCGGATCATTGCCCATCCCCTTTAAGCTAGGGGAGGAATCGTAGCCCGCATACCGGAACAAGTCCGGCACAGGTTTATTGCGGGATCTCCAAAATATCGCATCTCATACCGATTGCAATATCTTATTCACTGCATTAATCCCGGACTGACCGGCACCATGAACAGTTGAC
This sequence comes from Arenicellales bacterium, assembly GCA_028284225.1. Taxonomy (GTDB): domain Bacteria; phylum Pseudomonadota; class Gammaproteobacteria; order Arenicellales; family JAHEKD01; genus JAHEKD01. The sequence continues at coordinate 54,038 of JANQSD010000020.1, forward strand.
AGATCGTCATAAGCTGCAACGGCTTCACCGGCGAAATACAGTTTATTATCAATCGATTTTGCGATTGTGTCGCGGGCCTCATAATCCTGATAATGGGAATAAGAACCCAAAATATACGGCTCTTTTGTCCAGTTTTGCACTAGATGGCCCTGGTAGTATTCAGATGCCTTGCCGGAAAACATTTGGTCAAGTTCAGCAAGAAATAATTCGGCACTTTTTTGATCACTACTTTGGCTGGCATACGCCGTGGCGGGCAAACCTACAGCAAATAAACCCAGGATGTTCATATTAGAATCTTTCTTGAAAGCTGCATCATAAATCGCTTTATCACCGTCTTCCTCGGATAAAGTATCCAGAATACCCCCATCAAGTGTCATATCCGGGTAGAAACGCTGCGAGAACTTGAAAAACATTTTTATGCCGTCTGGCATATCGACTTTGCTTAATGCATTAGTTTTATAGTCGCCCAAGGAAGGAGTGAATTCAATTTGCTCCTGTTTCAATATAGTTAACGGCACGGTAAGAATCACTTTATCTGCCAGATACAGTTGATCATCGGCTGTCTTGACTTTGATCTTAGAGCCAGAATAATCAATTTCGGTTACTTGCTGGTTGTAATTGATCTGAGCGGTAATCTCAGGCTCGACATACTGATCAAAAAAGTCATACCAAGTCGAATTTTTGAACTTGTATTCACTATAAAGATATTTATAGTAGTTTCTTGGCTTTAACTTACCATCGGCCCAAATCAAATACGTTTGAGGATCATATTCAATTGTTTCAATATTATTCTCAACGCCTTGCTGATTAAGCAATTCGGAAAAAATTTCCGGTTCTGTGTGAATCCATTCAGCGCCCAAATCGATAGGAAAATCAGCAAAACCCTCTATTTTCTTGACCCTACCTCCAAAGCGGGACGAAGCTTCAAGGATGGTGAAATCGACATTGTGCTGATTGAGCCAATAACCCGCCATCAGTCCTGCGGACCCCGCGCCGATGATAATCACCTTGCCTGAGAAATTGTGATTTGCAAGTGCCCTTTGATTAGAAGCAGCCTGTGAACAACTGCTTAAGATTGGAAATGAGGCACCAATACCCAAGCTCAAACAAAGCTTTAAAAATTCATCTCTTTTCACGACTATACACTTTTAGGTAAAACATTATTATGCTTACAAAGGAGTTACCGACCCCAAACAATCAGCAACGCCGATACCGCAATTAAAAGCATGGCGAAATACTCATGGCGCTCAATTTTCTCGTTGAAGTAAAACCAGGTCAACAACAGCGTAAACAGGAATTCGATTTGGCCCAGTGTTTTAACATACGCCGCATTCTGTAAAGCATATGCTCCGAACCAACCAAAGGACCCCAACATCGAGGTTAGACCAATAAACACACATGCGCCTATATTTTGAGTTATTGATTTAATCTGTGTTGCTCGTGTCAACAACACAAAAACACCGCCAATCAGAGTTTGTAATATTAACACCGAGGTTAGCGTTATCACTGCCTGACTAACCGGTGCACCAATGGAATCCAACAACAAATTAGCCTGACGAATAAAAACCGAGGCGACGCCAAACAATGCACCTCCACCCAAACCAAGCAAAGCTGATTTAGAATCCAGCTTGGTTAAAATTTCAACCCAGGACAGATTAAATTTTCCTAGTGAGGAAATAAATAAACCCAGGATACCCAAGCAAACAGCTAACCAGGCCAATAGGCTCAAGTATTCAGAAAACAGTACCAACCCCAATAGTGCCGTAAATATCGCTTCTGATTTAACCAGGGTCGAACCAATAGCGAAATTGCGCCTTCCCAACAACACAACTGCCATTAATGTTGCCAACAGTTGGCTAACAGCAATAATTAAAATATATAGCCAATAGCGGGACGATAACGATTCGAACGTAAAACTCTGCGGAACCATCCAATAGAAAAACAAAATCGCAAACGGCAAGCCGAATAGAAACCTGACCCAACTGACAATCACTGTGTCCATAGATTCGGCCAGACGTTTTTGCCCGGCTGTTCTTACTGCCTGCATCAATGCTGCAAGTAGGGTAAGTGCTATCCAGGTCAAATGTTGTTACCCCCTCTAACTCCCCCTAGAAGGGGGAGAACCAGTATTCCTTCCCTATCAGGGGAGGTCAGGTGGGGTTCTTTACCAATGCCCGTTGCATTTCCCGGTGAAACAGTTCTAAGCAAGACTGCAAATATTAAACCCTTAATCAATGCCCATCCCCCATGGGAAATTATTCGAAGTGATACACTTCGGACTTGTACCCATAGTATTCACCGGGAAACTAAATGACGCCGTGAAAATGAGATTTTTATTTAATGCCTGTTTCATTTCCCAGTAAAACAGACTTGCACAAGGCTGTAGCCATTGAGTTTTTGTCATTGCCCGTCCCTTATCAGGGGAGGTCAGGTGGAGTTCTAAAAATCTAGCCATGACTTAATCAACGAGAATAGATCTCAATGTTGCACAGAACACCTAATCATTGCTCGCACCGGCGCTGGATAACCTTCGACGGTGAGATTATGATCGTTGGGGTTTAGAAACTGGTTAAGTGAATGGGAACGCATCCAGTCTGTCTGACGCTGTTCTTGCAAGGTGGTTTGACTGACATCCAGCACTTCAATATTTTCGAAACCGGACTGTTTCAGCCAATACTTGAGCTTCATAACTGAAGGAATTGACCAGACATTTTTCATGCCAGCGTAGCGATCTTCAGGTATTAACTCAGAGTCATCATCACTTTCGATAACCAACGTCTCCATGATTAACTCACCTTGCTGAGTTAACATCTTTTTCAAATCGTTTAAGTGATCAAATGGGTCACGGCGATGATACAACACGCCCATGGAAAACACTGTATCGAATACCGGCATAACAGGCATTGCTTCCAGCCCGATAGGTAATAACTGAACCTGTTCGCTACGTAAAAACTTATTAACTGCCATAAACTGCACAACATAGAGTGGAACCGGATCTACACCCATCACGTATCTGGCACCGGCACCAAGCATCCGCAGCATGTAATAGCCATTGCCGCACCCCACATCCAGTATACGTTTGTCTTGCAAATCAATAGCTTCTGACACACGTTGCCACTTTAAATCGCTGCGCCATTCAGTATCAATATGAACACCAAACAGCTCAAACGGACCTTTGCGCCAAGGCGCTAATTCCATAAGTTGCTGCTCTAATTTTTGGCGTTGATAGGTGCCGCAATCCGGATTATGGAATTTAACACCGTTAAATAAATTTACTTTTTCAGCTTTTATAGTCGGCAGATTGTTTACCACGGCCAGCCACTTCTCCAAACCGCCGTGCCGATTCGCGTTTGAAGCCTTACAGGCATTAATTATTTCATTTACATATTCTGACAGGTCATGCTTTCGTAAAAAAAACGCAAGTTTATCCAAATCAATTAAAGCGCTCATTTGAGCGCCAGGATTGAAACAAAATTCAGCGCCTGCATAACAGCAAAAACTTGTTTAAAGCCGATCTGCTTTAAACGTTCGATATGAGCATCAACAGACTCTATTTGCATCACTTTTTCTAGTGCCTGTCTTTTTTGACTAATCTCAAGATCACTGTAGCCACTGCGTTTTTTGAACTCAATATATAAATCATCAATCTTTCGTTCATCTTGCTCAATATCGACGCTTACTTTTTCGCTCAATAACAATCCGCCATCATCATTTAATCCATGATAGATGTTTTTCAGCAAATCATTTCTGGCCTCAAGTGGCACAAATTGCAAAACCAGGTTAAGCATAATCATCGAGGCATTGGTCATTTCAATGTCACGTATATCAGTCTGGTTGACATGCACCAGCACATCGGTGTGATGTTTTGAAAAAATTCGCCGACAATTAGCGATCATCGATTCCGATTGATCAACCATAATCAATTCATACTCTTGATGCTGAACACTATTCATTACTGATAGTGATGAAGCACCTAACGAACAACCCAAGTCGTAAACATTGGTCTGTGGCCTGACAATCCTAGCAGCGATCAATCCCGTCAGAGACTGTATGAGACTATAACCCGGCACTGAGCGGTTAATCATATCCGGAAAAACCGCAACAGTTTTCTCATCGAAGGAAAAATCGACCAGCTCAGCCAAGGGCAAGGCATACAGCTCGTCTTTTGAGAATTGATTCGACATCGAAAAAAGTTAAACCTTAACTATCAGATCTGACCAGGTTATAGCAGTAACAAACTGCACAGCCATTGCCCTGCTTATCCTGCGGTCGAAAGACATGTTTAACCACTAAATTTTTTCATCTGGATGAGATGCGGAGCGAGTCCCGGGTAAGGGCAAAGTTCCCGCAGGACGATAAGTGAATACTAGAGAAACCTTGGTTTGGTCAGTTTTATTATTGCTCGCAGCATGCAAAGTCCGGCAGTGGAAAAACAACACATCTCCCGGATTAAGCTCTGCCATCACCGCTGCATCAATCAAAGCCTGATTTTCAGGCAAATCTTTGCGAAAAAACAAAGCCTCATCAAAATTTTGACGTTCAAACTCTACTCGATGAGTGCCGGGAATTAATAATAAAGCGCCATTATCTTTGGTCTCATGACCTAAGGCCAACCATACTGAAATTAAGTTTTCACAGTCATAATTCCAATAACGAATATCACGGTGCCAGTTAGTTTGGGAACTATATTTAGGTTCTTTACTCATTAAACTGTTGTGATGACTGCGCACCAGATAGACATCATCTTGCATCAGCTCTTTAAGCACGGCACTGACCTGTTCACTTTGCCCAAATTGCTTAAACTCCTTGGCCCGGTCAAAAACCTGTAAAAACCGCCGGATAGTCTGCCCTCCTTCCGCATCACGCGATTGTGGAGCACCTTCATAGTGAACATCAGCCTCATATTCTGCTGGCGGTTCGCCTTTTTTAACCATTTCTTTTGCAGCTTGCTGTAACGCCGCCAGTCGTTGGCCGGAAACTAAGCCTGGTTTGATCAAATAGCCGTTTTGGTTAAAAAATTCTGCTGTATCTGAGGAAAACTGAGTCATAGTAACCATTTTATTGAGATACCTACATTATCTAACATAGATAGAGGCGAGAGAAGCTAAATCAGACCCTTATAAATCGAATAATTTTCATCATCAAAGCAAACAAAGGTTAATTTCTCAAGAGTCGTGCTTTGCACATCGAAATAATGATTAACTGTTGCTACTGCAATCTCCGCAGCTTGCTGTTTGGGAAAGCCATACACACCCGTGCTGATATTTGGGAATGCAATCGAGTTCAAACCATGCTGATCCGCTAGTTTAAGTGAGTTTTGGTAACAGTTTTTAAGTAATTCGGTTTCGTTATTTGACCCGCCATTCCAGATCGGCCCTACGGTGTGAATCACATGTTTGGCGGCTAACTCACCCGCTGTAGTAATGACGGCTTGCCCAGTGGGACAACCGCCCTGCTGATCACGAATACGATCACATTCTGCCATGATTGCAGGGCCACCTGCCCGATGTATTGCTCCATCCACACCCGCACCGCCAAGTAATCGTTGATTTGCTGCATTGACAATCGCATCGACAGGTTGGGTGGTGATGTCGCCTTGATGCACTTTTATAGTGGCCATGATTTAACCTAGACTCCTCAGTTGGACTGGTTTTAAGGCGTGGAGAAAATTCGCTGCTGCAAGGCATGGATTGCGGTTAGTAGTTGTTCTACTGACAAAATCCATAACGCTGTAGCAGCGGATTTTAACCCGCTTTAAAGTCGGTAGCGCACTCGCCAATAGGTTGAATTTATAAATAGGTACATTTACATATAGATTCATAAGTTTAACTTTTCTTCATAGCGGTCAACTGAGGAGTCTAGGTTTAATGTTACCATGCGCACCATGGATCGAAAAAAATCAAATCGACACCGTATAGGCGAGGAAATCAACTGGATACTCGGACTAATTATTATTATCTGGATAGTATTCATTGCCGATATTTTCTTGCCGCTGGAACACTTGGGCCTTATTCCACGTGATTTTGGGGGATTAGTCGGCATAGTCGGTATGCATTTTTTACACGGTAGTTGGTACCACCTATTAAGCAATACAGTGCCGTTATTAGTGCTGTTGGTACTATTAGCAGGTTCAAAAGCAAATTCTGTTTCGATAGTTTTTGTGATTTGCCTGGTGGGCGGAATAGTACTCTGGTTCATTGGCAGATCGTCCCTGCACATTGGCGCCAGCTTGCTGGTATTTGGCCTGGCCAGTTTTCTGGTGGCCGCAGGTTTTATTGAAAAACGCCCCATACCTTTAATCATCAGCGGCATAGTAATGCTGATATATGGAACGTCGATACTCAGAGGCATACTGCCTTTCACGCCCGGTGTTTCCTGGGAAGGCCACATCAGTGGACTGATCGGCGGTGCCATTGCCGCATTGACTCTAATTCCGAAGACCAATAATAGCCGATATAGCTAGGGTTTATTAATTTTACGCCGCTAAATGTGTATAATCCGGCGCCAACCTACATTAAGATGAGTCACCAATGAGCTATCGTGATATTGAACCCGGAAAAGATATTCCTAATGACATAAATGTTGTCATCGAAATTGCTGCTAACGCATTGCCAGTCAAGTACGAAGTAGACAAATACAGTGGCGCCCTGATGGTTGATCGATTAATGTCTACCGCAATGCATTATCCTTGCAACTACGGATACATCCCACAAACGCTTTGTGGTGATGGTGATCCGGCCGACGTATTAGTGGTTACCCCTATCCCTTTACAGCCCGGCTGTATTGTTCGCTGTCGTCCATTAGGCGTTTTAAACATGGAGGATGAGGCTGGTGAAGACTCCAAATTAGTGGCTGTGCCTATCAGCAAAATCACCAAACATTATGACAAAGTCGAATCGATTGATGATTTACCTGAGGAACTATTAGAAAAAATCACCCACTTTTTTGAACACTATAAAGATCTGGAAAAAGGCAAATGGGTTAAAGTGACAGGTTGGGACAACCTAGAAGGTGCGCAAAAAGAAATTATGGAGTCGGTGAAACGCTACCAGAAAGAAATCTAGACCTATCTCAAAATGCCTGTGCTCGTGATACATCATTATTAAAAGCTCGATTATTTTGAGACGGGTTCTAATCACTCAGCAAATGCTAAAAAGCCGGCACCCGTTGCCGGCTTTTGTTTGTATACGTGCAAATGATTAGGTTCACTGACAATATAGATATTATTATATTGATCCTGGGCTACCCCTTCTGCCTGAACAAAGGTCTGTGAAGTTTGCGATTCATCAATTAGATCAAAACCGGCAATGACATTGCCGTTGTAATCTAATTTAAGCAACCGATTAGATTCATGACTTAGTAGTAATAGGCCATCACTTACGTTAGTAATGGCTGAATAGTCATCCATTATTCTGGACGCCCAAAAAGCATTAACAGTTGTTATATCTGCGAATGGACGCATAGGTTGCCAATCTGAAATCTTTAATATTTTCTGTGGTATTTCTGTAACCAGATGAATATCTAGGGTCTGCGGATCGTAGGTTACACCTTCCAGACCTCGATTACGCTTATTATCCATCTCAAAAGTAAAACTCTGCAGATGATCTATTGTGCCACCTTTGAGTTCGATTAGATCCAGGCTTTGTCTTTTTTCCTGAACAAGTAAAAATTGGTTTTCACCCAAATAAAAAATGTCTTCTGTATCTTCAAAATTTTCCAATGCATAGGATCGTATGCAAATTCCCTCAGCTGTTATTTCAGCAATTTGCTCAGGATAGTTTGAAATAACAAAAAAAGTGTCGGCTTCTGAGTTGTAGCTAATGCCGGATAGATTATAGTCAATGCATTCGACTTCATTGACACTATTGATCTGGTATTCAAGCTCTGGTGGATTTAGATTTTTAACTGTAAAAACCAGAATTAGGGTACATACTACAAACCCCACATGTAGTATCCAATGTCGCAATGTATTCCCCTGTGTTACTGTGCAGGGGAATATAATAACTATTAATTGTTACTAAATTGTGATCAGATTGTTAAACTTTGTTTAATATTAAAATAATTAGCCAACATTCAGAACACGATTTTGCTTGTTGATCAGTTTCTTTTGGTAACGGGACTGCACAAGATCGACACAGACCAGGACAAAGATCACAAAATAGAATGTGGTTTTTGACATTGGTGTTATCTCATTGCCGAACAGCTTCAAATGGGCCAGATGTCCACCCTCCGACAACAGCATAATACCGACGATAAACAGAATAAACAGCCCTAGCACTTCATACATACGATTTTTTTCCAGAAAGGTTGCAACCCGATCAGACAACCATATCATCAACACACCTCCAATCACGATTGCTGTTGCCATCACCGCAAAAACATCACTTAAAGCCATGGCACTTAAAATCGAATCAAATGAAAACACCAAATTCATACTGATGATCAAAAATAATGCTGAAAATACCGAACGCTGACCACCAGTGCTTTCATGCTCCAGATCATTAACAGAAATCATGTGAAAAATTTCTTTAACGGCCGTGTAGAGAATAAACACACCACCGAATAAAACAATAATACTGTGAAAATTAAAAGTACCTGTAATCAAGCCTTCCTGCTTTAATGAAAATACCGGGTTCTGAAAATATTGCACCATTTTCATTAAAATAAATAACAGAATAATACGGCCAGCAACGGCAATACCTATGCCCCAGCGTCTGACCATTGCCTGTTTCTGAGCACCTTCTACACGCTTAGACTCCAGGGTAATGTAAAGCAGATTGTCAAAGCCCAGTACCGCCTGCAACAGAATCAGCATAGCAAGCGAAACCAGATTATCCAGTGTAAATAATTCCATGATGAGTTACCTTTATTATGATGGCGGTTATTATCCTAGATTCCGCAGTTGATCGCTATCAGCTAATGCTAAGCATGTCCCGTCCCGTGCTTGTCACAGGATCTCATAAAATTGACTGCTAAGATCCCGGCACCAAGGCCGGGAAAAAATCTAGTCAACCACCGGCAAGCTATAAGGTTTGAATTTCGCGTTTCGATTGGCATACAGCAATCCTAAAGTACCGACAACACCGCATATCAATGAAGCCAGCAAGATGGCCAAGGTTGCTGCTGTCGGCTCGATGCCTGTGCTGAGCCCGGAGAAAAATAAAGCTACCGTTAATCCCATTCCACATATTACACTACCGAAAAATAGCTCCAGATAGGAACCGGCGGGTAATTCTTTGACAATTTTCATGGCGATTAACCCGGCAAAAAAGACACCAACAGTTTTACCCACGACAAAACCCAAAAAGACACCCAAAGATTCGTTTGTAATCCATGCGCCTTGTAGACTATCAGGCTTAATCACCACTGAGAGCATGATAAAACCTGGCACAATCAACCAGTTCACCGGAACATTAAGACCAGCTTGCTCCAAGACATGAAAAACTGAATCGCGTAATTGACCGCTTTGCTGGATGCGTTTGGCACCGGCTCGATATGGAACCATCAAGGCGGTAATCACGCCACCAAGGCTCGGGTGAATATGAACTTTATTCAATAGCCAGATAAATACCATACAAACCAACACCCAGGTAAAAGCCTGCCTGGCCAACCATATGTTATATATCTGTTGCTCAAATTTATGCGCTAGAAACACTACCAAGAACATAAAAATAACTGCCGATATTTGCGCTATTCCCCAAACATTAAAGAAAAGCGCCATCAACACTATACCGCCGATATCATCAGCAATGGCCAGCGCTAACAGTGATGCTCTGAGCTTTATTGAAGCGTTACCCAAGGTCATGGCCAGCACTACAAAGGCTATATCCGTGGCCATTGGAATAAGAGCGCCGCTTTTAGGATCGCCAGTACCGGTAACAAGAAAAAATACCAACCATGGCACGAGCATTCCACCTACGGCCATTATCGCCGGTGCGATTGCCCGCTTGCCGTGAAGTTCACCATTGCTGGAAACAATTTCCCGTCGCGCCTCTAATGAGACCAGAAAAAAGAAATACGGGAACAACCAATGTGTCCAAAAATAGGAAAGATCATCAAGATAAAGCGTGGAACGACCGAAATCGAATTTATCCGGATACAGCCCCGACAAGCCCACAACAATAATTAAAATCAGTGCGCTTAAGCACCAGTAGGATTGACGTTGCTGCGACAACCAGTATTCAACGATTGACTGATCTGTTCTTGAACTACTCACTCTAGCCTCTCTATTATGGTCAAGGCTAACATTTTAAATAGTTTTGACTGGTTAGGAAAATTTTTATCAACTTTTAGCTGTTGATTTTAATTTTTCAAGCGTTAAGCTATTTGTCCATTTTGATCGTCATACGGAGATTCACATGTCAGCATCCAACGCAGCATTGTTACAACGCGATCTGGACCACTTGATTCACCCATTGTATAACCGCACTATGCAATCAGGCGGTAAAGTCTGGGTCGGTGGTGAAGGAATTTACTTGATTGATGCCGACGGCAAACGCTATTACGACGGATTATCCGGTTTATGGTGCAATACTGCGGGTTTCGGTCGCCGTGAGCTCATTGATGCAGCTACCCATCAACTAAATCAAATGGCTTATGCATCCGGTTATTGCGGCAGCACTAACCCACCGGCGATAGAACTAGCTGAAAAGCTTGCTGCTATTACCTATCCAAATATAAATAAGTTCTTTTTTACATCTGGCGGCGGCGAATCCAGTGACAGCAACTTCAAAATGGCGCGTTACTACTGGAAAAAAATGGGCAAGCCGGGCAAATACAAAGTGATTTCGCGCCAGTGGGGCTATCATGGTGTTACCTTGGCGGCCATGAGCGCTACCGGAATCAAACCCTATTGGCCTGCTTTTGAACCAAGAGTCGAAGGTTTTATTCATATTCCTTCCCCCTATCCTTATCGCTATGAGGCACCTGCTGGTGTTAGCCAGGGTATTGCTGCTGCAAATGAACTGGAGAAAGCAATCTTGGCCGAAGGTCCTGATTCAGTAGCCATGTTTCTGGCTGAGCCGGTTCATGGTGCCGGTGGCGTTATTCCACCTCAGGATGATTACTTCCCGCGTATTCGCGAAATCTGTAATCAATATGATGTACTGCTGGTTTCAGATGAAGTTATCACCGGTTTTGGCCGTACCGGCAAAATGTTCGGCATGGAAAACTGGGGGGTTAAACCTGACATGATGCAATTCGCCAAGGCGATCACTTCCGGTTATTTTCCACTTGGTGGTATTGGCATTAGCGATGAAATTGCCGAGGTGCTGGATAAAGCTGATGACCTCTGGATGCATGCTTACACTTATAGTGCTCACCCTGTCGGTTGTGCGATCGGCTGTGCCATGATTGATGTCATCACCAAAGAAGATTTCCCCGGCCAGGCAGCTGTAAAAGGTGAACGACTTTTGAACGGTTTAACCGGGTCTCTGGCTGATCACCCATATGTCGGAGATGTGCGCGGCAAAGGATTAATGTGCGCCATTGAGATCGTTAAGGACAAAGCTACCAAGGAAGAATTTGATGTCAGCGAAAAAATCGGTCCGCAAGTGTTGGCTGAAACAACCAAACGCGGATTGTTTAGCCGAGTACGCAATGACGTTTATTGCATAGCTCCTCCAATCGTTTCCAGCGAAGCTGAAATTGACGACATGGTCAGTATTCTGGCTGATTCGGTCAGAGCAGTCTTAGGATAAGATTATCCGGGTTTATTAGCAGATGATACATATGCCTGCAGAGGTTTGTTTTGTAGATCAAGTTTGTTGGTAACAAGGGCTAGCTATTTAATCCACTAACAGCCATCTCAAGCCGGCCCAGTGCTGTCTCAAGTTTGGCACGGGTGCAGGCAATATTGACTCTGGCAAATCCTCTGCCTTGTTCGCCAAAGGCATAACCACGACTCACCGCCCAACCTGCTTTTATTTTGAGAAAGTCAGTCAGTTGATCAGTGGACAAATCAAGCTGCCTAAAGTCCAGCCATAATAAAAATGTACCTTCAGGCTTGATGAGTTCGACGCCCGGTATATCTTGCAAACGTTCTGCGACCAAATCAACATTAGCTTGTAAATAAATCAATACTTGACCTAACCACGGCTCGGCTTGCTCATAGGCTGCTTGCATAGCCACATTTGCAAAAGCATTATTTTTATTAACCGTAAGCCGGGAATTTTCCACCTGAAAGGCAGTTCGCAAAGTTTCATTTTCAATTATTGTGAAGGCGCTACAGCAAGCGGCAATATTAAAACTCTTGGCCGGTGAAATGCAGGTGATACTGTTTTGCGCATAGTTACTCCCTAATGAAGCAAAAGGCACATAACGATGCGGCTTAAAAACCAAATCACTATGCATTTCATCCGACACGACCAAAACCTTATGTTCGCCGCAGATATCTCCCAATTGTTTCAATTCCTCAGCACTCCAGACACGTCCAACTGGATTATGCGGATTACATAAATAAATCATTTTACAATGCGGATCTGCAGCCTTTTTCTCGAGGTCGTCGAAATCCATGTGATAACGACCACCTTCCAGAATAAGCGGATTAGAAATAATAGTCCGATGGTTTTCCTTAAGCAGGTCAAAAAAATCAAAAAACACCGGAGGCTGAACCAGCACACCATCACCGGGTTCAGTAAATAATGAGGCCGCAATAGCCAAAGCATTGAGTATATTCGGTGCGCGCAGAATGGATCGCTGCTCAACGTTCCAGTCGTGTCGCCGGTCCAGCCAGTTAATTAATGACGGCATCAAACCGTCATCAACTGTTTCATAACCAAAAACTCCATGATTCAGCCGTCGTTGCAGAGCCTCAATCACTGCCGCAGGGGCCCGGAAATCCATATCTGCCACACCTGCAGCAAATACATCACCCTCACCTATAATTCTGGGATGCACCTTAAGTGACGGCACCTCTCGTCGATTTATTTGTTCATCAAAATTAACTGGAGACATTCGTTTTACTCAACATCCTCAGATAAAAAGAATTGGGTATTTTCAACCTTGGAATTCACCGCTCGATGTAAAACATTGACAGGATCAGTATCTGCCATAACATACTTTTTGCACTTCTCAGATTGTTCAAGGTCTGCAAAGTCCATGGCAACATAAAATTGCACCAAAGGGGGTCTGGCATCATAGACTTGATCCGGCACCCTGACCATGTATCGCCATGTAACCAGTAAGTCCTGTTGTTTGAGGTGCGTACAAAAATTATCAAAATCTTGTTTGAACTGGACATCTGAGCGACCCATTTTTAAATCAAATAATCCATGCATCGTGACCATTGTATTTATCCTTGTGGAGCGAATATGAGTTCCGTATCATCGAAATACCGACAATTGCGAGCATAACGATTTTTTAAAGTTACATGAATAGTCCAGAAACTAAAAGCGCTTTATTCCGGTCTCTACATTATCAGGATGATGCTTTTATTTTACCTAATCCCTGGGATGCCGGTTCCGCACGTCTTTTAGATTCTTTAGGCTTTAAAGCCTTGGCGACAACCAGCTCAGGGATGGCTCATTCACTTGGACTTAGAGATGGAAAGGTATCAAAACAGCAATGTTTACAACACTGCAAATCGATTGTTGCAGCAACGGACCTTCCTGTTTCTGCTGACCTGGAAAAAGGGTTTGCAGACACCCCGGATGCTGTAGCACAAACTATTCATGATGCAGCGAATATCGGACTGGCCGGATGTTCGATTGAAGATCACACTGGTCGCTCAGATAATCCAATATTTGATTTCGAATTAGCTGTTGAACGAATACAAGCCGCCGCACAAGCAAAACAGTCACTGCCTATTGATTTTGTATTGACCGCTCGCGCGGAAAATCTCTTATGGGGCAAACTGGATATTGATGACACTATTAAGCGCCTACAAGCATTTGAGAAAGCAGGTGCCGATGTACTGTTCGCACCGGGCTTAAAAGATTTAAAAACTATCAAACTGGTTTGTAGTGCTTTAACCAAACCGGTCAATGTAGTTGTTGAAACCCTGGATCATTCAATCAATTTGCAAACACTGACCGAAGTCGGTGTTAAGCGCATTAGCATCGGTTCTAAACTTGCCCTGACCGCCTATGGTGCAATGATTAATGCCGCTAAGGAAATCATGGAACAAGGTGATTTTTCAGTGCTTTCTCAAGCTGTTGAATTTTCAACAATAGAAAACCATTTCAGTAAATTCGAAAATGATTAACGATGTGAGCAGGCCTTAACATTAAGCACTATCAACTTCTTTGATAATCTCATCAATTAAAGCCTGTTCAATCTTCGACCGTTTATCTGAGCGTGAACGCACTACATAAGCGACATCGGGAGGGTTGGGTAAATCCCCATCCAGTCGTTTCATGCTGCTGCGCATATTGTGCTGGCTGATCAGCGATACTCCCAGCCCCGCCTCAACCGCATTACAAACGCCGCTGATACTTGGACATTCCAGGATGGTTTTTAAGTGGACTTTATTGTTCCTGGCCTGCTCAAAGGCCCAGTGTCGGTAAAAGCAATTTTGGTCAAAGGCTATAAATGGCAGAGATTGGTGAAAGCTAAGATCAAAGTCCAGTCCACACACCCAAATTAAGGAATCTCGATGATAAACAATATCTGAGTCTTGGACATCGTCGGCAAACAATTGCATAACTGCCAAGTCGATTTCTCCAGCATTTAGTTTATTCTCCAGTTCCAAACTTTGTTCAACATGCGCTTTTATATTTATTGATGGATAAAGACGGGTAAAGCGGCCTAATATCCGGGCCAAACTGGTGCTGGTTATATCCTCTGTGGTACCGATACGGATTTGCCCGACCAGATGTTTGTTGCCTAATGTCGACAATGCTTCATTGTGTAAGGCAATGATACGATTGGCATAATCGAGTAGACGTTGTCCTGCTTTTGTCAACAACGGAGCACCGGCCTTACGCTCAAGTAATGCACAGTCAATGTTCTGCTCAAGCCGCCTGACTTTGTGACTTACTGCCGATTGCGAAAGCGCCAAATAATCGGCTGCACGAGTAACCCCGCCCAGTTCGGCAACGGCTTTTAACGTGTTTAGTGAATCAATATCCAGTTTTGTTGACATAAGATTATATGACTATTTTTCATTATTTAATTAAAATATGACATTTGTGTCAAGTTTTATTGCCGAATATGATCTGCTTATCATCTATCGGAGAAATAAAATGGCTAAATTAGTTAATGAAAATGTATTGATCAACGGTCACCGAATCGCCTGCGGCTCTCATGGAGAGGGCGTGCCTGTAGTACTGATTCACGGCACCCCTTCTTTTTCGCATATCTGGCGTAATGTTGTCCTCGAACTGGCTGCCAGTGGTCATAAAGCTCATCTGTTTGATTTGCTTGGTTATGGTTACTCTGAGCGGCCTCATAATCCAGGTGTTGATACTTCTGTGACGGCACAAGTTGATGTTCTGGAAGATCTATTTGATTACTGGGGTTTAGACAAGGGCCACATTATCAGTCATGACATCGGTGGTGGTGTTGCTATGCGGTTTTCGATTTTCAATCCCGACAAGGTAGAATCACTCACTATCATCGATTCAGTCAGTTTTGACAGCTGGCCATCTCCCGGAACACAAAAACAAATGCAACAAGGCCTGGAATCTTTAATCAGTGCTTCTGATCAGCAACACCGGGAGCATTTTAGCAATTGGATAGAAAATGCTGTCTTTCATAAACAACGTATAAGAAATGGAGCAATGAACGATTATATTGAAATGATTTCTGGTCCCGTGGGTCAAGCCAGCTTTTTCCAACATCAGGTCAGTCATTATGATAGTCGGCATACTGAAGAAATTACTGAGCGTTTAGCCGAACTGGGCAACCTCCCTGTACAGCTAGTTTGGGGCGAAAATGATGCCTGGCAAGTAGTCAACTGGGCACATAAATTACATGCTTCCATTCCAGGATCAAAACTTACGATCCTGCCGGAATGTGGCCACTTTGCAATGGAAGATCAGCCTGAACAAATTTCCAAACTTGTAACAGAGTTCATTGATAAAAATTCTTAAAAAAAAGCTTGAGGCAGCTTTTTATTGTTATCACTGCCTCAAGCCCCCCACGAACACACCAAAATTATTTGACATTAACAGTGTGAAATAAAAATCGAATGGCGGTTATTATTCTCTATTCATTCAATATCAATCACGATATTTATGTTACGAAACTTTGAACAATGCTGTCTGTAACCGATTACGCGAAATTTTTGTGAGGAATTACCAGGCAGGTAATTTAACGGTGGACCTATTTAGTCCAATTTTATGCAGCTTGGGCCAGCAACTTACGCCACTTTCGATAACCCATAACTGCCATGAATGTAAAAACCAAAAATTGAATGCTGGTCAACATCAAGCCTTTGTAAGCATACAGCGGAATCGAAATCGCATCACCCAAAATCCAGCACAGCCAATGTTGAATCTTGCGTCTCGCCATTAACCACATGCCCACAAAAAATATGCCCGTAGTAAATGTATCTACATAGGCGGTCCAGCTCGTCAACCTGCTGGATAAACTATAAACTACCAACACGGCAAAAATAGCGCTAAAAAATATAAACAGGCAAATTCTCGCGTCATACTTAGTGGTTTCAGTAATGGGGGTTTGCTGCTGCTCAGAATCCTCGCGAGTCCAATAAAACCAACCATAGACACTCATTAATAAATAATAGGCGTTGATGAGCATATCGCCAAGCAATGTGCTGACAGCAAGCAGATAGATAAATATTGAGGTACTTATGATGCCGGTTGGAAAGACTAATACACTGTTTTGCCAGGAAAACCAAACCGACAAAATTCCAAAGAATATAGCTGTGGCCTCAAGATAGATGAATAACGTGGGGTACTGAGAATACTGAGCAAATAGAAAATCAAAAACTTGGCTCATAGCCGCTCCGATCACTTTTAACCATTTTCAGGTTAACAACAATATGATCCTGGCCGGCAAACGCTGTCTCAATTTCAGTGCTAAGCAAATCCATTACTGCCCTGTATTCACCATATACTTGTGTGCTCAACGGATTTTCCATTACTGTAAAAGGTGATTGACGCAAGCGTTTAATAAAATCCTTTATTGGGTTTTCAAAATCATCACTCAGTGGCATTAAGGTCAATTCAACAGAGACATCCATTATTTGCTCCAAAAGTCTTAAATCAATAATGTCAGCATCATACTGGATTGGGCACAAAGATAAAATTCAAAATAGCCAAAAGAAAATCCGACGTTTACTAGGGTCTGAATTGTTTTGCTCCGCCAGGGATGTTTAATGATTTAGGTGGATTAGGTGAGCGGATATGATGCGCCTGAATTTCTTTGAACAGTTCCCGATTTGTCCAGCCCAGATTATTGATGCTCAAATAATCGGATAATGCTCGATAACGCTCGCTACGGGAAAGATAATCCAGGCTACGTCTGGCAAGGCAGGAAAGATCCACCATTTGACCGTGTTTGGCGCTGAAAGACAGTTGTCGATAAGCTGCGCGCGGGCAATCAATCCAGGTGGTTTTATATCTGCCCTCTTCTTCGGTCACTAAAATATTGCGCCAGTGTAGATCTTGATGAAAAAACTTGATCGAATGGGCCTTAGCAAGCTGCTCAAAAATTTGTGAACGCAGATCCAGATAAGTTTTAGAGCGTTGTTGCTTTGGTAAATCAAACCACACCTGTGCAGCAAATTGCTGTAAATCCATGCTGTCGCTCACACCTTCAGTGATGATATAAGCTGCGACCAATTGACCGAACGAACGCTTTTCACCGAATGCAATAACGTTCAAAGTTGGAATCGCCAATTTTTTTAACTGAGCATACCCAAATACTTCCACCTGTGCCTTACTGGCTCGCATCCAGTAGCGTTTTTGTTTGGATGGCGGATAGGTATAGCGTTTAAAAAAAAACGAACGTCCATCATCCAGTACAACTTTAAAGCAGTTGGTGATTTCTGATTTAGATACACACTCCCCTGGGCTGATAATCGACCAATCGTTCTGATTTGTCAGACCGAATTGTGCCAGTTCACTTTCCCAGCTTGCATCGATAGAACGCACTTCACCATTAAATACAGCGACAGAACGTTTTGTATCCGGTAACAAACTAATCGTTTTGATTTGCACGTTTGCTTTTGGCCCGTGGATGTGCTGCATCATAGACTTTGCTCAAATGCTGAAAGTCCAGATGTGTATAAATTTGAGTGGTAGATAAATTAGCATGACCCAGCATCTCTTGTACTGCGCGCAGGTCGCCGCTTGATTCAAGCATGTGTGAAGCAAATGAATGCCTGAGCATATGCGGATGCAGATTACGTCCGATGCCGGCTTTTTTAGCCCAGGTAGACAGCCGTTGCTGGACACTACGCCCACTGATACGCTTGCCTTGATTACTGACAAAAAGTGCCGTTTCATTAATCTTGGCCAGGCTTGTGCGAAATTTGAGCCACTTTTCGATTGCCTTGATGGCAAAACTTCCGACCGGGACGATGCGTTCTTTATTGCCTTTACCAACCACTCGCACGGTATGCTCGGTATTGTTGATATCATCCATATCCAGGCCGACTAATTCTGAAAGCCTTAATCCCGACGAGTAAAAAAGCTCAATCATGGCCAGATCCCGGGCAAGCAAGGGATTGTCTGTTTGAGCCTCTAATAACTGTAAGACAACGTCAGGGTCTAAGGTATCGGGGAGTTTATGGCCTGCTTTAGGTGCTTTAACCCCTTCAAACGGATTATATTGATCAACAATTTTCTCTCGTAGCAGGTAATTGTAAAACGTACGTGAGGATGAAAGTATTCGCTGAATACTACGACTGTTCATCCCGGCGGAATTTAATGACATGGCAAATAAGCGGGCTAAATCAACGTTGAGTTTACTCCAGGAATCAAGCTGGCGCTTATCACAGAATTGCTTGAGCTTGGTCAGGTCACGATGGTAAGCTGACGTGGTATGAGCAGATAAACGCCGTTCAGTCGTTAAGTGGTGAATAAATAGATCAATTTCCTTGTAATCCGGCACAACACCACATCAGGCAACAGTCAGAGCCTGGCTGACAATTTGACCTATACAATCAAGGTATGTCGTGGACTGATCGGCACTAAACCGTTCAGTATTATCGGAGCCCAGGGCCAAAATGCCGCAGCCTCGCTTTTTTGCATCAGTCAGTGGAACCAGTGCACATGACTTTACTTTTTCAGCTGTATCACCGAAAAGTAAATCCAGCAGTTCGGTTGAAAAGTTTGTTCCACATTGAATTTCAATTTTATCCAGTGCCTGATTAATCAGTTCATCTGAATGGTACTGTTTGATTAGCTGTGACTGACTACCCTGGTTGATGACGACACCTGATAATTGGTATTGCTGCTTAAGCCAATCTTCTATGCATTCGGCTAAATTAGCTTTATCAGGTTGTTTTAACAACATGACTGCCAGATCCTTGATTCTGAACCAAAGTTCTTCATTTTCGCTGGCAAGCACAGCAAATGTCTTTAGCTGGTCTTTATAGGATTCACTTTGCTGGCGCAAGACTTGCACCTGACGCTCTATTAACGACGTAGTGCCTTCACCGGAAATATGGGGAATCTGAATTTCAGCTAATAAATCCAGATTGGTTTCAAAAAATTCCGGATTAATTCGTAAGTATTCCGCCACCTGTTCGGCGGTTAATTTTGTTATTTGCTCTGCAGTATTTTGTTCCTGACTCATAAATTCTCCAAATCCAGTTCGCTTTCGAACACTGTAACTGCCGGACCAGTCAGTTCAACAGCATGACCTTCACCTGGCCAGTGTACACCAAGCCTGCCCCCCAAAAGCTCAATCGTTACGGTGTCATTGATTAATTGTTTTTGTCTGGCAGCTACCATTATCGCACAAGCACCACTACCACAGGCCATTGTTTCACCTACTCCGCGCTCGAACACCCGTGCTTTGATATAGGAATGGTCAACCACTTCAGCGTAACAGGCGTTTGTTCGATTCGGGAATCTTGCATGTGATTCAATTAAAGGGCCTTGGGTGTTTACCGGTGCTGAATCAATATGCTCGACAAATTGCACACAATGCGGATTGCCCAGCGCCAACACTGAAGCTGTGATCATTTCATTATCGAGCCCAATGGAATATTCCCGTTGCTCAGATTCTGCGATAAATGGAACCTGTGCGGGTTCAAATTGAGGCTGTCCCATATTGACTGTCACACTGTCAATATCATTTAATTTCAACTGCAGTGTAGTAGTAATTGTTTTAACGGTTAACTCAGTTTTGTCAGTCAGCCCTTGCTCATGAACAAAACGAGCAAGACATCTGGCTCCATTACCACACTGCCCGACTTCACTTCCGTCATGGTTAATAATGCGATAATTAAAATCAATCCCCTGTTCCACCGCAGGCTCTACAATCAACAATTGATCACAACCGATGCCTTTATGCCGATCGGAAATTTTACGCGCTAATTCCGGGGTCAAATCCAGTGGCTGCGAAACCGCATTGAACATGACAAAATCATTGCCCAAACCATGCATTTTGGTAAATTTTACGACCATTTCTGTTACGCTATCTGACCTGTAGAATTGAGTTCATTAATGAAACAAAACAAATTCAAACTGATTATTAATCAATACTTTGCCAAGCTCAAGGCTCTGCCGCCAACAATAAGGCAAATTATAGCTATATTATTGATAATCATGGGATTTTTTGGGTTTTTGCCGATAGTTGGATTTTGGATGATTCCGCTTGGTCTGATGTTACTCGCAATCGACTTCCCCTGGGCCAAGCGCACTCTGACAAGGCTTAAGTTTCAGTATCGAAGATTAGTAAAGTTTCTGAAAGCTTAAACTTTAATATCGCTTACCTAGGGGCGTTCTCACATCCAATCATTGCTGCCAAGTGGGCAAGACAGAAGGAGTGTCGTGTAGTTGTCTACATATCGGAGAGTGGATTATCGCATTTCGAAGTAAGTTAACGAGTACGATTTTGGTGTGGGTCTTAGCCACGATAAGTTCCGTAATCTAGCTTTCCTTTATACCTCAATTATCGGATTTACCGTTACTAGTCACTGACGAATGTCCTGCAAGCCATGCTCAAAAATAGACGCCAGCTTATCTGTCGCAATGATCGAATCGGCAAAATCTTCTCGCACCAAAGTTAGAAACACACTTTACATCTGCTCTGAGCTACGGAATATCCCGGCCACTTGAATCCTAGGGTTTTTGAATACTGTAACGACATAATAGCTTTTCACTGGATCGGTCACATAATTCTTTCACTTTGCAACCTGTCGTGTTGGAAAAATAACTCGCGATCACTTCACAGACACATGGATCAGCCCGGACAGCCGAGGCCAGGGGGCAATTATGGCTCTCAATGATAAATTCATCTTCGTTATCAGTGAGTTCGGTTGCCGCGCCCATTGAGTCAGCGAATATCCTTGCCAATCTAAGCCGTTCCTCAACCGGTAACGTTTTATCAACATTGACTTCTTTAGCGATGTCACGACCGACTTTTTTCATGATTGATTTGATCTTCGACTTTTCAAGCTCTGCTGACATATTTTTTATTAATATCGCTGAAAAAGCTGGATACGCCTTGGAAAGGCTGTCTTCTTGACCTTCCACTGCCTTAAATTGGACGGCCGGTTTACCAACGCGCTTGGTATGGATAAACTGCCCTCGCTCAACCAATCCTTCTGCTTCAAGCTGACCTAATTGAAAGACTATAGCGTTTCGACTCAGCCCAAGCCTTTCAACGAGTTGATTCACCGTTAATGGTGTTTTTCTCAACATTGAAATAATTCGTTGATTGGTATTAATCATTGTCTATCCCTAGATTTCGATCTAATTATGACTATTAAGTCAAAAATCATAAGCCTTTATTAATCAAGAAGCAAAATATAAATAATTATAACAATTTTTATGGTTATTATTGAACTTTTATAAAAACCACCACTCTCACTCAGTACAGAACACGGGGAAAAGTTCAAATAACTGCTGTTCTTAATAGCTGATGACAATGAACCAACAATCATTTCATCATTACTTTGAAACGACTTTGGAGACGAAAATGAATCATTTATCTCAATCTTTATTTAAACTGGGCACGGTCGCTATCAGTAGCTATCTGGTTGCCAGCGCAGCTTTGGCCGACCCAACTCGAGTGACGGTGCGCATCGAAAATGTTGCGCCATTACAAGGCACTTTCCAAACACCTTATTGGGTCGGTATTCATGATGGCACAGCGTTTGATACCTACAATGGAAATACTCCTGCCAACTCCAGGCCTATTTTCGGCTCGAACGCGATGGAGTCACTATGTGAAGATGGAAGCACGGAAGCCATCTCTGCCGACTTTTCTACTTTACAGCCACTAGGTCAACAAGCCACTATTCCTGGCCCTAATGGCCCGATTGCGCCAGGTGAAGTAGTAGAGCAAAGCTTTGTAGTCGATTCCAACGACCCGGGCAGTCGTTATTTTAGTTATGCCTCAATGATCATCCCTAGTAATGATTTTTGTATTTCAAATGGTAATCCACAAGCGCACCCTCTATTTGACGAAAGCGGAAACTTCGTTGCCGAGAGCTTTTTTGTCTCAGGCCCAGAAGTACTGGATGCGGGTACTGAAGTCAATGACGAAACTCCTGCAAATACCGCATTTTTTGGTCAAGCTGCACCTAACACGGGTGTCGATGAAAACGGTTTAATTGGCGATGTTGGTGATCGCCCAGAGTTAAACGGTTTTTTACCTCGTGGCAGTGGCGGTATTCTTGATGACTCTCGTTTTGCCGAGGCTGATTTTACTTTACCAGGTTATTCATTCGTGAAATTTACTTTTAGTGCCACTCCAGCTATCACTGAAGCACTGACCTTTAGGTCTTTCTTAAGCGGTAGAAACGAAGTGCCCGCTGTACAAACCAGAGCTTTCGGTTTTCTGTTAGCCAACCTAGTGGATGAAGGTCAAACAATTAATCTTGCAGCAGCTGCTTTAAGATTAAGAAACGTCACTGCTGCTCATCTGCACTTAGGTGCTGAAGGTGAAAATGGTCCGGTTGTTGTTGATCTATTAGCAAATGGCGATTTAACCAATCGAGGCCGACGGGTAAAACTGATTAAAGCTGAGATCACCAGAGATGCCTTAACTGGCCCGCTTGCAGGTCAACCGCTTGATGCTTTAAGCGCTGCAATCCAGGAAGGTAACGTTTATATCAACATTCACACCGAACAAAACCCTGCGGGTGAATTACGTGGACAACTATATGTTGACTAAGTGTAACTCTGTATTTCCCGCCTCTTGGCATGGCGGGGAATACACCCAACTCTACTAACTGTAACTATTAATAAAGGAACTAACATGAATAATTTTACTAAAGGCTTTGTAACTGTTTTACTTGCCTCCTCACCTTACCTATCACATGCTCAATCAGACTGGTACTTAAGTGGGTTTATTGCATCAGTAGATACTGACAGCTTTGACGTTAACAGTGATTCCAGCGTGGGTGGTGCTGTTAGATCTGTTGATAT
Source organism: Arenicellales bacterium (assembly GCA_028284225.1). Lineage (GTDB taxonomy): Bacteria > Pseudomonadota > Gammaproteobacteria > Arenicellales > JAHEKD01 > JAHEKD01. Next base: position 77,551 of record JANQSD010000020.1, read on the forward strand.
ATCTTCAGACGAGGATTTTGGCTACGGATTGGCGATTGGCCGGTCTCTAATCGAAACAGACTCAGGTTCATTTTTTCTTGAACTTGGCTATCAGGACAGCGAGCATGATGTAGAGCGTATTAATTTCAACGGTACTGATTTTTCTGATGCTGCTGGCACAGCGGCCGGTGATTTATCAGTTGAAACACTATCTTTAACAGCAATCTATCGTTTTAACACTGGTAAATTCAAGCCTTACCTGGGATTTGGAATCGGTTATACTGACGCAGATATTGACGTGCGTTACGGTGCTTCCGTTAATGCCCCAGCAGGCTCTCCACCTTTTATTAATGATAGCGACAGTGCTTTTTCTGTCCAATATCGTATTGGCGCTGAGTACTCATTTACAGACAATGTCGCAGTGCTGGCTGAATATCGATATCTAGATGCTGATGATATTACTGTAGATAGAACCGGTGGTGGACCCGGTGGCCTGGCAACAACATCCCAGGAAGGGGACTTTAGCCAGCAAAGTTTTATTCTTGGATTGAAATACAATTTTTAGAATTTAACTATTCTACCTATTGCTATTATCTAATTGAGATTCTCCCCATTTGTAAAAGGGAGAATCTCAATAGAGCTTCCTCTAATAGTCTTAGTAAATAAAATTTTGCCGAACTGGCGTTATGTATGTCAAATCATTGAGATTAATGAGGTTATTCTTTTTATAGGTTTTTTCCCTAACGCACTAAAATTTAATCAAGTCGATTTTTTATTAGATTTGTTCGTTCAACCTGGTGAGCACAATACTGGCACCAGGTGTTTTTACGGTGATTTGATTACAATCGCGCGTTATTTGTGAATCTACATTTATCCAGCCGCGCGAGGAATGGTAAGCTTTAATATTCTCAAATCCAGTGGCGTTAACGTTGCCCTTGATTGTTTTTTCTCCCGCTCTGACATTTTCATTGCCTTTAGTTTTAATTCCCAAAAATTCACTACCGGACTGAGTAATCTCGACGACATCTTTAGTGACACCTCCACGATTATTTTTATATATCGCACCCCATTGCCCAGCCAGATTACACACTCTTTCGCCACTCTCTAGCTCAATTATATTTTCATTTTCAGAAAGCGGTTGCAATACCTGTGGAGATTGTGATGGTGACTGGCAGCCCGTTATTACTAACAAAATACAGACCAGGCAGGAATTTAAAATTGATCGAAACATATTTTTTATCCCCTACAAATAGTTAACCCTACGAATTCTCAGTATAGTTGATATGCCAGATCATGTCATTTTCACACTATGTGCTATTTTTGTACCAGCTAAGAATCGCAGCTTTAGTTGTATCATTCAGCTTGCCACAAGCCATAAATTCAGGATTTAAAATATCCGTCTTATTGTAATCCAATGGTTTACCATCACTGAATCGAATGACTTCACCGCCGGCCCCCAGCAACACCGCCTCTGCTGCAGCCGTATCCCATTCTGAAGTCAAACCCAACCTTGGATAACAATCCGCCTGACCATCCGCGATCATGCAGAATTTTAAAGAGCTGCCACTTGCTGCTGTATCCAAACTCTGGCCCGCATCTTCAAGCGCAGCAAAAAGCGCTTTGGTTTTATCAGACAAATGTGAGCGACTGACGACTAACGTACAGGATAAATTAGCCTGCTGTCTCGCTTGTATATCAATTTTATCCTGTCCGCTTTGCTTAACGGCTCCAAATTTGGGTCCACCGTAATAAATCAAACCCATCACCGGGGCCTGCACTACTCCCCAGACCGGCCGTTCATTTTCCATCAGTGCGATGTTGACCGTAAATTCACCATTACGCTTAATAAATTCCTTAGTGCCATCTAACGGATCGACAAGCCAATAAAGGTTTGACTCACAAGGCTTGGCACCTGCCTTGTGGGACTCTTCGGAAACAACAGGAATATCAGGCGTCAAGACAGTCAATGAATCAATAATATGGTAATGCGAATCTTGATCCGCCTGAGTCAGCGGTGAACCATCATCCTTATGTTCAACGTCAAACGCATTCTTATAAACGGCAAGAATTTTATCGCCTGCCTCGATCGCTATTTGCACCACGGTCTGTTGCCAGTTTTCAGGTAAGTTATTCATCTATACATTGCTGAATTATTTGGAACAGCGATCTTACCTTAACCAGCAGGTATTAGCGCAGCCATAAATAAAATTAAATCAGTGATTAAAACAATTAATTAGGAATCAGCACCAAAACTAATCACAATCATAATTAATTTGTAGATTAAAAATCGTAGTTGGAAACATACTTATCAATACTGACATTTTGCCTGGTGACTTCAATAACACCCGGTCCGAATAATATTATGCTGATGGCTTCCGGCTTAAATCACGGCATCAAAAAGACTGTTCCACATTTACTGGGCGTTGTGATTGGTTTTCCAGCGATGGTTGCTGCCCTGGGACTAGGGCTTGGCGTTGTTTTTCTTGAATACCCGGTCATTCACCAGATAATAAAAGTATTTGGTATTGGATATCTATTATTTTTATCTTGGAAAATAGCAAATACCAGCAACCCCAAAGCCAGCAAAGAGTTAAAAAACCCGTTTACTTTCGTACAGGCAGTAGCTTTTCAATGGGTGAATCCCAAAGCCTGGGTAATTGCGGTAGGAGCAATAGCAACCTATACAACTATTGGTAATGTAACAAGCCAAATAGTTATAATTATTCTTGGATACCTTAGTGTCGGATCAATAAGTATGACCATGTGGTTACTGCTAGGAGCCAGCCTGCAAAAATTATTAAGGCAGCAAAAACAATTGCGGTTGTTTAATATTTTTATGGCACTTTTATTGATGTTTTCTGTGATCTCTATGGCAACCACAGAAATTAATGCGATTAGCTGAAATAAAGAAACTTACTTAACCGGGCTTCTAGAATACTGCCGGTGTGGTGCTGGAAACCATGATTACCGGCTTATTGCCCTGTACTCTGAAACGGTGAGGAATGCGCCCGTTAAATTGATAGGCATCGCCAGGCCCAAGGATTTTTGAATTATCTCCAACACTAGTGTGAATCCTGCCTTCGATAACAATGCCCATCATTTCACAGTCAACCGGGAATTTTGACTCGCCAGTATCGGCACCAACCTCATACTTTTCATACTGAAAAGTCATGGTGTTGTCTGGTGCAGGGTTAACTTGCCAGAAAGTCACTTGATTATTGATGATTTTTTCCAGCTGATTGAAACGAAAAAAGACCTGCTCGGTTTGAGGTAATTTGATCTGCCAGAATTCAGCCATAGATATTTCCAGCACACTGAGGATTTTGACCAGGGTTCCCAAGGACGGATTAATTTTGTCCTTTTCAATCAACGAAATGGACGCATTACTCACTCCACTCAATTTGGCTAGTTGACGCTGGGACAAGCCGAATTTTGTCCTGACGCTACGCAACCGTTGACCCACTTTGTTCTCAGGTTTAGCTAATTCACTCATCAGGTCGCTGTTTGTAGTTTGCTGTTAAAGTGTTAAATATTATAAACATATTTTATGCTTATCCTTTATTTTTCAATGATTTATATGTTTTGTGTTAAATATTGAAAAAATAATCAATCCTTGTATGATTTTCAAGTAACAGCCTGCTGCACAGCAAAACGTTACAGAGGACCAAACCATGAGTAATATTGATGCTGCAAAGTATATTGATACTGAGCGTTACCCCATTGACCAGCCGGACTCAGACCAATATCAGCAGTTAGTTCAAACTATTCGTGAACAGCTTGACGCTGTAGGTTGTGCTGTTTTAACGGGGTTTATCAAGCGGGAGTGTTTACAAGAATTTATTGATGAAGGCGATCAAGTTGCTGACAAAGGACATCGGTCATTTAACAAAACCAATGTTTATTTCAGCAAAGATGACGAATCATTGGCCGCCGATCATCCTGCTCGTCGTTTTTATGATCGTTCTAATTCATTTGTACCTGCAGACAACTTTGGCGCAGATAGTCCGCTACGGTCAGTCTATGAATGGCCACCGTTTATGCCGTTTATTCAAGCTACACTTAATGAACAGGAATTTTACCGTTACGCTGATCCGCTTGCCGATGTAATTATCAATGTAGTGGAAGACGGTGATGGATTCCCCTGGCACTTTGATACCAATAACTACACCGTCACCTTGGCGATCCAAAATTCACTGCATGGCGGCGAATTCAAATATGCGCCTAATTTAAGAACACCAACGGATGAAAATTACGATGGGGTAAAAGCTATACTCAACGGCGATGAAAATCAGGTTAACACACTGGAGTTAAACCCTGGCGACCTGCAAATCTTTAAAGGCCGTTATTCATTGCATCGGGTCACGCCTGTCAAAGGTAAGCGCCGCCGCTATGTCGGTATATTCTCATTTGTTGATCAGCCCGGCATGGTTGCCAAGGTTGAGCGCTGTAAACAGCTATATGGTCGTACCTTACCTATACATCATCAACGCGAAAATGAGCGCAACGATAATCTGAAAGACTAATCCTTTTTCGCCAGCCAATCTTTAAGTAGATAAATACCCAGCAAACTACGCGATTCGATGACTTCAGGATGATCTAATAATTGATCTATATCGCTTAGCGGCACCTTAATAACCTCAAGTTCTTCCGGCTCATCGCCGCTAATCCGGCTGGGATAAAGCTCGCTGGCAATCACGATATGGGTATGGAAATTGGTATAACCGGGCGCCACGGCCACAGTGCGAATAAATTCGAGTTTATTGGCAGCGAAGCCGATTTCCTCCTGTATTTCCCGGTTTGCACCCTGTTCAATAGCCTCGCCCTGCTCCAGTCTGCCTTTAACAAAACCTAATAGATATCGCTCTACACCTACAGCATATTCACGAATCAAAAACATATCCGTTTCACTTATGGCAATGACCATCACCGCACCGCTGCCACACAGCCGTTCAAACGCAACCTTCTCACCATTAGCGAACTCAAGTTTAACTTCCTCAGTTTTAAACAAGCGGCTGTTGGCAACTGTTTTGACTGAAAGAATTTTAGGTTTTGATTTTGTCATCGAACATAACCTGTTAAGTGAAGCTTTTTAATAACCTCGATTGCTTTTGTGCAATTTCCAGGTCAAGAGTATCTTTAATTACTTGCACTGTCCACGCAGCAAAGCGAAAATCCGCTATATGACACCTATACAACGTTATCAGCAGGATATTGATAGCGGCCTGATCCAGCCGGACACGGCTCAGCGTGAGGCCGTGGAACATCTGGATGTGATTTATTCAAAACTGCTGTATCCAGCCAAACAAAAAAAAGGATTTTTGCAAACATTATTCGCAAAAGATAAACCCATCCAGCCTGTTACCGGGCTTTATATGTGGGGTGGTGTTGGGCGAGGCAAAACCTATTTGATGGATCTGTTTTTTGATTCACTGCCATTTACTGAAAAAAAACGGATACATTTCCATCGCTTCATGCAAGGTATTCAGGATGAATTAAAAGGCATGAGAGATTTACAAAACCCGCTTGATATCATCGCCGAAAAAGCAGCCAAGAATATTCGAATTTTGTGCCTGGATGAATTTCAGGTGCACGATATTGCTGATGCAATGATTCTGGCGGGATTATTACAGGCTTTATTTGATCGCGGCGTAAGCCTGATTACCACTTCGAACACACAGCCGGATTTACTTTATAAAGACGGATTACAGCGTGATCGATTTTTACCCGCGATTGAACTGCTCAAAACTTATACCCAGGTATTAAATGTAGATGGCGGCAGTGATTATCGGCTACGGGCACTAAACCAGGCACAAACCTGGCTTTGTCCGCCGGATAAGCACAGTAACGAAAAGCTCAGGCAATACTTCGAACAACTTTCTACCACAACACACACAGAAGAAGAGTTGATCATTTTGCAGCGGCTAATACCGGTGATTCTACGTAGTGAGGGTATCGCCTGGTTTGAATTTGACGCATTGTGTGACGGGCCACGAGGCCAGGCTGATTACATCGAATTATCAAGAATCTTTCATACTGTGCAGATTTCGAATATTCCAGTTATGTCCTGGGAACAAGATGACAAGGCGCGACGATTTATTGAGTTAATCGATGAGTTTTATGACCGACATGTTAATTTAATCGCCAGTGCACAGGCTCAACCGACTGAACTTTACAAAGGTGAACGACTAGCCGCCATGTTCGAGCGAACCAGCAGCCGACTGTTAGAAATGCAATCAGAAGAATATATGGCTCTGGAGCATAAAGCTTAAATAAATTCTGTGAAGCGGTTAACTTGAAATTCATCCAGGATACCCCATACTTAGAGATATATGGTATTAGGATTACGTCTATGACAGATCGAACAGCGAGATATAGAATTGGGCAAGTGGTTAAGCACCGGCACTATCCGTTTCGCGGCGTAGTGTTTGATGTCGATCCTGAATTCAGCAATAGTGAACAATGGTGGGAATCAATCCCCGAGGAAATTCGCCCACACAAAGACCAGCCTTTTTATCATTTGCTGGCGGAGAACGCTGAAAATAGCTATGTCGCTTATGTTTCTGAACAAAATCTGGAACCTGATGATAATCCTGAGCCTGTTGATCATCCCCAGGTTGAGGAATTATTTGAAAGTAGTGAGGACGGTTGTTACCGTCAGCGATACATACAGCCACATTAGCAACCAGCAAGGCTAACAAATAATTATGCTTAGACCACTTTGTGTTTTATTGCTGCTGCAATTTGCGTCATCGGCAGCCGCTGATGAAAATCTGTGGAGCATCTATCAAAAGGCTATTAACAATGATCCGGTTTTTATGCAGCAAGAATTCACCTATGAAGCCGATAAGGAGTTTATAGAACAGGCTAAGGGATTATTAAAACCACAGATAAATGCTTCACTGGGTACAGGTCGAATTAATGATGATATCGATGCCGCACAGCAATCTGCTTCAGGTGAAGAATTTTATAACAATAAGAATGCTGCAATCACTCTATCACAAACATTATGGGATAAATCCCGATTTGAAAATTTAGAACTGGCTAAAAACCAAGTACATTTATCTAAGCTGCAGCTTGATAACGCCAGACAAGACCTGTTGCTACGTATTTCCGATAGCTATTTTAATTTGCTTGCCGCAGAGGACACATTGGCCGTGACTCAACTTGAACGCGATTCACTAAAGGAACAATTTGACCAGGCCAGCGAGCTTCTGGATGCAGGGTTAGGAACATCGACTGATTTTTTTGAATCAGAATCACGCCTTAAACTAGCTGAAGTAGACATTCTTACTGCTGAAAATTCGATTGCAGATAACCGTCAGGCATTAACGGAAATTATTGGCGAACCTGTACAGGCCTTAGCAAAACCAGCAGAAGATTACCCCATCATTGACCCAGAGCCATTGCAATTAAGTGAATGGATTCAAACAGCATTCAAAAACAATCATGAGTTAGCAAGCGCCCACCAACAAGCAGATATTGCCAGGCAGAACATTGAAATTGCCAGAAGCGGTCACTGGCCGTCGCTGAATTTAAATGCACAGCAAAGTTATAATGATAATGACGATGGTGTTGGCGGTGAAATTGATACTAACCAAAGAATAATCTCACTTGATTTAACAGCACCCATTTACCAAGGCGGTCAAATCAAGTCACAAACTCGTGAAGCCAGTCAACGCTATAGTGCCAGCTTAAAAAATGTCGATACGGTAGCCAGAAATATTGAACGGCGAATTCGAGATGCCTACAACACAGTCGTGACCAGCAAAAACCAGGTGACAGCATTGCAATCAGCGGTAAAGGCGGCACAAAATGCGCTACAGGCCCGTCAACAAAGCTTTGAGAGTGGCTTAAGCACCAACATTGAAGTATTGGATGCCACTAGTGATTTATTTTCCGCGCAACGGGATTTACTCCAAGCCCGCTATAACTATATTACCAGCATGTTTAGTCTCAAAAGCCTGGCTGGCATCTTAAGTGAAACAGATTTTAAGCAGACCTCGGATTTGTTGGTTCATTAAGAAGACCACCGGCATTAATTCAGAGTTCAGCAGCTCAGGTTAATTTTGATGTGATTTATCGGAAAATGAAACGGGCATAAAAAATACCCCTCCTAACCTCCCCTGACAGGGGAGGAATATTCCAAATACCTCTCCAACACCCGCATCGACGCATCCAGCGCACCTTTATTCCTCTCCAACAGTTGTTGTGCGTTAGTGACCAATTCATCAGATTGCGATTTTGATTCAAACAATTTACTCACTGATTGTGCCAATTGGGTGGCTGAATCAACCTGCAATAAAGCTTGCTGCTTGAGTGCCTGTTCTATCGTTCGAGCAAAATTAAACGTATGCGGACCAACTATTACCGGCCGCCCCAACAGCCAGGGTTCCAGCATATTCTGCCCGCCATGAGGAACCAAACTACCACCGACAAAGCACACGTCGCTGGCAGCATATAAATCAAACAATTCACCCATGGTATCACCGACATAAACCTGGTAATCGCTTATATCTACGGGTGCTTGCGTACGACGACAGGATTTAAAACTATTACCCGCCAATTCAAATACACTGTCAAAACGCTCGGGATGCCTTGGAACCAGGATCAACAGTGCATCGGGATGCTGCTGCAATAGTTGGGAATGAGCAGTTAACAATTGCTCATCTTCACCATTATGTGTACTTGCGGCAATCCACACTTTGCGCGAGATTCCGATTTGCTTTTTAAGCTTCTGGCCTCGCTGCAGCACTCCATCAGGCAATTTTACATCAAACTTAATATTACCCTGTATTGTGACCACATCAGGTTTAGCACCCAGTGCAATTACACGCTCAGCGTCAGCATCCGTCTGTGCACCAATGGCATCAACCTTAGCCAGCTCAGGCGCAATCAGCGTACGTATTTTTTTATATCCGGGAAACGATTTATTTGACAAGCGCATATTCAGATAAATAATCGGAATATTGTCCCGATCAACCGCATTAATCAAGTTAGGCCAGATTTCAGTTTCCATCACGATTAATATATCGGGTTTAATCTGGTTCAAGGCTCGATTAACCAGAAATGGAATATCGTAGGGGATATAGCGGTGAATAACTGCATCACCGAGTTGCCTGGTAACTTGATCAGCACCTGTCGGAGTAATAGTTGTAATCAATATTTCGTATTCCGGCCAACGTTCAATAATTTTTCGAATCAAGGGTATGGCAACATTGACTTCGCCAACAGAAACGGCATGCAGCCAGATTCGCCTGGTTACCGGCTGCATTGAATAAAAGCCCAAACGCTCGTTTATACGTGAGCGATAAGCCGGATTTGCTATTCCACGCCACCATAGGCGCGCTAGAATAATCGGCAATGCCAAAGTCAAGACGATGGAATACGCAATACGCCACATCAGCTGATGACCTTAGTTGCTTAACCAATCATGTGGTTTGAGATAATCGTACAATTCGGCTTCTGCCGAACCGGCATTGGGTTTCCAGTCATAACGCCAACCGGCAACCGGCGGCATTGACATCAAGATAGACTCTGTCCTGCCACCTGATTGCAAACCAAACAATGTTCCACGATCATAAACCAGATTGAATTCAACATATCGTCCGCGCCGGTAAGATTGAAAGTCACGGTGCTTTTGATCAAAATCCGTATCTTTACGCTTATTGACGAGAGGCAAATAAGCTGGCAAAAAATGGTCACCGACACTTTGCATAAAAGCGAAACTTTGTTCAAAGCCTAGCTCATTAAAATCATCAAAAAACAAACCCCCGATACCCCGTGTTTCGTTTCGATGTTTTAAATAAAAATACTCATCACACCATTGCTTAAACCTTAAGTAATAATCCGGCCCGAAAGGATCACAGGCCTGCTTTGACATCTGGTGCCAGTGAATAACGTCTTCGTTAAACGGATAATACGGTGTCAAATCAAAACCACCACCAAACCACCAGATATCTTCTGCCTGGAAATGACGCACATTCATATGCGTTGTCGGTACAAAAGGGTTACGTGGGTGTATCACCAGTGAAACACCCATGGCCTGAAATGATTTGCCTTTTAATTCAGGTCTTGATGCAGTAGCAGAAGCCGGTAAAGATTCGCCCATGACGTGAGAAAAATTAACACCTGCTTTTTCAAAAACAGTACCATTTTCCAACACACAAGATTGCCCGCCACCGCCTTGATCATGTGACCACTGGTCAGCAATGAACTGCTGACTCGCCTCATAAGCTTGCAGCTTATCGACTATATTTTTCTGTAACAGTAACAGGTAGTCTTTAACTTTTTGAGTCGACATAAGTTCTTTCTCTATTAAGGGTACGATAGGACGGAATGGCTTTTTTCCGCCAGGCCATCAAAGGCTTCTCAATAATACAGTAAAAGATATAACCAATAAGACAGGCCAAAACCAGCGTGATGGATAATTCCAAAAATATATTATTCATGCCGATGAATTCAAATACTCGCTCAAGTGAATGTAAAGTCAGAACATGAGTTAAATAAATCGCATAAGATGCCACGGCTATAATGCCCATTAACTTATAGGTTGAAACAACCCAGGCTCGGTCGGCACTGGCTAATGCCACGGTTGCCGCAAAACTTACAGCCAGCAAATAAGCGCCCAACGAATACATCCATTGTGGCGGCCACCAGGAATAAGAGGCTAATAATGCAATACAAGCAACATAAATTGCCGCTTTATATCTTAGCAAGGCATTAATCATTACTTTAAAGTAAATAGAAATGTATGCGAATAAAACGCCCAAAATCAGTGGATCAAAATTCAAATGTGTCGCGGTAATATAATACCCAAACGGCTTGGGATGAATATGTTGATAATTTAAGCGCAGTATTAACGGTATGAATGAGATTAAAACCATCAATACAATGAACGTTTTGGAAGGCTGTTTAAACAGCGCTAACAAAATGGTCAGTGCAATTGGCAAGATGAGGTAAAAGTGTTCTTCTACACAAAGCGACCAGCTAATAAAAAAAAACGGCACCTCATGATAATAGTTTTGTAAAAACAGCAGGTAACCAAAATCAAACGGCTCTTTTCGAACTATATATACTGCCAGGTAAGAAAGTAATAGTGCAATAAAATAAGGTGGCACAGTCCTGGATATGCGCCTTAAGATAAAACGAGAAATGTCCACCTTTCCATTAACGTTGGTTTCTTTAAAAAACAGTGAGCCAATCAAAAACCCACTCAGGGCAAAAAACAAATCAACACCAAACGAGCCTGCCTTGGTAAAGCGCCAGATTAAAGGTATCGAAGATGCGAAGCTTTGTGTGGCATGAAAAATCAGCACCATCAAAATCGCAGTGGCGCGTAACGTATCGAGGTTCTCGATTCGTGAATCTTTCATAGTCAACGAATGATCCGATCTGTTTCAACATCAATAATTGTCGAAGGTTTGATGGCTTTACCGCAAGATAAATCGACAATATAGTCCACTTCTTTGGAGAATATTTTTTTGACTTGCGTTGTGGTTCGACATGCTTTTTGACCGGACCGGTTAGCACTTGTAGACACCAGAGCATAATCACAGCTGCGGCATAACTCTCTGGCGAACTTATGATCCGGAACACGCACAACAATTTTATCAGAATCGCCTGTTAACCATTTTGGCACCCAGGGAGCAGCAGGCACCAACCAGGAAACTGCCGCCGGCCAACTGGCCAGCATTTTCTCAATCAGATAGTCAGGCAGTTTTTTAATATAAGGCTGTAATTGCGCAAAATCACAACCAATCAGGATTAAACCTTTACTCGCTGGTCGATGTTTCAGCCGCAGGATTTTTTTCACCGCCTGGCTATCTTTGGGATAACAGCCCAAACCAAAACAACTTTCAGTCGGATAAGCGATAACACCGCCGTCCGCGACAGCTGTGTTGGCCTTGAGCAATTGTTTCCGAATATCTAGTGTCATTTTTTGGGCAAACATCAATGCTGCACAATTCTACAAGCCAACAGCATCTACTTAAACCCGAAATATGCAATAGTTATGCTGAGGCCTCATTGTTATAATTCGTCCCTTAATCCTAACAGGGAAACATAACATGTCTGCTGATACAGCTACGACCTGTACAAAAGTTGCCGTAGTCATGGGTTCCAAGAGTGACTGGCCTACTATGATTCTGGCAACTGAGATTATGGATAAATTAGAAGTCGCCTACCATGTAGAGGTGGTTTCAGCGCATCGCACACCGGATAAACTATCCGATTTCGCCAAACAGGCGGTGAATAACGGTTTCGAAGTTATTATTGCAGGTGCCGGCGGTGCTGCTCATCTACCTGGCATGTTAGCAGCCAATACCCGCCTGCCGGTGCTGGGTGTTCCGGTACAAAGCAAGGCCTTAAGCGGTATGGACAGTTTATTATCCATTGCACAAATGCCCAAAGGTGTTGCAGTCGGCACCCTGGCTATAGGCACTTCCGGTGCCTTTAATGCCGGTTTACTCGCTTGTCAAATCCTGGCCAACAGCGATGCCGGTTTGGCTACCCGGGTTGATCAATTCCGGCAACAGCAGACCGAGTCAATACTGGCTGAACCTGACCCGAGAGCTTGAAACATGGGTGATATATGGGTTTTAGGTGCTGGCCAACTTGGCGCGATGTTACAACATGCAGCTATGCCATTGGCGCTCAACGTCAATACGATTGACATTTACGCCACTGAAGTGCCTAAGCTCAATGACGATGACATTATTACCGTTGAACTGGAGCACTGGCCGGATACGATAGTGACTCAAACTTTGTCTGCGCACCCTAACTTTCTTAATCGTGAAACGTTAAAAATTTTTGCCGACCGTTCAATTCAAAAAAAATTACTCGATTCACTGGAACTTCCACAAGCCAAATGGCATATGGTCGATGCCGATATTAGCGTAGAAAAGTTACATCAGGATTTAGGAACTAAGGTTTTATTGAAGCGTCGCAGCGGTGGCTATGATGGCAAAGGTCAACTTTGGTTAGATCAAACTGAAAATTCTGACTTGCCGTCAGACTGGCAGGGACAATCTATCGCTGAGGAAAAAATCAACTTCGACGAAGAAGTATCCATCATCGGCGCTCGCAATTCGGCCGGTGAATGTGTGTTTTATCCTGTTACCACCAACTTGCATTACCAGGGAATTTTATTAGCGTCGATCGCACCGACAGCGTTTTCCAAAGCTTTGCAGCCCCAGGCAGAAGCCATGCTCACAAAACTGATGGACCACTTAAACTATGTCGGTGTCATGGCCATGGAATGCTTTCAAATTGGTGAGAAATTATTTATCAATGAAATTGCGCCTCGAGTTCATAATAGCGGCCACTGGACCCAGGCCGGCGCCAATATCAGCCAATTCGAAATGCATTTGCGCGCTGTCGCTAATTTACCTTTGGTCATTCCAGCGACAAAAAATAATAGCGTGATGATTAATCTATTGGGCATGGATTTTAACCCTGCCTGGTTAGCTGTTAACGGTGTAGAAGTCTATTGGTACGGCAAGGGTGTACGACCGATGCGAAAGTTAGGGCATATTAATCTAAGTCTGCCCGAGACCCGTAAAACCAGACAAAGCCTTGAACAACTAAAGCCGCTTTTAGATGATTATTACGACGAATCGATTGAATGGTGTAAACAGCATTTATAATCATTTTATAGTCGGGATTATTACCGCAGTGATGTTGTTTTTGCCTGCCATTGGATTTAGTGACACCCTTAAACCTTTTACAACCGATGGTTGCAGCTCTTTTCCTGATGGGACGCTGGAGCAACAATCATTATGGGCACAATGTTGTATTCGACATGACTTGGCTTACTGGCAAGGTGGCAGTTATGCTCAACGATTAGCCGCCGACCAGGCATTAGAATCATGCGTTGCTGAAGCCGGTGAACCCGAAATTGCTAAATTAATGCTGACGGGTGTACGTGTTGGTGGAACCCCTTATTTGCCTACTTCTTTTCGCTGGGGCTATGGCTGGCCCTGGCCCCGTGGCTATAAAACACTAACGGATCAAGAAAAGCTGTCAATTAAACATGAACTAGACAACTTGCAGATAATGTTAAAAAGCTTGACTGACGAGTTGAAAACCCAGTCAAACTAACCTGATTAATTTACAGAAAAATCAATATATACTTATTAGCTAGGTGGTCATTCTGAGGCAATAGCCGAAGAATCTCCTTTAGATCAGCTACACATAGGTAATAACATTGTTCTTCGCAGATCCTTCCTCGTTACACTCGTCAAGATGACCGCAGAGCATTGTTTTTACTGATATTTCTCTGAACTCAGGTCAATCGATTGCTCCCGCTCAACCGCTCTATAACCAATATCAGTTCGATAAAAAACTTCATCCCAATGGACACTATCGACTGCTTGATAGGCTTCTTTCTGGGCTGTTGTAACATCTTTACCCAATGCTGTGACACACAATACCCGTCCGCCGCTAGTGACTATATCAGCGTTATTTTTGGCCGTTCCCGCATGGAAAATTTTCACATCTTGATTCTCACTATCCAGTCCGGTAATAACTTTACCCTTGGTGTAACTATCTGGATAACCGCCTGCAGCCATGACCACACCCAACGCTGCACGCTCATCCCAGCAAATAGATTGTGCTGCCAATGCGCCATTGACTGCTGCCAGACACAACTCAACTAAGTCAGACTGCAGCCGCATCATGATAGGTTGTGCCTCCGGATCGCCGAAACGGCAATTGAATTCGACTACCTTTGGAGCACCTTGTGAATCAATCATCAAACCGGCATATAAAAAACCCGTGTAATGGATACCGTCGGCTGTCAGACCCTTAACTGTTGGCAATATTACCTCGCGCATAATGCGATCATGCATTATTTCATTGACTACCGGCGCAGGTGAATATGCACCCATACCACCGGTATTCGGGCCCCGGTCATTGTTATCTCTGGCTTTATGATCCTGAGAACTGGCCAACGGTAACACGGTTTCGCCATCAACTATACAAATAAAGCTGGCTTCTTCACCAGTCATAAATTCCTCGATTACAACACGATGCCCTGCTTCACCAAACCGGTTACCCTCAAGCATATCATCTACTGCAGCAAAGGCCTGCTCCTGATTTTGGGCAATAATGACTCCTTTACCTGCGGCTAATCCATCGGCTTTAATCACAATGGGGGTACCCATATTGACGATATAAGCTTTGGCTTGATCAACATCTTCAAAGTTCTGATACGCCGCCGTGGGAATTTTGTGTCTGGCCAGAAAATCCTTGGTAAATGCCTTTGAGCCTTCAAGTTGTGCCGCAGCAGCAACGGGACCAAAGCAAGGCAGATTATGTTGCTTAAACTCGTCTACGATACCAGCTACCAGTGGTGCTTCCGGACCGACGATGGTCAAATTGATTGCGCTGGATTTAGCAAAATCAACCAATGCAGGAATATCTTCCACCCCGATTGGCACATTTTCGACACCCGACTCCAAATCTGTGCCTGCATTGCCTGGAGCAACATAAACCTGACTCACTAAAGGCGACTGAGCAGTTTTCCAGGCCAGCGCATGCTCGCGACCGCCGCTACCGATTATTAATACTTTCATACTTGCATTCTCTACTTTATAGAATTAGTCATCTCTCTATATTCAAATTATGGTCGCCGCTAAGATTTTTGATTTAGATGAGGTTCGAGATTTTCGCAAAGCGGAATGTACAAACAGTACATGAGCATTTAAGAAAATCGAGTACGAAACATAAATCAAAAAGATTAGTGGCGAAAATGCCGCATACCGGTGAATACCATCGCCATATCATACTCATCCGCAGCCGCTATAACCTCTTCGTCACGCATTGAACCACCGGGTTGGATCACGGCTTTAATACCGACTTCATTAGCGGCATCTAATCCATCACGGAATGGAAAAAAAGCATCCGAAGCCATTACTGATCCGGCAACCTGCAGGCCTTCATCGGCTGCCTTGATAGCCGCAATTTTAGCCGAATAAATCCGGCTCATTTGCCCGGCGCCAATACCAATAGTTTGACCGTTTTTGGCATAGACAATGGCGTTAGACTTAACATGTTTAACCACCTTCCAGGCAAATAACAAATCTTGCAATTCCTGCTCACCAGGTTGACGTTGACTGGCGGATTTCAAATCTGCTGCAGAAATTTCCCCTTGATCACGTTCTTGAACTAATAACCCACCGCTCACCCGCTTATAGTCAAGCGATGAAGATGATTGCTCAGCCCAGCTTCCGGTAATGAGCACACGTACATTAGGCTTTTCAGACAGAACCTGAAGCGCTTCGTTTGATGCCGTTGGAACAATGATCACTTCTACAAACTGTCTGTCGATAATGGTTTGAGCAGTTACAGGGTCAAGTTCCCGGTTAAATGCAATAATACCGCCGAATGCAGAAGTCGGATCAGTCTGGTAAGCCAGCTCATACGCCTGTCCTATCGTTGCCGAGATCGCCACCCCACAAGGGTTGGCATGTTTAACGATGACACAGGCCGGTTGTTCAAATTCTTTTACACATTCGAATGCTGCATCCGCATCGGCTACATTGTTATAGGACAAGGCCTTACCCTGAATTAATTCAGCCGCAGCCAGGCTACCGGACTGCGGTTGATGTTGACGATAAAAAGCAGCTTGCTGGTGCGGATTCTCACCATAACGCATCGGCATAATCTGCTTATATTGGGCACTATAAACATCAGGCAATGCATTTTCACCCGCATTCAGGTAATTTGATATTGCTCCATCATAACGGGCCGTGTGGGCAAATACTTTCGCCGCCAGCTGCCGGCGTAACGTTAGGCTTGTTCCACCATGTTGTTTAATCTCGCTTATGACATTTGCATAGTCGTCGGTTTCAACCACAACTGTGACATCATTATGATTTTTGGCTGCCGCACGAATCAAAGTCGGTCCACCAATATCGATATTTTCAATCGCAGTGGCGAAATCACAGCCCTTTGCGACTGTTTGTTCAAACGGATATAAATTCACCACAACCAGGTCAATAGCCTCAATCTGATTGTCCTGCATGACCGCATCATCCTGGCCACGACGACCCAAAATCCCGCCGTGTATTTTGGGATGCAAGGTTTTAACCCGGCCGTCCATCATTTCAGGAAAACCTGTGTGATCGGACACTTCAGTCACCTGAATACCATTTTCAGTCAACAGCCTGGCCGTACCGCCGGTTGAAAGTATCTTAATATCACTGTCAGCCAGAAATTGAGCAAACTCAACGACTCCGGATTTATCCGAAACACTGATCAAAGCACAATTAATACGTCTTATCCCGTTGTTCATTCGGGGGGTTACCTCTATAAAGTTTTGGATTACTCGATTGAATACTGCTTTAATTTCTTTCTCAGGGTATTACGGTTAATACCAAGCATATGCGCACTCTTGGTTTGATTGCCCTGATTTTTTTCCATCACGACTTCCAGTAATGGTTTTTCCACCTCCGCCATTACCCGATCATACAAGGCAATGGGACATTCACCATCAAGATCTTTAAAATAGCGATTTACGCTCTTGCGAACATGCTCATGCAGCGGCTTGTAAGTTTTAATTTTTGACTTTTTTTTAGTCTTTTTCATGCTGCAATTTTGGTCTCAGGACAGTGATGTTGAAAAAAAGCATGTGTCATTTTAAATTGCTCAGCAGAAGATTCAACTAAATTCACTTTTTTTCTGAATTCATTACTTTCGGCTATGCCTTTGGTATACCAGCTGATATGCTTTCTGGCGATGCGAACACCGGAGTATTCACCGTATAAATCATACATTTGCGTCAACACGTATAGTAATAACTCACCAATTTCGGCTATCGACGGCTCAGCGATCAAGCGGCCTGTTTCAAGATAGTTCACGACTTGCTGATAAATCCAAGGCCTGCCCTGAGCAGCGCGGCCTATCATTACTGCATCGGCTCCAGTGAACTCCAATACCTGAAACGCTTTCTGCGGTGAATCAATATCACCATTGGCGATAACCGGTATCCTCACGGCTTGTTTGATTCGGCGAATAGTTTCATATTCTGCTTCACCCTTGAATCGACAAGCTCTGGTGCGGCCATGAACAACTAATGACTGAATGCCGCAATCTTGTGCTAATTTTGCGATCCGTACACCATTACGCCGGTCCGGACTTGTACCAGTGCGGATTTTCAATGTGACCGGCACATTTACTGCATTCACTACTTGATCCAATATACGTTTAACCTGATCTTCGTCAGACAACAGTGCTGAACCGGCCAGCTTGTTACAAACCTTTTTTGCCGGACAGCCCATATTGATATCAATGATTTGAGCACCTTGATCAAGATTAAATTTAGCAGCTTGTGCCATCATCGCCGGATCATGGCCCACCAGTTGAACACAACGTATGCCCTTATCTAAATGTTGCAGACGCCATTTTGTTTTGCTTGAATCGTGCAAAAGTGCATTGGAGGAAACCATTTCCGATACAGCCAGATCAGCACCGAAGTCCAGCGCCAGCTTTCTGAACACAGCGTCACTGACGCCTGCCATGGGAGCAGCCAGCACTTTTTTAATCAACTGATAGCTGCCGATTCGCATCAATCTACAATATTTAATGCAAAGCCGACCGCCGCTCGTGGTGGACGATCAACATCAAATACTATTTTTACGTCCTGACCCGGCGCTAACTGGCTAATTGCCGGATCCAGAAATTGCGGATTATCAACTAGATTAATCGTTTTTGAGGCCACAATGGATTCATCAGAACCCGTCAAGTCCAGGCGGATACTGGGTAATAACTTATCGTTGTTACTGTAGTTAATTAAATTGGCGGAAATAGTAATCACACCCGGTACGCTTGTATGACGCCGCAGGCTGGCGTGTAATATTTCAAACTCAGACTGACTTAACGGTGCTTGCTGGTTACAACTAAAAATTGCGCAAGTGAAATTTAAAGGCACCGCGAGAAAACTATAATTTTTTAATTTTGTGTAATTAACAATGGCAATCTGCCAAATCAACAGGGCTACCAGCCCTAAAACAATGCCCCAGGCTGAATAGCTGAAAGTTGGATTTGAACGGTTTTTATCTTTTTTAAAACGTTGGGCACGGGCCACAATGCTGTTCGTTATTTGCGGCCCTTTGGCTGTTTTTTTATTATCTGTTTTATTACTTGCGGTGGAATCTGTTCCAATACCAGCAGGTGTAGAACTAAACTGTGGCGATGTTCTACTGTCGAATCTTGCCCTAACTGAGTCCCTTGCTTTTACAGATTTTTGCCGCACTCGGGGTGATATTTTTTCTTGCTTAACACCTTGTTTGCTTAGCCTCGTGGATTCAATCGTACGGTCATGTTTCGCTTGCAGAATTGGTTCAACTTGATGCGCCTTGTTGTCACTATTATCAGCAGCTGACTCAGGTAATGTTTGTTGTGAGGCTTTGAAACCACTATCAGATTGTTTATTTTTAATAAATGACAGTTGTTCTTCTGCTGGTTTAAGCTTTTCAACCGGCATCGGTTCAGTTGCCAAACCTGATGGCGATTGCTGCTTTGGATCTTTGTCAGTGCTCTGTACAGATGCAGGCGATGATTTAATTGACGCCGCTGCCTGTTGCGGCGGTGTTTTGTCACTATGTGTTGGGTCTGTTGGAATATCCGGCGTTGCTGTGCTTTTTACCTCTGATGTATCCGGCTTGGGTGTAACTTTATCTTGTACTACCGATTCATCAGCTTGCAAAAAATCCTTGGGATCAATCTGATTTTTTTTTAATTCGAGCACTTTCTTACAGTGGCCGCATTTTGCCCAGTCTCCACTTTGTTCACTGACAGCCGAACTCACCCGAAAAATAGTTCGGCAATGCGGACAACGAGTGAAAAAATAGTGATGGCTAACAGGCATCTTAATAAAAAATTATTAAAGCGGATCGATTGTACTGGCTAATGCCGGTAAAGCGCAAATAACAGCCTAATCAGGCCCATTACGCTTGCCTAACAGGGCAATCCAATCTCCTAAAACACGGGTTTGCCAATGCAAACCAGGCATGGCTTTGGTAATCATCGACTCTTGCGAGGCCAGGATGCCGGCCAATAGTAACTGACCCTCGTTACTCAAATGGTCGAACAATACACATTTAAGTTCAATAATCGTCACGGCCAGAATATTCGCTATCACAACATCTGCTTTCAAGGCGGGTAAAACATCGGGCAAGTATGTCTCTATTTGATCGGTGACCTGGTTTTTTTCAGCATTTTCCAAGGTGGCTGATAACGACCGTGGTTCAATATCGACAGCCAAGGCATTTTTTGCCCCTAGTTTTAATGCTGCTATAGCCAGAATCCCCGAGCCGCAACCATAATCAAGCACGGTTTTACCACTCAGATCCATGTCGGCCAGCCAGGCCAGACATAACCGAGTGCTTTCATGTGTACCTGTGCCAAATGACATGCCCGGATCGATTTGGATATTGATAGCATCTTGATCAATACTGTCCAGCCAACTGGGTACAATCCAAAGCTTGTTCGCCACCTGTACAGGTTCGAAATGATCCAACCATGCCTGTTCCCAATTTTTATCTTCCAGGTCTTTTAGTTCAAATTCGATACCAGGAATTGAGTTTAATCGTTCAACTAAACTGTTGTGGTCAAAACTCAAATCAAATAACCCGGTTAACTTGATAAAAGTCCAGCTATCATCGACTTGACCGTTAACTTCAAATATCTCACTTTGATCAGCGGCCATAGTGGTCACAGATAAAGCACCGTACTCCAGTAACAGTTCACTCAACAACTCCTCCTGTTCGGCTGCAAGGATGACTTCGATAGATTGCCAGGTCATAAATTACTGCATGATCTTTAAATAACAATTGTCATTTCGAACTGAGTGAGAAATCTGTTATCAGATCAAGATTGGGCCAACTTCTGTTCGAGATAATGAATAGTTAACTGTCCCTGGGCAAAGGCCTGATCAGCCATAATACGACGCTGCAAAGGTATATTGGTGCGCACGCCTTCGACGATCATTTCTTGCAAAGCACCCTGCATACGTGCAATAGCTTGCTCACGATTCTTGCCCGTAGTGATGACTTTGGCAATCATAGAATCATAGTAAGGCGGGATGGTATAACCGCTATAAACATGAGAATCAACACGGACCCCCAAACCTCCAGGGCTATGGTACAGGCTGATTTTACCGGGCGAAGGAATAAACGTTTCTGAATCCTCAGCATTAATACGGCACTCAATCGCATGACCTGAAAAACCGATGTCGTCTTGACTGAAACTCAATTGCTCACCCGATGCAATCAGCAACTGCTCTTTGACAATATCGATACCGGTTATTTGCTCAGTGACAGGATGTTCAACTTGAACACGGGTGTTCATTTCAATGAAGTAAAACTCGCCGTCCTGATATAAAAATTCAAAAGTGCCAGCACCACGATAACCGATTTCCTGACAGGCATTCACACAACGCATACCGATTTTTTGCCGAACTTCGGTTGAAATACCGGGCGCAGGTGCTTCCTCAACAACTTTTTGGTGACGGCGCTGCATAGAACAATCCCGATCTCCCAGGTGTACGGCATTACCATGGTTATCGGCCAATACCTGAATTTCAATATGGCGAGGACGCTCAAGGAATTTTTCCATATAGACCATTTCATTGTTGAAAGCGGCTTTCGCTTCTGATTTGGTCAATGAAACTGCATTTGATAGTGCCGCTTCACTATGTACCACCCGCATACCTTTGCCGCCACCACCACCGGCGGCTTTGACGATTACCGGATAACCAATCCGGGCAGCAATTTTTTTAAGCTCCTGCGGATCATCATTTAAAGGACCATCGGAGCCGGGAACACAGGGCACACCGGACTTTTTCATTGCCGCAATGGCTGAAACCTTATCTCCCATTAGATGTATTGTTTCGGCTTTTGGGCCTACAAAAATAAAACCACTTTCTTCTACACGCTCAGCAAAATCGGCATTTTCGGCTAAAAACCCATACCCGGGGTGAATTGCTGAAGCATCAGTGACCTCTGCAGCACTGATTACTGCCGGAATATTTAGATAACTGTCTTTAGCCTGATGCGGGCCGATACAGACAGACTCATCGGCCAGGCGCACGTATTTTGCATCTCGATCTGCTTTGGAATAAACCGCTACCGTTTTAATACCGAGTTCACGACAAGCACGTAGAATTCTCAGTGCGATTTCACCGCGATTGGCGATGACAAGTTTGTCAATCATTAGCCTCGCCTCATTCGATGATAAACATCACTTCGTCATATTCGACCGGATCACCAGTGCTCTTTAACATGGCTTTGATCACCCCTGACTTATCGGCTTCGATTTGATTAAAAATCTTCATCGCCTCGATGATACAAAGCGTATCACCGACTTCTACATTATCACCGACTTTTACAAATGGATCGGCATCCGGACTGGCCGCATCATAATAAGTTCCGACCATAGGCGATTTGACTTCATGTCCGGTCGAAGTCGAGGCAGGCTCTGCAACACTGCCATTATTGCCGGAGGGAGCTGCAACAGGTGCGGCAGGTGCATGAATGACCTGGGGCGTTTGTGCAATCTGTGGTGCTGATAAAGAGCTGGAACGACTCAAGCGAATTGACTCTTCACCCTCGACGATTTCCATTTCAGCCAGATCAGACTCTTCTAATAACTCAATTAACTTTTTAATCTTGCGTATATCCATAACCATTTTTCAAATCCTTCAGGTTTTAATATGAGATCTCAGCATAACTATTACACTTGAAAATACGTCGTTAAACATTCGCTCAAACTGCTCATTTATTTCAATAAACTGCGCTTTTTCGCTCATTTTTGCCTCGTCTTTTCTGCGTTCATAACGTTATGCCGAGGTCTCGAGATGATTTAAAGCACTATCTAAAGCATATAAGTAGCCCCTATAACCTAAACCACATACCACACCGACTGCTATATCAGAGAAATAGGAATGATGCCGAAACGATTCTCTGGCATGCACATTGGAAAGATGAATTTCAATGAATGGCACACCAACGCCAGCGATAGCATCACGAAGTGCAATACTGGTGTGGGTGAACGCACCAGGGTTAATGATAATGAAATCGGCATCTTTACTTTGGTGAATCCAGTCAATGAGTTCACTCTCAGAATTTGACTGCTTACATTCAATATCCACGTCAGCTTTTTGTGCCTCAGACTCAAGCAAACCGTTAATATCTTTAAGTGTCGTTTTGCCATATACTTGTGGTTCTCGAGTGCCGAGTAAATTCAGATTAGGGCCATGAAAAACTGCGATTTTGGCTTTAGACATATGTTATTAATTCCTTATATCGATAGTTCTTGCAGCACATGACATGACGTTACTAATATTCCATGATAACCGCAAGATCGTGAATTTTCAACGCATTTTTATATCATTTAAAGACAAATTTACTAACTCACATCAAACACCATTATGAATCAATATCCTGCCCCGTATTCAGCAGATTTCTCCAGGCGTGACCCAAATGCTGATGTGATCGATTTGATTTTCAAACGCTGGTCACCTCGAGCCTTTAAAAAGACTCAAATCAATACGGCCACTCTGGAGTCGATTTTCGACGCAGCCCGTTGGGCACCTTCCTGTTTTAATGAACAACCCTGGTTGTTCTTGACTTCAACCGAACAGACCTTTGAAAAATTTTTGAATTTATTGGTTGAAGGAAACCAAAGCTGGGCAAAAAATGCAGCCGTAATAGGTTTTGTATTAACACATAAACAGTTTAATCGTAACGGAAACGTGAATAACTGGGCCGCTTTCGATTCAGGCTCAGCCTGGATGGCAATGAGTTTACAAGCATCCGCTTTAGGCCTATATACACATGGCATGGGCGGAATCAAAAAAGATGAAATTTACCGGGCATTTGACATTAACAAGGACGAGCTGGATGTAATTTGCGGCTTTGCGTTGGGTCAACTGGACACACCTGAATCCCTGCCAGAGGATTTTCGCGAGCGGGAACAACCATCAGCACGAAAACCGCTGGCGGACATTTGGAAGCAAGGGAGTCTTTAATGAAACCCGTTGATCGTGTTAAAGACGCACTCACCCGACAGGGTGAAAACATTGAGATATTGATTTTAGAGCAAAGCACACATACCGCGCAGCAGGCAGCGGATGCGTTGCAATGCCATGTCGCACAAATAGTCAAATCATTAATATTCAAAACATCAAAATCAGAAAAACCTGTATTGGCATTGGTCAGTGGCGATAAAAGACTCGACAGCAAGAAGTTAGCGCGTTTAATCGGTGAAAAACTGGGTAAAGCTGATGCTGATTTTGTTAAGCAAAAAACCGGATTCAGCATCGGCGGCGTTGCACCTATCGGCAGCCTGGAAGCACTACCGGTTTATATGGACCAGTCGCTACTAACGCATCAATATGTATGGGCAGCGGCAGGACATCCAAAATCGATATTCAAAATTGACCCAAAACGTCTGGCAGAAATTACTTCGGCAATGGTTTCAGACTTGACCTGAAATCGCTGATTTACAGGTATATAAACAAGTTAGGCCTCCTATCGGAGGCAACTTTATCCAGACAGAGACAATAACTTAATTTAATAACAGAGCACCGAGAACAGCTTCTGGAGCATCTTCCTGAATAATATGTCCTGCTTTGGGAACTTTTGTAAAGCTATTCGCTGATACTAATTTTGCTAGCTCCTCACCTTGATTGATCGGTATGAATGTATCATTTTCTGCCCAAATGATATTTACCTTATTAGCCATTGGGCCATATTGCGATTGAATTTCACTAATATATTTTGAGTCTGATTGAGCAATCTGACGGTAAAAAGCTGCCTGCCCCGTACCTCCCTGCCACGGCGCAGCATACATATTGGCAGTATCGATATCAATACTCTTCTCTGAGGCATTCTGAATATAAGCATTGAATAAAGCATCATGTGCATATTCAGGCAACCCTGCAAAGGCTACCTCATGATTGCGAACATGCTTATAGAACGGCGATCCTGAAGGGAGTACCGCAACAACATCAATAAGCGTCAATTTACGGTATCTAAGTCCATTCACATAGTAACCTCGAAGTGCGGCCAATCCCCCGAAATCATGGGCAATCACCTCAGGCATATCTAAATTCCAATGTTCAATCAACGCTGACAGGAGATTATTCTGAACATCAGGTGAAACTTTCTGATTATCTCGTTTTTCGGATTTTCCGCACCCAATCATATCAAAGTAATATATTGACTTATTTTTGGCTAACCATGGAGCAATTTTTCGCCATGATTGCGATGACCATGGGAAGCCGTGAATCATCACAACAGGATCACCAGTTCCAATTGAACCCCAAGCAACTGTTTGCCCTTCAAACTCAAAATAATTATCCAAGGGAAGCATCATATATTCTCCATGTAACCGATTAAAGTATATAATAGGTTACATGGATTGATCAGAATATGCAACCTATTTATAATATAATAATGGTTACAAAAGATGGGCATTACTGGCAAAGACATGGCTTTTTTGGAGGACATGTTTTCTTGGACTTTTTAAATACCTTTGATAATCTCGATAAACACCGTACTCTTGATGCCCTTCCAAATTGGGAAACGGTATTATTATGGTCACTAGAATCAAAAGTATTGAATAAAAATGAGTTTAGCTATCTAACTCAAAGTTTTTCACAACCAAATCATTCTGAGCTAAGTCGATTGCATCATTTTCGGGATTTAGCTTGGAAAGTTTTATCAGATAAGGCTCAAGCAATAAAACTAGATTTATCTGAACTTGCGAAGTTCACGAGAGAAATTAAATGGGCCTATTCAACAGCAGACCTGTTACTAGATAATGATAAATTTAAGTGGAATATTGAATGTACCGATATGGGATCATCTGTTATTCAAGCCCGACTGGGATTAAAAGCTGGGGAATTATTGTCCAGTTCATCGCTTAATAAAATCACAGAATGCCAAGGATGTAGTGGCCTGTTTCTCAATACAGGCAGGGGCGTTGGACGGCGATGGTGCCGAATGAGTACATGTGGAAATAGAGCAAAGATATCTAAGTTCAGAGCCATTCATTAAAAAAAGATTTCCCATTAGAATTCCATCCAAAATCAAACTGCTGCTACAGATGAATCAGGCGTGGTGGCAGTATTATCAAACTAACGTCGATTCAATCCGGCCCGTTGTCGTTCAAACCATTGTAAATCTACTCAGCTGTGGGCTCACAGTACGCGGTTATGACGAATACCGATGCAGCAATCAGAACTGCAATCACAGGAAAGTGGTCTGTATCATCAATCACTTGCCTTGATGAAACCCATCTCGTAAGGTGACAGGATAAATCCGCACAGCGGAAATAATTGCCTAATTTATAGGTAATTTAGGGCATGTAATAACAGAAATTCACCGCACCCAATTCCAATTTGTCAACCTGATATACAAATCTTCTGATTATGGAAATTGACTTAGATAACATACTACCCAATCTGACTTTTGAAATTCCTATTCATCAAATTTGGCACATGTTGAAGTCTTCATATCAAATCTATAATGGAGAAAATGTTATTGATTGGTTTGCACACCGAGCCGGATCTCACTCAATGACCATGGTTTATTCTCAAGTGGCGTTTCTAACTCAACACGAACTGCTTCTAGCCACTGGGGTTGAAAGCGAATTGCTTGTGCATATTCACCGAAAATAGGATGGTGAAAATCATAGCGCATCTGGTCAACATTAGCTTCAACCGAATCAGTAAGCTCAAGCCATTGACCATTCTTTAAACCCCAGATTTTCACGGCCATAGCTTGATATGGATCATTACGCTGATGTACCAGTTCGACCTTTTGCAAATATTGTTCTTTCTTAAAGAAAAAATCTATAACTTGACCGCTATGTTGAGTTGCTTTCATTTCCCATGATTTCATCACTTCACCATCAACTAATTGAGATACGTCCACATCATCAATATTGGTAGAAATATCAAATAAATCTGGAGATAGGGTTTTCTCACCAATAGCAGCTGCATATTCGAACTCATGATAAACATAATAAGGATCAAAGAAAACTCGCTGATATGCCACATCATATTGAATCATAATTTGTTCAAACCTGCGTGAATGAAATTTACTACCGTATGTATTCGACATAACAAACGCAACATTTTGCTGTTGGTTGACTAAATCTTTATAAGGGATTGGCCAACCGTTAAATCTTTCATTATGTACAGGAGAGCAAATGATGTCTTTATTTGTTTCATAGGTAAATCGGTAGGCCAGCCAAAAGGTTGCATAACAGTAGCTGATCTCATTAATTTCCAACCAGTTGATGATCGGACTTATATCTGCAATATCTGCATGATGTTGTATTTTTTCAGGCTGATTCCACTCGCTTAAAAGATCTATGGTGGTAAATATATTGATAGTTATCAAAGCAAATAAATAGATATCAATAAGACGTCGCCCTATTGACCCTAGAATAGAATATAAAAAACCCACAAGAAACGGAAATGACCAAACCACAGGCAGTAAATAGCGATGATCTAAAGGACCACTGCGTGTATTGATTGCCATTAAAAATATGGAAACAATGGTTATAATTAAAAACATATCCGGCCAAGCTAAATCAGGCCATTTCCGTCTAATGATGTTTGAAACAAAATGCTTGAGGCGAAGAATAAATATGAAAGCCAGGACAACTAAAAAGCTGGCAACCATAAACAACCGAAGTGGTAAACCCCACTCTATGTGCACGGGATAATCAGGATAATATGGTGGGTAAACACCCATTGCACCAGGTAAGGCTTGACTGATGACAACGTTATAGAGTCGCTCAAACACTATACTCAGGTCAATACGATTAGTTATTGCATCATATGCACCTTCAATATAGATGATCGCTAAAAAATACGGCAATAATCCAAGCAGAAGACCAGCCATAAACACTAACCCACGAATTAGTCCACGCTTGACATTTCCTGAAAATATAAAAACTAAAAACGAGGCAGCCACTATGGACAACGTCAACAAATGGTTACTCAAGACAAGTCCGGATATTACACCTGTCATTAAAGACAAAAACAAAGATGATGATTTACTCTGATTGACCTTTATAACTAAATAAATAAGGACTGCCGACAAAAATGCTGCTACTGTATATTGCGGCACAAAATAAGCCGATTGATGAAGCAACCAATACGCTGATGGAATAAACAATAATAATAGGGTTGGCCACCTGTTTTTGTTTTCAATTACATTAACTGTTGCCATGCATAAAATAACCAGGCTACTAAGATTGATCAATATTAATGGCAACCTTGCCGACATTGAGCCATTATCAAATATGTTGACAAATAGCGACATGACATAGGCTTCAATAGGAAACTGGTAAGGCTGACCAGTAAATAACAAAGGATAATGCTGGCCTGTATTGATTGATTCTGCTAACAGCTGTGAGATAGCTTCATCACTGGACACAGGGAGATTATAGATACTGAGAAAGCTCAGTATAATACGAAAACCAACACCTATTAGTAGCGCGAAGATTAACAAATACAGATGATGCTTATTGAAATCGGTCCAGGCTTGGTGAATGGTTTTCGGGATCATTTATATCGCGACATCTCCCACAGTCATAGGTATGCAAACAGATTCTTGATACTCAAGCTGTATTAGAAGTAGAAAATAAAGATAAACAGGAGACAGCACTAAAAACCTGAAGAAATTGAATCATAATGTTTACTCTTGTCGGTAATTCGAAGTAAACGCCGGACATTAACAAAACTTAATTATAA
The DNA here is from genome assembly GCA_028284225.1 of Arenicellales bacterium. Lineage (GTDB taxonomy): Bacteria > Pseudomonadota > Gammaproteobacteria > Arenicellales > JAHEKD01 > JAHEKD01. The sequence continues at coordinate 106,301 of JANQSD010000020.1, forward strand.
TATCAAAAATATTTTCAAATTTTTACAAGAAATCTTTTAATAGTATTTAAAAATGCCCTCCACAAAAAGGCACACCGGCTTGATCAACAATCAGCTTACCAAATAAATTTTAGCTAAGTTCAGGGTTACGTTACTGTGTCACAAATCCGGCACAGTAATTCACTATAAACCATGGTTCGGTCACTGAAGCTCAGTGCTTCTATAAAACTTTCCTGCATTATGCCTATAAACAGTTTTAATTAGAATCCAAAATTTGCTGATAAGTCCCGGATGCCTGGCTAGCCTTGATACTTTGATTTATTTGCATGATCAACTCCTCAGCGTGTGGATGCTGATTGTGCACCAAGGCATAAAGGTTCTCTGTAGACAGCGGTTTCGAATCAATGATTGAAACCTTATCAGCAATCTTCATACTTTTAATGGCCGCACGGCCGGTATATTCGTTAACCGCGACAGCATCAACCTGATTTTGTAACAAAAGGCGAAAGCACAGCTGCACACTACCGGGACGTTTCAGCTGAATCTTGTTTTCAACCAACCAGTTTCTACCATTAGCATCCAGGTCATGAGTAAAGTAACCAGAGGGCCGGCAAATGATTTTACCTTTCACATCTGTATCATTGTTATAGGTCATGGGTAAATCTGCATTTGTGAATAGCAAGATTGAAATCTGATAAATTGACTCGGAAAACAAAAAGTCACTGCACCTTGCATCATCAACGTTGACCGAGCAGTCCGGTTTAAGCCACGGAAAACCGACATCAAAGGAATGCGCTGTCAGCAAAGGGTCTAAATGCACAGACCAATCATTAATCCAGGTGGTTTTGTGGCTAACCCGAGCATTTTCATTAAGTGCCGCATCTATTAATTTAGCAACAACCCCATCATTATTGATATTAGGGTCTGCCCAAACTCCATTATCATCACCCGTTAATAAATTCATTGAATTATTGTCAACGACTGTTGAGGTTATCGCTTTAGCCATAACCGCTTTAAACGTAGTAGGTTGAGTCTGAGTAATCGAAGTTGTTTCAGCTATCGTGTTTTCTGCATCACTACTATCACCTACCTCTAAATCAGTAATCGGGTTTTTAGTTTCAGGAGACTTCACTGCTGCATGCAACATGGTCAGGTCAAGCTCTCTATCAAAGGCACCTGCAACAGGATAACCATCATCATCAAACTGGCCCGGGAGAATATCACCATTTTCATCGAGACAGGGAATTCTTAATTTAACCCCGGCATAAAGTAAATTTGGATCCGATCCGATTCGGTCTTGATTAGCTTTAAATAGAATAGTCCAATAAGACTCATTATCGTTTTGCGGCCCGAAACCGGCCAGATCGCTAAGGCTGTCACCGGACTGAACTTCATACTCACCGCCACATGGGGTTGCTTGTACAATCTGTGGAACCAGCCCGAATGCCAGCATTAAAATTACAATCAGCTTCGCTAACATTTTTGATTTGTCGACTTATACACCTGCCAGCAATTTAGCGTTCCCTCCGGAAGCAGTAGTATCTTCCGAAACAACGCGTTCCTGATAATATAAATGGGGCATATCAGCGGCTGTAAGTAGTGACACTCGTGCACCTGGCCGGTGTGCTAAAACTTGGCGCAACTCTCGTACATCTTCATTATCACAAACCACCATATCCAGTGACTGCTGCTGACAAATAGTCTGCAGGTCTTGATTAACTTCAACGATTTGATCTTTATCCATGCCGTTAGCGACTAACAAACGTTCTACCTCATGAACAATTTCCGGCACAGCAACCTTGGTGGATAGCATCACTCTATTTCCTGCAATCGCAGCTAAAAATGCCTGAGTCAATAATGCAATTTCAACATTTTCACCGCCTGCGCATAAAACCGTGCCTCGAGGATGCAGCGAATAGGTGTTTCGTTCACCGGTGGGACCTGTTAAGACCCGAGGCTCGCGTATCACTGCTTGTGCCCTGTGGATGGTTTTTGTCAGCAATTCCTTATGCGGCTTATCAAGCACAGTTGACGCTTCCAAAAAGGAGGCAGCAAGTTTTGGGTCTCTGCCTGTCTGATCGCTAAACGCATCAAGCTTTGGTTTAGTAAAACGATACAAATAATGCGGGCCACCTGCCTTGGGCCCGGTTCCGGACAACCCTTCGCCACCAAAAGGCTGCACCCCCACAACTGCACCAATTTGATTTCGGTTCAAATAAATATTTCCAACCTTGGCTAATGCACAAATACGATCCATGCGCTCGTCAACCCGGCTGTGCGCACCCAAAGTCAATCCATAACCACTGGCATTAATCTGCTTGACTACATTATCAAGATGTTTAGCTTTAAAGGTCACTACGTGCAACACCGGTCCAAACACTTCCTTTTTAAGATCGCTAATCTGATCAAGTCGATAAGCCGCAGCAGGAACATATGTTCCCTGTTGGGTTGCGACAGGCAGACGGGTCTTAAACAGACACCTGCCCTGTGCGTCCAGGTCTTGCATATGATTAAGAATAAGTGCTTGCGCCTGTGCATCGATCACCGGACCAATATCGGTGGCTGCATCCCAGCCATCGCCAATGATCAGTTCATTGGTCGCACCTTCCAGCATCACCAGCAAATCCTCGGCGATATCCTCTTGCACAACCAAGAGACGCAGTGCTGAACAGCGCTGCCCTGCGCTTTGGAAAGCGGATTGGACGATATCACGTACCGCCTGCTCGGGTAATGCAGTGGAATCAACGATCATTGCATTTAAACCGCCTGTCTCTGCAATCAAGGGTGCCGCAGGATCGCCCTTATCAGCCAGGGCCTGATCGATCATCCGTGCTGTTTCCGTCGAGCCGGTAAAACACACACCCTTTATCCTTGGATCACTGGTCAACGCCGCACCTACCGTCTCACCGTCACCTGGCAATAAGGCTAAAACTTCTTTTGGCACACCAGCCTGATGAAACAGTTCCACTGCCCGGCAGGCGATTATCGGAGTTTGCTCAGCCGGCTTTGCCAATACTGTATTACCAGCAGCCAAAGCAGCCGTGATTTGGCCGGTAAATATAGCCAGTGGAAAATTCCAGGGTGATATACAGACTACAGGGCCTAAAGCGCTGAATTGCCCATCGGCAAGTGTAGTTCTTGCCTGGGCGGCGTAATAACGCAAAAAATCTACCGCTTCGCGTACTTCAAGAATGCCGTCTAACCGTGTTTTTCCTGCTTCGCGGCTTGCAATGGCGATAAATTCTTCTGTATGTTCTTGGTAAAGCTTTGCCACATTTTCAAGCAATCCGGCTCGAAAAGATGCCGTGGTCTGACTCCAATGAATTGCAGCATCCTGTGCCTGCACAATCCCCTGTTCCACTTCTTCACTGGCAGTATTGGTAACATGACCGACTAAGTCACGGTGGTCAACCGGGCTATACACAGTTTCGGATTTACCCACTGGGATAACACCATTAATCATAGGCATGGCCTGCCAAGTACAACGCCTGAAGGGCTGCATTTGTCGATCAAGCTCAGCTTCATCTAACGGGTCATTGATATTCCAGCCTTGTGAATTAACTCTCTTTTCCGCATACAAGTCTTTGGGTAGTGGAATTCTTTCATTTCTGATTTTCGCTAATGACTCAACAAATGAAATCGGATCACTAACCACTTGATCAATGGGCACATCTTTGTCCAGCACCTGGTTAACAAACGAGCTATTGGCGCCGTTTTCCAACAGGCGTCTGACAAGATACGCCAGTAGGTCCTTATGTACGCCTACCGGCGCATAAATGCGACAAATCCTGTTAGTTTCATTTTTTACTAGCTCATGCATGGCCTCACCCATACCATGCAATCGCTGGAATTCAAATTGCTGACTCTTATCTGCAAGCTCGATAATGGCACTGGCTGTATGAGCGTTGTGCGTAGCAAACTGAGGATAAATACGCTCTGAGTATTGCAATAATCGTCTGGCACAGGCCAAATAAGAAACATCTGTGGTTTGTTTGCGGGTAAAAACAGGATAGCGGCTTAACCCCAGAACCTGTGCATTTTTGATTTCCGTATCCCAGTAAGCCCCTTTGACTAACCGCACTGATATCTTGCGGTCTAGATCAGTAGCCAGCTGATTGAGCCAGTCTAAAACCTGCAATGCTTGCTTAGAATAGGCTTGAACGACCACCCCAAATCCATCCCATCCTACTAAAGAAGGTGATCGCAATACGGCCTCGATGACATCCAGGGAAATATCAAGTCGATCCATCTCCTCGGCATCGATATTCAAACCGATATTGGCGGCTCTGGCTTGCTCGGTCAATGCTGCCATGCGTGGAACAAGCTCACGCATTACCCGATCATGCTGAATATGTTCATAGCGTGGATGTAATGCCGAGAGCTTCACCGAAATACCCGGATTATCATGGACGAAATCGCTGTCAGCGCGCTGTGCAATAGCGCTTATTGCTTTAGAATAAGCCAGAAAATAACGTTGTGCATCGGCCCCGGTACGCGCGGCCTCACCCAGCATGTCATAAGAATAGCGATACCCTTTTTTACGCAGTTCGTTGCCATTGTCTATGGCTTCCTCAATCGTGCGACCCAATACGAATTGTTTGCCCATTAGCTTCATGGCCTCACCCACCGCCACCCGCGCGACCGGCTCACCCAAGCGTTGCACGACTTTAAGCATGGTGTCACCGAGATCTTTTTCCTCACCTTTTTTATTTCTGAATACGCGACCACTGAGCATTAGTGCCCAGGTCGTCACATTAACAAAGGGAGAATCCGCACCACCTCGATGCCGTGACCATTCACCGGTGCCAATCTTGTCACGAATCAATGCATCCATGGTCAACTCATCCGGTGTGCGCAGATAAGCCTCGGCCAGGCACATTAGAGCTACCCCTTCATCTGTACTCAAGCCATATTCAGCTAGAAAACTTTCCATCAAACCTGGATCGGCTTCTGAACGAATCTTGCGTACAAGCTCTGCGGCGTGTTCTTGAACCTTAGCCCTTTGTTGAGCGTCAAGCTGAATAATGTTTAATAGCTCGGTAACGATTTGTTTTTCCGATAAACGGCGTCGTTGGCGAAATTCTGTTCGTAGTTCTGAAAGTTTTTGCATATTGGATCCCTGTTGCTTGTGCAATTATAGCGAGTCTACGGCTTACAATTCTTGATCTAAGTTAAACCATCTAAATCATCGCGCTATTAAATACCAAACAGAAAGTCTGAATAGCTTTTTTTAGGTAAAATTTAACCAATAAATACTTTATAATTACATAAATTAAGTCGACTTGGCACGAAAAATGAGAAATAACAATCAACTTGACCAATATGAGATAAAAATCTTAGACGAGCTATCAAAAGACGGTCGATTGCCTGTTACGGTTTTAGCTGACCGTATTGGAATTTCCAAAACTCCGTGCCAAATGCGCCTAAATCGATTGTTGTCTGAGGGTTACATTTTAGGATTTAAGGCCGTTTTGAATCCCCAAAAGTTGGCACTGGGACACACTGCGTTCTTACAAGTCAAGCTAAAAACGACAACTAAACAAGCCCTGTTTAAGTTTAATCAAGCCGTTAACAAAGTGCCGGAAATTGTACAATGCCACCTAATTGCTTCGTCGTTTGATTACTTGTTAAAAGTTCGCACTAAAGATATCGATAGTTATCGTAGAGTGTTGACTGAATCGATTTCCACTTTGCCGCATATAGATAACACATCAACCCACATATCCTTGCAGGAAATAAAGGACAGCGATTATGCTTAAATCTCAATTCATTAGACTCGTCAAAGCAACTTCCAGAAACAATCTAGCTGCAAATTCAAACGGTTAGTAATCCGTAGATACAGATAACAACCAAGATCAAACCAAGGATGGTTTTAAAGCGATTGCCCTCACCCTGAATCAAATAGTTATGGGCTTTAAGCCCTAAAACATGTCCAATAGTCACAAACGGCAACATATAGATTGTGTATTTAAATTGCATGTCAATTGCAAAGACTATAAATGTAGATAATTTGATCACAACCAAAATAATCCACAGTACAAATAGAGTATCGCGCAAGCGTGATAACTCAACATGGCGCGCAAAGACAGCGGAGATTAGCGGCGCCCCAATCAAGGAAGTACCACTGGCATAGCCGCCCAGTATTAATAATGTACGGTCAACATAACGATTGTCACTCTTGAAGGTATAGTTAAACACATAGGTCAGACCATAAATAAAGGTGATCCCGTATATCATAATAACCAATATGTCACTGGGAAGATTGAGTAAACCCATCACCCCGGCAATTTTAGGGATAAAAATAATCCACAGTGCCTTTTTTAAATATTCCCAGTCAACATTGTCCAGGCGTTTGTAAAGTGTAATGCAGGAGAAAATCAGCAAATGACTCGCCACAATGGGCAACCAGAACAACGGATCATTATGAATGATCAGCATCAGGGGCAAGGATAATGCGGCCCCACCGAATCCAATCCCGCTACGCACGAAGCCAGACCAGATAAAAATCAGGCCGATTGAGAACAATTGCAATATAGTGACTTCAGGCATTTGTGGGTGGTGCTATCAAAGCCACGATCATAATCGATATACCTTCACCAAATGGATTTTATTGACAAAAGGTGGGCTGATTTTTAAAAAGTATTAACAAACAATCGATTTAAGAATTAAATATCTTTAATCTATTAATTTTCACAATCATAAATTTTAAACATTTACTAACTAACAGATCAGTTTGTTCATCAAACTTAAAACCATAAACCGAATTAGATATTACAATCACTTAATATTGCTCGTTACTAATAATTTTAAATCAGCTTCTGTGTTATATTCCGATTCAGGGTGGGCTTTAATTATTACATAAAATATAAAGTTCAGTATGGGAGACATTATGATGGGCAAAACAAGCCTTTTTTTGTTATTTACACTTTTCATTTCAGTTATTTCATTCAATGCATTTGCTCAGCAACCGCCACCAGACTTTAACGGTGCGCCGGATGCCACACCCAATGCAGCCG
>JANQSD010000024.1 GCA_028284225.1 Arenicellales bacterium
TCGTCATCGCCGCCGTTAACGTCGTCTTACCGTGATCAACGTGACCAATCGTGCCCACATTTACATGCGGCTTGGTGCGCTCAAATTTTTCCTTAGACATTTATATTTCCCCGTAATGTCTTAACTAGCTTTCTTTAAAACTACTTCTGTTACGTTATTAGGTGCTGGCGAATACTTGGCAAATTCCATAGAGTATGTCGCCCGACCCTGAGTTGCAGAACGTAATGAAGTCGCATATCCAAACATTTCAGAAAGTGGCACTTCACAGCGCACCACCTTACCGGCTGGTGCTTCTTCCATCGCCACGATAACACCGCGACGTGAATTCAAGTCACCATTAACTGAACCCATATACTCTTCCGGTGTTACCACCTCTACATTCATAATAGGCTCAAGTAAAACAGGTTTAGCCTTTTGGCAACCTTCCTTGAAGGCCAGAGCCCCGGCAGTTTTAAATGCAAATTCAGATGAATCCACTTCGTGATATGAACCGTCATATAGAGTTACTTTCACATCAACAACCGGATAACCACCTAACACGCCAGAAGTCATCGCTTCTTCGATGCCTTTGTTGACCGCAGGAATATATTCACGCGGTACAACACCACCTTTAATCGCATCAACGAACTCATATCCGTCACCACGCTCTTGTGGCTCGATTTTCAAGTAAACATGACCATATTGACCACGACCACCCGATTGCTTGGCATATTTGTGTTCTTGCTCAACAGGAAGCCTAACGGTTTCACGATAAGCAACCTGCGGCTTACCGACATTGGCTTCAACATTAAACTCGCGCTTCATACGATCAATGATAATATCCAGGTGCAATTCACCCATGCCGGAAATAATCGTTTGGCCGGATTCTTCATCGGTACGCACACGGAATGAAGGATCTTCTTGAGCCAATTTGCCTAAAGCTACGCCCATTTTTTCCTGGTCAACTTTGGTTTTTGGCTCAACCGCCTGGGAGATAACCGGATCAGGGAACTCCATACGCTCGAGTGTTACGATGTTATTGGGATCACATAAAGTGTCACCTGTGGTAACCTCTTTCAGACCAACAGCTGCAGCTATATCACCGGCACGTACTTCTTTGATTTCTTTACGATCATTCGAGTGCATTTGCAGAATTCGTCCAATACGCTCTTTTTTTCCTTTAACCGGGTTATAAACTGTATCACCAGACTTCATCACGCCGGAGTAAACACGGAAGAACACTAATTGACCAACGAATGGGTCAGTCGCAATTTTAAAACCCAAGGCGGCAAACGGCTCGTTATCGTCTGAATTACGCACCACTTCTGTCTCATCTGCATCATCGGCAATGCCTCTGATTGCCGGCACATCCAGAGGATTCGGCATAAAATCAACAACCGCATCCAACAACGCTTGAACACCTTTGTTTTTAAAGGCCGAGCCGCACAGCACACACACGATTTCATTGTCGATAGTACGCTGACGCAGACCCTTTTTAATATCTTCTTGTGATAAATCACCTTCTTCAAGGTATTTATCCATGAGTTCTTCGTTTGCTTCAGCCGCTGCCTCGAGCATTTGCTCGCGGTAAGCCTCTGCATCGGCTTGATATTCTTCTGTGATATCACGCTCTTCAAAGTTCACACCTTGAGTCGCATCATCCCAGTAAATCGCCTTCATTTTAATTAAATCGATTACACCCTCAAACCGGTCTTCCGCACCAATAGGTAATTGGATAGGCACAGGATTGCTGCCCAGACGTGTTTTGATTTGATCCACACATCTAAAGAAATCAGCACCTGCTCGGTCCATTTTGTTAACAAAACACATACGAGGTACAGCATACTTATTTGCCTGACGCCATACTGTTTCTGATTGGGGTTCAACACCGCCCACAGAGTCAAATACTGCAACTGCACCGTCCAGCACCCGCAATGAACGCTCTACTTCAATAGTGAAGTCTACGTGCCCAGGCGTATCAATGATATTAATGCGATGCTCAGGGTAGTTTTGAGCCATGCCTTGCCAGAAACAAGTTGTCGCAGCAGAAGTAATGGTAATACCACGCTCTTGCTCTTGTTCCATCCAGTCCATCACGGCATTGCCGTCATGAACCTCACCAATTTTATGAGACAAACCCGTATAGAAAAGAACACGCTCGGTAGTCGTCGTCTTACCAGCGTCAATATGCGCCATAATGCCTATGTTTCTATAGCGCTCTAATGGTGTTGTACGTGCCACTTTATAATTCCAGTCAATAAATCTATCTAGTTAGAAACGGTAATGTGAAAAAGCCTTGTTAGCCTCGGCCATTTTGTGCACATCTTCACGTTTTTTGGCTGCGCCGCCACGATTTTCCGATGCATCCATCAATTCCCCAGCAAGCTTGGCAACCATTGATCGCTCACCGCGTTTTCGGGCGGCGTCAACTAACCAGCGCATTGCCAGCGCATTGCGGCGTGATGGTCTCACTTCAACAGGCACTTGGTAAGTCGCCCCACCAACACGGCGGCTTTTTACCTCAATAATAGGCCGAATATTTTCCAGCGCCTGATTAAATACATCTAATGGATCGCGTTTTACCCGATCCTGAATAATATCTAAGGCACCATAAAGAATGCTCTCGGCAACAGATTTCTTACCGTCTTTCATAATGACGTTAACAAACTTGGTCACCGTCTGATCACGAAACTTCGGATCAGGCAAAATTTCTCTTTTTGGTACTTCGCGTCTTCTTGGCATCAGATTTACTCTTAGCTTTAATAACAAAACACCACTTATAAAAAGCAGTGTTAGTAAAAACGATCCAGCTTATTAGCTTAAAAGCTAAAGCTGAGGTTATTTCTTAGGACGTTTTGCCCCGTATTTAGAGCGACCTTGCTTACGGTCTTTTACTCCAGAAGTATCTAAGGCACCCCGTACGGTGTGATAACGCACACCCGGCAAGTCTTTAACACGGCCGCCCCTAATCAGCACAACAGAGTGTTCTTGCAGATTATGTCCTTCACCGCCGATATAACTTGTCACCTCATAACCGTTAGTCAACCTAACCCTAGCCACCTTCCTCAAGGCCGAGTTTGGTTTCTTAGGTGTAGTGGTATAAACACGAGTGCAAACGCCGCGTTTTTGCGGGCATGCTTCCAGCGCAGGAACATTGGTCTTTTTGACCTGTTTACGCCTTGGTTTTCGAACTAATTGGTTAATAGTTGGCATAGTTACTTCACTTCAAAAAAATACCCTGCACAGTTACTGCACAGGGAGCGGCGATTCTAGGCAACAACACCGATTTTGTCAACCAAATTCCCAGATTTTATGCGGGATTGAAGGCAAAACGAGTATAACAAATAAATCGCCCAAAAAAACGGCAGCCGCAAGGCTGCCGTTGGCTCAAAATATTAGTATTTAGGCTTCAGAAGCTTCTGCCTGAGCAGTTTCTACGATCTGTTCATCTGTTTCAGAAATATCGGAGAAAGCATCCTCAAAAGCCTGTTCGGCGCTCGATTTTTTACTCAAACGACGCTGTTCATGATAGGCCAGCCCTGTTCCTGCCGGAATCAAGCGTCCTACAATCACATTTTCCTTCAAACCGCGCAAATAATCGGTTTTGCCGGTGATAGATGCTTCTGTAAGAACCCTTGTGGTCTCCTGGAATGAGGCTGCCGAAATAAACGACTCAGTTGTTAATGATGCTTTGGTAATACCCAGCAACATTTGAGTGTATCGAGCCGGTGTTTTATCCTGTTTTTCGACTTTTTCGTTTTCTTCCAGCAAAATCGAGCGTTCAACCTGCTCACCAGGTAGTAAATGCGTATCACCACCATGATCAACACGCACTTTACGCAGCATTTGCCGGATAATAACTTCAATGTGCTTATCGTTGATTTTTACACCTTGTAAGCGATAAACATCCTGTACTTCATTAACAATATAGTCACATAAGTGCTCAACACCACGCAGAGTCAGAATATCTTGTGCTACCGGTGGTCCATCAACCAAAACCTCGCCTTTATTAACGGTTTCACCTTCGAATACCGCAATTTGGCGAATTTTGGGGATTAACATTTCATGGGTTTCACCGTCAGGCTGGGTCAACACCAAACGCACTTTGCCTTTTAGCTCTTTACCGAATGAAACAACACCGGTGACTTCAGCCAAAATTGCCGGCTCTTTGGGCTTACGCGCCTCAAAAAGCTCTGCTACCCGCGGCAGACCCCCGGTAATATCACGAGTTTTAGATGATTCTTGTGGAATCCGGGCTAGTACATCACCTTCGTTAACCTGGGCACCGTCTTTAACCGTAATGATCGCGCCAGGTTGCAAGATATAACGAGCCGGAACATCCGTGCCTGGAATCATCAAGTCCTCGCCGTTCGCATCGACCAGAGAAATAGCAGGTCTGACGCTTGCAGCAGAACCGCGGCTTTGGCGTGTATCCAGCACTACGTAGGTACTCAAACCGGTGTATTCATCAGTTTGTTTCTCTACAGTGACATCTTCGACCATGTCAGAGAACTTAATCTCGCCACTCACTTCGGTAATGATCGGATGAGTATGTGGGTCCCACTCGGCCACAATCTGACCGGCTGCAACCGCATCACCTTCGCCTACCGATAGCGCACAACCGTAAGGCAATTTATAGCGCTCTTTGTCGACGCCGTGTACATCGCGCACAACTAACTCACCAGATCGGCTGATAACAACCAGTTTGTTATCTTTGCGGGTTACAAATTTAATGTTGTTAAACACAACACTACCTTCGTTTTTAACCTCGACGTTACTGACCGCAGCCGAACCCGTTGCCGCACCACCGATATGGAAGGTACGCATGGTTAACTGGGTACCGGGTTCACCGATACTTTGCGCGGCGATTACACCAACCGCCTCACCTTTGTTGACCATATGACCACGACCCAAATCCCGACCATAACATTTGGTACAAATGCCATAGCGAGTTTCACAGGTTACCGGCGATCTAACCAATACTTCATTAATATTGTGATCTTCGATCAGGGCTACCAGCGCTTCATCAAGCAAGGTATCGTGCTCAACCAATACTTCCTCAGTAACCGGATCAACCACATCACCGATAACAACACGGCCCAGTATGCGATCACCCAATGGAATAACCACATCACCACCCTGGACTAATGCTTCACGTTTGATACCACGGCTAGTACCGCAATCCTCTTCGGTGACCACCTGATCCTGGCACACATCCACAAGACGTCGGGTCAGATAACCTGAGTTCGCTGTCTTTAATGCTGTGTCGGCCAAACCTTTACGTGCACCGTGAGTCGAGATAAAGTATTGCAATACATTTAGGCCTTCACGAAAGTTTGCGGTAATCGGCGTTTCGATAATTGAGCCGTCCGGTTTGGCCATCAAACCACGCATACCGGCAAGCTGCCTGATTTGCGCATGAGAACCACGAGCACCGGAATCTGCCATCATATAGATAGAGTTAAATGAATCCTGAGTGACATTATTACCTTCGGCATCAACAGCTTCATCCACACCCAGTTTATCCATCATGGCATTCGCTACCCGGTCACTGGTACGCGTCCAGATATCAACAACTTTGTTATAACGCTCACCATCGGTCAACAGGCCGGATGCATACTGGTTCTGAATGCTTTTTACTTCGTTCTCGGCCGTATTAAGAATTTCATCTTTTTCCGCTGGAATAACCATGTCATCAACGCCGATAGACATACCCGCTTTAGCTGCCATTGAGAAACCGGTATACATCAGTTTGTCAGCAAAGATAACCGTATCTTTCAAACTGACATCGCGGTAGCAAATATTGATGACTTCTGAAATAGCTTTTTTCTTGAGCACACGGTTAAGGTGCTTAAACGCCATTCCATCCGGCAACAATTCAGACAACAAAGCTCGACCTGTGGTTGTTTCATAGACTTTATATGAATCTACAAATTCACCGTCTTCATTTTCCAATCGCTCATGAATCCGAACCCTAATTTGTGCATGAATGCTCAGATTTTGGTTTTCATAGGCGCGGCGCACATCGCTGACATCCGAGAACCAGCGCCCTTCACCTGCAGCACCAATACTGTGCCGAGTCATGTAGTACAGACCCAATACAATATCCTGTGATGGCACGATAATCGGCTCTCCATTAGCTGGAGAAAGGATGTTATTGGTGGACATCATCAATGAACGTGCTTCCAACTGTGCTTCAATAGACAACGGCACATGCACCGCCATTTGGTCGCCATCAAAGTCAGCGTTGTATGGCGTACACACCAATGGATGCAGCTGAATAGCTTTGCCTTCAATCAACATAGGCTCGAAAGCTTGAATACCCAGTCTGTGCAATGTTGGTGCACGATTTAACAGTACCGGATGCTCACGTATGACTTCTTCAAGAATATCCCATACTTCAGGAGTTTCCTGTTCTACCAGGCGTTTAGCCTGCTTAATAGTCGTGGCCAGACCCTGATATTGCAATTTGCTGAATATAAAAGGCTTGAACAACTCCAAAGCCATTTTTTTCGGCAGGCCGCATTGATGAAGTTTCAATGTAGGCCCTACAACGATGACTGAACGACCTGAGTAATCAACACGTTTACCGAGCAGGTTTTGGCGAAAACGACCCTGTTTACCCTTAATCATGTCAGCTAAAGATTTAAGCTGACGTTTGTTAGCACCTGTTACAGCTTTACCGCGACGGCCATTATCTAACAATGCATCGACTGACTCTTGCAACATACGCTTTTCATTGCGCACGATAATATCCGGAGCATTAAGCTCAAGCAGACGCTTAAGCCTGTTATTACGGTTAATAACACGTCGATACAAATCATTCAGGTCAGATGTTGCAAATCGGCCACCGTCTAATGGCACCAATGGGCGCAAATCAGGGGGTAATACCGGCAATACTTCCATGATTAGCCATTCGGGTTTATTGCCTGAAGTGAGGAACGCTTCAATCACTTTTAAGCGTTTGCTAAGTTTCTTAATCTTGGTTTCAGAACGGGTAGCGGCCAGATCATCACGTAATTTAATGGCCTCAGCTTCACAGTCCAGTGAACGCAGCAAATCACGCACTGCTTCAGCACCCATTCGCGCCTCGAACTCATCGCCATAGAGCTCAATCGCATCCAAATAAGCTTCTTCAGTCAGTAATGAGCAGCGCTCCAGTGATGTCATGCCCGGATCGACGACTACGTAGGCTTCGAAATAAAGTACACGTTCAATTTCACGTACTGTCATATCCAACAACAGCCCTAATCGAGATGGCAATGATTTTAAGAACCAGATGTGGGCAATAGGACAGGCAAGTTCAATATGCCCCATGCGCTCACGTCTAACTTTTGTTTGAGTAACTTCAACACCACATTTTTCACAAATAACACCGCGGTGCTTGAGGCGTTTGTATTTGCCGCACAAACATTCATAGTCACTGATCGGACCAAACAGCTTGGCACAAAACAGACCGTCACGCTCGGGCTTGAAAGTACGATAGTTAATGGTTTCAGGCTTTTTAACTTCACCATAAGACCAGGAGCGGATTTTTTCCGGTGACGCAACACTAATACGAATCGCATCAAAATCTTCTTCTTTACCTGGTTGTTTGAATAATCTAAATAGATCTTTCATTTTAATTCCTCGATAGTTTATCGATTAATATGTCGCAGTAGTTATCAACTGAATTTGCAGTATGCTGAGGTCACTACTCATCTAACTCGAACTCAACGTTAAGCCCAAGAGATCGAATTTCCTTGGTCAAAACGTTAAAGGATTCAGGCATACCTGCATTCATGCGATTATCGCCTTTGACTATGTTCTCATAGACTTTAGTACGGCCAGTTACATCATCTGATTTAACCGTCAACATTTCCTGCAAGGTGTAAGCGGCTCCATAAGCTTCTAACGCCCAAACTTCCATTTCACCGAAACGTTGGCCGCCGAATTGAGCTTTACCACCCAACGGCTGTTGTGTAATTAAGCTGTAGGGGCCGGTCGAGCGAGCATGCATTTTGTCATCAACCAAATGATTGAGCTTTAAAATATACATATAGCCAACGGTGACTTGACGATCAAACTGCTCACCTGTGCGTCCATCAAATAGGGTTGTCTGACCACTTTCAGGTAATCCAGCCAGTTTCAACAAGTTTTTGACTTCGCTTTCCAGAGCACCATCAAACACCGGAGTAGCCATAGGCACACCGCCAACAAGATTCTTGGATAATTCTATGATCTCATCGTCTGACAACGAATCCAGATTTTCAGATTTGCCGCTTTTGTTGTAAATCTTGTCCAGGTATTTCCTCAGTTCACCAATTTTGGCTTGCTTTTCAAGCATTTTATCGATTTGCCGGCCAAGATGCTTGGCTGCCCAACCCAGGTGAGTTTCCAGCACCTGCCCAACGTTCATCCGTGAAGGAACACCCAGTGGATTGAGGACAATGTCAACGGTTGTTCCATCTTCCATATACGGCATATCTTCGACGGGAACAATTCGGGAAATGACACCTTTATTACCGTGACGGCCCGCCATTTTATCTCCAGGTTGCAAGCGACGTTTAACGGCCACAAAGACCTTAACCATCTTTAAGACACCCGGCGCTAAATCATCACCTGCGAATATTTTGCGACGCTTTTCTTCAAACAAATCGTCAAAATATTTTTTCTGACGAGAAAGCTGTTCACGAATGTTTTCAACTTCGTCATTAACTTCGGCATTCTTTAAACGAATTTGGAACCATTCGTCACGAGTCAATTCACTCAAATAAGCCTTGGTTATTTTTTCGCCAGACTTCAAACCTTTTGGACCGCCCTCAGCCTGTTTATTCAACAAGGCTTTTTCGATACGGTCATAAACATCGGACTCAACAATACGATATTGGTCATCCAGGTCTTTGCGAACTTTAGCCAAATCCGATTCGTCAATATCCCGCGCCCGTGCATCCTTTTCAATGCCTTCACGGGTAAACACCTGCACATCAATAACCGTACCTGACATGCCTGATGGCATACGCAAAGAGGTGTCTTTGACATCAGATGCCTTTTCACCAAAAATTGCGCGCAGCAATTTTTCTTCCGGAGTAAGCTGTGTTTCACCTTTTGGTGTGACTTTACCGACCAGAATATCGCCTGGCAGCACTTCGGCACCGACATAAACAATGCCTGATTCATCCAACTTGGATAGCGCTGACTCACTGACATTAGGAATATCCCGTGTTACTTCTTCACTACCTAGTTTGGTATCACGAGTCACACACGACAATTCTTCGATATGGATTGAAGTATACACATCTTCCTTAACCAATCGCTCAGAGATAAGGATCGAATCCTCAAAGTTGTAACCATTCCAGGGCATGAATGCAACCAGAACGTTGCGTCCCAGTGCTAACTCACCCATATCGGTTGATGGGCCGTCTGCCAATACATCACCGCGAGCGATTGCATCACCTACTTTTACTAATGGGCGTTGGTTAATCGTTGTATTCTGATTAGAACGCGTATATTTAACCAAGTTATAAATATCCACGCCCGGCTCATTAACAGTCGTCTCATCGTCGTTAACTCTGACAACAATACGGCTGGCATCGACCAAATCCACCACACCACCGCGCTTGGCAATAACTGCCACACCGGAGTCACGGGCAACAGTACGTTCAATACCGGTACCGACCAGTGGCTTTTCACTCTTGACAGTCGGTACTGCCTGGCGTTGCATGTTTGATCCCATCAATGCTCGATTGGCGTCATCATGTTCCAGGAACGGAATTAAAGACGCAGCCACCGAAACAATCTGAGAAGGACCCACGTCAATAAAATCAACTTGATCTGGCGTTGATAGGGTAAATTCATTTTTATAACGGCAAGAAACAAGCTCGTCTGTCAATTTACCGGCATCATTATGTATGGCATTGGCCTGCGCAATAACATACTTACCTTCTTCAATAGCCGATAAATAAACAACTTCCTCGGTAATCACCCCATCAACAACTTTACGATAAGGCGTTTCCAGAAAGCCGTACTCATTAGTACGGGCATAAACCGCCATTGAATTAATCAAACCAATATTCGGGCCTTCCGGTGTTTCAATTGGACACACACGGCCATAATGAGTTGGATGCACGTCACGCACCTCAAAACCGGCACGCTCACGCGTCAAACCACCTGGGCCTAAAGCTGATACACGACGTTTATGTGTAACTTCCGACAAAGGATTAGTTTGATCCATAAATTGCGACAATTGGCTGGAGCCAAAAAACTCTTTAACAACAGCAGATACAGGCTTTGCATTGATTAAATCCTGTGGGGTTAGATTGTCGGTTTCCGCCATGTTCAGGCGCTCTCGCACCGCACGCTCAACACGAACCAGGCCAACACGGAATTGGTTCTCAACCAGCTCGCCAACTGAACGAACACGTCGATTACCCAGGTTGTCGATGTCGTCGATTTCACCCTGACCGTTTTTAAGACCAATCAGGATTTTCATCACATCTACAATATCTTGCTTGCTTAATGTACCCGGACCTTCGTCGTTATCCCGACCTAAACGCCGATTAAGCTTCATTCGGCCTACCGCTGACAAATCGTAACGTTCAAGATTGAAAAATAAGTTAGTAAATAATGCTTGAGCGGCCTCTTTTGTTGGCGGCTCACCCGGACGCATCATACGATAAATTTCAATTTGTGCTTCAAGCTCACTGGCTGTGGTATCAATGCGCAGCGTTTCCGAAATGTATGGACCACGATCGAGATCATTTGTGTAAATGGTCTCAAGCTTTTTGATCCCCATTTCCAGTAAATTTTCGTACAGCTCCTGGGTAATAACCGTATTAGCATCTGCGATAACTTCTCCGGTTTCTTCATCGACAATATTATGAGCCAAAGTTCGACCCAAGAAATAGTCTACCGGCACTGAAACTGTTTTCAGTTTAGCGCTTTCCATTTCACGGATATGACGAGCCGTTATGCGCCGACCTGCTTCAACAATGACATTCTTTCCATCAGTCAAATCAAACGAAAGTTCTTCACCGCGCAAGCGAGACGGAATAAACTCCATTTCGATATTGTCGTCCTTAAACGTAAACACATCGTTCTCAAAGAACAGGGCTAATATCTCTTCAGTATTAAACCCTAATGCGCGCAGTAAAATAGTCGCAGGAAGTTTGCGACGTCGGTCAATACGAATGTAGAGCAAATCTTTGGGATCAAACTCGTAATCCAGCCATGAGCCACGATACGGAATCACTCTGGCTGAGAATAGTAATTTACCGGAAGCATGAGTTTTGCCACGGTCGTGATCAAATAACACGCCCGGTGAACGATGCAGCTGAGAGACAATAACTCGCTCAGTACCGTTGATAACAAATGTACCGTTATCGGTCATCAAGGGCATTTCACCCATGTAGACCTCTTGTTCTTTGATGTCTTTAATTTTACGGTTTGTAGGTGTACTGGCTTCTTTGTCAAACAACACCAAACGCAGTACAACTTTCAAAGGTGCGGTATAAACCAAACCTTTTTGCTGGCATTCGCGCACATCAAAAGGCGGAACTTCCAGCCTGTAACTCACAAATTCCAGCATTGAGCTGCTATTATGAGCTTCAATTGGAAAAATAGATTTAAACGCCGCCTGTAACCCCTGGTCCACACGCTGTTCAGCCTGCACTTCGGCCTGCAAATATTTGCGATAAGACTCCAACTGGGTTTCAAGCAAGTAAGGAATCTCCATTACTGGTTTTCTGCGCTTACTAAAGCTTTTGCGAATTCGCTTTTTTTCCGTAAATGTATAAGTCATAAAGACACCCTGGGAATTACCCTTTAGTCCAGATTATTTTGAAATACAAATGCACAGCGGCAACCGACCAAAAGGCCGATTGCCATTGTGAATAAGCTGTTTAGTTTTAATATCAGTTTAAAACTAATTATTTAAGCTCAGCGCTTGCGCCTGCTTCTTCAAGTTGCTTCTTGATATCTTCAGCTTCATCTTTAGAAGCTGCTTCTTTAACAGTAGTTGGTGCAGACTCAACCAGGTCCTTGGCTTCTTTCAAACCAAGACCAGAGATTGCGCGGACGACTTTGATGACGTTAACTTTCTTCTCGCCAATGGCTGACAGAACAACATCAAATTCATCTTTTTCTTCAGCCGCACCGGCGCCGGCGTCTCCACCGGCAGGTGCTGCCACTGCAACCGCAGCAGCTTGGGCTGTTACACCAAATTTTTCTTCCATCATGGTAATCAGTTCAGCGATATCTAAAACTGATTTTTCCGCGATTTCGTTTAACAATTCTTCATTACTTAAAGCCATGATTAATTCTCCAAAAAATTAATAATTACTGAGCAGCTTCAGTATCGATGCTCGCTTGGTAAGCACTAAGAGTACGCACAAATTTTGATGGCACTTCATTAAGTGTTTGAGCCAATTTCGCAACAGGCGCTTGCATGGTACCCATCAGTTTTGCCAGTAGTTCTTCGCGAGAAGGTAGTTTTGCCAGATCAGCGATTTGTTGCGTTGACATTTCAGCGCCGTTCATAGCGCCTACTTTGATCTGCAAAATATCATTGTCTTTAGCAAAATTACTCATCACTTTCGCGACGGCCACTGGGTCTTGTGATGCTGCCAATGCAACGGGGCCAACGAAATGATCACTCAAGCACTCAAAATCTGAACCTTCAACAACGCGTTTCGCCAATGTGTTTTTCAACACACGAACGTACACGCCTGCTTCTCTTGCCTGTGACCGCAAAGCGGTCATTTGAGCAACGCTGAGGCCACGATATTCAGCCAACACAGCTGCTTGAGCGCCGGACATAGCGTCTGACACTTCCGCAACCAGGGCCTTTTTATCCTCTAAATTGAGGGCCATTTGAGTTACCTCCAGTTTATTTACGGTTGCCCAGTTCAGGAGAGTCCTGGCCTTAGGTTCACCGTCTGCGCAGGATGACCTTTTGGTCAATTAAACTTTACTCGGGTGAGATAAGTTCCTACGGTCTTTGACTTACCTGACTAAATCAATAAATCGATTCAATCAGGCACCCAAATCTTTCTATACGTCTATAGTCGCACGATCCACCCGGACACCAGGTCCCATGGTGGTTGAAAGTGTGACTCGACGTAAATATTGACCTTTCGCAGTTGCCGGTTTTGCTTTAACCAGCGCGTTCATTAAGGCCAACAAATTCGACTTAAGCGCATCCTCAGTAAAAGACGCTTTGCCGATCGAGGCATGAATAATGCCTGCTTTATCAATTCGAAACTGTACTTGGCCGGCTTTTGCATTTTGCACCGCAGTCGTCACATCAGCGGTTACGGTTCCGACTTTCGGATTTGGCATCAAGCCGCGTGGCCCAAGAATTTGCCCCAGCTTGCCGACTACACGCATGGTGTCCGGTGTAGCAATCACCATGTCAAAGTCGATATTGCCTTTTTGCACTTCTTCAGCCAGTTCGTCCAAGCCCACTAAGTCGGCACCGGCTTCTTTGGCCTGTTCAGCAGCATCTCCATCAGCAAATACGGCTACTCGTACATCTTTGCCGGTACCGCTAGGCATAATCGTTGCACCACGTACATTCTGATCAGATTTACGTGCATTAACACCTAGGTTTACAGCCACATCAACCGACTCATCAAATTTTGCACTGGCAATTTCCTTAACCAAGGTCAGTGCTTCATCTAGCATATAAAACTTTTCTTTATCGACTTTTTCAGCCTGAGCCTTACTACGTTTTGTTAACTTTGCCATATGCCTACCCCTCCACATCGATGCCCATGCTGCGGGCACTGCCGGCAATAATATTTACTGCCGCATCCATATCATAAGAACTCAAATCCGGTTCTTTAGTTTTGGCAATCTCTTCTAACTGAGCTCGAGTCACTGTTGCAACTTTATCCCGGTTAGGCACTGAGCTGCCTTTTGAAATTCCCGCCGCTTTTTTCAACAGAATTGAAGCCGGAGGCGTTTTCTTAATGAATTTAAAACTTTTATCACTAAAAACCGTAATCACAACTGGAATCGGCAACCCTTGCTCCATGCTTTGAGTTTCGGCGTTAAACGCTTTACAAAATTCCATGATATTGACACCGTGTTGACCTAATGCCGGGCCCACTGGCGGGCTGGGATTAGCCTGTCCTGCCGGCACTTGCAACTTGATGTATGCATCAATTTTCTTAGCCATGTTTATCTCCTGACGGGTGCAAACGCTACTTGTTGGTAGCTCCCCGTGTTAATTACTAAAATAGAGAGGTTAACCTTTCTCTACTTGTCCAAAATCCAATTCAATCGGTGTTGACCGACCAAATATTGAAACCGAAACCCGAAGTGTCGATTTTTCAAAATTCACATCTTCCACTGTGCCGTTAAAATCGGCAAACGGCCCGTCAACAACCCTAACCACTTCGCCTGTCTGAAACGAAAATTTTGGTTTAGGTGCTGCATGCCCTTCTTCTACCTGCGCCATAATTGCCTGAGCTTCTTTTTCTGATATAGGTGCTGGTTTTGACGCTGTTCCACCGACAAAGCCGCTTACCCTGGGCACGTTCTTTACAAGATGCCAGCTTTCATCATTCATTTCCATTTCGATCAGCACGTAGCCGGGGAAAAATTTACGCTCACTGGTGCGTTTCTGGCCTGATTTCATTTCAACCACTTCTTCAACCGGCACCAGTATCTGGCCAAAATATTCTTCCATTCCGGCACGTTCAATATGATCTTTCAAAGATTGTTGAACGTGTTTTTCATAACCCGAAAAGGCCTGAATCACATACCAGCGTTTTTTACTCATCAATCTTTGCCTTTTAAATACTTGTTAAACACCTAACACCATGTCGTAAATGACTTTGACCAACAAGGTATCGACTAACCAGATTAGCAACCCAATCAAAATCACCATAACAATTACAATCATGGTTGTTTGCGCCGTTTCCTTACGGGTTGGCCAAACGACTTTACGTATTTCTGTTCTGGACCCGGTGATAAATTTCCATGCTGCTTGACCGGGACCGGAAGTCAAAACGATCAGCAAGCCGGCGATTACACCGCCAACGACCATGCCATAACGAATCAAGATCGAGATGTCAGGAAATTGATAGAATCCGACAACACCGGCAGCGATCACAGCCAGTGCAATGAGAATTTTAACTTTATCCAACATTTCGTTTGTAACCTTAATCGTGGCAGGCCAGGAGGGAATCGAACCCCCAACCTGCGGTTTTGGAGACCGCCGCTCTGCCAATTGAGCTACTGGCCTAAAAAGCAGTAAGCAGACAAAC
>JANQSD010000013.1 GCA_028284225.1 Arenicellales bacterium
AAGTATTACCGGTAACTGGAGCATGCTGGGGGATCCATCGGCTTTTCTAAGTCCACAGTAGTGTCAGTGATCGAGTAACTTTTTCAGAAAGTAAGCTAAAGTAGGCCTGACAGATAAGCATAACCTGTCAGGCCCATTCACAACTCACCGACGTATCTCAACGCGGTTATATCCTTTATCGAAGGATAGCCCATAAACAAATAGAGGTACTGATTTCATCTGGGACCTCCCCCGAAACGATAACAACTATCCTCAGCACGATTAATGGGTGATGACGACTTGATTGTTCAGTAGAGAATGTAGGCTGAATTCGGTCTGACAAGATGGGCAATGATAAAGGTTTTAATCCTCGCAGCCTTGTACATAACTGTTTCACCGGGAAATGAAACGGGCTTTAAGAAGTACTACCCCACCTAACCTCCCCTGGAAGGGGAGGAACTGGATAGCCATGTCCCGAAACGATAACGATGATCACCGGCACGATAGTAGTGTCAGACTGCAACGGACTAATTCAAAATGTAAGTTAAATTCGGCCTGACAGGGTGGGCAATGATAAAGGATTCAATCCTTGCAGCCTTGTACATAACTGTTTCACCGGGAAATGAGATGGGCTTTAAGAAGGAACCTCTTTTAACGGAGTCATTCAATTTCCCGGTGAATGATGACAGTGTTAATCCGAGTTGCCTCACTTCGAATCATTTCCAGTCCCCTGGAAGGGGAGGAACATGTCCCGCATTCATTGCGGGATCTCCTGAATAGCTCTTGGTTCTCTTGGAGGTTCCGGCACAGAGCCGAAATATCATTTCTCAGTAACTTAGTACAGGCTTTCCTAATACCTTTAAATCCGGTTTAACACCAAGCCCGGCTGACTCAGGAGCTGTAATAGTTGAATCAATAAGTTCAGCGTTAAGTTCTGCTGTTTTGAGGTTAATCATGCCGCGTGTATCCAGTACGCAACGTAAATAGCGCTCAGGGACAGTTTGAGCGAGATGCAGAACGGCAGCAAAAGCAATTTCAGAACCGACCGTGTCTTGTACACTCATGGTCAGACCAGCGGCGATACATATATCCCGTTGCCGTCGGCACTTTGTTAAACCACCGTTTTTAGAAATTTTCAGCCCAATGCCATCAGCCGCGTCATCGGCAATAATCTGAATCAGTGATTGCTCGGTAGTTGCCAGTTCATCCAGAACGATTGGAATACTTGTACGTTTTCTTAATGATAATGTTTCGCGCCAGCTGGAACAGGGGGCTTCTAGAACAAAGTCTAAATCTGAAGGCAAAATTTGTAACATGCGTAACGCATTTTCAACAGTTAAACCGCCATTTGCATCAACCAGGAAATACTCGCCATGTTGACGATCAGCCAGACATTGTTGAATCCGTTCAGCATCTAATGCTGGTCCGCCTTCTGAATCAAGAGTGCCAATTTTAATTGAATGGCCTTTATAGCCTTGGCTTCGATGAGCTGCCACATTTTGCCGCATAGCATCGGGCGAATCAGTTGGAATTGATGAAATGGTGGGTAATCCTCGTGCGGTACTGCCACCAAGTAGTTCACAGACGGGCATATCGACAGATTTACCAAAAATATCCCAGCAGGCAACATCTAAAGCCGTTTTAGCATGGTTATGTCCAACCAGGCTCTGGTCCATTATTTCATTAATACGATCAACCTGTCTCGGATCATAACCAATTAAATTAGGGGCGATTTCAGCAATACCGGCTCGTACACCTAATGCATGCGCGGCAATATAGGTTGCACCAAAAGGTGTACTTTCACCCCAGCCTTCGATGCCTTCATCGGTTGTTATTCTGACTATGGTGGCGTCAAAGCTTGTGTATTGTCGACCGCCAGATAGTTTATAGACACCGCCTGAATAGGGTAAGTCAACTTGAAAAACGTCTATCTTTTCTATTTTCATTGCAGCGGCCCAAGGCCGGGTTTGGGTTATCTGGTTAATATTGTCCCGGCACAAGGCCGGGGTTGCTTATCTCTTCAACATGTCCCGGCACAAGCACTAGTTTGCCAACATGTTTCTTACTAAGAAAATCCTCCTGGGCTTGATGGATTTCAGTTAGTGGATATGATTTTGCAACCAAGGGTTTAATTTCATTTCGCTCTATATAACCAATCAGGTTTTCAAACACAACATCATCCTGAAAGGTCGAACCGAATAATGATAAATCTTTTAAATACAGCGTCCGCACGTCAAATTCCACTATGGGTCCGGCTATTGCACCTGCTGTGACATAGCGGCCACCTCGGACCAAAATATCCAGAAATGACGGCCAGCTTGGTCCTACCACCAGGTCAATTACTACATCAATGCTTTCTGTGCCAAGTTCGGCGATTAAATCTGCATTTCGATCTATGACCTTATCGGCACCTATATCTATAACGTCTTGTTGTTTGTCTTTGCTTGATACAGCAACGATTTTTGCACCTCTGCGTTTGGCGAGTTGCACTGCGGCTGAGCCGACTCCACCAGAAGCTCCAGTGATTAGTACTCGTTCAGCACCGACATTGGCCCTGTGCAGCATTCCTTCCGCAGTGGAGTAAGCGCATGGAATTGAGGCGAGTTCGATATCACTCCAGTTACAGTCAATTTTATGGGTTTCTCGGGCAGGAGCTTTGGCGTATTGCGCAAATGCGCCGTCGCATTCTGAACCGAAGGTCCAGCATTTGAATGGTTCATAATTGACATAGCTTCTAAGCATGTTTCTGACTAAGACTCGTTCCCCAATCCTGGCTTGGTCAACATTCTCACCCACTGCGACAACCCGACCGCAGCAATCAGCACCTTGAATACGGGGGAAGTGTAATTTTTCACCCGACCAGGAGCCGTCATCATCCTCGGCTTCTGCAAAACCGCTTTCTCCTCCTGAATTGGTATCACCGGTAACAGCTTTCGAGTACCAGGCAATGCGTGTATTTATGTCGGTATTATTGATGCCGGCGGCAGCAACTTTGATTAACACTTCATCCGGACCCGGGTTTGGTGTCGGCACGTCCTCTCTGATTTCAAGTTTGTCCAGGCCTCCATGCCCGGTGAGCAGGATTGCTGTCATTCTTTCTGGGATAGTCATTTACGTTCTCGAGTTATTTGTGCCTGAGCATAGCAAACTCAACTTTTCCTGGCTATGCTTGATCAATAATCCATTGCCTGAAAATTTTAAGAGCAGGGTTGTCCATTGCTTTTTCCGGGTAGGCCAGATAATAACCATAGTCATCAAGTTCTACAGGTGAAATCTGAAACAAAAGTTTTTTTTGGATTTCATGATCGACCAGTATGTCATTGAGAGCGATGCCTTGCCCATTAATGACAGCTTCAACACGTACATTTGGGTCCGAAATTACCAGATCTGTTCGCTTGGGTGCATAGCTAAGTCCCGCTTTTTGATACCAGGTTTGCCAGGCTTCGCTATCGTCTCTATCGTGAAGCAGCGTGATGCTGCTCAAAGTTTCTTTCAGGCTAGAATCCCTAACTTGCCTGGCAATAATTTTCCCGGCAGTCACTTTAGCAGGGCAGCTGAATAATTTTTCAATGACCATGTCTGACCATCTGCCATCGCCCCAGCGGATAGCCAGATCGATTTGGTTAGAGGCCAGGTCAATTAAATCGGCCATTGGCTGTAGTCGTAAACTAATATCAGGATGAATCGCTGTGAATTTCATTAAGCGAGGCATTAACCAGCGCGAAGCGAAGTAAGTCGACATGCCTATTGTAATCCGTCGACTATTGTCAGTTTTTAAGTTTGATATTTCTGATTCAATCTGTGCAAACAAAGGTTGAGTTGTTTGTAACAGTAGTTTGCCCTTGTCAGTCAAGCTTATGCGGCTATGTTGACGCATGAATAAGTCAAAACCTAAATTGTCTTCAAGACGCTTGATTTGATAACTGACTGCACCTTTGGTCAGATTTAATTCTGTTGCAGCACGCGTGATGCTCATGGATTGGGCCACGACGTTAAACACTCTTAAACTGTCAAAAGCTCTGAACATTATCTTTGTTTAAATTGATTGAACACTTAGTATAAATTATTTGGTTTGCAACTTGATTATTTTGCTATGAAAATTAGTTCTTTGTCATTTTAATTGGTTTTTTAAACAAAATTTAAGTAAAAAAAATTTAAACAATCAGTTTAGAGAGTAAATGCATAGGCAAGTCACGGATAATTTAAGAACCCGACGTCGGCGCAGAATCGATCCGACTTGCAATAATTCAACCCACTCCCATTCATTACAGCCGAAAAAACTAATACGAAAGTTGCCTGCTTATCAGATGCTGGATGAATCATCACTGATTCAGCTGGAAGATCAGGCCGATTGGATTTTGGACCAAATCGGAATTGAGATTCGAAACGATGAAGAAGCGCTTGAGTTGTTTCGCAATGCAGGTGCAAGAGTATCTGAGCAACGGGTTAAATTTGAACCGGGTTTAGCACGATCATTGTGTCAGACGGCACCGTCCATGTTTGAAATGCATGGACGTGATCCCAGGCACACTATCACTATAGGTGGTGACTATGTTGTTTTAACGCCGAGTTATGGCCCGCCATTTGTGACTGATCTGGATAAGGGCAGGCGTTATGCGACGATTGTTGATTTTCAGAATTTTATAAAACTGGCTTATATCTCACCCTGGCTGCATCATTCCGGAGGAACGGTATGTGAGCCGGTCGATATTGCTGTGAACAAGCGGCATTTGGATATGGTTTATAGCCATTTGCGTTATTCAACTAAACCGTTCATGGGTTCGGTAACAGCACCGGAGCGTGCGCAGGATTCGATTGAGATGGCTCGAATCGTATTTGGTCGCAATTTCATGGAACAACATTGTGTGATTCAGGGCAATATCAATGTCAACTCCCCTCTGGTCTTTGATGAGGTCATGACCGGGGCGCTGAAAGCGTACTCAAGAGCGAATCAGGGCATTGTACTCTCGCCGTTTATTCTTGGTGGGGCCATGGGTCCTGTAACCCAGCCGGCATTGATAGCACAAGCTCATGCGGAGGCAATGGTCGGAATTGCGTTGAGTCAATTAGTGCGACCAGGGGCACCGGTTGTCTATGGTAATTTTCTGACAACGTTAAACCTTAAAACGGGTGCACCCACATTTGGTACACCTCAGGCCGTATTGTCGACTTATGCTATTGGACAGCTTTGCCGACGTTTAGGCTTGCCGCTGCGTTGCGGTGGCTATTTAACAGCTGCCAAGAGTGTTGACGGGCAAGCCATGCAAGAATCCATTGATTCTATGAATGCAGGGATTATGGCGGGTGCTAATTATATTCTGCATGCAGCAGGCTGGCTGGAAGGCGGATTGACCATGGGCTATGAGAAGTTTGTCATCGACCTGGAGAACTGTGGTGCTCTACACAGTTTGCTTGATGGTTTGACTATTGACGAGAATAATCTGGCTAAACAAGCTTATAGACAAGCCGGTCCGGGGGAAAACTTTTTAGGTGTACCGCACACCATGGAAAATTTCAAAACAGCAAACTATATGGCAGATTTAGCTGATACCCAATCGTTTGAACAATGGTCTGAACAAGGCAGCTTGACCATCGAACAGCGTGCAAACAAGCACTGGAAACAAATGCTGGCTGAATATGTCATGCCGCCCATGGACGAATCAATCAATCAAAGGTTAATAGATTTTATTCAGCAAAAGAAGCAGGCAGTGCCGGACCAATGGTATTAGTTAATTTCAATTTACTAGGAGAAATAATATGACCGAATCAACACGTACATCACAGCTCGCGTCACGGCATACTGCTCTCGGTTCTGATCTGGAAGACTGGAATGGGATGGGTACGGCCTGGAGCTACAACACTAACCCTGAGGATGAACATGATGCGGTGCGTGAAGCAGCAGGGCTGTTTGACATGTCTGCGCTTAAAAAAGTTTATTTGCGTGGCCCTGATGCGGCTAGAGTGGCTGATCATGTAATCACTCGTGATATGAGCAGAATAGACCCGGGTCAATCGGCTTACGGAGCAATTCTGACTGAGCAAGGTACAGTTTGCGATGATGCGATCATTGCCAATAATGACAATACCGAGTGGCTGGCTTGTCATGGTTCGGGTGAAACCATGGAGCGACTGCAAGAATCAGGGGCGGGATTAAACGTTGATATCGAACTGAATGATGATTTACACAATATTTCAGTCCAGGGTCCGAAAGCAATGCAATTATTGGATGCGCATACCCCCACGGATTTGGGTGCCTTGGCTTATTTCCATCATCAACCGACTGAATTATTTGGTCATCGATGCCGGATTTCCCGAACAGGTTATTCAGGCGAAAAAGGCTATGAAGTCCTTGTGGATCGTTCAGCAGTCTGTGATGTTTGGGATAATCTTTTAGGCTATGGAGAGGAGCTTGGTGTTTTGCCATGTTCGTTCACTGCATTGGATAAGGTGCGTATCGAAGCCGCATTATTGTTTTTTGGTTATGATATGACTGTAGAGCATAGTCCTTGGGAGGTTGGATTAGGATTTACTATCAATCGCAATAAAGGTGATTTCCGCGGTAAGGATAAGGTGTTTGAACTGCAGGGCCGGGAACGTTTTAAGTTGGCGGGTATAGATATCGATCATAATGAGGCTTTGGTGGGTGGTGAGAAATTATTGCATGATGGAAAAGAAGTGGGCGTCATTAACAGTCCCGGTTATTCGCACCGATTGAAAAAATCTCTGGCTTTAGTGCATCTGGACCCGGGTGTATTAACTACCGGAACGCAACTAAATATAGTTTCCGAAGCAGGCAATTACTCGGCACGAGTGTCGACTATACCGTTCTATGATCCAACAAAATCACGAGTTAGGACATAAACTTGAGGCTAGCTATAATACCCGGCTCGTACTGTTGCTCCAATAAAGTTGCAAAGCAGGCGTTCGGCGTGGACCATGCTGGTGTTGCCGACATCAAGAGAAGGGGCAATTTCAACCAGATCCATGCCCAGCACACGGCCTTTATTTACCAGGCCATGAATCAATTGACGAGTCTGTACCCAATTTAACCCGCCAGGCGTCTGAGCCATAACAGCAGGCATAATGCTGGGATCAAGCCCATCTGCATCAACGGTTAAATAGTAGTAGCCATCATCCACAATGCGATCCAGGACCGCCTGAATGCCGATTTCATGCATTTCATAAGCGGTAATAATATCTGCACCATATTCTAATGCCGCTTCAACTTCACCCGTTCTGGCACTACCGATACCACGGATGCCGACTTGTACAATTTCGTTGATCCAGGGCATTTCGCTGGCCCGACGAATCGGGCTGGAATAGCCTTCTTTTTGCCCATTTATATCATTGCGCCAATCAATGTGTGCATCAATTTGAACCAGTGTGATTTTTTGATTGATCTCTTCGAGCGCGCGTAATACAGGAATAGGTATGCCATGATCGCCGCCGAGAGTGATCAATATCGCTTCTGATTTAAAAATCAGTCTGGCGGCTTGCTCGGCTCTACGATAATGTTCCTCAGGATCGTTTAGATCAGCTGTAACATTGCCGCAATCAACAATCTTAATGTCCTGATCGTTCAGTAGTGGACCACCTAAATCCCAATCAAAGTGATTGAGTGTATATTCGATATCAATCATGTTGCTTGACTGGCGTATTGCATCCGGTGCCAGGCTTTGATCGTTGGCTAATTCATGAGTGCGATAAGGTTTGCCATAGGGAATACCCAATACAGCAATGTCGGCATCGAGTTGATCCAAATTTAGCTGAAGTGGAAAATCTAGAAAAGTTTGTGGTGAGCAACCTGGTGATTGTGTGAGATTATCAGTCATTCGATAATATTAAACTGTTAAGCGGCTTAAAGTCTACGTTGATTTATAGTGACATTACATTTGCTAAACTGATAAATCAAATTTTGCAAAAGCCTATTGCACTTATTGTTAAGACTTCATAGTATCGGCAAATACAAACACACCGAGAAAACTGTATGGGCGCAGCAAAAAGAGGCCGTCGCGGCCGACGACGCGAAGCACTGGAAAGTTCGGTTTCGCAGCAGTCTAATCATCCGGTTTCTGGTGCAAATTATCGTGCGCCGGTCAATCCCTATCCACCAATAGAAATACTCAGTGAGGACCAGCTAAACAGTATTCACGAGGCCTCGCTCAAAGTGATCGAAGAAACCGGCATGAGGATTCTTTATGATGAAGGTCGGGAGATATTCAGGCAGGCAGGTGCTGAGGTCAATGACGAGACAATGATGGTCAAGATTGATCGCGGCTTATTGATGGAGTCAGTTGCTAAAGCGCCTTCCAAGATAGAACTAGAATATCGCAACCCTGAACGTAATAATGCTATTGGAAAAGGTCATGTCGTATTCTCGGCTGTTGGTGGAGCGCCGAATGTCAGTGACATAGACAATGGCAAACGCCCTGGCACATTAGAGGATTTCAAGAACTTTCTCAAGCTCTCACAAAGCTTTGACATCGTACACATGGTCGGAGGTGCGCCGGAACCCATTGATATTGATACTTCAATCAGGCATTTGCTGGTCACACAGGCAGATGTCACGCTGACGGATAAATTCCCGCATGTTTACGCCAGGGGTCAGGGTTCGATTGATGATGCCCTTGAGATTATCCGAATTGCTAATGGCGTTACTAATGAGCAATTTAGACAAAATGTTTATTGCAACACGGTTGTTAACACCAATTCACCATTGCAGCTTGATGTGCCCATGACACAGGGTATAGTTGAGTTTGCCAAAGCAGGGCAGCTGACGATTATTACGCCTTTTACGCTCTCCGGCGCTATGGCACCTGTAACAATCAGCGGAGCTCTGGTTTTACAGAATCTTGAAGCTCTGGTTGGTATTGCTCTTGCTCAAATTGTTCGTCCGGGTGCACCTGTTGCTTATGGTGGTTTTACCTCCAATGTGGATATGAAAAGCGGCTCGCCGGCATTCGGTACTCCCGAATATACTAAAGCGGCTTTTGCCAGTGGTCAGCTGGCGCGTTTTTATAATGTGCCCTGGCGCTCATCCAATGTTAATGCGTCCAATGCTCCGGATGCACAATCGGCCTATGAGTCAGAAATGGCCCTATGGGGTGCATTAATGGGCGGCGCAAACCTGATTAAGCATGGCGCAGGTTGGCTGGAGGGTGGGTTAACAGCATCTTACGAAAAATACATTATCGATATTGAGATCATGCAAATGTTCGCCGAAGTCTTTCATCCGTTTACAGTTACAGTGGAAGATCTGGCATTAGAGGCAATTAAAGATGTCGGGCCTGGCGGCCACTTTTTTGGTACTCAGCATACAATGGAGCGTTATAAAACTGCATTTTATGATCCACTAGTCTCGGATTGGCAGAACTATGGCAGTTGGACTGAGGGCGGCAGTAAAGACAGCGCACAGCGTGCGAATGCAATCTATAAGCAGATACTTAACGATTATGTTCAGCCACAGATGGATCAGGCCAGAATAGATGAGATACAACAGTACGTAGACCGCCGCACCCGTGAGGGTGGTGTGCAGATGCTATAGAGTAAGGTTTAGGCGTTCAGAAAGCTGAAAATTAATACCATCAGTGGGATGGCGATCAGGGTTGCTACGTGTATTACCTTACCGTTCGTCTGCATTTTTATCATTTGAATTAGTAGTCTTTTATGAGCAATTTTCATTTGCAGTAAATAGATATTAACCTTAGTTAAAGTGAATTCTACCTATCCCAGTATGAAATATCTGTGAACAATTGTCAACATTTTGTGTGAAATTTTCCACAAAGTTGTATTTTTGAGACATTTTGGCTTGCCAGTAGTATAAATTTGTTGATCGATTACTGAGCAAATAAGTAGATGGAAAGATTCCGGGTTAAATTAATATGATTCCAAATGAGTACAGAGGATTGTTGTTACTCATCAACAACCCGGATATAAAACCGGGAATTTTGGAAGCGATAATCTTCAAACCAGCATACGGGAGTCAAATTTTCACCGACATTAGCTTGAATTAGCTTTGAATCTCTTGGCAATGCGTGAAAATATCGTCCGTTTGTAAGTGTTGTAGTCACGGCTGGAAGGCTTGGTAAGTGGTTGCGTAGGCGTAACTGCCCGTGCTCCATTTGTTCACCCTCAAATAGCATTACACCGGTACGTGTTTCAGCATTAAATTGATGGATCTTGACAATAATAATTTCGTTGCAGGTCAGTGATTTATTAATCAACACGGAATCACAACCTGTGAGTAATAAGACAAAACTGACCAAAATGACAAATTTATTGATCATAGAATACCCCCGTACTTAAGTTAATTTAGAACCCCTATCTCAAAATACTCTTTTACCTCAAATGAACTGCGCTTTTCGCCCACTTTTGTCTGGTCTGAACATCGCTTAACTATTTTGAGGTAGGTTAACGTTAATTTCTACCAATTATTTCTCAGTTCACGTAGTTTTAGAAAAACAGCTTGCCTTGAAGGTTCGGCACCCAGTTCTGGATATCGGTTCGTCAGATTCTTGATCACAGCTGTTTCACTCAATCTTAGAAATGTATTAAACGCTTTTTCCTGGCCGATATTAGTAATGATCTGATTTTCAGGGGAATGATGATTGGCTTGCTGCAGCATTTGCTTAGCAGCCTGATTGTCAGCTTCAATGCTTAAGGTGAATTCAAGGTTGGTTTGCATATAATCATGGCCGGGGTAGATGCGTGTGGAATCAGTCAGTTTGCTGATTTTGTTCTCAAATGTTTCGTAGAGTGTTATCGCATCGCCGCTATGAACATTGCCGGCACCGGCATTAAAAATAGTATCACCACAAAGCAGTTCAGGTGTCTGCGTATTAGAGAGCAATGAAATATGCGGCAGTGTATGGCCGGACGTGTCAATAATATCGAACACAATTGATTCGCCTAAATTAATCTGATCGCCTTCGTTTAGCCATTGATCAACATTATTAATTGCGGCATTTGTTGGTGCCAATAATGGTGCGCCCGTAGCAGTGATCACATCGGCATTGCCGGCTATATGGTCACCATGATCATGGGTATTTACGACGGCTTTTACAGTCCAGCTGTTTTGCTTAACTACCACCAGGATTTGATCGACAGCAAAAGGATCAATCACCAGTGCTTCACCGGTTTTTCGGCACACGGCAATGTAATTATAGTTTCGCAGATTGTTAGCTAACCAAAGTCGTTCTATGTGTAAATCGTCCATTTTATGTACCCATTTTCTATGCCTTTGCGTTATTCATACGGTCAAAGCCTGCTCTAAGATCATGTTTAAGGTCTTCAATATCCTCCAGGCCGATATGAATGCGCATAATTATACCTTGCTCCTGCCAGGGCTCGGCGGTTCTGATGCTGGACATAAATCCGGGCACGAGTAGACTTTCATAACCTCCCCAGCTATAACCCATGCCGAATAACGACATGTGATCGAGCAGGGCAGCCAAGGCCGGTTTGTCAACCGGATGGAGCACAAAGCCAAATAGACTGCTGGCACCTTTGAAATCGCGTTTCCAGAGCTGATAGTCCGGATGATCCTCGCGGGCCGGATGAATAACATATTTGACTTCCGCTTGCTCACTCAGCCATTGTGCCATTTCCAGTCCGCTACGCTGATGGTGTTTTAATCTTGTTTCCAGGCTGCGCAGGCCGCGCAGCAGCAAATAGCAATCATCCGGGCCGATATGATTACCCATAAGCTGAGCATAGTAGTGAATTTTAGGGTAAAGCTTTTCATTGGCCGTAATGCTACCGCCCATCACATCTGAGTGCCCGCTGAAATATTTAGTGGCAGCGTGGATTGAAATGTCAACACCCTGGTTTAAGGGCTGATAGAAAAGAGGTGTGGCCCAGGTATTATCAAGTAAAGTAGTAATCTTGTGCGCTTGAGCGACCTGTACAATTGTTGGAACATCCTGAATTTCAAATGTATATGATCCGGGTGATTCAAGATAGATGGCACGGGTATTAGGTTTGATTAGTGTTTCTATTTCGTCCCCCATTCTGGGTGGGAAATAAGTGACTTCAATATTCTGACGACGCAGAACATTATCGCAAAATGCGCGTGTTGGACCATAAACGGAATCGGCTATTAATAAATGATCACCTGAGTCGAGCACGGCACCGATTGCCAGTGTGATTGCCATTAATCCAGAGGCGGTAATTATCGTATCATGCCCGTTTTCCAGATTGGTTATAGCTTGAGCCAGGGCATAGTGTACGGTGGTGCCGTGAATACCATAGGTGCTATGGCCGGGTAAACTGGCGGCCTTTTGCCGATCCTCAATCTGTTCCAGGGTATCGAACAATATGGTTGATGCATGAAATACCGGTGGATTTACAGCGCCTTTGGTTGGATAGATAGTTGCATCTTCATGTAGAGTGCGAGTGGTTAACTTGAATTTGCTGTAATCGCTCATCTGAATGCCCGAGAATAATTGGGTCAATCATACACAAAAAAAGCGCTTCAAATGAAGCGCTTTTTGCTGGAATAAGATTCCTTATGCGACTTGGCCTTCGCTATCCTTGGGGATGCGGATTTTTTGACCGGGGAAGATTAAATCAGGATCCTGGATTACTTCGCGATTAGCTTCAAAAATCTCAGGATAACGGTTACCGTCACCTAAATGTTTGCTGGCAATAGCCCAAAGCGTATCACCCGATTGAATTTCATAGTAAGTGACTTTGTCTTCTTCAATCTCCGGGGCGCTGACACCATCAGCTTTTACTTCGCTAACACCTTCCACGTTGCCGGCCATGAGTATAGCCTTTTCCAGCGCTTCGGCACTTTCAGCTTCGCCGGAAAGTGTAGCAACACCGTCATTTACCTCGACTTTAAGGTTGTCAAGACCAGGGTTGTTGTCTTCGATGTGTGCTTGAATTTTATCGCCAGCATCTTCTTCGCGATCAAACAATTTTCTACCAATATTAGCGGCAAAATCAAAAAGTCCCATTATTTGGCTCCTATTACTGTAGGGTTGGTTTTAAGTGGCTAAACTATACAATAAATCGCTAAATTAGTCTGCGCTTTAAGCTTGTTTTAACAATCGTTAGCATATCAGTTTTCGTTTTTTTGTTTGTCTAGTTCCTGTTGTAAGGATCGTGTATAGCGGCTTTGCTGCAAACCCCTAAGTACCCAGCCCATTATAAAACCGATCAACAAAGCGGCTAATAAATAAAGAATTATTTCACTAATTAAATACAGCATGTCCGTGTTCGATAATTGTAGACAGGGGACAGAGACTAGCATAATCTTTGGCTCACATCATTTAAGATTAAGCACATGAAAAAAATAAAAGTGGGTGTGTTATTCGGTGGACAATCTGCCGAGCACGAGGTGTCACTGGTTTCTGCGCGCCATGTTGTTGCCGCTATGGATAAAAGTAAGTATGAAATCAGTTTGATTGGTATTACCCATACCGGTAACTGGTTATTGGCCGATGATCAGTCTAAAGCGCTTGCACACAAGACTGTTGACGAACAGGCTTTACCGGCAGTGACTCTGGACTACACCGGTTCGGATCGCTCGCTTAAGCGTAACGAACATGGTGTGATTTCTGAGGCGATTACAGAGCTTGATGTAATTTTCCCGGTACTGCATGGGCCTCATGGCGAAGATGGTACTGTTCAAGGGCTATTCGAACTCGCCAATGTGCCTTATGTGGGTTGTGGTGTAGCGGCATCTGCTCTGGCGATGGATAAGGTATTGGCCAAACAGGCGTTTCAGGCAGTTGGCATTCCCCAAACTGACTATCAGGCCTATCGCAGTCACCAGTGGCAGCAAGACCAGGCGGCTGTAATTAAGTCGATTGAAGATAAGTTTAACTACCCGGTATTTGTTAAACCTGCAAATATGGGATCCAGTGTAGGTATTAGCAAAGCGCATGATCAGAATGAACTTGTAACCGGTATCAATCTGGCGCTGAACTATGACCTTAAAATCATCATAGAAGAATCTGCCGAAGGGTTTCGTGAAGTTGAGTGCGCCGTATTGGGCAATGAGAATGCTAAAGCCTCTGTTGTGGGTGAGATTATTCCCGGAAAAGAATTCTATGATTACGAAACTAAATATATTGATGATAAATCGGAGTTAATTATCCCGGCAGATTTACCGGAACAGGCCGCAAAACAAATCCAGCACTATGCCGTAAAAGCATTTCAAGCGATTGACGGCAGTGGCTTGGCACGTGTGGATTTCTTTATCAGCACAGATAATCAGGTTATTTATATTAATGAAATTAACACCATGCCGGGATTTACGCCGATCAGCATGTACCCCAAACTGTGGCAGGCTAGTGGTGTTGAATATCCGGATTTGATCGATAAATTGATTTCTCTAGGATTAGAAAAATCAATTCAAAAACAAAAGCTTAAAACAGAAATTTAGAATATACATTAGGCTATTTAAGGTTAATATGCTGGATGGAATCTAGTATGGCATGAGTGTAAGGGCATAGCATGTCAGCCGTACCTGCACCGGTCAGCACTCCGATTGAAACTGCTCCGGCTTGCTGAGCCATATAAACGTCGCCTACAGTATCACCCACCATGGCTATTTTCGAAACCTGTGTACCCCACATACGGGCTATTCTATGCAACAAATCCGGATCAGGCTTTGCGGGTAAGCCGAGGTCATCACCACAGGCAATAAAAATTGACTCTGTATCGCATTGTAGTTTTTCTAATGTATCCAAGGTGCCATGGCGATTATCAGCTGTGGCGACGCCCACCTTAATTCCACTGACTTTGAGGGTATTAAAAAATTCGGGCAAATTTGCAGTGGGTGTCAATTGGTCCAAAGTTGGCGGTGTTTCAGCAGCTTGTTTGAATATTTTAAAAACCCGTTGCTCTGCATCAGTCCATTTCATCCCATGCTGATATAAAACAGTCGCGACGACTGTGTAAATTTTGTCGAATGTGGAGATCGAATAAGGCCCGTCAAACGAGTGCATGGTTTCTGGGTCCACCCCTAATGTCTTGAAAACATTTGCAGTGATTATTTCTTTATCATCAAAGGGCTCAACCAAATCATCGACCGCTTTACGCAGAATTGGTCCCCAAGTGGCATGAAAGTCGATTAAGGTACCGTCTTTATCAAACACAATTCCGTCAATTTCATGGGTTTGGCCGTTGAGAATAATTGCAGGCATGCGTATTAGCTCAGTGATATGATTCGATCTCGTAACTATACTTAAATTCTTTTGGGATGAAAGTCTTAATTATCCGGTTAAAGCAAATAGGTGACTCTATATTGGCGTTGCCGGTTTGTAATACATTGCGAAAATCCGCACCTGATGCTGAAATCCATTTCATGCTCTATGAGCATATTGCCCCGTTGTTTGAATACCACCCGGCTATCGATAAGATCGTTACCATTACTCCTCATGAACGTAACAATAAACGTGCATTTCTTGAAAAACTCAAACAAATACGCGCACAAAAGTATGATGCTGTATTAGATATCATTAATACCCCGACTAGTTTGATTATTACTCGTTTTACCGGAGCGAAAATACAGGCAGGATTTGCTAGTGAGAAATTTCGTAGCAAATTCTATCCGCACAAGGTTCGCCGCTTGGGTCAGGGTGCAGGCAAACGTAAAGTCCCCATTCTGGAAGTCTTGAACATTCCTCTTGATTATGATTACAGTATTGATATACCGCTACCGGGCGATGAAGTTGAAGCAATGCAGGTAGCGTTACAAGAAGCTGGAATAGTTAAATCCAGGCCGTTAATTGCGATGATGGTGTACAGTCGGCGTGATTATAAAATCTGGCCCGCCAAATATTTTATCGAACTGTCTGATTATTTGATCAGTAAATATAACGCTCAGATCTATTTTGTCTACGGTCCGGGTGAAGAGGATGCGGTAAATGCTATCGCTGAGCAAGTTGAACGCAGCGAATCTGTATTTACCCAACCGCAGGCACCCAGTACACGTGATCTGGCATGTTTATTACATTGTGTTGACTTTTTTATTGGTAATGACGGCGGGCCAAGGCACATTTCTCAGGCAGTTGGAACATCCACTTTTTCAATATTTTCACCGCTTATTTCAAAACGGGGATGGATACCCAATTATCCAGACCCTAAGCATCAGGCCATTGATATAACTGATGTAGAGGGTATCAGTGACAAACAAAAAGAAAAATTCAAACAAAACTTGCAGGACTATTATCTTAAAATTACTCCCCAAATGGTTATTGAGCGACTCGATAAGATGCTGGAAAATAGGGACAAGTTTAAGTTGAGTCATAACAATGAATGAAAGCCGAGTTGATGTTGTCCAGGTAAAATTACCTGTATCCGAGTTTGTGGACCGTTATTTGATCAGTGTTCTAAAACTAAATAAATTCACCGAGGCCGGTAAATCCAATACACAAGCATTACAGCAATGGATTGCTGGACATGATGATGATTATCAAAAAATCATTAACTCATCGGATAAAGTCAAACAGGCGAGTGATGAGCTATCTGATGTGCATTCAAAGTTATGGGATTTAGAAGACCTTGTGCGTTCCCCCGAAGCCGAAAACACTGATTACTTTGCCAAGATAGCCAAACAGATTTTTGCCTTAAACACACAGCGCCATAAACTCAAACATGCTATCGATCAGGAGTTACCTTCATTAGCATTCGGCCCACGTTTGTATGATAAGGGGATTGAATAAAGGTTCTAAATTCGGGTTAAAAAGTGAATTATTCCCACTGACACGGCGAATTCGCATTGTTAGAATGCCGTTGTCAAATAAAAACTATAGGAGACTGGTTTTATGTACAAAAAAAGTTTATTCATCGGCTTAATGTCGCTATTGTTGGCTAGCTGTGCTGAAATTCCCGTTAAGACTGGCACTAGTGCTTCAGCGGCCACGGGCTCAGCTGCAGGATCAAGTTCCCAAGGCGCGAATTCAGATCTACAACGCTGTGACCGGCCATTAGGTACGCTGGGCATTATTGAAAGCCGAGATGACTGGTATTACTGGATGAATCGTCAATATGGTGTACAAAGTACCGAACCGATTTTACGATTGATCGCCCAACAGAGTAATTGTTTTGTTGTGGTTGAACGTAGCCGAACAGGTCTTGATGCTGCTATGACTGAACGTGATTTAGAAGAATCCGGAGAATTGCGTAGTAATAGTAATTTTGGCAAGGGTCAAGTAGCTGCAGCAGATTATGCCCTCAAACCAACTATGATTTTCAGGGACAATAATACTGGCGGAGTTGGCGGTGCAATTGGAGGTCTATTTGGTTCAGTAGGCGCTGCTGTAGGTGGAGCTGTGAATTACAAACAGGCCCAGGCTTTGTTAACCCTGGTAGATAATCGATCAACTGTTCAAGTTGCAGCTGCAGAGGGCAGTGCCAAAGGATTCGATGTGGCCGGATTCGGCGGCAGAGCCGGTACAAAAACATTGGCGGCCTTAAGCGCATATACAAAAACTCCGGAAGGCAAGGTTGTTGTAGGTGCATTATTTGACGCCTTTAATAATATGGTCATAGGTCTGAGAAACTATAATCCACAGGAAAGCGCAACCGGACAAGGTCACGGTTCAGGTGGTGCGTTGCAGGTAAATTAGTCATATAATACGGCGACCAGATCAAACGGAGTGAAGGTTCACTCCGTTTTTTTATGTGATTACAGAAAGCTTGCGATACCGATATTTTGGAAACGACGAAACCTGCCAGTAAAAAAATTATACCGCTTGAGTCGATGCGGGGACTCGCTGCTTTTATGGTGTTTTTGTTTCACTTCATTTTGGGATTTATGCCACAACGGCATGGTCAGGAAGCGGCAGTTGCAATTCCAGGAGGCAACCTGCTTGAGACACCATTTTTCTTTTTAATTAACGGCCATGCTGCTGTTACATTTTTCTTTGTGTTATCAGGGTTTGTGCTTTCCTATAGTTATTTTGCAAAAAATTCGAATGACGGCTTGTTAGGATC
Source organism: Arenicellales bacterium (assembly GCA_028284225.1). Classification (GTDB taxonomy): domain Bacteria; phylum Pseudomonadota; class Gammaproteobacteria; order Arenicellales; family JAHEKD01; genus JAHEKD01. Next base: position 17,929 of record JANQSD010000013.1, read on the forward strand.
AATTATCAAGCGTTGGCCACGCCTGTTTCCTATGGCGTTAATTTCTACTTTATTCTCCTGGTTGATGATTCACTATGGTCTTTATACTTATGCTGAAACCGCTAATATAACCAAGTCAGGCTGGATGGCCAGATTTGCCAGCTCATCCGGCGATTTTCTTAATGCCACAGCCTTTGATGCATTTATGCAGGGCTTTTTCTTTTCTTTTTTCAAGGGCGACTTTAATCTCAACACCAGTTTGTGGACCATGCATTATGAATTTATCGGTAGCCTGTTGGTATTTGGCTTGATTCCTATTTTAAATGGGACCAGGGCGAATCTGGCCTGGATATTATTCACGATTCTGGTTCTTGCTGCATTTTTTACAAATGCCTATATGTGTGCCTTCGTCATGGGGTGCTTTTTAAGCTACTACCGCTGTCAGGTCAGGAGCACAGAAGGGTTGTTGCCCACAAACAAGATCATGTTGCTGTTAAGTGTCTTGCTGGTTTGTATTGCGTTTGGTTACTTTGAACCCGGTTATGGATTTTATGGTTTTGTCAGGGATATAAGTTTTTTGAATACGCATTCAATGCGAGTCGTGATTCATTCAGTAGCTGCCGTGATCTTGATTCAGGTGATCTTGAACTATGATTCTGTTTACAGGTTATTTGATGGTCGACTAGGACGTTTTTTGGGCCGTTGTTCTTTTTCGCTTTATGTTATCCATGTGCCGCTAATGTTTTCGTTTTCGACTTATGTTTTTCTAACTTTGCTTGAACCTATAGGCTATCGTATGGCTGTATTCGTGACTTTTTTGGCCTCTGTTCCGATTTTATTTCTGGTTTCCTGGTTAATGACTCTGTTGGATGAATTCTGGTGTAAACATGTGAATCACACAGTAAAAAGACTAATTTGAATAGTACTTATCTTTTGTAATCAATTCTCAGCAACTTTCTGAGTGCATTTTTTATACTGCGACGAATCTGTTGTAGGTCAATTAGGTAATCAACCAGTCGATATACAGGGTTTGAATTTTTATCGACTCCCAATAAAGCATAAATAACGTCAGGGTTTTCACTTTTTCTGGCCAAAGTGATGTTGTTATGAGCGATACCCAGATTGAAGAAAAGATTTTTTCTGGGTTTACAATCGATGGCAAATACACTGTTTTCAGATTGTAGAAAATTCTTAATATGCGGGTCATCATGCAAATAACCGTTGTCATGCAACGTTTGCATATGGTTAATCATTTCAGCATAGTGGCTCTCTGTGATTTGCTCTCCGTCTTTAAACCGATAAATAATTCTCGAATCAACAACCATGCCGAATTTTCGCTTTTCCAACGCAGCCACAGGCGTTACTGTTGCTACGCCTAGTTGTGCAAGTAATAGTTGCGATTTCAGATCTTTTACCACCTCGCTATCCCGGTAAAGCGTAGTAAACCGAATCCAGTAACTGTGATTTTTATTATTTGGTTGTTTCACCACATAATAAACATCGTCAAGTTTCTTTTTTTCTACAACACTTCTGTGATGCTGGCGTAACATTTCCACAGGTTTTTGATTGTTTAATTCAATAATCGACTCAACTGAAACCGTTGAATCGATTTGTGTATAAATTAACCAACCAGAATGTTTTTGTAATTTGACTCTCATGACGAATATTCTAATTGATAAAAACATGCGTCTGAGTGTTAATATCCACAATTAAAATTTGATTGCAGACCCTAGTGTAGTGTGAAAAGATGACAGAGATTTTTGATGTAGTTGATAAAAATGACAGGGTTATTGACCAACAGCCTCGCCACCTTGTCCATGAAAAAAAATTATGGCACCGAGCAGTACATGCGTTGGTGTTTGATGGTGACCAGCGCATCTATTTGCAGAAGCGCTCAATGTCGAAGGATAGTAACCCCGGGCTTTGGGACACCTCGGTCGGAGGGCATTTAGATAGCGGTGAAAGCTATGATCAGGCAGTTATCCGCGAAACTAATGAAGAATTGGGAATTGAGTTGGCTGAAGTACCAAAACGCTTGTTCAAGCTTTCGGCCTGTAAAGAGACAGGATTCGAATTCATCTGGGTTTATAAAATTCTCTACTCGGGTGAAATTAAACCTTGCCCGATAGAGATTACAGAAGGTCGATGGGTGGATCATCAGGAGTTAATTTACTGGACTCAGCAGATGCCAGCACTATTCACTTCAAGCCTGCTGCTGATACTTGATCGTCTACAAGAAGCTGACGCATGAATAAAGCACAAGCACCAGTGATTGGATTGAGCGTTTACAGCGCTGACGACAAGTATCATTATTTCCCCCATGATTATATTAATGCAGTGAGAAGGGCGGGTGGTGTACCGGTTTTATTGCCAGCGGATGAGCCAAATATCAGTAAACTGATTAACGCACTCGACGGTGTTATTTTAACCGGTGGTGGAGATATTAACCCTGAGAGATACAACGGAGCGGATCATCCGGCTATATATTGGATTAGTGATCAGCAGGATAAAACCGAGATGGATCTGGCCAATGCTGCATTAAAATACCAAAAACCAATGCTTGCAACCTGCAGAGGCATGCAGATAGTTAATGTATTATTGGGCGGTACGTTACATGCTCATGTGCCCGATGTTTATGGTGAGAGTACATTGCACCGCCATGCCGAAGATAAAGCCACAGAGCACCAGATTGAAGTGGCGCAGGAGTCGAAACTGATTCAAATTTTTGAATCAAACAGCTTTTTAGCTAAATCCTGGCATCATCAAGCGATTGATAAATTGGCTGATAATTTTAAAGCAGTTGCTCACGCTCCTGATGGTGTCATTGAAGCGATCGAGTCAGACCAGTATCCAAACTTGATCGCGGTACAGTGGCATCCAGAGATTTGTGCCGGTACTGAACCGCTTCAACAAAAACTTTTCGATCAATGGTTGAATTTATGTGCAATTGCGAGTTGATATGATGATTGAACCATTAAGAGAAACTTCCCAAGATTGCTTAAGGGATAATCCGGTTTTATTAAAACTTATACATAAGATGATAAAACTCATGCCCAGGGGGAAAGGCGCTTTACCGAGATTTTTCGGGAAACTATTTTACTCTTACTTTTCCCAAGCATGTTTAACTACCCGTCACGGTGCAAAATTGACAATTGCACCTGAAGCTTTGGATTTTTACACTACTATGCTGGAGCAAAATAAGAGTTTTGATTACTGGGTCTTTGATACTTGCAGGTCATTTATGAAACCTGGCGGTATTTTTTACGACATAGGCGCCAATGTCGGTTATATGTCAATTGAGATGGCTCAATGTGTTGGTTCAACCCTAAAAGTTTACTCCTTTGAAGCTCAGCAGAAACTAGCCGAAAATATTGCGAAAAGTGCCAGTTTGAATGATTTTCAAACGATAAAAGTATTTAGTTGTGCACTGGCAGATGGAAACGGAGAAGTTGAGTTTGTTACCGAAAAACATTCGATTCATGGACATTTAAACAAATCTGATGATTTGAATCCGAATGCTGTCAAAGTAAGTGCCTACTCCATTGATTATTTAGTAGCTGAATCTATTATTGAACCTCCTGATGTAATCAAAATTGATGTTGAAGGGGCAGAACACAAAGTTTTGTTAGGCATGTGTGAAGTAATAAAAAAGCATAAACCTGTAATTGTATTTGAAATATCAGGAGATACTTACGATTTTAATTCTACGCCAAAGTTGATCGTTGATTATTTGTCAGAACTGGCGGGGTATAAATTCTATTGGGCTAATGGAAGTTACCGGGAAGATATTGAGGTAACTGTATCGGATTTAGAAAAAATTTATACCGCAAATAGTAATATTGTTGCTTGTTTTAACTAAGCAGCATTTTGTGAATAGATTTGCCTTAATTCTTCGCTTATGATCTTTATACCTGTTTCCACGGTGACCGGGTTGCCTGCATAGCTTAATCTAATGCATTCGTGTTTATGTGGCCACTGATCGGATTCCAGACCCGGGAAAAAATGCTCGCCGGCGATGATAAAAACACCTTTAGCTTTTAGGCGCCGATAAAGTTCTAATGAGGTGATTGGCAGGTCCTGAAACCATAGCCACAAAAATAATGCACCCTCTGGTTGATGGATTAAAACCGGAATATCGCCAAGATAGTCTTTAACCCAGCTTACGGCCTGCTGCATACGGTTTTTATAGTAAGGTTTGATTGTAGTTTCACTTAACTTGAGAATTTCACCGGACTTGATTAGTTCGTTAACTAATACCGGTCCTGTGCTGCCAATGGCCAGGTGATGAATAGCATTAAGATGTGAAATCATCTCAATCACCGACTCATTGGCAATAACTATACCGGTTCTTACTCCCGGCAGCCCCAGTTTCGATAGACTTAAGCAAAGAATAATATGCTGATCCCACAATACTTTGGCATCAGTAAAAATAATACCGGGGAAGGGGATTCCATAGGCACCATCAATAATAAGTGGAATATCGGCCGCTTTAGCCAGACTGGAGAGTTTCTGGATTTCATTGTCGGTCATGACATTGCCTGTGGGATTAGTCGGCCTGGAAAGGCAAATCGCCCCAATATCATGTAAATCCGGCATGGCGTTAAAATCGATACGGTATTTAAAAAAACCATCGTCAAATAAGTCGATTTCAGGCCGTAATGATTTGAATAAAGGTCTTTGATCGGCAATATCCGTATAACCTATATATTCAGGAGCAAGTGGGAGCAGGATCTTTTTGAATGAGCCATCCTCATAATGTCCACCAAATGCATTGAATAAGGCAAAAAAACTCGATTGACTACCATTGGTCAAGGCTATATTTTTCTCGCTGACATCCCAGCCAAATTCTAATTGCAGCAATCCGGCCAGATTTTTCAGAAATGCACGTTCACCCTGAGGAATATCGTATTGGCCAATCATTCTTTCAAATTCATCGCCATTTGCCAGCAGCTTAATCATTTGTTCTCTAAAATGCTGCTGCATTGAGGGGATTTGCGCTGGATTACCGCCACCCAGCATATAGGTGGGTTGGTCGCTTTGATAAGCACAGCCAAAGTCTTCCATCAGGTCCACAATGCCGGTTTTACGCGTAAAAGACTGGCCGAAAGTAGAGAATTTCATTAATGTTTAGAGTAAGTTTTAGTTGATGTTTGAATTTGTATCCAGCATTTCGGCAGCTAGATTGGCCGAACTTAAATCGAGAAAATCAGTAAGAATATTGGCCGCTTCATTAAGCAGGATGTCTTCATCAATAGTGAAATCAAGCTCAGAATCTTCTTCCAGGGAAGCCAGGTAAGTTTCCTTATCGATTTCGTCCTGACCAATTTTATTGCGGTATAAGTTATAGCGGGCCAGACGCTGGTTGTCGATAATATCAGAACGTTGGCGACGCTTTTCTTCCATCAACGAAATAGATTTTTGTTTTTCGATTTCAAAATCAGAACGGCCTTGTGTGAGTAAGTAATGAAACCCCGGATCACTTTCTATCCGGGTTGCATGGGATGTCTTTAGTTGTTCAATGATATCGGTTGTTATACCTGCTTCATGACGCTGGTAGTTGGCCGGTTCAACCTCAGCCCATGGTATGGCATTGACCAGCGCTCGCTCACCGTGATTTTCTATATCAAACGCCGTTGGATAAACAATATCCGGAACCACACCACGATGTTGGGTACTATGACCGTTTACTCTAAAAAACTGAGCAATCGTCATTTTTAACTGTCCCAGGGGCTCTCCCTTCATCCATTGGAATTGATTAAGGTCTATCAGATTTTGGACTGTGCCTTTCCCAAAAGTGGGTTCGCCTATGACTATACCGCGCTCATAATCCTGTATGGCACCGGTTAAAATTTCCGATGCCGAGGCGCTGTTGCGGTCAACCAATACTGCAAGTGGGCCGTCATAGAATAAATTCGGATCAGGGTCACGGTTTAAATTCAATTTGCCGCCGGTTTGCAGAACTTGGACGATAGGTCCCGACTTGATGAATAAACCGGTTAGCTCATTGGCTTCGGTGAGTGAACCGCCACCGTTGTTTCTCAGATCAAGAACGATACCATCGACTTGTTCTTCTTTAAGTCCAATCAGCAATTTCTTGACGTCTCTGCTGGTGCTGCGAAAATCTTTTTCGCCGCGTTGACGGGCATCAAAATCACTGTAAAAAGTCGGCAAAGTAATAACACCTATTTTATATTTGCCGGTGCCATGATTAATTTCGAGAACATCCTTTTGAGCAGCCTGTTCTTCAAGTTTGATTTTGTCTCTGACGATTGCAATAGTTTTAAAATCGCCTTTGGTTGCGCCTTTGGGAAAAATTTTAAGCCTGACTGTTGTGCCTTTGGGGCCTCTAATCAAGTCAACCACATCGTCTAACCGCCACCCAATAACATCTACTATAGGCCCTTGTTCATCCTGGCCTACACCAACAATTCTGTCGCCGCTCTTCAATTGTTCGCTAGTGGCTGCCGGGCCGCCGGTAACAACGCGTCTGACTTTGGTATACTCGTTTTCCGGTTCCAGCACAGCACCGATGCCTTCTAAAGACAAACTCATACGAATTTTAAAATTCTCTGATGTGCGTGGCGAAAAATAACTGGTATGCGGCTCTACTGATGCTGTATAGGAGTTGATAAATAACTGATAAACATCGTTAGTATTAAGCTGGTTAGTACGGCGCTTTAAGTTTTGGTAATTATTTTGCAGCGTTTCGCGAATGTCTTCATCACTATCTTTATCACCGAGTTTTAAACTTAGATAATCGTTTTTAACACGCTTACGCCAGGTTTCATCAAGCGCCTTTTGGGTTGCCGGCCAGGGATCGTCCGACCGATCAAACTGATATTCTTCATCAACGTTGAAATCGAAATTTTGTTCTAATAGTGCAAGGGCGTAGTCAACTTGCTTATTAACCTGTTCGTGATAGCGATTGAAGATCGTAAACGCAGGTTTTAGATTGTTGTCTTCCAGCGCATCATCCAGCTCGGTTTTGTATTGCTTGTATTTCTTAATGTCGCTGGCAAGAAAATAACTGCGGTTGGGGTCAAGATCATTCAGATAAGTATCCAGGATTGTTTCAGAAAGCTCATCATCAAGCGGGATTTGCTTAAAATTATGACGACTGATCGTGTCGGTGATGATGCGGGTAATTTTGTCGAAATTTTTAGCAGCATCCTTATCTTCTATCGCTATTTTCGCTGGCAAAATCAGGCTATAACAGGCAATAAAAATGCCGAAAGTGAGCGTGATAATCCTGAGCATTAGTTCGAAAACGTTACAATATAGTGAATAAGGCTGATTTTAACCTAAATAAAAACATAAATTCAGATAATTCTATGTGACAAACTTCACAAAAGGAGGTTCAAAATCATAGTCATAATGATCTAAATCGATATATTTTTAACAATCTCTATTGTTTTTCGCTTTAATTGTTCTATCCTATATGACAGATTTAAAAATTAAATCGGTATTTATTCATAATGAGCCCGCTGATTCAGTGTGCTCGTTTTAATTTATTTAAATAAAATCGGAGTAACGGAGATGAAATCAAAATACTTGAAATTACTGATAGCCAGTACGTTTGCAGGTGTTCTTTCAGTTTCGGCCAGTGCCAAAACGCTCAAACTAGCTTATGATGCCGATCCGGTCTCATTGGATATTCACGAACAACTATCCGGTGGTACCTTGCAACTTTCACATATGGTCTGCGACCCACTGGTACGTTGGAATCAGGATTTAGGCTTTGATCCCCGGTTGGCAGAAAGCTGGGAGCGGCAGGATGATACAACTGTACGTTTTAATTTAAGGCAGGGTGTTAAATTCCATTCCGGTCGGGAAATGACTGCCAAGGACGTCAAATTTACATTTGACCGCTTGAAACAGAGCGAAGATTTTGCCGGTATTTTCGTTAATTTCACCGCCTTAAATATAGTGGACGATCACACTTTTGATTTGGTGACCGAGGGTCCGTATCCTTTGGTGTTGCACACAGCAACCTATATTTTTCCATTGGACAGTGAATTTTATTCCGGCACTGATGACAACGGCAAAGATAAAGCTGAAATCATTAAGCACGGCGATAGCTTTGCTTCAACTAATATTTCCTGCACCGGGCCATATACCATTAGTGAGCGTGAACAAGGTGTAAAAGTCGTTTTTGATCGATTTGCGGATTACTGGGATGCTGATTCACCGGGTAATGTAGAACAAATCGTTATGACGCCAATTAAGGAAGACCCAACACGTGTGGCAGCTTTGTTGTCAGGTGATGTTGATTTTGCTGCACCAATTCCACCGACAGACCTGGAGCGTATCGATGCTTCCGAGGATGTCAACCTGGTGACCATGAGTGGTACCCGTATTATTACTTTTCAGCTAAATCAGGAGCGTAAAGAAGAGTTTAAAGATGCCCGTGTCAGACAAGCGATTGTTTATGCCATTAATAATGAAGGCATTGTTGAAAAAATCATGAAAGGCTTCGGAACTGCTGCGGCTCAACAAAGCCCTAAAGGTTACCAGGGTTATCACCCTGATTTACAACCTCGCTATGATCTGGATAAGGCCAAAGCCTTAATGAAAGAAGCCGGTTATGAAGATGGATTTTCAGTGACCATGATGGCGCCGAATAACCGTTATGTGAACGATGACAAGATCGCTGAAGCGGTAGCCGGTATGTTGGCAAAGATTAACATTGATGTAGATTTAACCACCATGCCCAAGGCACAGTACTGGCCTAAGTTTGATGAGCGTGCGGCCGATATGATGATGATTGGTTGGCATTCTGACACGGAAGATTCTGCCAATTTTAATGAGTTCTTAACCATGACACCTGATGAAGAAACAGGCTATGGTCAGTACAATAGCGGCAATTATTCCAATGCTGAAGTTGATCAGTTAACGCTTGATAGTGCTAAGGAAACAGATGAAGCCAAACGGATTGAGATGCTGCAAAAAGTCGAACAGATTCTTTACGACGAAGCAGCTTATGTGCCTTTGCACTGGCAGGATTTAGCCTGGGCCGCAAAAAACGGTGTCAACATAGATAAAGTTCTAAATGTCATGAACTTTCCCTACCTGGGTGACCTGGTTATAGACTAAGATTGATTAACGTCAGTCTAATGATAAAAACAAACAGGGATGGGCTGTTCGGCTCATCCCGTTTTTTATGATCGCTTTTTTAATCCGCCGGCTCGGGCAGGCGCTCGTCGTCATGTTCGTGATCAGCCTATTGAGTTTTTCCATCCAGGATGAACTTGGAGACCCGCTGCGTGAATTAGTCGGCCAATCGGTTTCAGAAGAAACCCGTCAACAACTGCGTGATGAGTTAGGCCTCAACGATCCTTTTTTAACCCAGTACTGGCGCTTTTTAAAAAAAGCCGTTCGTGGTGATTTAGGTACATCATACTTTTTTAAGCGTCCGGCTCTGGACGTGATTCTGGATAAATTGCCGGCTACCATTGATTTGGTGATCGGGGCCACATTCTGGATATTATTGTTCTCTGTGCCGGTAGGTGTTTTTGCAGCGATTCGGCCTAATCACTGGTTTTCTAAGTTGGCAATGGGTTTAAGTATTATCGGTATCTCTATTCCGGTATTTTTGACTGCCATATTTTTGATTTATTTATTTTCAGTTGAGCTGGGATGGATGCCATCTTATGGCAGGGGCGAAACAGCAATTTTATTCGGTGACTGGGAAACCGCTTTATTAACTGCTGATGGTTTAAAGCACCTGGTTCTACCCAGTATTTCGCTGGCTTCAGTAATTTTACCGTTGTTTGTGCGTATGATTCGTTCGGAAATGATGGAAGTTTTAGAATCCGAATATATCAAGTTTGCCTGGGCCAAGGGCTTGAAACGCCGGCGAATCTGGTTCTTACATGCGTTTAAAAATACACTTTTGCCAGTGATAACCGTAGGCGGCGTGCAGATCGGTATCATGGTGGCCTATACGATTTTAACCGAGACGGTGTTTCAATGGCCGGGCATGGGATTTATGTTTTTAGAAGCCATAAATCGTGTTGATACGCCATTGATTGTGGCTTATTTGATCGTCGTTGGTTTGATATTTGTTATTGTCAATACTATTGTCGATATTATCTATGGTCTGGTCAATCCTACCGTAAAACTGATTGGCAAGAAGTAAATGTACTGGCAACGTATTAAATCATCTGCTGCCTATTACAGTTTTACTCACAACCGTGTCGCCATGGTTAGTGCCTTGGTGGTGTTCATCATCTGTGCACTCAGTGCGCTGGCGCCGATTATTGCGCCGTACGACCCCTGGGATTTGACCCAATTCGATATTATGGATTCGGAGATTCCACCCATTGGCGCAGAACAAGCCGATGAACGCTTTATGCTGGGTACTGATGCCATGGGCCGAGATATGCTCAGCACCATTCTATACGGAACCGGTATTTCCATTTTAATTGGTGTTTTTGCGACGTTATTACAAGCGTTTATCGGTATAACCGTCGGTCTATTTGCGGGTTACTTTGGCGGCCGTCTAGACAGCTTTTTAATGCGAGTCGCGGACGTCCAGCTGTCCTTCACCACCTTGATGGTGGCAATTGTTATCCTGGCGGTTTTCCAGGCTACAGTGGGGCTCGACTTTTATGAGGACTATGCAATATTAGTCATCGTCTTGGTAATCGGTGTTGCTGAGTGGCCGCAGTATGCTCGTACTGTTAGAGCCTGCGTACTGGCCGAAAAGGAAAAAGAATATGTTGATGCGGCAAGGGTGATTGGTTTAAAGCCATTGCAAATAATTTATCGACACATTTTACCCAATACTTTTTCACCGCTATTAGTGATCTCAACTGTACAAGTGGCAAACGCAATCATTACCGAAGCAGCGCTTTCATTTTTAGGTCTGGGCATGCCGGTGACTAAGCCTTCACTGGGGTCGTTGATTCGAAATGGCTTTGAATTTATTTTCTCAGGCTCCTGGTGGATTACCGCCTTCCCAAGTTTGATTTTGATTATATTGATTTTGTCACTTAACTTATTGGGCGATTGGCTGCGAGATTTATTAAACCCCAAAATGTATAGCAATGATTAATGGCGCTGCTTGAAGTTAAAAACCTGGATGTTATTTTTAAATTACGTACCGGTGACGTAAAAGCTATTGATAATGTCAGTTTCACTTTAGAAAAAGGTGAACGTCTCGGTATTGTTGGCGAAAGCGGGGCAGGTAAATCGGTTACCGCTTTTGCCATTTTGAATTTAATCAGTAAACCGGGAAAGATAACGAATGGGCAAGTCCTGTTTGAAGGTCGGGATTTAGCTTCTTTAGACGACGAGCAAATCAGGGATATTCGTGGTAATCAAATCAGTATGATTTTCCAGGATCCCATGATGACATTAAACCCCGTATTGACCATCGGCAATCAGATGGTGGAGTGTTTACAAGCGCATCGCAACATCAGCAAAGAGAAAGCTAAAGAGATCGCGATTGAAAAGCTTAAAGCTGTACAAATTCCATCTGCCGAAACGCGCTTGGACCAGTATCCCCATGAACTGTCCGGTGGGATGCGCCAGCGGGTAGTGATCGCAATCGCTTTACTAAGTGATCCGGCGATCATTATCGCCGATGAACCAACAACAGCACTTGATGTGACTATTCAGGCTGAAATTCTGGAGTTGCTCCTAAATCTGTGTAAGGAATTTCATGTCGGTCTGATTTTAATCACCCATGATTTAGGCGTGGTATCGCAGGTCACAGAAAAGATAATGGTGATGTACGCAGGTGCTGTAATCGAACAAGGACCGACAGAACAAATTATTCATCAACCCATTCATCCTTATACTCAGGGATTGATAAATGCCTTGCCGCAGCAAACCATCCCTGGTCAGCGTTTAAATCAAATCAAGGGCGTTATGCCATCGTTGCAGGATATACCCCAAGGTTGTGCATTTCATCCACGCTGTGAGTATCGGCAAGAAGTTTGCAGCCAACAAAGGCCGACTTTAACTCAATATGCCGAGCGTTTATCAGCTTGCCACTTTAGTCAACAGTTTTTAGATAAATGAATCAGACCGATAATAACTTAGTTGCTATTGAGAACTTGTTTAAAGAGTTTGTCATTTCGGGCAGTTTTCTTGATGAAATTACTTTTGAAAAAGGCAAGTTAATCCGCAAACGTGAGACCGTAAAAGCGGTGAACGGCGTTAATATGAATATTGCCCAGGGTGAAGCATTGTGCGTAGTAGGAGAGAGCGGTTGCGGTAAAACCACTATTGGCCGTCTCGTCATGGGTTTGTTACAACCAACACGCGGGTCGATTCATTATGCCGGCCAAAGGATTGATGATTTAAGCCGTGATCAACTTATTCCATATCGGCGCAAGATGCAGATGATTTTTCAAAATCCTTATGCATCGCTTAATCCCAGAAAAACAGTTAACTACACACTTTCTGAACCGGTTGCTTACCATTTTCCTGAGTTAAACAAATCAGAGCGTGCCGAGAAGGTTGCCGAAGTGATGGAGTCGGTAGGTATAAGCCCAAAATGGGGTGATCGTTTTCCCCATGAATTTTCCGGTGGCCAGCGCCAGAGAATAAGTATTGCCCGGGCGTTAACAGTTGACCCGGAGTTCATTGTTGCCGATGAGCCGATTTCTGCATTAGATGTTTCTATACAAGCACAAGTGCTTAACTTGCTCATGGATGCACAGGAACAGCGCAAGCTTACTTACTTGTTCATTACGCATGATTTATCAGTAGTCGAACATTTCGGTACTCGTGTTGCGGTAATGTATTTAGGTACTTTATGTGAATTTGGTGAAACCAAAAAAGTATTCTCCCAACCCAAGCACCCTTATACCAAAGCTTTGTTAAGCGCCATTCCCAAAATTAGGACTACAGAGTCGAAACATATCAAACTTAATGGTGAAGTACCGACGCCTATAAACCTTCCATCTGGTTGTGTATTCCATGGCAGATGTCCGCATGCTACGGATATCTGTAAGCAACAAATCCCCGAGCTTGACAGTTCTGATTCAACTCACCGTGTTGCTTGTCATGCGATAGCTGAGGGCAGGATTTGATCCATACTTCCCCGGGTTGGCGAAACGGGTATTAAAAAAGAACCCCTCCTAACCTCCCCTGATAGGGGAGGAATAAAGTTCCCTCCCTTTCAGGGGGACGGGCAATGATTCGAGGTAAAGCAATGTGGAATTGTTCTGATTTGTTTTACCGGGAAATCGAAACAAGATTTAAGTAATGCACTTGCTTATCGCCACTAACAGGTGATGAAGAACGAATAAGCACTATTCTAAAATTTTTGCACAGGACTCCGAACGGGCTTTAACCTTTTCCAATTGTCCTTGGGCTAACAACGAAACACCTCCGGTAGCGATTGCAGCGCCTACGGTTGCGCCTATTTCAGCTACGCCCTGAGCACTTATGCCTATTTTAGGTTCCGGAATTGTGCCTGTAATTTTAATGGCACGGGCCAGTTCACCGAGACCAAGTCCCAGGCCTTCTTTAGGGTTGGTATTAACTTCTATGTCCAAGCCCTGATTTTTAAAATTAACTTCGGATTCGCCCGTAATAGTAAATGCCTCGGCATCTGCTATGTAACCATTAGGTGTTTTCAACAGTCCATCGGTTATATCTATTTTTACAGCACTACACAGAATTTTAGTTGTATCCTGGTTTTCCTGCAGAGGATTCAGCTTGGTAGCAGCTTCCTTGACTAAATCACCGGAAACAAATTTGATTAAATCATTTTTGATGGTAAGGTTTTTTATATCTATATAACCACCGCCGTTAGCAGTGCCGAGTATTGCTGCAATTGATTCGCCCGAACCAACAACATCAAGACTGGCGTTAGCAGTTCCTTCATTTTCAAGTAATGTTGAATCTTCAAAAGTACCTGCCTGCTTAAAAGAAAAACCATTAATCGTCGTTTTAATGGACAGATCAGCGGGACTAGAACTTGCATCAATTGTCGCCTCGAAGGATGTATCACCACCATTAAGGTTTGAATTAAATGGGCCGAGTTTAAGTTTGTCCTGCTCTGTAATGATTCTGACATTAGTGTCTTTCAGACTGATGAAACTACTGTCGAACTGCTTTATATCAAGTTCCAGATCTAGATCATTTTCGCGAATTAAGTGAAATGGCAATGGTGAATCAGGAATTTTTGCGGCGGGTTTATCAGTTGGCTCACTGCTTGTTTCAGTCGGGGCTCCCAGCAGATCGTTGAGATTGAATTTTGTTACCTCAATATTTCCCGAAAGCTTAGGTCGCTTTGACTCAGCCAGGATGCCTTGAATATCAACATTGCCGTGAATCTTGTTGTCGTCCAATTGCAGCTTGAAAGTTTCAAGATTGATACCTTCACCTTGCTGAAGAATGTTTGCGGTTAAATGTGCAGGCGTCGTTGCAGTGCTTTGCATACCAAACCGGGATAACAAGTTGCCAATTGAAGGTGAATTCAAATCTGCATTGACTTTGATTTGATCAAAGTTACTAATTGAACCGATGTCGCCTGTTAGATTCCCTGTCAAGACTTTGTCGTTAAGTTCAGCATTAATCTGATTTACTCTGATTTCAGAAAACTTACCGGTTATCCTGGTAGAGAGATCAATCGGGCCGAGTTCCGGTAATTTGCTTTTTGCTAATTCGTTTAAAGCGGTGAGTGAATTAACAGCAGCTTTTACACCCAGGTCTAGTTCACCGCCGTTTTTGATAATTGAATTAATTGAACCGTCAGCATTCAGCTTAAGGCCTTGATGATCGTAATGTAGTTCGATGTTGTCAGCGGATAAATCCTTAGCGGCATTACTGACTAGATCGCTGGTTAGCCGGATTTGGCCCAGAGCTGGAAGTTCAGTGTCAGTAAACAGCTTGGCAATGTTCAAATTGGGTAATTCTATATCTGCTTTCAAATTTACTTGATCGACATCGAGCAAATTGCCTATATCACCTTTTATTTCAGCTTTTCCGTATTCACCGCTGTAACTAAGATTGCTGCTTTTAAGTGTTAACTTATTTTGATCGGAAGCCACAGTGCCGTTAAATTTGAAAGGGCCCAAATCGGGCAGTGGATCTGGTGCAAAAACAGAAAGGGAATTAATTGATACCAGACTCGCATTCAGATCAAGATCAACCCCTCTTAATTGATTCAAATCACTAATTGAGCCGGTAACATCCACCTTTAGGCCACCATCCATTTTAATATCAGCATCTTGTAACATGAACTGACCCGCTTTTGAGTAAAGCCTGCCGGAAGCTGTTATGTTTTTCCAATCCTGAGGAAATTCTTGATTAACAAATTTGTGGATGACAGCAAATGTCGGCATCGATAAATCAAGATCGGAATTTAAATTAAATTCATCAGACTCAGCATCTACACTGCCTTTGATCGATAATACCAAATCATCCAGGCTGGCTTTTAAATCAAGCGGCAATTTACGACTGTTCTTTAGTTCAGTGAACGTGCCTGTGCTGCCCGTTAACGATAAAGCCAGTTTGTCTAATGATCCTTTGGCATCAAATTTTTGTGTAATTCCATTTTCCGATTCGACCGCATCCATTTCTTCAATAATCAATTCGTGCTTGCGATTAGCTTGTTGATCATCAAATACCAGCTTGAAATTCTTCATGTTAAGGTGTTTTAAGACAAACCGGGCCAATGTTTGAATTGAAGGATTTTTACTTTGTTGCTTCACCGGGCTGGCATCTTCACTTGCAAATGCCCAATTTGTTTTTCCTTCTTTATCCCGGATCAAGTCTACATTTAGGGCGTCGGAAGCCAAATCAATATTTAATCTTCCTTTGATCAACTCAACCAAATCAATTGAGGCCTTAAATTCATCTGCACTCAACATCTCAGGTTTTTGTGCCCAATCAGGATTTGCTAATGTAAAGCCTTTGAGATTAATTGAAGGATTAAGGCCCCGTTCGGTGATTAACTCAGTAATAGCAGCCTGGCGATTAGTGACTTTTTGAATTGCTTTTTCGGCTAATTGCTTATAGTACTGATCGGGAATCAAAAGCAACACAACCAACACTAAAAATAATAATAAAAATGTAAAGCCTAAAGTTTTTAATATAAATTTCATGGCACAAAAAAGTTATGTTTATTAGTTAGCGGATTTTAGCCGCAAATCACCTGATTAAGAAAAAGATTTAAGCTGAAATCCTCAATGCACTTAAATGTATTTCGCAGCGGTTAACTGGGGATTCAGTTTTATTGTTGATATGCCCAGTCAAGAATTGCATTTTGGATAGCTTTGCCACGACCGTTGCCGATACCGGGATGCTGCTGAATGGTAGCGACTGTATATTGCTTGCCGGATTGGCTGTTGACATAACCGGCGATGGCTCGTACACCGTTTAATGTACCGGTTTTAATAAAGATTTGGCCTTGGGCCGGGTGATTACGAAAACGATTGCGCATCGTACCATCAACGCCGGCAATGGCCAATGATTCCATAAATTCCTTGGCCTGTAGATGATTGGCTGCATCGGTTAATACATCTGAGAGCAGTTTGGTTGATAGCTTGGACTTGCGCGACAGCCCTGAGCCATTATCAAAAAAGCTGTCTTTAGTGTCGAAACCTTTTTTATTTAACCAGCTATTAATGACTTGTCTGGATTTGTCCAGTGTTCCCGGTGAACTGATTTTTTCTGCACCCAGGGTTAAGAATAACTGTCGTGTCATGACGTTGTTGCTTTTTTTATTCATGATCGAAATCTGATTAATCAGCGGTTCAGACACTAAGGTATAAATCAGTTTGGCTGACTCAGGGACTACACCGTATTTATATCCGCCAGAGAATTCGCCGCCGTGTTGTTGCCAAAGTTTTTTGAATGCACCGTATAATAATTTATCTGCAGTAGTAATTACTTTGTAGATATTGCTGTTGCCGCAGCGTTTTGCATATTGGCCCGCAAACGAGATTGTCACTGTGCCTTGATAGGGCACAAGTTCGATTTTAGGACTACGGTAACGACTGCGACAGTTCCCGCCTCGCATACGCAAGCGACTGAATAGCTTATAACCGGGTAACGGCGGATTCATGCGGACATCAGGCCGGGATGAATATTTTCCAGTGAGGATATTAAATTCAACGGTGCCGAAATTAATATTAGCTGCATCAGGTAGAGCATTATAAGGTGACATGGAAAAATCATCATAAAGGGCCAATGTTGATTGTTCCAGGTCAAAATAGGAATTATCGATGACCAAATCGCCGGCTAGCGTGTGAATCCCTTGCTCACGAATTGCCAAAACCGCTTGTTCAAGTGTTTCGTTTATTAATAGCGGATCACCATGACCTTTAATATAAAATTCATCCTGTATGGTGCCGCCAACAATAGGTGAATCAATATAAAAATCTGTATTCCAGGTATAGTCCGAACCAAGCAAGTCTAATCCTGCATAGGTGGTCAACACCTTCATGGTTGAGGCGGGGTTTACCTGTTGATCGGAGCGCCAGTCCAGTAATGCGCTTTTATCGTCAGTATGTTCAACGTAAATACTGATACTGCTGTCAGGAAAATTATACTTCTCCAGCGCCTGCTTTATGTTGTCCGGTAAATCCGCAGCTAAAACATAATTAAAACTGCAAACAGCAGCAATTAAGCAGTGCAATAGTTTGTGAACTACTTTTTTATACATTAGTTATTCGTTTCTGTCATATGAACGATAGATCTGCTGACGATTATTAGTACAAAAAATAAACTTATAAAATATCAACACCCCATGGCTATTCTACAATAATTTTGTCCTCATGTTTCCCAGGGACACAGGCTGGTCAGCACTAAACTCCAGAACCATCATGTTGAATATAAAAAATAATTATTGGTTAAAAGACAGTATTAATTTCATAATAATAAGAGTCGACTCCAGGGAGATATCAATGACGCAAAAGCAGCTTGTCGAACAATCCATAAATGATCCGGACCAATTCTGGGGTGAGGCGGCTCGCCAAATTAGCTGGACCCGGCAATACGATAAAGTGCTGGATGATTCTAACAAACCCTTTTATCGCTGGTTCACCGGGGGTGAACTAAATACTTGCTATAACGCCCTGGATGTACATGTAGAAAACGGGCGCGGTGATCAACTCGCGTTGATTTACGATAGTCCGGTCACACAGACCAAAAAACAATTTACCTACAGTGAATTGACCGACTACACCGCCCGGTTTGCCGGTGTACTACAAGGTCTTGGAGTGGGAAAAGGGGATCGAGTTATTATTTATATGCCCATGATCCCGGAGGCTGTAGTGGCTATGCTTGCCTGCGCCCGAATTGGCGTTGTGCATTCTGTTGTATTTGGCGGCTTCGCCGGTGAAGAGTTGGCAAAACGAATTGATGATGCTAAACCCAAACTGGTGGTGTCGGCATCTTGCGGTATTGAAGTTAATCGATTAATTGAATATAAACCTTTGCTGGACGAGGCGATTCGTCTTTCCTCACATAAACCCCAATCTTGTGTGATCTACCAGCGTCCGCAATCAATCTGCGAATTAATTGAAGGGCGGGATCATGAGTGGCAAACACTCTGTGATCAATCCGAACCAGTTGCTCCTGTTGCAGTTAAAGCAACCGATCCGCTTTATATTTTGTATACATCCGGCACCACAGGTATGCCCAAAGGTGTGGTTCGTGATAATGGCGGTCACGCTGTAGTGATGAAGTGGACCATGAAAAATGTCTACAATGTTGAACCAGGAGAAGTTTTTTGGGCAGCATCAGATGTAGGATGGATTGTCGGTCATTCATATATTGTTTATTCACCGCTGATTAGCGGCTGTACAACTATTGTCTATGAAGGAAAACCTGTAGGCACACCTGACGCCGGTGCATTCTGGCGAGTAATCGATGAATATAACGTCAGTGTCATGTTCACAGCACCCACGGCTATTCGGGCTATTAAGCGTGAGGACCCACAAGGCGAACAAATTCAAAAGTATCCAATGAAGAACTTTCGTGCCTTGTTTTTAGCAGGAGAACGTTGTGACCCGGACACTTTGGATTGGTCAGCAAAACTGTTGAATGTGCCGGTTATTGATCATTGGTGGCAGACGGAGACCAGTTGGGCTATAGCGGCCAATTGTTTAGGTATTGAACAGTTGCCGGTTAAATCCGGTTCACCGACTCAGGCTGTACCGGGTTATCACATCAAAGTCCTGGATGAAGAAGGTAATTCCAAACCTAAAGGTGAGCTTGGAGCCATCTCAATTAAACTACCATTGCCGCCGGGATGTCTGCCAACCCTCTGGCAAAATGATGAACGTTTTATAGATTCTTATTTAAGCCGCTATGAAGGTTATTATTTGACTGGCGATGCCGGCTATCTTGATGAGGATGATTATCTCTGGGTCATGAGTCGCATTGATGATGTGATTAATGTGGCCGGACATAGACTCTCAACCGGACGTATGGAAGAGTGTATTGCAGAGCATGTTGATGTTGCTGAATGTGCGGTTTGTGGTGTGACTGACTCGTTAAAAGGGCAGTTGCCGTTGGGGTTGATTGTGCTCAAGTCTGGCGTGGATAAAGATCACCAACAAATTGTCGCAGAATTAATTCAGCAAGTCAGGGAAAAAGTCGGGGCCGTAGCAGCGTTTAAACAAGCCGTAGTTGTAAGCAAATTACCTAAAACACGTTCAGGCAAGGTGCTACGAGCAACGATACGAAGCATCGCTGATGGAACAGAAGTAAAAATACCTCCAACTATTGACGATATCTCAGCGATAGATGTCGTCACCGAAGCACTTTCGTCTTTGGGTTACCCCAAGCAACAGGACTGATATTTCATGAAATCTTCCGGTAAAAAATTCAAACAGGCTGTAATTGAAGATAAGCCGCTACAGGTTGTCGGCGCAATTAATGCCTATTCGGCGAGGCTGGCGCAGGCCAGTGGTTTCAAAGCTTTGTATGTGTCCGGGGGTGGCGTCGCTGCTTGCTCCAGAGGCATCCCGGATTTGGGAATTACTACGCTTGAAGACGTCTTAATCGATGTCGAACGTATTACTGACATTTCAGACCTGCCGTTATTAGTTGATATTGATACCGGCTGGGGAGGGGCATTTAATATTGCCCGAACTATACGTGCAATGACGCGTGTTGGTGCAGCGGCAGTTCATATTGAAGATCAAGTGCAACAAAAACGCTGTGGACACCGGCCTAATAAGGCTATCGTCTCGCAATCAGAGATGGTGGATCGGATTAAAGCAGCCGTCGATGCCAAAACCGATCCAGACTTTGTGATCATGGCTCGCACTGACGCGTTAGCTGTGGAAGGTATTGAGTCAGCGATTGACCGAGCTTGTGCCTGTGTAGAAGCCGGTGCTGATATGATTTTTCCGGAGGCCATGACCGAGCTAGAAATGTACCGGCAATTTACCCAGGCGGTCGAAGTGCCGGTGTTGGCAAACATCACTGAATTTGGCCATACGCCGCTTTTTACCAGAGATGAACTTGGTGGTGTTGGAGTGTCCTTGATTTTGTATCCCTTGTCCGCTTTTCGGGCCATGTCGGCTGCGGCAATTAAAGTTTATGATGCTATTCGTAGCGACGGTACACAAACTCAGGTTTTAGATACTATGCAAACTCGTGATGAGCTTTATGAACGGCTTGATTATCACAGTTATGAACAGAAATTGGATCAACTTTTTGCCCAAAAGGAAGGTGAAGCATGAGCAAAACTCAAACAGGAAAACCGGTTAAAAAGTCTGTCGCCCTCTCGGGTACTGAAGCAGGCAACAGCAGTATTTGCACTGTCGGTAATGTGGGTAATGATTTGTATTACCGTGGTTACGATATCGGTGAATTAGCAAAACAGGGCACTTTTGAGGAAATTGCATATTTATTAATATACGGTGTGTTGCCGACCAAATCAGAATTGCAAAACTATAAACTCAAACTCAAGCGATTGCGCGGCTTGCCGGGCCCGGTTTTGAATGTACTGGAAGAAATTCCTGCTGCAGCACATCCCATGGATGTGCTAAGAACAGGCTGCTCAGTGCTCGGTACAATATTGCCTGAAAAAGAAGACCGTAATCATGCCGGAGCATGCGATATTGCCGATAAATTGATTGCCTGTTTTGGTTCAATGCTGCTTTATTGGTATCACTATTCACATAATGGCCGCAGCATTGATGTTGAAACCGATGATGATTCGGTTGCAGGCCATTTTTTGAATTTATTGCACGGGGCGAGGCCATCGAAGTCACACCAACGGGCGCTGGATCAATCCTTGGTTCTATATGCCGAACACGAGTTCAATGCCTCAACGTTCACCGCAAGAGTAATTACGGGCACCGATACCGATATTTATTCAGCCATCACGGGTGCGATTGGGGCGTTACGCGGTCCCAAACATGGCGGTGCCAACGAGGCTGCTATGGACGTTATTTCGCGTTATCGAACCGTAAAAGAAGCCGAAGAAGATATCGTCAAGCGAGTTGCCGCTAAACAGATTGTCATCGGTTTTGGACATCCGGTTTACACAATTTCTGATCCACGCAACCCGATTATAAAATCGATTGCACGTAAACTGTGTCGGGAAGGCGGCAACATGAATTTGTTTCAAATTTCTGAGCGCATTGAAAAAGTGATGAAACGAGAAAAAAATATGTTTCCGAATTTAGACTGGTATAGCGCGTCCAGCTATCACATGATGGGCGTGCCTACTGCCATGTTCACGCCGCTGTTTGTCATTGCCCGTACTACAGGCTGGTCAGCACACGTAATGGAACAGCGCATCGACGGCAAGATCATTCGACCCGGTGCTCATTACACCGGACCCAAGCCAAGAAAATATGTTCCGATTAGCAAACGCTAAAGATAACATTATCACCTCTAGGCAGATTATTAAGATGTCATTGCGAGCACAGCGAAGCAATTCAATGGCTTTTGAGTTATTAAAAAGTTTATTTTTGCCTGTGCGGAAATTTAGTAGATTCACTTTGTTGTTATAGGCACAGCTTGATTTCTTAAAATACACCATTATTCGGATTTAATTTTTCAACTTAGTAAGTTTATAAGGAATACCCATGTCTTCAGCCATTGTTAGAAACGCCAAACGTCCTGAGCCTGATCAGGTTTTAATTGATATTGCTGATTATGTGATCAATTACAAAATCAGGAGACGTGAAGCATTGCATACCGCACGTTATTGTTTAATGGACACCATAGGTTGCGGTCTTTTAGCACTTGAGTATCCAGCCTGCACCAAAATGCTGGGGCCGGTTGTACCGGGTGCAGATATGGATGGCGGCACACCTGTGCCGGGAACATCATATGTATTGGATCCGGTGCAGGCTGCTTTGAATATCGGCGTTATGATTCGCTGGCTGGATTTTAATGATACCTGGCTGGCGGCAGAATGGGGACATCCCTCTGATAATCTCGGTGCCGTATTAGCGGTAGCGGATTATGTCTCACGTCAACGGCTGGCGTTAGGCGAAAAACCATTAACCATTCGTCAGGTTTTGGAAGGCATGATTAAAGCACATGAAATTCAAGGCGTGATAGCACTTGAGAATTCATTTAATCGTGTCGGACTGGATCATGTCATGCTGGTACGGATTGCCTCGACTGCGGTTGCGGCAGGGATGCTGGGTGGAACACGGGAAGAAATTATTAACGCCGTATCACATGCCTGGATCGACGGTAGCGCTCTGCGAACCTATCGTCATGCACCGAATACCGGCTCACGTAAAAGTTGGGCTGCCGGTGATGCAACCAGCCGGGGTGTTAAGTTGGCCTTGATTGCCCTCAAAGGTGAAATGGGTTACCCCTCGGCAATTACAGCCAAAGGCTGGGGATTTCAGGACGTGTTGTTTAACAGCAAGAAACTCAAGTTCAAGCAATCCTATGCTAGCTATGTTATGGAAAACGTATTGTTCAAGATTTCTTTTCCAGCCGAATTTCATGCTCAAACCGCAGTAGAGGCGGCGGTAACACTGCATGATGAAGTCAAAGATAAATTGGATAAAATTAGTCGTATCGAAATTGAAACACAGGAAGCCGGGGTCAGAATCATTGATAAGCAAGGGCCGCTGGATAATCCTGCGGATAGAGATCATTGTATTCAATATATGGTTGCTGTGGCCTTGATTAAAGGCTCCCTGGAAGCCGGTGACTATGAAGATAAGGTTGCTGCAGACCCGCGTATCGACGCCTTACGTAAGAAAATGCTGGTCACAGAGAATAAGAAATTCAGTAAGGATTATTTGGACCCTAAAAAACGTTCGATTGCCAACTCAGTTCAGATTTTCTTTAAGGACGGCACTAAAACCAAAAAAGTCCAGGTAGACTATCCAATCGGTCATCGTCGTAGACGTAAGGAAGGCATTCCAGTATTGATCGAAAAATTCAAGCGCAACATTGCCACACGTTTATCGCGCAAACAATGTGAAAGACTAAACCAGTTATGTGCTTCACAAAGCCGACTGGAAAAAACATCAGTTACTGAATTTATGGAATTATTACGACTACCCTAGGATGAAGATTTCTCCACTTCGGTCGAAATGACACATTAGATCAGCCTGAGGAGTTCACGACCAGGGATCCACTGATTGTGTTGCTGGCAAGACTGCTTGCTATAAGATCAAGGTGTCATTTTTACCATTTTCAGGAGCTGAAATACTCGTATAAAACATTGTTTTTATAGTAGACTTTCATATTGATTGAACTTCTATATATTTGGCAAGTCAATATTAGTCTTCACAAGAAACAGGGGATTTTTATGTTCTCAATAATTAGAAATGCAGCAATAGCATTTTGTTTGTTAATCGCAAGTGCTGCGCAAGCACAGTATAGCGCTATGTTTGTGCTTGGTGACAGCTTGTCCGATAACGGTAATTTAAAACTCACCGGGCAAGTACCTTTCCTTGAGGGGCCTCCATATCTTGATGGGCGCTTTAGTAATGGTCCCGTGGCAGTAGAGCTATTAGCGGAGGAACTTGGTTTAACTTTAACGCCTGCGCTGGCAGGTGGCACAAACCTGGCTGTTGCCGGTGCGACTGCGGGTGGTGCATCAGCAATCGATTTGAATGCTCAGTTAGCTAATTTCTTTGCGGCAACCGGTGGTTTTGCCCCACCTGATGCACTTTACATTGTCTTTTTTGGCGGCAATGATATTCGTAATACTACCGGTTCTTCAAACCGGGAAGCTTTCCGTACATTGTTTGATGCTGCAAATAATATCAGCTCGGCAGTACAGCAATTGATCGATGCCGGCGCGGCAAATATTATGATTGTGAATGCACCTGATATTGGCGGTATACCTGAAACAGCATTGGTTGCGGCACAAACTGGTGATCCTCGTCTACCTCGGCGGCTAAGTTTCAGGAGTCGAGTATTCAATTTCTTTCTAAAACGAAATATCAGAAGTTTACAACGTAGTAACGATGCTCAAATAGTTCCGATTGATTTGTTTGATTTCTTTGCTTTTCTGACAACGAACGGCGAGGACTTGGGCTATGAGAATTCTACCGATGCCTGCTTTGTTCAAACTGGTCCTTTGCCAAGCGATCAGGTTTATGACCCAAATTGTAATTTCGATGAATTCTTATTCTTCGATGCCATTCACCCAACGGCAGTAACTCACGAAAGGGCGTCGAATTTATTGGAAGCATCGATTCCATTGCCTTAATACTTTTAAGGACCGGATAACAACACTAAAAAGGCCTGTTATCAACAGGCCTTTTTTAATTCTCGGGTAACCAATTACTCACAAGATTCAGAAGTTAACTGATCAATCCCTTATCTTTAATGTGCTGCAGGCAATGCTGCTCATATTCGTCAATGTGTTTTTTAATGATTTCTAAGTTTTCCTGCTTGTGATCTAACTCACGCTGTTTAGCGCGTAACAATTGAATGAACCTAAATAGCTGTGTTTCTTCATTTTGCGATTCGTCATAAAGAGTAAAAATTTCAGCTAAATCTGCAAGGTTAATACCAATTTCTCTGGCCTGTAAGGTGAGTTCAAGTCGTTCTTTATCAAGATTGTTATAAATTCTTTTATTCCCGTCACGTTTAGGTTTTATGATGTTCAGCTCCTCGTAATAACGTAAAGTACGGGCTGTAGTATGAAACTCCTTTGCTAATTGTTTGATTGTGAACATATTAAAATTACGTTAACGTAAACATAATTTTACTAAAATAAGCTAATAAAAACAATAAAATAAGTTTGGTAATTTAATTTACGTAAACGTTAATTATATTGATTCAAGTTCTTCCCAGCGTTTATAAGCAGTTTCCAGCTTTTCCTGGATGATCTTAAGATACTCATTCTTCTCGCTGATAATAGCATCTTGTTGCTGGTAAAAATCCGGATTAGACAGTTCCAGTTGCAACTGTTCTAACTCTAGTTCAAGTTTTTCGATTTTATTCGGTAAAGACTCTAATTCTCGTTTATCGTTATAACTGAGCTCTTTAGGTTTGCCTGCGTTCGACTTGGCCTCGCTCTTTTTAGGCTGTGATTTTTTTTCAGCTGTTTCTACAGCTGGCCGTTGTCTGAGCCAATCATCGTAACCACCGACGTATTCGTTTACTCTACCTTCGCCTTCAAACACCAGCGTGCTAGTGACTATATTATTGATGAAAGTTCGGTCATGACTGACAAGTAACAGTGTGCCTTGATAATCCACCAGTTTTTGTTCTAATAATTCAAGTGTATCGATATCAAGGTCGTTGGTGGGTTCATCCAAAATAAGCAAATTAAACGGCTTTGTGAAAAGTTTAGCTAAAGTGAGCCTGTTACGCTCACCCCCTGACAAAGCGCTAGCTGGGGTCTGAGCACGATCGGGAGAAAACAAGAATTCCTGAATATAAGACATAATATGAATTGACTTGCCATTAACAACGACTTCAGAGCGACCTTCAGCAATGTTATCTAATAAAGAACGGTCTTCTCGAATTGTACTGCGCTGTTGGTCCAGATAGGCCGGTTGCAGGCGAGTGCCCAACTTAATGGTTCCATCTGTAGCCGATAGATCACCGGTCAATAACTTGATTAAGGTCGATTTACCACATCCATTTGGACCGATAATTCCAATTTTGTCACCGCGTAAAACAGTAGTGTTAAAGTCTTTGATAGTGAATTGGTTTTCACTATAGCGAAAGCTGACATCTACAAGCTCAGCAACAAGCTGACCTGATAAGGAGCCCTGATTAAGCTCAAAACTGGCAGATTGTTGTATTGTACGTCGTTGGGAGCGCTGTTGACGCATCTTTTTTAAAGCTCTGACGCGGCCTTCATTGCGGGTGCGGCGGGCCTGAATGCCTTTTCTGATCCAGGTTTCTTCTTGAGATAACTTTTTATCAAAAGCTTTTTGCTGATTCAGCTCATCTTCCAGCGCTTTTTCCTTGCCGGCTACGTATTGATTGAAATTTCCCGGCCAGGACGTCAGTCGGCCCCGGTCCAGGTCAATGATTCTTGTTGCCAGTGTGTTGATAAATGAGCGGTCATGCGAAACGATTACTAAGGTTATGTTTAACCCCATAAGCAATTTTTCCAGCCATTCAATGGTCGAAATATCCAGATGATTGGTAGGTTCGTCAAGCAGCAAGACATCTGGTTCATCGAGCAAGCATTGCGCTAACAACACACGACGTTTTAGACCGCCGGACAAATTAAAAAACTGCGTTTCGGCAGTTAGCTCAAATTTCGATAACAAGGTTTTTACTCGCTGATCAATAGCCCAGGCATCACTGTCATTAAGCTTGGTCTGCAACCCAGCAGGGATTTCGTCGCCTTGCCTGATTGATTGGTAATAACTCTTGAGCAATTCACCACAACGGTAATGTCCCTGGGCAATAATACTTTGAATATCACCGTCTAAGTCATTGGGAATTTCCTGGCGTAATTTGCGAACCAATAGCCCGTCCTGAAACTGAATTTCACCTTCATCCGACTCAAGTTTACCTTGCAGCAAATTTAACAACGTCGATTTACCGGCTCCATTACGGCCGACCAGCGCAATACGCTCTTTTGCTTCAATGGATAAGTTGACCGCATCAAGTAAGGGTCTATCCCCAAAACTGAGACTAAGATTCTTAAGTTGAATTAACGCCATGATTTTGCCGATATAAAAGCGGACGAATTTTAACAAAATAATAACAATCTTATCGTCCGCAAATGATATGATGCGCCGTTTTTAGTTAGCAACAGACTAGATGATTGAAAAACTTAGAAATATAGCCATTATCGCTCACGTTGATCACGGTAAGACAACCCTGGTTGATCAGCTGTTTCGGCAATCCGGTACATTGAATGACCGTGGTGAACAGCAAGTGCGATTAATGGACTCCATGGATTTGGAAAAAGAACGCGGCATCACGATTGTGGCCAAGAATACCGCCGTACAGTGGCGTGATTATCGAATCAATATCGTTGATACGCCGGGTCATGCTGATTTTGGCGGCGAAGTTGAACGGGTCTTATCAATGGTCGATTCAGTATTGTTATTGGTCGATGCAGTTGATGGACCGATGCCGCAAACCCGTTTTGTGACCCAAAAGGCATTTGACCTAGGTCTAAAACCAATTGTCGTTGTCAACAAAATTGACCGCCCAGGCGTCAGGGCAGACTGGGTGATTAACGAGACCTTCGATCTATTTGATCGTCTTGGTGCAACTGATGAGCAACTCGATTTTCCGGTTGTTTATACCTCCGCACTGCAAGGCTATGCCGGCTTGGATGAATCTGTTAATAGCGGCAATATGGAACCGTTATTCGAAACTATTATTAATCATGTCGATGCCCCTAAAGTTGAATTGGATGGTGCATTTCAGATGCAAGTCAGTTCATTGGATTACAGTAGCTATACCGGCGCAATCGGCATTGGCCGAATCCAGCGTGGCATGATCAAGCGCAACTCTCAAGTGGTTGTGGTTGATCGTGAGGGTAACAAGCGTAATGCTAAAGTGATGCAATTACTGGGATTTATGGGCCTGGAGCGTAAAGAAGTTAGCGAGGCTCGGGCCGGTGACATCATTGCTTTTACCGGCATCGAAAATATTCAAATCTCAGATACGTTGTGTGATCCATCGCATGTCGAAGCCTTGCCGCCACTAACGGTAGATGAACCGACAATGAGCATGACATTTCAGGTGAATACGTCACCCTTTGCCGGCAGGGAAGGCAAGTTTATTACCTCCCGGCAGATTAGAGAAAGGCTACAACGCGAGTTGATCCACAATGTAGCGCTGCGGGTAGAGGATACGGATGATGCTGATAAATTTAAAGTATCAGGTCGTGGAGAACTACATCTTTCTATTTTAATTGAGAGTATGCGCCGTGAAGGTTACGAACTGGGTGTTTCCAGACCTGAAGTGATTTATCGAGAAGTCGATGGAGAAATTCATGAGCCTTATGAATTGCTGGTTGTCGATGTGGAAGACACTCATCAAGGTATTGTGATGGAGAAGTTGGGTGAACGCCGTGCAGAATTATTAAATATGCAGCCGGATGGGAAAGGGCGCATTAGACTGGAATATATGATTCCGGCCAGGCGCTTGATTGGATTTCAAACAGAATTTATTACTATTACATCAGGTACGGGTTTGAAATATCAAGTATTCGATCATTACGGACCAAAATCGAAATCTGAACTGAAAAGCCGCAATAACGGCGTATTAGTATCAATGGCTAACGGTAAGGCGCTTGGCTATGCACTGTTCAATTTGCAAGACCGTGGGCGCATGTTTATTTCTCCCGGCGATGAGTGTTATGAAGGCATGATTACCGGTGTGCATAACCGTGATAATGATTTAGTCGTTAATCCCATGAAAGCCAAGCAACTCACTAACATTAGGGCGTCCGGCAGCGATGAGAACATTCTGCTGACACCACCGATTAAGCTAACTTTGGAGCATGCGTTGGAATTTATTGAAGATGACGAATTAGTAGAAATTACACCAATGAGTATCCGATTACGCAAAAAAATGCTAAAAGAACATGAGCGTAAACGAGCAAACAAATCTTGACAGGTTTCGATTATCAAAATCTATTAGTTGACATCGCAACAGAAGTCGAGCGTCTCTACGGACAAGGTAAGGTAGCGGCTTATATCCCGGAACTAGAAAATATAGATCCAAAGCAATTCGCTATGACCTTGACGTTTCTGGATCAAGATAAGTATTCAACCGGTGTAAGTCAGCAACGATTTTCAATTCAAAGTATTTCCAAAGTGTTTACCTTGATGTTAGCTGTCTCAGAAATAGGAGAGAAGGTCTACCAACGTGTAGGTGTAGAACCTTCCGGCGATCCGTTCAACTCTCTGGTACAACTCGAACATGAGAAAGGTTTGCCAAGAAACCCATTTATCAATGCCGGGGCGATTGTTGTTTCAGATGTTTTATTGAGTATCTATGATGACCCGCTCAAACAACTGCTGAATTTTGTTCATGATATTTCCGGCTCTGACCAAGTCTATTTTGACAAGGCCGTAGCAAAATCAGAGCAATTAACCGGGCATCGCAATTATGCGCTGGCAAACTTCCTGAAATCATTCGACCGGATAGAGAATCCCATCGAAGATGTGTTGGATGTTTACTTTCATCAATGCGCATTAGCCATGACCTGTGAAGAACTATCAGCCGCATTTTTACTATTAGCCAATCACGGCAAGTCAGTGTTTTCATCAAATGCTTATTTGACTCCCAGTCAGGCCAAACGCATAAACTCAATCATGCAAACCTGCGGCTTTTACGATCAAGCCGGTGAATTCACCTTCCGGGTCGGGTTGCCCGGAAAAAGCGGCGTAGGCGGAGGCATAGCCGCGATCAAACCAGGCGAATTTTCAATCGCAGTCTGGAGCCCCGAACTCAATCAATACGGCAACTCGGTATTAGGCATGAAAGCCCTGGAGCTATTCACCACCGCAACGGGTAAATCGATATTTTAGTGAATATCGATTTATGGCTATAGATTGCCGCAGTCACTCACTTTGTTCGTTCCTTCGCAATGATATTTCTCTCTATAGTCATTGCTAGCACCCAAAGAGCGTAAAGCGATGAAGCAAACTAATATCAACATAGGTATCATACAACCGTCATACCGGCGCAGGCCGGTATCCAGAAACAGCTTATGCATTTGAGTTGTGTATTCAGTTTGTCGCAATCTATAGAAAAATCGAGTAAATTAATTTTCTAATTAATGCAATCTCTAACAAAAAACCGTGCCGGGTGTACAGAATGAAAAAGTTGTGTGGGCAAGGGAAGTTGTTTGTCGGCCAATAACGACGCAATAATTTCTCCGGCTAACAGGCTGGCGGTGATGCCTCTGGAGCCGTGGGCGGTGTTGATAAACAAACCGTCAAAATATTTGGGATTAGGACAACCTTTTAAGCGACCGGTTTTGATGTATTCTGGATAGTGTTTTTGATAAAAGCTCATATCCGGGATTGGGCCGATGAGTGGTAAATGATCACGACTGGAAAGTCGGATGCCCTTGCTGCTGTTTGAGGTTTCCAAGTTGGATAATAGCTGTGTTTCGGTTTTGATAATGTTATCGATGTCTTCGCTTAAACCTTTGAGTGCGGTTAGATTCTTTATATCGGCCTCTATGGTTGCACAGTTGGTTGCCAGGTTGGATCGGTCGTAATTTGAACCTGTTATTAATTCTTTGCTTTGGTGTGCTGGAATTAGATAATGACCATTGTTAATAATGGTTTTGAGGTTGCCTAGCTTTTCGGGGCTTTGAATAGTAGTAACTTGGCCCTTGATCTTGTCTAATCTGCAAAGTTTATAATCATCAAGCAGGTTAGAATTCGCGCCGGTGCAAAAGATTACATGCGAGCCCTCAAAAATCCCATTTGTTGATTCAACTTGCCAGTGGTTATGATGTTTTTTTATGTTGAGCACCTGTGTGGCTAATTGTGTTGAAATTAATGGGGAGTTGATCAATGATTTGCACATACTCCGTAGGTTTAGCCAGCCAGCTTGTTTAACAAATAATCCCGGGTGATTTATTTCTATTCCTGTTGTTGTCAGGGTCTGGTCTTTTTTAATCCATTCGATTTCTAAGCCTGAGCGCTTGAGTAGTTGATAAGCAGCATTAAGTGCGGTAAATCGTTCTTGATTATTTGCTGTAAGAAAGACGCCGCAAAAATCATGAATCACATCATCATGCTGGAAAAGATAGTGTTGCAATAAACTATAAGCGGCCCAATAGAATTGACTGACAGGATTGAAATCAGCACTGATATAAGGCGAAAAGCTGCTGTAGTTAAAATCAGCAATGGTTCCACCAATACTGGCTTCTGAATCGATAATGATGGATTGAATATTTTCTTTGGCTAAAGCATGTGCTGTTGCGCAACCTGCGATACCGGCTCCAATGATAATGATCGGTTCAGTGATGCTGGTAGTATGCTTGGTTTCGAACCAGGGGTATTTTGATTTATAAGTTGGGATATTTGAGTGCGATAAAACACCTGTCAACATTTCTCGCTTTGAGCCAAAGCCTTTTACCTTTTTAATTGTGTAACCACTATGAATTAAATCTTTTCGCACCCGGGAGGCAGCGGTAAAGGTGCTGAAAGTGGAATCCTGTTTGCAGAAATAGGATAAGCGCCTGAGCAATGCCGATTCCCACATGCTTTTATTTCTGGAAGGAGTAAAACCGTCAAGAAATAAGCAGTCGAACAACGGCCTACCTTTAGGCTCGATTATTGACAGCGCCTGATCCAACGGCATTAAAATCAGTTTTAATTCAATGCGCCCAAAATCGAAATGGTAAATGCCTTTAATCGCCGGTGGATAATATGTAATGAGTTGGTTGGTGTAGGTGAATTCAACTGACCAGTTGCGGATAATCTTGATTAAGTCATCAAGCTGCAACGGATGTATTTCAACACTGGTATAGCTGAGCTTGTTTAAATGTTCAGGCTTATGTTCGCGTTTAAAATCGAGCCAATGTTCAGCCGTTAACAGAAAATTCAAGCCACTGCCGAACCCTGTTTCAAAGATAGAAAATCGACTTAAATGCTCGTCTTCAAATTGTTGCCAACGTTCTAATAGTTTATTCCCTTGAATAAATACATAATCTGATTCTTCGACGCCATTTTTTTTGCTGTAATAATAATCGCCAAAATCGAGACTATAAGGCGTGTTATCGCGCCAGCAGATTTTAGCTGGAGATAAAACCGGGCTGTGCTGTGACACTAGCAGCTACTAGAGAAGTTCTACAACCGACTTTAAGTAGGGATCTTCTATACCCAAATCCATAAGGTGCTCATAGGTATTAACAGCGTAATCAGTATTAGGACCGCGATTGCCCATAGAGCGTTTAATTACACGTACTTTTTCTTCGATAGCCAGCTTTCCGGCATAATGATCATGTTGATGATCGGCAATAAAAACCAGACTATCGACACATTCACCGTTATCCAGCCAGATCGGGCGAATCGACGGAATATAGACACCTGTATCCATTTCCCGGTCTTTAAGATAATTCATAACAGGGTAAAGTTGCTCTTCACGGATTCGGTAAGCCTGACCGATACATTCCCCTCCATTGTCCAGGCCAACAACTAGTCCCGGGTTTTCGAATGTACCCCGGTAGTGGACCGACCAAATGCAAAAAGCACGGTGGTAGTCCTTAATAATGGCTTTTTGTGTTTCTTCGAATTCGAAACCCGGATCCCACATTAATGATCCGTACCCAAATACCCACACATCACCATCTGGCACTGGTAAACAAAGATTATCCCGACAATGGTTGACTAACATATGACGCTATCAATTAACTTGTAGTTAGTATATCTCTATTAAGTCTGTAACTACAGACTTGAAAGTCATCGCTAATTATATTAATAGCTCAGGGAACTTTTCGAAAAAGCCTGGTTTGGTCAAACAGCTCTTCCAGAATTTTCATTCGCTTTTTGGTTTCAGGCCAGCGCGTATTTTGTAGCGCAGCGATTAAGGCTTCCAGAATCAATGAAATCACAATACAGGAATCCCAGGCAGAAGGTACTTCTATCTGGCAGTTGAATTTATATTTGGCATATTTAGAAACAGGCGAACCCCATTGGTCAGTGAATAAGACGATTGAAACTTTGCGTTGTTGTGCTATTTCAGCCAGCCTCAGTAAATCATTTTCGTATCGTCTAATATCAAAGATAATCAAGATATCGTTTTTTTGCATGTCAATAATATAGTGAGGCCAGGCGTTGGTGACTGCATGCAGATGTGTTACGCCTGATCTGATCATTTGCAAATGCGTAAAAAAATACTCAGCCAATGAGCGGGTAATTCGGCCGCCGGTAATAAATATTTGCTTGGATGAATCAGCTAAAAGTTTGCAAACTGAATCAAACTCTTTGGGATCTGTCTGATTCAATGTCCGCCGGATATTATGCGTGACTGCTTCAGTGAATTGATTCAAAGTATGCGTGTCAGGCGCACTTTTAGCCCAAATTTCGTGTTTATCTATAGGGCTGGATATTTTGGCGCTAAGTTCATTTTTGAGTGATTGCTGAAATTGGGGAAATCCCTTGAACCCGAGTTTATGGATCATCCTTGCTACAGTAGGCGTTGAGACGTCCGCTTTTTCCGCAATATAGGTAATACTTCCCATCGCTGAAATTGGATAGTCTTTTAGCAATGAGTTTGCAAGCTGGCGTTCTGAGTGGGTCAGTTCATCAAACTGACCCAGTATCTGCTCCATAATTGTCTTTGCTGCCACGTTGATTTACTTTGCATACTTTCAATGATTTATCACAGCATATCAGAATCAGAAAAATTAAAAAGAATTATTCTGAAAAAATATTGACATAAAAATTTTCTGTGTATAATCTTTTACAAATGACAAATCATGCGACAACGGAACTTTTGACATCGATCGAGCTGCTTGCAGATCAGGAAAAACCCGTTGTTGAAGTTATTAATGCTAGCGGCAAATCAGCGATCATTCTGGTTTGTGAGCATGCATCCAATTCAGTGCCGTTGTACTTTAACCACTTGGGCCTGTCTGAAGACGTATTGCAAAGCCATATCGCCTGGGATCCGGGTGCAAAACAGGTCGCTGAGCAACTGAGCCTGAAATTTGATGCAACGCTGGTGTCATCACGTGTTTCAAGATTGGTGTATGACTCTAATCGTCCGCCCGACAGTGACAGCGCCATGCCGACCAAGAGCGAAATCCATGAAATTCCGGGTAATAAGAACATCTCCCCTGATGAAAAGATGGCCCGTATAGCGCAAATTTATCAACCGTTTCAAACCAGGTTAGCACAAGCTATAGCCGCGAAGAAATCGGAAGG
Source organism: Arenicellales bacterium (assembly GCA_028284225.1). Lineage (GTDB taxonomy): Bacteria > Pseudomonadota > Gammaproteobacteria > Arenicellales > JAHEKD01 > JAHEKD01. The sequence goes on from JANQSD010000013.1 coordinate 52,146, forward strand.
TATTACACCCATCTTGGTGACAGTACACAGCTTTACACCGGTTTATTTTGGTCAAAAAAGAGCCGTTGAATTAGGAGTTTTGCATAGCGAAAACGACTCGCAGTTTGCCGATGCTGTCTTAGATGCATCGTCTGGTATCAGTGATTTAATCATAGAGCGTAATCAACCTTATGGCCCCCAAGACGGCGTTTCGCATACATTGATAGAACACGGGGTTAACAATGCAATTCCCAATGTTATGCTGGAAATCAGGAATGATCTGATAGCCACTCCAGAACAGGTTGGTCGTATTTCAACCAAGATTAGGTTTATGATTGATGCAGCGATTAATGAGCTTGGTTTGAATAAACAATAGAATGAATACACCCATCAGAAATTATGTAAGGTTTGTAGATAAGCTGAATAAAAAGATCGGCCGTGCCACCATGTATTTGATTTTCGTTATCATGGCGGTGCTGCTTTATTCTTCTATTTCAAAAACCTTCTTTAACCCCTCAATCTGGACAATCGAAATAGCCCAGTTCTTAATGATGGCATATTTTCTTCTTGGTGGCCCGTATTCCATGCAGATGGGCGATCATGTTCGTATGGACTTACTCTATGGTAGCTGGTCAAACAAAACCCGGGCCTGGGTTGACGCTTTTACTATTTTTTTTCTTATCGCATATTTAATTCTATTGCTCTATGGCGGTTATTCATCCACCAGCTACGCAATAGGGTATGGAGAACGCAGTTATTCAGCCTGGCGTCCTTATATGTGGCCGATAAAGGTCATCATGTGCATCGGGATTTTCCTGATGTTATTACAGGCTATTGCAACTTTTTTTAAGGATCTCGCCAAGATCAAGGGAGAAACACTTTAATGGGGTATGAAATGATTGCATTATTGATGTTCTCATCAATGATGCTCATGCTGATGACGGGTCAACGGGTGTTTGCGGCTATTGGCGCAGTAGCTTCAATATCGGCCTTACTGCTTTGGGGCGATGGTGGTTCCGAGATCGCCTTTTCTGCGGCGATGAAACTGATGAAATGGTATCCGTTGCTTACCTTGCCCTTGTTCATTTACATGGGTTTTCTACTATCGGAAAGCGGTATAGCCGATGATTTGTATGAAATGTTTCATGTTTGGTGTGGTGGGCTTAGAGGTGGCCTTGCTGTGGGAACGATCCTGCTAATGGTCATGATTTCCGCCATGAACGGCTTAAGTGTTGCTGGCATGGCAATCGGAGCAACTATTGCCTTGCCGGAATTGCTAAAGCGTAGTTATGACAAAATAATGGTCACCGGGGTGATCCAGGCCGGTAGCTCACTCGGAATATTAGTTCCGCCTAGCGTTGTGTTGGTTTTATACGGCATGATTGCACGTCAACCTGTAGGTCAATTGTGGTTAGCTGGTGCGATTCCGGGATTATTAATGGCCAGCTTGTTTATATTATATATTGTCATTCGTTGCCGACTACAACCACATCTTGGGCCGGTATTGCCAGCAGAAGACAGGCAAATGCCATTACTTGAAAAGCTAAAATTACTACAGGCCGGTATTATTCCTTTATTGATTTTTTTCTCTATGACTGGGTTATTCCTAATGGGCTACACCAGTCTGGTAGAGAGTTCAGCGGTTGGTGCAACTGCAGCAACGCTGGCAGCGATTTTTAAGCGTCGTTTAACCGCAAAGGTTATGGAAGAAACCATTCGCAAGACACTGGGCATTACCTGTATGTTTATGTGGATCATATTGGCGGCGCTGTGTTTTGGTGCGGTATTCGATGGGCTGGGGGCAGTGCGTGCGATTGAAGGTTTTTTCCTGGAACAATTAGGCCTTGGTCCTTGGGAAGTTTTGATTTTAATGCAGCTGTCGTTTTTACTCATGGGTACATTCCTGGATGATACTGCCATGCTGGTAATTGTCGCACCGTTGTACGTACCATTAGTAAAAGTATTAGGTTTTGATTTGATCTGGTATGGTGTGCTGTACACCATCACCTGCCAGATTGCTTATATGACGCCACCGTTTGGTTACAATTTATTTTTGATGCGAGCGATGGCTCCACCTGAAGTTTCCCTGATTGATATTTATCGATCAATTATCCCGTTTGTGGGCGTAATGCTGATTGCACTGGTTTTGGTAATGGTGTTTCCACAAATTGCCTTATGGTTGCCCGAATGGCATTACAGCAAATAAACTCAACATTTACATAGGAGATTACGAGATGACAAGTAGACGTGAATTCATTAAAAAAACCGGGTTAGCGGGTGCTGCAGGCGCATCAGTACTGGCGGCTCCGGCGGTACACACTCAATCAACCATAAAATGGCGCTTGCAAACCTATGCCGGGCCTGCGCTGGCAGAACATGTGATAAAGCCCTCCATTGACGCATTCAATAAAGTGGCCAATGGAGAAATGGAAATTGAACTGTATTTTGCCGATCAATTAGTACCCACCAGTGAATTGTTCCGCGCTATGCAGAAAGGCACTATAGACGCAGTGCAGTCAGATGATGATTCAATCGCATCACCGACCGAGGTCTCGGTTTTTGGCGGTTACTTCCCATTTGCCACACGTTATAGTCTTGATGTGCCGGTGTTATTTAGCCAATGGGGTCTGGCGGAAATCTGGGAATCCGAATACGACAAAGTTGAAGGTGTTAAATGGCTGTCGGCAGGGGCCTGGGATCCATGTCATTTTGCGACTAAAGAGCCTATTAATAGTTTGGCTGACCTTGAAGGCAAACGGGTATTCACTTTCCCGACAGCGGGCCGGTTTTTGACACGCTTTGGTGTGGTGCCGGTAACCTTACCTTGGGAAGATATTGAAGTTGCAGTCCAGACAGGTGAACTAGATGGAATCGCCTGGTCGGGAATTACCGAAGACTATACTGTTGGCTGGGCTGATGTAACGGATTACTTCCTGACTAATAACATTTCCGGTGCCTGGTGTGGCAGTTATTTTGCTAACGAAGAAAAGTGGAATGCTCTGCCTGAACACCTGCAGGAATTGTTTAAACTTTGTATGGATTCATCGCATTATTATCGCCAACACTGGTATTGGGGCGGTGAAGCCAAACTCAGGACAGAAGGTACCAAAATGCAATTAACCTCAATCCCGGATGAAGAATGGGCAACGGTTGAAGCCGAGGCACGTAAATTCTGGGATGAGATTGCAGCCGAAAGTGAAGTTAAAGCCCAGGTCGTGCAAATCCTTAAAGATTACAACGCAGCCATGGGTAAAGCCGGTCGACCTTATCGGTACGGTTAATTGTTAGTTTTTAATGGATTTAGAGAATTACCATATTACCCCTCCTAGCCTCCCCTGATAGGGGAGGAATTTTAATAGCAAAGATTCTCCCCCTCTCAGGGGGAGCTAGGGGGGCTAAAATAAAATTTAAAAGCCATTACACCAGATAATAGTTGAGGAATAAACATGCCAGGAAATCTTTCGTTAGATCAGTTAAAAAAGCTGGTTAGAACAGGCCAGATCGATACAGTTTTGGCCTGTCAGGTTGATATGCAAGGGCGTTTAATGGGTAAACGTTTTCAGGCTGAGTTTTTTGTTGATGGTGCCTGGAATGAAACTCACAGTTGTAACTATCTGCAGGCAACCGACATGGAAATGTTTACAGTTGAAGGTTACAAAGCGACCAGTTGGGCAGCCGGTTATGGTGATTACACCATGAAACCGGATATGAGTACCTTACGCTTGATTCCCTGGCTGGAGGGCACAGCATTAGTGTTATGTGATGTGCTTGACCATCACACTCATGCTGATGTGCCGCATTCACCCAGGGCCGTACTCAAGCAGCAAATATCCCGGCTTAAAGGGATGGGTTACCAGGCCATGATGGCTACAGAGCTTGAATTTTTCCTGTTTCGGGAGTCGTTTGAGGAATTACACGATTTAGGTTATCGCAACATGACGCCGATTAGTCCTTACAATGAGGATTATCATATCTTTCAGACCACCAAGGAAGAAGATGTGATGCGTTCGATCCGAAACGGTCTGCAGGGTGCAGGTGTGCCGGTTGAGAACTCCAAGGGTGAAGCTGATCCGGGCCAGGAAGAAATTAATGTGCGTTATGCTGAAGCTTTAGAAATGGCGGATAATCACGCTATTACCAAAAATGCATGTAAAGAAATTGCCTGGCAAAAAGGCCGGGCATTGACCTTTTTGGCCAAATGGCATCATGATGCAGCCGGTTCATCCAGTCATGTTCATCAATCTCTGTGGACGTTAAAGGGGCAACCCGCTTTTTACGACAAAAAAGGCGATTACGGCATGTCAAAGCAGATGTGTCATTATATGGCCGGCTTGTTAAATCATGCCTCTGAAATCACATATTTTCTGGCGCCATATATCAACTCCTATAAACGTTTTGCTGCGGGTACCTTTGCGCCTACCAAAGCAATCTGGTCAAAGGATAATCGTACCGCCGGTTATCGGCTCTGTGGTGAAGGCAGTAAAGCGATTAGAGTAGAATGCCGAGTAGGTGGCTCCGATTTAAATCCTTACCTGGCAATGGCAGCACTAATCGCAGCAGGCATATCCGGCATTGAAAACAAACTGGAGCTTGAAGCAGAGTTTAAGGGTGATGCTTACCAGGCCAAACGGGCACGGGGTATTCCGGAGACCCTGCGCGATGCGACTAAGGCGTTAAAATCTTCCAAGATGCTTAGAGCGGCAATGGGTGATGATGTTATTGATCACTATGTCAGAGCTGCAGAATGGGAGCAGGAAGACTTTGACACTAAGGTCACAGACTACGAAGTTGCGCGTGGATTCGAGCGAGCATGAGTTCAACGCCATCAGTAGAACTGTGATTCGTCATTCCAGTGCTGCCTGTCCCCGTGTAGGCGTGGAGCGGGAATCCAGAAAATGATCCAGGTAAATATTACATGACTAAAACCCTACAATGCATATCCCCAATTGACGGTTCGGTTTATGCCGAGCGACAAACATTCAGCTTCGAACAAGCAACTCAAAACGTTGCCAGAGCCGGATCTGCACAACGGCAATGGGCGGCAAGGCCTATCGCCGAGCGCATAGAATTGGTCCTGGCCGGTGTTGCCAAAGTCGGCCAAATGAACGATGAAATCGTACCGGAATTAGCCTGGCAGATGGGCAGGCCGGTGCGCTATGGCGGTGAGTTTGGTGGTTTTGAAGAACGTTCCAAATACATGGCAGAGATTGCAGAAGAATCGCTGGCGCCTATATTGATCGAGGACAGCGATAATTTTGAGCGACGTATTATCCGTGAACCACATGGTGTAGTAATGGTAATTGCACCCTGGAATTACCCTTATATGACTGCCGTCAACACCGTGGCTCCAGCATTAATAGCCGGTAATGCAGTTGTACTTAAGCATGCCACCCAGACATTGTTAGTAGGTGAACGCATGGCTAAAGCATTCCATCAAGCTGGTGTGCCTGAAGATGTTTTCCAGAATATTTTTCTGGATCATGACACAACGTCAGCATTGATTGCAGCAAAGAGTTTTGGGTTTGTTAATTTCACAGGCTCTGTAGGTGGTGGACAAGCAATGGAAAAAGCCGCCGCCGGTACATTTACCAATCTTGGTCTGGAGCTTGGCGGCAAAGATCCGGGCTATGTAATGGACGATGCAAATGTTGAAGCTGCTGCTGAGACTTTAATAGACGGAGCGATGTTTAATTCAGGCCAATGTTGCTGTGGGATAGAACGTATTTATGTGTATCGTTCACATTATGATGAGTTTGTCGATAGAGCCGTTGCCATTGTCGAAAGTTATAAATTAGGCAATCCTTTGGATCAGTCAACCACACTTGGACCGATGGCAAACAAACGGTTTGCTGATGAAGTTAGAGCACAAACCGAAGAAGCGCTTGCACAGGGCGCAACGGCTCATATTAGTAAGTTTGCTGAAGATGATGCCGGCACCTATTTATCACCACAAGTATTGACCAATGTGAATCACGACATGCGTGTGATGCATGATGAAAGCTTTGGCCCGGTGGTGGGCATTATGAAAGTTGATTCCGATGAACAGGCTATCGAACTAATGAACGACAGCGAGTTTGGCCTGACAGCATCATTATGGACTAATGATACACAACGGGCTGCAAATATTGGCGCGCGAGTCGAAACCGGAACTGTGTTTATGAACCGCGCCGATTATCTTGATCCCGCCTTGTGTTGGACCGGTTGCAAACAGACCGGCCGAGGTGGTGCTTTATCAGTCATTGGTTATCAGAATTTAACCCGTCCAAAATCCTATCATTTAAGGAAGTTACAATCATGACAATTCAAGCAAATTGGTCTTATCCAACTGCCATAAAATTTGGGGCAGGAAGAATTAATGAAATTGCCGAGGCCTGTGCACAGGCGGGTATTAACAAGCCGTTGTTGGTTACTGACAAGGGCTTGGCGGATTTGCCGATTACCCAGTCAACTCTGGATTTGCTTGAATCTGCTGGTCTTGGACGCGCATTGTTTGCAGATGTTGACCCAAATCCGAATGAAATAAACATGGAGGCCGGTATTGAAGTGTATAAGCAAGGCGGTCACGATGGAGTGATTGCTTTTGGCGGCGGTTCTGGTCTTGATTTGGGTAAAATGGTGGCATTCATGGCGGGGCAAACTCGTCCGGTTTGGGATTTTGAAGATATTGGCGATTGGTGGACCCGGGCAGCCGCTGATGCCATCGCCCCAATTATTGCGGTGCCGACTACTGCGGGCACAGGTTCAGAAGTAGGTCGGGCCAGTGTGATTACTAACAGCCAAACACATGTAAAAAAAATCATCTTTCATCCAAAAGTTTTACCGACAGTAGTCATTTGCGATCCTGAACTTACTATAGGCATGCCCAAAGTTATTACAGCAGGCACCGGTATGGACGCATTCGCTCACTGCCTGGAAGCCTATAGTTCGCCGCATTATCACCCCATGAGTCAAGGTATAGCATTAGAAGGGATGAAGCTTGTTAAAGAAAATTTACTCAGGGCTTATGAAGATGGCACGGATATTGATGCCAGGGCCAATATGATGTCGGCTGCAGCAATGGGAGCTACCGCATTCCAAAAAGGGCTGGGAGCTATCCATGCTTTATCGCATCCTATAGGCGCCATCTACAACACTCATCACGGCATGACTAATGCAGTAGTGATGCCACCCGTGTTGAGGCTTAACCGGCCTGAAATTGAACAGCGCATTGGCCATGCTGCCGCTTACTTAGGTATTGAAGGTGGGTTTGACGGGTTTTACGGCTATGTTTTGAAGCTAAGGCAAGAATTAGCCGTGCCGGATAAACTGGCTGAACTTGGTGCAGGAACAGATCGCATTGATGAATTAACCGACATGGCGTTACAGGACCCGAGTTGTGGTGGTAACCCGGTTGAACTCAACCAGGAAAACGTCAAACAATTATTTATTGATTGTATTTGAGTAACTACAACTACGGCATTGCGGGCTATGATCCGGAATTCAAGCATTATCAACAGCATTCTAAATACACCACAGGTTGTGCTTAGGGAACATTACATAAAGGCAGTTTCGTTACTCTCGCGAAGGCGGGAGTCCAGGAACATCAAGCGCTCATGGATTCCCGCTCCCTGCCTACGCGGGGACAGGCTACGTGGGAATGACTACGTATATATTTTCTCTATGAGTGTAAATCTGATGCGGTATTACTTCAGGAATCATTTTTAAATTTGACTCATTCATACAAGGGGGTTGCTTTATTCGTTAGCGCCTGGTTAATAATCCCGTTAATGGATGTATCGGCCAAGCAACTGAGTTATTTGGGCTATTCGATAGTTGAAATAACCTGGGCCAGATTCTTCTTTAATAGTTTAGTCATTATCCCGGTTTTGTTATTCACACAGCGCAATGCTTTTCGCAAGCCTGTAATGCCTCAATGGCAATTTATCCGGGTTGCCTGTTTATTAGCAGCCACTTTTTTTTATTTTAGTGCGCTCAAGACTATGCCGCTTGCTGACGCACTTGCGATTTATTTTCTTTACCCGTTTGTGATTACCGTGTTTGCGCCGTTATTATTGGGTGAGAGCGTAGGAATAAGGCGCTATTTAGCGGTGGCTATTGGTTTTTTGGGTACGCTAATCATAGTGCGTCCAGGTTTTCAGTCTATTCCTGCAGGTGTCTGGTATTTAATTATAGGCGCATGCTGTTTTGCTTTTTATAATTTGTACACACGTAAATTAATCAATCATGCAAAACCCAGTGAGATTCTATTGTTTCAATCTTTGTCTGGTACTTTGGTGATGACAGCTATTGTGCCGTTTTTCTGGAAAATGCCGGACTTAAAGGCCTTAAGTTTATTTTTAGTAATGGGTGGTGTCTCAGCTCTAGCACATTATTTATTGATTCTGTCTTATCGTTTCGCCAGTGCATCGTTTCTGGCGCCGTTTGCATATTTTGAAATCATTTCAGCAACCTTGTTTGGTTTTATATTCTTTGGAGATTTTCCTGATAGCTGGACCTGGATTGGTATTGCCGTAATCGTTATCTGTGGTATCTATATCTCACTTAGAGAACAAGAAAAACCAAATAACACCTGATTTAGACTTCACTTTTGATTACATTCAAATCTGCATAACTTTTAAATCTGTCAGCTAAAAACGAGTAGTTTTCTCGGGTTTTTGTTATTGTTGCCGGATCAATTTCAAGATAAATCAAAGCCTCATCATGTTGAGGAAATTCAAAAGCCGGATTTTGTTGATCTGACCAGGGGCCACAGAACAGCGAATGGCCATAGTTTTTTCCTGCTCTATTCAGGCTGAGCAAATAAATCTGATTTTCCAGTGCCCGGGTTTTGACAAAATCATGCCAATTATCAAATGACTCATCGCGCCCGTAAGCACCGCAATGTAGTACCAGTTGTACGTCATGGTTAATCACTAGTGTGCGAGTCAGCTCGGGAATACGAATGTCATAGCAAATAACGGGTGCTATGTTTATACCTTTATGCTTAAATACAAATAGGTGATCACCTTTTTGGAAATATTCCTTTTCCATTGAATAACCAAATTGAGCAATATGCAATTTGTCAAAATGACCCAGAATAGTTCCATCCGCCCCAAGCGCAACTTGTGTGATTCGATAACCATCATCTCTTAACCTGGGGATACCATAAACCACAGCAGTTTGAAATTCGACACACAGTTCACGAAAAACAGAGTAGGTTGGCCCATCCAACGATTCAGCCAATTCACTCAAATTATCAAATGCAGCTCTGGAGTAATCAATGCTGGATAATTCCGGCAGTACCACCAAGTCGGCATGTTCTTGCGATAAACAGCGGCAGATTTTCTCAGCAATTATGTTTACATGATCATCTCGTTCACTGGCAGTTGTTAACCGAGGAACATCGATTTGGCAGGCGAGGATTTTCATGACTAACTTCTTACTGTTTATAAGAGTCGAATAGAACTCCAATAGGTGATCTTATTAGTTTATTTCTCTTGGATCTGAAACTCATTTCACTACGGTAAAGTGAAATTAATGCTGATCCACCTGTGATACTTCCAATAACACCAGCAATTGGCCAAACCAAGGCCGTAGCTGCAATAACTCCTGATACAATAATTCCTGCCGCTTCTTGCTTTCGATTATTAATATACTCAGTTTTCAGGAGCTTAAGATTTTTTTCATGCAAATGAAATGCGTTTTCAAGTTCACTTTGTATACTCTGTGCTATTTTAGTAATGTCTTTAGGTTCGGAATCTCCAAGTCGGCGTAGCGAACTTAATATAAGTTGTCTTAATTCTGAAACAGTACTATTCTCTCGTAGCTTCATAACATCATTAATTGTAAGATTATCAAGCCAAGATAATTCTTTCGTCATCAATGAAGAAGCTATGATTTCATCGTTAAGTTCAGCCAGTTGCATATTTAGCGTTCGATGAGATGCCGCATGTAAATCATAAAGATGCCTGTCCAATGCTAATTCACTATGATAACTACTAGCTACTTTTCCTGCTCCTAGACATTGCGAAACACTGTAAAAAAGCGTTGAATATAGGTCCATGCTATTAAGAGGTAACGGATTATTATACAGGCCTTGTTTTTGATACCTTGAAAACCGTGACCAAGCAGCTAAAGGGTTTGTCCTATCATCCGGTTGATTGAAGCCAGGTATATTTTTAGGATTCCTGATTTCTTTTGAAAAATTTTCTAAATTAATATTGTTATTTAAAAAATACATAACATCTTTAAAATCAGAAAATACTAAACCTGTTATCTCGGAAAGTAAACGTCTTGAGACTGACTCGATTATTTGAGTGTCTGCATATCTTGTATCGTGCTCTGCAATAACTACTGCTAATGGGAAACCATCTTGAGGGCAAAGAGCAGATTCTCCATTTGCAATGCCGAGGTAGTTAATTAAAATTTCGGAGACCCGTCCAAAATTTAACGCTAGTCCAGAATTTAACGTTACCATTGTCTGATCTGGAATTAATATAATATCTGTAAAACAACCAATCCTTGATGCCATTTGTTGAAATGTCCATGGGGCTGGAATAAGAAATTTTTGATTTTGCTGGTTTACTAATAAATTTTTGAGGTCTGAATCAACGTCACTCCAAATCTTGGATATCTCTTGTCTGGTTTTATCACATTCGGCTATGTAGTAGCTAAGTTGATCAGAAGTAGCCAATAGTTTCTCATTGACAAAAAAATGAATCGGGTCATTAGAATTTTTAAACTCTTGAGCTTCCGGACCAAACCTACTTTTTAGTATTTGTAAAATATGATTATTGTGTTCATAGATTTGTTTTGCGAAATCTCGATTAAGCATTTATTGTTACTAATAATTATTGAATTTGCTTCTTGTTTAAACTAAATATAACTAGAAATTTTAACCTAATCAATCCTTAGATATCGCATTCAGCACATCTATTTGACTGAGCAATTTGTCTTTTTTGTTGTTGTGATGAAGGTCGAGGATATCTTTGAAACGTTCTGTTAGTTGCTGAATGGTTTTCTTTAGATGTGCGCCTTCTTCTTTGTCGAGTTTGATGCCGCCGTCTAGTTTTTGGAAAACTTCTATAGATTGTGGCAGGTAGGAGTGATAAAACGCGGAGCGTTCAAAATTGAAATCCGGTTTGCGAGCATACAGCTCATGGACTTGCTTGAACAGTTGTAATAATTCCGGGTATCGTCTTGCACTTTTTAAACTTAAAAGGATAGAAAACTGATGTTGTACGGCATCCGGGCTTTCTTGAACTGGGCTGACGTCATAAGGTGCATCAGCTGCAATAACTTTTAGCTCGGTGCTGGATGTTTGATCGATGACACGAACTTCAGTGCCGATTTTGAATAATTCAGGATTATCACTGCGAACCCGCCAGAGGGTATCGCCAATCTGTACTTTGGCAGAATCGTCAGCAAATACATCAACGACCTTGTAGAGCTTGCCAATATAGCGAGCACTCATAGTATTGAGATTTTCAACATCGGGGATATCAGGTCGATAATGTTTCCAGATTCGATAAGCGCCGATTGCCACAACCGATAGCCCGGTAAAAATCACGGCTACTGCGGCAAAGCTGAGGCCCGGAATAAAATAGCTTAATAAGGCTGTTGCCAAGCCGGCAAAACCCAGCCATAGAAAATAGCCGTCGATGGCGAGCATGGCCTCAAGGGCAAAGAATAAAATGCCAAGCAGCAGGAATATGATCGAATTACTCATTTACTTTTGCACCTTGGGACTTATATGGAGATCCCGTGACAAGCACGGGAAATTTTCCCTGGATACCGGATCGAATCCGGCACAAGTTCATTCCGGGGTCTCCTGTTTTGCAGTATTGTCTTCAGTTTTTGTCTGCTCAAACAATTCCTTAATTCCAGCCAGAGAACCGATTATGTTGGTAGCCTCAACCGGGAGGATCAGCGTTTTTTGATTGCTTGATGTAGCCATGGCCTCCAGAGCCTCAACATATTTATTGGCGACAAAGTAGTTTATTGCTTTACCATCACCTTGGGCAATCGCTTCTGATACCACGCGAGTGGCTTCTGCCTCTGCCTGAGCGGCACGCTCACGACCTTCGGCCTCCTGAAATGCTGCTTCTTTCATAGCTTCTGCACGTAATACCTGGGCCTGCTTTTGACCCTCTGCTCGCAGGATTTCAGCTTGTCTTGAACCTTCAGCTTCCAAAATTTCAGCTCGTTTATCGCGTTCAGCTTTCATTTGTCTGGCCATGGATTCAACCAGATCAGCAGGTGGGGTAATATCTTTGATTTCGATTCGGGTGATTTTTACTCCCCAGGGCTCAACGGCCTCATCGACAACAGACATAAGACTGTTATTAATTTTATTACGTTCCGACAAACATTCATCCAACGTCATTGATCCCAGAACTGTGCGAATGTTAGTCATGGCCAGATTTAAGATCGAGTTGAATAAATCGGCAACTTCATAGCTGGATTTGGCCGCATCAATGACCTGGTAAAACACGACACCATCAACTTGTACTAAAGCATTATCACGTGTAATAACTTCTTGTGAAGGTACATCTATAACTTGCTCACGCATATCTTTTTTGCTGCCTATTGCATCGAGCAAGGGTATTAGTATTGAAATGCCGGGTTTTAACGTTTTTGTATAGCGGCCTAATCGTTCAACCGTCCATTCATAACCTTGCGGCACGATTCTGATTGCCTTGAACAGCATAAACAGAATTAATAAAACGATGACAATAGGAACTACTGCGAATTCATTTACGAAATCAAACATGCTTAATACTCAATATTGTTATAACTATAATATGGCGGTTATAGACGCCAAATTCAATTACATGATCATATAGTATCTTGTTAGACTAGATGGCAATATTTTAACGTGCTTTAAAAAGGAACTCTAAGTGATTGATTTATATTATTGGACTACACCAAACGGACATAAAATAACCATTTTTATGGAAGAAGCGGGTTTAGACTACAAAGTCCATCCGATTAATATTGGTCAGGGAGATCAATTTAGCCCGGAATTTTTGGAAATTGCACCGAACAACCGAATTCCGGCCATAATCGATCATCAACCCTTAGAAGGTGATGAGCCGATTTCAATATTTGAGTCAGGTGCAATTCTGATATATCTATCCGACAAAATAGGGCGGTTCAATTATTCTGATTTGCGTGGCCGCACACGGGTCATGCAATGGCTAATGTGGCAAATGGGTGGCCTGGGCCCAATGGCGGGGCAAAATCATCATTTTTCTGTGTATGCACCTAAAAAGATTCCCTATGCGATTGATCGATATGTGAATGAAACTGCCCGGTTGTACGCTGTCTTAAATAAGCAACTGTGTAATTCTGAGTTTATTGCTGGAGACAAATATACGATTGCGGACATGGCCAGCTATCCCTGGGTGGTTTCGCATGAAAGGCAATCACAGGATTTAAATGATTTTCCCCATTTAAAACGCTGGTTTGAAACTATTCAAGCGCGTCCAGCCACAATTAGAGCATATGAAATAGTCGATAAAATAAATCCGCCTAAAACCTTTAGTGATGAAGAGAAGGCGATATTGTTTCAGCAGGATGCATCGACAATTAAGGATTAATATGGAGATACCGGGTAATCCCTTTCAGGGATTTCCGGCATGACAGGCATGAGATTTATCGATTCAAAAAATAAATTACTAACAATAGACTAATTAATAAGATTGCCCAGATAGTAATTGCTATGACAGAGGTTTTTCGAGCTTTGTCAGCCTGCCACCAATCTTGCGGACCGATGCCTTGAAAGACAAAGGTTAATACTGCAGCAAGATTAACACCAATGAAGTTGACGACATATAAAAGGCCAGCCCCGATTGCTTGCTGGATTTCACCGTTTCCAAGTTTTAATCCAAACACCAGTAAAGGAGGTAATAACGCTACGGCCACCATTACTCCAATTAGTGTACCGGAACCCCCGGTAGTAAATGCCAGTGTGCCGGCTGCACCGGCAGCAAGGGCCAGGACAAAATCACCGTAACTAATACGTGTACGATTAAGAATTTCAACGCTACTGAGCGTTTCATCCGGCAACGTATAACCCAAACCAATAGCGATAGCCAAAGCTATCGCTGCGCCACAACTACCGACCAGAACTGCACGGCCGGCCAGATCAAAATCAACCAGGCTGGTCGCCAGGGCCAATGTGATGTTAGGCCCTAATAGCGGCGCAATGACCATTGCAGCAATAACTACCGCAACATTGTCATTAATCAATCCTACAATTGCGACGGCTACTGAAAGCAACAGCATGAGGATATATGTTGAGTTAAGCTTAGTGCTTGAGGAAAGGGTGGCCATTAACTCCTGCCTGCTTACTGTGCGGCTACCCGGTTTCTTAGTCTTTTTACCGTTTGTGACTTGTTCAGGTGGTTCCTCATTTATTGCTGGTTCCGGCAAGCTGATACCTAATTTGGTCATCATCAGGCGGTATTCCTGATGATGCCGATAACGGTCATCCAACTTATCGATAATCTGCTCAACCATATTGCTGGGTGTCACAATATTATGCTGGACATGCTCATCATCCAGTTGCACTGTCCAAAAATCGACGATGTCTTTTTTCAGCCATTGTGACAGGCTTTTACCAACACCGGTTGGCACGATGAGTTGAATAAGGCAGGTATCCATAGTAGCTAACTTTTTTATTGGCTAGATTATAGCAGTACCAAGCCTGTGGATTTATTGCCTGCTGGTATCCTCTCTGAACGGTTGAGTCAGAAGTTTATCAATATATTGTTCTCGGTCATCGCGAAATCTGTTAATGCCTATTTGCATTTTTTCATGGGTGTCTTTGGGTTGATCGATATAAGTGCCAAATAATCTGTCCCATAGTGAAAAATTAAACCCATAGTTACTGTCCGTTTCATTGCGGTGGACTGAATGATGAACCCTGTGCATATCCGGTGTAACAAAAATGATCCGCAATAATTTGTCTAACCAAGCCGGAATACTCAAATTACTATGTGTGATCATCGCGGTAGCATTTAAAATGATTTCAAATAATAAAATAGCAAGTGCGGGGACACCTAAAATTAGAATTGCCGCAAACTTGATCAGTAATGAGAGAATAATTTCTACGGGATGAAACCGAATACCTGTGGTGACATCAATATGTACATCGCTGTGATGCATGCGATGGAAGCGCCAAAGCCACGAGATTTTATGAAAAACGACATGCTGCCCGTAAATTAATAAATCAAGAACTAAAATTGACAGCACTATCGCCAACCACGAATCCTGGAATATTATGTTAAACAAACCTAAGCCTTTGGCATCTGCATATAAGGCCACAGCTATAGTTGTTGTCGGCAAAATAATACGGGCAACAATAGAATCTAAGACAACAATACCAATATTACTGCTCCAGCGAATCCCTCGTTTGGCATTAACCTTGCGTTTTGGTAACAGGAACTCCAGTATTGCCATGATGAGTAGCACTGCAAAAAAGATGATTAATCTGGATTGATCGGGGTGTTGGGTTAAGAGGTTGAGCATCTTCTAAGGTTTATTGGTTCCTTGAAACTCAAGTTGGCCTTTTCACTTGGAAGTTAGAGTACAGATTAAAAAATGTTGTTTAGTGCTCGTTTCATTTCCCGATGAAATAGAGCCATACAAGGCCGCAGACATTGAGTTTTTATCATTGCCCATGGAGGGGTAATATACTGGAGCTCCCGCAAGCTTAAGCATTCTCCTTGTCTTTTTCCAGCAAGTGATCCATTTCCAGTGCCGGGATTTGTTGGCAAGGTTTACCGACACCAATTGCCGGCACACCAACTACTGTGCAGTGAGGAATGACGTCGTCAAGCACAACACTGCCTGCACCAACTTTAGCGCCTTCTCCAATTTTGACGTTGCCGAGGATCTTTGCACCTGCGCCGATTAACACACCATCCCCGACTTTGGGATGTCTGTCTCCAGTATCTTTGCCGGTTCCACCCAGGGTGACTTCGTGCAACATAGAAACATTATTGCCCACTACCGAGGTTTCGCCAATCACTAGGCTGGTGGCATGGTCGATCAAAATGCCATGGCCAATTTGGGCAGCAGGATGGATGTCAACTGCGAAACGTTCACTGATGCGGTTTTGTAAAAACAATGCTAAGTCTCTTCGGTTGTTATTCCATAGCCAGTGTGTGACCCGGTAAGCTGTTAATGCGTGAAAACCCTTGAAATATAACAGCGGCATAATGAATTTGTCGCAAGCTGGGTCACGTTCATAAAATGCCCTGATATCTGCACGGATTGCGGTACTGATCTCGGCTGAGCTTTTAATTGCCTGGCCCAGTACTTTGCAAATAGTCATATCCTTTAAGGTTTCGCAACCTAGCTTGTCGGCCAGGATGCAGATGACAGAGTCTTCCAGTGAATCATGATCCAGAATGGTCGAATTCAGATAACCCGATAATAAGGGTTCGTTATTAACCGACTCTCTGGCTTCATTGAGTATTTGCTGCCAGATTGGGTCTTTATCGTATATAGAGGCGATATTTGTTTGACTCATACTATTATGTCCTTTGGCTTGCGCATACTAAATATTATATCTTATCGAAGTGAATCTTTTTCAAGTTCATCTACCAAAGTTAACAGACAACCATCAACTTTAGAGTGCATTCTTTACCTTGGTCTGGATTTCATTCAATTCGTTGAAATGCTATTTGAAGAGTGTGAGATCCTCAAAACGAAAAGCTAACTTGCATCAATTGGTGAGCACATCTGACCCCGGTAAAGTGGATAATCCAGTAAAGAAGAGCAGGGTTGGAGATGTGTACACAATACTATTTTACGCCTCTGGTCAAAATACTTTGGGGAACAAATTTCATACCACGGTCCAATATTGCTCTCGAATTTATAGCGCTTGAATTTAGGTGAAGTACTTAATTCTAAATCGAATAGCTTCCAGTTCAGTAGAACTTCTTTACCCTTTTCTATGGTGGTTTTCATGAAAGCATAAAATCCGCCTGGCAGTGTTTGTACAGAAATATCCGAGGTATTCGTATAGTTATCGGGAATTGGGATACAGGCATCATAACGGCATAATGTGTCCGGTGTCATTGAAGAACAATCCCAACTCACCTCTATAATCCTTTCACTTTCTGCCCACAGACCATGAGATTTTGCCCACTTGATGATAGATTCCACTGCCATACGTGTTCCAGCGTTGCCACCGCTACCAAAATAACTTCCAATATTCCTAACATAAGCCACACGAGTTGGTGCAACCTTTACAATACCTATCTGATCGTAAGTAATACCTTTAGCTTGAAATAGCTGACGCAGAGATTTTTCCCGCAAATTGAATTTATAAACTGATCTATATTCACGAGGACAATGCCCAAACTTATCGGTAAATGATCGGGAAAAAAGCTGGCTGGATGAAAAACCGCAATTTAATGCAACATCGAGAATTGGCCATTTATGGGCATAACTTAATAGACAAGCTGACCGTTCTAATCGGATGCGTTTCAGAAAACTAATCGGAGATTCTCCTACTTGATCATTAAAGAGTCGTAAGAAGTGATATTTTGATAAGCAGGCCGCGTCGGCAAGTGACTCGAGTTTTAGGTTGGTATGAAAATTCGAATGGGCGAAATTTAGCACTGCATTGATTCGATGTGTGTTTTTGTTTTCAGGTAAAAGTACAGGCATAAATTACCTTTATATCATTATAGAAGTTCATTCACGAACATTAATGAGGCTATTATATGATTCCTGATTATCGGGAGATACACAGGTTTCCATATAGAGAATAGCAATAATAGACAAGTTTCATCTAATGGTAACTTATATCATCCTAAAACATCTATCCAATAAAATAGAGATTGAACAATGAGAAAAGCAATATTAGTATCAGCATTTTGTGCAATTGTATCAACCTCATGTGCTTCACAGTACAGTTTAACTGAAGACATACAGCGATTGGATATCAGCTTTACAGACCCAATATGGGGTGGTAAGGATGTTCCGGATGGGCAACAGTGCCGCAGATTCGGAGGCAAGAAAGCCAGAACACCGGAATTGATGGTCATGGGAATTCCCATGACAGCTGATGCATTAGTAGTCGAATATGGCGATAAGTCATGGGGTTCAATTGGTGCGCATGGGAAAATCGGTTATAACATTAAACTCGGAACAGAGACAATTGTAATTCCTTCCGTGCCAGCGCATACATTCAATTTACCAGAAGATTTTTTTCTTGTTGATGAACATTTAGCACCTCATTGGGACATTGCCGGCGCATACCTTCCACCTTGTTCCGGAGGCTTGGGACATAGATACTATGCAGTTGTTAAAGCAATAGTAAGAGCAAAATCAGAAAACGAAGTGCCCAAGTTGATGGCTAAAGGTGCAATTGATATGGGCAGGTTTTAATCACATCTAACTGTGATCTACTCAAATTGATTGTAAATTTGCCAGCGTATTTAGAATGTATTGGATCTATACACGCAATAGCTTAATAGTTTTATGCGGCTTCGTCGACATTGCCCTTGCGATCATCGTAGTTTCCTATTTTTAAAACCACATTCTGGCTGATTACAGCTCAGCTGAAAATCCTGTCCTCAATTCGTTGCTTACATATATAATAGAGCATTGTCAGCTATATAAAATCAATATGAATCAAACAGTTACACAACAACCTCGTAAAGGTTTCAGTGGTAAGCAAGTATTCTTGTTTATCATTGTTGCCATACTAGCAACCATGTTGCTGACTTACTTTGTAGTCAGAACCTACATATTTCCCTCTGAGTTCAAACCCGTCACTCTGAGTGAGAAAGAAGAACGCCAGCTCAATGAAAAATTGTCAGAATTGGATATTCTGCAATCCACAGGTTCGGATGGAAAAATTGAGATCAGCGGTAACGTTGTTGAAACGGAAAACGGACGTCTGATTCCAGAAAAATACTCCGAACAGGGGGCAAGTCGTGAGATTGTTTTTAATGAACGTGAACTCAACTCACTATTAGCCAGTAACACCGATATGGCCAAACGGCTTGCCGTTGATTTGTCTGACGACTTGGCCAGTGCCAAATTATTGATACCGTTGGATCCGGATTTTCCCATTATGGGCGGTAAAACCTTGAGGCTTAATGCCGGGGTACAATTGTCATTTGCCAACGACAGGCCTGTGGTTGTTTTAAAAGGGGTGAGTGTCATGGGTGTGCCTATACCTAACGCCTGGCTTGGAAACTTGAAAAACGTCGATCTGGTACGGGAATTCGGTGCTGATGAAGGATTCTGGAAGGCCTTTGCAGCCGGCGTTGAGTTAATAGAAGTTGCTGACGGTCGGCTGCGTATTAGACTAAAGGAGTAGCGATTTGTTTGTGCATTACAGCGGCGCTATCCGGGCACAAGGAGCTAAATTGCGGGGTTAGCTTGATTACATTTGGCACATTATCACGCTTAAGAGTCTCAAAGCCTCTATGAGCAAAAAACAGTTCTGCTGTCTCTGTTAACAAATAGAGCTCGGTGACATTCGCAGCTAATGCCAGTTGCTCCAATTTTTCACATATTTGGTTGGCATAACCCTTTTTTGAGTGACCGGGTTTAACCGCAATTGATCTGAGCAATCCATATGGGAGATGTAGTTCCAGTCCTCCTATAGCTACTATTTCATTATCTGCAACCAGCTTGACATAAACTTGTTTATTTAAATCAATATCTTGAGTAACTAATTTGTAGTGATTTAGCAGGTTATTGATCTTGTCCAAATCATCTGCTTCACATAACGTTGTATCGATGCAATTCATGCACTAAGTTGACACGTTTCCCAGGTTAGTATGGCTTTTTTGCGTTCGCTACCCCAATGGTATTCTCCAACAACACCTGTTGATTTAATTACCCGATGGCAGGGGATTAGTATTGCAACAGGATTTTTACTTATTGCTGTTCCAACCGCCCGAGCTGCGCCCGGAGCATCAATCGACTTGGCTATTTGGGCATAATTTCTAGTTTCACCAAAGGGTATATCCAACAGTGCTTGCCAGACTTTAACTTGAAAATTGGTACCGCCAACAAGCAAATTAAGTGGTTTATCTGAACTTGGTGCGAATATGTTGCCAATAGTTTGCCTGGTTGATTGTGGTTGGTAACTCAAGTCTGCATTAGGCCAATATTGCACCAATTCGTTTTCAGATTGCTCCGCATCAGTGGCTGTCGAAAAAAACAGACTGCAAATGCCTTTGTCTGTTTGCCCTATTGTGGCATTCCCAAAGGGCGTTTGATGAAGTCCATATTCAATTTTAAGCCCCTGGCCTTTATTTCTATACTGAGCCGGGGTCATGGCATGAAAGTTAATGTACAAATCATGCAGTCGGCTACTGCTTGATAAGCCTACTTCTTCAGAAGCAGACAACATCGTTGCACCGTTCCTGAGAGCATTGTTGGCATGTTTTAGTGTTACACATTGCAAAAATTGCTTGGGACTGACGCCTGCCCAACGTTTAAACAGTCGCTGCAGGTGATAGGGACTAACATGAATGGCATTAGCAAGTTCTGTTAATCCAGGCTGATTGGCGTAGTTCTGTTCTAGGAAATGAATCGCTTTTTCAATGCGCTGATAATCTTTATTCATGGGTTAATCCTAACTTATTTATGCTTATTTTTGTCGTCTAAGCCAAAAACTACAATCCGAATCTTGCTGAATCAAAAACTATTTATTGATTAAGCGGTCAAAGAATAAATCTAATCCGCATAGGTAATGACGATGAAAAACTTTTTTATAGTAATTATTTTATCAATCATATTATCCGGCTGCTCGGCTCTTAATAACAATCCTTACTACCCTCAAAACGCTTATCAATTTAATCTAAATCAACCTATAACAGTATCTGCAGGCAGTAGTTACGCCTATGTCCTTGAAGGCCAGGTCGTCAAACGCGATGAAATTAATACCTTTGATGTTTATTGCAAATTGTCTGTTCCCAGGGCTAAAGATAGCAGTGAACTTATTATCGAACCGGATGTTTTTAAAATCAAAAACACGTATCAGCGCTACTATTCTCACAACTTCGAAGTTCCCAGAGACGGTTTGCAAGTTGCCAGTACTCAATTGGCATCATTCGCTGGTGGTGGAAATGGAGGCAGTTCAAGAAGGGATTTAACGTTGTTTTTTGAATTAGCGTCAGAAACCCAGGCTTATGTGAAATCCATATCATGTATCCGTTTTGCTGACCCAAGGCCTTATAACTTACTTAAGCTTGAAGAGGCTCAAAATGTTTTCAAAGATCTGGGTGAGTTTTCAACTCGATAGCTGATACAAACCAGTCTTTATGACTCAATATTCACTGACTGGTCAGTATCTAGTTGTTAAACTATTGCGAATTTTGCTGTGAGCAAATTAATGAAAGTAGGTAATCTTAAATGAAACACTATTTATTTATTACCCTATTAGTTCTTTTTATTTCCGGTTGTGCTTCGACAGGCTATCGCTCACCCCATAATCAGGTTTTAGAATTAGAACTCAAGCAACCTATAACCGTGCCTGCGGGCAGTAGTTTTGTTTACATTAAAGCGCCCGGGCAGGTGGTTAAACCGAATAAAATCGGTACTTATGAAGTCTATTGCAAATTTTCCGTTCCGCGGCCAAAAGCAAGTGACGAGTTGATTATTTCGCCGGACGTTTTTCATATTAACAATATTTATCGCCGTATATCCGGCTTTCAGCATTATCCCTATAAGACTCAATTAGCCTTTAATAACGGATTTGATGCACTGTTTCGCCATCATGATGCCTCAAAGCAGGATTTGGAGCTATTCTTGAGTTTGAGCTCAGTTAATCAACCTGGCGTAAAATCTTTATCCTGTATTCGCTTTGCGGACCCTTTTTTCGGTTATTCACCCACAGTTGCAGACATGAAGCAGGTGCTGGGTAGATTGGCCAGGTTTTCTCATGCAGAGTAGCAGCCTGTAATCTTAGTCGGAATAAGGTAAAGCGTCCTTTAATTAAAATAGAACTATTTCGACAGAGCTATTAAAAACCTTAAAGAATATTTGACATATTATAAGCAATTGATTATTATCTATCTATTAGTAGATAAATTTACTTCTTATGAAAGAATTTAACGATACAGCAAATCAACTGCTTGATGCGGCAGAGCGTTATACGCAAATGCACGGATTTAATGCATTTAGTTATAAGGATCTTCAAGAGCAAGTAGGTGTCAAAACGTCAAGTATTCACTACTATTTTCCAACTAAACAGGATTTAGCCTTGAGTATGACAGAGCGTTATATAGAACGGTTTCGTGTCAATTTGCAGGCAATTGCACAAGAACAAAGCGGTGGTCTTAAACGATTAGAATACCTTGCCAAGCTCTACGTTGATGTTGTGAGCAAACAAAAGTTCTGTATGTGTGGCATGTTAGCCAGTGACATGCTGTCA
This sequence comes from Arenicellales bacterium, assembly GCA_028284225.1. Classification (GTDB taxonomy): domain Bacteria; phylum Pseudomonadota; class Gammaproteobacteria; order Arenicellales; family JAHEKD01; genus JAHEKD01. The sequence goes on from JANQSD010000013.1 coordinate 74,521, forward strand.
TTATCTAATGCTGTGACTGTCAAGCTTTGTGAATTTTTTCAATTACTCGAGGATTGGATTGCAGAAGCAATCGAATTAGGCAAGAAACAAAAAACTATAAAAACGTCAGTGAATACTACATGGGCGGCTAGTAGTTTTTTGGCAGTTTTGGAGGGTGGAATGTTGATTGCGCGCACTCAAAACCGCCCTGATTATTTAGAAAATATTATGCAAGGGACATTAGATGAACTATCAGTTTAGCGATTAAGCCTAGCGAAGTTTTAGATGCGAAAGCATCTTTTTTATTAATATAATTATCTACCTATTAGTAGATATATTTAAACAGGAAAATATCATGGTAACAACACAAACAGCACTATTACTCGGCGGTTCAAAAGGTATGGCGTTGGATACAGCCAAACTTTTGGCAAATCGCGGCGTAAACCTAATATTAGTAGCGCGAAATGAGCGTGATCTTGAAAATGCAAAACAAGTCATCAGCGAATCAAGTAATGTCAAAGTCGAGATCATTTCTACAGACCTGTACGATCAAGCAGCAGTCAATAAGCTCATTGAACGAATCAATGCTGAAGACCGACATATCAACTATCTGATAAACGCTGCTGGTTATTTTAAGCCTGTACCTTTTCTTGAGCACACACGTGAAGATTACCATGCTCAATTGGATGTCAATGAATCTGTGTTTTTCATTACTCAGGCTGTTGCAAAAAACATGAAAGCAAACGGCGGTGGCTCGATTGTCAATATAGGTTCGATGTGGGCAAAGCAGGCGATCAAGGCCACACCATCTTCAGCCTATTCGATGGCAAAAGCCGGCCTCCATTCCTTTACACAGCATCTGGCAATGGAACTGGCAGACGATAATATTCGTGTCAATGCCGTCTCACCGGCTGTGGTATTAACCACGATCTATAAAGCGTTTATTGAAGAAGACCAGATTGGTGAAACCTTAGCGGGTTTTAATAGTTTTCATCCAATCGGGCGAATTGGGCAGCCTAAGGATGTTGCATCAGTGATTGACTTTTTACTATCAGAACATGCCGCTTGGGTAACCGGTGCGGTTTGGGATGTCGATGGTGGCGTGATCGCTGGACGTAACAATTAATTTTTACTTCGATGGAGATACAATCATGAAACAGCTTCTACTATCAATCCTCATTTATGTCTTCAGTGTTACGAGTCTGTCCGCATATGCCGACTCGAACAACTTTAATCAGGTACGTTATGGTACAGAGAAAGTAGACAATGTCGATATTTTTTATCGCGAAGCGGGAGATCCTGATAAGCTGCCAGTAGTGTTATTGCACGGTTTCCCAACATCATCACATATGTATCGGGACGTATTAGCGACTCTAGGCGATGAGTTTTATCTTATCGCTCCAGACTACCCGGGTTTTGGCGACAGCAGCTTTCCCAGCATCGAACAATACACTTATAGCTTCGACAATATTGCACAAACCATGGACAAATTTCTGCTTCAGCGCAACATAGATCATTATGTGCTAATGATTCAGGATTACGGGGCCCCTATTGGTTTCCGGATAGCGGTTAAACACCCAGAAAAAGTAAAGGGATTTATTGTGATGAACGGTAATGCTTATGAAGAAGGTTTATCACCGGAAGGTTGGGCACCTATCATGCAATACTGGAAAAATAAGGATAACCCGGAGTTGGAACAAACAATTGCTGATAACGTGTTTTCTTTGCAAGGATTGAAGTGGCAATACACTCACGGTACCCGTAATCCGGAAGGCATTTTGCCGGACAACTGGAATCTGGATTTCATGAAGTTTTCTCGCCCTGGTCAGCATCGGATACAACTGGATTTGTTCTTTGACTACCAAAACAATGTCAAGCTTTATCCCCAGTGGCAACAGTATTTACGTGATACACAACCGGCAATGTTGCTGGTTTGGGGCAAAAATGATGCCTTTTTCCCTGAAAATGGTGCACAAGCCTACAAACGTGATGTGAAGCAAATAGATTTTAACATCCTCGACACAGGCCACTTTGCGCTGGAGGAAGAAGGTGAATTTATTATTACTAAAATGCGCGAATTTTTGCGCCAGTTAAATTAAAGGAGAGCGCTATGCAATCAACAAACTCGATAACTCGTTATAACGCTGACTTTAATCAGCGCATTGTCATCCGACCTGATGATTATCAGTGGGTACCGTCACCCATGCCCAATGTTGAGCGAATGATGCTGGATCGTATCGGTGATGAAGTAGCACGTGCAACCACAATTGTCCGTTACTCGCCTAATAGCACATTCTCATCCCATACTCATGGAGGTGGTGAAGAATTTCTGGTGCTGGAAGGCGTTTTTAAAGATGAACATGGGGATTATCCCAAGGGCAGTTATGTCCGTAATCCGATTGGCACATCACATACTCCACGTGTTGGGCCTGAGGGAGCGATCATCTTTGTTAAACTAGATCAGTTTGCAGAAGCTGACAGTAAGCAATTTGTTATCGACACAAACAACACTGAGTGGCACCCTGGTACAGCCAAAGGTTTAAGTGTGATGCCTTTGCATGATTACCAACACGAGCATATTGCCCTGGTGAAGTGGGAGCCAAATACTCAGTTCAATTCACATCAACACTGGGGCGGTGAAGAAATTCTGGTTTTGGAAGGTACTTTCTATGATGAACACGGGATCTATCCTAAAGGGTCGTGGTTACGCAGTCCGCATTTAAGCCGACATAAACCATACACCAAGGATGATGGCGCGTTGATTTATGTGAAAGTCGGACATTTATTAGATTGAGTGAGAAAAAATGAATACTGTCAAGAAAGTAGAAGTGGCCATTATCGGTGCAGGCAGTGCCGGAATGCGGGCTTATCGTGAAGTTACCAAGTTTACAAATTCTGTTGTTCTGATTGAGTCAGGTGATTACGGCACCACTTGTGCACGAGTTGGGTGTATGCCGTCTAAATTGCTCATTGCGGCTGCTGAAGCGGCACATGCAGGCAAGCATTCGCATGAATTTGGCGTAAAGTACGCTGACCCGCAAATTGATGGTCAAGCTGTAATGAGGCGGGTAAAACAAGAACGTGACAGATTTGTCGGTTTTGTGATCGAAGATGTTGAAAGCTGGTCTGTTGAACAGCGTATTAAAGGTTATGCTCGATTCATAGCGGACCATCGCTTGTTAATTAATGAAGATACCGAAATTGAAGCTGATCGTATAATAATTGCAACCGGATCACGTCCCAATATTATTCCTCCACTTAAAGAATTTGAAGATCGTATCATCATTAACGATGATATTTTTGAGTGGGATGATTTGCCTGATTCTGTCGCTGTATTTGGTGCCGGGGTGATCGGTCTCGAACTGGGCCAGGCACTGCATCGTTTGGGGGTACGAGTAACCTTGTTTGGTCGAGATCACCTGGTCGGACCATTAACTGACCCGGCCGTATTGAATAAAGCGACTGAGATTTTTACAAACGAATTTGCTGTCCATCCCCATGCAGAAGTCATCCGCAGAGCTAAAATCAAAAATGGTGTGGAAGTTGAATATCTCGACCAGGGTAAAACGAAAATTGAGCAATTTGAGTATGTATTAGCAGCAACAGGCCGTATTCCGAATCTGGATAATCTTGGTCTGGAAAACACGTCCCTGACACTCAATGACAGAGGTATACCGAAAATTGATATACACACCGGGCGCATTGAAGACAGTCATATTTTTATCGCAGGTGATGCGAATAATATCATTCCTCTATTGCACGAGGCTGCCGATGAAGGGCAAATTGCCGGTTATAACGCTGCCCATTACCCAGACATTCGACGCTTCAAGAAAAGTTCGTCATTAAGTGTGGTTTTTTCAGATCCGCAGCTCATGATGGTAGGGAAAACCCACCGCGAACTCGAGCAAGCCGGTGTTGATTTTGAGGTTGGTGAACTGGATTGGCAGGGACAGGGACGATCTCGTGTCATGTTGGTCAATCAAGGATTATTAAGAGTTTATGGTGAGCGAAATAGTGGACGTTTCCTTGGTGCAGAAATGATTGGGCCCGGTGCCGAACATATTGCTCATTTGCTTGCGTGGGCACATCAATCTAATTTAACTGTTACTGAAATATTAGAACGGCCTTTTTACCATCCTGTAATAGAAGAAGGGGTTCGTACCGCTATGCGCAACCTTAATTATGCACTGCAAATGGGTAGTAAACCGCCTGCACGCTGTATCGATTGTGGTCCGGGAGGTTAGTGTCTTTTTTATTGTTAATGCAATTGAGTATGATAAAACACTAGAAGTATTCCCGGTGACCAAAGCCAATATGGCTTTGGTCACAAAAAAACCAAACAAAACCAGTGCTTTTGTCAGACCGATAGCAGCAATCGACCCGGATCTTCCAAGCAATCCTTGATTGTGACCAGGAAACGGACTGCTTCTGCACCATCAATAATGCGGTGGTCATAGGATAGTGCCAGGTACATCATTGGCCGTATTTTAACTTCACCGTTTACAGCCATGGGTCGTTGCACAATATTATGCATACCCAGGATACCGCTTTGCGGCGGATTAATAATCGGTGTAGACATCATCGAGCCAAATGTTCCGCCGTTAGTGATAGTAAATGTACCGCCGGTCATTTCGTCCATGGTGATGGCGCCTTTTTGGGCTTTTTGACCGTAATTAACGATTGCCTGCTCGATTTCGGCAAAACTTTTTTCATCGCAGTTACGAACAACCGGCACCACAAGGCCGCGAGGAGAAGATACAGCAATACCGATATCGTGGTAATCATGATAGATGATGTCGGTTCCCTCCACGGCCGCATTAATCACAGGATAGCGCTTTAAGGCTTCAACACTGGCTTTAACAAAGAACGACATAAAGCCCAATTTTGCCCCATGTTTATCGGCAAAAGCCTGTTTGTATCTGGAGCGTAACGCCATCACCTCAGTCAAATCAACTTCATTGAAGGTAGTCAAAATTGCTGCTGTTTGTTGAGATTGCACCAATCGGTTAGCTATAGTTTGACGCAAACGTGTCATTGGCTCACGTCTTTGCTCACGACCTCCAGCTGATGTGGCAGCGGTTGGAGCTGCAGGAGTTTCAGGTTCCGGAGCCGCTGCTGACTGTGCTTGATTTAAATGATTCTGCACATCCTCTTTAGTGATACGTCCATCTTTGCCTGTGCCGCTGATTTGCGAGGCATCAAGATTATGCTCAGCAAGCAGGGCAGTAACGGCAGGACCATGTCTATCATCGTCTGTGGAGGTTGTACTTTGCTCTGCAGCAGGTTCTGCAACTTCCTCGGTAGATTCAGTTGCGGCAGGCGCTGCATCAGCAACCGCGCCGGGTGTTAAAATTGCGATAATCTCCTGGGCAGTCACTGTATCACCGGATTCACGTTTTAATTCAGTAATCACACCATCTTCTGGAGCCGGTACTTCAAGTACTACCTTATCGGTTTCTATATCGACTATATTTTCGTCACGTTTAACACTGTCACCGACATTTTTGTGCCAGTCCAAAAGTGTTGCTTCTGCGACAGATTCAGGTAGAACGGGTACTTTAACTTCAATGGTCATTGGGGTCTCCTTTTAACTATTCAGCGCCTGTTCTACCAGGGCTGCTTGCTGTATGTTGTGTGTGCCGTAATAGCCGACTGCCGGTGAAGCTGAAGAAGGCCGGCCGGCATAGCGTAAAACTCGATCTGGATCTGAAGAGTCGCGAACACAGCCATATATCCGGTCGCGAATCTGTCGATAACAACCCTGGTTTTGCGGCTCTTCCTGACACCAGACCAGATCAGTTGCGTTTGTGTATTGGGCCAAAATTTCTTTTACATCATCGTAAGGGAAGGGATAAAGCTGTTCGATACGCACAATTGCAACATCTTCACGATTATCTGCATCACGTTTTCCAACCAAATCGTAATAAACTTTTCCGGCGCAAAATAATATGGATTTGATTTTTTCCGGTGACTGGGCCGCAACCGCATCATCGATAACATTTAAGAACTGGCCGTTGGCTAAATCATCTAGTGTCGATACGGCTGCTTTATGTCGCAATAAACTTTTGGGCGACATGATGATCAACGGATGCCGATAGTTGCGAATCTGTTGCCGGCGCAATAAATGAAAAATTTGTGACGGATTGCTGGGGACGCATACCTGCATATTATTACCGGCACAAAGCTGCATAAATCTTTCCAACCTGGCCGAGGAGTGTTCAGGTCCCTGGCCCTCGTAGCCGTGAGGTAATAACATCACCAATCCTGACAGGCGTGACCACTTGGTTTCGCCACTGCTGATGAATTGGTCAATGACTACCTGGGCACCATTGGCAAAATCACCAAATTGCGCCTCCCAGATAACCAGCGTTCGGGGCTCGGTTGTGCAATAACCATATTCAAAGGCCAGTACTGCTTCTTCAGATAATAAAGAATTAATAACAGTGTAAGCATGTGGTCGATCAGTTAAATTCTCCAAAGGGGTATAAGTAGAACGGTCATTTTGATTATGCAGTACTGCATGTCTATGGAAAAACGTACCACGACCACAATCCTGACCGGATAAACGTACACTATGGCCCTCATCAACTAATGTGGCATAAGCCATGATCTCGGCGAAACCCCAATCCATGGGTTGTTCTCCATTGGCCATTTTGGTGCGGTCATCCATGATTTTCTTAACTCGTGGATGTAGCGTAAAACCTTCAGGCAATTGTTGCAGCTGGTTATTAAGTCTTGCAATATTGGCGGGGGCAACTGCTGTATAAGCAGGTGATTGCCAAGTATTGCCAATATAGGTTGACCAATCAACCATCAATACTGCTTTGTTTGGATCAATAACCTGACCGGCTACCACTCGGCCATCATCCAGTGCATCTCTATAATTATCAACCAGTTGTTGCGCTTCACCGGGGCTGATCACGCCTTCGGTTTCAAGCTTTTCCGCGTAAAGCTGACGTGTTGTTGGATGTTTTTTAATGGTTTTGTACATGATCGGCTGTGTTACCATGGGCTCATCTGCTTCGTTATGACCATGACGCCGATAGCAAATTAAATCAATCACCACATCGCGTTTGAATTTGATTTTAAACTCCAAGGCCAATTTCCCTGCGAAAATAACAGCATCCGGATCATCAGCATTGACATGAAGAATAGGTGACTGCACCAGCTTGGCCACCTCGGTACAGTAGAGCGTTGAGCGTGAATCCAAAGGATTGCTGGTCGTAAATCCGATCTGATTATTCACTACGATATGGATAGTGCCACCCGTTCGATAACCACGGGTCTGGGCCATGTTAAGTGTTTCCATGTTCACACCCTGACCAGCAAACGCTGCATCGCCATGTATCAGAATAGGGATATTCTGATTCATTTCAACATCATGACGCCTGTCTTGTCTGGCACGAACTGAGCCGATCACAACAGGATTGATGATCTCCAGATGTGAAGGATTAAACGACAAAGCCAAATGCACAGGGCCGCCTGGAGTCATAATATCTGAAGAAAATCCCATGTGATATTTAACATCACCCATATTGGTGTCTTCAGTAATATGTTTGCCCTCGAATTCATCAAATAAGCTGGCTGGTGCTTTGCCAAGGATATTGACGAGCACATTCAAGCGGCCCCGGTGCGCCATGCCGATGACAATTTCTTTGGCCTGCATTTCACCTGAACGCTGAATTAAATCGTTCAATAATGGAATTAGAGAATCGCCACCTTCCAGTGAAAAGCGTTTTTGCCCCACATATTTAGTGTGCAAATAACGCTCCATACCCTCAGCCATGGTCAAACGTTGCAGAACATTTTTCCTTAATTCCGGTGACTCTTTGAATCGACCCGATACTGTTTCAATACGTTCATGCAACCATTGCAGTTCCTCGGCATCGGTGATATGGGAAAATTCAATCCCAAGGCTACCGCAGTAAGCATCATTAAGAATCGACAATAGTTGCCTTAACGACATTTCACTGCCAGCAGCGAAATCGCCTGTCTGAAATACAGTATCCAGATCATTTTCAGACAGATTGTTATAGGCTAACTCCAGGTCAGGAGCATTAGGTTTTACTGTCAAATCCAACGGGTCGAGATCAGCCATCAAATGGCCGCGGTTTCGGTAAGCCTCAATCAGTTTTAGTACTCCGATTTGTTTAGTTAAGGCTTGTGGTGCAGCATGGCCATTGGTATATGTTGCTCTCTTGCTAGTATAGTGGCTGGCAGGTTTTGCCGGTGGAAGTTCACCTGTGCTCTTGAATTTCTCGAACGCTATTTGCCAGGATAAATCAACTGAAGAAGGATCTTCCAGATATTGCTTATAGAGTTCATCTAAAAAAGGGGCGTTTCCGCCACAAAGAATAGAAATATCGCCATTAGAGGAAGATTGATCAAACTCGCTCATACTCTGCTTTCCGTTATCTTGTCTGTGGTGTAATTATATGTGAATTTCTAAAGCGCTGGCTACTTTGTTTATTGCTGTTTGGTGATACCTGTGTGTCCAAAACCGCCTTCGCCTCGCTCAGTTGAAATAAAGTCATCGACTTGTTCGAAATCACATTGAAGTACGGGTATGAAAACCATCTGAGCAATGCGGTCACCAGGCTCGATGCTGTAACTGGTCTGTGATCGATTCCAGACAGATATAAACACCTGTCCCTGATAATCAGAATCAATCAGACCGGTTAGATTTCCGAGCACAATGCCATGCTTGTGACCCAGGCCAGAGCGCGGCCATAAAACCGCGGCGATATTAGGATCACCGATATTGATCGCCATCCCTGAGGGAATTAACTCCGTTTGCCCCGGTTCAATAACAATCGCTTGTTCAACACAGGCTCGTAAATCCAAACCTGCCGAGCCCTGGGTTGCATAATGAGGCAAACCAAATTCGGTTTTTAATCGTTCATCAAGAATTTTGAGTTGAATTTTTTTGTTCATACTGATTGGTAATAATGGAAACAAGTTGACTGGATAAATTTGTTTTTGAATCAGGTCCGATATTAAGCATTTGATTATTGTCGATAACTAGTAGCTGGTTTTCATCTTGTCCGAATGCTTTGCCGTGACCCACTTCATTAGCAATAATCATATCGAGGTTTTTGTTTTTAAGCTTTTGCTTGGCATAATCAGCAACATCATTAGTTTCTGCTGCAAAACCAACCGCAAAAGGTGGCTGGGCTAATTGAGTAACACTTTGCAAAATATCAGGATTACGTATTAATTTGACATGCAATTCATCGTTGTTTTTCTTGATTTTTTGATCGGCAACCAGCTCAGGCCGATAATCAGCAACAGCAGCAACACTAATGAAAATATCAGTCTGTTCGATATGCGCATGAACAGCTTGATACATATCTTGTGCAGATTGCACTGAAACAAAATCTACATTTGCTGGTTTGGCTAAAGCTGTTGGACCGCTGATCAGTGTTGTTGGGAATTTCTTGTTGGCAAATGCAGCAGCAATACTGTAGCCCATTTTACCTGAGCTGTGATTAGTTAAACCTCTGACCGGGTCGAGCGCCTCCCAGGTTGGGCCGGCAGTGATGAGAATTTTGGGTTTGTTGGGGGCGGAGTCGGTATTCGTTATTGGTTTAATCTGAGAAGCCAGGGCTTCGATAATGGCACTTGGTTCCAACATCCTCCCGGGGCCTGTTTCACCACATGCCTGATCGCCTGAATCCGGCCCTAGAAGCTTGATACCGCGTTTGCTGATTACAGCAAGATTGTCCTGTGTTGCTTGATTTTGCCACATTTGATGATTCATGGCCGAAGCAATATATATGGGTGCAGTTGTTGCCAGGCAAAGTGTAGTTAGCAGGTCATCTGCCAGCCCATGAGCCAGCTTAGCAATAAAATCGGCACTGGCCGGTGCAATAATAACTTTGTCAGCCCAACGAGCCAGATCGATATGATCCATGCCTGATTCGGCTTCTGCATCGAGTAGTGTATCGCGGACTTGATGGCCGCTAACCGCCTGTAAGGTTAATGGCGTAATAAAATGCTTGGCTCCATTGGTCATTACCACCCTGACATCGGCACCTTGCTCTCGAAGGCGACGGATCAAAATAGGGGCCTTGTAGGCAGCGATTCCGCCTGTGACCCCAACAATTATGTTGCATTGTATACTCATGGGGGGTAAAGTTTACTGTAGTTACACATGGAGGTGTTAGATGATTACACTAAATAAATGGCCCAAGGAAGAGCGCCCGAGAGAGAAACTACTTAGGTTTGGACCACGAAGTCTGAGCGATGCAGAGCTTATCGCAATTTTATTGCGAGTCGGGACGAAGGGAAAAACAGCCATTGATGTAGCTCGCTTATTGCTAAAATCACATGGCAGCCTGCGTTCAATATTCAATTCTTCAGTCGATTCGCTTTGTCAGCATCAGGGCATTGGCGAGTCTAAGGCCGTACAGCTTTATGCAGCCCTGGAATTAGGTCAGCGATTACAAAAAGAAAAACTCTTGCGGCAAGAAGGCCTGACATCGCCAAGGGATTGTGAAGACTATTTAAGATCCTGGCTTAATGACAAGCCTTATGAATGTTTTGTCTGTATATTTTTGGATAACAAAAATCGGGTAATCAGTTGTGAGGAGCTATTTCGCGGTACTATAGACCAGGTCAGTGTTTATCCTCGTGAAGTGCTGAGAACAGCCCTGGAGAAACAATCCAGCGCAATTATTGTGGCCCATAATCACCCTTCAGGTGTAGCCGAACCCAGTGTTGCAGATGTTGAAATAACAGAAAGACTCAAAAAATCACTTGAGTTGCTCAATATCCGATTATTAGATCATTTGATTATGGGGGAGCAGGGTGCAGTTTCACTGGCAGAAAGAGGATATTTGTAGATTTTTCAGCGTTTTAGGCTACCAAATTCAATCATTTTTTGGTATAAATGCCAACCTTTGTGAAAAGGCCGTTAACGGCCGGATAAATAATCGTAATTGACGGATTAAATCATGTCTAGAGTATGTCAGGTAACCGGTAAGCGAACAGTACGTGGAAATAATGTTTCGCACGCGAATAATAAAACGCGTCGCAGCTTTTTGCCCAATCTGCATTATCGCCGTTTTTGGGTTGAAGATGAACAACGCTGGGTGAAACTGCGAGTTTCGCACGCCGGTCTTCGTATTATTGATAAAAAGGGCATTGACGTAGTGCTTAAAGAACTGCGTGCCCGTGGCGAAAAAGTTTAAGACTTAAGGAGATAATCATGCGCGATAAAATCAAATTAGTCTCATCGGCAGGAACAGGTCATTATTATACAACGACCAAAAACAAGCGTAATATGCCGGAAAAAATGCAAATCAAGAAATATGACCCGGTTGTACGCAAACATGTGGTCTATAAAGAAGCCAAGATTAAATAATTCAAGGCTAGAGTTCAGAATAAAAAAGGCTCCATAAGGAGCCTTTTTTAGTTAATTTATCGCAAATTCGTTTACTGGATGACTGAATAACGCTTTAGTCTAAGCGAAAATTCCTCCAAGGCAGCAATTCCAGACTCTTCAGCGTGCTTACACCATTCCTGTAATGCCCCCAATGACGATTGGTGACTTTTGTCATGCCTGGCAGAGCAAATTTCCTGCAATTTGGTTTTCATCTGATAAACCAATTGTAAATTATGATTTTGGTTTAATATCGACTGCAGTTTATTGCGGGCAGAATCATCCAGTGATGAAAATTCCTTGCGCATTAATAAATGCGCTTTTTTCAGGAGTTTAAATTCCTGTGGCTGGGCAGATTTGATTTTGTAAGATTCTTCACGACAGACTGTTTGAAGCACTTCACGGGTAAAATTGGACATCACTTGAATTCGGTTATTTAACAGAGTTTTAACCGTGTCAAGATCGCAAATGTCCTTTACTTGCGGAGTTGTCTGAATTTTTGGAGCTATTTTTTTGACTTTGGCCAGCCCAAATAATGCCAACAAGCGTATATATAACCAACCAATATCAAATTCATAAGGCCTTGCGGAAAATTTTGCCGAGCTGGCGTATGCATGATGGTTATTATGTAATTCCTCACCACCGACAATTATCCCCCAGGGCACAATATTGCGGCTTGCATCAGGGGTCTCGTAATTGCGATAGCCGCTATGATGACCAACACCATTAATCACTCCGGCCGCCCAAAAAGGTATCCAGAAAATTTCAACCAACCACATGGCAATACCGATTAAACCAAATAATGCCAAATTAATGGCTAAAAGTATAAATACGCCTATAAAAGACAAAGGGGTGTAAAGATTGCGTTCAATCCAGTCGTTAGGCGTACCATGGCGATACTGATCCAGATCGTTGGGTTCATTAGTGGCATCCCGGTACAATTTGACTCCACCTGTAAGGGCCGGTGGTAGTAACAGTTTGAAAAAATACTTTAACCCATGGATTTGCGGGCTATGTGGGTCATCTTCCGTTTCAACTTTGGCATGGTGTTTACGGTGTATGGCGACCCACTCCCAGGTAACCATTCCTGTTGTTAGCCACAGCCAGAACCTGAAAAAATGACTGGCAAGCGGATGTAATTCAATCGCTCTGTGTGCTTGATGCCGATGCAGATAAAGTGTGACGCTAATAATTGTCAGGTGTGTGACAACCATAGTAATCAGCAGATAAGCCCACCATGGTAACTCAAATAGGGGTAAATCCATTTTGTACGATAACCTTGTGTACCTTTTGTGTGAGCCGTAAGACTAGCAGAGCTTAGCAGAAATTTATAGTTTCAATTTGAATATGACAGTCATATTCAGGAGGAGGATAAATCCAGCTTATATTTATTGCTGCTGGTGCCATGAACAGAGTCATGAGCTTCTATCCACACTGTTTTGACTGTAGCAGGAATTTTTACACCGGATAAACTGCGGGTAAATGGTTGTTCATTGACATGAGGGTGCATTAATACACGATTGCCTAATTCTTGACCGTCTTCAGTAATGACTCGCCAGCCATCCGCATAATGCTCCCAACCAGTGTCTGCATGACTTAAAGTCACATCAAAACGACACACATTATTGTCACAGTCAGCTTTGGCATCGACTATTTCAACATCTCCTGCAAAACCAGGGGAAGAAAAAACAAATAAAAAGAAGAATAAAAAACGCGGATTAACGTTGTCGGAATGAAATGCGGCCTTTGGATAAATCATAGGGTGTTAATTGTACGGTAACTTTGTCACCTTTCATAATACGGATATAGTTTTTGCGCATTTTCCCGGAAATATGCGCAGTTACAACATGTCCGTTTTCAAGTTCCACCCTGAATTGGGTGTTAGGAAGGTTTTCAATAACGGTGCCTTCCATTTCAATATAATCTTCTTTGGCCATATATGTCCTAGGTTTATTACAGGGATCGCTAGTGTGCCTGATTTTTATCTAAAATCAAAGCATTAAAGATCCGTCCATTTACCATTTTTTAATATTTGTGCCGCATTAAATCTTGATTTATAGGCCATTTTTTGTGAGTTATGAATCCAGTAACCAAGATAGAGCCAGCCTCTGTTCATGGATTTGGCCAATTCTATTTGCTTGATAATAGCAAACACCCCAAGACTTAATTTTTTCGATAGTTGTGGATCAAAAAAAGTATAAACCGCTGACAAACCATTATTGAGAACATCCGTTATAGAAACGGCGACCAGTTGCCGGTTCAAACTGAATTCAATAATCATGGTCCGTACTTCCGTGGCTATCATGGATTCGAAATAATCAAGTTTAGTATGCTTTTCCATGCCGCCATCGGGATGCCGTGCCTGCAAGTAGCGCTTGTAGAGTTCGAAGTGCTTTTCACTGAACCCACAATTCAATAATTGATACTGAACGGCCTTGTTCTTATTCAATATACGTTTATGAGAGCGGTTCGGTGTAAATTTTGTGGTTGAAATTCGCAGAGGAATGCATTGGTTACATTTCTGACAATGAGGGCGATATATAAGTTTGCCGCTACGTCTAAAACCGATATTTAATAGTTGGCTATATGTCGGCAGATTGACTTTTTCTTTGGGGTCCAGAAATAAAGTTGAAGCCTGACGATCTCTAAAATAGCCACAATCATGGGGACTTGAAAGATGTAATGAAACTTTCATTTTAATTTTATCGGATCATAGTTCGACCAATTTTCTGCGTTTATTCGCTGGGTAGATACTTTAACTAATTTAGTAAATTTTTTCCTGCAAACATTACGGGCACCCAATCGCTCAACCAGGTCACTGGGCAATTGACAGTCCAGCAAGTCATAATTCCAGACGTTGAGTTGTTTGACCAAGGTAATCAGTGCAAGTTTGGAGGATTCGCTAACCTTGCTGAACATGCTTTCACCGAAAAATATTGACCCCAGTGCAACACCATAAACACCTCCACAAAGCTCATCGTTGTGCCAGCATTCAACCGAATGTGCAAAGCCGGCCTGATGCAAGCGAATATATGCGTCCACCATGTCATCAGTGATCCAGGTGCCGTGTTCTGTGACCTGGTTTTTCCTCGGGGCTGAGCAATTAATAATGACCTGTTCAAAACAATGGTCGAAAGTAAATTTAAACTGATGCCGCTTGATTACTTTTTTAACACTACGTGGAATATGAAGTTGCTCTGGATAAATAACCATACGTGGTTCCGGTGACCACCACAATATTGGATCACCCGGATTGAACCAGGGGAAAATACCATTCTTATACGCACTGAGTAAGCATTCGATGGATAAATTACCGCCAACTGCTACTAAGCCATCCTTGTCTGCTTCTGTCGGATCGGGAAATTGATAACGAATCGCTGAGTCCATTTAAGAGGTATCTTTAAAGGGCGAATGTTGCTGTAACTGCTGCAGGTAGTGCTCAACATGATCACCTTCGATTTCAATATGATCCTTGATGGCCTGGTAAAACTGCGGATGATTAAGCCAATGCGCTGATAGTATTTTTACCGGCAACAAGCCACGTGATAGTTTATGTTCCCCCTGAGCACCGGCCTCAAAATACTGAATTCTATTTTTAATACAATAATCTATCGCTTGATAGTAGCATGTCTCAAAATGTAGATTATTGATTTCAATATCGCACCCCCAATAGCGACCAAATAACGTACTGTGGCTTTCAAAAAACAATGCCGAAGCGATATTTCTTTGATTTAAGTAAACAGCTATCAGCATAATCTGATCAGGCATAGATCGTCCGATACTCAGAAAAAAATCCAGGTTCAGATAGGCCATCGCACCATGGAGCCTAATGGTATTTTTATAAAAACGGTAAAAATCTCGCCAATTTTGTTCGCTTATTTCCGCTCCCTTGAGCACTTTAAATTCAATATCATCAGATTTTAGTGATTTACGTTGTTGGCGAATTTTTTTACGCTTGCTTGAAGTAAATTTGCCCAGATAATCGTCAAAACTTGAATAATTATCATTGTTCCAGTGAAACTGATAACTGCTACGAGATGTAAATTGCTGCGCAGTCCATGCTGTTAATTCAGTCTGAGCCAAAAACAATGAGTGAACTGACGATAACTCAAGTTCATCAGCCTTTTTTAAAACATGTTTGATAATTGCAGCCTGGGCTTTGTCAGTCTGAACTCCTGCTTTGACCAGTATTTTTGTTGCTGAAGCCGGGGTATATGGAATCGCGCATACGCCTTTGGGATAATAATCATAACCATGCCGATGATAGGCATCGGCCCAAGCCCAATCAAAAATATATTCCCCGTAAGAATGACCCTTAATATAAAACGGCATGGCAGCAAGTAATTCATTGCTTTCCATGTATAGCACATGGTGAGGCAGCCAGCCATTATCAGGGTTTACAGAGTTAGACAGCTCCAGCGCTGCAAGAAATTCGTGGCGGGTAAATGGTGAATGATCACGAATCAAAGCATTCCAATCTTGGCGTGAAACCTCGCTAATACTTGTGATGCACTCACAACCCATTTGTTCATCATAAATAGCAATAAATGTATCGATTTACCAGCGCTGAGTTAATCCGACGCCAGACCTGAGTAACCGAGCTACCCCTGTAACTCGGTCAAGTATCGGCTGTTGGGGAAATTTGTTCTCAATACACGCCATGAATCTTCAGCCAAATCCGGCAACCCCATTTCACGATAAGCAATTACCATCATTCCCAACGCATCTTCTACAGCCGGTGTATCCTGATAATGTTCAACAACATATTTGCAGCGATTTACCACGGCAACATATGCACCTCGCTCCAGATAGAATTTGGCTATGTTAGTATCATGCTTGGCAATTGTATTGAGTAAAGTGACCATACGTTCTCTGGCATCAGTGCTGTAAACACTGCTTGGAAATCTCGTAACTAATTCACTAAATGCTTCAAATGAGTCACGTGCAGGTTGCGGATCGCGATCACTGAAATCACGGGCACCTGTCCAGCGGGATATAAAGTTCTTGTGCCGGGTAAAATTAGCCAGTCCTTTTAAATAATAAGCGTAATCAACATTTTGATGAGTAGGATAGGTGTATATAAACCTGTCAGCAGAAGCAACAGTTAGTTCCTCATCGCCACGTTTATAGTACAAATAGGCCGTCTCCAGCATGGCCTGCTGAGCATACACGCTATATGGGAACCGGGCTTCTATTTCACGCAAATGATTTAAGGCTTTTACATATTCGGCATCCTCAATCGATTCTTTGGCAATAGCAAGTAACTCAGGTGCCGGAATACCGGATAAATCATTTACATCTTTAAGGTTGCATCCTGCTGCAACTAACATTACTAATACGGTTGAAACTAAGCGTTGGTAAAAATTCATTATTTAATTGAATATGGGATAATGGATTAGGTATTATTTTAACCAATCATTTGGGTTTACGCATCTACCACGTGTCTATCAGTCAAAAAATTACCGGGCAGATTCCATCCGACTACAACGGCCTGCGTCTGGACAAGGCTTTATCCTTGTTATTCCCTGATTACTCGCGCAGCACTATTCAGAAGTGGTTGAAAACAGCCTTGGTCAGCGTTGATGATGAAATTCTTGCGCAAAAACAAAAGGTTCACGGCGGTGAGTTCATTGAAATTCAGCTTCCTGAACAAGTCAATGATCAAAACCTGGCCGAAGCTATAGAGTTGAACGTCATTTACCAAGATGAGGATGTTATTGTAATCAATAAACCGGCAGGCTTGATTGTGCACCCCGGCGCCGGCAACCCAAATGGTACATTAATGAATGGGCTGCTTTATTTTGATTCCGCTTTATTTGATCTACCACGTGCCGGGATAGTGCATAGACTGGATAAAGATACTTCAGGTTTAATGGTAGTGGCGCGAAATGAAATAAGCCGGTTAAATCTGATTGAACAATTACAACTGCGCACTGTTTCACGCCAATATTTGACCGTTGTTTGCGGTTTGCCGATTAGCGGCGGCACAGTTGATGCTGCTATCAAGCGTCACAGTACAGATCGTAAGAAAATGACGGTCAATTCAGCCGGCAAAGAAGCTATAACTCATTATCGTATAGTCGAGAAGTATTCGAATCACACATTGTTGAAAGTAAAGCTTGAAACCGGCCGCACACACCAAATAAGAGTGCATATGCAGCACCTTGGCTTTGCGGTTTTAGGTGATCCTGTTTATGGGCAGCGTATACACTATCCTAAAGGCGCGAGCGAGAACTTGATACGTTTACTTAACAATTTCAAACGGCAAGCGCTTCATGCACAACAGCTAGCTTTTATCCATCCGACAACCAGGCAAACTATGACGTTCAAACAGGACTTGCCCGCCGATATGCAAGCATTAATTGAAGCTTTACAACATGAAATACAGACTCCATGATCGATATTTTTAAAATTAACTGGCCGGCCCGATCAAATGTGCATGCTTTAACGACTACTCGCATCGGTGGGGTGAGCCGGAGCATGTATTCAGGTTTGAATCTGGGTGATCACGTCAATGATAATCCCGATCATGTTAAGCAAAATCGATCATTATTAGCCCAGCAATTAAATCTTGCTGCCGAGCCAAAATGGTTAAATCAAACTCATAGCACTAATATTGTGGCGGCTGATCAGGTCGATGTGCCAGTTGATGCCGACGGCAGTTACAGCATGCAACCTGGGACGATTTGTGCTGTGCTTACTGCTGATTGCTTGCCGGTTTTTATTTGCGATACCGAAGCCCGTTGTGTCGGTGTTTTTCATGCCGGGTGGCGAGGACTATTGAACGGCATTCTCGAGCAAGCAGTGCAGGCTATGCAACCTGTTTCTAATCAACTGATGGCTGCGATTGGTCCATCCATTAGTCAACCCTCGTTTGAAGTCGGCGCTGAAGTCCGTGATGTATTTATCGAGCGATATAACAATGTTGAATCATTTTTCGTCGTATCAAACAATCCGGATCATTTTTACGCAGATTTATACGGGTTGGCTAAAAAACAATTGATAGACTTGGGCATCCAGTCAGTATGGCTACCTGAATCTGTTTGCACTTATAAGGATTCGGCAAGATTCTATTCATACAGGCGTGATGGCCAGACCGGGCGTATGGCATCTTTAATCTGGATCAGTCACTAAATTCAAATAACAAAGACAGGTCAACGGCTTGTATATGTTTGGTTAAAGCACCTGATGAAACATAATCCACACCTGTTAATGCTATTGCTCTAATCGTTTGCTTGGTTATATTGCCAGATGCCTCAAGCTCTGCACGTGACTGGTTAAGTTTGACTGCTTGTTGCAATTGTTCAATAGTAAAATTGTCCAGCATAATATGTTTAGCACCGATGGATAAGGCCTGTTCCAGTTCATCGAGTGATTCAACTTCGACTTCAATTTTAACTGAGTCACCGTGTCGTGCGAACGCAGTTTCGACAGCCGCCTGGAGTGACCCAGCCGAGCGTATGTGATTCTCTTTAATCAAAACGGCGTCAAATAAACCTAGGCGATGATTTTTACCGCCACCCACCGTGACGGCATACTTTTGTGCCAAGCGCAGACCAGGAATGGTTTTACGGGTATCCAGAATACGGCACGGCGTATCTTCGATTAATTCAGCATAATGCTTGGTGATGGTTGCCGTTGAACATAATGTTTGCAAAAAATTTAATGCACAGCGTTCAGCAGTCAGGATATTTCTTGCATTACCCTGGATTTTACATATAACCTGGTTCGGTTCAATTTGTGCGCCTTCAGCAAGCAACCATTCTAAGTCGATAGAATTGTCGACCTGCTTAAAAACCTCTTCAACCCAGGGTATACCGCACAAAATTGCAGACTCACGGCTGATAATTTTGGCGTTTGCCTGTTGCTCTTGTTTAATTAAATCAGCGGTCAAATCACCACTGCCTATGTCTTCAGCAAGGGCTGTTTTTACTGTCTGTTTTATGTTGGCCTGTAAATTTTTAAGCATCATAGTGGGTTGTGTTTGTCCAGGGTTTAAGTTTAATACGGTTTGCTGAATAATCGAGAAGGATTATAATTTCTAACTTAAAGAGCACAACATACACAGGGAAAAGAATTCATGGCTGAAAATATCTGGGATTTAGTGAGTGGAACCGTCAATGAATCCAACCGAAATACGGCCTGGACCCGGCGTATAGATAAAAAAACGCGTGAGCATTTTAGCTATAAGCTGGTTTATCAAAATGCATTGTTAATTGCCAAACAGTTACGTGAGACAGGCGTTGCAAAAGGTGACTTGATCGGCATTATTGCCCCCAATGGTCCGGAATGGGGGGCAACCGCACTGGCGATTTGGAAACTCGGCGCGATTGTTTGTCCGATTCACATCGGCAACAGCCACAAAGAAATAGATGAACAAGTGGACGTTGTAAAACCCAAGTTAATCCTCAGTTACAAATCTCCCATCACTTTTGCTAATGAAGTACCTATACAGTTACGTGAACCTGATGCCGAAGAAATATCTGCTGAGGCAGAAATTTCACCTGATGTAGATGAAAATGACGAAGCTGTGCGTGTATATACTTCCGGCAGTACCGGCAGTGCTAAAATGGTTAGATTATCTCATCGGAATATTTGTTCTAATGTCAGGGCGGCTGTTGCATTTTCGCCGCCATTAAATTCAACTGACAAATTTCTGTCACTGTTACCACTTTCACACGCGATGGAATTGACCGGTGGGATGCTGTTCCCATTAAGAAACGGCTGTTCTATCGTTTTGCCCAGAGTATTAGCCGCGAATGAAATCTTAGCAGCGATGGTTGAGGAAAAGATAACCATGCTAATTGCCGTACCCAGGCTCTATCGAAACATTATCTTGGGACTGGACAAAAAGTTTAATGATGCCGGCGCAGCATTAAAGTGTTATCGCAGCCTGTTGAAAAATATGCCGCTAAGCCTACGTAAGCGATTTAATTTACCAATCAGAAAGCAACTGGGTACCAATATCAAAGCCTGGATCAGCGGCGGTTCTCGCCTTGATCCCGAAATCACCAAAGCATTTCATGATTTAGGGCTACCGTTACGACAAGGTTATGGCCTAACAGAAACATCACCGGTGGCCGCTGTACAAGATGAATTTGACCCGGTATTGGAATCAGTGGGCAAACCATTGGAACATATAGAAATAAAGATTCACGAAGCTGATGAGAATGGGGTCGGTGAAGTTTGGATAAAAGGTCCCAATGTTATGCTGGGATATACGGATGAAGCACTGACTAAAGAAGCAATTGAAGATGGATGGTTTAAAACCGGAGACCTGGGACGGCTGGATCAAAATGGCAAACTCATTCTCACCGGGCGTAGCAAACGCCTGATTGTCACCGAAGCCGGTAAAAATGTTTATCCGGAGGACTTGGAAATTAGACTGGAGCGTTTTCCAGGTGTGAAAGAGGCGGGTGTATTAGAAGTGGAAATGAAACCCGCAGCAATCCTGGCACTGGATACGGGAGAACCGGTCAGTGCTGCGGTGATAGCCATGGACGAAAAAGATAAAGAGGTGGCAATTGAAAATGCCAAAAGAGTTTTGCGTGAATATAATTCGACAGCATCCGGACATAATCAGATTACTCGCTTTGCCGTTGTTAATGAATTGCCCAGAACCCCGTTAGGTAAAATTGCAATTAAACAATTGCCCGAAATTTTTGAAACCCATGAAGTAATTTAAGCGGATGTCGTCACCCTGGATTTTCAATATCAACAGCATTTTAAGAAGATACTGGCATTCGCCAGTATGACGATATATTATTTTCTATCCGTCATCCTGAATTTGATTCAGGATTTCCATAAGCAGGCTCCAATTTCTAAAAGCCTATAGACTATGTTGATAACGCTAACAATAATTGTAGTTGTCGTACTACTCTATTTAATCCATGTAGGCAAAAAACACAATAAAACCGATTGGGGCTCTAAAGGTTTGAACATCCTGGACGGTGTAAATCGCTGGTTTTGTCTTAACTATCACCGCCTACCGCCAGACATGCTTAAGTTACCTGACAAAGGGCCTGCCATTTTGGTTTCAAATCATGTTTCAGGTCTGGATCCATTACTATTGATTGCAGCATCAACCCGACCGCTACGTTTTATGATTGCACAAGAAGAATATGATCGCTGGTGGCTGAGATGGTTGTTCAAACGAATAGGCTGCATTCCGGTTAAAAGAGATAAAAACCCGAAAAAAGCGCTTAACCATAGTATTTCCTCCTTAAAAAAGGGAGAAATACTGGTTGTATTTCCACAAGGAGGGATCGTTGTTAAAGATAATAATAAGCCGCTTAAACAGGGCGCTTTTATGCTGGCAAAACTGGTTAATGTGCCTGTTTACAGTGTCCGTATACAAGGAGTGACGGCTAAAGGCTTTACAATAATATCAGTATTCGTACCTTCAAAAATTAAGCTAATTCAAAATACTAATATTCTACATATTGACGAACTAAACCTAAAACAAACGCAGAGTGATTTAAAAGAATTTTTCTTTTTCATTTCTTGAGATTAACTGTAAGCAGCTATTTCAAGACAGGCTATTCAATTGATATTTGATTTAGCAGCGTCTAATTTTCAATTAAAAGTGCACAGAAAAAATTAGTCAAAATATTAGATTTTCCATAATGCTGGAAAAATCTATCTATATAAATGCTAGTATAACCATTCCTTAATTTTATTTAATTTGATTAAAAATGAAAAATACTACTAAAAAACTTATAGCTAGTTGCGTCTTAGCAACAACTAGTTCAGCATTTTGCTTATCAGCTTATAGTGATACGATTTGGGTGGGCTGGCCATCTCCAGACAAAACAGATGAACGTTTTATTTCGATGTCAGGAACACAAACAAACACAGAATATAATGATATCGTTATCAAAATAGGTATCCCTATTAGCGCTACGAGTTTTGATCTTGAATTTTTTGATGGAGATGCAAGCGGTATTGGGTTGCCAGGATTTGATCCTGATTCTCGATATGATTCTCATTTCAATGCAGCGGCTTACTCTTATACTCTATATGAAGACCAGAATCAAACCGGAAACACTACAAACACAATTCAAGTCAAAACAGATGCTGATTTCGTGAATAATGAATGGTCGACGTTTTTAGTGGGTCAAACAGCTTCTCATGGAGTAGCCGTCAATCCAGGAGATGAATTTTACTATTATCGGTTAGTGCTAAGCTACACTGGAGACACAGAAAATGATATCTTTTTGAATGGTTTGAAAGTTCGAGTTAGAAGTGATGGTGATAGTTTGCCCGAGCTTTCTATCCTAGACAAAATATCTGTAGTAGCTTCTCCGATAAATCAGTTTAATGACCCAGATCCAACCACTTCAGGTTATCCATATGACGGTAGTTGGTCTTTCCCTGTTCGTGTAGGTAGTGGATTTAATGCACCATTATTATTCACTGATATTGATGCAGATCATAAAACTGACAATTCTTCTCCTGATAATACAAATACTATTATACCAGGAGACCCCGCAGATGATTTTAGCGGAACAGCAAGTATTCCAAAGGAGGCGAGATTAATATCTCCGAATATTCGATACACTATATTCGATCCCTCAGGTAATTTATTACTTAGTAATAATGACCCGTCTGGCGATGCACCAGATGAAGAAACCTTTTCCTATACAGCAGCCGGTGGAGCAGTACCTGAAGGCATCTATCGCTGGAATTGGATTGGTGTAGACGCAGGCAATACAATTATTCTTGAAACTAACGGAGAATTATTACCGCCTTGTGTTTGCCGGTACTAAAGTAAGAAAAAATCAGATAATTCTACTGTAGTTTATAAGCAAATTACTTAGCGAAGATGGGCAGTTAAATAACTGTCCATCTTAGAAAATGTAACACTTATTGGAAATCAGGCAAAATATAAATTAAATCTTCAAAAATAGGCGTGTCTAAAGGCGCATTATGAATTTGGCTAAGTCCAAAGAACCCAAGCAATAATACCACTAAGATTAAAAAAAGCAGTGCAGTAAAGAATATCTTCCATTTGCTGTAGGGTCGTTCACCCTGAACTTCTCCAGTTCTGGCATTGACAATAAATTGGTAGGATTTTTTTCCAAACCGAAATCCGGCTACCCAGAAGGGCAATAAAAGATGCTTGAACTGAATATTGCCGTATTCAGTTTCTGCATTGTGTATACGTTGCTGATCACCGCCAATATCGGCACTGATGTCCGACTTGATGACCGGATGCATGCGTTGCCGGGCGATATCAAACCCCTGCTGCAGGTCGGTCTGATACATTTCACTACGAAACCCGCTTAAAAATTCTTCTTGATAAGGCACTGCGTGTTGCAGGTCCCAGGGCGCAAGCTCTCTGGCCATATTACGGGGTAATGAATTGCTGGCAAATATCAGTATGTCATCAAAATGCCGGCCAACCCGCCCGGAAACCTTTTGCCAGCGGATTTTAGTCACCATTCTGGTTTGCGTGGTCCAGCGTCCGTTTACCCGCACACGCACACGTTGTGGAACTTGATAAAAGGTGCCCCGTTCGCCGACATAGCGTGTTCTGGTGGCACAATCATAGGTCCAGTAAGGAATGTACATGCCATTGAGTTTCTGATTCTTACGTGCATATTTTTTTAATTTACTCGGTGCAAACCAAAGTCGCTTTAGCCATTTCTTGTAAGCAGTTGTTGCCTCATCCGCAGTTATCTTAAAGGGTAAAACTCCCCATGGCTTAATATGCCTGTACTCATGGGAATCATTAACTATTTTTGTACCGCAATACGGGCATTCATCAGCATGGATGTTTTTATCAAATTCAAACTCTGCCGCACAATTGTGGCATTTAACGGCCAGGCTGACGATTTGAGTTTGCGTATCTTGAATCTGGTCAAGAGCGCTGTAGAAATCGACCTCATCAATGCCGCGATTGTCGATAGAGATTTGATGTTGATGCCCGCAATGCCCACAAACCATGTGTTGGGTGCCCGGCTGATAACTTAGCTGGGCACCACATTGCTGGCAGGGAAAAGAATGTCTTTCTTCTGCCATCAGCTGGCGTTCTCGCTCCCAGTCATTGCTGCCCAGGTCTATTAGTTTAGATCAGGCATTCTCAGGTAAGGGCGGGGGGGTTTGAGCCAGTAACACTGAAAGTGCACCGATTTGTGAAGCCGCTGCCCAATTAGCCATTCCCGGAGTCCAAATTAAAGTCGACAGTGTCAAGCTGCCGTCATCGGCTTTTGTCCTAAGCTGCTCCAGCGTAAATGGTCCCTGTCTTTGCCCATCATTAGCCATATAGAATTCCGTCGCGCTGGGCAGCGGCGGCGGTTCTTGCCTTGCAGAAGAGGGGATAACCGTACGATACCCTCTAGGGTATGCAGCGGCCGGTTCCATGGTCAAGGTTTGACCCAGGCGATTTGCAACCGCAATGCCTAATCCGAGGCCAATACCACTGGCACCGGCTCCACCTGGATTGGCGGCGGCAATTGCTGTTGCCTGACCACTTTCAAATTGTACGTACTTGCCTAAGTCACCAACTATTCCCATACTGGTTTTCTTATCCAATGCCTTTTCAACTTCTTCAGGCAGAGAAATATTTTCAACCAGCAGTTTGGTTAAGCCTAAACCATATTCTTTAAACTCAGGGCTGATCACTGCTGTTATGTATTCGCCCAAGTCATCATAATTGGCAGCCAGATCAAGAATCGGAATATTGCTTTCACCCAGGGCAGAGGAGAAACGCGAAACAATCATGTTGCGTAATTGATCAGTTATTTCTGCTGTAGTGAAATAACCATCAGTACCGGCTATCTCCTGTAAAAACCTCACCGGGTCTGAAATTCGCATCGAGTAGGTGCCAAAAGCACGCAATCTCACCGCCGTGAATTCCGGGTCGCGTAACATAACCGGATTTTTAGTTCCCCATTTTTGATCAGTAAACTGCTTGGTACTGACAAAATAGACTTCAGCTTTAAACGGACTATTGAATCCAGCCGGCCAGGATTGCAGGGTTGTTAAAACAGGGAGGTTATTCGTTTCCAGCTGATAAAGACCCGGCGGAAAAACATCAGCGATTTGGCCTTCATTGATGAACACTGCAACCTGAGACTCACGCACTGTCAGCATGGCACCGTATTTTATTGCATTGTCTTCGCGTTCATAGCGATAAACCATTGTATCGCCACTATCATCCAGCCATTCGATGACATCAATTAACTCACTGGTGAAGCGTTCCCAAAGTCCCATAATTATGCTCCTGCTTGCGGTTCGGCACCTGATGCACGTGAATGAGCTGCTGCCAGTTTTTCTTTAAGTGCTGTTTCCGCTTCTTGAAGCTGAGTCAGGGCAGAAGCACGCATGCGCTTGCCTTCATCTGCAATCTTCAGGCTTTCCTCAATGGTATCGATAAGTTTTTGGTTGGCTCGTTTGACAACATCAATATCAAACACACCCCGTTCGATTTGCTCACGTACTTCACGATTAGCTTCCTGCAGATTTTCTGCATTAGACTCGAGTAACTCATTGGTTAAATCCGTTGCAGCTTTAACTGTTTTAGCCGCTTCACCTGAACGATATATAGTTACAGCCTGAGCTAATTGTTGACGCCATAGTGGAATGGTGTTGGCCATGGTTGACTGAATTTTTCGAACTAGGCCTTTATCATTTTCCTGTACCAATCTGATACTGGGTAAACTTTGCATAGTAACTTGCCGCGTCAAGCGCAAATCATGAACACGGCGTTCCAGATCGTCACGTGCGGTTCTTAAATCACGCAGTTCCTGTGCCTTAATCATGTCATTCGTGTCTTTGGCTTCTTGAGCCAGGGCAGGAATAACTTCGCTGTCGAGCAGCTCCAATTTTTTCTCGCCTGCCAATATGTAATCTTCAAGTTCATGGAAATAATCCAGATTAGCTTCGTAAAGACGGTCCAGTGAGGCAACATCCTTGAGCAATGTGGTTTTATGACCTTCCAGCTTATCGGAAACAGTATCGATTTGTTTGCGAACATCCTCATAGCGCTGGATAAATTTGACTACTGGTTTGGTACCGCCAAAGATTTTGGCGAAAATACGAGCAAAAAACCCTTGATTATTCGGATCAAGCTTGTCGATATCAAAACCTCTTAAAGTGGCAACCATTTCATTTAATGATGCCGAAGCCGGGCCGATATCTTTGTTACGCACACCTTCCAACATGTTGTCGGATATGGTGGTCAGTTTTTGTTGCGCCTTGGTACCAAAAAAGATGATGGAATTACTATCACTCATGTCAATTTCATCAATCAATGTTTCAACAGCAGCAACTCTATCTGGCGGCATATCAGATATAGGCGCAAGTTCCTGCTTGACCTCGGGAAGTGTTTTACTGGTTAATTCTTCCAATAATGGATCGATGCCAGTTACAGTTTCTGTTGTAGTTGCCATTTATGTTCTCCGTATAAATGTTTATTCAGTTACGCTTAACTCGCAATGCCATGACAAATCTTATTACACATTGCCGGGTTAAATTACACCTTCGTGCTTAAGTTGCGCTTGTAATACTTCTATTTGTATATCAAGGTCCAGCACGTCGTTTTCCATTAACTTTTTATGTTGTTCCGTAAACACGTCTTCAATTGTTTTCAGAACATTGCGGAAATTATCTTCAAGTTTTGCATCTTGTGCACCGGGATGCATTTTTACATAACCTTGAGTGACTTTTTCGGCGCCCTCAAGATAAACCTTCATGAACTTTCGGGCCCGCCGCAAATCTCTAGGGTCCTGTTCGATCACGTCAAGTATTTCACGAGCTTTACCGGCAATCCGGTTCAGCCTGTCTTTTAGTTCAAATTCACGGATAGATTTGGTCGCATTTTCAATGCTGACGATTTTTGCTTCGGCTTCTTCAAGTGCTTCAATCACCTCATCGGTTGTAACACCCAGGGTACTGACAGCATCAGGATTAGAATATTGAGGGTCCAAGCCATATGACAACAGGCAACCGACCAGTGCTCCAACACCGGTACCAACAGCGATAATTATCGGCTGACCAACCATAAATGATGAGGCGATTGCTGTAGAAACACCTACCAGAACAGCTCCGGTAACTTTCCAGGGGACGCGGGTTGACCGATTCCATTTACGTACTGCTGCTTCGGCTTCATAAAACAGTCCTTTTCTGACACACCAGGCCCCGCCCAACATTGTTAGAAAGCTGATTAATCCCGCCAAAAAGTTCACAATCTGATCTGAATTCAGAGTCTTGATCAGGGCAATGAGCAATATTGCTGCAAATAAATAAAGCAGAAACCCTCCAGTCAAAGGACGTCTTGCCGCTGTTTTGTGATTACGACTATAAGGTCTGGGATATGTTTTGTTTTTTCGCATTTGTATGGACTTAAAATAAAGCCTGCAAACTCGTTAATCCTGCCGTGCCTAGTAATAAAAAAAGGCCAATAAATTTTGCCATTACTTTGGGGAAGGCGGCTTTTCTAATTTCTTTATGCTGTGTCATGGCGGCGCTTTTACTTACAGAGATAGGATTTTATACTGAATTTTGTTGTGTGAGTACAAAGATTGTGAACATTCATGTCGCTGTCTACCAGCACATAGATATGGTCAAATGCTAAATTTTCAAGAATGAATCGGCTATTAGCTAGGAAAATTCTTCACCTAGAAATGCATTATCAATTAAGCGTACCCCACCAATGCTTGCCGCAATTAAGGCCTGGGGCGGGTTTTTCAATAAGCTTGCCTGAGATTGGCTATGCCAGGCTTGAGGATCTCTTAATTCGACATATTCAACATCCACAGCAGGGTGGTCTAATTCCTCCAACATTAAATGCTTTAATCTGCTCGCATCACGCTGGCCTTGTTGCCAGGCAGCCCTGGCCTTGGTCAGAGCCTGGAATATTTTCCCTGCAATCTGTTTTTGCTCAGCTGTCAGCAGTTGATTTCGTGATGACATGGCCAACCCGTTTACTTCACGCTGAGTTGGGCAAACAATAATTTCAGGATATCCCATTTCTTGCGCCAATGATTTAATAACCAGGGTCTGCTGAAAATCTTTAGTACCAAAATAGGCTTTACAATTACCTACGGTCTCAAATAATCGTTTGACGATTGTTTTTACCCCGTCAAAATGTCCGGGCCTGAATTCGCCTTCCAAACCTTGAGCGAACGCTCCGGGGTCCTCTAGAGGAATTTTAGATAAGTCATGAATTTCCGGGAAAAAAGTTTCCAATGTACCGGTGAACACCATGTCACAGCCGACAGTTTCTAACATCTTTACATCCAGATCAAAATCCCGGGGATATTTATCTAAGTCATCCGGATTATTGAATTGAAGCGGATTAACAAAAATACTCACACAAACAATTTCATTATCTTTTCTGGCCTGTTTAACCAGGCTTAAGTGACCGTCATGCAGCGCGCCCATTGTCGGCACGAATCCAATTGAACGATTATTATGATGCTGCTGTTGCAGCCAATGCCGGGCTTGTTGAGGGGTATCAAATAGAACGCAAGCTGTTGAATTCATTGTAACCGTAATTAATCGAGCTGCGGTCTTAGTTGCCGTAAGTATTGCTTACCTCTATCCACGTATATTTGAGCATTAATGCGATTACGTTCTATTTCTTCCGGTT
Organism: Arenicellales bacterium; assembly: GCA_028284225.1. GTDB lineage: Bacteria > Pseudomonadota > Gammaproteobacteria > Arenicellales > JAHEKD01 > JAHEKD01. The sequence goes on from JANQSD010000013.1 coordinate 103,479, forward strand.
TAAGTGTACGGACAATTTTCCCCGGTACGCCCATCACTAATGAGTTATCTGGAATTTCCATGCCTTGCGTGATTAGCGCATGGGCGCCAATGATGCAGTTGGCACCAATCCTGGCCTTATTGAGAATAGTGCAGCCCATGCCAATCAGGGTGTTATCACCAATATTACAGCCATGAACAATACAACCATGGCCGATAGTGACACCTGCGCCAATAGTTACCGCAATGCCTGCATCAGTATGAATGACAGAATTATCCTGGATATTACTGCGGGCTCCGATTGTTAAGGTATCGGTGTCGCCACGTATTACAGCGCTAAACCAGACGCTGGTATCCTGCGCTAAATTAACATCACCGATCACGGCCGCATTGGGCGCAATAAAGCATTCATCAGCGCAGCTAACTTTTACGTCATCAAGTGAATAAATCATGACTAACGTAAATGTAAGTAAGTTTCATTAGAGTTGGAACGATCCGTTTGATTCAGAATAGCCGCCAAAAGAGGTATTTTATCTTTAAGTTTTTTCTTGGCCTGAAAACTGACCTCCAGGATATCAGCCTGCTGCGCCTGATCCATAAGGTAATCATCACTGGTTTGTATTTTATCCACTAACCCCAGCTCCAGCGCTTCGGTTCCAAACCAGTGCTCGCCGGTAGCAACTTTTTCAATATCCAGGCTTGGACGCTGTTGTTTGACAAAATCCTTGAATAGAAAATGGGTTTGCTCAATTTCTGATTGCATTTTTTGGCGATCTTCATCGGTAGTCTCGCCGAAAAAGGTTACCGTGCGCTTATACTGTCCGGCTTTAAACTGCTCGAAATCAATATTCTTATCTTTAAGTACTTTGCTGAAATTAGGAATTTGTGCCAATACACCAATTGAACCAATGATCGCAAAAGGTGCACTGACAATTTTATTGCCGACACACGCCATCATATAACCGCCACTGGCCGCTATTTTGTCGACACAAACCGTTAACGGTATATCTTTGTCTCGAATGCGTTTTAGCTGTGAAGCCGCCAGACCATAGCCGTGAACCATACCGCCACCGCTTTCAAGTTTTACGACCACTTCATCACTTGCTGTGGCAGTGGTTAAGATTGCCGAAATTTCCTCGCGTAGATCATCTACGGAGCTGGCCTTGATGTCTCCATCAAAATTCAACACGTAAATGTGTTTTTTAGTGTCTTTGGATTTGGCAGCCTTTTTGTCCTGTTTTTGTTTTTTCTTTTGTGCTTTCTGCTCTTGTTTGAAGTCATGTTTACTCAACAGTGCTGACTTAAGCGACAAAGCCATGTTTTGGTAATGAATATTTAATTTTTTGACTTCAATTTTATCCTCATGAGCTAGTTTTTGCCGCATTACCAGCCCGCCTATAGCACCAATGATAATTAATAAAGCAATAACGAATGTTGCAGTTTTAGCAAGAAATAAACCGTATTCAGTTAAAAATTCCATGTTATTTAATCTAGTTAGTTTTAATGTTTTTTGTCCCAGGTATCACGCAAGCCTACTACTTTGTTATAGACAGGTTTATCAGGATTATGGTCTTCATAATCCGGGTAAAAATAACCCAAACGCTCAAATTGATAACGTACTTCTTGCGCAGGTGTTGCCAGTGATGATTCGACTTTGGCATTATGTTCAATAATCAACGATTCCGAATTAATAAACTCAATAAATGATTTATCTTTATCAGCATCCGGATTAGCTACGGTGAACAGCCTATCATAAATTCTAACTTCTGCGTCCAACGCATGTTTTGCGCTCAGCCAATGTAACGTGCCTTTAACTTTTCGCCTGTCAGCCGTGCCGCCACCTCTAGATTCCGGATCATAGCTGCAATGTAACTCGATAATTTCACCATTAGCATCTTTAACTACATTGTTGCAGGTAACATAGTAAGCGTATTTGAGCCGGACTTCCCGGCCAGGTCCTAAGCGAAAAAATTTCCTTGGCGGGTCCTCCATGAAATCATCACGTTCAATATAGATCTCCCGACTGAAGGGTATTTTTCTAGTGCCAAAAGAAGGATCATTAGGGTGATTAGGCACTTCAAACTCTTCTGTTTGTTGTTCCGGGTAATTTTCAATAATAAGCTTCAGCGGCTTTAGCACAGCTAATGCTCTTGGAGCCTTATGCTCGAGATATTGGCGTATTGCATTTTCCAGCAAACTCATCTCAATAGTATTACTACTGCGGGTAACACCAATACGTTCACAAAAATCCCTGATGGATTCCGGTGTATATCCGCGTCGGCGCAGGCCACTAATAGTCGGCATGCGCGGATCATCCCAGCTTGCAACCAAACCGGCGCTGACTAACTGAGTTAGCTTGCGTTTGCTCATGACGGTATATTCAAGATTTAAACGTGAAAACTCGTACTGTTTTGGCTGTGAGGGAACCGACAAATTTTCGATAAACCAGTCGTAAAGCGGACGGTGATCTTCAAATTCCAATGAACACAATGAGTGAGTAACACCTTCAATTGCATCTGATTGCCCATGGGTGAAATCATAAAGTGGATAAATACACCATCTGTCAGCCGTCATGGGGTGGTCGGCATGAACGATTCGGTAAAGCACGGGATCACGCATATTAATATTTGCCGAACCCATATCAATTTTGGCACGCAAAACATGTTCACCCTCGGCAAATTCTTTGTTTTTCATACGTTCGAATAACTCTTTATTCTCACTAATGGTGCGATCTCGATAAGGGCTGTTTTCCCCCGGTCGTGTCAATGTTCCCCGATTCTCTCTAATTTCATCAGCTGACTGGCTGTCAACATAGGCCAACCCTTTGTCGATAAGCTCAAGTGCATACTGATAAAGTTGGTCGAAATAGTCAGAGGCATGATAGAGCCGCTCACCCCAGTCATAACCCAGCCAGCGTACATCCTGTTTGATTGATTCAATATATTCAACGTCCTCCTTAACTGGATTGGTATCATCAAATCGCAGCGAACACAGGCCGTCATAATCCTGGGCTATACCAAAATTCAGACATATCGACTTGGCATGGCCAATATGCAAATAACCATTCGGTTCAGGTGGAAAACGAGTAATGACCTTGCCTTGGATTTGATTTTCGGCAATATCCCGGTCAATTATCTGGCGGATAAAGTTTTTAGGTTTGTCGTCCTGGGTCGTCATTCGCTTCACTGCAGCGCATAAATAGGCAGCGAAGTATAGCTTGAATTAACCGCTTCTGCTATCGTCCCAATCCATGTCAACAGATCAAAGATATGATTACATTGATGCCTTACGTGGCTGGGCTATTTTGGGCGTCTTGCTGGTTCATGTCTGGATCTGGATGGGTGCTGATAACAATTTTTTAACTCATTTGGCCTCTAAAGGTGCTTATGGTGTTCAATTATTCTATCTGATCAGTGCGTTTACACTATTACTGTCTATCCAAAGACACCGTTTGGCGGGCCATGTTAGCTGGAGAGATTACTTTATCAGGCGGTTTTTTCGTGTGGCACCGTTATTCTACGTTGCAATGTTAACTTATGGGCCGATGTGGCAATTTGTACCGAGGTACTGGATGCCGGAAGGTATCCAGTTCTGGCATGTATTAACATCACTGAGTTTCACACATGGTTGGCACCCGAAATCAGTTAATGCGATTGTTCCCGGCGGTTGGTCCATGTCGGTTGAAATGACATTCTACCTATTGTTCCCGCTGTTATGCTTATGGCTGACAACACTGACACGCGCGTTAATTTTTTTACTTATTTCACTATTAGTTGGGATGGCGATTAGTGAATTAGCCTATCAATACTATCTTGATGAAGTGCCAGAGCGGTTTTCATACGTTATAAAAAACTTTGCTTACACCTATATACCGACTGCACAGCTATGCGTGTTTGCACTGGGCTTTGTAACTTTTTATTTATTTAAATATGATTTTTTTAGTCAGCCCTCAAAAACGAAAGGGATAATCATAACCTTGATTGGGATTTTAATATTAATTATGTTTTTGTATTGGGTGCCCCCAAAAATCCCGGAATTTTTTATGTTCTCAATAGGTTTTGTTGTGCTGCTGACAGGGCTTAAATTTTACCCTATGAAGCTGCTTGTCAACCCGATCATCAATACAATCGGTAAGTTAAGTTATAGCCTTTACTTGACCCACTTCGGAGTAATTTTTATTTTTAAAACATTGCTAAGCCAATATTTCCAAACTTTAAACAAAGATCTGGCCTTGATTATTGCTTTTATTTTAGTTGTACTAACCAGTACTTTAATATCAGCTGTCTCATATCGTTTAATTGAACAGCCGGGTATTAGACTAGCCAAAAAACTTATTAAATAGTCATGACTGAAGAATTCAAGCAACTTATAGCTCAGTTAAACCATAGAGGACTTAGCATTTTCCCATTGGCCAAATTGAATGCGGTCTCAGTTTACACAACTGACTATTATGAGAATTATGATTATGACATTGTTATGCCGAGCCAGCGTGATAAGTTGGTTAAACTACTAGCTAAACAAGGATTTAAACAGACATCCGGCCGAGTTATCTGTAATTCAGATAAATCAATAGTTTTTGAATTTCCCAAGCCTAATTTTACCTTGGGTGATGATCCGGCCAGTCAAGCTGAAAAATTAATTAACCGATCTAATTCCCATATTATTATCACTCCGACACAAGCCTTGTTAATCTATTTAAAGCGGTTTTACGACCAGATTCAAATCGAGCTGAATAATCCCGACCCAAAGCCAATTATTTCTGAACTGCTTGACTTGCTTTATGAACAACCGGCTAATTTGGATAAAGTCAGGGAATGGTTAGGTCCAACCAATCAAACTGAGGCGTTTATATTACTTAAGCAGGAATTCCGAGCTCAGCAACAAGCAGGGATTAATGATCGCCGTAAACACACGTTTAAACCCAGAGTTTTAAGCCGCCTTGCTAGTGAGTAAATTTACTAGCATTAGCAAAATTTACATGTAAAATATAAAGAAATCTTTATATTGTTATGTACATGAATATTCTGCAACAACAAATCGCTGAAAAAGGCTGTCTGCTAGCCGATGGAGCCACTGGCACGAATTTATTTGAAATGGGCTTGATATCAGGCGATGCGCCTGAGCTATGGAACCAGGATCAGCCGGAAAAAATCCGCAGTCTTTATCAGTCATTTATCGACGCTGGTTCTGACATCGTTCTAACAAATAGCTTTGGTGCCAACCGGTACCGACTTAAATTACATAACGCTGAGCATAGAGTTGCAGAACTAAATACGGCAGCAGCGAGTATTGCCAGGGAACAAGCCGATAAAACAACAAGAAAAGTGATTGTTGCCGGTTCAATGGGGCCTACCGGAGAGCTGATTCAACCTTTAGGTGAACTGACAATCGAAGATTGCGAACAAGCTTTTTTTGAACAGGCTCAAGCATTAGTAGAGGGCGGTGCAGACGTGCTGTGGATAGAAACAATGTCGGCTCAGGATGAGTTAGAAGCAGCGATTCGCGGCGCCGCTAAAACAGGTTATCCTGTCGCTGCAACATTAAGCCTGGATACCAATGGCAACACCATGATGGGCATTTCACCCAGGGATTTAGTTAAGATCTGTAATCAGCATAACTTAGCTGCTTTCGGTACTAATTGCGGGGTAGGTGCTTCTGAAGTTGTGGCCAGTGTTATTTCTTGCAGCCAGGAACAACCAAATGCTCCGCTGATTGCCAAGGCAAATTGTGGCATTCCCGAGTTTATTGACGGCAAGGTCACTTACAACGGTACTCCTGAGTTAATGGCAGATTACGCGGTGATGGTTCGTAATGCCGGAGCCAAGATTATTGGCGGATGCTGCGGGACTACACCAGCACATATCGCCAGTATGCGCGCTGCACTGGATGCTGATTCTGATTCACAAGTACCTACATTGGCACACATTGAGGAAAAACTAGGCGAAGTGAGTGCCGGTGCAAAGTCCTGCTACCACGGGCAAGCAGCAGCTTCAGAAAACACATCAGCCAGAACAAATAGAAGGCGACGTCGCAGCGCATAAACAGTTTAGCTGACGCAATCTGAACTCTGTGCCAAAATACCGAATCTTTTCGGATTGGTAGATTTTACTTATGAAATTCGTATTTATTATGGACCCGCTTGATGGGGTTAAAGCGCATAAAGATACTTCCTATTTTTTAATGCTGGCGGCTCATCAGCGAGGACATGTTGTTCATCATCTTGATCAAAATAATGTATTTATTCAGCACGATCAGGTGATGGCCACAGTGACTACTGTGGACGTACACGAGAATCACGAACAACCTTTTACTCAAAGTCATAAGCAGAAAATCAATCTGGCTGATGTTGATGCAATTTTTATTCGTACTGATCCACCGTTTGATCGGCGTTATTTTTACTTGACACTGTTGCTCGAATATTTACCTGCAAAAGTCAAAATCATCAATAGGCCCCAGACTCTGCGTGACTGGAATGAAAAGCTCGCGGCATTGTTTTATCCTGAATTTACTCCGCAAACGCTGATTAGCAATTCTGTTACAGAAATCGGAGCTATGTTAGCTAAATTTGAACGACTCACTATTAAACCCGTTGATGGGCACGGTGGAGAGGGCATTATATTTGTAGATAATTCTCAAGCAGATTGGCAGCAACAAGTCAGTGAGGCTACCCAGAATCAAACCCACTGGGTTGTCGCCCAGGAATATCTGCCTGCTGCGTCGCAAGGTGACAAACGAATTCTGTTAGTAGAAGGTGAACCAATCGGGGGAATACTCAGGGTTCATGCACATGACCAAGAATTAAATAACCTTGATGCCGGTGGCACCGCACATGCTTGTGAACTTGACCAGCACGATTTAGAGATTTGCAGAGCCTTAAAGAATAATTTCATCAACAAAGGCATATTTTTCTGCGGCATTGATGTGATCGGCGGCAAGCTTATTGAAATCAATGTCACCAGTCCAACCGGATTACGCGAATTAACCCAGTTTAGTGGTGTCGATCACCATTTAAATATTATCCGAAAATTGGAATAGGGCGTTGTGCATTTCGAACTTAGGGGCTTATCATTCTACCCCTCCTAGCCTCCCCTGAGAGGGGAGGAATTAGTTCTCCCCCTTACAGGGGGAGTTAGAGGGGGTTAAACAAACTACTTAGATTTACCCTTGGCCTTAGCCTGCTGATCAAACAGCTCCTGTGAGGCCATGGCTTCGTCTTTAATCCAGGCGATAAAATCCAGCACAGCAGCCTGGTCGATTTTATCCTCCGGTACAATCAAGTTATAACTACTATCACTTTGAACATAAATATCGAGCAATTTAATCAGGCGGCCGGCTTTCAGATCATCAGCAACATGGGAACTGCGTGCCAGAGCAATTCCCTGGCCGTCGATGGCAGCTTGTAAGGCCATACTTGAATTAGGGAAATGCAAACCTTTAGGGAGTGTATAGTCGGTGACACCGGCTGCTGCAAACCAGTCTCTCCAACGCGGCGCGGCGTCGATATTCAAACGCCTTAGAATGGGTAGTTTTAGTAAATCCTCCGGTTTCTTTACCTGCGTAATTTCAGTTTCAAAGAACTCCGGACTGCAAACAGGAAACGAATAGCCATGTAGCAATGGAATGACATTGTAATCCGGGTGCTGGCCATCGCTATAAAATACAGCAATATCTGCATCGTTGAATTCCAATTCATTGGCCACCGGCATGGTTATGATAGTGACATCGATATCCGGGTATTGTTGACTGAAATCGCCTAGCCGGGGAACCATCCACTTAAGTGCAAAAGACTGGCTTAATGCAACCCGTAAATAGCCTTCATCAGCAGCTGATGCCTCCATATCGGCCAGGGTTTTGGTTAATGTGGAGAAAAACTCGCTGATGACCGGACTGACTTTTTGGGCCTGCTCAGTAAGCTGAATCCCACGGCCCTGACGCTCAAATAACTTAAATCCCCACAGATCCTCGATATGTTTGATCTGGTGGCTGATCGCACTTTGAGTCACATGCAACTCTTCAGCGGCACGGGTATAGTTCAAGTGTCTGGCCGCCGCTTCAAAAGCTCTAAGTGCTGAAATGGGAGGGTATCTTGTCATGTTTATAAAAAATTCATACATGAGTAATTGCTCATGTATTGTATGAGAATATTTCGTTGGAAATCAATAGGCTCGAGCATTAATATCCTTATCAAGTTAATACATAAAACACTTACATTGTTTTATAGAGAAAGACTCTCCTCCTCTGTGTGAATGCTACGGCCGACAGGCTATCTGTCGGCCCTCTAGCAAAAGAGGAGAAGACTGCAAGACTCCTCCTCTGTGTGAACGTTTAGCCGGCCTTCTAGGGCCGGCTTTTTTTATCTTAACCCGAATTTAATACCTGCAAAAGTTCTTTTTCTTATCCCTGGAGTATTTTGACCTTCTCCAGCCAGTTTTTAAGAGGCTTCAAATCCGCTTGGCTCAGGTGATTGATTAACAATTTTTCAACACGTGGCAGGTGCTGCAAATAATGATGTTTACCATCCCGAATCGAAAGCCGGGTAAAAATGCCCAAAACCTTGCAGTGTCGTTGTGCACCTAATACTCGGTACCAGCGCATAAAGGTTTCTTTTTCAAAATTCATGGCTGCTAAATAATGATTTAACATTTCAGTCTGTAAGGCCTCGGGAATATCACGCCTGGCATCTTCAAGTAAGGAGACTAAGTCATAAGCTGGCGAACCGATAACTGCATCCTGAAAATCCAGTAACCCGCAATCTCCCGAATCGAGTTTAATCAAGTTATCGACATGAAAATCACGTAATACTAACGTATCAGCAAGCGTCGGCAATTGGTCGAAGATGCAGTGCCACAGATCAACATAATCGGACCGGGCTTCGGTACCGAGCGGTTTCCCCATTTGCTTTGGATAATACCAATCAACTAGCAATAACGCTTCATTAACAAACAATTCATTGGAATAGGGCGGTACAGCAACTTTCTTCGCCTCGGAGTGTTGTTGAAGATCAATTAAACAGTTAGCGGCAATTTGATAAAGTTCTTGTTGGTTGTATCCTTGATTTAAAAGCCTGGTGAACGTGTTATCACCAAAATCTTCCAATAAGATAAATCCATTATCCAAATCGCACTTAATTAGTGTCGGCGCTCTTAGTTTTAATGTTAATAAATGTTTTGCGACTAAAATAAATGGATTGACGTCTTCGTACTCAGGTGGCGCGTCCATTAGGATAAACGTTGCCGTATCGGTATAGATTCGAAAATAGCGGCGAAAAGAAGCATCTTGAGCTAAGGGCTTGATGGTCATGTCCGTCAGTTGACAGGAATCCAAAAAATCATCAATTAACTTTTGCCGATTGTCATCCATTTATACCTCTCAAGAGATTGTTTATTACTACAGTTTATAAGATACTCAGCAGTAACTAATAGACGGCCTGAAAATGACCGAACAAAAGCTTACTGAATTCTATGCGCAAATTCTCACCGAAATCGGTGAAAACGTAAACCGTGACGGGTTGATTAACACTCCCGGTCGTGCCGCCAGAGCACTGCAATATTTGACCCGGGGGTATAATTTAACTTTGGATGAGGTTGTCAACGGTGCAATATTTGAAACCGATAACGACCAGATGGTTATCGTCAAAGATATAGAACTATACTCGCTATGCGAGCACCATTTATTGCCATTCATAGGTAAATGCCATGTCGCATACCTGCCTAAGGGCAAAGTCATAGGTTTATCAAAAATTGCCAGAATTGTTGAGATGTATGCTCGCCGCCTGCAAATACAGGAAACTTTGACCAACCAGATTGCCCGGGCGATTCAAAAAGTCACTAAAAGCGTCGGAGTCGGGGTTATTATCGAAGCACAACATTTGTGTATGATGATGCGTGGGGTCGAAAAACAAAATTCTGTCATGAAAACTTCAATGATGCTTGGTGCATTCAAATCCAGCGTCAATACCAGATCTGAGTTCTTGAATTTAATCAAGGACTAATGAATGTTAATATATATCTCATATCCACAGGAGCAACAGCAGTGAGTGTAACGTCAAATCCAACCTTATTGGCCGATATCTTAATGCCCGGCAGAGAAAATTCTTTAGTCAAAAATATTATTTTGGCTGTAGTGGGCTCCATGATTTTATGGGCCTGTGCCAAAATACAGGTTCCATTTTATCCAGTTCCTGTCACCATGACGACATTTGCCGTATTGGTTATAGGCATGGCATACGGCTGGAAACTTGGTGCAGCAACAATTCTGCTGTATCTGGCAGAGGGTGCTGCAGGATTGCCCGTTTTCGCCGGTACACCGGAGAAAGGAATTGGCTTGGCGTATATGTTAGGTGGGACTGGCGGCTATCTGATCGGTTATGTTTTAGCTGCTGCATTATGCGGCTGGCTGGCCGAAAAAGGTTGGGATAGAAATACTGTTACAACGGCATTAGCCATGCTATTTGGGAATATTGTTTTATACATTCCAGGACTGCTCTGGTTAGGTATTTTATTCGGCTGGGATAAACCTATTCTTGAATGGGGCTTGATTCCTTTTATTCCGGGCGATTTATTGAAACTGGCATTAGCTGCAGTCACGTTGCCGTTAATTTGGAAAACCCTTAAAAAGAACTAGTTAACATCTCAACGGGGTGCCGTGAAAACATGGCTGAGAGGCGTTGCCAACCCGAGAACCTGAACCAGATAATACTGGCGTAGGAATTGAGCATCTTTGATTCATACGCACGTTATCACAGATCATGCAGGCGTATGAAAGTAGCTAAAATATATAAATTTATTTGCACAGTTTTAACACTGTCGGTCGTTACTCTGGCTGTACATGCCAATACTTTAACCGTCTACACCTACGATTCATTTGCTTCAGAATGGGGTCCCGGGCCCAAGCTAAAAGCACTGTTTGAAGATCAATGTGAGTGCCAGCTTAATTTTGTTGCTTTGGATGATGCTTTGGCAATGTTAGGGCGCTTGAAACTCGAAGGCAAAGATAGCCCCGCCGATGTCGTTGTAGGCTTGGATTTGAATACTTTGATCGTCGCCAAAGAAACTGGATTGTTTGGACCCCACGACGTATCTATAAGCGATTTAACTTTACCTATTGAATGGAATGATGATGTATTTGTTCCGTTTGATTACGGTTACTTCGCTTTTGTCTACAACTCAGAGGTAGTCAAGCAACCCCCACAAAGTTTAGCTGAGTTAATCAAAAATGACCCCGAACACAAGCTCGTCATTCAGGACCCACGCAGCAGCACACCGGGGTTAGGCCTGTTACTGTGGATTAAACAGATTTACGGCAATCAGGCCCCGCAAATCTGGGAACAATTATCACCATCCATTTTGACTGTAACACCGGGCTGGAGCGAAGCTTATGGATTATTTCTTGAGGGTGAGGCAGATCTGGTGCTCAGTTATACTACATCTCCTGCCTATCATTTAATCGCTGAACAAAAAGACAATTATCATGCAGCTGAATTTAGCGAAGGCCACTATATTCAGGTGGAGACGGCTGCGATGGTTGAAAATAGTAAACATCCAGATCTTGCCAGGCAATTTTTACAGTTTTTAATCAGTGAGCAGGCGCAAAATTCCATCCCCACCGGCAATTGGATGTATCCGAGCGCCTTACAAAATGACAAATTACCTGACGAGTTCAGTCAACTAATTCAGCCACAAAAAACATTGATGATTAGCCCGCAAGATATCGCTCAGAACAAAAAACAGTGGATTAATGAAGTTGTTAATACCTTAGCTAAATAAAATGATTTACGGCGGCATTGCGCTAATTATTATCTGGTCAGTATATGTTATTGCAAGTATCGGTTTAATCAGCCAGTTTGAGTTCAGCTTTGCTGCAGATGTGCTTTCACAAACCTATCTTATTAGTGTCATTAAATTCACTTTTCTACAAGCGTTTTTATCCACATTAATCAGTATCGGCATGGCAATACCTATTGCCAGAGCTTTACACCGACAGAACTTCATAGGCAAACAATTGATACTTATTATCTCCGGTTTGTGTCTGGTGATTCCAGTGATTGTGGCAGTACTGGGCATAGTTGCCGTTCATGGCGGCAAAGGATGGATTGCAAGCGCGTTTGATATTGAAGTTAATTACTTATATTCGCTGATCGGTATATTAATCGCTCATGTGTTTTTCAATCTTCCATTAGCTGTGCGAGTGCTATTGCATAGCCTTTACACAGTACCCGAATCAAGCTGGCGCTTGGCTAGTCATCTGGGTATGAATAGTTGGCATATATTTAAATTGCTCGAATGGCCGTTGTTTCGCAACCAATTGCCCGCCACCTCAGGGTTGATTTTTCTATTGTGTTTCACCTCATTTGCAGTAGTGCTTGTGTTTGGTGGCGGTTTGAAATACAGCACCCTCGAAGTTGCTATCTATCAGGCATTGCGCTTTGACTTCAATATTTCTGCAGCCGTAGTATTAGCAGCAGTCCAAATTCTGGTTTGTTTAATGTTGTTTTTGACTATGATCCGTTTTTCCAGACGTTTTGCATTGCAGGATTTATCTGTAAGACCCGTATTCAGACACGACGGTCAAACATTAAGCAATAAGCTAATCGATTACACTGTACTGAGTGTGTTTGCCTTATGGATTATATTGCCAATTCTGGCTATTTTAACCGGCAGTATTACAACATCCGGTTGGTCAGTTGTAAAAAACGAAAGTTTTTACAAAGCCGTAGTGGGTTCGATTTGCGTAAGCCTGGCTTCGGGCCTGTTAGCCAGTGTTTTTGTAATCAGCCTGGGATACTTATCAAAACAGTTTACCTATAGCTCAAACAGATCAAAATATAAAATGGGAATACTGGAAGTCTCTGTACAGCTTAGCCTCATTTTTCCGGCATTTGTATTAGCAACAGGCTTGTTTGTAGTCCTGAAAAAACACGCCGCAGTAGCGGGACCTATAATTGTAATAGTCATCAATGTATTAGCGATATTACCATTTATGGTGCGCATATTTTTACCTGCAATGCTTGCTACCTATAAACATGATCACCTTGCTAAGGCATTAGGCATTACCGGGTTGAATCGATTTAGGCTTATCGACTGGCCGATATTGCGAACGTCATTTGCCTGGGCGTTAGGGATCGGGTTGGCGCTGTCATTAGGTGATTTTTCGGTAATTGCATTATTTGGAACGCAGGATTTTGTCACCTTGCCGCTTTATTTATATCGCTTGATGGGAGCCTACAAAATAGATCAGGCAACAGTAGTAGGCGTGTTAATTTGTATTTTGTGCCTGGCCACATTTTACAGCTGTAATCGATATATAGGACGCATTCGTAAATCATAATGCTGGAAATCTCTGATCTTTACTTTGGTTATAATGATTCGCATTCATTCATTTTCGATTTCAAACTTCAGCCAGGCAAGTGTTTAGCAATCAAAGGAGCCAGTGGGTCGGGTAAATCAACACTATTAAACCTTATTGCCGGTTTTTTGACCCCGATTTCAGGGCAAATATTGTTTGAGGCACAGCGTATTGACAAGCTTGAACCTGCACAACGGCCGTTAACAATTTTATTTCAGGAACATAATTTATTTAATCATCTTACTGTTTTCCAGAATATTGCCCTGGGGTTAAGCCCGTCATTAAGATTGTCTCAAATACAATCAGAAGTCGTTCTCCAGGCTCTTGAACAGTTAGGACTTGCCGATATGCAGCAACGCCTACCTGAGGATTTATCTGGTGGGCAACGTCAGCGGGTAGCTCTGGCTCGCTGTCTAGTCAGGTCGAAGCCTTTGCTACTACTGGACGAACCATTTACCGGCTTAAATGAAGAGCTGAAACTCGACGTTCAAAAGCTTATCGGCCAGTTACAACAGCAATTGAATCTGACAATTTTGTGGGTAACCCATGATCTAGATGATGTTGAACACATTGCTGATAAAGTTGCTGAGATTGAGAATAATAAGTTGATATTCATTTAAGTTCCGGGCAATCCACAAACCAGCAGTGCTAATTATGAGTTGCCCTGGATACCTGCCTGCACAGATATGACAAGGTAAAACCGGCACAACAGAACCAGGCAACTAATCACAACTAAATTCTTCACTTTCTTCAATTCGAATTCGTCCACTGAGTGAGGTTGTGATTTTGTATTTTGTTGCAATGGCCTGATGGCAAACAACGAAGTTGCCGTTTGGCCATAAGCGTCCGTTGGAATAGAAGACGATCTTTTTACCCCTGTCTGCAGCATTAAACTTAATTGTAAGTTTATCATCTGTAATCCACCGAGCTAAGGTTATAGTTTCGCCAGGATCTAATTCTTTATTGTCATCAACATCTAGATATGTAATCCAGCCGTTTGACCAATCAGAATTTGAATTGCAGTTTTTCGAGTCTGTCGAAGGGCAGGTAACTGAGGTAAAACCTGTATTTTGGCTGTTTGACTGAGCGCTATACAAACTGGTTTTTAGCAGGTGCAAAGTGTTTTTGTGCGCACGGTTCGCTAATAATTGCTGTGCGCCTAAGATCGAAAATCCACTAAGTATGCTGATAATGGCAAACACCAATAGCAGCTCAATAAGGCTGAATCCTTTTTTCATGTTTTGACATCCTTGTCATGTGATTAAAATTAACTATTCGCTTCTTCCGGGGTCAGCGCTTCAATGCTTAACGCATGAATTTCATGCGGCATTAAATCATCGACAGATCGATAAACGGCTTGATGGCGTTTAATCCGGTTTAGACCATTAAATTTGTCTGAAACAATATGCACACTATAATGTCCTGCACCGCCTTGCGCACCCGCATGCCCCACATGTAGATGGCTGTCATCAGTGATCTCAAGTTTAACCGGTGTTAAGGCCGTTTCTATACGATTACGAATAATTTCGACACGGCTATTCACGGCAATACTTTTTTAAAAGGCTTTATTGACACGTTTTCATATACCCCGGCTTCAATATAAGGATCTTGATTGGCCCATAATTGTGCCTGCTCCAGTGATTCAAATTCAGCAATGATTACGCTACCTGTAAAGCCAGCCTCGCCGGGATCTTCGTTATCAATCGCAGGGCAAGGGCCGGCGATTAATAACCGGCCTTGATTTTTCAATTCGTTCAATCTGGCTAAATGTTTATCACGTACACTCAAGCGATCAGCCAAGCTGTTTTCGTAATCTTCGCCAACTATTACATACCACATTACTGCGATTCCTCTTCTTCGGGTTTAATATACTTAGCAATCATCAGCGCCTGAACAATAGCAAATGCTAAAGTCAAAAGCATCAATCCAAAGACCTTAAAATTGACCCATAGCTCAGTGCGTGCCTGTTCAGTTATGTCGCTACCTCCATAGTAAAAAGCCATATAAATGTTGAGCAAACCGGTGATTAAAAAGAATAATCCCCAACTCAAATTGACTTTTGACCAGATCACTTTCGGCAAAGAAATTTGGCTACCCATCAGCCGCTCCATGACTGTTGATCGACCAATAAAATGTGATCCAAGGATAATGACACTAAATATCCAGTAGAGAATAGTGGGTTTCCATTTGATAAAGCTGTCATCCCTGAGGGCGAGGGTTAAACCGCCCATAACCAGGATAATAGCCAGGGTGATTAGATGCATTTTCTCGAAACTACGTGTTTTCAACCAATACAGACCAACCTGCAAGGCTGAACCAACAATTGCCGCAAAAGTCGCAGCGTAAATACCATATAGTTTAAAAACGCCGAAAAACAGCAATAATGGAAACAAATCAAACAGAAATTTCATTGAGAATTTTTAAGACATTTAAAGGTAAATATTAATAGTGCTTATTTTACCTAAAATCATTGCAGAGTTGGCTCCAAGATAAGGTAAAATCTTGCAACGTAAAAGGAATAGCTGCTTGGATACTCAAACAACAAATTATGATTCGCCGCCGGGCTTTATGGTTGTTGAAGGCCCGATAGGGGTAGGCAAGACCAGTTTAACTAAGCGACTGGCTCAATCTTTTTCAGGTGAAATCATCTTGGAGCGCCCTGAATTAAACCCGTTTCTGGAGCGTTTTTATCGGGCTCCTAAACAATATGCCTTACCGACACAGCTTTCGTTTTTGTTTCAACGTTCAAAAATGCTCAAGAATGTGCGCCAACAAGACATGTTCTCCCGCACTCAAATTGCTGATTTTCTATTCGAAAAGGATATCTTATTTGCGCAACTAAATCTGGAAGAAGACGAGTATCGGTTATATCAGCAGGTTTACAACCATCTTTTACCCGATGCACCTGTACCCGACCTGGTTATCTATTTACAGGCACCGGTGGATATTCTGTTGCAGCGGATTCGCCTTCGTGGCGTGGAATATGAGCAACTCATTGAGCGTGATTACTTGACTAAACTCTGTGATATTTATTCACGAATGTTCCTGGCTTATAACCAGTCACCGTTATTAGTTGTCAATGCTGAAAATATCAATTTTGTCGATAACGAGGCTGATTATCACACCTTGCTAGAGGAAATCGTTAACACCAAGAGTGGACGGCATTTTTTCAATCCGCTATCGGTGAGTTAATCTTTGCAATTACAATAATAATTATTTTATAAAATATTTAACATGCTAGTTTAATCGACTGTCAGTCAGCATGAATGTCTGACCGACTGTCAAAGTAAACTGGATATAAGCAATCTGATTCAACCTTAACCAAGGGTTGTTCTAAAAAATCTTCTTTGAAATCTCTTGCACATCGGCTACCTGAAAAGTTGTGCGAAAGCTTTGGGAAAAGATACATTTGACCGTTTTGAAATTCAGGCAATATATTTTTCGCCCACTGATAGGGCGTAGTTGGGTCATTTTTACCTGACAGAAATAATACAGGATTATCAAATGATGCTTTTTTATTTTCTAAAGCCGGCACATGGTTTTCGGTTAACCAAATTGTACAAACATCAGGGTAATTGACCCAAGAAGTCATCCATGTGGGTAAATTTTCCGATTGAAGTCCTTCGTAATCGAAAAAACCACCATCATTGCAAAAATAAGTGACTAATCCCGCCATAGAAAACCATTGAGGTAAAAAACTATAAATATTTTCTCGAATTAGATTTATAACAGCCTCATGATTATTTGTATTTAAATTGCCGACTAATTTCGGTATGAATTCTTTCGGCTGAGCCTCATATAACTCACTGAAAATCAAGTTTATCAAGGCTATGTCATCGAAAAAAATTTCATAAGATTCATCAAGCACTTCAATTTCAAAAGTTTTCGGGTGTTCGCGGAGATCAAGTATTAATTTTTCTAATCGATTAATATCATTTGGCGTAAGCATGCTTTCAATAAGGTCAGCAAAATATTTTACATAACTATTAGTGATAGCCATGTATCTTGGCGGCGCTACGCCTTCAACAATAACCGATCGAACAGCTTGCTGTTCTTGCTGTGCCAATAATAAAGCTATTAAACTACCGTATGACTGCCCCCATAAATTCCATTTAGAAATTGAAAGTTGCTCACGCAAATAGATTAAATCACTGACAATATTAAGTGCATGATAGTTAGATAGTTCAATATTTTTTCTAGTAAGTTTTTTGTGGCATTTTTTATAAACACCTAAAAAATCGGCAGGTGAGTTAACTTCAACAATTTGCTTAAAGTAACTATTGCATTCAATTGCAGGCTTTGAAAAACCGAGGCCTCTATAGTCAGTAACAATTACATCGCGCGATTTTAACCAGCCTTCTTTGATATAGTTTTTATAAAGCCAACTTATATCTTGCGCTTCGATATAAGCAGGACCAGGACCACCCTGTAAATATAAAACAGGATCATCCTTGCGCTCAGCATCGATTGACTCAAAAATTACGACTGGAAGTCTTATTGTCCGGGAATCAGGATCATCAAAACTTTCAGGAACATATAAAAAAGCGCATCGAGTCGGTCGATCAAACCTGTAGTTAAACCAACAGTCAGTCCATTCAAGACCCTTTTTTACCTGACCAAAAAGACTCTGAATCCAAACAGGATCATTTTTATGTTTTTGGTAAAGAAAACCACCAATTAGTATTACCAGAACTACCCAAATTAATTTTTTTGGCATCAACTTATTTTTGGCTTATTTTTTTGGGTATTATGCCCTCCATTTGTTTGCTTATCTATAGCTTCAAATACAGCAAATGGAAGAACCAGAGCCAAGAGTGGAATAAGCGCATAGGATTTAGATTAGCGTCCCTGGTAATTGAAAATCTTAAAGCTACCTGGTAGCGGCTTTTGTAATTGCCGTCCAGACTAACCCTTTCCACTTTATTCCTGATGACTGATGGAGAATAAAATCAAGGGATGCTGTTCTTCGTAACCCAAGGCGCTCCATAACAGCTTGCGATCTAAGATTGTCTGCACTTGTATATGACAGAATCTCTTTAAAATTCCTTTGAGTTATTGCATGATCTAGAGCAGCTCTAGCGCTTTCTGTTGCATAGCCATTTCCCCAAAACTTCCGCATGAATCTCCAACCTATTTCGTAGTGCTTTCCCAACGGATGTTGTGAATCCATCCTGGGCATAATCCCCACATAACCAATAAATTCTCCTTGCTTGGTCTCTACCGCCCACCTTGATATATTATGTTCTTTTTCAGCTTGGCAATAGCGATTGAACTTTTTGAAACTTTCGTCTCGATCTATTACTCCTGCTAAGTCGGCCATTACTTCAGGATCGGCATGCATTTTGGCAAAAGGTAAGAAGTGATCTTGTCGCCACTTGTTTAAATTAAGACGTTTTGTTTCAATCATGAGATAAAATATACAAGTATAACGCTGGGTTTTCGTACCAAACCTTATTTACTATGTATGTGGTACCGAGGGGGGGACTCGAACCCCCAAGGTATTGCTACCGGTGGATTTTGAATCCACTGCGTCTACCAGTTCCGCCACCTCGGCTCGCGGGATGTATAAACTATAAAATTTACAGGGCGATTGCAATCAGTTTTTCGTAAAATCACTGCTTTATTTGATTTTGCCATCAATATATGGATTTATCCCGTTTCGATTATCATTTGCCGGAATGCTTGATTGCTCAGACGCCTGCTGCTGACCGCAGCTGCTCGCGCCTGCTTTATGTTGCCGGCCCTCTGCAGGACATGCTGTTCACCCAATTTATTGATTTGCTCAATCCCGGCGACCTAGTGGTCATGAATAATACTAAAGTCATTCCGGCACGTTTGTTTGGGGCTAAACCCACTGGAGGAAAAGTAGAAATTATGCTGGAACGGATCACGGGCGAATTTACAGCCTTGGCCCAACTGAAATCCAGCAAATCGATAAAACCGAAACAGGAAATTATTGTTAGCGATGAAATCAGGCTCATTGTCAAAGATAAAAACGAAAGCTTTTATGAGCTGGAATCAAAACAGGAAAAGTTCGAAGATATTTTGAGCGAACATGGACAACTTCCGTTACCGCCTTATATCAAACGCATTCCTGATCAAGCAGACGATTCCCGTTATCAAACAGTTTATGCTAAACAATCAGGAGCCGTGGCGGCACCCACTGCAGGACTACACTTTGATCACAAAATGCTGAAAACAATCAAAAAAAGCGGCATTGAAATACAGGAATTAACCTTACATGTGGGTGCCGGAACATTCCAACCTGTGAGAGTCGATGATGTCACTAAACATAAAATGCATCAGGAGTGGTTCGAGATTGGAGAGAATGTGATTGAAAAGATTAAGCAAACTCAAAATCGGGGCGGCAGAGTAATTGCGATAGGTACGACAACGGTGCGGGCGCTGGAAAGTGCGTTTTCAATCAACCAACTTGAAAAGCCATTACAGGCTGAAACCGATATTTTTATCTACCCGGGATTTGAATTTAAAGTAGTCGATGCTTTATTGACGAATTTTCATTTGCCAAAATCAACCTTGCTGATGTTGGTCAGCGCTTTTGCCGGTTATGATAAGGTCATGCAAGCATATCGACATGCAGTTAAGTCAGAATATCGATTTTTTAGTTACGGTGATGCTATGTTTTTGGAAAAAGGGGCTCAAACTTATCGAAATGGTTTGACTGATGTTGATTAAATTGAGTTCCTTGATTTTAGACATGTTTAAACCCCCTCTAACTCCCCCTGAGAGGGGGAGAACTAGTTCCTCCCCTGTCAGGGGAGGTTAGGAGGGGTATTTTTTAATTCTCGTTTCATTCTCCTATGACTAGGATCAAGGGCAGCTCCGAATTATTGAACTCTGAATCGTTGTCCGTCCCCTAGAAGCAAGAGAAATACAACAAATAACATAACTATTAACTAATTAAGTAATATATGGCAATTGTAAGAATTACGATATGAGCAGTTAATAAAGAGATCAGCGTGAAATTTAAATTACATAATCAATCCGGTCTGGCCCGCAGAGGGCGCCTGGTCTTTGGCCGGGGCACTGTTAAGACACCCGCTTTTATGCCGGTGGGTACAGCTGGATCGGTTAAATCACTGGTGCCTGAAGAACTTGAACAAATCGGTGCTGAGATTATTCTGGGAAATACCTTTCACTTGATGTTACGTCCCGGTACTGACGTAGTGCAAGCACACGGTGATTTGCATGATTTTATTCACTGGCACAAACCTATTCTTACTGATTCAGGTGGATTTCAAGTTTGGAGTCTTTCCGGTATTCGTAAGTTACAGGAGCAGGGCGTTGAATTTCAGTCACCGATTGACGGCAGCCAAATCTTTATGACGCCTGAAAATTCAATCGAAATCCAGCATAAACTCGGTTCTGATATTGTTATGCAGTTTGATGAATGCACAGCCTATCCAGCGACAGAGAAACAAGCTGCAGACTCAATGCGATTATCTTTACGCTGGGCGGCACGCTGCAAGCAAGCGCATCAACAGTCTAATTCAGCATTATTTGGAATCGTTCAAGGCGGTATGTATACAGATTTACGCCAGGAATCGTTAGCAGGCCTAGTTGAAATCGGATTTGATGGGTATGCACTGGGCGGGCTTTCTGTGGGTGAACCGATTGAAATGATGAATCAAGTACTCAATGATATCGCGCCACTAATGCCACAGCACTCTCCGCGTTACTTAATGGGCGTCGGTAGACCTGAGGATATCATTTTCGCTGTTTCCAAGGGTATAGACATGTTTGACTGCGTCATGCCGACCCGTAATGCTCGAAATGGCTGGTTATTTACCCGGTTTGGCGATATCAAAATACGTAATGCCAAATATCTGATGGACACTCGGCCCTTGGATGAAACTTGTCAGTGTTATACCTGTCAGAACTATAGTCGGTCTTATTTGCGTCATTTGCATAGAGCCAATGAGATTACCGGCCACCGCCTATGCACCTTGCATAATTTACATTTTTATCAACAAATGATGCAGGAAACCAGACAAGCGATTGAAAGCGGAAATTTTGATGATTTTGCCGATTCATTTTTAGCAGATCGGCAGCAGATATAAGATGTTTAGAATTTAAAGCTTGTGGCATAATACCCCGTCCGAAGAACAGGGCCGAGGCCTAAGTAACAGTTATGGAGAACCCGATGGAATTTATTGCAACAGCTTATGCACAATCAGGTGGCGGCGCAGGTGCTGCAGGCGGTTTTGTCAGCTTGCTACCGATGATTTTGATTTTTGTTTTGTTCTACTTTTTGCTCATCCGTCCTCAGCAAAAACGCGCCAAACAACACAAAGAAATGGTGGCAGCGCTTAAAGAAGGCGATGAGGTTGTCACTGCCGGTGGGTTTTATGGCACGATTACTCAAGTCGATGACAATACTGCCAGTGTTCAAATAGCAGAAAACACTATTGTAAAAGTTCAACGAGCCTCTATTGCACAAATGCTACCCAAAGGCAGTGTTTAATTATCCAGTCATAACCCCTATATAAGGTTATCAATCCGAGAATAAAGGTTCATAGAAGCTGATGTTAAACCAAACCCCCTGGTGGAAATATTTACTGCTGATTGTCGTGATTATTCCCGGGCTCCTTTACGCCTTGCCGAATTTGTTTGGTGATGATCCGGGTATTCAAATCCGCGCAACACGGGGTTATGACCTTGATCCGGCTATTGTTGAGCAAATCCAGAATGATTTGTCCGGCAGCCAGATTGATTACAAATCAATTGCGCTGACAGAAACCGGTATTGAAGTACGTTTCAACGATACCGAGCAGCAGCTTAAGTCTCGCAATATACTGCAGCAAACTTTGGGCAATAGATATACACAGGCTTTAAGCCTTTTGCCTTCGACGCCATCATGGCTCAGCCAGATGCAGGCCAAACCCATGTATTTAGGCCTTGATTTGCGCGGCGGTGTTCATTTTTTGATGGAAGTCGACACGGATAGTATTTTTTCTCGTAAAACCGAGGAATTAACGAACGAAATAAAATCGTTATTGCGTAAAGCAAGGGCGAGATACAAATCGGTTCGTGATACTAATCAAGGTACTCTTGCGGTTGAATTCAACTCACTGGACGCTAAGTCGTCGGGGCTTGCGACTATTGCTGAGAATCTGCCGGAACTCGAACGCACTTTTGTAGAGGAAGAAAACTCCTTAAGCGTTGAGTACAGGCTGCTCGATACCGAAATCACTTCGATGTCTGAGTTTGCCTTGGATCAGAATATTACTGCACTGAGAAATAGAATTGATGAGCTGGGTGTTGCCGAACCACTTGTGCAAAAACAGGGCGATAATCGAATTGTAGTTCAGCTTCCGGGCGTACAGGATACCGCTAGGGCCAAATCAATTCTTGGCCGTACTGCTACGCTTGAAATTAAATTAGTTAACGAATCGTATAATGGACCATTAACGACCAGTTCTGTGCCAGCCGGCTCATCCTTATATGAAATGCGGGATGGGCGTCAGATCGTGTTAAAAAATCCGGTGATTTATTCAGGTGAAAATATTATTGATGCCGGGGCCAGTCTTGACACACAATCTGGTTCGCCCATAGTCAGCATCACTTTGGATTCCCGAGGGGCCTCGATTAACCAAAGAGTAACAGGTGAAAACATTGGCAGACGTATGGCGGTGGTTTATAACGAGGTTAGAACAGAAACCCGCTTTGATGACAATGGCAACCCTATTGTCGGTGCAGATGGGCAAGTTATTAAAGACCGTCAGATCATTGAGGAGGTAATTACTGCTCCCGTAATTCGAGACCAACTCGGCAAGCGTTTCCAAATTGAAGGTTTGGATAGCACCGAAGAAGCAAAAGATCTGGCTTTATTGTTGCGTGCAGGTGCGTTCGCGGCACCGATTGAAATTGTTGAAGAACGAACGGTCGGTCCAAGTTTAGGACAAGAAAATATTCGTCAGGGTATGCGCTCTGTGTTAATCGGCATGGCCTTGGTACTGGCCTTTATGGTTTTCTATTACCGTAAATTCGGCTTGATAGCCAACGTAGCTTTGGTGATGAATCTGGTGCTCTTAATCGCCGTTTTGTCGGTGTTTCAAGCGACCTTGACTCTTCCAGGTGTGGCTGGGATCGTCTTGACTGTGGGCATGGCGGTGGATGCCAATGTATTAATATTTGAACGCATTCGTGAGGAATTACGCAATAAAACCCCGCCGCAACAGGCTATTCACAGAGGCTATGACCAAGCTTTTTCCACCATTCTTGATGCCAATATCACTACCTTAATCGCAGCTGTTTTATTATTTAATTTTGGAACGGGCCCAATTAAGGGCTTTGCAATCACTTTAAGTATAGGCATTCTGACATCGATGTTTACTGCCATTATATTGACACGAGTAGTTGTCAATTGGCTCTATGGCAACAAAAAACTTAAAGCATTAACGGTGTAAGTCAATGGAATTTTTCAAACAAGACACCGCTATTAATTTTTTAGGCAAACGAAAAATCGCCGTTGCCTTCTCAATTGCATTAGTGCTGTTAAGTATTTTCCTGCTGGCAATACGAGGCTTAAATTTTGGTATTGACTTCACCGGCGGCACCTTAGTCGAAGTGTCTTATCAGCAACCCGCTGAAATAGCGGATGTCCGTGATGCTTTGACAGCAGCTGAATTTGACGATGTTATTGTGCAATATTTCGGAACCGCCAATGATCTATTAATCCGGTTACCGGCCACAGAAAAAAAAGCCGCACAAGTCAGCACTGAGGTTATGCAGGCACTGCGCACACCGTATTCTGAAACAATCACAGCCGAAACAGTTACCCAAGGCGCTGAGCAACAATGTATTACCAGCGACGGCTCACTCTCCGCATGTTCTGTACAAATGCGACGTATTGAGTTTGTCGGCCCTCAGGTTGGCGAAGAATTGACCGAAAAAGGTGGACTGGCCATGATTTATACGCTGATCGGCGTATTATTGTATGTCGCCTTTCGTTTCGAATGGCGTTTTGCCCTGGGTTCGGTAGTCGCGTTAGTGCATGATGTATTGATCACATTAGGTGCATTTTCCCTGTTTCAATTTGAATTTTCTTTATCGGTGTTAGCGGCGGTATTGGCAGTGATCGGTTATTCACTTAACGACACCATTGTTGTGTTTGATCGCATCAGAGAAAATTTCCGAAAGCTGCGCAAAGGCACAGCGGTAAATATCATGAACGCTTCGATTAACCAAACATTAAGGCGTACAGTACTGACCTCTGTCACGACTTTGTTGGTAGTGGTTACCCTAATGCTGCTGGGCGGAGAAGTCATTAAGGGATTTTCTATTGCTTTGTTTATCGGTATCTTGGTCGGAACTTACTCTTCAATTTTTGTAGCCAGTCCGGTTGTATTACAACTGGGCATTAAACGAGAAGATTTGCTGCCTCCGGAAAAAGAGGGGGCAGAATTTGACGCCTTACCTTAAAATCACTAAAAAACTATTACGCTGGTGATCTATTCGTTAAAATCATACTTCGCTCATTACGCTTTTAAGTGATTTTAATAAGAAGTTATGAAATGTCCGTTCTGCACTTCTGACGATACTCGGGTCATTGATTCAAGGCTGGCTGACAATGGCGAAATGGTTAGACGGCGCAGAGAATGTCAGGCCTGCAATGAGCGTTTTACCACATTCGAACGTTCTGAATTGCGGCCACCGCACGTCATTAAAAGCAATGACAGCCGTGAACCTTTTGATGAGGAAAAACTACGCAATAGTTTCCGGGTGGCTTTGCAGAAACGCCCGGTAGATACGGAAGCGGTCGATAGTGCCATTCATCAAATCATGCGCACATTAACATCAAGCGGTGAACGCGAAATTTCAAGTCAACGTGTGGGTGAGCTGGTGATGGAAGAACTGGCAAAACTGGATGAAGTTGCCTATATTCGTTTCGCTTCTGTTTATCGCCGATTTCAAGACCTGGATGCGTTTCGAGATGAAGTGGAGCGGTTGATTCAACAACCGCATCCCGATGCCCAGAAGGACCAACTATCACTGCTCGAACAAAATGAAAAGAAAAAATAGACTCGCCAGGATTACCCGGTTTTATATCAGGGAATACATAGTCGACCCAAATCTCCGACATTCTGGGAGATCCCGCTATTAGAACGGGAAATGCCTAATGTTTACCCAGCAAGATCACTATTTTATGGCCAGGGCACTCAAGCTTGCCCGCAAGGGCTTGTACACTACTCATCCTAATCCGCGAGTTGGATGTGTAATTGTCAAAGATAATGAGATATTAACTGAAGGGTGGCACCAAAAAGCAGGTGGACCACATGCTGAAGCACATGCAATTTATCAATCCAGTGAACCATTATCAGGTGCGACTGTTTATGTGACACTTGAACCGTGTTCTCATCAAGGCCGTACTCCACCGTGTACAGATGCTTTGATTGAAACCGGTGTTTCACGTGTTGTGATAGCTGCAGCAGATCCGAATCCACGGGTTAATGGAAACGGACGAAAACAGTTAAGACAAGCGAATATTGAGGTCCAAATTGGGTTACTGGAACAACAAGCACGTGAGCTTAATAAAGGCTTCTTCAGTTTGCATGAAAAACAACGCCCATGGGTTCGCCTTAAAACGGCGGCCAGCCTTGATGGTCGCACTGCAATGGCGTCGGGAGAAAGTCAATGGATTACTTCAAAGCTGGCCCGTGCAGACGGGCACCGCTTTCGTGCCCAAAGCTCAGCGGTGCTTACCGGTGTAAACACAGTTGTAGCTGATGATCCACAACTTACTGCCAGATTAGATGGAATTGAACGTCAGCCAATACGGGTCATTTTGGATTCAAATTTGCGTACACCGACAACAGCAAAAATATTTGACCAAAGCAGTGAAGTATTAGTATTCACTTGCCAGTCGGCTACTAAAGGCAAAGCCTCTGAGTTAAAAAAAGCAGGGGCCTCAATTATCCATTTGCCATCGGACAGCGGACGATTAAATTTATCGGATGTGCTTGATACCCTTGCAGCCATGGAAATTAACGAAATTCATGTCGAAGCCGGGCAAACATTAACAGGTCAGTTCATTAAGCAAAACCTGGCCGATGAAGTGCTGATTTATTTTGCCCCGACCTTATTGGGTGAAGATGCTCGGGGAATGTTTACTATCCCGAATCTCAATAAACTATCCCAACAAAAAAGAATATGCTGGCATGATCAACGCATGGTGGGTGACGATTTGCGTTTACTAGTGAGGTTTATCGATTAATGTTTACTGGAATTATTCAGGCGCTTGGTAAAATCACTGAAATTGAACATCATCAACGTGATTGCTCATTTTATTTTGATTGTGCGGATTTATCTCAGCAAACAATAGAATTGGGTGACAGTATTGCTGTTAATGGGTGCTGCTTAACAGTAGTTGAAAAAGACGACCGTATTATTAAAGTTGACCTTTCAGCTGAAACTTTAAATCGAACTAATATGAAAACCTACCGGCAAGGCAGCCTGGTTAATCTTGAACTAGCCATGTTACCGGATACTCGTTTTGGCGGTCATATTGTTTCAGGGCACGTTGATTGTTTGGCGGAAATAGTAGCCATTAAAGATGACGGCCGTTCAACCCGCTTCGATTTTAAACTGGATGATTATGGCCGCTATATTGCCGAAAAAGGGTCTGTTGCCATTGATGGTGTGAGTTTGACCATCAATGGGGTTGAGGATGTTAATCAGGCTACTGTTTTTACTGTTAATATTATTCCGCATACGCTTGAGAAGACAATTTTTGCAGAGTATGCTCTGAATTCTAAAGTGCATATAGAGGTTGATATGATTGCGCGCTATCTAGAACGTTTAAACCAATACGGTGAATAATGACGACCAAGTTAGATTTAATTAGTGATAATTCGGAACTGATCGTAAGTCCGATTGAGCAGGTATTAGAAGATTTCAGCCACGGTAAAATAGTCATTATGGTTGATGACGAGGACCGTGAAAACGAAGGTGACCTGATCATGGCGGCTGAATGCATTAGACCTGAAGATATCAATTTCATGGCCTTGCATGGCAGGGGATTGATATGTTTGACTTTGGAACAGGAGCGTTGTCAGCAATTAAAACTGCCGTTGATGGTCAGTAATAACAATGAGCGATACTCTACAAACTTCACAGTCTCTATTGAGGCAGCAGAAGGTGTAACAACGGGTATTTCAGCATCTGATCGCGCTAAAACAGTACTGGCAGCGGTTAAACCTGATGCCAAACCTGAAGACATTGTTATGCCTGGTCATATATTTCCGGTTATGGCCCAACCTGGTGGTGTTTTGACCAGAGCAGGCCATACCGAGGCAGGCGTTGACATGGCACGTATCAGTGGTAAAGCGCCGGCAAGTGTGATTTGCGAAATATTAAATCCGGATGGCAGTATGGCGCGATTACCGGATCTGATCGAATTTGGTAAACAGCATGATATTAAAATCGGCACTATTGCTGATCTAATCCGATATCGATTAGAACATGAGCCCACGGTCTTGCGAGTTGCCCAACACGTTATAAACACTCGCTATGGTTCGGCAAAAGTACTGATGTATAGAGACATTATTGACAACCAGAATCATCTCGCGATTGTGTTCGGTGAAATTGGAGCTAATGACAATACTTTGGTACGTGTTCATGCCTCAAGCGGCTTGTCTGATATCTTGCAGGAATTAGAGCATTCTCGTACTTGGTCACTCAACAAAGTGCTGGAAATGATCAGCGCTGATGGAAAAGGGGTACTGGTTCTGCTTAATCAGCAACAAAATGAGCAAAACTTATTAAAAAAGTTAAGCGAACTACAATCCGGCACTGATAATGATGAAGTAACAGACTGGCGTATGCTCGGTATCGGTAGCCAAATTTTAGCCAATGCAGGAGTCAAACGGATGCGTGTCATTGGCACACCGCGAAAAATGCACGGACTATCTGGTTTCGATTTGGAAATCGTAGAATTTATTAACACCCCCCAGGATTAATATGAACATAATTGCTGTTGACAACAATGTTGCAGGAACTCGCATTGCTGTTATTGTTAGCCGTTTTAATCAATCTGTAACCAGCAAATTACTTGTCGGGGCCCAGGATGAGCTGCTCAAATGCGGTATTAACGAAGATGATTTGACTATTGTCTGGGTACCGGGTGCTCACGAAATTCCTGTTGTTGCAAAAGCATTCGCACAACAAGGCTACGATGCAGTAGTAGCGATAGGCTGTGTGGTTCGCGGGGAGACCGCTCACTTCGATTATGTGGCTGGTGAATGTTGCCGAGGTCTGACCAATGTTTCACTTGAGTTTAATATTCCTGTCGCCAATGGTGTACTCACAGTCGAAAATGGTGAGCAAGCCTATGCCAGGGCAGGGGGAGGAAAAGGCAACAAAGGTGCTGAAGCTGCTGCTGCGGCAATCGAAACATTAAATGTGCTTAAGGCGATTCGACAAAAATAAGTGTTAAAACGTCCGGGTTAGGTATAAAATTAATCAGGAGTATTAACAGGCCTGATCATGGCAAGTAAAAGTCGACATTTAGCGAGACGCAATGCGGTACAAGCCCTGTACCAATGGGATCTTACGGAACAGGATCCAGGCGACATAGAGACTAATTTTATTCAGGCCCATGATCTAAGTAACGTCGACACAGATTACTTCCAACACCTGATTCGTAATGTTCCGCTTTATCATCAAGAGGTGGATGATCATTTATCTCAATATATTAAAAGAGGCATCGAAAACATCGACCCTGTAGAGCGTGCAATCTTGCGGCTGGGGGCTTACGAACTCGAATATGAAAAATCAATTCCTTATAAATCTATTATTGATGAGGCCATCGAATTAACCAAAGTATTTGGGGCTGAGGAAAGCTATCGTTTTGTTAACGGTGTTTTAGACAGAGTGGCCAAAGAACTTCGCCAGTCCGAAGTTAATGTAGCATAGACCATATAGAACTCTTTAAATTTAATAATAATAGCTGATGGCCAAACCTATTCCTGCTAACTTGCTTTTTAAACATCCGGTTTTGTTTTTTGCCACTGGGTTTGGGTCCGGTCTTGCTCCCAAAGCACCCGGCACCTTTGGTACGCTGGCTGCTATACCCATCTATATTTTAATTTCAGGTTTTGACGCGGCAAGCTACTGGATAACATTTATGGCTTTGTTTTTAGTTGGTATCCTGATATGTAAAAAGGCCACAGAGATATTAAAAGTCCATGATCATCCTGGAATTGTCTTCGATGAGATAGTCGGCTATCTAATCACCATGTACTCACTACCTCAACACTGGACTATGGTTGTAGCCGGATTTTTATTATTTCGTCTTTTTGATATCTGGAAACCCTGGCCAATTAGAATGCTGGACAAAACGGTTAAGGGAGGGCTGGGTATCATGCTGGACGATGTGGTCGCAGGTGTAAGTGCTAACCTTGTTCTACAAATCGGGCTGGTTGTTTTGGGCTACTTCGGTTATTTCCTGAGATAAAACTGTCAATAAATGGCCCAATTCTTTCAAATTCATCCTGATAATCCACAGTTGCGCTTAATCAAGCAGGCCTCAGCTATTTTGGATAGCGGCGGAGTAATCGTTTATCCCACCGACTCCTGTTATGCTTTGGGCTGCCATATTGGCGACAAAAAAGCACTGGACAGAATCCGCAAAATCCGAAAACTGGATGAAGCCCACGAATTTGCCATCATGTGTAGCGATTTGTCACAGTTGAGTCGTTACGTTAAAGTCACCAATGAGCAATATAGGCTGCTTAAATCCATCACACCGGGGCCCTATACATTTGTTTTACCAGCAACCAAAGAAGTTCCAAAACGTTTGCAATATGAAAAACGCAAAACAATAGGGTTGCGAGTACCTGATTCGGCAATTGTGCAAATGCTGCTCACCGAGTTAGGTCAACCTATTTACACGACAACATTAATCATGCCTGGACGTAACTTGCCCATGAATGATGCCTACGAAATTCGGGAGAGGCTCGAGCATCAAGTTGATCTGGTTATTGATGGAGGCGCTTGTGAAATCGAGCCGACCACCGTCCTGGACATGACCGGATCTCAGCCTGAGGTTATTCGCCAGGGCAGAGGTGAAATAGATTTCCTATGAACATTAACTTAATATAATAGTATGGCTTTACCTGGACAACCCGAACGAGTGCTTTCCGGCATGCGCCCATCTGGACGCCTGCATCTTGGCCACTATCATGGTGTCTTAAAAAACTGGATTAATCTACAGCACGAGTACGACAGTTTTTTCTTTGTTGCCGATTGGCATGCGTTAACCACGCATTACGATACCCCGAATCAAATGGAAAATAATGTTTGGGATATGGTCATTGACTGGTTAGCGGCAGGTGTAGATCCTTCACGGGCCACACTGTTCATCCAGTCACAGGTGCCGGAACATGCTGAACTGCATCTGTTACTTTCTATGATTACACCGGTTAGCTGGCTGGAACGGGTCCCCAGTTATAAAGAGCAACAGGAAAAATTATCAGGCAAGGATTTATCCACCTATGGATTCTTAGGTTATCCACTTTTGCAAAGTGCCGATATTCTGATCTATAAAGCCAGTTATGTACCGGTAGGCGATGATCAGGTCGCTCACGTTGAATTAACTCGCGAGATTGCCAGACGCTTTAATTTTCTTTACGGGCGCGATGAAGGGTTTATCGAAAAAGCGGAAACGGCTATTGATAAAATGGGCAAAAAAAATGCACGTGAATATCGACGCTTGCGTACAGCATATATAGAGCAGGGACAGGAAGATGCTGTTGAGCTCGCGCACCAATTACTAAATCAACAGCAAAACATAACTCTTGGCGATAAGGAAAGACTGTTCGGTTATCTAGAAGGGGGCGGCCGTGTGATTCTGGCGGAGCCCGAGGCGCTATTGACTGAAGCATCTCGTATGACCGGCCTGGACGGGCAAAAAATGTCGAAATCCTACAATAACACGATTTTTATGCGTGACGATGAGGACAGAATCAACAAAGAAGTCAAAGCAATGCCGACAGATCCAGCACGGGTCAGGCGTGATGACCCCGGTGATCCGGACAAATGCCCGGTCTGGGACTTACATAAAATTTATTCTGATGAAACCGTTAAAAGCTGGGTCGTGGATGGCTGTAAAACTGCGGGTATCGGCTGTATTGATTGCAAAAAGCCTCTGATTGACTCGATCATCGATGAGCAACGAACCCTTAAGGAAAGAGCGCGACCTTATGAGGAAGATCCATCATTAGTTAGAAATGTGATTGCCAGTGGTTGTGAAAAAGCCAGTGAAGTTGCCGAAGAGACAATGGAAGAGGTCAGAGATTGTTTAAACACTGATTACTATTCATGAGCGAAAACAATAGTAGCGATAGTTTGCAAACCACACCTGAAGTGACTGCTATTGTCGAAGGCAAACCTTTTACTGACATTCCTGAAGACTTGTTTATCCCGCCTGACGCTCTGGAAGTTATTCTTGAGTCGTTTGAGGGGCCGCTGGACTTATTGCTGTACTTAATTCGCAAACAGAATATGGATATTCTGGATATTCCTGTAGCCATTATTACAGACCAATACATGCATTATGTTGAGCTCATGCGTGCATTTAAGCTGGATTTGGCGGCAGAATACTTAGTTATGGCTGCTATGCTGGCTGAAATCAAGTCACGGATGTTACTGCCCAGACCGGACGCTTCTGACGAAGAGGATGGTGAGGACCCAAGGGCTGCCTTGGTAAGACGGTTACAGGAATACGAGCGTTATCGTAAAGTTGCAGAGGATATCGATGAGTTGCCCAGACTTGATCGCGATATATTTGTTACTGCTGCTGATCTACAGGATCAGGAACAACCGATTCCGTTGCCGCAGGTTGATTTGCAAGCATTGGTTAACGCTTTTGAGCTGGCAGTAGAACGTGCCAAACGCAATCAAAACTGGTTAATAGGTAGAGAAGTTTTATCAGTCAGAGAACGTATGAGTATAGTGCTGGATAAGTTACAATCTCGGGAATTTTTACGATTAGAAGAGATGTTCGATCCTGAAGAAGGGCGTATGGGCCTGGTGGTTAGTTTTATTGCGATACTTGAACTGGTTAAAGATAAGGTGATAGTTGTTGTACAGAATGCACCTTACTCACCGATCCATGTCAAAACGGCCTCGGCCATCGAAGTTATCGAAGAAAATACTAATGAGTGAAGCTAATAAAGAACTAAAGAATATTATTGAAGCTGCGATTCTGGTTGCTGATGATCCTTTGAGTATCAAGCAGATGATTTCATTATTTCCTGATAATGCCAGTCCGGATAAAAAATCGATACAACAAGCTATTGATCAACTGAGTGAGGATTGTACTGAACGTGGTATCGAATTAAAAAAAGTCGGTAGCGGCTACCGCTTCCAGAGCAAAGAACAGTATGCGCCATGGCTGCGAAAGCTTTATGAACAAAAACCGCCTCGTTACTCGCGTGCAGTGTTAGAAACACTATCGATTATTGCTTATAAACAGCCGGTAACCCGGGGTGATATAGAGGAAGTTCGCGGTGTATCAGTTAGCACCGAAATCATGCGAACCTTATTAGCCCGCGGTTGGGTCAAAGAAGTTGGGTTTAAGGCCGTCCCGGGTCGTCCTGCCTTGTATGCAACGACCAAAGTGTTTTTGGAATACTTCAATTTGAAGTCCATACGCGAATTACCACGTCTACAAGAGAAACGGGAACTGGACGAGATAGCCAAGGATAATCAGATTCAATTGCCAATTGAAGAAACCGACGTCGAACCTGGCGAGCAATTGATTGAGACTTCCGATGATTCTGACCATAATAATGCTGATGGATTAGATGCCGTTGATAATACCGTAGACGATAATACAAATGAGACGCTGAAAGAAGCCACAGTTTGAATTGTGTCAAGGGACCTTCAACGTGTTCAGAAAATTATTGCTGATTGTGGATTTACTTCACGCCGCCAGGCAGAACAATTAATTGAACAGGGACGGGTCACTGTTAACGATAAAAAAATAGCACTTGGCACTAAAGCGCTGGCGAGCGATGAAATTCGGATTGACAATAAGTTACTAAATTCTGCAGCTGCAACAACACAAGCTGAGGTTATTTTGCTCAATAAACCGGAAGGCTACATTACCACTCGCAGTGATCCCAAAAACCGTAAAACAGTATTTCAGCTGTTATCCAAACCCAAACAAGGGCGCTGGATATCAATAGGCCGTCTGGATATAAATACTTCAGGATTATTACTTTTTACCACAGACGGTCAGTTAGCAAACAAATTGATGCATCCATCTGCTCAAATAGAAAGGGAATATCTTTGCCGTGTTTACGGTGATATAAACTCAAATAAAATCAATAAGTTAAAAAATGGAATTAAACTAAATACTGAAAATAATATATCGCTTTTTCATGCTATAAACATTACTGAAAGCAAAGGAAAAAATCATTGGGTCAGGGTGGTTTTGTTGCAAGGAAAATACCGGGAGGTACGCAGGCTTTGGCAGGCGGTAGGGTGCCAAGTCAGTCGCCTCACCAGAATTCGCTACGGATCAATTAAACTACCGGACGACCTAAAGAAAGGTCACTACCAGGTTCTAAGTACAAAAAGAATTCAACAGCTCATGCATGAGCCTACTGTGTAATAATGTATTCAGCCGTAGGGCACTGAGGTACGAAGTAATTCTTACCCGTGGTTCAACATTTGCAAACAGGCCAAACCAGCTTCCTTCCCCTTGATGACAAAATGCTCTTTAAAAAATTGCTGATGAGTTTCATGTTCGTGAAAATGATGAGGCGTTAACACAACTGAAAGAATGGGTATATGACACTCAAGTTGAACCTGCATCATACCTTGAATAACAGCATTTGCGACAAAATCATGTCGATAAATACCTCCGTTTACAATTAGACCGGTCGCAATGATGATCGAATATATATCAGTTTTTTCACCCTTACAGCCTCCAGCCAACATTTTTGCCTTTAATGGAATTTCTAAACTTCCCGGCACTTTGTAGCGATCAATCAAACTAATATCAAAATTATTCTGATTTAACACTTCTGTAAGACCAACATAACATTGATCAACTATTTCACTATGCCAACCGGCTTCGATTAGTGCAATTCGTTTGCTTGAGTTCATTGTCATTTCCCTGTCTACTTCGTTAGCAAATATTCAGGGCGAGGCTTAACAGAAAGTACTCATGAAGATGAGTACAATGCGCTCTCTTTCATCCGGACTTTAACCGTCGGCTTCGGAGTCACACCGAATCTGCTGACCCTGTTTAACAGGCGCTCGCGGGCTTATAAAGTCATAACTTCACTCACCGCCGGTGGGGAATTTCGCCCCGCCCTGAGAACGTTAGTCGTTTAACTACTAGGATTAATTATAGTTTGCATACACGGCCATAACAATGTCTATAGCTTTGCCAATAATGGCCTAAGTATCAAAGTAATTATTGGTAAAATAGCTTAATGATGTGAGTTTTCTATAGTGGTAATGAACAAAAACCCTTTAGGTATCACTCATCTTAATTTGAGAAGATCAGGCAGTTTAGTTATTATCCTTGCTTAATAAATATCTATTCGGAAAATCAAATGTCAATTCCTTACAATGCACCTATTGAAGACATGTTATTCGCTTTAACTACGAATTCAAATTTAAGCCATTTGCAATCACTCTCAGCCTATGAAGAATGTTCAGATGACTTAGTTGAAGCCGTATTAACTGAGGCCGGAAAGTTAGCCAGTGAGGTGCTGGCACCAATAAACAGTTCAGGTAATGAGGCAGGGGTAGAATTACAGGACGACAAAGTTGTAACACCAGATGGCTGGCATGAGGCTTATCAGGCTTTTCAAACTGGTGGCTGGATGGGCCTGGGTTTTGATGTCAATCATGGTGGTCAAGGAATGCCTGCCGCTGTATCAACGGCAACAAATGAAATCTGGCATGCTGCCAATATGGCATTTAGCCTTTGCCCTTTACTGACTCAGGGTGCTATTGAGGCGGTTATACAACATGGTACGGATGAATTAAAAGAAAAATTCCTCGGCAAACTGATGGAAGGAGCCTGGTCAGGGACAATGAATTTAACAGAGCCTCAGGCAGGTTCGGATCTGGCATTAGTCAGGACATCAGCGACACCCAATGATGATCATTACCTTATTAAAGGCCAGAAAATATTTATCACTTATGGGGATCATGAGTTAACGGAAAACATTGCTCATCTGGTTTTAGCCAGGTTGCCGGATGCTCCGGAAGGCGTTAAAGGAATTTCTTTATTTCTGGTGCCCAAGTTTTTAGTGGATGAAAATGGTCAACCAGGCGAACGTAACGATGTTAAATGCATAAAGGTTGAACATAAACTCGGCATTCACGCTAGTCCGACATGTGTTATGTCATACGGTGATCAGGGTGGGGCAGTCGGCTATTTGGTGGGTGAAGAAAATGCGGGACTTGCCTGCATGTTTACCATGATGAATAACGCCAGACATGGGGTTGGCCTGCAAGGTCTATCAATTTCAGAGCGAGCATATCAACAAGCACTGGCCTATGCGAATGAGCGTGTGCAAAGTAATCCGGCCGGATCGGATACAGCTCATGCAAAAATTATTAAGCACCCTGATGTCAAACGCATGCTGCTTTTGGTCAAAACGAATAATGAGGCCATGCGCGGCCTGTGTTATTGGCATGCAAGCTGTATGGATTTAGCGAGCAAAGCGGAGGATGAAGAAGCTCGAAAGGAAAATTATAAAACACTGGAATTTCTCACGCCAATCGTAAAAGGTTGGTGCACAGAAATGGCAAATGAATTGACGTCCTACAGTGTTCAAGTACACGGAGGCATGGGCTATATTGAAGAAACCGGAGCTGCACAACATTACCGTGATGCTCGCATCACTGCCATCTATGAAGGCACCACAGCGATTCAAGCCAATGATCTGATGGGCAGAAAATTACTGCGTGATGAAGGTGTCGTTGCTCACC
Source organism: Arenicellales bacterium (assembly GCA_028284225.1). Taxonomy (GTDB): domain Bacteria; phylum Pseudomonadota; class Gammaproteobacteria; order Arenicellales; family JAHEKD01; genus JAHEKD01. Next base: position 139,784 of record JANQSD010000013.1, read on the forward strand.
GTTTAATAGACTCTGCTTTAGAGTTTGTTGATCAGCTGGAGAAACTCGCCGGTCAACATTCATTTGCAATCATGAAAACAAAATTACGCGATGCCCTGGATGAGATGGCCCATGCAACAGAATGGATGCTTGAGAATGGCAAAAAAGATCCAGCATTAGTTGCGGCTGCCTCTGTTAATTATTTGATGCTATGTGGTTTAACCTTATCCGGCTTAAAACTGATTGAACAGGCGTTTTACGCACAGCAATTACTTGATGCTGAAGAACCACCCGAAAATGAAGATTATTTAAAAAGCAAAATACTTAGTGCAGAATTCTATGCGTCACAAATGTTACCCAGAGGCGCAGCGTATGAGGATATGATATTACGCGGGTCGCAAAGTATCCTGAACGCAACATTATAAACATTTATATTGGTGTTGGGTATAAATGGATATAGGTTATACTCTAGCACTGTTCACCAACATATATTACATGAAAATAATTTAAGCATAGTAAGGATATTGCAGGAGTGTTTCAAATTATAAAGCGGCTGATTATTACAGCCTTTTGCATGTTCACCGGACTTGTTTATGCAGCCGGTGATTCTTCAGAGTCAGACAGTATTAAGCCCAAAGAAGATATATGCGTACAAGAATATGCTTCTGAACATTGGCTTGATAAAACGCAAGCAGCCACCTTTACCGGCATGTGCAAAACCGTGAGGTGGTTTGACCGGCTATTCGGTAAGGACAAGCCTTTTGATGATAAAAAGTTCGGTGGCAAAGTAGTGCTCGGTTTCAAAGATACAGAGCGTGATGGTTTTGACCCCAAACTCAGAGTGCGGATTAAATCCAAACTACCCAATGCCAGCAAAAGAATGAATGCGTTTATCGGGCGGGTCGATGAAGATGAATTTATTAGTGATTCTAACCAGCGCCCGGATGCAGTCAGTGACTCTGCATCCGTCAGACGTAGTGATGATGAAGAATCTGAGTGGTTGATCGGTTTAGGTTACAGTAATCCAAAAAATGCAAAAAAAGGTTTTGATTATTCAATAGGGGCAAAAATAAGTAGCGGCCTGAATCCTTATGCTAAAGTTCGTTACCGCTATAACTTTAAAATGCCCGAAACACATTTTCTGCGAGCTACCCAGACCTTATTCTGGCAAAACGATGATGGTTACGGGACTACTACTAATTTAAATTACACCTATGTTTACAGTTACACAGATATTTTGGAATTGGGTGCCAGTGCCAAGTTCACCGAAGATGAAAACCAATGGGAATGGGTAACCGGAGCCTCCTGGTTCCATCGCCTCCAGAATGGTCACGGTATTGCCGCACGTACCTATATCCGCGGAGAAGAAGAAAACTCTGAAAGTGTTCCGGAATATGGTGTTGTTTTGACCTATAGACGTCCTTTTTTACGCGACTGGCTATTTCTTGAAGCGGCAGTGCAACATCAATGGATTCAAGACAACGCAGGCGAACCACGGGATCAATCTTTTGGCTTCGGCTTGCAATTAGAAATGGAAGTAGGGGATTACCGCAAACGCCGAAAAGAATAAACGGTTTGATCACGATAGATATTCGAACTACTTGGAAAAATCATGATCAGAATACTCTATTACTAAAGCAAAATACTTTTTACTTTTTTGATAGAGCAATCAGTTTTAAGATCAATAAGAAATCTGCTCAATCAAAATGATCGGGAAAATTCAGTTTCAAATATGACTTGATGATTTTTCGATTTGTTTGATAACTGTATTGTTTCGGGTTAAGGTGTGCAGTCCACCAGAATCCCAGCAACATGGCGCTCAGTGCGGCACTAACATGCTTAACATTGACCGCTTGATAGTTTCCATTGTTAATAATCGATTCTATTAATCTGTAAGTATCCTGATCGTACTTTCTATCTCGATTAGCGTTAAACTGTTTATATAAACCTTTTGCCTCGCCCCAAAATGTATACCAAACTGAAATCAAATCCGGTTTTTCGATGGGTAATTTAAGATCATAGTCAACCAAGCGCATAAGTTTTTTTTCTGCACTAAGCGTTTTACTTGACTCTAAAATTTCATTCCATTGTTGATTGTATTCTGCGCCAATCTCACTAAGAACAATTTTCAGCATCTCGTTTTTTGATTTAAAATGGAACACCACCAGCGTTCTAGATACACCAGCGATTTGTGCAATACGATCTAAAGTTGTATCGCATAGTCCGCGTGTCGCAATACATTTTATCGCAGCATCAAGAATCACTTTACGCCTGGCTACACCTTTCTCTAGTCGTTTATCACTCACTACTGATTAACAAAATATTAAATTGACTGACTTGTTAGTCAGTAATTATAATAAGCAAATTCACCACGTGTAAAGAGCAACTTTATCTATGACTGCGGTCAACACCAACTACGATATTTTATTTGAACCCATCGATATTGGTCCGGTGACGGCAAAAAATCGTTTTTATCAAGTTCCGCACTGTACCGGATTAGGTTGGATCAGACCACGAATGCTGACTGATTTACGGGTTGCTAAGGCAGAAGGCGGTTGGGGGGTGGTTTGCACTGAATATTGCTCAATCCACCCAAATTCTGATGATATGCCGTACCCATATCAGTCCTTATGGGATCAAAGAGATATAAAGTTCCATGCTTTAATGACAGAAAAAATACATGAGCATGGCGCCCTTGCGGGTGTAGAACTTTGGGCAGGGGGTCCGCGAGCGTCAAATTTCTTTTCCCGTGAAGTGCCCATCAGTGTCAGTAATCAACCCAATCTTGTCGGTCATCCACAACAAACTCGCAGAATGGACAAAAAGGACATCAGAGCGTTACGTCAATGGCACAAAGACGCTGCAATACGCGCTAAACATGCTGATTTTGATATTGTCTATGTTTATGCTACCCATGATTATTTGCTCTCGCAATTTCTGTCATCCGCAACCAATACACGTACAGATGAATATGGCGGCAATCTGGAAAATCAGGTTAGATTAGTAAAAGAGCTGATCGAAGAAACCAAGGATGCGGTCGGAGACCGCTGTGCGGTAGCAGTACGTTATGCTGTAGACGAACCCTGTGGACAAGATGGAATACCCTTATATGATGAAAAAAGGGAAATGTTTAATTTAATAGCCGAATTGCCGGATTTATGGGATATAAACATTACTGATTATTCCTTTGAGATGGGGGCCTCCCGGTTTGTGAAAGAGGCGTCGCTTGAACCCTATATGGATTTTGTCAAATCAGCGACGACCAAACCTGTGGTTTCAGTTGGCCGCTTTACCTCAGCTGATACAATGGCAGCTCAAATCAGGCGCGGCCTTGTTGACTTTATTGGTGCAGCGAGACCCTCCATCGCTGACCCCTTTCTCCCTAATAAGATTAAGCAAGGTCGCTATGACGAAATCCGTGAATGTATAGGTTGTAATATTTGTTATGCAGCTGATGCCTTGGCTGTACCCATTCGTTGTACACAAAATCCAACAATGGGTGAGGAGTGGCGGCGTGGCTGGCACCCAGAGAAAGTGCCTGCAAAAAGTTCTGATTCTGAAATACTCATTATCGGATCTGGGCCCTGTGGATTAGAAGCATGTAGAGTGTTAGGTCAACGGGGTTATAGAGTCATATTGGCTGAGGCCGATGACAACCTGGGGGGTAGGGTAAAAAAGGAAAGCCATTTGCCGGGATTAAGCGAATGGATACGCGTTGTTGATTACAGAGTGCAGCAAATCAACAAAATGGCTAATGTTCAGGTTTATCGCCATAGTCAATTAACGGCAGCAGATGTGATTGAATTAAATGTCGATCATGTGGCCATCGCGACTGGCGCCCGCTGGCGCAATGATGGATTTGGTCGTCATCATCTTAAATCCCTTTCTAGACTAACGACTGATATACAGATATTTACCCCTGATGATATTATGGAGGGTAACTTACCGATGGGTAAAACGGTTGTCTATGATGACGATGGATATTACATGGGCAGTGTGATAGCGGAAAAAATTATAGCTGCAGGCAATAAAGCGCTTAGCTTTGTTACTACTGACGATAAGGTTTCAAGCTGGAGTGTTAATACAAGCGAGCAGCATCGTGTCCAAAGACGGTTAATTGAGATGGGCATATCGATTACTACAGCTCATTCGTTAATGTCTTTTGATGGCAATGTGGTCAGCTTCTGTTGTAACTACTCAGATCAAAAAAAATCAATTGATGCAGATTCTATTGTGCTGGTCACGGCACGTACACCTAACGATACTTTATATTATGAGCTGGACGAATATTTAAATTCCGAACCGGAAGAAAAACTGTTTACTGTCAGCAAAATCGGTGACTGCGATGCACCGTCAATAATTGCTGATGCTGTATTTGCAGGGCACAAATGGGCTCGTGAGTTAGACCAACCTGTCGATTCAAGCAATCCGTTTAAATACGATAGGGTAGAATTCCATGGGGTTTAGTATGACTGATAATGGCAAAATCATAGGCAGGTCAGCATGAATAATTACGACGCTATTGTTATCGGTGCCGGTCATAATGGTTTGGTGAATGCGTGCTATTTGGCTCGTGCCGACTTAAAAACGCTGGTATTGGAACGTAATCCATATATTGGTGGCGCATCAGTTACGCGTGAATTATATCCGGGATTTAGCTATACAAATTGTTCTTATGTATGCAGCCTGTTTAGACCGGAAATATTCCGTCAGCTTGAACTTTCCAGGCACGGCTTACAAGTCATTCCTTATGATGGCGGTTGTACATTTACACAAGACGGAAATTACCTGGCCACTTATAATGATCATGAGGCGCAGCGCCGCGAGTTTGCCAGGTTTAGTGCGAGGGATGCCGAAGCCTATGATGATTATGCAACTGATGTAATGCGGCATTGTAGGTTCATCAAACCCTGGCTATTACGAACACCACCTGATCCTGTATCAAGAAAAGCTAAAGACATCAAAGGGCTTTGGCAACTTTACAAAGATTTACAAGTACTTACTGAGGCGCAAATCTACGATACGCTGGAGTTTTATACTATTAGCTGTGGTGATTATTTAAATCGCTACTTTGAATCGGACGTCATTAAGGGGCATATTTCCAATAGTTCAATCATCGGTACCGGGCTTGGTCCATATTCACCTGGATCAGCTTATGTTCTATTGCATCATTATATGGGTGAAGTCGATGGCCGCATAGGGTCGTGGGGGGTGGCACGTGGTGGTATGGGCGCGATAGCCAATGCACTGGCCAGTTCATTCAAAGCCAGCCAGGGTGAAATTAAAACCGATTGTAGCGTGGAAAATCTAATCGTTAAGGAAGGTAAGGCTGTGGGTGTCGCCCTGGAAAATGGTGATGAATATTATGCAGATACTATTGTTTCAAATCTGGATGTTAAGCGTACCTTTCTTAAAGTCGTAGATAAGCAACACTTGCCGCAAGATTTTGTTACTCAGGTACAGCAGTTTAAGATTCGTGGCTCTTCTGGAAAATTAAATATAGCACTGGATGGAATGCCGACATTTCCTGCTCTACCTGAAGGTTCAACCGCTATTCGCGGACATGTCAACATTATTGATAGTATGGAACGGCTGGAGCGGGGTTATGATGACTGGAAAAACGGAACCTGGTCTAAAGACCCTTTTGTTGATTTGCTCATCCCCACCCAGACTGACCCGACAATGGTGCCTCCCGGCAAGCAAATGATGTCCGTTTTTGTGCAATATGCGCCGCCTGTTCTAAACACCGGTGAGTGGACTGAAGAAGATAAACAGGCCTTTGGGCAAACTGTTATTGATGCGATTGCACAATATAGTCCCGACTTCAAAGATCTGATTTTGCATGCTGAAATCAGAACTCCTCAAGACATAGAAAACGAAGCAGGTTTGACTCAGGGCAACATATTTCACGGAGAGCTGACACTGGATCAGCTCCTGTTTAACCGTCCCATACCCGGCTATGCACAGTATCGTTCTCCCATACCCGGATTTTATATGTGCGGTTCCAGCACCCACCCGGGAGGCGGGGTGATGGGCGCTCCAGGTGCTAATGCAGCGAGGGAAATATTGGCCGACAAGAGGATGACTGTATGAGCAATCAATACGACATCATTATCATCGGAGCAGGACTCAATGGATTAGTATGCGCCAATATTCTGGCTAAAAAAGGCCGCAAGGTGCTAGTGCTGGAAGCCAACAAACAAGTCGGAGGTCTGGCCAATACACGGGAATTTGCAAGCGGTTTTAAAGTTTCGGCGGGTGCTCATCTGCTCTATGGCTTGCACCCTGATATATACCGACTCTGTGACGTACAGGAATCAAAAATTGAATTTGCCGATAAAAATATTTCCACATTAGTCATTAACCAAAACAAGGAATTTATTAATTATTCAAGCGGAGAGGATTCACAAATTATTTACAGTAGCTCATTGTCTGAACAACAAAATTCAGATTGGAGCAACTTTCAAAACCGGATGAAAACCTTCAGCGATATTTTATTCGATCTCGCTAACAAAACGCCGCCCCGATTAAAGAATGGTTCAATACAGGATTATAAAACCCTGTTCAACACCGGTTTAAAGCTTAAACGTCTTGATAAACAAAATTTGCGCCAATTCCTGAGAATAATTGGCATGAATATATATGATCTGGCAGATGAAAGTTTCACAGATAACTTACAAAAGGCTGCCATTTGTTTTGAATCAGCCCTTGGTACACGATTGGGGCCGAGAGCGCCGAATACCGTCTACAATTGGCTTAATCGTTATTCAATCATTAACCGACAACCTGCGGGTTTAAGTGTGCCTAGAGGAGGTATAGGGAGCTTGTCTCAGGCATTTGCCAACGCCGCCTTGATCAAGGGTGTGGATATCAGTGTTTCCAGCCGAGTAGAAAAAATTCTGATTGCTGACAATCAAGTCAAAGGTGTGCAATTATCTGGCGGTGAAAAATTTGCTGCCCGGCAGGTTATTTCTAATGCAGACATTAAAAAAACCATGTTATCCATGGTTGGCCCCGAAAATATTGATACGGATGTAGTCAGGCGCGTTTCGTATATTCCTATGCAAGGCACCACAGCCAAAATGCATTTAGCGTTAAATCAGCTGCTTGAGCCCATAACTCATAACGTAAGCGATTTTCAATCAAGAATTATTTACGCGCCTGATGCAGATTTTATTGAGCGAGCCTCAAACTCGATCAAATACAACCAATACACTCATGAACCAACTTTTGAGATTACATTTCCATCGGTACAGGATTCAAGTTTAGCGCCGGCAGGTAAACATGTAATGTCGGTTCTGATTCCGTATGTACCTTATGAACATAAAGAGGGTTGGGCCCAGCGCAAAGAGCGATTTGAAAACCATATTATCGAACAGCTTGAATATATTTTTCCGGGCATACATGCGGCAATAGAGCATGTTGAAACGCTAACACCTGCTGATATTGAACGGCAGTTTAATATTACCGGCGGGCACTGGCATCACGGTGAGATTGGCCTGGAGCGTTTTATGATGCTAAGGCCAACTGCTGGATTTGCCCAATACAAGACACCCATAGATGGATTATTTCTATGTGGGGCCGATTGCCACCCGGGTGGTGATTTAAGCGGTGCCCCGGGTATGAACGCAGCGAACACGGTGTTACAAAGCAAATGATTAATTTTTCACGCTCACTCGAACCGAACAATACCATGGTGATTCCAACACCATTTCATGAACGTAGTTTTGCTGCGAACAGGCGAGGGCATTGGACCAGCTGGGCCGGCTACACTATCGCCGATGAATATACACATGCAGATCTGGAATATTTTGCAGTACGCAATCAATGTGGTGTTTTTGATCTAACACCAATGATCAAGTACCACATTTCCGGGGTTGATGCCGAGGCTTATTTGAATAAATTATTTACCCGCGACATTAGAAAAATAAAAGCCTCGCAAGTTGCCTATGTACTATTTTGTAATGAATCCGGTTACACCCTGGATGACGGGACCTTATTTAAATTTTCAAACTCCGAGTATATTTTTTGCTCTCAGGACCGGCACCTGCCATGGCTGCTGGACAGCGCAATCGGTTTCGATGTCGAAATCAAAGACAGGACTGATAAAATCGCGGCATTAGCCGTGCAGGGTCCAACATCAGCTGCAATCTTGAAACGAATGGGCTTAGACGGCATTGAAAATCTGCCTCCATTCCAGATGCAGTCATTCCAATATCAGCGTGATGACTTGATTGTTTCTCGAACTGGTTTTACCGGTGACTTAGGTTATGAATTATGGATTGATCCGTATCTTGCAATTAAGCTTTGGGATGATCTGTTTACCTGCGGACAAAACTACGGCATTGAACCCTTTGGCTCCAAAGCACTGGAAATGTTGCGTATTGAAGCCGGATTTATTTTGCCGCATAAAGATTTCCTGCCGGCAAATCATGTCATTCGCGTTAATCGAGGGCGTACACCATTTGAATTGGGTTATGGCCGGCTGGTTGATTTCGACAAGGGATTTTTTAATGGCCGCCAGGCATTACTCAAAGCACAGCAAAATGGGCCACGTTACCAACTGGTGGGATTAGAAATAGACGGTAACAAACCCGCTTACGACGCTTGGATTTATCAAAACAAGCGCAAAAATGTCGGTACGATTACTTCTGCCATGTGGTCACCTTCTTGTAAGACTAACATAGCCTTGGCCTGGTTAGATGCTAACGCTAAAACCGACAACCTTTGGGTTGATATTTACACCAATAAAGAACTTAAATGGCACAAGAACATGGTGTCATGCAAAGTTGTAAAGCGTCCTTTTTTTAACCCCGCCAGAAGAAATGCTGTACCAGCATTAGATTTTTAAGGGAAAAACCCATGATGAAAACTGAACAATTACAGCATCTCGATAATCAATTCGTGCACCCCTGGGAAGACGTTAAATCAATCGGTAAAAACAAACGCACCGTTATAACCGGTGGAACAGGTATCTATGTAACCGATTCAGATGGCAATCGCTTAATCGATGGGCCTGCTGGTATGTGGTGTGTCAATATTGGGCACGGCCGTGAAGAAATGGCGCAAACTATCGCATCTCAATGTATGCAGCTTTCTTATGTTAGCCCCTGGAGTTTGGCTAATTCTCCAGCTGCCAAATTAGCAAATAAACTGGTTTCTATCGCGCCGGAGGGGATGAATCATGTGTTCTTTACTACCGGCGGCTCAACAGCAGTTGATTCAGCATTGCGATTTTTGATTTTCCGTAATAATTTTCTTGGCCAAACGGAGAAAAAACATTTTATCTCACGTGCCAATGCCTATCATGGCAGTACTTTTTTATCCTCTTCTGCTTGCGGCAAAACCCGGGATAAGAACTTTAACGATTTTGATAAAGAACATTTTCACTTTCTAAGTGACCCTAATCCTTATCGTCGCAAACAAGGTCAATCTATTGAAGAATTTCGTCAATTGTTGGTCGACGAACTTGAGCAGAAAATTCTGGAGTTAGGCGCCAATAAAGTAGCTGCTTTTATTGCGGAACCGATTCTTGCCTCCGGTGGTGTAATCATTCCTCCAGACGGCTATCACAAAGCCTGTCATGAGATTTGTAGAAAGTATGATGTCGCCTATATATCTGATGAGGTTGTTACAGGATTTGGTCGCTTGGGCCATTTTTTCTCGAGTAAAGTGGTATTTGACATCGATGCGGATATTATTACTTGTGCAAAAGGTTTGACATCGGGCTATGTACCATTAGGCGCATTCCTGGTTTCAGACAGACTTTTGGACGATTTTAAAGATACCGATGAAAGCACCGGTGTTTTTTCAAACGGTTATACGTATTCAGGCCATCCTGTTTCATGTGCAGCAGCGTTAAAGAACATTGAAATTATTCAAGACGAAAAAATTTTAGAACATGTTCGTGAGGTTTCACCATATTTCCAGCAACGTTTGCATGGATTTATAGATTATCCAATCGTAGTCGATACACGTGGCATGGGGCTAATGGGTTGTATAGAATGTGAAATTAACCCTGAACAAAATGACCAGCAGCAAAGCACCGATCAGAAAGGTTATGCAGTGCCAAGGTCAAGCCCTCCACAAATATCAAAGGCAGATAAATTAGCCATTGATTACGATCTTGGCAATAGAATCGACAAACACTGTCAAGCGCTGGGTTTAATCGTCAGACCTATTATCAATATGTGTGTATTTTCACCACCATTGGTTATTACTAAAAAGCAAATCGATGAAATGTTTAATTTACTGGAAAAGGGCCTGCAACTGACCATGAAAGATTTATCAAGTGAAGGGCTGCTGGATTGAAGTATGAGTTCGCTCGCACCTGCATTGAGTTTTGACATTAAAAGCCTGGTTCACAGGCAAAAACCTGGGTATTCGCTCGAACAAATTTTCTATGTTGATCCGGAAATTTATAATCATGATTTGGAAAAAATTTTTTTCGCCGATTGGTTATACATCTGCCATAGCTCCCAAATTCCAGATCCGGGGGATAGCTATACCTACGATATTGATAAGGAATCGATTATTGTTAGTCGAAATCAATCTGGAAATATAAATGCATTCGCTAACGTTTGCCGCCATCGTGGTTCCAGAATTTGTGAGTCCGGTAAAAGCACTCAAAAACGTTTTGTCTGCCCTTATCATGCCTGGACTTATGACTTAGATGGTGAACTTTTGTCTGCCAGACAGATGGGAGAAGACTTTGATAAATCACAATTCAAGTTGAACAAATTACCTATTGAAGTGTTTTGCGGTTTTATATTTGTCAGTTTGTCCTCAAATCCGATACCCTTTGCAGAATTAAAGCAGAATCTTAAAGCGCCATTGTCTGTTTTCGATCTGGACAACACTAAAGTTGTTGCGCATGAAGTTCATCCCATACATGCAAATTGGAAGCTGGTATTCGAAAATTTTGATGAATGCTATCACTGCGGCCCTGCACATAAGGAGTTTTCGGCCTCACACTCTCTCATGTTGAGTGATGAGCGGCGTACAGAATTTGATCAACAGATCACCCTGCGAGCACAGGAAATCGGCATATGTGCTGATGAAATTAAACTTGACCAGCCTGAAGCATTAATGAAACAACAAGCGCCGTATCATTATGATCGCTACGCGTTATTTGACGGATATTTAACCGGCAGTGAAGATGGAAAGCCTGTTGCACAATTATTGGGCAATATTCAAGACTATGATAGCGGCGCCAGTAATGTTCAGCTTGGCAATTTAACATTCTTACTCGTCTATTGTGATCATGTGGTGCTGTATCGATTTACACCGCGTGCAGTAGATTTGACTGATGCGGAAATAATTTGGCTAGTTCGCAGTGACGCAAGTGAACATGATGTTGATCTTGAGCGCATGAAATGGTTATGGAATGTCACCACAATTGCTGACAAGGACATCATTGAACGTAACCAAAAAGGTGTATTATCACGTTTCTATCAACCCGGGCCTTATGCACCTATGGAAATCTATACGATTAATTTTATACAATGGTATTTACAAGCAATCGTAACTTAACAGGGACCTACTATGATCAAAACAGCAGCCGATTTAATCGCCGATGCACAAACCAAGATTAACTGCGTTAATGTAAAGCAGGCAAAAGAACTGTACCAGGCTTCTGATAATGCAGTCATTCTGGATGTGCGAGAAGCTGACACGGCGGAAAAATCAAAGCTAAAAGATTCAGTCAATATTTCACGGGGTCTGATCGAAATGAAGGTGCCCAACTTGTGCTCTGATCCTGACACACTGATTTTGACACACTGTGGTGGGGGAGGCAGGGCTTCATTGGCAGCAGCCACCTTAAAGGAAATGGGCTATAACAATGTTCATGCGGTTACTGCTACCTATGAAGATATTAAAAAAGAATTTGGCTGACCAGTTTATCTACAACTATAAACGCGTTTAACTTGGAATGATTAGCCAGAACCTGTTTTAAAACAGCCCTGAGAAATGTAGATTTAAGCCGTAGTTTCTGTATCGAAGTCGAGCTTGTCTGCAGCTGCCATTTGCTGATCACGCTGCCGTTGCTTTTCCTGGCGCCACATAATGTAGCCAGCCAGTATTACACCAATAGCCACCGTAACAATAATAATAGTCGCCAGTGCATTAATATCAGGCCTCAATCCCAGGCGAATTCGGGAGTAAATCAAAATGGGTAACGTATTCGACCCCGGACCTGTAACAAAGCTGGCAATTACCAAGTCATCCAGCGAAAGCGTAAATGCCAACAACCATCCCGCTAACATGCCCGGTGCAAGTATCGGCAGGGTAATATCAGTTAATACTCTTAACGGTTTCGCCCCTAAATCCTGGGCAGCTTCTTCCAATGATTCATCCATACCGGTTAAACGAGACTGAATAATCACAGCGACATAGGCCATTGAAAAGGTGATATGTGCAATGGTAATCGTGGTAAATCCACGTTCAGATGGCCAACCAATGAATTGAGACAAAGTAATAAATAGCAATAGTAGTGACAGGCCAGTGATAACTTCCGGCATAACCAATGGAGCCGAAATCATCCCGGAAAACAGGGTTCTGCCCCTAAAACGACCAAAACGCACTAATGCCAAACCAGCAAGAGTACCCATTAATGTTGCAAAGGTTGCATTGACGACTGCGATTTTCAGGCTTAACAACAGGGCTTGCCAGACTTCTGGGCTTTCAAACAACACCTTGTACCATCTAAAAGAAAAACCTCCCCAGATAGGCACAATTTTAGAATGGTTAAATGAATAAACAATCAACAACACCATGGGGATATATAAAAACGCCAGCCCAAAGCAAAGCATTGAAAACATGAAGGTAGAGCGTTGCTTTTTCATTAAGATTCACTCTCCTTTGACTGAATATGTTGATACAACATCATTGGCGCTACCAGCACTATTAACAAAGCAATGGCTACTGCAGAGGCAACCGGCCAGTCATGGTTATTATTAAATTCATTGTAAAGCACTTTGCCTATCATCAAGGAGTTGCCGCCGCCAAGTAGATCTGGGATAACGTATTCACCTGTGGCAGGAATAAACACCAAGAGTGACCCGGCAATTATTCCCGGCATGGTCATCGGCAATGTAACAGTCAAAAAAGTAGTGATCGGTTTTGCTCCAAGATCAGCCGCAGCTTCGTGCAAGGTTATATCCAGCTTTTCCATGTTGGCATAGAGCGGCAAGATCATAAAAGGCAAATAGGAGTAAACAATGCCTAAATAAACCGCAAACTGGGTATAAAGCATGCGTATGGGTTGATCGATAATACCCAACCAGATAAGTAAATTATTAATCGTGCCCTGATCGGCTAATAGCCCCATCCAGGCATATACACGCAGTAAAAAAGAAGTCCAGAAGGGAAGAATAATCAACATGAGTAGAATATTCTTTTTGGTAGGACTAGAACGGACAATTGCATAAGCCATCGGATAACCGATAATTAAGCAAATCAATGTTGATATAAATGCAACTTTAACTGAGTTTATATACGTCGTAATGTATAGTTCGTCTTCCCATAAATAAGCGAAGTTATCAAACAGCACTCTGATTTGTAATGCACCGTCTTCCGCCCATTGAAATAGAGATGAAAATGGAGGGCTGGCAATCAGAGATTCAGCAAAGCTTATTTTTAATACAATAAAAAATGGAACCAGAAAGAAAATGAACAGCCAAATATATGGAATACCTACAACCAGAGTTTTCCAGCTGGACTGAAGTTTATAACTCAGGTTTTTTACCAATGAATTCGAGATTTGACTAGCTTCAGACATGTTAATGTGTCAATACAACTGCACTGGAAGCATCCCAGCTTAGATATACTTTTTCCTCCCAATCTACTAAATGATCACCGCTTTTAGGGCGCACTTGATTCGGGTAAGTAATATCAATGATCTTTCCATTGTCCAGTAAGACTTTATAGTTAGATAATTTGCCCAAATAACCGATATCATCTACAGTTCCTATAAGCTGATTATGGTCACTTTGCTCCGGCGGTGATTTCGATATTTTGATTTTCTCAGGCCGAATAGCAACCCAGACTTTGGCATTTTCTTGTAAGTCTGAACCGTGATCGATATAAAACAAACTCTGATCTCGTGTAGAACGCACTAAAACATGCTCTTTACCACTTTCGACAACATGGCCCTCAAAAATATTAGCTGAACCAATAAAATTGGCAATAAACCGACTATCAGGGGTTTCATAAATTTCAGTTGGTGTGCCCGTTTGAATAAATTTACCTTTATCCATAATTGCAATTCGTGTGGATAAAGTCATTGCTTCTTCTTGATCATGGGTCACAACTATAAATGTAACGCCAAGTTGATCCTGAATATTCATCAACTCATACTGGGTTTGCTCCCGTAGGCGTTTATCAAGCGCACCCAACGGCTCATCCAGCAATAAAACCTTTGGTTGTTTGACCAACGCTCGAGCTAACGCAACACGTTGGCGTTGACCACCCGACAGTTGATGTGGTTTGCGCTTACTAAACTGTGTCAATTCAACCATATCTATGATTTCTTCAACTTTAGACTGTATGGTAGCTTTATCGAGACCGTCTCTGACCAGCCCATAAGCAATATTCTTTTCAACCGTCATGTGCGGAAATAACGCATAGGACTGAAACATCATATTTACAGGGCGTTCATAAGCCGGAATGTCGTTCATTTCCACACCATCAATGAAAATTTTTCCAGCTGTAGGCGTCTCAAAACCGGCAAGCATCCGTAACAGGGTGCTTTTACCGCAACCCGATCCACCTAGCCAGCAAAACAATTCACCCTTATAAATATCGAGATCAACATTATCAACAGCAGTAAAGTCACCAAAACGCTTGGTAATACCTTGAATCTTTATATAGGGTTCAGCCTCCGGGTCCAACCAAGGACGGTGGGCAAGTTTTGGATCCTTCGACATCTACGAACTTCCTCTATGCTAAAAGTAAAAGTGCCATTTAGAAATGGCACTTTATTAGAACTATTATCCGCCTGTTTTAAAGTTTGTCCAGGCTCTGGTTCTTGCCCGTTCAGCTTTTTTAGGCACTGGAATGAGTGGATACATTTGGGTAACCTGTTCTTCAGAAGGATAGGCGGCTTTACTGCTGGTCACTTCTGTATCAACCAGATCGAATGCATCTTTGTTAGCATTGGCATACCAGGTGTAATTACTGTCACCAGCCGCAACTTCGGGGCGCATCATGTAATTAAGGAACAAGTGGGCATTTTCAACATTTTTAGCGTCGGCCGGAATCGCCCAACCATCAGCCCAGAATTGTGCTTTGCCATCGCCTTCCGGTAAAAAGAAATCAAGCACAACACCGGTCTCGGCCTCAGCTGCACCTGCCATAGCCAATAGGCCATCAGGACCCCAAGTGATCGCAACACAAAATTCCCTTTCCGGCATACGTTGATAAGCATAGTTATCAAAAGTTTTGATATAAGGGCGAACTTTAGAAAGCATTTCTTCAGCTGCTTTATAGTCTTTTGGATTGGTAGAACTGGGGTCTAGACCCAGGTGCGCCAAAGCCATTGGCATAATATCTGTCGGCGAATCAAGGAACGAAACACCGCACTCGGCAATTTTCTCCATGTGCTCGGGATTAAACACTAAATCCATTGAACCTATAGGTGCATCAGGATGAACGCTTTTAACTAATTCTTCATTATAGGTCACGCCATGGGTTCCCCACATGTAAGGGATAATATGTTCATTGCCAGGGTCCCAGTTAGAATTCAATTGCTCCATAATATCTGCGCGCATATGCTTCATATTCGGAAGCTTGTTTTTGTCCAGCTTTTGATAGATCCCGGCAGGAATCAAACGTGCATTCATTGAGCTTGCATGACTGACCACATCATAGCCGGAATTACCGGCCAGTAATTTTGAGTCTATGGCTTCAACAGAATCGTATACATCATAAATTACCTTGATATTGAATTCCTTTTCAAAATTTGCAATCGTCTCTTCGCCAATATATTCGGCCCAGTTAGTAACCCGTAGTTCACCCTCAGCAAATGTAGTTGTTGTAAACCCCAATATTGCAGGAATAATCACTATGCCTGCGAATTTTTTAAAATTCATAGTTTGCTCCGTGTAGTAAGAATAGGATGGTTAAAAAGACTAAAATAATTTAGTTTGACAATCAAGTTATAAATACTTAATTCATTACAGATAGTTAATGATGGCTAAGCATTAAATGGTTGATTTTAGTAACTTTTCCAGGCGCCGGTTCATTTGCCAAGGTAGCCACCGGAATTCTTTGTTGTATCTGTTGATGCAAATGCTTTACACCCTGTTCAAGGGTTGATAGTTGCAGTTTTGGGAAAGCACTGGACTTGATGCCTTTTTGAATCCAACGGACAAAACTTTCATCCTCCTGTTCTGTTGACTGGTTAATTCGCTGGGTTAAATAGCGCGATAATTTGACTTCACGACGTACATCTGGCAATGCGTATGCTGCCCCAATATATTCACTGCAGTCAGGTGAAATGGGAATAGACATGTAATATTCAACCATATCTGGATAAAACCCAATCACCATCGAAGGAAATATTCCCGTGTAAAGCCAGAGGCGCTGATAGTCATCAGGCAAATGATCAAAACGTGGCAAAATTTTTTGGTAATGTCTGACACTCCATAGTTTTCCTGGCTTTTCGTTTATATACCCATAAGACACGGGGATACCATTTTCTATCTCATCGCTATATTGATTACCATAAAGTTGCTGCAACGACGGGTGACCAATTGGAACATGATAACCCTCATTATCAATGTCATGAATAATCTTCCAGTTATAAGGGCGTTTCTGCCGATATTTTGTACCCGCAAGCGGCTGGATGTTTTCTAGTTGATAAGGTACTAATTTCTCTACTAAAGTCCGCATTTGACTTGCCAGACTTTCGCTATTTTCACTGAAATTTATAAATATGAATCCAAACCAGATTTCTAACGACAGTTTAACTAAGCCACACTTTTCCTGTTGCAATCCTGGAAAAGTTTCGGCTCTTGGAATATAGCGCACTTGCCCATCTAAATGATAAGACCAACCGTGAAATGGGCAGACCAGCGCCCTGGGACAGTTTCCATAAGCACCTTCGACAACTTTTGCGCCGCGATGACGACATACATTATGGAAAGCATGAATCGTAAGGTTTTCATCCCTGATGATTAACGCCCGCTCACCCAGCGCATCAAAAGTCAAATAGTCACCACTGTTAGGAATATCGCTAATATGACCAACTAACAGCCAGTTCCTTTTGTAAATATATTCCTTTTCAAGTTCAAAGAATTCTTGGTTCCAATATGTCCAGGGCGCTAAGATATCAGTAGTTTCAGGCACAAACGAAGTAGAATCAGACATAATAGAATATTATATTGAAGTAAATAACAAATAATCACAACTATCGGCAAAATACTGCTGTTTTTACTCAAAGCTGTGCATGTAACAAAAGCAACATGTTTTTGTCATCCTGCGCTCGACGCAGGATCTCCTTGATTCTGTTCGGACATCAAAAAATTGTTACTTTTACAAAGTTGATAATAAAGAGAATCAACGGCTATTTTGTTACCCTATTTTCATCTGAAACAGGATTAGGGAAACCCTGAATCTACCGACGCAGTTCAGGATGACCATTTCCGGGTAAATATTGAATTCTGATCTCGTCATGCCGGACTTGATCCGGCATCCAGGGAGGACAGATTCAGTATACGGGGATGATAAAGGCAGTTTCAATATATAAGGCCTTATTATGAGCCCGAACAGAATTATGGAGATCCTGAATCTAGTTCAGGATGACCAAGGCGTGTTACTTTTGCCCTTGGTCACATATTCGGATAATTAGGCCCGCCACCGCCTTCTGGTGTAACCCAGTTGATATTCTGACTCACGTCTTTAATATCGCAAGTCTTACAATGCACGCAGTTCTGGGCATTGATTTGCAGGCGTGATTGTTCGTCTTCAGTCACTATTTCATATACACCGGCAGGGCAGTAGCGTTGTTCTGGTGCATCGTATTCAGCCAGATTAACCGTAATAGGAATAGCATCATCCTTTAATGTTAAATGAACCGGTTGATCTTCTTCGTGATTAGTGCTGGACAAAAAGACTGATGATAACTTGTCAAAGCTGACCACACCATCCGGTTTTGGATACTCAATAGGGGTACATTCACTTTTAGGTTTCGTTTGAGCCCAGTCAGGTTTGGGATCAGATAATGTCCAGGGTAATTTGCCATTAAAGATATTGATATCAATAAATGCATAAGCAGAGCCCCAAAAATTACCATATTTATGTTGGGCAGGGCCAAAATTACGTTGCGCGTGCAGCTCTTTATAAGCCCAACTGTTCTTATAAGCCTCGGCAAACTCACTAATTTCATCATTGGCACGTTCTGCACCTAACGCCGAGGCTACGCATTCTGCAGCAATCATTCCTGATTTCATTGCAGTATGTGAACCTTTAATCTTTGCAAAATTCAAGGTGCCGGCATCGTCACCAATTAGCAAGCCTCCGGCAAATGTCATTTTTGGTTGAGACTGTAAACCGCCTTTGACAATCGCTCTTGCACCATAAGAAATTCGTTTGCCGCCTTCAAGAAACTTTTTGATTTCGGGATGATGCTTATAACGTTGAAATTCATCAAATGGACTGACATAGGTATTGCTATAACTCAAATCAGTAATTAATCCTAGCGCAATCTGATTGTCTTCTATATGGTAAAGGAACCCGCCACCTGCTGATTTACTTTCCGCCAACGGCCAGCCTGCGCTATGTACTACCAGGCCTTGCTGATGTTTTTCGGCCGGAATTTCCCATAATTCTTTTATACCGATGCCGTAATGCTGTGGATCTTTACCTTTATCCAGTTCAAATTTAGAGATCAGTTGTTTACCGAGATGCCCACGGCAACCTTCAGCAAACAGGGTGTATTTACCGCGTAATTCCATACCCGGCATATAGGAATCCTTTTCCTCGCCTTCTTTGGAAATCCCCATATCGCCCGTAATAATACCCATTACCTCGCCTGATTCACCATAAAGCACTTCAGCAGCAGTAAATCCGGGGAAAATTTCCGCACCCAGTTCTTCTGCCTGTTCTGCCAACCAGCGGCAAAGGTTGCCAAGACTGATAATATAATTACCTTCATTATGCATGGTCTTGGGCACAGCAAAATTAGGTACTTTACTGGCCTTGTCCTTAGATTGCATGAGATAAATTTTATCTTCAGTCACTGCTGTATTAAGCGGCGCTCCTTTATCTTTCCAATCCGGAATCAATTCATTCAGTGCTGTGGGCTCAAATACGGCGCCTGAAAGAATATGGGCACCAACTTCTGATCCTTTTTCGACGACAACAACTGATATGTCATTGCCCGATTGTTCCGCCAGTTGACGCAGTTTTATTGCAGCAGACAGACCGGAAGGACCTGCACCGACAATGACAACATCATATTCCATGTATTCACGTTCAATCTCGTGATCAGACATGATTTTTTCCTCTAATAAATGTGCTTAATAGCTTGATTATGGATTAGCTGTAAACGTACCATCCAGGGAAATCGTACTGGAAACATTATTTTCCACACACATGGCAGATGGTGTGGACACGGTTCCCGTCAAAGCTGATCCAGAACTGGATCCATTAATAGTGGTGAATCCTGTACAAGTCTGAATACCCAGGTTAAAGCTTATCGTGCCTGAAGTTGAAAATGAGCCGCCTGATACCGACCCGGTTGTAGTCCCGGAATCATTACTTGAAATTGTGACATTACCATTAGCATCAATATCGATAATAATTGTGGCGCTGCTGTTCAAGCCCGCAAAATCAATATTTCCGGTATAACGACCACTGTCAATCGTTGTCGCTCCACCGCCAGTTCCTTCAATTGTTGGATCAGCACCGCCGCTACCGGATGAACTGCCTGCATTACCGCCGCTACAACCCGCTAGAGTCATCGCTGCCATTAAAATGAGAATTCGATTCATGGTTTTTTCCTGAAATTTTATTCGTCGGCTACCAGTAGCCTGGTGGTTTTCGAAGTAGATTATTTTACCTTTAGAATTCAGGATTCGCCATGCTTGTAATAAAGAAAATGCCCGGTAAATACCGGGCAAATTCTATATGACGAGAGAGGGATCTTGCTAACTTACAGTTCCAGGTGAACGAATATCGTCAACCATAGCCTCAATATGATCTGGCACTGCCTGAGTCATACCTGAAACTACATAGGCTACGGTAAAGTTAATTACTGCTCCGATAGCACCAAACGCATTGGGTTCGATACCTAGGAACCAGCTGGGTTTCATATCACCCAAAAAGCTTGTACCGGGAATAAAGAACCAGCCTTTGTGCTGGAATACATAAAGCAGGGTAATAGTCAGACCTGCTATCATGCCGGCAATGGCGCCTTCCTTATTAACCTTTTTGGAAAATATTCCCATCATCAGGGCCGGGAATATCGACGATGCTGCCAAGCCGAAAGCTATTGCCACAGTACCGGCAGCAAAATCAGGCGGATTTAGCCCCAGATACCCGGCCAATAACACCGCACCAACCATGGATATTCGACTCGCTGTTAATTCAGCTCGCTCTGAAATATCCGGTCTGAATACACCTTTGAGCAGATCATGCGAGATCGACGAGGCAATTGCCAGCAATAAACCGGCCGCTGTCGATAGTGCAGCTGCTAGGCCGCCGGCGACAACCAAAGCGATGACCCAGTTTGGCAGTTTGGCTATTTCAGGGTTTGCCAAGACCATAATGTCTCGATCAACCTTGGTCATTTCATTACCAGACCAACCAAAACCTTCTGCTTTAGCATTGAATTCTTCGCTTTTATCATTGTAGTACTGGATTTTTCCATCGCCGTTTTTATCTTCATAGGCCAGTAAACCTGTAGACTCCCAGTTTTTGAACCACTGCGGCCTTTCTTCATAGGACAGATTGCCTTCCGGTGAACCCACTTCAGACGTTTGGATAGTGTTCATCAAGTTAAGGCGTGCCATTGCACCTACAGCCGGAGCTGTTGTGTAGAGCAAGGCGATAAAAACCAGAGCCCAACCTGCTGAAGCTCGTGCATCCTTGACTTTGGGTACAGTAAAGAATCTAACAATAACGTGCGGTAATCCAGCCGTACCGATCATCAGCGAGAGGGTATAAACAAACATGTTAAATGTACCGCCTCGCTTGGATGTCGTGTATTCGGCAAATCCCAGGTCCTTCACCACCGCATCCAGTTTGTCTAACAGATAAACTCCATCAGCCATTTGACTGCCTAATCCGATTTGCGGAATAGGGTTGCCTGTTAAATTCAAGGAGATGAAAATAGCCGGCACTGTGTAGGCAAAAATCAGTACACAGTACTGAGCAATCTGCGTATAAGTAATACCTTTCATGCCGCCTAATACAGCATAAGTTAATACGATGCCCATACCAATCAACAGGCCAACATCGTAAGGCACTTCCAAAAACCTTGAGAAGGCGACACCAACACCTTTCATTTGACCGATTACATATGTAATCGATGCAAACAATAGGCAGATAACCGCAACAACTCGAGCAGAGTTTGAGTAATATCGATCACCAATAAATTCCGGAACAGTGAATTTATTAGATTTTCTTAAGTAGGGTGCGAGCAACATGGCTAATAATACATAACCGCCAGTCCATCCCATTAAGAAAATAGAACCGCCATAACCTAAAAATGCGATCAAACCCGCCATCGAAATAAATGACGCTGCCGACATCCAGTCTGCAGCCGTAGCCATACCGTTTGCTACCGGATTAATGCCTTTTCCGGCCACATAAAATTCACTTGTACTACCGGCTTTGGCCCAGAAGGCAATGCCGATATAAAGTGCAAATGTTAGTCCAACGACTATATAGGTAAGTGTTTTTAAATCCATTATTCGCTCTCCTTATTCTTCTGCACCAAACTCTTTATCTATTTTGCCCATTTGCTTGGCATAAAAATAAATAAGGAGTAAAAACACATAGATTGATCCTTGTTGGGCGAACCAAAAACCCAGCTTATAACCTCCAATCCTGATGTTATTTAACGAGTCAACAAGAATGATTCCAAATAAGTACGAAACGACAAACCAGACAACCAAACAAATGGTTAATAGTTTGACATTCGCCTTCCAATACTCTTCTTTACGATTTGACATAAGATAGCCACCTTTTCCTCGTGATAAGATTAGTGTTTTGAGTATTCACGCAACACGCTTACAATTAAGCTAAACACAGATACTCACAGGCTATTATCAGCAAACTCGGTTTGGTTTTGTATTAGCCGAAAGTATAATTTGAGGACAAGTGAATAAATTTTAATAATTTCACAGAGGAAGGACGATTCACTTAACATGTTTGCAATTAAAAAAATTGTAATCGCTGACGATCACCCGTTGTTTAGGGAAGCCCTGCAACAAGCTGTAATGAATTCGTTTGGTGAACTGGAAATTATCAGCAGCGGATCATTTTCAAGCTTACAAAGATCGCTAAACCGGCATTCAGATGCGGATCTGATTTTACTGGATTTACATATGCCGGGAGCAGTGGGCTTTTCCACTTTGCATTACTTGGGCATTAGCTACCCGCAATTACCTGTGATTATTATTTCTGCCAACGAAGAAAACGAAATTATTTCACGTGCACTTAAACATGGTGCCAGCGGCTTCATTCCAAAATCATCATCTATCGAAACAATAGTATCGGCGATAAAACAGGTGATTGAAGGAGTAGTATGGGTTCCGCAGTATTTTCATGATTACTCAATTGATCAAGATAATGAGGATGAGGAGTTTGTTAGTCGTCTCAGTAGTCTGACCCCTAAACAGTTCAGGGTTCTGATGATGTTGATAGAAGGCAGAACTAACAGTGAAATCGCAGCTGAGTCTCACGTTACTATTGCCACTATCAAAGCACATCTAAGTGAGATATTTAAAAAACTGTCTGTTAACAATCGCACTCAGGCTGCAATGATTGCAGCCAATCATCTTGAAGTTGAAGATCCGAATACCTTAACTTTTCAATGATAATTTATCTGCTTTATACGATTATTCTGCTGTGTTTTTTGACCATTCGGTAAATGAGGTTCCGCAAAGCTGCCGGGCTCACCGGTTTATGCAAATATTCAAAGCCATTAATTGACGCACTGTGTTTCAATTCATCACTAATATCAGCCGAAATCAAAATAGTCGGCACCTTGGAATTCAAAACAGAATGCAGTGAATTTATCACATCAATTCCATTTTCATTGTCCAGATGATAGTCAACTAATAAGATTTCAGCGGCAAACCCGCCCAGAATGATCTCTTGGGCCGGGGCAGAACCAGAAACACATCG
This sequence comes from Arenicellales bacterium, assembly GCA_028284225.1. Lineage (GTDB taxonomy): Bacteria > Pseudomonadota > Gammaproteobacteria > Arenicellales > JAHEKD01 > JAHEKD01. The sequence continues at coordinate 163,118 of JANQSD010000013.1, forward strand.
ACTATCACATTGCCAGGCATCAAGTTGAGTCTGCATCGCTTCTAGTACATTTGCATCGTTATCAATACACAAAACCCTAATGCCCTCAAGATTCGAGGTGTGTCTAGGCGTTACAGTTTCAATTGGTTTAGGTTTTTGACTGGTAACAGGCTTTTCGGCTATTGGCAGCACCAAGCTAAAAATACTACCTTTCCCTGGCCAAGACTTGACCTTAATTTTAGCCTCAATCAGATCAGCAATGCGTTTTGCAATGGCCAACCCAACTCCGAGGCGCTTTTGATTTTCATTGATCTGATTATCCAGGCGTTTAAATTCTTCAAAAATCAATTCGAGATTACTAGCATTAATACCTACACCGGTATCATGAACTTCAATTGACACCAACGGGTTTCCATTAATGCCTTTAGAGCGCCTGCAGCCTATGGTTACTCGGCCGCCACTACCGGTATAGCGTAAAGCATTAGAAATAAAATTTTGCAAAACACGTCTAACCAGGTGGGCATCACTCTCAACATCGATACCTGAATGTATGTATTTCAATTTCAGATCTCTTTGCTCAGCGATGACGCTAAATTCAGCAGTTAATTTTTCTAATACATCATCAATACTAAACACCGTTATATTTTTTGTAATACCACCGCTATCTAGCTTGGAAATATCCAATAAAGTATGAATAATTTCCTCAGCAGAACGAATCGAGCTATTAATCTTGTCACTCAAGCCTGATTTATCATTGGTATGTTGTGCTAATGCTGAGGCAAATAGACGGGCAGCATTTAATGGTTGCATCACATCATGATTAACCGCCGTAAGAAACTTGTTTTTGCTGTCAATCGCCTGTTCCAGTTCATTATTAACCTTTGATAATTCTTTTGTTCTACCTTCAACAATTTTTTCCAGATTCTCATTAGTTTTACGCAATTCCTGTTCAGCACGTTTTAACTCAGTAACATCAGTGAAACTGGTTACATAGCCGACACCCGGCATCGGCTTTCCCTGAATTTGTATAACCGTGCCGTCTTTACGGTAACGCAAATAAGAATGTTTTTTACCATCGCGCATATAATTAAGACGTTGCTCGATATTTAACTTCGAGCTGCCTGCTTCGACGTCACCTGAGGCCGCACTGTGTCTGAGAACCTCAGCGATAGGGCGCCCAACCTGAATCAGACTTTTGGGATACTGATGAATTTCAATATAGCGACTGTTCCAGGCAATTAGTTTCAAATTTTCATCAACCACATTAATACCCTGGTCGATATGCTCAATAGTGTTATTTAAGAGTTCCTGATTAAACTGGACAGCTTGGGAAGCCTCATCAACAATACTAAACACATCTTCAATCGGCAAATCCTTATTACGTAATACCGAACTGATAATAAGCCGGGCAGAGGAAGCACCAATCGCACCTGCCAATAACCGCTCAGTAAAACTGATTAATTCCGCATCTGCTTTTTCGCTTGGAAATAATTGTGTTGAACGCCGCTGAGCATACTCACTAAAAGCAATTTGGGTTGATCGTTCACCAATAAACTTCTCTGCCAATACTCGTAATTCACCTACTGCGACCGTGCTCCACCATGGCAGTCCATCGCTTGAATCTTTCTGCTGCGTTGTTTGAGTAAATTTAGCGGCCTGAATTCGGCCAAGTAAATCTGATTTTCTCGTTAACGAGAAATATATATAACAACCTATGTTTGCAGCCAGGCTTAAAATTAGCGCATGTGTAATAGGCGTCCACTGATCAAAACCGAACAAAGCATAGGATTTTAGATACTCAATCCCAAACAAGCCGGTTTCGATCAGTCCGCTCGGCAGCCACCCGGTACCAGCTAATGTAGGTAAAAACAGTGTATAAAACCAAACTGCAAATCCGGCGATAAGGCCGAATGTAGCGCCCTGGCGAGTAGCTTTCTTCCAATAAACACCACCAACGATTGCGGGTGCAAACTGTATAGCGGCAACGAAAGCGATTAAACCAATTGAAGCTAATGCCGTATAAGCACTGATGTATTGATAATAAAAATAGCTGAGTAAAAGAATCGCAATAATTGCTAATCTGCGGATAAGCAACAGGATATTAGAAATATCTTTTCTATCCCTAAGCCTGAATTTAGAGATTTTAAACAGCACCGGCATAACGATATCGTTACAAATCATCGTACTGAGCGTGATAACGGCAACGATGACCATTCCTGTTGCAGCTGAAAACCCGCCTAAAAACACCAATAGTGTCATCATTTCATTTCCAGCAGTCATAGGAATCATCAACACAAACATATCGGGATTAACATCCTTGCCCTCAAATAAAAGCAATCCACTAATGGCAATAGGTATAACCACCAAGCTGGTGATAATGAGATACAGTGGAAACAGCCAGCGGGATTTTTTCATGTTTTCAGTATTGTCCACTTCAACAAAGGCAACGTGGAATTGGCGCGGCAAACAAAAAATAGCAGCCATTGCAAGGATAGTGTTACCGATAAAAATAATTTGAAAAAAATCTTCACCCAGAGTGGGTGCTAATAATTCACTGGCTGTTTGTGATGTTGAGCTGTTTGCCAAAATATCGCCTGGACCATCAAAAACGATATAAACCGCAAATATGCATACTCCAATTAACGCCAACAACTTAACCACCGATTCAAAAGCAATCGCCAAGATAATGCCTTCGTGATGCTCAGACGCATTAACATAACGTGTACCAAACAAAATACTGAATACAGCCATAATGACTGCGACCACTAAACCGGTATCACTTAGAAATGGTGCCGTCGCTTCAAAAGGAAGTGACTGTGATGAAAACGATGCAATCACCTCATAACTTGAGGCAACTGCTTTTAACTGCAAAGCTATATAGGGAAGCGTGCCCATAATCGCAATAACAGTAACCAGGACGGCCAGGCTCTGAGCTTTGCCGTAACGTGATGCAACAAAGTCGGCTATGGTTGTAATATTGTTTTCAATACAAATTTTTGCAACACGTTTAAGAAACTGGTGACCGAAAATAACAAGCAATATAGGGCCTAAATAAATCGCAAAATATTCCCAACCTCGGGTACTGGCATTGCCTACAGCACCATAATAAGTCCAGGATGTGCAATAGACCGCTAAAGAGAGGCTGTAAATTAAGGGACGGTAGGGTGCAAGACTGCGTTGATGCTTTTGCTTATCACCATAATGAGCGATGGCAAACAAAACCCCGATGTAGATGAGTGAAAAAAATATGAGTACCCAGGGCTGCAGCATACTAATCGGAATCTGTAATTAAATTTTATACTTTAGGCTAGTAACAATTTGTCTGTAAATTGCATAATATCAGATTATTCAATGCTATAGTTTTGGACCACGTGAAAAGTAAAGTTTCACATGGCTGAATATTAACCCGTTCAGGAGGCACATCATGAGTGAAGACAAGATATATGACGTAAGCAGTGAATTAAGCCAAAACGCTCATATTAACAAGGAAACTTATCAATCGCTGTACAAGCAGTCTATAGAAGATCCTCAGACATTTTGGGCAGATCGTGCAAATGAGTTTGTTGACTGGTTCAAACCCTGGAACGAGGTTTTAGACTGGAACTATCGTGAAGGACATATCAGATGGTTTGAGGGGGCCACTCTAAATATCAGCTACAACTGCCTTGATCGCCACCTCGAAAACCGCGGCGATCAAACCGCCATAATTTGGGAATCTGATGATCCTGATGTTGATGAAAACATCACCTACAAAGATTTACATGAACGTGTTTGCCGCTTTGCCAACGTCTTAAAGCAACGAGGAGTAAACAAAGGCGACAGAGTATCGATCTATATGCCGATGATTCCGGAGGCTGCGGTTGCCATGCTGGCTTGTACCCGCATCGGTGCAGTACATTCCATCGTCTTCGGGGGCTTTTCACCAGATGCGCTACGTGATCGGATTTTGGATTCTGATTGCCGAGTCGTCATCACCGCAGACGAAGGACCGCGTGGTGGTAAAAATGTACCACTAAAAGCCAATGTCGATAAAGCCTTGGCAGAATGTCCTAATGTACATACGGTTATTGTTGTTAAAAGGACTGGAAACGCAATCGACTGGGACGATAACAGGGATTGCTGGTGTCATGAGGCCTGTGCTGCAGTTTCAGCTGAATGCGAACTTGAACATATGGATGCCGAAGATCCGCTATTCATACTTTATACCTCTGGGTCAACAGGAAAGCCTAAGGGGGTGTTACATACTACTGGTGGTTATTTGCTTTATGCTGCAATGACACACAAGTATATCTTTGATTACCACGACGGTGATGTATATTGGTGTACTGCCGACGTGGGTTGGATTACCGGACACAGCTACATTGTCTATGGGCCTCTGGCTAATGGTGCAACATCTTTAATGTTTGAAGGCGTACCCACTTATCCTGACGGCAGCCGTTTTTGGCAAGTGATTGACAAACATAAGGTCAATATTTTTTACACCGCACCAACGGCAATCCGCGCTTTAATGCGATTAGGCAATGAACTGGTTGAACAAACATCACGCAGCTCACTCAAATTACTGGGCTCTGTTGGTGAGCCGATCAACCCAGAAGCCTGGGAGTGGTACTACCATGTGGTTGGCAACGAAAAATGTCCGATAGTTGACACTTGGTGGCAAACCGAAACCGGGGGCATCTTGATCACACCATTACCGGGCGCAATCGATTTGAAACCCGGCTCCGCAACCTTGCCATTTTTTGGCGTTCAACCCGTACTTTTAGATAACGACGGCAATGAAGTTACTGGAGAAGGGGAAGGCAATCTAGTCATCAAGCACCCCTGGCCAGGACAAATGCGAACTGTATTTGGTGATCATAAGCGCTTTATCGAAACCTATTTCAGCGGCTTTGATAATGTTTATGTTACCGGTGACGGAGCCAAACGTGATGCTGACGGTTACTATTGGATAACAGGCCGGGTTGATGATGTGATTAATGTATCCGGGCATCGTATGGGCACCGCTGAAGTTGAAAGCGCATTAGTTCTACATGATACAGTTGCCGAGGCGGCGGTAATTGGCTATCCACACGACATTAAAGGGCAGGGTATTTATGCTTATGTCACGTTAATGAAAGGCATCGAGCCCAGTGACGAATTGAAAAAAGAACTGGTTACCCTGGTACGCAAAGAGATAGGTCCAATCGCATCACCGGATATTATTCAGTGGGCACCAGGGTTGCCCAAGACCCGATCAGGCAAAATCATGCGGCGTATTTTACGCAAAATAGCCGCCAATGAAATTGACAGCCTGGGAGATACGTCAACATTAGCCGAACCGGCGGTTGTCGATGATTTGATCGCTAATCGGCAAAATGTTTAAACCACTTAAACTATTTTCACAAAAGGCTCATTTAATGGGCCTTTTTTGATTAAAGACGCTGACAAACCATGCACGGTGAACTAGAAGAAATTTATGAGTTTGTAAGAACTGTCCGGCCTTTTGACGAGTTAGCGGATGATGAATTACGAAAACTCAGCAAGCAGTTGACAATTCGATATTTCAAGCGTCAGCAGAAAATTCTAAAAACAGGCCAGGAAACAGATTCACTATTTATTATTCGAACCGGAGCAGCCGATATTTTTAATGCTGACGGTAACTTTATCATCCGGGTGAACGAAAAAGGTTGTTTTGGTTTTGTATCGATAATTAATCAAAAGCCCAGTTCCAGTGATGTAATTGCTCATGAAGACAGTCTGGTTTATATACTGTCTGGTGATCTCTTCAGGAGGCTTTGTGAGCAGCATTCTGACTTCAAGGATCACTTCGTGATGGCGGAATCGCAGCGCTTGCGCAAAGCACTGTCTCAGTTAAGAAATAGTCATTTCCAATTTAGTGCACGACTGGCAGCACCCGTGACAGGCATTATCCGGCGGGAGCCGGTTATGTCAGCTGATAACTTATCGATTCATCAGGCTGCGGCAAAAATGGCCACCGAAAATGTATCGACACTCATGATCGTTGACGCTAATGAAAATCTTATCGGCCTGATCACAGATAGAGATATCCGTAATAGAGTGGTAGCTGCAAATATCAATATTAATGACCCTGTAAAATCGGTGATGACTCAACAATTGGTCACCATTAGTCCCGATACAATGGCCTTTGAAGCCGGTTTACTAATGATGCGGCACAATGTCCATCACTTGCCCGTAGTATCTGAGAACAAACCTATAGGTCTGATATCGACAACTGATTTGCTTAAACTTTCTAACCAAAGTCCGGTTTACACCATCTCGGAGGTGGCCAAAGCAACAAGCATTTCTCAACTCAGCAATATTAGCCAGACTATCCCTGAAATCCTGAGTCAGTTGGTTAACAGTGGCTTACCGGCATACCAGGTCGGACAAATGGTCAGCACGCTTGGTGAAAACATCAATATCCGTTTACTGCAACTTGCCGAGCAGAAACTCGGTTCGGCGCCTATTGATTATTGCTGGCTGGCTGCCGGCTCATTAGGCCGTCGTGAACAACTTTTACATTCTGATCAGGATAACGCTCTACTGCTGAGTAATGACTTTGATAAACCCAGTCATGAAGAATACTTCCTCTTATTGACTCGATATGTAAGCGATGGATTGAATGAATGCGGCTATGTATATTGTCCAGGAGAAGTCATGGCCACTAATCCAAAATGGCGCCAGCCGCTAAATGAGTGGAAGAACTACTTTACCAATTGGGTAACCAAGCCAGAGCCTAAGGCACTTATGTACTGCAGTATATTTTTTGACATGCGCTCTATATATGGAAACAACGAACTGTTTGATAATCTTAAAGCCCATTATCTTAACTTAGCTAAAGATAACAACTTATTCTTGAGCCACCTGTCGGTCAATGCATTACAAAACACACCACCATTAGGATTTTTTAGACAATTTGTACTGGTCAACGATAAGGAGCATAAAAATCAACTTAATTTAAAGAAACGGGGTACCGCGCCCATAGTTGATTTGGCCCGGGTTTATGCGCTTGCTGATGGACTAAACAGTATTAACACCCATAATCGTATACTGGACGCCAAAGCTTATGCTGTTATCAGCGATGAAGCAGCAGACAATTTGCTGGATGCTTATGAATTTATTAATCATTTTCGTATGCAACATCAGGCTAACCAAATCAGCAACAAACTTGAACCTGATAATTTTGCCAATCCAGATGAATTATCAGCGTTTGAACGTGATCACCTGCATGATGCATTTAAAATTGTAGCCGAAATGCAAAAATACCTTGCCCAGCGCTATACTGCCAGCCATATGAGGTAGGACTTTATGTTTAAGTTTTTTGGCGCAGATGCAAAGCAATCCCGACTGCTTAAAGCCGCACCGGAAGGTCCATTAAAAAACTTTCTTGGTCATAATCTGCCGGATAAAAATCAACTGCTTGAGGATGCTAATTTACTGGCTGTCGATTTTGAAACTACGGGCCTCGATAGCAATAATGATGAGTTATTAAGCATAGGATTTGTGCAAATTAATAACTTGGAAATCGATCTGTCTACTGCGGCGCATTATTTAATTAAAACCAATAATGACCTAGTTGAAGAAACTGTCGTAATCCATAAAATCACTGACGATCAGATTTCCACTGGTCTGGCATTAAAAGATGCTGTCGCTCACTTTCTTCAGGCCCTAAAAGGCAGGGTAATGGTCGCTCACCATGCCAAAATTGAAAGCGGGTTTACCCAACAAGCCTGCAGGAATATTTACGGCTGTGGGATAATAATTCCGGTGATTGATACCCTCGCGATAGAGGCAAGCAGGCTACCTAAAGAGCAACATGCTAACAATAATCTAAATCTGAATATGTGCTGCAAACGCTACAACCTGCCACGCTACAGATTACACGATGCACTAAGTGATGCCTTGTCCTGTGCTGAGCTGTTATTGGCACAGATTAGTCATTGCAGCACTGCGCCCAGATTAAATCGATTTATCGGTTATTTGCCGTAGAAAACCTTTTCTTAATAAGAAGAGTTAGCTAGATTCAAAATATAGGTTTAGTTATATCAAAATTTAAGCGAATCATGCATTAAAGACGTCCTTTTAGTGACCCATCAATGTGCGGCTGCTGATGGATAAGAATCTCACGAAGAATGTAGTTCTCCAGTAAACATTGAGCAGATCGCTTAAGATGATTTTTAAATCATAGGACAACTTAAGGACTATGCTACCGGCTAAAAATCGATACTTGTGCATCAATATTTTAATAACGTTTTGATACGAATTCTGTTTTCTCAATAGTTTCTGTTGATGCGAAAAGCTTATTATTGTTTCGCTTAAATTTAAAGTACCTGTTAAGTCCCTCAAGTTCCTTTATTGTTTTCAAGGTCTTTTTTTGACAGTGTTTTCTCTTTTTCTTGTTATTGATAATTTCACTTAGAAACATGCCTCTGCCAACTCTTGAGTATGAATGTTTGTGCACTATGTTTTCCAAAGGCCAGACCTTTGCGCATATCGCATAGTTTTCAAGTTCAGAAGACTTAATCAGTGGATTAATTTGATATGTTGAAACAGCATAATCAATGGTTTCCCCGCCTAATTGCTCAGACGTAAATGAATCAATCATCCAGCAACCCAAGGGTAGAAATTTTGTACCGCTCAGATCTTCTGTTTTTACCAGATCTGTAAACGCTGGTGTATTGGAAATACTTGAGACATGAATTATTCCCGCATTAATCCCTGCATTTATAATTCCGTTCGATAACGAATGATCAGGGTATGTAAGAAATTGTGAAGATATAAAATCACACGATATAGCCGCGCCTATCCTATCATCACTTGCGTTGCTTTTTCTACCAGAAAATGGAGATGGGTCATTTGCATATTTTATTGCCGCACTAGGGTTTATATCACTTCCTTTCAATCCACCTCTTGTGTTGGTGTTCCCGCCAGTGTCTCTTATATCACCTATTGTTTGAGATACAGTTTTCTCAACATTTTTGGCAATTTCACTAATGGGTTTTTGTATTTCTGTACAGCTGCTAAGAAAAAAAGATGCGAAGATTAAAATTAATAGAATTTTTTTCATAACTATCGTCCCTGATTGTTTATATAGATGGTAAGAATTTAATAATAATATAATTTAGGTTTAATGAGAACCCAATACCAAGAATTTTTTATAACTCCGATTAAAATTATTCCGCAGTTTAATTTAGTAGCCTTAAAATGTTTGCTATTATTCGCGCTTTGATTATGTACATATGGAGAACTTTGCAAACGACCGCCATTACAGCAGTTGTTTTAACCTACAACGAAGAAAAAAATTTGCCTGCATGCCTGGGAAGCCTTGCGGACTTTTGTCCCGTATTTGTGCTTGATTCAGGCAGCACTGACTCCACATTGAGCATCGCAGAGCAATATAATGCCGAGGTTTTTCATCATGATTTTACCAATCATGCTGAACACTGGAGCTGGGCAATTGAAAACTTGCCTTTTGAATCTGAATGGATGCTTGCACTGGACGCGGATTATGTCGTCAGTGATGAACTGAAGCAGAAAATCAGCAACGAAATTCAAACGGTCCCCGACCACATAAATGGAATATATGTCAAATATCGTTATACCTTTGGCGGCAGTCCTATCCGTTTTGGCGGCACTCGTCATGACCGATTACAAATAATCCGATTAGGCCATGCAAAACTTGATTCCAGTGACTTGGTTGATAATCGCTTTGTTGTAGACGGTGAAACTATTCATTGGAATAAACATATCTATGAATCAAATTATTACGATCAAGATATTTCAATCTGGATGGCCAAACAGGACAAATATGCTATTCGGTTAGCTGTCGAAGAGGAGCTTAGAAAGCAAGGACACATTTCATGGCAGGGGAATCCATCTTTGTTCGGCACGCCTGATCAGCGTGTAACCTGGCTGCGTCAACAATGGATGCGTTTGCCTTTATTTATTCGCCCGCTTTTTTATTTTTTATTCCGCTACGTATTTGCTCTGGGTTTCCTGGACGGGAAGGGTGGCTTTCTCTATCATTTTCTCCAGGGCTTTGTGTTGAGAGTAATGATAGATTGGAAGATTGGGCAGTTACGCAGAGCTAAACTCTCAGGTGAAAAACTACTTCAATTCAAGCAAAAAATGCTGGAAACAGGTGACGCCTCCGTCGAGAGAGTCTTACAAATGATTGAACCAAATAATGGATAGTAATGAAACAAGTTAGAACACGTTTTGCACCTTCTCCCACAGGTTATTTACATATCGGTGGTGTGCGAACTGCATTATTCTGTTGGCTTTATGCCCGTAAATATAACGGCCAATATATTTTACGTATTGAAGATACTGATAGAGAGAGATCAACACAGGCAGCAACCGATGCAATTATTGACGGCCTGGCCTGGTTAGGCCTAGATGCCGATGAAGGCCCTTTCTTTCAATCGCAACGATTTGATCGTTATCGTGAGGTTGCCCAGCAACTCCTTGAGGCAGGACATGCCTATCATTGTTATTGCACCAAGGAAGAACTTGAAGCTATACGAGAACAACAGCAAAAAAACGGCGAAAAACCTCGTTATAACCGTTGTTGCCGCGAATTAACCACGCCCAAGCACAAAAATGTAAAGCCTGTTTTACGCTTTAAAACGCCTGTTGATGGCGAAGTGATTATTGACGACTTGGTGCATGGTCGGATCAAAGTTAGCAACCAGGAACTGGATGATTTCATCATTTTACGTAGCGACAATACACCTACATATAATTTCACAGTCGTTGTCGATGATGCTGACATGGAAATTACGCATGTTATTCGTGGCGATGATCATATTAATAACACCCCCAAGCAGATTCATATTTTTAATGCGCTGGGTGTGAATATTCCTAAGTTTGCACATTTGCCCATGATCAATGGGCAAGATGGGCGCAAACTCTCAAAACGTCACGGTGCTGTGAGCGTGCTTGAATATGAGCAAGAAGGGTACTTGCCGGAAGCCCTGTTAAATTATTTAGCCAGATTAGGCTGGTCGCATGGCGACCAGGAGTTATTCACTATAGAAGAAATGATTGAATACTTTGATATAACCAATGTCAACAAATCATCAGCTTCCTTTGATGTCGATAAATTACAATGGACTAATCAACATCATCTAAAAAAAGCAGATTCATCGCGCCTGGCAAAGCTAATTGCAAAACGACTAAGCAATCAGAATATCAATATTGATACTAATGTTAACTTAAACAATGTAGTAGATGTCTATCGAGAGAAAGTAAAGACATTGAAGGAACTGGCGGACTCAATTAGTTATTTATTCATGGATAAAGTTGTCTATGATCCACAAAGTGCTGATAAGTTTCTTAATGCTGAGAGTGTAACTACATTGGAGTCGGCCAGAGAAAAGCTGCTCTCTCATGAGCAGTGGCAGGTTGAACCTCTTGGCCAAATGATCAAATCATTAGTCAAACAAACAGGCCTTAAATTTCCGTTGGTAGCACAACCACTTCGAGTAGCACTCACGGGTAGTACAAATTCACCTTCAATTGATCAAACATTATGGTTAGTAGGTAAAGATAAAAGTCTGCAAAGACTAAGTGACGCCATTGACCATATAAACAAATAGAGGAAAACCATGAAATCACACGCTCAGGTTGTTGTAATTGGTGGCGGTGTAGTCGGCTGCAGCGTTCTCTATCATTTGACCAAGTTTGGCTGGACAGATGTGCTGTTGCTCGAACGTTCAGAATTAACATCTGGCTCAACCTGGCATGCAGCAGGTGGATTCCATACTCTGAATGCGGATACCAATATGGCCGCACTTCAAGGCTACACCATTAAACTCTACAAAGAATTAGAGGAAATCTCGGGCCAAAGCTGTGGTTTACATCATGTAGGAGGACTGACTTTGGCCACCACTCCCGAGCGCATGGATTTTCTCAAAGCCGAACGAGCCAAACATCGTTATATGGGATTGGAAACAGAAATTGTCGGACCGCAGGAAATTTCAAAGCTTTCGCCAATCACTAATACAGAGGGTGTAATCGGTGCGCTTTACGATCCACTAGACGGTCATCTGGACCCTTACGGCACCACGCATGCTTATGCCAAGGCAGCCAAACTGAATGGCGCTGAGATTCAACTTCGAACAAAAGTTGAGGCACTCGATCCAAAACCAGACGGAAGCTGGGAAATCGTCACCGACCAGGGCAATATCATAGCTGAATATGTAGTCAATGCGGCTGGTCTTTGGGCTAGAGAAATTGGTGAAATGGCTGGTGTTTATCTGCCTCTACACCCGATGGAGCACCAATATTTAGTCACAGATGAGATCGATATTATCATCAATCGTGAGCATGAATTACCACATGTGATGGACCCGACAGGGGAAAGTTATTTACGACAGGAAGGTAATGGATTGGTGATCGGTTTCTATGAACAGGCCTGTGTACCTTGGGCGGTTGATGGTACGGATTGGAACTTCGGGCATGAATTATTAGAAGATGATTTAGATCGTATCGGTGATTCGCTGACAATTGCTTATCATCGCTTTCCGGTGTTAGAAACTGCAGGCTTAAAGCGTGTTATCAATGGCCCGTTTACCTTTGCACCGGATGGTAATCCGTTGGTTGGTCCGGTACCGGGGCTAACAAATTTCTGGTCAGCGTGTGCCGTGATGGCAGGGTTTAGCCAGGGAGGTGGTGTTGGATTAACGCTTGCAGAATGGATGGTAGAAGGGCAGCCGTCACGTGATGTCTTCGCCATGGATGTGGCCCGGTTTGGCGACTATTGCACCAAGGACTACACCCGAATTAAAGTAACTGAGAACTATCAACGTCGTTTTGCCGTTTCTTACCCCAATGAGGAATTGCCGGCAGGCCGACCATTACATACCACACCTGCGTACGATATCTGGAAACAGCAAAACGCCGTTTTTGGCCAGGGATATGGCCTAGAGCATGTAAATTACTTTGCGCCAGCCGGCGAAGAACCGTATGAAATTCCCAGCTTTAGACGTTCTAATGCATTTGCCACTGTCAGCGAAGAGTGCAGAACCGTCAGAGAGGCAGTCGGCTTAAATGAAATCCATAATTTCAGCAAATTCAAAATCACCGGGGGAAATGCCCGGGCCTGGCTGGATAAAATCATGGCCGGACGAATTCCAAAACCAGGAAGAATTGCCTTAACGCCCATGTTAAACCATAAAGGTTTTTTGATAGGTGATTTCACCATCATGAATCTAGGTGATGGTGGCTTTCAACTGACAGCTTCTTATTCAGCTCAGGCCTTTCATCAGCGTTGGTTTGAGCAACATATGCAAGAGGGTGTTGAAATTGAAAATATTTCGCTGAATAAAATCGGCTTTCAAATTGCCGGACCTAAGGCAAGGGAATTATTATCTCGGATAACCGACTATGACGTATCACATGACAATTTCAAATTTTTGTCGGTTAAAGAAATTAACCTTGGGGATATAAGTGCTTTAGTTGCCCGAGTCAGCTATACCGGCGATCTTGGTTATGAAATCTATGTAGATGCAGAGCAACAACCAAAGCTATATGAACTTTTAACGACGGCAGGGCAGAATTTAGGACTTAAACCTTTTGGTATGCGGGCAATGATGAGCCTGCGCCTGGAAAAATCATTTGGCTCCTGGATGAATGAATTCAAGCCTGACTATACAGCCGCGGAGACAGGGCTAGATCGCTTTATCGATTTTGACAAGCCTGTGGCATTTATAGGTAAACAGGTTGCTACCGCTGAAAGGAATAACCCGCCGGCAAGACGGTTATGTACCATGATTGTTGAAGCCGATGATGCGGATGTCTGGGGTTATGAACCGGTCTGGAAAAATAACAAAGTCATTGGTTTTGTCACTTCAGGTGGCTACGCACACTATTCACAACAAAGTGTGGCTTTTGCACTGTTACCCAGAGAATTGATTAGCGATGGAGAAGAATTTGAAATCGAAATCCTGGGCGAGCTCAAAAAAGCCCGGGTTTTTACTGAAACACTGTTTGATCCGCAATCATTAAGGCTTCGTAGTTAATTGATTTTGAGCTCAACAATTTGGATTTATTCTGATTCCATTCATTAGGAAATGAAATGGGCATTAAAAAACACCCCTCCTGACCTCCCCTGATAGGGGAGGAATTAATTCTCCCCTATTAGGGAAAGTTAGAGGGAGCAGTATAGACAAAAAAACTAATATAGCAATCTCGCGACAAATCCAATTTAAAACTATAAATCATCCATTCTCCCCCTCTTAGGGGGAGTTAGAGGGGGTTAAAAATCATAAGCTTTAAATTATGCGTTAATCATCTTGTAGACCACATTCGATTTTTCCTGTTTTTTAATCGATCACTTTTTTCACCTTTAAGCCTATCCCAGATTTGTAAACCGGCGTGCTTTTCTACATCAACTGTTGGTACAAGAAAGTCTTTCAATTGCTTATTATCAGCTTTGTGATTTGGGATAATGAATGACCACATTTCCAGCTGACCGGTAGCTTTTGGCTTAGCCCTTTCTGCCAGTATAGATTTAAAATAGGCATCCGGCACGACAACATTATTGGCGCCTATAACTTCAATTTTGTCACCGATTTTAAACAATGGGCCACAAATACTATAGACTTCATGATATTGATCCTTTTCTGAAAGAGTTCGTACCGCTTTTTCTAAATCCAGCCAGATTTTGCGATTAAAATTTGGTTTTTGCGGACTCATATTACTTAACAGAAAGGTTTCGCTATTTATTATTTTTGAATTACGTTTATCGGCGCTGTTAATTAAATGACCCCGGTCATAACCGGAACCGCGATAATCCTCAAGAGTTGAGCGAAACTTTTCAGGAATTCTCAAATCTTCACGGAAATTGTCAAGTCGATCAAAATCGTCTTCCATATCTTTGGTTTGATCATCAATTAATTGCATTGCCCAACGAGGCTGACGAAAAAGAAAAGAATAGCCAACTACATACTGACGGTTAAACAAAAATAAATCTGCGGTAGGTAGACCATACCTGGTCTCTGGCCTAAGACTGGGTAACTCCAGCATTTTGATCCTCCAACTTTAGTTATATATTTTTATAACCGCCTCATTATACTTCGGTTAAAACATAAAAAAAGCGCCGTTAAAACGGCGCTTTTCTCAGAATGCAGTTACCTAATGCGTGTCGTCATCAGGTACATAGCGTTTACGCTCCTCATCCATTCTGGCTTTATGTTCCGCCATATCAGCAGGGACATGAGCCACTTCCGGACGCGATAACTCAATACCAAACAGCTTAAATTGCTTAAAGCCCAGGTAATAAGGTTTCCACCATTTAAGTACTATCGGAACGGTAATATTAAGCATAAAGCATGCAAACATCAGAGTATAAAATTCTTCAACGCCAATGATCTTCTCCTGAACAAAGGCGATGTTAATGACAATGAAAGCGAGTTCGGCCCTCCCTAACATACCGAATCCGATCATGACACTTTCATGCCATTTGTAATTACCCGTGAACCTGGCTGAGATGGATGCGGACACCACCTGAAAAACCACCACTGTAACAAATAACAGAAATGCCACAGGCAAGACCTTAAGCATTACCTCAAGGTCAAAGATCAACTTGCCACCTAAGTTAACAAAAAAGATTGGGCCAAAAATGGTAAATGCCAAATGCTCAATCACATGGTTAGCGTCATGAAAGTGATCATCTTCTTCGATATATTTTTCACCTTGCTCGTTAGTTTTTTCCTTGCTAAATATAAAATACTCACGATGAAAAAACAGACCGGCAAAATAAGCGCCGATAGCTGGATGAAATCCTAATTCATAAGCGGTAACACCGGCTATCATTCCGAAAAACAACATAATAAGCGGTGTGAATTCACCTTGATGGACGAGTAAAATTTTTCGAACACCAATCTTGGCTATGAAACGAGAGAAAGCATGTGAAATACGCTGAAAAATATTAGCATCTGCTGGTAGTTCCCTCGGTGCACGCTCTGGAAATGCAATCAAACCAAGAAACAATGTGATCGCGAAAAATATGATGACTTTAAAAATTATCCAGGATATCTCAGCAAAGCCAACACCACCTTCAACACCACCTGCTGAACTAGCCACGATCAGTGGAATCAAAATTGCCACACCAACCAAAGAGGCTACATCGTCAATAATTGCAGCAGTCATAATACCTGTTGCAGCCGTTGATTTATGCATTAGATCGCCACGCAAACTCATCATAGTCAGACTCACTGCAGTAGCAGTCATGGTCAAACCCCAGAGCATACAAATGTTATGCTCGTATCCCATAAGAGTGGCTACACCATAGCCGGCAAGAAAAGGAAACAGGGCACCAAAGAACGCAACACCGATAGAACGCCTTAAGCCTTGCGTAAAGCGATTGAGATCCTCCTCAAGTCCCAAAGCGAACATAATAAACAGAATTCCCCACTCACCAATGGTTTCCAAGGATTCGTTATGTTCAGGTAATAAACCGAGATTTGTCAGAATAGATCCGAAAACGATCAACCACAATACATCTACGGTCTTGGTTGTTTTACTGATCAGTTTGGAAACAACGACAACAATAAATACAATTGCTGAATATTCCCAAATAGTAAAACCAGTGCTATCTCCTGTTGTCATGCTAATTCCTCTGCTCGTTAATTTTTTACATCTTAAAAACTCTCAATGTAATTCTAACATTTGAGATTCCTCGATGTTGGTTAACCATATAAACTTTTTTACTTATCTGCAAGCCTGCAAACGGCATGCATATTCTCATCAAATCAATGATTGACGAACTGTCTGTAAATAGATTTCTCTTAGTTTTAAAGTCAGTTCACCCGGCTTGCCGTCAGTGATAGTTTGATCATCGACTCTGGTCACCGGAATGATATAGCTTGAGGCACCGGTAATGAATGCTTCATCAGCATCATATACATGCTCCAGTTTGAATTTGCACTCAGAAATTTCAAGCTTGTTTTGTTCAGCCAAAGTGACCACAGCTTTCCTTGTCACTCCAGGTAAAATTTTATTTGAGAGGGGACGAGTCATAATCATCTTATTCTTAATCATAAAAAAACTGGTAGCACCACCTTCTGTAACAAAACCATCTTCGTCAATTAACAGCGCCTCATAGGCACCTGATTCACAGGCTTGTTGCTTGGCCAAAACCTGACCAAGGAGATTGACAGATTTAATATCACGCCTAGCCCAACGCAGATCTTTGCAGCTGGATAACTTAACACCGTGATTTTCATATTTATGCTCTGTATTAGGTTTGGCTTGAGTAAACATAAAGACAGTAGGCGTTAACCCTTGTTGCCAGACAAAATCACGTTCTGCTTCACCTCTGGTGATCTGCATATAGACCAAGCCTTCTTGGAGCGTGTTTAATGAAACCAGTTTTCTATAAGCAACCAAAATTTCATCTTCAGTCAACGGTGATTCGATAGACAATGCCGCTAACGAATTTTTAAGTCGAGCCATATGATTAGAAAAATCAATCAATTTACCGTCTAAAACACCAGCCACTTCATAGACAGCGTCGCCAAATAATAGCCCCCGATCAAAAATTGATACCTTTGCCCGCTGCGGAGCTAAATATTCACCATTTAAATATACTGTACGCGTCGCCATCTTTAGTGCCTTAAAAACTGTCCAGGACGGTGTTCAGTTGAGGCGCCGTGCTGCCATACAGGTTTACCATTTACAAATACACTATGAATACCCTTGGTTGGCTGTTCCGGATCATCAAAATCGGCCAAATCTTCAATGGTTTGTGAATCGAAAATAACCATGTCAGCATAATATCCGGGTTTGAGTAAACCGCGATCTTTGAGCGTAAATGTTTGAGCGCTTAGCCCGGTCATTTTATGTATTGCCTGCTCAAGTGTTAACAGTTTTTGCTCACGTACATAGCGTTTCAAAACCCTTGGAAATGTTGCCCAAAGCCGGGGATGCGGTTTTTCATGGCCAGGTAATCCATCAGAACCGATCATGGTGCTTGGATAACTCATAATTCGTTTTAAATCTTCTTCATCCATTTGAAAATAAATGGCGCCGGCTGGATAAAGCTTCTGTGCTGCCTGCTTTTGACTGCAATTCCAAGCTAAAGCTATTTCACCCAATAGACGGCCGTTCTGTTCCGGATGAGGCTTGGACCAGCTTACAATCACTTTTTCAGCATTATCAATAAAGCGTGGTAGCAGCGTTGTCGAGCTAGCGATATACGGATAAACATCCAGAGCGACGTCTTGACCGTTTTCCTGGGCAAGCCTGATTTTTGCTAATGTCTCAACGCTACGACCATAATTTTTGGGACCCGCACACTTGTGATGAGAAATAACAATAGCTGTCTTTGACTTCTTACCAATGACTAATGCTTCTTCAACAGCCTCAAGCACACCATCACATTCATCGCGTATGTGCGAGGTATAGATCGCCGACTCAAACTCATTCAAAACCTTGGCTAATTCAATAATTTCGTCAGTAGATGATTGCAGGGCAGGTGGGTAATCCAGTCCAGTACTTAAACCTATACAGCCTTGTTGCAACGCCAGCTTCAGGTCTGCTTTCATTTGGTTGAGTTCAGATTCTTCAGCTGTTCGCTCAAATCCACTATTCATGGCCTTAACACGCAATGAACTATGACCCGCTAACAGGGCAACATTGGTAGCGGCCGGGGACGTTTCAAATTTATCGCGATAATCCGAGACACGGGGAAAAACGAAATCCTTTTGTTCACCCAGCAACGGAAAAGGAGCTGGAAATTCTCCTTGAGCTTGAAATGGAGCCAGGCTAATACCACAATTACCGGCCACTACTGTAGTGACACCCTGCGAAACCTTGAAGGGCATAGCAGGTGTTTTTAATAATGCTGAATCATCATGGGTATGAACATCGATAAAACCCGGTGAAACACACCAGCCGTTGGCGTCAATTTTCTCATCCGCCTGATAGTGATTTAGCGCTCCGATTTCGATAATTCGATCTGTTTCTATAGCAATATCAGCTTGGTAGGCTGCATTACCGCTGCCATCAATAATAGTGGCGTTAGTAATCTTAAGGTGGCAGCGGGGCATTAACCCAAAACCGAAAAACTGCTATCCGGGTTAATTTCACGATTACGAGAGAAAAAACCCAGGTTTAAATCAAAACCAATATGCTTGAGGCGAAAATGTACCGGGTTCGAATCATGGTCACGACCGTTTTCACATTCTGAAATTAGCTTAGCCATCATTTCACCGGCAATTGGTGCATTTTTGTATTGGTTACCACTGGTACCACAGGCCATGTAAAAGCCCTTAACAAAACTTTTATCATAGATCGGTATCCAGTCCTCAGTCACATCATAAAGCTCAACCACACCTTTTGCCTGCCCGGGAATTTCCATATCCGTAACCCGTTGTGCAGCACGCATTGCTAAGGTATTCCAGTGTGAACTAAAGTTACGATCAAAATCATCCGGATCTACCCATTCTTTGTTATCACAATCTGGGTCTTCACTACCAACCAGAATATGATTGCCAATTTCCGGTCTTAGATAAGCACCGATATCATTATCGGACACCACACAACCATCATGTTCAAAATCATAAGCTTTAGGCGCAGGGACATGGGCAACCTCATGACGCAAGGCTCGAGTAGAAATTTTCATGTCAGCGGTAACACCGGCCATTTCATTAATAATTGAAGAATGGGGGCCAGCAACATTAACAAGGACGCTAGTACTAATAATTTGCTCAGCGTTTAATATCACAGCGGTAATTTGGTTACTTGTTATCTGGATATCAGTAACAGCAGTATTAAATCTGAACTCGACACCTGCAGCTTCGGCTGCACATTGAACATTATGTGCCGATAATTGCGGGTCACTAACGTAACCACCGTGCGGGAAAAATACAGCACCTGTAACCGTGCTGCCATTGGAAGTACCGAAATCCGGGTGCTCGGGGGGCTTGGCTGGTGTATAGGATTTCATGTTGATTAAGGGCAAACGTTCCTGCACCTGGTCAGTGGTTAATTCTTCATAAGGACAACCGATCTCATCCATGATTTTTATAGTCGGTTTTAGATGCCCGTTTTCTTCGGTTTTCATCACCAGGCAACCACAATCATGATAGATTACATTGCCTTTTTCATCCTCTAAACCTAGATATTGGTCCCAGTTTTTCCAGTAAAAATGACTTTCATAGGCTAAGGCTGAACCTTCTACAGTTGAATAATAGGGTCTAATAATGGCACATGAACCACTGGTCGAACCATAACCTGCAGCCGGCAGTTTATCGACACAGAGTGTTTTGTAACCTGACATAGCTAATTGGTAAGCTGTTGATGTACCAATAATTCCTGCACCGATGACTACAGCATCGTAATTACTCATAATAACTCCATTATTTACAAGCTGGGTGCACCGCCCTCAGCTTTGCGCTTTTGAACAAATTCATCTAACTGCTCAGCACAATCTTGTTCCAGCAAAGGCTCGTTATATTCGGCAAGCAATTGTTTCCAGATTTTGTTTGCTTTTTGTGTTGCTGTGACTTCGCCATTCTCCTGCCAGGTTTCGAAGTTACTCCAATCTGAAACCAGGGGGCTATAAAATGCATGCTCATAACGCTCGATAGTATGAGCCGATTGAAAAAAGTGGTTACCCGGGCCGACTTCATCGATGGCTTTTACTGCTAGCTCATCCTCAGCAAATGATAACGGCTGCAAATATTCTGACATCATTTGTAGCATCTCAGCATCCAGAATTACTTTCTCATAGTTAGCACAAAGCCCGCCTTCCAGCCATCCCAGGCCATGCATGATTAAATTAATATGACCGTTAATACATGACCATAAAGACATTTGCGATTCGTAAACAGATTGCGCATCAGGTGCGTTGGATGCATTCGCATTCGACGCACGCAGAGGTATCTGATATTTGCGTGCCAATTGTCCACTGATAACAGTGGCCTTAGCGTATTCAGGTGTCCCGAACGCGGGTGAACCCGACTTCATATCTACGTTTGAAGTAAAACTGCCATACATAACCGGACAACCAGGATTGACTGCCTGGGCAAAGGCTATACCGGCCAGGGCTTCAGCATTCTGTTGTACTAATGCACCTACCACAGTTACGGGGGCCATTGCCCCGGCCAGGGTAAACGGTGTAAAGGCCACAGGTTGACCGCGTCTCACCATTGATAACACCCCTTGCAACATTGGAATATCATATTGAAGCGGTGAATTAGCATTAACAATTGTGATCAACGAGGGTTGTTCTTGTAACGTTTGTTCATCAATGCCGCGAATGATTTTTGCGATTTCAAGACCATCATTAATACGAACATCACCCAGGGCATAGGCGTATAAAGGTTTATCTGTCAGTGTTGCCAAGGCTGCAATTGCATCCAGATGGCGTGTGGTCGGCGGCAAGTCAATCGGCTCTACAGGATAGCCGGCAATCAAATGAGTTGTATTTAAACTTTGCCCAAGCTTGAGCAAATTACAATAATCATGAAAATTTCCAGTTCGCCGGCCTTTATCCAGACAAGAAACATTCGGAGTGCTTGCGACCATAGAGAAGTTAACTGCATTTTCACCAAAGAACAGGTTATGACCAGCATTTCTTGCATGCAGCGTAAAACTTGGAGGCGCTTTACTGACCAACTCTATTAATAGATCCGGGTCAAATCTAACCCGCTCACTACCGGTTTCTGTTTGTGCACCGGCTTGTTTCAAAATCTCGCGTGCTTCAGGTAGCAAAAACCGCATGCCTGTATCACGTAAAAGCGCTAAAGAAGCATGATGAATCGCCTCTATTTCATCTTCAGAAGCAATCGCTAAGGCGGGATAGGGATTACGTAAATGCCGATAAGGAAGCTGCTTTATTGAGTTTGATTCTCTGGGGTTTCTGCGTGCTCGGCGTACCATTAAGAACCTTTAAAAAATTGATTTAGATGCTGCAATATTAGCTTTTTGTTTTGAAAATATCGATAACAAAATGACAGAATTTATGCGTATTTTTTACCCACAAATAAAAAGAGGGCTTTCATATAGAAAGCCCTCGATATTAGTGAAAAATCAGATTATCTTACAACGGTAACAGAACACTCAGCATGGCGAGCTACACGAGCTGAGTTAGGACCAAGCAAAAAGTCTGCCAGTGAAGGCCGATGCGCACCCATGACGATTTGATCAATATTCAAATCTTTGGCTGCTTCTACAATTTCACGATAGACCGTGCCATTTTCAACAATAACACCAGCTTGCAACTCAGTAGGAATATGCTCATTAGCAATTTCTCTAAGCTTTTCTGCAGCTTCATCTTTCCATTGTTGCATAGGGTATTCGGTTGATCCATGCATCTCACCGCGTATTGCGTAACGTTGGTCAATCCCAGTTGTAATTCCTGAAATTACAGTCATCAGATAGATTTTGGCACCTTCATTGCCAGTTGCCATAGCAACTGTCTTACCAATCACATCTTTCCAGGACTCCTCATCAGCAAGATCGATGGCTGCTAAATAATTAGACATAATATTTCTCCTTAAATGTAAGATTTAATCGCCATCTTCAGGCATGGTGAATTTACGCGGACTAGGCAGCATGCATATATAAATCATCCAAATGGCAAATGCTATAGCCAGGATATTCATGATTGAAATATCAATACTAAACGGCAATGATTTATCTGCCACTTCAATAGTTGGAATTAAGGAAGCATGTTTCGGTAAAGCTGGATCAATAACATCGCTGGCACCGATTGCTTCACGTATAGAAGATACTTCACCCGCACTAACCGGCACTACTCCTGCTTCACTCGTGCCAGCTGTGCCAGGGCCAACTTCACCGGCATCTTGAACACGCTCGACTGGACCAGCCAATACAACCTGTGTACTAACACTGGAGACAGGTTGATATTGAGCGTTATAGGTACGTGCAGGGATTGTAGCCGGACGGATAAAACTGAAATTTGCTGTATGACCGCCTTCAGCCCACTCGTCCAGGCTGACTAAGCCAATGGCTGCATTGACCAAAGCACCGCTCACTTCACGATCTCCCTGAGGAGCCATGACGAATACACCATCGCCGTCACCATTAACTAAACTAGCAACTTGATCTGCAACACCTGCATCAGAGTTTACAACTTCAACACTTTCAGATGAACCTAGTGAGCTAAGAATCATGGCTAAAACATTTGCGGAGCTTGAACCAACAGGGCCTGTAATGATTTTACTCATATCCCCAATAGATTTAGCACCTCCACGAAGGGCGATCAAATGCGCAGATTTATAACCTAAGACGGCAAACGCCTCAGCATTATTCTTGGCAACAGGGCCGCTATCTCCCAAAGCATAGAAAGTTTCAGCACCTACCATAGCTACTCGGGCACTCCCATCCGATAAGGCAGCTAATGGTGTAGCAGTATTTGATAACTCAAGATCATTGCCTGAAAATCCGGCTCGAATCGCTCTTAGAGCCTTAGCTGTAGTGCTACTCGCACCAACGCTTGGGTCTGCTGCTACAAGTAATTTGTCAGCACCGCCACCGCCAGCACCCTCAGGCAGTAAACCTTTAGACACAAGGTAGTTTGTTGCCACAGACGCGGGTGTTTGAGCATCCAGGTCTACAGCCTTATTCATCGCCTGCATATCAGCTGCGCTGATTGCACCGGCGAGTTTCTCTAATACAGTTGATAATCCTGGCACCGCAGAAAGCGCATCAGAACGCACTAACGGTGCAGCCTCGTAAATGGGGAAAAAACGTTTATCATCTTCCAACACGATCAAGTCGTACTCGGCAATCTGACCATCAGTTGCAAAAAGTTCAGCCACATCGGCAGAGCCATCAAGCAATGCGGAAATTTGCTGATCTTTACCTTCCGTGCCAGTTGGAAATGGCAGTGAACTGCTACCGGAAATACCATAATGACGGTTCATTTGCTGTAATCCATCAGCGGGACGTTCAAGAAAGTCCTGCTCAACAGCGAAGGTTACAGGGTCAGTCAGTCCAGCCAGGTCACTGATCTTGGTAACACCTAGTTCTTGTGCCCGATCAGCACTCATGGTCATGACATAGTCATTAGAAAAACCGAAACTGCCAGCTAATTGAAGTCCCTGGGACTCAAATAACTTATTAACAGTTTCTGTAGTTTTAGCGCTATCACTACTTGGTGCCTGACCAAGAAAAGTTAGGCTTGTACCATTATATTCTGGATAAACATCGACAATACCTTGTTTAGCAGCTTCCATGACGGTTGACGTAAAACCGTAAGACAGATTACGTGTTACGTCTATGCCTTCGTTCTCTGCTAATTGAGCAATCATTTCAGCTAATACTTCGCTTTCAGTGAACGGTTTAGAACCGACACTTAAACTTGGTTTTTCTTCAGCACAACCAATCAGAACAACTGAAAACAGGGCAATTGTGAAATATTTAAAGTATTTATTTAACATTATCATTTCTCCTTATGCTGTTTCTTCAGGTGTATGTCCAACCGGCATGACCTCACGCACTTTAGTGCTGGACTCTTTAACCATATGATCATCACGCACAATTCTAAAGAAAGCGATCAGCTGCATAATAATGATGATCGTAAACGGAATTGCTCCGGTAATAGCCATGGCTTTGGCCACCGTGACGCTCTCTGTAACAATTGTAGAGACTGTCAATGCAGTAATTATCAATCCCCATGTAAGCTTTAACTTAGTTGGTGGATTCAAGCTACCATTGCTTGTCATCATACTAATTACGAATGTACCCGAATCAGCACTTGTTACCAGAAAGATAAATATTAAACATACTGATAAGAAGTTAAGAATTGTAGTGCCGGGGAAATATTCAAAAAAGCCGAATAGTGCCGCTGACACATCCGCGAAAACTAAAGGTGCAACACCTCCATCACCAAACATTTGGATATGAATGGCTGCGCCACCGAAACATGCAAACCAAAGCATTGAAGCAATAGTTGGCACGCCTACAACGAAAGTCACAAACTCTCTGATGGTTCGGCCGCGACTAATTCTTGCCACGAAAATTCCCACAAACGGACCCCAGGCTAACCACCAGATTAAATAAGTTAATGTCCAACCATGAAACCAGTTCCAACTACCAAAATCAGTATAGCTATAGGTCTTAAACGACAGTGGTATTAATGCAAACAGATAATCACCGATTGAATAAATAAAAACTTGCAGCAAGTATGCTGTGGGGCCACCAAACAATACCACAAGCATGATCGCCACAGCTGTCAACATGTTGATGTTACTTAAAATCTTGATGCCTTTATCCACACCTGTGCAAGCTGACAATAAGAAACAAACGGTCATCACAACTATTATGATCATACTCATGGTAACACTTTGATCTGTCCCAAACACTGAGTGCATACCAGATCTAACCATTAAAGTGCCCATTGCTAAGGAACCTGCCAACCCAAAAATAACGGACAATACAGCTAGAATATCAGCAGTGCTACCCAAAGCATTCAAGGTACCGCGGCTGAATACATTTTTGAAACCAACCAAGATGGGTGTTGATACCATAGAGGGAAGGTTGAGCCTAAAAGTGAAGTAAGCAATTACCAAGGCACAACAACCGTAGATTGACCAAGCATGAAAACCCCAGTGCAAATTAGTCAACACAAATGCATTTCTGGCAGCAGAGGCTGTTTCACCTGGTTCATCGGGTGGTGTCATGAAATGATAGATGGGTTCTGCCACTCCCCAGAACAACAGACCTGAGCCCATCCCTGCAGCAAATAACATTGCCACCCAGGAACCAGTGCTAAATTCAGGCACTTCATCATCACCGCCCAATTTGATCTTGCCGTACTTACTAAATCCCATATATCCCATGATTACAAGGAAAGCTGTACAGAGAAATAAGTAAAACCAATCTAATGATGTTAGAACATAGTTCACTAAACCTTGTGCAGAACCGGTCATTGAGTCGGGGTCTATTAAGCCCCAGGCACCAATGCCGCCGCATAAAATCAGTGAAATTAACATGGTCTTGTTCATAGGCAATATCTCCTTTTATTTTGAAATCTGTGAATAGCCGCAATACAGACGATTGCCAAGGGCATGGTGAACAGCCTTAAAGTTAAAGCCATTGATGCTATCAATAGCAATAAAATTGGGGAGTAATAGCATTATTCTCCTCTGTGTTTCTCGTCTGTGTTATATGACTAGTTAAAAAATAACTAAGGTAATCGTACCTTACCATTTTTTTAGTTTGCAAATCAAAACTAAAAGCGACCTCAATATAATTCCGAAAAATGATTATTCCGGTTTTACCGCAGTTAGGATTTGCTTGATTCACTTACAATAACTAATCAAACCTACTCATAATTCTCGACTACTTATGAGTGAGATTGAGGATATATCTATTCATCAGATTAGTAAAATGAATATATTTGTAGTTATAATTCGAAATATTCGATATTAAAGTACCCGTAAGCATACAAAATAAGTCATGAATGTTGAAAACATTAAAGCCTTTCTGGAAGTCGCATCAACCGGAAGCTTCCAACAGGCCGCCGAGAACATGCACATCACACAATCCACCATGAGTGCAAGAATAAAAAGTCTCGAAGAGTCTATCAATAGGCAATTATTTATACGCAAGCGCACTGGCGCTGTTTTAACTCCAGGAGGAAAGAATTTTTTTCGCTATGCGGTTACTGTAGTCAAAACTTGGGAAAGGGCACGTACAGAAGCTTCGTTACCGGAAAATATTGAATCTATTGTCGGTCTGGGATTACAGCTGAATCATTTAGAGGACGTTGGTCAAAAATGGACACAGTGGATCAGTAATGAGGCACCTAATGTCGCCACACAAATTAAATCTGATTATTCAGATCGATTAATGAATCAATTGCGCAACGGGTTCTTAGATATTGCAATTGTCTATGATCCGCAAAAAAGCCCGGAAGTCGAAATTCAACGATATAAAACTGAGAAGCTGGTTTTGGTTTCAACCGAACCGAGATTATTTCAACAGGGCAAAGTGGATGATTATATATTTGTAGATTGGGGAGAAAGTTACAGAGCGGATCATAATCGCATATTCGTAGAAGGTTCGTACCAGACCATGGAAATTTCAATCGCATCTGTGGCTCTAAACTACATCCTGGGACACGGAGGTTCCGGATATTTTCTAGAAAGCCAGGTATTGCCATTAATACAACAGCAAAAATTGTTTCGAGTCGATGACTCTGTAGCCATGTACATCAATTTATTCATGGTATTTAATGTTGACCGGAAAAACGATTACTCAGTAAAAATTGCTATAGATGGATTAAATGCGATTAAAGAGATGCGGGAGTAAAACTTGCGCTTGTTAAAGATTATTTTCTGCTAATTTATAAGCAATATAGTATTTATTGACATTAGCCACATATTGTACAGTTTCACGGCCAATTTCACGTGCTGCCATACGTTCGACATTGAAAAACCATTTATTAGGGTCATAACCGTTTTCAGCTGCCAATTCTCGAAGCCGGTTAATTCGAGCAGGTCCGGCATTATAGGCAGCCCAGGTAAAGTCTATTTGATCCTCCGGCGCAATGTCGTCTGATGAAAAGTAGCGATCACGCAAATAGGCCAAATATTTAACTCCGGCATTAATATTATTCTCGCCATTATCAATATCAGGTATGCCCACCTCATGAGACGCTGCCGTATCGGGTTTAATTTGCATAATGCCTACGGCTCCACGCGGGCTAACTTTACTTTGATCAATCCTGGATTCCTGATACGCCATGGCGGCGACAGAAAGCCAATCAAAATTATGCTCGGCCGCATATTTTTGAAATAGAGATTTATATTTTTCCAACCTAGACGCTTGCTCAGGGGCTGTAGGGTCATCTATCCACTTCGAATTTTCATAATAGCGTTTAAAAAAAATATTGCCGAGCAAGGTACCTTTACGGATATCCGCAATGAATTGATTTAAACTATCCAATAATTCATTTGAATCTTTGCGCACTGCCCAGGCAATTTCACCGCCGGCATTAATTTTCAAATCTTCACGCACAACAATATTGGGCAACACATCCTGCCAGGCTTTGGCAGTAAAATCATCAGCCACAGTCAACGTGTAGATACCGGCATTAATTAATTCAAAAATATCTTCGGAGGTTAAATTTGGTGGAGCTTCAAGTATCTTTGCTGGTTTCAAACCTTGTTCAGTAAGCTGCTCATTTAATTCTTCCGCATGCTGAATAAAGCTGCTCCCCGCCAACAGATACAGCGACTTACCGGATAAATCATCCAGGGAATTTAAACCCGTAGTCGATTTATTTTGCACAATGACTTCACTGACTTTAGAAAAGTAGGGTTCAGTGAATTCGACTAACTTTTGTCGTTCTGGCGTAATCGTAAAATTCGCAACAGCGATATCTCCACGACCTTCAACCAGGTCCGCAAGAATATCGGCAAATGGCCTGACAATAAACGTCGCAACGGTTTTGTTGGCTTCATTCGAAATATTTTGATTCAAGAGCTTTTCATACTCACGCATGATTTCATAATCGAAACCTTTAATTTCAGGGCCATCGAAAAAAAAGTTGGTTTTGCTGTATGACACTAATACTCTTAACAGTCGCCGCTCTTTTATTTCTGCCAAATCCCCGAATTCAGGTGTCGAAACCCGGTCTATTAGTGCTTGTTCAGCATTGCTCGCAGGTGTGTCGACTTCTTCTGGTTTGTCTTCAACAATTAATAGCAAGGCAGCAGCGATAAGGATCACCGCAATCAAACTGAATATAATTGTATTTTTCATCAGCGACTATTGACTAAAAACAACTCCGTTGTCCTTACTTATAGCAGACAAACCAACTCTTTGCATTTAAGATCTAGATCTTTGGAAGAATAAAACCTGCCGATGATTGAAGGCTAGTTGGTAATATGATAATGTCCGATTCCTTTTTCACAGGCGCGTAGCTCAGTGGTAGAGCACCACCTTGACATGGTGGTGGTCGGTGGTTCGATCCCACTCGCGCCTACCATTTTCACATTATCAAATCTGAGAAAGTCCAAGTAAACCAGTAAATAATGGGGGTTTCAGCTTTTTATGGGTCCGAGGCTATTCGTTATTATTTGTTGTAATTCAGGGGTCGGATTATGGGGTAACCCCGTCACAAAAATGTGACAGGGTTGAATCATTCAAATTTATAAATTGGGAAAGGCTCTGTCTATAAATGCTGCAGTTTGAGCGTTTGTTAAATTATCATTGGGACAGAATTTTTTTGGTAAAGAAGTAGTGCAACCTCCAATAATACCATCATTGTAGAGTCTTTCTACATATCCAGCCCAAGGATGATCGATCAAGTCAGAAAAAACACCAACCGAAGTAGGTGCCGAAGTGATTCCATACTTTACCCTATATAAGAAAAGAGCCCAATGTAACCTAGAAACCGTTGTATACGGACAATACTTTCCGCCTCCACAACCACCTGTTATGCCATC
Organism: Arenicellales bacterium; assembly: GCA_028284225.1. GTDB lineage: Bacteria > Pseudomonadota > Gammaproteobacteria > Arenicellales > JAHEKD01 > JAHEKD01. The sequence goes on from JANQSD010000013.1 coordinate 192,529, forward strand.
GCGTTTTAGTTGCTCAATCCAAGAAGCAAGCGGGAGTGTTTTAGGCACATCTGAAAATACATTACCTGTGGCTGGAGGAGGAGTAAAATACCTACCATGCTTAGCTCTAACTAGATAAACAGCCATATAATCTCTACGTGTAGAATTTTCAGGCAGGAAAATTCGAGGGCTGCTACCATGCCCATTCATAACATTTTTTCGATCTAAATTATTTATGCTATTTCTTGCCCAATGATTATACGGCACATCATCAAAAGATGGCCAAACTGTTTGAACATAATGAGTGTTGTACCAATATCGAATTGAAAATGCTGCACCAAGTGTGATTAAGTTATTTTGATGTGTAAAAATTCTTTCACGTTTTATGATTTCTTTAGGGGAAGCATTTAGACAACACCCTTCATTATTGGGAATGGGATTTGCGGGATGGTTGGGGTGCTTGGTGAAATGTTCAATATTAACTCGAACTGTTGACACATTTGTAGTATTTCTAACAGGGTATAATATGTTCTTTATGTAATTTATCGTATCAGTTGTAGTAAGGCGTTTATAATTGACCTTGTCAATATATTGATTTTTAGTTTCACAACTTTTCCCGGTCTCGCTGTTAGGATCATCCTTTGCAATGCATCTATATTTCCATGTCCCACCAAGACCGTCTTGCAAATCAATCTTTCGAATTTTGTTTGCTGACAGAAATGTGTTTATAAGGCCATTTTTAATTTGTGTTCTAGCCGATGGGTTCAGTTCTCCATACGGTTTTTTTATCCAAGGAGAGATCATAATTTCAGCATTTTTAACTGCTGTTAAATCATTAGAAAGCTTTGTATAAATCTGTTTCACATTATTCTGGTAGGTACTATTGCCCATATGTTCTAATCCAAATTCTTGGGTGATATACCAACCAAATTTAGCTCCCAAATATCCATATTCATTATGTATGTAATTTGCAACTGCCTTATGCTTCTCATAATTAGGCCTGGAAGAGTTATCATATAGATGAATATTGGATTCAAGAATGGTTCCGAAGTAAATTTTTTTGAAACAATAAAACAATGGTTCGATTTTTGCATCTACTTCAGAATAATATTGGCTAAAATTATTCCCTTCGAGTTTCGCGTGATTAACGACTACTAGATCTTGGTATTTATTGGTACTGCATTTACTTTTCAGTTTGTTAATTCCTGCTTTAGCCATAGTATTTAGTGGCGTGGTGATCATAATGCTTTTTATTGAACTGCCAGTCACAAAAGCATGGCTATATTGAATAAACCCCAAAAACAATACTACAATGGAAATTAATATTCTGATCATATTTTACCTCTTGCCTGTAATTAAAAAAGCAGAATTATATCTTATATTTTCTTCATGCCTAATGTGTTTCTGAAATTTAGTATTAACCGGTGGTGCATTTAGGCTTAAATATCTATTTAATCGATAATTATTGTTCTGTCTTAGTGGAAATTCCGGAGGAATTATCCGCAATCCAGATCATATTTGGCATTTCTCCTGGATTCCGTATCAGCATGGAATGACCGGAGTTAAAAAATCGGTGATTCCCATAAGACTAATTCTCTAAATGCACTACGGGTTAGCGTTATTTTCACTTAGAATCTTACGTTTGCTAATCGATTTAATTGCAATCTGCACTAAGGCCAGTAATTTCCTTTATTTTAAGGTCAACACTCTCACCATCAATCAAGATGCAGATAGTTGACTCTAGATTAGAAAGAATATAACCGAATTTTGATTAAGTTCTGTGTTTTGGATTTTTTAAGAATTGCATTCCAATATGACAAATTCTAAAAGCATGAATATTGTCCTGTAATTTGATGAAATTTATGATAGATTGCGCTTCCTTAATCCCATAGTTACTTTGCATAATTAAGGGGAATTTATGGGGTATGTTTTATATAATCACAATAATGTATTTATATAGAACAATATCTTGGGTGCTTGAGCATATATAACTCTCACCTACCATTAACTATAGTTTAATTATTCAGTATTAATGCCTGCAATTACCTTACCAGATGGCTCGGTACGCGAGTTTGATCAGCCCGTGCGAGTGGCCGATGTTGCTGCTGCGATTGGTCCCGGCTTGGCCAAAGCCGCTCTGGGGGGTATTGCTAATGGTAAACAGGTCGATATTAGTTATCTGATTGATGATGATATAGAACTGAGTATTATCACGGCCAAAGACCAAAAGGGTCTTGAGATCATTCGCCACTCAACTGCGCACTTAATGGCGCAAGCGGTCAAGCAACTTTACCCTGATGCCCAAGTCACTATCGGGCCGGTCGTTGAAAACGGTTTTTACTACGATTTTGCTTACCCACCGGGATTTAGTGAAGATGATTTTGGCAAAATCGAACAGCGCATGAGCGAATTGGTTAAACAGGATATTCCTGTTGAGCGTTTCGTGCTGAATCGTGAACAAGCCAAAGATCTAGTAACACAACGGGGTGAATCGTATAAAGTTGAATTAATCGATGATATTCCCGAAGACGAAGAAATCTCGTTTTACCGACAGGATGATTTCACCGATTTATGCCGCGGCACTCATGTGCCATCAACCGGGCACTTGAAAGCCTTCAAATTAATGAAGGTCGCCGGTGCTTATTGGCGCGGCGATGCCGATAATGAAATGCTGCAACGCATTTACGGTACTGCCTGGGCCTCAAAAAAAGACCTGGATGCTTATTTATTTCAACTTGAAGAAGCTGAAAAACGCGATCATCGCAAACTTGGTAAAGCCATGGATTTATTCCATTTCCAAGAGCAAGCACCGGGCATGGTCTTCTGGCACGAAAAAGGCTGGACAATAAACCGTGTTATTCGCAACTATATACGCGCACGCCTGGAAAAAACCGGGTATAAAGAAATCAATACTCCTCAATTAGTAGATCGTTCTCTTTGGGAACAATCCGGTCACTGGGACAAATTCGGGGACGACATGTTTACATCCTCATCGGAGAATCGTGATTATGCAATCAAGCCGATGAATTGCCCTTGCCATGTACAAGTATTTAATCAAGGTCTAAAAAGCTACCGTGATTTACCGCTACGATTAGCTGAGTTTGGCTCCTGTCACCGTAATGAACCCTCAGGCACATTGCATGGACTTATGCGAGTACGTGGATTTGTCCAGGATGATGCTCATATTTTTTGTACTGAAGACCAAATCCAGGATGAAGTATCAGACTTCAATGATTTGTTGTATAGCATTTATAAAGATTTTGGCTTTGAAAATATAGAACTGGCACTGTCAACCCGGCCTGAGAAGCGTGTGGGTGGTGATCAAGCCTGGGATCAGGCTGAGTCGGCTCTGGAAGCCGCACTGAACAAAACCGGTCATCCTTGGACACTGAATCCGGGTGAAGGTGCATTTTATGGCCCCAAAATAGAATATTCACTACGGGATAGCCTGGGCCGTGTCTGGCAATGCGGCACTATGCAAGTTGATTTCCAATTACCTGACCGGCTTGAAGCCAGTTATATTGCCGAAGACGGTAGTAAGCAGATCCCTGTTATGTTGCATCGGGCAATACTGGGTTCGATGGAGCGTTTTATTGGTATTCTGATTGAACATTACGCCGGTAAACTACCTACCTGGTTAGCGCCAACCCAGGCTGTTTTACTAACGATTACTGGCAAACATGACGAATATGCACAAAAATTGGAAAAAATCCTGAAAAATCAGCATATTCGGGCCGAATCCGACTTGAGAAACGAGAAAATCGGCTTTAAAATCCGCGAACATACTTTGGCGCGTGTACCCTACTTGCTGGTTATAGGCGACAAAGAAATGGAAAATAATACCGTTTCAGTTCGAACCCGTGATGGCGAGGACAAAGGGGTATTTGCTATAGATACTTTAATCACTGAATTGAAAAAAGAAATGATTTTTTCAAACGTGATTTGATTTTTTTAATTATTTGGAGGACTTAGCATAGTCAAAGAAAAGGATACGCGTGTCAATGATGATATCGATGCAGGCGAGGTTCGCTTGATTGATGATGAAGGCACGCAAGTTGGGGTTGTCTCATTGGTCAGGGCCAAAGAGCTGGCGGAAGAAGCAGGCTTGGATTTAGTGGAAATCGCCCCCAATGCACAGCCGCCTGTATGTAAAATAATGGATTATGGCAAGTATCTTTATGGTCAGAGCAAGAAAAAGCAGGAAGCTAAGAAAAAGCAAAAACAGATAACGGTTAAGGAAGTTAAATTTAGACCGGTTACCGATATCGGTGACTATAAGGTCAAAGTTAACCGCCTGACTCAGTTTTTGAATGAAGGCAATAAGACCAAAGTTACTATGCGTTTTAGAGGGCGAGAGATGGCATTTCCCGAACAGGGAATGGATATGCTTAAACGTGTTGCAGCAGACCTGGATGAAATCAGTGATGTTGAACAACACCCAAAAATGGAAGGTCGCCAGATGGTGATGGTTCTGGCACCTAAGAAAACTTAAAGAGATACAAAGGCTAAAATTATGCCCAAGATTAAAACCAACAGCGGCGCTGCCAAGCGTTTTAAAAAGACCGGCAGCGGGCGGTTCAAGCGTAGCCAATCGCATTTGAACCACATTTTGACGAAAAAATCGACAAAGCGTAAACGCCATTTGCGTGCAGATGCAGTGGTCGACGAAGCCGATCACACGATGATCGCACGCTTGTTGCCTTATTCTTAAGGAGAAAATCATATGCCAAGAGTAAAACGTGGCGTTACCGCACATGCCCGCCACAAGAAAGTTATCAAGCAGGCCAAGGGGTACCGGGGCCGGCGCAAGAATGTATACCGTGTTGCTAAACAAGCCGTGCAACGTGCAGGACAATATGCCTATCGTGACCGCCGTCAGCGTAAACGTCAATTCCGTGCACTGTGGATTGTTCGCATCAACGCTGCAGCACGCGAGGTTGGACTGAGTTATAGTCGATTTATGGACGGCCTTAAAAAAGCCTCAATCGAACTGGATCGTAAGATTCTGGCAGATATTGCCGTTCACGACAAAGAAGCATTTTCAACACTAGCCGATAAGGCCAAGGCAGCTTTAGCAGCCTAAACGCTTACCTTAAGGGTAAAGCAACAGTTCAGTTGATTGGGGAAAGTGAATCATCACTTTCCCTTTTTTATGGTTTTCGCGGAGTAACAGTGACTAAATTTGACCCAACAGCACTCAATCAGCAAGCACAAGCAGAAATTAAAGCTGTAACGGATGCTTCGACCCTGGAAGAAGTCAGAGTTAAATATTTAGGTAAAAAAGGGCTGCTGACATCTGAGCTTAAAAAAATAGGGCAGCTTGAGCCTGGGCAAAGACGAGATGCCGGCCAACAGGTCAACCAGGTCAAAGCCAGCCTGCAACATGAATTGGATCAACGTAAAAAAGAAATCGGCCAGCTCGCTGAACAACAAAAACTTGCAAACGAGACCATAGATGTAACATTACCCGGACGCGGCGATACAATTGGCAGTATTCATCCGGTTAGCCGTGCGATTGAACGAATCTCGCTGATATTTTCACGGTTAGGGTTTGATATCGCCACTGGCCCTGAAGTCGAAGACGACTATCATAATTTTGAGGCGTTAAATATCCCCGAAAGTCATCCGGCCAGGGCAATGATGGATACATTTTATGTGGATGATCACACTGTTTTACGCACCCATACATCTAATGTACAAATTAGATATATGCTGGCCAACCAGCCACCATTACGTACCATAGCGCCGGGTCGTGTTTACCGCTGTGATTCTGATGTCACCCATACACCTATGTTCCATCAGGTTGAAGGACTAGCCGTTGATACAAATATTTCCTTTGCCGACCTCAAAGGGGTGCTAAGCCACTTTGTACGCGAGTTCTTTGAACAAGATTTACAAGTCAAATTCAGACCGTCTTATTTCCCTTTTACTGAACCCTCGGCCGAAGTTGATATTAGCTGCGTATTTTGCAAGGGCGAGGGCTGCCGTATCTGTAGTCACACTGGCTGGTTGGAAGTATTAGGCTGTGGCATGGTGCATCCAAAAGTTTTATCCAACGTAAATATTGATCCTGAACAATACACAGGTTACGCCTTTGGTATGGGCGTAGAAAGACTGGCCATGCTGCGTTATGGTGTGAATGATTTGCGTCTGTTTTTTGAAAGTGACCTTGGCTTTTTACGTCAGTTTCACGCCGCCTAAAGGTAGAGAGTTATGTTATTTAGTGAAAATTGGTTGCGAGAATGGACTAATCCGCAAATCATATCCCAGGAACTGGCTAACACCTTAACCATGGCTGGATTAGAAGTTGATAGCGTTGAAAAGCAAACCGCTGAATTCTCCAAGGTTGTGGTTGGTGAAATCCTTGAGATTAAACCTCATCCTGACTCCAAAAAACTATCATTATGCCGTGTTGGCTACAGTAAAACCAAAACCGTTAATGTGGTCTGCGGTGCCCAAAATATAGCCGTTACCATGAAAGTACCATTGGCCATGGTGGGTGCAAAATTGCCTAATGGCCTGATTATCAAGCAGACAGAAATCCGGGGCTGTACATCACAGGGTATGCTGTGTTCGGCGGCAGAATTAGGGTTGTCTGAAAAGTCAGAAGGAATTATGCAGCTTGATCCGCTGGCAAAGCTGGGAACCTCTGTAGCCACCCATCTGAATTTGAACGACAATATCGTTGAACTTGAATTAACACCTAACCGGGGAGATTGTTTAAGCATTGCAGGCATTGCCAGAGAGGTCGCCGCATTAACCAATACCAAACTTAAACCGGCAAAAATTCCCCCGGTTGCTGCAACCAGTAAAATACGAATCCCGATCAAAATTGAAAATTACCAGGGTTGTCCGCGTTATGTCGGCCGGGTAATTGAAAATATTAACCCACAAGCAATCACGCCTGACTGGATGAAAGAAAAGCTCAGGCGCTGCGGCGTCAGGCCGATCAGTGCAGTGGTCGACATTACTAACTATGTCATGCTGGAACTTGGGCAACCCATGCATGCGTTTGATTTAAAAAATATCGATACCGGCATTATTGTGCGCAATGCCCAAAAGAATGAAAAACTAACATTACTCGATGAGCGACAACTTAAACTTAAATCCGATGATTTATTAATCTGTGATCATTCGGGGCCCGTTGCATTAGCAGGTATTATGGGCGGCCTGGGTTCAGGCATCAATGATCAGACACAATCTGTTTTGTTGGAATCGGCTTATTTTGCCCAATCTGAAATCATAGGTAAAGCCAGGCGCATCAGCATGCAAACAGACGCGTCTTACCGCTTTGAACGTGGTGTCGACCCGTTAGGACAACAAAAAGCTGTTGAACGTGCAACTGCCTTATTGCTTGAAATCTGCGGTGGCAGAGCCGGACCGGTACTGGAAGCTGTAAATAAAAAATTTATACCTGCAAAAGCACCAATCAAGGTTCGTTATCAACGAATCAATAAAGTACTCGGGGTTGACGTTAAACCGGCTAAAGTGACTCAATACCTTAACCGACTAGGATGCAAAGTTGAGCAATTAAAAAATTCGGTTAAAGCCATTCCCCCCAGTTACCGCTTTGACTTGGAAAAGGAATATGACCTGGTAGAAGAAGTGGCCCGACTTTATGGATACAACAACATTCCCGAGGCTCCACCGGCAGCCACAATCACCAGCACCGCAACTAGCGAATCAATCATTGCTTTGAATCGTTTTCGTAACTTGATGATAGACCGGGGCTATCATGAAGCGATTACGTATAGTTTTGTAGATCCAACATTACAAAAGAAATTCCACCAAAATAAAAACTCAGCAGAGCATGTAATAGAACTCAAAAATCCTATCGCCGAAAATTTATCGCAAATGCGCTTGTCATTGACCCCAGGTCTATTGCAGGCATTAGCAAATAATTATCATCGTCAACAACGACAGATACAATTATTTGAGATTGGAAATGTTTATTTTATTAATAAAAAACAAAGAGTTGAAGAAATATATTTAGGTGGAATATTAACTGGTTTTAGACATGCGGAACAATGGGGAACTACACAAGAGCCAATTGATTTTTATGATATAAAATCCGATATTGAAGCCATTGAGCAATTAGCCAAACCAGCGCAAGAGTTCAGTTATAAACCGGTTAAAGCTGAAGGATATCATCCTGGCAGGTCTGCGGAAATTTGGATTGGTGATCAAAAGATTGGCTTGATAGGTCAAATTTTACCGGGCATTACAACAGCTTTAGATATTGAACAGGATGTCTATTTCTTCCAACTTAATCTCAGCGTTTTGTCCAAATCCACTATTCCAAATTACCAAGCCACTTCAAAATTTCCATCAATCAGGCGTGACTTTTCCCTATTGGTTGATCGCAATTTAAGCGCTGATAAATTACTTGAAGAAATTAAACGCAGTGCAAGTGAGGATCTGATTGAATTGAAGTTATTTGATGTATACACCGGAAAACCCATTGATTCCAATAAGAAAAGTGTATCAATAGGCTTGACATTTCAGGCCTTAAATCGTACTTTGACAGAGTTGGAGATGGATGAAGCATGTAGCCGAGTGTTACTTAACTTAAAAAACAAATTAGACGCTCAGCTACGAGTATGAGTACACATTACGAGGCATAAAATGGCAGTGACAAAAGCAGAACTGGCTGTTGCATTATTTGACAGCATTGGACTGAACAAACGTGAGGCCAAAGAATTTGTAGAACTTTTTTTTGAACAGGTACGAAGTGCATTAGAAGCGGAAGAATCGGTCAAGCTTTCCGGCTTTGGTAACTTCGATATCAGACACAAGCGCCAACGACCGGGCCGCAACCCCAAAACTGGGGAAGAGGTCGAAATCTCAGCTCGTAAAGTTGTAACTTTCAAAGCCAGCCCGAAACTAAAGGAACAGGTATCAAATAATACCGAATTGCTGGTAAATAAGTTAACGTAAAATAGAAACTAAAGAGTTTATATGCTTGATCCAAAAGATAATTCTGAGCTACCTCCTATTCCGGGTAAGCGCTATTTTACCATCGGTGAGGTGAGTGATTTATGCGCGGTGAAGCCACATGTACTGCGGTACTGGGAGCAGGAGTTCCCACAGTTAAAGCCTATAAAGCGCCGCGGTAATCGACGTTATTATCAGCGTCATGAAGTACAAATGATTCGGCAAATTCGCGAATTACTTTATAAAGACGGTTTTACTATCAATGGGGCCCGCAACCAACTTGACAATGAAATTGTACAGACTAAAGATACGCCAACTGCAAAGAAAAACGTATTAGTCGAAGAAATTTTACGCGATCTAAACGAGATTTCGCAGTTATTGAAGTAATCCGAGTTTGAAGTTTGTCGGGGCGTGGCGCAGTCTGGTAGCGCACCTGCATGGGGCGTAGGAGGTCGGTGGTTCGAATCCACTCGCCCCGACCAGCTTTAATCAGGGTCCATTCCGAAAAGATCATTACAAAACTATTATCAGCTCTATACAGTAGTTAGATAAGATTTTGAGCTACATAAAATGCCTTGACTGCTGGCATGAATAATCATTCACACTGGCCATGAAAACTTGTCATTTGAATTTCATTGTGCAGCGCACTATTATCTTGCCTTATCCAATATCAACTCTAGTCGCGCCATGAACAATCCAATATTAATTCCATATCAACAAGCAATGAAATTCTATCTGCCAATTTCATTCTCAACGTTGATTAAACGTTTCAATCACTATAAATCGTATCGCTCTACATTAAATGAGTTAAAGCGGCTTTCAGATCGTCAACTAGACGACATTGGGCTGGTCAGATCTGACATAGCAAAAGTCGCTTATAATGTAGCGGCTAATGCTTATTATCGCTAATTTCTAATTTCCTGCTTGTCGGACACGCGATCTGCAGGTACGCCTTGCGTCTTCCTGTCTTATATTTGCAGCTGTCCAGAGACGTATTTTTAATACCCACTACTCGTAATTGGGGGATTTACAACAGACTTTTATCTAATGCATGGCAAATTTGCCTTGATAGAGTTTAGTCGAAGGCTAGTTTGTAGTAAAAATCGCTATAAGCGCTTTGTATTAAGGTTAAACTGGTTATAATTCCCGCCTTGCCGAAAATATGATCCGCCATGGAACGCTATAATTTACTCAATGAACAATTAGTCGATTATTCCCATCGCCTTGAGCAACTCAGGGGGTATCTTTGACTATGCTAATAAAAAAGATCGGCTTGAGGAAGTGCTGCGACAACTAGAAGATCCGGAAATCTGGAATGATGTTGAACTGGCGCAAAAGTTGGGCCAGGAAAGGGCACAACTGGAAACCATTACTACAACTATCGAAGAACTAGATACTGGCATTGGTGACACACAAGATTTGCTCGAATTAGCCAAAGAAGAAAACGACATCGCGACTATTGATGAAATTGAAAACGATGTCAGCGCAATGGCTAAGAACCTTGAAAAGCTTGAGTTTAAGCGCATGTTTTCAGGCGAAATGGATACCAGCAATGCGTTTATTGATGTACAGGCAGGTTCCGGTGGAACAGAGGCTCAAGACTGGGCTAATATGCTATTGCGCATGTATTTACGCTGGGGCGAACAAAACAACTTTAAAACAGAAATCATTGAGATCTCTGACGGCGAAGTTGCGGGTATTAAAAGCGCAACAGTGAAATATAGCGGCCCATATGCTTATGGCATGCTGCGCACTGAAACCGGAGTGCATCGTCTGGTACGCAAGTCACCATTTGACTCAGGTAATCGCAGGCATACATCATTCGCATCTGTATTTGCTTATCCAGAAATCGATGACAGTATAGAAGTCGATATTAATCCTGCCGATTTGCGTATCGATACTTATCGTGCCAGTGGAGCAGGCGGACAACATGTTAATAGAACTGATTCGGCAGTGCGCATCACCCACTTGCCCACTAATATTGTGGTGCAATGCCAGAATGATCGCTCACAACATAAGAACAAGGCTGAAGCCATGTCCATGCTTAAAGCTAGACTCTATGAACTAGAATTGCAAAAACAGCGCGAGGAACAGCAGGCAGTCGAAGAAACCAAATCAGATATTGGCTGGGGCAGTCAGATTCGTTCCTATGTGCTGGATCAATCACGTATAAAGGATTTGCGTACTAACGTTGAAACAGGTAATACTCAGGCCGTTTTAGACGGTGATTTAAACCCATTTATTGAAGCCAGTTTAAAAGCTGGAGTATAAACAAAGTATGGAAGACCAAATACAAGACGAAAATAAACTGATTGCGCTTAGACGCGAAAAGCTTGCAGAGCTGCGTGCTCAGGGTAATGCTTATCCGAATGACTTCCGCCGTGATTCGATGGCCTTAGATCTTCATGAGAAGTATGCAGGCAAAGAAAAGGAATGGTTTAACGACAACCTTGTAACGGTAAAAGTCGCTGGTCGGCTAATCGCCAAGCGAATAATGGGTAAAGCCAGTTTTGCTCGCTTAAAAGATCAAAGTGCAGAAATACAGCTTTTTTTACAGCGCGATGCCTTGGGTGAGGACATTTACAGTCAATTCAAACAATACGACATTGGAGATATTGTCGGTGCTGAAGGGGAGTTATTCCAAACAAAAACCGGTGAGCTTTCGGTTCGAGTCAAGCAAATCCAATTACTGACTAAATCCTTGCGTCCTCTGCCTGAAAAGTATCATGGGCTTGCCGACCAGGAACTCAAATATCGTCAACGTTATGTCGACTTAATGGTCAATGAAAAAAGCCGGGAAACTTTTCGTATTCGTGCCAAAACCATTAATTATTTACGTCAATTTTTAAACGAGCGTGGCTATCTTGAAATTGAATCGCCCATGATGCAAAGCATTCCCGGCGGGGCTACAGCCAAACCGTTTGTAACACATCATAATGCGCTGGATATTGAATTGTTTATGCGTGTGGCTCAAGAATTGTATGTAAAAAGGACAATAGTGGGCTGCTTCGATAAAGTATATGAACTCAATCGTGTGTTTCGTAACGAAGGATTGTCCACTCGTCATAATCCTGAGTTCACCATGCTTGAATACAATGAGGCTTATGTCGATTACAACGATTACATGGACATGACCGAAGAAATGATCCGAGGTGTAGTTCAACATATCTTGGGCACGACGACTGTTGAATATCAAGGTGAATCTTATGATTTTGGCAAGTCATTTGAACGATTGACTTTATTTGATTCAATTCTAAAGTTTAATCCGACTTTAAGTGCAGACCAATTGAATGATATTGCTCAAACCAGACAGATTGCACGAGATTTAAAAATTGAAGTCAAAGATGATGATGGCCTGGGAAAAATTCAAACTGAAATTTTTGAAGCTACAGTTGAAGATAAGTTAAAAAATCCAACATTTATCACTTCTTATCCTGCTGAAGTATCACCGCTATCACGCCCGGATGATAATAATCCTGATATTACTGATCGATTCGAATTATTTATTGGTGGCCGCGAACTGGTGAACGGTTTTTCCGAACTCAACGACCCTGAGATTCAAGCACAGCGCTTTAAAGAGCAGGTAGAACTGAAAGATGCCGGCGATGATGAAGCCATGTATTACGACAAAGATTATATTCGAGCTCTGGAATATGGCTTGCCGCCTAATGCCGGCGGTGGTATTGGCATTGACCGCCTGGTTATGTTGCTGACAGATTCAACATCGATCCGCGATGTCATTCTGTTTCCGCATATGCGGCCAGAAGCTGATGTTAGCTAATAAGGATGAACTATATATTTATGTCATCCCGAGTTCACGAGGGATCTCCATTAGAAATCGATTAGCATGTGTATAACAAGATATTTAATTAAAGCCCAAACAGTGATTAAGAGATCCTTCGCTATACTCAGGATGACAGGCTAGAGCAGTTGAACAGTGATTAAACCTTTAGAGCTTTTCATTGGCCTGCGCTATACCCGCGCCAAGCGCCGCAATAACTTTATCTCTTTGATTAGTTTATTGTCGATAATTTGTGTGGCCTTAGGCGTATGGGCATTAATTACAGTGATGTCAGTCATGAATGGTTTTGAGCGTGAACTTCGTGATCGAATTTTAGGAGTTGCGTCTCACATCACCATCAGCAGATATGATCCGTTTAATGATTGGCAAGCGATTGAACAGCAAACCAAACAACTAGAAAATGTAGTCGGTGCAGCACCTTTTATTATGGGACAAGGCATGCTGGCTCGTGGTAATCAGGTCAGTGGCTCCATCATACGTGGCGTATTACCTGAGCAAGAGACCTCAGTAACAGAGCTATTAACCAAGCTGATCGAAGGCAAAGCAGAAAGTTTGGTCGAAGGTGAATTCAATATTGTTGTAGGCAGCGCTCTGGCGGCGAATCTGGGTCTGGGACTTGGTTCCAAAGTTACAGTTGTATCACCACAGGGACAAGTCACACCGGCCGGCTTAATTCCCCGGTTAAAGCGCTTTACTGTGACCGGTATTTTTGACCTGGGTATGTATGAGTATGATAATGGCCTTGCTCTTATTCATCTCAAAGATGCTGCAAAATTGTTTCGCCGGGTAGATTCTGTCGATGGACTAAGACTGAAGCTGGATGATGTTTTTCTGGCGCCGCAACTCACCGGTGATTTGCAACATGACTTGGGGTTTGATTATAGAGTTACCGACTGGACTACTGCTCATTCGACCTTTTTCCGGGCTTTGAAAACCGAGAGACGAGTCATGTTTGTGATTCTTAGCATTATCATTTTAATCGCAGCATTCAATATTGTTTCAACATTAGTCATGGTAGTGACTGAAAAGCAATCCGATATCGCCATCCTCAAAACCTTCGGCTCCACACCTTCGAGCATTCTGAAAATATTCATGGTACAGGGCACAGTTATAGGATTGGTTGGCACCATTATTGGTACCGTATTAGGTGTATTAACAGCACTTAACGTTAGTGAGATCGTAGGCTGGATTGAAGGGTTATTTAATACGGAGTTTATGCCGGCCGATCTTTATTTGATCAGCGGTTTCCCATCAGAGTTATTGATTTCGGACGTCATCAACGTCACCACCGTTGCCTTTGTTCTAACTTTATTGGCCACACTTTATCCTGCCTGGCAGGCCTCAAAAGTTCAGCCCGCAGAAGCTTTAAGATACGAGTAATGAGCATTATCAAAGTCGAACAATTAAAGCGTAGATTTATCCAGGGTAAAAATGAGTTAAAAATTCTTACCGGAATTGATTTTGAGGTTTCAGCAGGAGAACAAGTAGCAATTATCGGAGCTTCAGGTTCGGGTAAAAGCACCTTGTTACATTTACTTGGCGGCTTGGATAAACCGACTTCTGGTAAAGTGGTTATTTCAGGTACAGATCTGTCAACAATGAATGAGGCTGAAAGAGCGAGACTTCGCAATAAAGCCCTTGGCTTCGTTTATCAATTTCACCATTTGTTACCCGAATTTACCGCTGTGGAAAACGTAGCAATGCCATTATTAATCGGCAAAATAGATTCGATAACAGCTCAACAAAAAGCTACCGAATTACTTGAAGCAGTGGGCTTGGGATCACGTTTAACCCACAAACCGGCAGAGTTATCAGGCGGTGAACGTCAACGCACCGCGATTGCCAGAGCCATGGCTACCAACCCACAATGCGTACTGGCCGACGAACCTACCGGCAACCTGGACCAAAAAACCGCAGCCGAAGTGTTTGAATTAATGAAGCAAACTAATCAAAAACTGAACTCAAGCCTGGTGATTGTGACGCACGATCTGGATATTGCCAAACAAATGCAAAAAGGCTATATCTTAAATAATGGTCAACTTGAGAGGGACTGGTAATAATCCTAGATTTCTCAATTGAGCGCTATGAAGTATATTTTAAAACTTATGAATCTATATTTAAATCTACCTGTGCATACAATCAATTCCCAGGTAAGTACGCTACCGGCCTTAATGCGGATTAAAATCCACCACTGCTGCGTTATGGATTTTGTAAGTAGCGTAACTACATACTGCAATTCTTGCCTTGTATCAGCGTATTTTAACCGCGCCTTAAAACCGGTCCAACTGAGAATTCTAGGATGATTTACTGGCTGCCAAAAAATATTCCTGAAATCAAAGCTTTGCCTGAAGAAAAAAGGAAAGAGGCACTAAAAACACACGGCAAAAATATCTGGTGGCGTTTTGCGCTGATTTTTTTAATCGTCTTCGTATTTCTGAATCAATCCGTCACCGTTTCAGTTGCAAATTACTTTCCTAATCTCGGCTCCGTCATGCAGGCACTGGTGATCTGGCTGATTGAAGTACCTTTGCTATTACTTTTGTTATTGCCGATTTATTGTTTTTTACTGAGACGAGATATAAACAAAAACTGAAAAGATAAACCCATTCTGGACAAGACTCTTTCAGAATTAATTTATTCGAGTTATATCTTCAACGACTCGAAACTGCGCAATACTTGATAAATTTAAGGAACCTCAGAATAAGTATCTTATCGTCACTCCCGCGCAGGCGGGAGTCTAGAGAAATCAACAGCTTGTAGATTTCCGCCTTCTGGGTAAATGACCTTAATCAGGGTTTCCTCAAATCTAGTCGAACTTGGTTTATTCCAACGAGAGAGCACTGATTGATGATAGTCCTAATTCTGAACTTCTTTATACCTAAAGCAACTGGTCAAATGATCATTAATCAAACCTGTAGCCTGTAAGTAAGAATAAACAATTGTCGGCCCAACGAATCTAAAACCGATTTTTTTCAAATCCTTGGAGATCTGCTCAGATAGTTTTGTGGTAGCCGGTACTTGTTTGGCTGAGCGCCATTTATTTACGATTGGTTTGCCGTCGACGTATTCCCAAATGAAATTATTAAATGAACCATGTTTAGCCTGGGTTTCTAAAAAGCATTTTGCATTTGTTACAGCTGCGTTGACTTTCAGGCGATTACGAACGATTCCAGGATTGTTGAGCAGGATTTCGATTTGCTTTTCTTTAAATTTGGAGACTTTTACAGGGTCAAAATTCCTGAATGCCTTACGATAATTATCGCGCTTTTGCAAAATCGTATGCCAGCTCAACCCAGCCTGAGCGCCTTCCAGTATTAAAAACTCAAAATGAATACGATCATTATGAACCGGCAGTCCCCACTCTTTGTCATGATAGTCAATTTCTAATTCCGAAAACGTGGCCCAGCCACAGCGCTTTACGTTCATGATTTGTTTAATTTTTAACGGTTAATATTTAGAATCTATCTCAAAATACCTGCGCTAGTTGATACTTCGTTAAAAACTCGCTCAAAATGCTCATTTACGACTAGTAAACTGCGCTTTTTCGCTCGTTTTTGCCTTGTCTGAACTACACTCGGCTAATTTTGAGATAGATTCTAGGCTCAGTATAAGCTTGATCTAAGTCAAATCAAGCCTTATATAGTTAATTAATCAACAACACACGATAGGACCTCATGTTAAGAATCGGTTTATTTTTAGCAACAAATCTAGCCATTGTTGCCGTATTAAGTGTCTCCATGCGTTTGCTGGGTATTGAACCATACCTTCAGGCAAATGGCCTGAATTACACATCTTTGCTGATCTTCGCTGCAGGATTCGGCATGATCGGCAGCTTTGTTTCACTGGCCATGTCTAAATTTACGGCTAAAAAACTCATGGGGGTCAGAGTTATCGAAACACCTTCATCAGACGAAGAGCGCTGGTTGATGCTCACCGTTCAGCGTCAGGCTGAACAAGCCGGAATCGGTATGCCGGAAGTAGGCATCTTTGAAACACCTCAGATGAATGCGTTTGCCACTGGCATGAAGAAAAACGACGCACTAGTCGCAGTCAGCCGTGGCTTGCTGCAAGGTATGAGCCGTGATGAGGCCGAAGCTGTGCTGGGCCACGAAGTTGCTCACATCGCAAACGGAGACATGGTTACCATGGCTCTGATTCAAGGCGTGGTGAACACGTTTGTCATTTTCTTCGCTCGAATAATTGGCAATATCGTTGACAGAGTCATTTTCAAGAATGAAGACGGCCATGGTATCGGCTTTTTCATTGCCACCATAGTTTCAGAGATTGTGCTGGGTATTCTTGCCAGTACCATCGTTATGTGGTTCTCGCGCCGGCGTGAGTTCGTTGCGGACGCAGGCGGTGCAGAACTGTCAAGTAAAGAAAACATGATTGGTGCATTAGAACGACTGAAAGCAGGTACTCAAGAAGATTTACCTGATCAACTGGCTGCTTTCGGCATCAATGGTGGAAAACCCTCAGGTATAAAAGCCTTGTTTATGTCTCATCCTCCTCTGGAAGACCGTATCGAAGCACTACGTAGTAGTTGATATTTGATCCAAATTTAATTCTTTTCTAAACATAAAAATAGAGCTGCTACCGCAGCTCTATTGCATTTTAATTTCAGCGCGGCATAATTTACGGCTCACAAACACAGATAGGAGTATCTTTGATGAAAAAAGCATTGTTAGCTGTTGTTTCCATGGCTTTTGCTTTAGCCAGCTTTAATTCAAACGCCGCAAATGAAAGATTTATGTCTGTCCTTGAAAAAGGCAAACTGGTCGTTGGCGTTAAAGCAGATTACAAACCCTGGGGTTTTCGTAACGAAACTGGGGAAATTGTTGGCATGGAGGCCGATATGGCCCAGGATGTTGCCGACGCATTAGGTGTTGAGTTAGAACTCGTAGCCGTACAATCTTCTAATCGCATGCAGTTTCTGGAGCAGGGCAAAATTGATTTGATGATTGCCACCATGTCGGATCGCGAAGATCGCCGCAAGATTGTTGGCATACCGCAACCCAATTACTATACCTCCGGTACTAATGTACTGGCACCTAAGGCACTTGCCCTAAAAAATTGGGAAGAGCTCAAAGACAAACCCGTATGCGGTAAGCAAGGTGCTTTCTATAATCAGATAGTAGAAGAACGCTATGGCGCAAAAATCGTAGCTTTTACCGGTAATGCTGAATCCAAACAGGCTTTGCGCGATAAAAAATGCATCGCCTGGGTTTATGATGACTCATCAATCATGGCTGATTTGGCCAGCGGTGATTGGAATGACTATGAAATGCCTTTACAAACCGAAGACGATAACCCTTGGGCGCTGGCTGTTCCATTGGAAGAGGTTGATGGCATTTGGGGCAGATTTATGTCCGGCATGATCTATAACTGGCACCAATCTGGCCGTTTAATCGAGTTAGAGCAAAAATGGGGAATTCAACCCACACAATATCTGGCTACCCAGAACGAAAAGTATAAAGACTGGCTGGCTGAGTAATCATCACTCTGCAGGCTGGGATAAGCCCAGCCTGCTTTACTTACAAAGAGTTCAGACTTCATGCCAGAGTTTATTGCTGATTTTTTTCGCCAATTAGCGGAAGATCATCCTCGCTGGAATTTTATTTTTTTCTATGAACCGGTTGAAATTCAGCGTGTTCTAAGCGGTATTGGCGTCACACTGCAACTATCGATAGTTTGCTTAATTCTGAGTGTCGTTATTGGCATTATTGGCGCATGGCTACAAGGCTCACCGATAAAATGGTTGCGTAATATCGTACAAGGGTATATTCAGTTTTTTCGTAATACGCCCCCGGTGGTGCAATTATTATTCTTTTATTTTGCGCTGGGGCAATTCACACCTACATATTCACCCGACGGCTGGTTAGAGATACCGTGGATTAGTAATGTAGGCTGGGCGATTATATCGTTGTCGTTTTTTGCGGGTGCCTTTAACGTAGAGATTTTCAGGGCAGGAATTGAATCAGTGCCGGACTCCACTAAAGAAGCCGCAGAAGCCTTGGGATATAGTCGTATGAAGTCATATATCTATATTATTCTTCCTTTGGCTTTCCGGGTCAGCTTGCCGGCTCTGAATAACAATCTGGTTAATCTTGTTAAAACCACAACCCAGGCCATTGCCATTGCAGTGCCGGAGTTGCTCTATCAGTGTGTCACTATCTGGAATAATTACCCATCGGCTCAATATCCGGCCATGTTGTTTTTGTTCGTCTTTTATATCGGTTTGGTGGGATTAATTGTGATGGGTATGAATCGCTGGGAACGCCAGCTAAAAATCCCCGGTTATGGTGTTTAGCTGATGAAATCTATTCCAGGTATTAACAGTAAGGCGAGTACAGATTTTGCTGTATTGAAACCACCAGCACGCAATCAAGTCAGCCATTGGCACCCTAACTCAACCTCATTTACACGCTGGCTGAGTGAACTTTCAATACTGAATTGCTTTTTATTTATCCTGTTGGCGTTTGTGTTTTCATCGCTGGCATTCGCACAATCAAATTACACTACCACGGATGCCGTTGACGCTTTATTTCGCTGGATGCCATTTTTATTAAAAAGCGGTTTCTTTTTTAACATCTTAATCAGCCTGTTGGTCATGTTGATTGGCACATTGACTGGAATAGTGCTGGGACTAGGACAAATTTCAATACATGGCTGGTTGCGTAAACTATGCTGGGCGATCACTCAGTTTTTTCGTAATTCTCCCTGGTTAGTTTTATTGTTTGTTGTCATGCTGGCCTTTCCGTTTCAAATAGAGATTTTTGGTTTAACCATCCCGGTACCGGACTGGTTGAAAGCGGTGATTGGTTTGTCTTTGCCGATTATGGCTAATGTTTCCGAAATTGTCCGCGGTGCAGTGATTTCAGTTCCTTCCGGTCAATGGGAGGCAGCCGAATCATTAGCCTACACGCGATTACAAACGCTTTGGCAGATTATCTTGCCACAATGTTTCAAACGCATGATCCCGCCCTGGATGAATTGGTATGCGATCTTGACCATGGCGACACCATTGGTATCCATTCTGGGCGTTGAGGATGTGCTCAAGTTGGCGCGTGATGCGACCGAAGCCGAAGGTAATCATCCTGAATTATTAATGCCTTTTTATACATTCGTATTAGTGCTGTTTTTTATTTATTGCTACCCCATTGCCAAATTAACACAACGCTTAGAGCGCAAGTTTAGTGTTAAAGGCTAATGATTTAACAACAAGGGATTTATGATGAGCTGGACAGAAGATCAACCCATGGTAAGCATCAAGGATGTACATAAATCTTTTGGTGATTTAGAAGTGCTTAAAGGTGTTTCCATGGACATCATGAAAGGGCAAGTAATTTGTATTATCGGCCCCTCCGGATCAGGCAAATCGACCTTGATTCGTTGTGTTAATGCACTGAATGATATACAGCAGGGCTCAATCCTGGTTGAGGGACAAGAAGTAAACGACCCTGATCTGGACAAGCTTGAACTTCGAAAAAAAGTAGGCATGGTCTTCCAGCAATATAATTTGTTCCCGCACAAGACTGCCTTGCAAAACGTCATGATGGCTCCGATACAAGTGCTCAAGCAGGACAAAGCTGAAATCGAAAAACAAGCCTATGAATTACTGAAAAAAGTCAGGCTTGAGGGCAAAGAAAACAGTTATCCCGGAGAATTGTCAGGTGGCCAGCAACAACGGGTCGCCATTGCGCGTTCACTGGCCATGAACCCCGATATTATGCTTTTCGATGAAGTTACAGCGGCACTTGACCCAGAAACTGTCAAAGAAGTGTTAGTCACCATCAAACAGCTTGCTGAAGAAGGCATGACCTGCATTCTAGTTACCCACGAAATGGGGTTTGCCAGAGAGGTAGCCGACATGATTTACTTTACTGACCGTGGAGTCATTGTGGAAAGCGGACCGCCCGCAACATTTTTTGATGAAGCCAAAGATCCACGCACCAAAGAGTTTCTGAGCCAGATCCTTTAACTATCGCGAATATCTTCGTGCCGAAAAAAGCGGTTAATCCTCTTTATGATGCGCTGTTAAAACCGCACACACAGAACTCGAATTCTTTTTTGATACTGGAGGATGGCCAACGAGTTAGCTATGCAGAATTTATCCAGCTCGCCGGTCAAATCGCTAATGTTTTTAAAAGCATAGGAGTAAACAAAGGCGACAGGGTACTTGTCAAAGTTGCAAAATCACCTGAAGCGCTTGCAACATACGCTGCTTGTATACAAACCGGCACAGTTCTGGTTCCATTAAATACAGCTTACACACCTGCCGAAACCAACTATTTCATCGCCGATGCAGAGCCAGCATTAATCATCTGCGACCCTGATGAAGAGACATCTATCAGCAAGTCATTAGAAAATCCCGGCACGCATCTATTGACACTGACCGATAACTGCTCTGGCAGTTTAGTCGATAGTATTGATCGAAACACAGCTATAGCTGAAACACAATCATGCAGTGCGGATGACTTGGTTGCACTGCTTTATACATCAGGCACTACAGGCAAACCTAAAGGCGCAATGCTGACACACGGCAATTTGCTATCTAACGGACAATCTTTGGTCGATTGTTGGGCATTCACTGAGCAAGATGTGCTCCTGCATGCTCTGCCCATATTTCATATTCATGGTTTATTTGTGGCTTGCAATGTGGCACTTCTATCCGGTTGTTCCATGGTCTTTTTGTCAAAGTTTAATCTGGACTCAATTATAGATTCACTCTCAAAAGCCTCGGTGATGATGGGGGTACCTACGTTTTATACACGCTTATTGGAGGATAAGCGTTTTAATGAAAACTTAACCAAACATATGCGCTTGTTCATTTCCGGCAGTGCGCCAATGTTAAAGCAAACACATATGGCTTTCGAACAACGAACCGGGCATCGTGTCCTGGAACGTTATGGCATGACCGAAACGAACATGAACACCTCTAATCCTTATCACCAGGAACGCAAAATCGGCACTGTAGGTTTGACATTAAGTGATGTATTAGTGCGAATCCGGGATACTGATACCGGCCAATGTTTAGGTGCTGATCTGACTGGTGCAATCGAAGTCAAAGGCCCAAACGTTTTTAAAGGTTATTGGAAATTAGCGCAGAAAACCGCAGAGGAATTTACCGACGATGGTTATTTTATTACAGGTGACTTGGGTTTTCTGGACCAGGAAGGTTATTTAACAATTGTCGGTCGCCATAAAGATTTAGTTATCTCCGGCGGCTATAACGTTTACCCCAAAGAAATCGAAACCGTGTTGGATGCAATTGACGGCGTAACCGAATCAGCTGTGATCGGGATTCCGGATCATGATTTTGGTGAAAAAGTGGTGGCCGTTGTCGTCAAACAGCAATCCACATCAATTAATGAGACAGATTTAATTGAAATCTGCAAAACAAAACTGGCTGCTTATAAATGCCCCAAACAGGTGTTTTTTGTAGATGCATTGCCCCGCAATGCGATGGGAAAAGTACAAAAAAATAGTTTACGTCAGCAGTTTAGCTGATCTTTCGACCAATCAATGAGTCAAATAGCCGATCTGGAAAAATACGTTTCAAAAATGATAAGCCAATAGCTGGCACAGTCACTTTATAGCGAATCTTTGGATTGTTTGAGTTTAAAGCATGCAGTGTCGGTTTTAATACCGATTCAGACGGTAGCGTAAACGGCACATTCTCGATTGCTTCGAGGCGATCAATAACACCTTGATAATAACTTTTATGTGCGCTGGTCTGAAGCTTTATGTGCTTAAAAAACATCGCCAGTGCATTTTTGCGAAAATCAGTAGCGATCGGTCCAGGTTCAACCAATGCAACTTTTATTGCAGTATTACTAAGCTCAATACGCATGGTGTCACTCAGCGCTTCAAGGGCATATTTGCTGGCATTATAGGCACCGCGATAGGGCAAGCAGATTAAACCCAGAATTGAACTGATCTGGATGATTCTGCCTGCGTTATTTGCGCGCATGCCGGGCAGAATTAAATTAGTCAACTCGTGAGTGCCGAATACATTTGATTCAAATTGCTCTGTTAACGCCTGTCGACTAAGGTCTTCAACCGCCCCGGGCTGACCATAAGCGCCATTGTTGACCAAACCGTATATATTTCCAGCACTTTGTGCCAAGGCCCATTCCACCGCTGCAGCAATCGACCCGGAATCTGCTAAATCAAGTTGATGAGCTAACAGATTTTGTGATTCAAGTTTGCTGACATCTTGTTGCTTACGAGTTGTCGCTAGCACTTTGTAACCATGTTTTTCAAGATGGGTGGCTAAACAATAACCAATGCCGCTGGAACAGCCAGTGATGAGAACAAATTTTTCCAAAACGCTTAATTGAATAAGTTCTTTAACTTATCCTTCACTTTCTCTTTTAACTCATCCAGTTTCTCTATCCCCAGTTCTTTTAAGGATTCGGCTGCTACTCGTTGATACAAATCAGTAAGCATTTTGTTAATGATTTGATTACCTAGTTGCCCGGGTGTGCCGGATAAATCTCTGGCCGCAATTTGATCTATACCGAATTGCTTTTGTTCCTTCAGCTTATCAGAAATTAAATCAACAGTAATATTCTCAAGCGCAATGTAATTGATCGTCAAATTAATCGAATCTTCTTCGGCCTCAGCATTCTCAGCGCCGGGCTCGGATGTTGACTCACCGCCGGCGGTTACATCTACTTCACTTACTGGTACCGGTGCGAACTTCTTAGCCTGTTCAGCCAGTTGCTCAATATTTAGTTTAGAGTCGATGAACTCGGCGTAAACATGTGGATCAGAGACAATGATTTCACTAATGCTGAGGTTCCTATAATCAAACTGCGCATAAATCTCAGATAAAGTCAGGGCATTTTGCTGTGTGAAGCCAGGCGGATTAGCAACACTGATCTCACGAATGCTGGCAGTACCGGCTTTTATATCCAGATCCAGGTCCGAAACTATAACTTCGGTGCCAAAAGCACGGCGTCCCTGCCGTTCAAGTTCTTTCAATACTAATTCCTCAGCCTGATTCGAAAACTTGAGCCAGGCAAATACGGCAATAATTAACAGTAAAATAACTGCAAGAATTTTTTTCATTAGTGACCTCATTAAGTAGGGTGATTCTATGGTTATGATTCACGTTATAATTATATAATCACACGTTTAATGATTGAATGCTTAATGTCTGAAAAAGTAAAAGTTGCGGTTATCGGCGTGGGTTACCTGGGTAAATTTCACGCTAAAATTTATTCTGAGCATCCTGATGTTGATCTGATTGGTGTGGTCGATACCCGGCTTGAGAACGCACAGGAAATAGCCAACCAGTATTCAACGTCTGCTTTTACAAGCCACCAGGATATTATCGATAAAGTCGATGCCGTCAGTATTGTTGTACCAACAACATACCATTATGAAGTGACAATGCCGTTTATTAATGCCGGTATTCAGGTATTACTGGAAAAACCCATTGCAGCCACAG
The DNA here is from genome assembly GCA_028284225.1 of Arenicellales bacterium. Classification (GTDB taxonomy): domain Bacteria; phylum Pseudomonadota; class Gammaproteobacteria; order Arenicellales; family JAHEKD01; genus JAHEKD01. The sequence continues at coordinate 216,702 of JANQSD010000013.1, forward strand.
TTGCCGAGGCCGAACAGCTTGTTAAGGCAGCTGATCAACAAAAGGTGTTGTTACAAATCGGACATTTAGAGCGATTTAATGCGGGTATTGTTGCCTTATCAGAACTGATCGATACGCCAAGGTTTATTGAGGCCCATCGTCTAGGCGAATTCACAATCAGAGCAACTGATGTTGATGTTGTGACTGACTTGATGATTCATGACATTGATATCATTTTGTCATTAACAAAGTCGCAAATAAAAAATATTTCAGCAGTTGGAACCAAAGTACTGACTGACGAGATTGATATCGCTAATGCCAGGCTCGAATTTGTCAATGGATCGGTTGCTAATGTCACAGCCAGCCGCGTTTCCAACAAGAAATTTCGTCGTATAAGAGTGTTTGCGCCGGATAAATATATGGCCGTTGACTTCAATGCACAAAATGTAGAAGTCATCACCAAAACAGCAAAACAACCTGATCAACCCTTTGGCGGCTTGGATCGCAAGGTTCTTGAAATACAGCCTGTGCAACCTTTAGATGCTGAAATTAGTGATTTCATCAATGCGATCAAATCAGGAAAAACACCTACTGTAAGTGGCCATGATGGACTTGCTGCTTTGGCTGTTGCGAATCAAATAAAAGATACTATTTATCAAAATCCGCTGATATGAAGATATTAAAGCTTTTTTGTTTAACTCTATTTCTGTATACCGGACTCACGCATGCACAGTGCCAGAACAGCACACCTATGGTGGAGCAAATGCAAGAACGTTATATTGAACTACTTAATAAGGATGGCGAAAGTATTTTATTGAAAGTTAAGGTTGCTGATGATGTGGGCGAGCAGGCGGCAGGGTTTCAACATATCTGCCCGGAAAAGTTTGCCAGTACAGCCATTCTATTTTTATTTGGACAAGCAAAAAAACCGACTTTTCATATGAATAATGTTCATGCCAATTTGGACATAGCCTTTATCGATGAACAGGGTTTGATAGGGGACATTCAACTGATGCGAGAACATCTTTCCAGCGGTAATGGACAACTTTATCCATCTCAAGTATTGACCAAATATGCGCTGGAAGTACACGAAGGATATTTCCAGCAAAATAATATCGAGGCCGGCAATAGCTATTTAAAGATCAATGACTGGTGATTTACTACGCGAGCGCACTTTAGCTTTGGCCGGGCTTGCTCAAGCCGCCAAATTAGTCCAGGATCTGGCACGTACCGGCAAAGTCGATCAACAACACCTTGACGCCTGTGTCAGAACCTTGTTTACTTTTAACGCCGGCACTGTAGATGAAGTGTATGGCGGTATTGATTCATTAAGCCTGGGACTGCGCAGTCTGCAGAGTCACTTTTTCAAACCTAAATCACCCGTACAGGCCGAAATCATGCGTTATGCATTTCAGTTAATTCAGCTAAGTAAAAAGGTCAAATCTTCATCACAATTGGGCCAACGTCTGGCAGAACAACTTGATCAAATCCATGTTGATGAACAACAACGTTTTTTTGATGAACAGACCATAGAACAAATCGCTGATATTTATTTAAAAACGATCAGTCCCCTGAAACCAAGAGTAATAGTCAGCGGTGAACAAGGTTATCTGGCGCAAAAACAAACTGCTGCCAAAGTAAGAGTTTGTCTACTCAGCGGTATACGGTCAGCCTATTTATGGTTACAAAAAGGAGGGGGTAAACTTCAGCTTTTGACCGCACGCGGAGCCTACCAAAATCAAGCCACGTCTCTGTTAGCAGAAATGGTATAGTAATGCTCTCACAAACACACAGATAATCCAGGAAACGTCTTATTACGTCGCTGATGAATACACTACCTGCCACAAACAATTGTTTGGCGCCTATGTCAGTACGGACTTAACCAGAGGTTTCTGAGCAACAAAGAGTACACTCCTCATGACTTTGCTTCTAATTCTGATCATTCTCGGCCTATACATGTATTACGTTGCCAGAATGAATCCCTCAATGCCTATGATTTGTATCGGTATTGCCATCATTTTACTTGCTGTTACTTTCACTGGCTGGATTCCGGCAATACTTATGTTGGGCATATGGTTACTTTTTGGCTTGATAGCTACAATTCTGAATGTTGAAGCAGTAAGGCGGACGTACTTGACCGGGCCGGTACTAAAACGAATTAAACAAATACTACCGCCGATTTCAGATACCGAGCAGGAAGCGATAGATGCCGGTACAGTATGGTGGGAGGCAGAGTTATTTAAAGGCGACCCTGATTGGAATAAATTAAATAATTATCCTCCGGCAACATTGAGTGATGCAGAAAAGGATTTTCTCAATGGCCCTGTTGAAGAACTTTGTACCATGCTTGATGACTGGGACATCACACACAATCGTAATGACCTCCCACCTGAGGTTTGGCAATACATCAAGGATAATCAATTTTTTGGTCTGATCATTCCTGAACAATATGGTGGGCTTGAGTTTTCTCCTGTCGCCAACTCTGAGATTGTAATGAAAATTGCCAGCCGTAGTGGCACGGCTGGTGTGACTGTAATGGTACCAAATTCATTAGGTCCGGCCGAGCTGTTATCGCATTACGGTACACAGGAACAAAAGGATTATTATTTGCCGCGTCTAGCCAAGGGCGAGGAAATTCCCTGTTTTGCGCTGACCGGCCCTTACGCCGGTTCAGACGCAGGCGCGATGACGGCAGCTGGTATAGTCTGTGAACAGGAAATAGACGGTGAGAAAAAACTTGGTTTTAAAGTAAACTGGGAAAAGCGTTACATCACGCTCGGACCGGTGGCATCTGTATTGGGATTGGCGTTTAAAGCCTTTGACCCAGATGGATTGCTTGGTGAAGAATCAGACCTAGGCATTACTTGCGCACTGGTGCCGGTTAATACTCCCGGTGTTGATATCGGAAAGCGTCATTTACCTCTGAATGCTTCTTTTATGAACGGCCCCAATGAAGGCAAGGACGTTTTCGTGCCTTTTGACTGGGTAGTCGGTGGCCAGGAACAAATTGGACGAGGCTGGCGCATGCTGATGGAGTTATTAGCAGCCGGAAGGGCAATTTCGCTGCCGGCTTCTGGTGTCGCCATGAGTAAAGTTTCTGCCCGTACCACAGGTGCTTATGCACGTATTCGCGAGCAATTTAATATTCCGATCGGGAAATTTGAAGGCGTGCAAGAAGCCCTGGCCAGAATTGGTGGTTTAACCTATATGCTGGACGCGACGCGATTATTCAGCCTCGCTGCCTTACAGATGGGGGAAAAACCTTCTGTTGTTTCTGCTATCGCTAAATACCATTTAACGGAAGGCGGCCGAACAGTTATCAATGATGCCATGGATGTTCACGGTGGTCGTGGTATTTGCATGGGTCCAAAAAATTATCTGGCTCGCGCCTATCAACAAACACCTATTGGTATTACCGTTGAAGGGGCAAATATCCTGACACGCAGTCTAATCATTTTTGGCCAGGGAGCCATGCGCTGTCATCCATATTTGCTTAAAGAAGTCGAAGCCGCCTATGATCCTAATGAGTCAACCGCAATTGATAAATTTGATCGAGTATTCGTTGATCACCTGCAATATGTGTATTGCAATAAAATACGAACTATATTCTATGCGCTCACCCGTGGCCATCTATCCAATCAAACTGGCTCGACAAAAACTAAACAATATTTTCGTCAAGTTTCGCGCTTAAGTGCTGCATTCTCATTTCTTTCCGATATGGCTTTGCTGGTCCTGGGCGGCGGTTTGAAGCGTAAAGAAGCGTTGTCTGGACGTTTTGCAGATGCCCTGAGTTATTTATATATGTGCACGGCGGTGTTAAAACAGCACCAAGATAATGGCAACCCTGGCGAAGATATGCCTTTTGTCGATTGGGCATGTCAACATGCGTTATTTGAGACCGAACACGCCATCGATGGCATCTTGCGAAATTTTCCGATAAAACCATTAGGTATTATGTTAAGACTTCTGGTGTTTCCAACGGGCAGGTGGCTACGTCGACCTAATGATAAATTGGGGCAAAAAGTTGCAAAGCTATTACAAAGCCCATCTGCTTCAAGAGATCGACTCACACATGGCATTTACGTCAACTCAAAGCCTGATGATGTGACTGGCTGCCTTGAACATGCATTGAATTTAACCCTGGAGGTTGAGCCAATTCGTAAACGTCTAAAAGATGCCGACCGTCGCCAGGCAGGGGGTCAGGCATTTTCTGACTGGCTGGATCAATTAGTTAATAGTGGTCATATAGATGATACTGAAGCTGAACAGCTAGCCGCCTGGCATCAATCTACTTATCATGTCATCAGTGTAGATAAATTCGAGAAAAAACATGTAACCCATTGAATAATATGAGTAAAATAATAGAAGCTACGATCTATGCGGACGATGCCCTAAAGCATCGCAATGATATTGATATTATTACACCCAGCGAGGCTCAAACACTCAATGGCCTGTTTGCAGAAAGAGTAAAACGCAACCCGGAGAAAACTGCTTATCATCAGTTTGAGTCCGGGCAGTGGCGTCAATACAGCTGGCTGCAAATGTCTGAGCTAATTGATCGGTGGAGATCAGCATTTATCAATGCTGATCTAAAGCGGGGAGACCGGATTGCAATTCTACAGCGCAACTCAACTCACTGGGTTTGTTTCGATCAGGCCGCCCATGCACAGGGTTTAGTGGTGGTGCCGTTATACATGGATGATCGTGCCGACAATATGGCTTACATTATGGAACTCACCCAAAGTCAGTTGCTGTTTATTGACTCAGCGGAGCATTGGGAAGAGCTGCGTGCCGAGAAAACCATAAACCTTGATTTCCTTAAGATTATTGTTTCACTTGAATCCTTCGAACAGTGTTCCGACCAACGTGTTGTTTCAGTTGAAAATTGGCTGCCGCAAGAGGTTTCAGATTTACCTTCTGCGATTACGGACACACAGGCACTGGCTTCAATCATTTTCACTTCAGGCACAACTGGTCGACCCAAAGGCGTGATGCTATCTCATAGCAATATGCTGGAAAATGCCTATGCCTGTGTCCGCTATGGTCCGTTTTTCCCTGAGGATTTATTCGTTTCCTTTTTACCCTTGTCACATACATTTGAACGCACTGTTGGCTATTACATGACTATTATGGCAGGTTGTGAAGTCGCTTATGCCAGATCAATTCCCGAATTGGGAGAAGACTTGATACACCATAAACCCACGGTCATCGTGACCGTACCCAGAATTTTTGAGCGGGTTTATCAGAAAATAATGACCCAACTTGATGAAGGATCGGCAATTAAAAAAACACTATTCGAAAAAACGGTTGAAATAGGCTGGGATAAATTTCAGCATCGACAAAATCGCGCTAAATCAAAACTAAATTTTTTGCTATGGCCGGTAATGGATAAGTTAGTTGCAGGCAAGGTTAGAGCAAAGCTGGGCGGCCGTTTACGAGTAGCCATTGCTGGCGGTGCACCATTGCCGTTTGTTGTCGGTAAAACATTTTTGGGATTAGGTGTAAATGTGACCCAGGGCTACGGTATGACTGAAGCTTCTCCTGTGTTATCTACAAACCTGGTGGATCGTAATAAACCTGAAAGTATTGGCCTGCCGTTGCTGGGAGTAGAACTGAGACTTGGAGAAAATAATGAAATCCTGGCCAAAGGCCCGAATGTTATGCAAGGTTATTGGCAGAATGAACAAGCAACCAGCGAGACATTTACTGAAGATGGCTGGCTGAAAACCGGAGATTGCGGAAAAATTGACAAGGACGGCTTTATTCATATTATTGGCCGCATTAAAGAGATTCTCGTATTAGCCAACGGCGAGAAGGTTCCACCGGCCGACATGGAATCAGCCATTGCCGAAGACGCTTTGTTTGAGCAGTCGATGGTCATTGGAGAGGGCAAACCTTATCTGACAGCACTGCTGGTTTTAAATAAAGAACTATGGCAAAAAGAAGCTGAAAAACTGGGCGTAGACAGTAATGACGAAACAGTGCTCAAGGATCCCAAGGTAGAAGCATTGCTGGTAAACCGCATAGCTGAACAAATAGAAGATTTTCCTGGTTATGCAAAAATTTATAAAGCCAGTGCATCGCTGGAGCCCTGGACGGTTGAGAATGGTTTACTGACGCCAACCTTAAAATTGAAACGACCGGTGTTAAAAGATCGTTTTGCAAACGAAATTTCCAGACTTTATAAAGGACACTGATGCGGGCGTTTTTACTCATTGCCCATGGCAGTCGGCGCACGGAATCAAATGAAGAAGTTTTTGCATTAATCGAATCATTAAGGCCTAAATTAGAATCATCTTATGACTTGTTACAAGCCGCTTTTCTGGAGCTTTGTGATCCTGGAATCGGTGCGGCAATAGACAGTCTAATTGAAAAGGGTGCACAGGAAATCGTCATCTTACCCTATTTTTTAAATCAGGGACGACATGTGAGTGAAGATGTGCCACACGAAATTCTGGCCAAACAATCCCAGCATCCCGACTTAACTATTAAAACATTACCTTACTTTGGTAAAGCCAGCCAGATAACTGACATTGTAGTAAAACTGCTGGCAAAACATGATGCTTAATCCTGATTAAGCACTAATTGACCTCGGGATACGTGGAAACCATGCCCACAAAATAACTGCCCGAAAAACCATAAAAATTAAAAAGGCAAGCCATAGGCCGTGGTTATGCCATTGCTGAACTAGAAACAAACAGCAAAGCACAAATACACTAGTCGAAACCAACATCCCATTACGCATTTCTACAGTATGTGTTGTACCGATATAAATGCCGTCCAGCTGGAAGCTCCATACCGAAATCAAAGGAGAAATAATTAACCAGGGCAAGTACTGCTTCGCCATGGCAATAACTTGCTGATCGACTGAAAATACCCGGACTATGTGTTCTCCGATAAGTAAATAAACTATACAACAAACCAATGCTGTAGCAGCTGCCCAAGATGTAGAATATTTGACTGCTAAAAGCAATTCATCTGGTGAACGCTTTCCGTAAGCTCTACCGGTAAGGCTCTCAGTCGCATCAGCAAAACCATCCAATCCATACGCCATTATTGACTGAAAATGCAGCAGAATGGCATTGGCAGCCAAAAATATCGTTCCAAGCCGGCTGCTCATATACGTCATAAACGCAAAAGAAAAAACCAAACACGCTGTTCGAATCATAATATTTGCATTCAACTTCATCAGCGGGAAGTAGGAGCTCAAACGTTGCTTTATTGCAGTGGAAATTGATAATTCAAATCCATTTTTGCGTGTAATCCTAACTAACCAGTAAATGCCTAACACGCACGCAGTAAAGTTCGCGATAACAGTCGCAAATGCAACTCCTTTGATTTGCCAATCAAATAGCAACACAAAAACCAGATCGAGAATGATATTAGTTAAATTAAGTAGCAATTGATGGAAAAAAATATATTTAGTTTGTTGTAATGCAATAAAACTACCCAGAATAACAAAATTTATTAAAACAGCTGGAGAGCCCCAAATCCGAATACTGTAATAATCATATGTAGCCTTAGCAACACCGGCCTCAGTTTGGTAAATCTCCAATACAGAATCTATAATCGGCTGCTGGATTAATAAAATTAAACCCGCAGCAACTATGGCAATTACCAGCGCTCTGGATATAACATCGCCAGCTTTTTGATAATTCTCGCTACCGATTGCCTGGGCAGTCAAACCGCTGGTTCCGATCTTAAGAAAATTGAATCCCCAAAATAAAAAATCAAAAATTATTGCCCCTAACGCTACCGCTGCAATGTACTGGGCACCTGGCAGTTGGCCGATTACAGCAGTATCAACTGCACCGACTAAAGGTATCGTTATGTTTGAAAGAATAATTGGCCAGGCGATTTGCCATACCCTCAAATAGGACAGATTATGCATTTTTGTTCTAGTTTTTTAGTTGGCTGAGTAAAAAAATAATATGCTACTGGCTAGTGAATATTCTGGTAATATAGCGATAATTTTAATTCCGTAGTTGAATAATAGCTATGGTAAACAGCATCATAGTGCTTAAGATTTTCGTAATAATATTGGAGGACAGGTGCGAATAGCCTATTTAGAAGACGATCCAGATCAGGCAAACCTGATGACGGCTTGGATGCAAGAAGCAGGCTACCAATATCAGCATTTTGATCTGGGCGGAAAATTTGTAAATCGCATCTCCAAAGATAGTTTTGACTGTATCATCCTTGACTGGGAAATTCCGGATCTCACGGGGCTGGAGGTATTATCCTGGATTCGCAATAATTATGATGTAAACATACCGGTTATTTTTGTTACCCAGCGCCAGGAAGAAGAGGATATTGTCGAAGCACTGGAGGCGGGTGCCGATGACTATCTGGTTAAACCTGTCCGACAGGGTGAATTCATGGCACGTTTACGTGCCCTATATCGTCGCAGCTCCGATTACGCCTTGAAGGATGACGTTCCCCTGGAAGTCACTCCCTACAAATTCAATAAAACCAACGAAACAATTTCACTACATGGTGAGCCTGTTAAACTAACTAAAAAGGAATATGATCTGGCATTATTTTTATTCAAAAATATTGGCAGAGTCATCTCGCGCGATCATATAATGGAAAGTGTATGGGGGAAATATTCCGATTTAAATACTCGAACAGTCGACACCCATGTCAGTCGTATTCGTTCTAAATTAAACATTAGCGAAGAAAACGGTTGGCGCTTGACCTCGATTTATATGCACGGTTACCGATTAGATCAACTAAGCTGATACTGAGTTAATGCGCAGCGACCTCGTTGAGCAAGTCAAGCTCAGATATAAACAATCTCTAGTCGAAAAAGCCGATAAGTTAGAAACTCTTTGGACCAAATACAAACATCAGCCTGACGAATTATCAAGTTTTCTGCATCAGTTGGCCGGTTCAGCAGGCATGTATGGTTATGATGACATAACCGAACAGTCAATTTCCCTACGCAAGAATCTTACTGTCGATCCAATCGAACAGCACCAAGACCAGTTCGAAAAACTGTATCAATTGCTCATTAAAAGTGCTAAATAATCTGCATGGATACAAAAGCACTAAGATCGGCTCTATCTAAATTTGCCACCGGCATCACTGTTGTGACAACTGTTGATGAAGATAAGAAACCTTATGGTGTCACTGTTAACAGCTTTACATCAGTTTCCTTAGAGCCGGCATTGGCACTGTGGTGCCTGGGTGATCAAACATTTGCTTTAAACACATTTCTTAATGCAGAGCACTTTGCTGTCAACATACTTTCCTCAGAACAAGAAGATGTATCTAATAACTTTGCTGTTGCCGGCGAATTTGATCGTTTCGCAACCATCCCTCATAACCAGGGAACAACCGGCGTTCCATTAATAACCGGTTGTTTAGCTAATTTTGAGTGTAAACGCTACCAAGTTGAAAGAATCGGTGACCACTGGGTCTTTATTTGCAAAATCAAAAGCTTTAGCACGAATGGCGAAAAACCATTGATTTATTATTCAAGCCAATATTGTCAGTTAAGGACCCAAGCCTGAGTATTGTTATCTTGAGTAACTATATTTAAAAAAGCAACTGAGACATTTCAACATTGTTGGACAAGATAAGAATGCATCAACATCAATGTTTCCAACCTAAACAGACCCCATCAATTGTATCAATAGAGAGTTAGTAATTATGTGGCCCCAAACAGCGATTACCGGTTTACTCAACATTAAGCATCCGATTATTCAAGCTCCAATGATTTTGCAAAAGCCGCTAGCGCCTTTGGCGATAACTGTATCTAATGCTGGCGGCCTTGGTTCGTTGGGTTGTGCCGAAATGACAATAGAAGAAGTTGAAAAAGCAGTCACTACTTTACGTAAAAATACTGACGGGCCATTCAACCTAAACTTCTTCCTGCATAAAGAACCTGGATATAATGAACAAATAAATAGGCAAATGCTTGAACATCTAATGCCTTTTTATAAAAAAATCGGATTTACCGGCATACCTGACTCAAGGACATCTCCTTTAAACGTTTTTAACGATGAAATGCTATCGTTATTACTAGATTTAAGCCCCCCCGTAGTCAGTTTTCATTTCGGTGTACCTCAACCTCATGTCGTTAAATCACTCAAACAGGTCGGGTGTTTTCTTATGGCCACAGCTACAACAGTGAATGAGGCCAAAATACTAGATCAAGCTGGGATTGATGCGATAATTGCTCAAGGCTGGGAAGCTGGTGGGCATCGAGGTTCTTTTGAAACGAATTATGAGGAAGTAGGAATAGGTACATTGAGCTTGGTTCCACAAGTGGTTGATGCTGTTCGAGTACCCGTTATTGCGGCCGGTGGTATTGGTGACGGTCGAGGCATAGCTGCAGCTTTTGCACTCGGGGCGAGTGGAGTATCAATGGGCACTGCATTTTTGACATGCTTAGAGACACCTATCACAGACCAGCACCGCGGGGCATTGCTAAACGCTAAAGATGAAGATACCCAGCTTAGCCGTGCTTTTTCGGGACGCCCGTGTAGGGGTAAAAAAAACCCATATTCCGAAACAATGATCAATCTACATCAGCCATTTACTGACTTTCCCACTATGTACAATTTTAGTGGGCCTTTAAAAAAGTACGGTATCGATAACAATGATTTGGAATATCAGTTCCTACTTTATGGACAGTCGGCATCATTAAACAGAGAACTAAATGCGACAGCATTAATCGAAGTGTTGGCAGAAGAGGCACTTGCTATTATGCGCCCGTAGCTAGGGGGCGCTCTCACACCCAGCCGTTGTTGCTAGCTTAAGGCACCGCCACAACTACTGCCTGCACCTGCAGTGCAACCGAAGCAATGATAGCGTGTAGCTATTTTTTGTTTTAAAAGTTCCGCCGATGAAATTTGCCAGAGAAAAATATCCTTTTTATCTGCCAATGGCAATTCCAGCATTTGATTAAAATCACAATCGTAAACCTTACCCGTCCAATCAATGCTTATCAGAGTCTTGCACATCACACTATTGACGGTTTGCGGATTAAAATTATCCAACAATAATTGCATGTAATCGTCAAATTGACCATCACGTGTCAAGCTGTGTTCAAAACGGCTAACCGGCAGATTGGCCAGAGCGAACAATTGATTAAAGACAATTCCAAAATCATCTTTAAGCTTTTGTTTGTAATCAGCTTGTAGCTGTTTTTGGTCCGGAGGAAGAAACGCACCACCGGGGTTATATACTAAATCCAAAGTCAGCTCCGGCACCACTGCATAACCCACCTGGTTGAGGGCTTGCAGGGCCTCGATACTTTTTTCGAATACACCTTTACCACGCTGTTTATCCGTATTATCCGCCGTATAGCAGGGTAAAGAACAAATCAATTGTATTTTATTATCTGCATACCATTGAGCTAGGTCATGTTGGTCAGGTTCAAACAATACTGTCAGATTACAACGCGAAATAACCTTTATGCCTAATTCTCGGAAAGCCATCACAAAGTCACGAAAATTTGGATTTAACTCAGGTGCTCCCCCGGTAATATCAACCGATTTGATGTCATTGTTTGCGGCCCAGTCAATGATCCTGGACATGGTTTCCCAGGTCATAATCTCCGTACGCTTAGGTCCCGCATCTACATGACAGTGGGTACAAGCCTGATTGCACAATTTACCGACATTAATTTGTAAATCGAGTAAATTTTCTCTGCTTAGGGACTCAAAACCATTTTGCTTTAAAACACGAGAGAAAGAATAGCGTTTATTTCTTTCAGCCTCAGTCGTCTTTATACTGACTGCAACAGCATCCATAGAGATATTTCTATAAGTGGTTTAAGGATTAGGGATATTATCCGGCATATGGCGCCAACGAATAAAATGATCAAAAGACAATTTACCCGGTCCACGTACGAACAAGTAAAGTAAAATCAAACCCCAAAGTTGATGTTGGGCAACCCCGGCTGCATTTAAGCTTGGATATGAAACCACAGCAACAATATTGAAAACAAACAAGGCTCCAGCAGCCCAACGTCCGCCCAATCCAAGCGCCAGGAAAATAGGTAGAATTAATTCTGAATAACTACCCAGATAGGCAGCTGCTTCATAGGGAAGAAGGGGCACTTTATATTCATATTGAAACAAAAATTTTGTCGTATCGGTAACCACAGGCGGGAAACCTGTTACTTTCGTTAACCCCGATTTAAAAAATACCCAGGCAACCCATAGTCGTAGTGCCAGGTCAGGAATAGAAACAAATCGTTCAAGAAACAAAATGAAAGATTTAATCACATTGAACTCCGTTTAAGATCACAATTATTTTATCAGACACTCATCGTCTTTAGAGGTTCTTACTAATTTAAAATCACTAATATTATTTAACGTCACATTTTTTACTAGCAATTGGTTTAAATCAATCTGTTGGTCTGGGAACATATCTATTAAAGCGGTTGAAATTTCACCAAGCATTTTGCTGTCTTTAATTAAATTAAGAAATTGATATTCAACTTCATCCAGAGACTGGAATACATTCTCAAACTTACGCCGGCCGATAAGAAAAAAATATTTCTTTGCTTCAAGCTTAATTTCAGGTGGATTATCAGACTGATTGGCCTGCCATATCTCAACTAGAGGATAGTTACTGGCAATCAATCTGGATGCCGGATTCAGGCTAAATACTATATACCCGTAGTCCTGTTCATCGACATCCTGGAGTCGCTGCAAATCAAACGGATTAGTTTCAAGCTCATGGAAAACGCGATGATAGGCCCACTCAAACCTTGCCATATCGGGCAAATAGGTAAGTTGCTTTGCAGGCTCAAATTCAGCCAAAAATAACCCGAACTCTGACCCGTATTCATGCAAATTACCGTGCTTTGATGGTGTATTTTGAATAAAATTTTTTGCAGCGTAATCAAAAAATTCTTCTCCGACCAGTTTTCTAATCACTGGATAAACTGCGGCCAAACTCGAAACAAGGCTCAGTTTAAAGTTGTTTTGATAAACTTGAAGGCGCTGATTATTTTGCAGCTGATTAAATTTAACTTGTGCCGCTATATCCGGCGAGGTGGGTAATCCCTGCAGATGTCTGGCGAATTGTTCCTGAATGTCACGCAGCGTGGGCACAGGTTTGATCCATCACTGTCTGTGCTTGATTCATTTCTTGCAGCAAAACCGAAAACTCCGGTAAGTCTGTATCCCATTCTATTAAAGTTGGAACCGGTCCCAGTCTGGCAATTGCAAACTGGTAAAGCGCCCATACTTCATCACATATTAATTGGTTATGTGTATCAATCCGAATTTCAGTGTCATCCACTGATTTAACTGTATGTCCGGCAAGGTGAATTTCCTTCACATATGCGACTTCGACTTCTGCCAGATACTTTCTTGCAGAAAAATGATGATTACAGGCATTGACATAAACATTATTGACATCCAGCAATAATCCACAGCCTGTTCGCTTGGCAAGTTCGTTAGTAAAATCCCATTCTGGAATTGAAGATTGCACAAATTCCAGATAGGTTGAGGCATTTTCAATGACTATTTGCTGACCTAATTCATTTTGAATTTGATCGACTTTTTCACTGACATGATCCAGTGCCTCCTCGGTATACGGAATAGGGAGTAAGTCGTTAAAATACTGTCCGTTTACTGAACTCCAGGACAAATGCTCAGAGACCTGTCCTGGTTGATAATATTCGATTAACTGTTTCAGGCGTTTCGTATGGCTAGCATCAAGTTGATCGACCGATCCGATTGACATACCCACACCATGAAAACTGATGGCATGATCCTGGCGAATTTTTTCTAAATAGTAATGCGGGACACCACCGAGCCCGAAATAGTTTTCAGGATGGACTTCATACCAGGGAACCAGCCCGGGACTAGCTTCGGCATCTTTATAATGTTCAGCACGCAAGCCGATCCCGGCTTGTGCCGGGATCGGTTGATAAGAAAATTCAGTCGTCATGAAACTGAAACTTAGCTGGCTTCTAAAGTGCCGCCAACCAATTTGTCACAAGTGCCTTTAGGAACAAACACCCAGGCGTCCTTTTGGCCGTCCTCTGTTGAAGTACCGGCACACGAGCTGTTAGAAGTTTGACAGTCATTACCACCAGCTTTAGCCACACCATAGCATTTTTCCATATCTTGCGCTTGAACGGCTGTAGTTGTAACACCGGTCGCACCCAGTGCAATCAAGCTTGTGACGGCAGTTGAAAGTAATAAGTTAGTTTTCTTCATGTGTATATCTCCACGTTAGGTTAAAAGAATTAAGTTTACACGACACTATAGACATAAGCCTAGATAATTAGTTCAGCAAATGATGCAAGATTAAATAACTTTTTCAATCCATTCAATACGGCTGTGCAATGGCTAAATATTTTTATCGCTGAATTCACATAACTGATTGATTTTACAAGCCTTACACTCTGGATTTCGTGCCTTACATACATAGCGGCCATGCAAAATCAGCCAATGATGTGCATCTAGTTTATACTCCTTGGGCACAAATTTAAGTAATTTTTTTTCAACTTCTAGCACATTTTTACCCGGTGCTATCCGGGTTCGGTTTGATACTCTAAATATATGTGTATCCACAGCAATAGTCGGTTGCCCAAATGCTGTATTGAGTACAACATTAGCCGTTTTACGGCCTACGCCGGCCAAGGCTTCAAGTTGCTCACGATTATCGGGTACCGTGCCGTCATGTTTTTCCAATAAAGCTTTACTTAGTTTAATTACATTTTCAGCTTTACTATTATAAAGGCCGATGTTTTTGATGTATTTTTTAAGTTTAGTGGCACCCAGGTCAATGATTTGTTGAGGTGTATTTGCTACTTTATATAATTCTTCAGTCGCTTTATTGACTGAAACATCAGTCGCTTGTGCTGATAAAACGACGGCAACCAGCAACTCAAAATTCGATTGATAATTCAATTCAGTTGTTGGTTTTGGATTAGTCGATTTAAGAATCGAAAAAATTTGTCTGCGCTTGTCAGCATTCATCACGTTTACTCTTGGCTCGCTTAATTGAATCCTGAATCATCTTTTTACGATCCTGAGAGGCAAGTTTTTTCGATGGTTTTTTGTCAGAGATCCTTGCAATTCGGTTTTGACGTCGAAGACGTGCTTTATCTGCCGATTCAATCGAATAATCCTTCCAGGGACCACCAATAGCCCTGGTCGCCGGTGTTACCATTTTGATACAGTCCATAGGACAGGGTTCAATGCATAACTCACAGCCTGTGCATTCAGATTCAATGATACTGTGCATGAGTTTATTGGCACCGATGATTGCGTCAACCGGGCAGACTTTTATACACAGCATACAGCCGATGCACTCATGCTCCATAATCTGTGCAACTTGCTTGGGCTGGTGTGTGCCATATTCTATATTAAGCGGTTTAAAATCAAGCGCTAACAATTGGGCCAGGGCATTGATGGTTACATCACCTCCAGGCGGGCATTGATTAATCTCCGCTTCGCCGTCAGCAATCGCCTGCGCATACTCCTTGCAACCGGGATAACTGCACTTTGTACATTGCGTTTGTGGTAAACAGTGATCGATTTGCTCAACTGAGACCATTAACTGACTTGCATACCTGGTTTGGCACCACTATCCGGAGAAATTAACCATAAATCACTGCCTCCTGGTCCGGCAGATAATACCATGCCTTCTGAAACGCCAAAGCGCATTTTACGCGGCGCCAGATTGGCAACCACTACAGCATATTTTCCAACCAAGTCTTCAGGCCTGTAGGCTGATTTAATGCCGGAAAAGACATTGCGTTTCTCATCACCTAAATCAAGGGTCAATTGCAAAAGCTTGTCAGCACCTTCGACATGATTCGCCTCAATAATCAATGCAACACGCAAATCAATCTTGGCAAAATCGTCGGTACTTATGGTTGAAGGCTGTTCACTCACACTATTTTCCTTTTTAGTTTCGGGTTGATAAGCCATTTCCGCTTGTAACATTTTTTCTACTTGTGCAGAGTCAATGCGCTTTAATAAATGAACATAAGTCGCCAGTTCATGATTCAGCAATGGTTGATCAATATTCTTCCAACTATCATTAGCGACAATTTGGGTATTAAGAAATTGTTCACTTCGTTGTGCTAACCCCGGTAAAACCGGTGTTAAATACATCATAATGATACGAAATAAATTAATGCCCTGAGTACAAATTAAATGCAACTCGTTTTCTTTTTCAAGGTCTTTCGCTAATACCCATGGCTGTTTTTCGTCAATATACTGATTTGCTAAATCGGCAAGGCTCATTATTTTTCTTATCAGACGACTATAGTGGCGATTTTCATAATAATCGGTTATTTGTGCTTTAGCGTCGACAATCTGCTCAAATAATTGCTGATCCTCTAACGTCCCGGCCAATCGATTATTGAATCGCTTTTTAATAAATCCGGCACAACGACTGGCAATATTCACAAGCTTGCCGACCAAGTCGGCATTGACCCGCTGAACAAAATCATCGAGATTAAGATCAATGTCTTCGATTTGCGAATTCAATTTAGCGGCATAATAGTAGCGTATATAATCCGCATCAAAATGATCTAAATAGGTCCGTGCCCGAATAAACGTACCCCGGGATTTAGACATCTTTTCACCGTTCACCGTCAAAAAGCCATGAGCAAAAATCGCGGTCGGTGTCCGATAGCCGGAACCATGCAACATCGCCGGCCAAAACAGAGCGTGAAAATAAAGAATATCCTTGCCGATAATATGATACAGCTCAGTGCTTGAATCCGGATGCCAGTACTCGTTAAAGTCCAGATCATTTTTGTCACAATAATTCTTGAAGCTTGCCATGTAACCGATTGGAGCATCCAGCCAAACATAAAAGAATTTATCTTCTGTCCCCGGAATCTTAAACCCGAAGTAGGGAGCGTCACGAGAAATATCCCAATCTTGCAATCCGGCTTCAAACCATTCGTTAAGTTTATTGCTGGCTTGTTTTTGTACTCGCTTTGAATCTGAAATCCAGTTTTGCAAAAACTCACCAAACTCGGCCAATTTAAAAAAGTAATGCTCTGATTCTTTTTCAATCGGTGGCTCTCCGGATAACACCGATCTGGGATTAATCAAATCTGTTGGAGAATAAGTCGCGCCGCAATTCTCGCAACTATCACCGTACTGATCTTCGGTTTTACAATTCGGACATTGCCCCTTAATAAACCGATCAGGCAAAAACATTTTTTCTCTGGCATCATAGGCCTGCATGATCGTTCGCCGATCAATATAACCTTTATCATTTAGACGATTAAATATTTGCTCGGCGAAATATCGATTTTCATCAGAATGAGTGGTGTAATAATTATCAAAGCTAATGTCGAAATCCGCAAAGTCCTGCCTGTGCTCAACAGCAACAGCTTCAATCAATTGTTCAGGCGTAACTCCCTCATTCTTGGCTTTGATCATGATCGGCGTGCCATGAGCATCTTCGGCGCAAACCAGATGCACGTCATGGCCACAAAGCCGTTGAAAACGAACCCATATGTCACCTTGTACATGTTCAACCATGTGCCCCAAATGCAAGGAGCCATTAGCATAGGGTAGTGCATGGGTAACCAGAATTTTTCTTTTATTCTCGCTCATTTAACTTGATAATCACGTCTTCATTACAAATTTCAACAAACAGGCTATTATAGGTCAACATTACATATGTCAGTTCAACTGATTGCGCTAAATTCACTTAAAAAAAGTACCCACGGCATTTGGGTCAGTCCGGATGCTGACAATGATTTTGGTTATAGCGATGGTAGTAACGAAGAGCAATATTTAGTTGACCTATTTAAGTCAAGTCGGGATTTGAGCCTCGGCTCCCAGGAACTGGCGGCAGCCATTCAAGATTGGGCTTCACTTTACCATCTGAGTACTAAGCGGGCTAATCTACTCAGAAACATTAATCTAGCTACCGACGCAAAGATATTAGAACTTGGTTGTGGTTGTGGTGCTATCACTCGCTATCTTGCAGAACAGGCTTATCAGGTCACCGCTGTAGAGGGCAGCCTAAAGCGGGCTGAGATTGCCAGATTGCGTAATCGTGATATGTCAAATGCCGAAATTATTTGTCACAACTTCAATACACTTAATCTGCCTGCTGAACATTATGACGCTGTTCTTTTTATTGGAGTGCTGGAGTACGCTAAACGATTCTCGGGGCAAACTGAAATTAGCCCGGAACAAGCTGTGATTCAATTACTCAATAAAGCAAAAAACACGTTAAAACCTCAGGGGCTAATTCTCATCGCCATTGAGAATCGTACCGGACTAAAATACGAACTTGGTGCGCTGGAAGATCATCTCGCTATAGCCGGCGCCGGTTTGAATAACTATAAAGGTTATGAGTCTACCGGCATCAAGACCTATGATTACACCCAGTGGCAAGAAATTTTTGCTGAATCAGGATTGGCAAATACAGTTTATTTCCCTTTCCCGGATTACAAACTGCCAGATATGGTTATTTGTGGCAATATCGATCAGCAAGATGCCGAATACTTAAGCTCACAAATACACAGTAATGATCCAATATCAAACTGGACAATGCCGCAATCTGAGCAACAACAATGGCTGGATATACTGCTGCAAGCCAAATTACCTGAAAAAACCAACTCCTTCGGTTTTATTGCAACCAAGACAGAACTAAGTACAAATAAAATCTTTAACAACAATTGGTGTCTGTATGACAGCAGTGAAATCAAGCCCGAACTCAATTTAAGCTTAAACAGTAATGAAAAAGAAAAAATCAATAAAATCAATCTATTAAGACGTATATTTAATAAACCAAGTGAAGTAAAAAAATCATTACTAGACCATTGGCTTGAGGCCTTTTCACAGTCACCCAACCAAGAAACCCTGACATTGCTGGCCAAAGCGTTTTTATCTGACTATCAGCATGCCTGGCCAAGCAAAAAGTTGCTGGATTTAAACCAGGTTATGTCGGTCCCACAAAAAACAGCCTTACAATATGCTAAATATTGGCAACCGCAAACCGACGTAACCGTTGAACAACAACTATTTCATTTATTGCTTGATTTTTGTTTTAACTATAAAAAGTTTCTGGCTAAGGCAAGTGATTTGCATTTGCACAGCATAAAACAGATCATTATCAATGTTTTCAATGAGCTTGATTTGGATTTGGAACAATTTGAGTCCAGCCTGATTCGATTTGAACAGGAATTTATGGACTGCTCTCAAATAAGCAATAGGAGAATTGAACATGATCTAAAAACGCTTATTTCAAGTTTTGATCAACACGGCTTTGCTTACGTCAACTCGCAACTATTCTTTAGTAAGCACCCCAACCAATTTACTCAAGACGCTTCGAAAAGCATCTTGACCAAGCAAACAGGGTCGCTGGTGCAGCTATCTTTTAATGAATTAGAAAGCGACTGTACAAACTTAAGATTCGACCCTTGTGATCATCTGCATGGCGACCAGCATTTCGTTTTTCTTGATAGCATCGATATACTGGATAACAATAGTCATTCGACCACACGAATCAATCTTGCCGATAACCTAAACATTCAAGACATGGAACAAACAAGTCCAGAAAAACAAATATTCAAAGTGAAAGGAATTGATCCGCAGATTATTTTTTCTCTACCTGATAATTTAAAAAAGACTAGCTCCAGTTATAATCTTACTGTTGGAATACAATGGCTGGGAAAATAATCAACTTTATTCAAATATATGGCAATTAAATCAGACAAATGGATCAGAAAGATGGCTCAACAGCACGGCATGATTGAGCCATTTGAAGCAAATCAAATTCGATATAATGATAATCAAAAAGTTATCTCCTATGGCACCTCGAGCTATGGTTATGATATTCGTTGTTCAGATGAATTTAAAATTTTCACCAACATTAATTCAGCCATTGTCGACCCTAAAAACTTTGACGCCAACAGTTTTGTTGACTTCAAAGGTGACGTTTGCATCATTCCCCCTAATTCATTTGCATTGGCTAGGACCATAGAATATTTTCGTATACCCAGAAATGTTTTAACCGTCTGTCTTGGCAAGTCAACTTACGCACGCTGTGGAATTATTGTTAATGTCACACCATTTGAGCCCGAGTGGGAAGGACATGTTACACTTGAATTTTCGAACACCACACCGCTGCCGGCTAAAATTTATGCCAATGAAGGTGTGGCTCAAGTGTTATTTTTCGAAAGTGACGAAGAATGTGAAGTGTCCTATAAGGATCGTGGCGGCAAATATCAAGGGCAGCAAGGGGTAACCTTGCCCAGAACTTAAGACCAAGGAAATCAGAATCCAGTATGTCAGGTAACACAATCGGCAAACTTTTCACCTTAACGACGTTTGGTGAAAGTCACGGCTTAGCTCTCGGCGGTATTATTGATGGATGTCCGCCTGGTATGAGTCTGTCGGAAGCGGATATCCAGCCCGATTTAGATCGACGTAAGCCCGGGACATCAAAATTCACAACCCAGCGACGTGAAGACGATCAAGTTGAAATTCTTTCTGGTGTATTCGAAGGCAAAACAACCGGTACACCAATCGGCTTGTTGATTCGAAACAAAGATCAACGCAGTAAAGACTATTCTGAGATCAAGGATAAATACCGGCCCGGTCACGCTGATTTCACCTATGACAAAAAATATGGCATCCGCGATTATCGTGGAGGAGGGCGATCTTCTGCACGAGAAACAGCAATTCGTGTGGCAGCTGGCGCGGTTGCAAAAAAATATTTAAAAGATTCCTGCGGTATTCAGATCCAAGCATATGTATCGCAAATTGGAGATCTGAAAATAAATCAAATTGATTGGGGTTTTATTGAAACTAACGCATTATTTTGTCCTGATCCGACTATTCTCAACCAAATGGAGGATTTCATCGACACAGTGCGAAAAACAGGTGATTCAATTGGCGCCAAAATCGATGTAGTCGCCCAGAATGTACCTGTTGGTTTGGGCGAACCGATTTTCAACAAACTAGATGTTGATATTGCAGCAGCATTAATGAGTATAAATGCGGTTAAGGGTGTTGAAATTGGTGCCGGTTTCGATTCCGTCAGCCAAAAAGGTTCCGAACACCGGGATCAAATAACCCCTGAAGGTTTTATATCAAACAACTCGGGTGGGATTTTGGGTGGCATTAGTTCAGGCCAGGATATAAAGGCCAGCCTGGCTTTGAAACCAGCTTCCAGCATTCTAATCGAAGGCAATACAGTGGATAAAAATAACACTCAAACCACAATTGTTACTAAAGGCAGACATGACCCTTGTGTAGGAATTCGTGCAGTACCTATTGCCGAGGCAATGTTAGCATTGGTGCTAATAGATCATTTGCTACGTCATCGTGGGCAAAACTTTGACGTTATAAAAAGTTAATTCGCTATTTTTAATCAGCTGCTTATAATTGGGCAACAATTTAAGGAAGACTGATGATTAGTTTAAAAGCAGCACTGATACCGTTTGTGCTTGCTCTGACTGCAAGTGTTTTTATGACACTAGCTCTAAAACGCATCGCGGGTAAAGTCGGATTGGTTGATTATCCGGACCGCTCACAACATAAAACCCATTCACATCCAGCTGCATTAGTGGGTGGAATCAGTATATTTATTTCATTTTGTTTTACCCTGTTATTTATAAACATACCGATAGCGGAACTTAGACCGTTATTCGCGGCATCTATAGTGCTTGTGGTTATCGGCGTCCTGGATGACTTACATGAACTTTCTCCTTTGATGCGATTCGCAAGCCAGATTATTGCCTGCTGTATCATGATTTTCGTCGGTAAAACTTATATTCATGAACTTGGAGCACTGTTTACAGATCAGATTTTTACGCTTGGTGTTTTTGCCATTCCATTCACCGTATTTGCTGTTGTCGGTGTCATCAATGCATTTAATATGTCAGATGGAATGGACGGACAGTCAGGCATACTTGCGATGTCCATCTTATTGCTGTTGATAGGACTATGCTATCTGCAAGATAACACCCGGGGCGCAACTATATTATTAGCCTTGCTGGGTGCCGTGGCTGGCTTTTTGTTTTTTAATTTACGCTGGTCAGCAAACAAAGCGGCCAGTGTGTTTATGGGTGATGCCGGCAGCATGTTTATTGGATTTATTATCTGCTGGTATTTAATCCAACTCTCACAGGGTGAACAAGCAATGATCAAACCCATTACTGCAGTCTGGATTCTGGCATTACCGATCAGTGATACGCTGACTGTGATGATACGGCGAATATTGCATCGTAAATCTCCACTCAAGGCTGATCGTAGCCATTATCACCACTTATTACAGGCCAGCGGGATGAGTATCAACAGCATACTTATTATTCTTGTTGCCATGACTGTTGGTTTTGGCGGTCTTGCCCACATGCTTCAGGCTATCCCGGGCATGGAAAAATTCATGTTTTATGGGTATTTATTATTTCTATTAACTTATTACTTGTGGTCTGCTAGAAAGATTAAACAGCTGGAAAAGTAAAAAGCCTCGCTTTGGAACCTGCGTAAAAACGACCATTGAAACCCTCAAAAACCTGCTCGTATGAGCAGGTTTTTGGCTGTGGTCCTTAACAGTTTAAATTTATTGATATTTCCTTAGATACAGTTTTGCTAAAATAAAATTACGTTTTGAGAGTTCAATTTATAGAAACATCACTGACTGGAACACTGTTACTCACCGCAATTTGGTTTAAATATCATGTTTGCTTTATTTCTTCCCGGAATTTTTACTTCAGTGGGGTTCCTAGTTTTAGGGGGTTTCCATATTTTTTATCTGTTCAGGAAAAATAAAATAATAATTTAAATTTTTTTAAGCATCGTTATCTTGGTTATCATTTAAGTATTAAAGTTTAGCCAAGCGGCACATTAATTATCCAAAAAGTATTTTTATCAATGAATCTGAACCCAACGTATCCAACAAAAGGCTGGTAAGCTTGTGGGGTCATCAAGAGAGACAGTAACTTTACGACCTGTTAATTTTGCAGATAGTAAAGTTGTGTAGATTCGTTTCCCGTCGCTACTATCGCCATCGAATTTTGCTATCATATAAGAACCGCTCATCGTACATGTATGTGATCCAAAGACAGCATCAATGTAAGCATAATCTTCACCTATAGATCCTGTAAGATTAAAAATTCCTTTCACGAATCCAGTGCCATTGACATTACCTGCAATAGACAATTGACTAATAAAAACAAATAACAAACCAGTAATTAGTTTTGAGTGTAATTTAAAATTAAACATATTTTTATCCTTGGATTATAAATTAGTTGATAGATTGAATGTATTGTCTTATGGGTTCCATTTCGTTGTGTAGACTTGCAGAGATTCGTTGATATAAGTCTTCCAACCCGATTCTAAAAAACCTGATTTCAGAAAAGTTAACCGGGCTTGGGTTTGGGAAAGCGCCATCATCTTGAAATAGACCGCTGTGAAACCGGTTATATTCTGCAAAGTAAAAAAATTGATCATCAATTAGCATGGTTGGATAACCGGTATCGAAGTAATTAATGTTATCGGTTGCAGCAATTTCAGTTAATTCCCCTGATTCAGGGTTCAAGCGGCTTATTACGGTACAAAATTCTTTTTGTTTAGTACCATTTACGTCTATCACATTAAGTCTTCTGTAGGTGGCCAGGATGATGCCGTTAGGCAAAGTTAATAACTCCATTCCATGAATGCCAATGTCTGTCTCAGTAATAGCTAAACCGCTTTCGTCGGTAAAACCAATTTCTTTAAAATCCCAATCTGCTGTTGTACTTTCAGCATAGCCAAAAAAATACGATTTTTCATTTTCGCGCTTACGCGCAATAGCCACTATTGAACCATCATCTAAGAAAGCAAAGTCCGCTTCATTGGCACCGGCAGAATATTGAGGGCTTTCCGGAATACCTTTCCAGTTAGTGGCCTTTGAAACGGCGTTTGCATACGGGCTATTTAATAACTGGCTATAATCATCGCCCGGGCTAAAGTTAGCCGGAGCATAATTTTCGCCATCATCACTACCGAAAAAAATAATTCCACCGGTTCTGAATGTGATGCTGGCAGTTCTGGGACCTACAAGATAGGCAAGGCTATAACTTTTATCACCAATCCATCTGGTAGTGTGAAACCAATAGTCATTGTTGACACCTGTAGTTCGTACTAGCGGCGTCCAAGTGTTAGTAGCCGTATCAAGTTCGGAATAAACATTAATTTGAATCCGATCTTTAAGTAATGGGTTATTTTCATCATTATCTTCATGAACGCCATTATTATTTGGTACTTCTGCTCCGGCATATTGATTCACAGCTACAAAGGTGAAGGTCAATTTTGCCGGTTGCCCATTGCTTGCTGGCTTCACCGATAATGTCATATCCTTAACATCATTTGTGTTATATGGGGAGAATTCGCCTGAGTTTGGATTTAGTTGTGGGGGTTCGATAACAAATTCTTTTGTCCAGCTGCTGCCATCGTTTGTAGAAGTAAAAATTACTACTCGACCTCCATAATGATGGCCTGACAATTGTTGACTAGGCTGAGTTTCAAATATGGCACTGGTGGGATATTTGGCAATCTCCTGAGCGGATCGACGATTTATGGCTCTAGACTCTCTAAAGGCTAGGTATAGTTTATTATTAAACTTTGCCAGAGTAGGAAAGCCCAGATGATCATCGCTATTAAAAGCTCCATTTGGATTCGTATCTTGAGTAGTTATAGTTGTTATCAACTCATTATTTTGAGTTAGTGTTGAATTGCAAGCACTGTATAAAATTGTTGGGAGTAGAGATAAAACTACTAAGCAGCTGATTTTTTGTTTTATAAGGGTTGTCATCATTATTGATCTTTTAAGTCATTCACTTTTTACTTCGATTGGATTGAAGATTATGACGACTTTGAAACGCATGGTCAAACATATATATTTTTACAGTAAATACCAGTTTTTAATTTGTATTTATGAGTCTGATTAAAGAAGCTTCAACGATTGATGTGGATACAGACAAAGTCAATCAGACACTTGAATTATTAACCAATCATCAACAGGAACTCGATACGATCAAAGCTAAGCTGGAATCTACCAAGCGTTCAAATTATTGTTCAACAGAATCCGATGCCCATATCATGCGTACAGCAAATAAACATATTGTTCTCGGTTATAACGTCTAAACTGCCGTTAATGTGAATTCAGGTTTGATTGCGCATCATGAGGTCACGGATGAGGCAAATGATCCCCGTCAATTACAGCCAGTGACTGAGCAGGTCAAAACCCAAGCCGATGTTGAAACATTATCCGTGGTTACGGATTCGGGTTATTCAAATGGTGAACAACTTGCAGCGTGTGAAGCCATACCCGCTAATCGGGCGATTAACAATCAAGGTGATTATTATCAGAAAAATGTGCGAAAGATATTTGACACTACCCAGCAGTTGAACGACCGTTTGCACAAATCAAGCATCATCTTGGTATAAAACGCTTTCAATGCCGGGGATGGAAGGTGTGAAGGCTGAAATGACTTTATCGGTACTGAGTTATAACTTAAAACAGTTAATCAGCAAGACTGGAACTAAACAAACACTTTGATTGCTAACCGAATAAGTCAAAAAACTCACCTGATGAAAAAAACAAATTCAACTATAGAAAAAGCCTACTCGAAAGTAGGCTTTTTTACTATCTACCGCTAAATTCTGCTTTTTACACAGGTCTTGGGAACGGGGCTTTCAAATTAAAACTAAATTTGGTGATTATTCGTCACCGAATACACCAAATAACATTAATAGACTTTGGAACAAATTATAAATCGAAACAAATAGTGTTACCGTCGCTAAAACATAATTAGTTTCCCCACCGTGAATAATCTCGCTGGTTTGATACATAATCAATCCTGACATCAACAGAACAAACATGGCAGCAATAGCCAATTGTAGAGCCGGTGATTGAAAAAAGAGATTACCTATCATCAATACAAATGCAGCCAAAATCCCAGCAAATAACATGCCACCCATAAAAGCCATGTTTTTACCCGTCACAAGGATATAAGCAGACAATCCAAAGAAAATGATGCCTGTTGTTGACATTGCAGCAACGACAATTTGATGGCCGTTTGGTATGGCAGTAATATAATGACTGATAATCGGCCCAATAGTAAGGCCCATAAATCCGGTCAAAGCAAAAACAAAGAGAATACCTAGACCTGAATTCTGAAATTTATGAGTCAAAAACAATAATCCATAAAAACCAACTAATGTAATAATCAAACCAGGATGGGGCAATCCCAAACTCATTGATACAAAAGCAACTGCTGCACTAAACAATAAAGTCAAAGCAAGCAATATATATGTGTTCTTTAGCACTTTGTTTACAGAAATGGCACGGGTGCCGGTCTGTGAAACATAAGTATGTTCGTTAGCCATTAATAACCTCCAATAGATAAACGATATTTAAGCATATTCTAACACTTCAAACTGAAAATTCATTAAATGAAGCACTGGAAAATATACTTTTTATCGCTACAATATCAGGCTCGCTCCACCGGAGAGTTGGCAGAGCGGTTGAATGCGGCGGTCTTGAAAACCGTTGAGGGTTAGTAGCCCTCCGGGGGTTCGAATCCCTCACTCTCCGCCATATACTGTTTAACCTGGGATTTTCAATCCCGGTGAGGTTAAAATATCGCCCATCATGAAATGTTCAACATTGATCTCAGCGATTGAATTAAATCAAATCATAGATGCCTCAAATGTGCGAGTATTTGATTGTCGGTTTAATTTAATGAAACCGGAATGGGGTTTTCAGCAATTCGAAAAAGCCCATATACCTAACAGTCAGTACGCCGATCTTAATCAGCAACTGGCAGGCCCTGTGACTGCTAACACGGGCAGGCACCCATTACCTGACAGAACAGTTTTTCAAGATCAGTTGCGCGAATGGGGTATAGATAAAAACTCCCAAGTCGTTGTTTATGATGATGCTTCTGGTGCCATTGCGGCAAGATTATGGTGGATGTGCATTTGGGCTGGGATTGAAAACACCGCTGTATTGGATGGTGGTATCCAGGCATGGATGGATTCTGGCTTCACAGTTACGGAAAAAACCATTAAATTTGATAGAACGGATTATATCGCTGACTATGACGATCGCCTTTGGATGTCAACTGAAGACATAGCAGCCCAAATCAAAACATCAACGATTACATTAACGGATGCCAGGACAAATGCGCGTTATCGGGGCGAACAGGAGCCTATCGATCCAATTGCCGGGCATATACCCACAGCGATAAATTTACCCTTTAATAAAAATCTGAATGAAAATGGTCACTTTCACGAACAGGCTGACTTAAAACTTTTACATGAGAAACCATCTTCAACAAAGCGGGTTGTGAGCATGTGCGGCTCAGGGGTGACTGCCTGTCATAATATACTGGCCAGATGCCATGCAGGGCTAAACATGGGCAAGCTCTATGTCGGCTCATGGAGTGAGTGGATTACCGATTCTAATTGCCAGATCGAAAAGGATTAATCATTCTAAGTTATTGATTAATCTGACCTGGAGGTCGATGTGATCACTAAACTGCAAATTGTTGAAATAAACCGCTATAATTGCCACCCTCAAGAGAAGACGATATCCAAATTCAGACAAGTCAAGAGGACACACAATGAATATCCATGAATACCAGGGTAAGGAACTGCTACGTGAATATAGTGTTCCTACCCCCAAAGGAATAGCCTGTTTTTCAGTAGATGAAGCTGTTGCAGCCGCCGAGAATCTAGGCGGAGATATGTGGGTGGTAAAAGCCCAAATTCACGCAGGCGGGCGTGGCAAAGGTGGCGGAGTAAAAGTGGCCAAATCTATTGATGAAGTGCGCTCCCTATCCGAAGAAATTCTGGGCATGACCCTGATAACACATCAGACCGGCCCGGAAGGTAAAGAAGTCAAACGCTTATTAATTGAAGAAGGCGCTGATATAAAAGACGAACTTTATATCGGTTTGGTAATAGATCGAGCCAAGCAACGTGTTGTGATGATGGCCAGCTCTGAGGGTGGCATGGATATTGAGGAAGTAGCCGCTAATACGCCTGAGAAAATTCACAAAGTGACGGTTGACCCAACTCAGGGCTTATCACTTGATGATGCTAAAACACTTGCAACTAATATAGGCATACCTGAAGGATCAGTAAACCAGGGCGCTGAATTACTTGTCAATCTATACAATGTGTTTTGGGAAAAAGACGCATCACTGGCCGAAATTAATCCACTGATCGTGACCGGCGATGACCGAGTCGTTGCCCTGGATGCAAAGTTTAACTTTGACAGTAATGCACTATTTCGTCATCCCGACATCATGGAATATCGTGATCTTGATGAAGAAGACCCAGCTGAAATAGAAGCCTCAGAACACGGCCTGAGCTACATCTCTCTGGACGGTACCATAGGTTGTCTAGTTAACGGTGCCGGCCTGGCCATGGCCACCATGGATATCATTAAACTTTACGGTGGAGAACCTGCCAACTTCCTTGATGTCGGTGGCGGAGCAACGGAAGAACAGGTCACGGCTGCATTCAAAATCATGTTACGTAACCCTAATATCAAGGCGATCCTGGTTAACATCTTTGGTGGTATTATGCG
Source organism: Arenicellales bacterium (assembly GCA_028284225.1). Lineage (GTDB taxonomy): Bacteria > Pseudomonadota > Gammaproteobacteria > Arenicellales > JAHEKD01 > JAHEKD01. Next base: position 245,226 of record JANQSD010000013.1, read on the forward strand.
CTGTGATGTTATCGCTGAGGGGCTGGTTGCTGCTGCAAAAGAGATCAACTTATCGGTACCGTTAATCGTCAGGCTGGAAGGAACAAATGTTGAAAAGGGTAAGCGGATTTTAGCCGAGTCAGGCCTTGAAATTGAATCAGCCGGAACCATGGCCGAAGCCGCTGAAGAAGTCGTTAATGCAGCCAAAGGAGGTGAGTAATGTCGATTCTAATTGATAAAAATACGCGGGTCATGACCCAGGGTATGACCGGTAAAACAGGCATGTTTCACACCAAAAATTGTATTGAATATGCGTTGGGTAAAGACTGTTTTGTTGCCGGTGTCACACCCGGCAAGGGCGGTCAGGTTTATGAAGATATACCTGTATTTGACACAGTTGCTGAAGCCAAACAACAAACTGGTGCCAATGTATCAGTGATTTATGTTCCTCCTCCCTATGCGGCGGCGGCAATTGACGAAGCGGTAGAGGCTGATCTTGATCTGGTTATTTGTATCACCGAGGGCGTACCTGTTAAAGACATGGTGATGACACGTTACAAAATGCAGGGTAAGAAAACGCTGCTTGTGGGCCCGAATTGTCCCGGTGTCATTACACCTGACGAAATCAAAATCGGTATTATGCCAGGCTATATTCATAAAAAAGGCGCGATAGGTGTAGTATCACGTTCCGGCACATTGACCTATGAAGTTGTCGATCAGTTAACTAAACTCGGACTGGGGCAATCAACTTGCGTGGGTATCGGTGGCGATCCAGTAAATGGTTTTAAGCATATCGATGTGCTGAAAAAATTTAATGAGGATCCGTTGACTGAAGCTGTCGTTATGTGCGGAGAGATAGGCGGAACTGATGAAGAGGAATGTGCACGCTGGGTAAAAGATAATATGACCAAACCTGTGGTCGGGTTCATTGCCGGCATTACTGCACCACCAGGCAAACGAATGGGGCATGCCGGGGCGATTATTTCCGGAGGCAAAGGTACCGCCACAGAAAAAATCAGTGTCATGGAAGAAAGTGGTATTCGAGTCACCCGCAATCCTGCAGAGATAGGCGCTTTAATGAAAAAAGCCCTTAAATAAATACTACTGAAAAGTTGATCAAAAAAAAACAGATTGCTCAGCGCAAAGCGCTGAGCAATTTTAGCGCACCTTCTTTAAATCCGCTGCTTAATCAAATTTATGCAAATCGAGGCATAAAATCTCTTACTGAACTCGAGTACAGCCTCAAAAACCTGCCACGACCCGACTTATTAACCGGTATGAACGAAGCTTGCGAGCTTTTATATGAGGCCGCACTCGCTGAAGCCAATATATTAATTGTTGGAGACTATGACGCTGACGGTGCTACCAGTACTGCTTTAACTAAACTCGTCCTGCAGGACTTTGGTTTTATTCATGTGGCCTATTTTATTCCAGACAGAATGACCTTTGGTTATGGTCTGAGTACACAAGTTGTTGAAACTATTCAAGCCTTTCAACCCGATGTGATTATTACGGTCGATAACGGTATTAGTAGCTTTGAAGGCGTTAAATTGGCACAAGATTATGGAATCAGCGTCATCATCACGGATCATCATTTGCCTGCTGACGAACAGCCTCAAGCAGATGCAATTATTAATCCAAATCTGGCAAACGATCAGTTCCCGGCGAAGTCTCTGGCTGGCGTAGGGGTAGCTTTCTATTTAATGCTGGGTTTGAGAACTTATTTACGGCAGCAAAACTGGTTTGCAGAGCGCGACTTATCAGAACCATCGATGGCAGATTACCTGGACTTGGTTGCTTTGGGCACCATAGCTGACGTTGTTCCATTTGATTATGTGAATCGATTATTGGTTTACCAGGGGTTACAGCGAATCAAGCAAGGCCACTGCAAAGTTGGAATCAAAGCATTACTGGAATCTTCAAATTGTGAGCTTAGCCATGTCACCAGCGAAGATATTGCGTTTAAAATAGCCCCCAAAATTAATGCTGCAGGACGACTGGATGATATGTCAATTGGTGTCGAATGCTTATTGAGCCAGGATCATCAATCCGCCCAGGCATATACAGAAAGACTGATTCAAATTAATGAACAAAGAAAAACCGAACAAGAATCCGGCAATCAACAAGCCTTAGAATTGATTAGTGACCAAGTCAAAAATTTTGATACAAAAAATAAGTATAGCCTTTGCCTATACAATCAAGACTGGCATCCTGGCATTATCGGTCTAATCGCGTCCAGAGTTAAAGATAGTTTCAACCTACCGACAGTGATTTTTGCCACCGATAACGATATGTTAAGAGGTTCGGCTCGCTCAATATCCGCCGTTCACATTCGTGACGTTATTGCTGCTATCGATCTAAAAAATCCAGGCTTGGTTGAAAAATTCGGCGGTCATGCTATGGCAGCAGGTTTGACAATCAAACAAGAAGATTTTGACGTTTTCCAATCCGACTTTGAACAAGCGATGCAGCAACAATTGAGCGGAAAAAATTTAACCGCAAAAATGCTTTCTGATGGTTCACTGCTTGATACTCATTTTGAATTAGATCTGGCAGAATTAATCCAAAATGCCGGGCCTTGGGGAACGAGTTTTGACAAACCAAAATTTGATAATCACTTCGACGTAATTAAATGCGAACCGATAGGTCAACAAGGACAGCATTTACGTTTTAAGCTTAAGTTAACTAATCCGGATTCAAAAATTATTAACGCTGTAGCATTCAACGTTGATCGATATACCAATTTACCTGAATCAAAACCAGCTACCATTCACGCATTATACGAACTAGGTATAAATCGATACAATAATTCACAGAATCTGCAGATAATTATTGATTATTATGAGGTAAACTCCCCTTGATAAGTTCATTTTGAGGATCATAAACAATGAAAAAACTAAAAATAGCCATTACATGCATAACCATCGCTATAGCACCAATCAGCCAGGCTGAATGGGGAAGCGCCAACACTAAAAATGCATTAACCGGCTCACAACTATCTCAACAATATTCAGCATCCAGCACCCGGTTAAGCCAATCCGGACACTTGCAGACACTCTCTTATCTTCAAAATGATCATCAAGAAGTCACGGATGTACTTAACCGTGATCAAAGTTATAAGGGACTTAAATTCACCAATAGTAGTGATTTAACTGATTCATCCTTCTTATATTTTTCAACTGAAGTTTCTCGCAACGAACAACATCTTAGCACCGTCATTGCCAGCGGCAACTGGCGCTTTGGCGCTTCGGTAGGACAGGGTGAAAACTTTGTTAAAACCAATAATATGTTTACCGGCATTGATCCTTATTTTGTGCATGGCGGCAGCGCTGTAAAATTTGATTATTATGGCGGTAATACCGGTTACCAATTCAACAACGGATCAACATTCTACCTCGGTTCTGCAACAGTCCAGGCAGAGCGGCTGGAAAATCGACAAGCTAACTATCTAGGTTATGCCGGGAAACATTTATCCGCTGCTTTAATGAATTTCCAACGTGGCGGCGAAACTATTGGCAAAGGCATCGAAATCGCAACTAGATTAAGAAATATTGATTTCGGTTATCGTCAGCTCAGCCGTGAAAATGGTGCTCATTCAAAAACACTTTCAATAAGCCGGGCAACATCACTAGCTAGAGCAGGGAAATTCGGTTTTGCCGTAGAGTCTGTAAATAATCCTCTGAATCGTGATGAAGATGAGTTAGCTTTTATGTTTACTTTTTCGGGAGAATGGGGCAAACCCAGTCCGATTTTCAACCTAGATGAGGAAGAAGAGGAAACAGCATCACCCGGCATCAACAAAATGGCGGTTATCGGCGCGGCTGTGGTTGCAGGCGCGGTGATTGCTAGTTCAGGTAGTGACGATAAAGACGAATTTGTTATTGTACAGGGCGCTGATAATGCGGCCTTTCAAGTCTTAAATCGTATCAATCCTGAATCGGTAAGGTTGAATCGTGAGCATGGCGGCTGGATTTACCGTAATCCTAATGGAACATTTGGCGCCACGGAACCTAAACTCGGCAATGTTGCCAGTATTAACCTTGGTGATGTCGAAATCCCTAATGGAACCCGACGTGCAGCTTCGTACCATACTCACGGTGGACCTGATCCCCGCTTTGATAACGAGAATTTTTCGCCTCAGGATATTCGAGCTGATAATTTTTCCGGTGTAGATGGTTATCTGGGAACTCCGGGTGGGTTTATGAAACATCATGATGTAGAAACTGGACAAATTCGTACAGTCAGGCGTATTGCTAACTAATTAATGCGTCGATTAATTGGTTTAATAGTTTGTTATCTGAGTATCTCAGCCATGGCTCAAGATAATACGGAAACGATCAAAAAGTATGCCGAAACTCAGGTAACAAACTGTACGCTTACTGATGGCTATGTTTGTGAAAACATAACTGAGGATGATTTTTTATCCGTCGAATCTCAAAAGCAGCTTGTGCCGGCGATTTATTTTCCAGCCTGGCAAGCAGCTCATGAGGCATTTCAAAATATAGAAGACTTAACCATTCAGCAAAAACAATTAAAGCATTATCGAATAGGCATAACTGAATCCGATGATGCTTATATAGTTCTGTTCAGCGCTTTATTGTTGCCACAAAAAATTGTGGATAATATTCCTCAAGGTATTACCAATATAACTTACGGCCAAACGACCAAATTCTGGGTTGATAAGGACTCTTTACAGGTTACAAAATACCTTTTTTACCGTTAACTATAGCTAACGCTTGAATAGCTTGAGAAGGTAAAATAACCATCATGTTGATGGAGATTACATCGCTCAGGCCAGTCAATGTCTGATTCAAACCACTCCGGCGCTTATATTTATAAGCGCTTGTTAAGTTATGTGGGCCGCTATAAAGGGGTTTTTGCAGCCGCAATTGCCGGCATGATTACTACAGCATTAGCAGATGCTGGGTTTGTTTCAATGCTAAAACCGATTATGGATGAAGGCTTGGTGGCTCGCAGCCCATATATGGCTAAATGGTTACCTATATTTTTGATTGGGATATTCCTGATCCGTGGTCTGGGTGTATTTATGGACACTTACGGCATGACCTGGGTGGCACGCAAAACCATATTCGACATGCGTCAAGACATGTTCGAAAAAGTGATCCATTTGCCAGTGCGTTTTTATGACCATAACTCTTCCGCCTCCCTGGTTTCAAAGCTGGTTTATGATGTCGAACAGGTAGCGGCTGCCAGCACGTCGGTCATCAGGGTTCTGGTAAAAGACAGCCTGACGGTTATTGCTTTGTTGTGCTGGATGGCCTATTTGAATTTCAAGCTCACTCTGGTGCTGCTGGTTCTTTTGCCGATTGTAGCGTTAATTGTAAAAACGGCGAGCAAACGCTTTCGCAAAAATTCGCATGAAATTCAGCGCAGCATTAAGGATATTGCCAATACCTCTAAAGAAGCTTTTCAGGGCCACAAAATAGTCAAGACCTATGGTGGTGAAAGCTATGAAACCCAGCGTTTTAGAGTAGCGAATGACGACAATCGGCAACAAGCCATGAAAAAAGCGGTCATTTCAGCGATCAACCTTTCCTTAATTCTGGTTGTTGTCGGTCTGGCCGTGGCGATTATTATTAAGCTGGCCATTGATCCTGATAACCCTCAATTATTAAGTGCCGGTGGTTTTGTTTCTTATCTGGGTGCGATTTTGATGATGATGTCACCCGTCAAACGTCTGGCCAAAGTTAATGAGACTTTGCAGGCTGGTATCGCCGGAGCCGATAGTATTTTCAGCACTATAGATGAAACTATCGAAACACAGTCCGGCACCGAATCTTTCACTCGAGCCAAAGGAAAAATCAACTTCCAAAATGTTTCGTTTCAATACGCCGATAATGAACAAACTAAGGTTCTGAGTGATATTAACTTCGATATTCAGCCAGGACAATCCATTGCACTGGTGGGCGCATCCGGTAGCGGTAAATCAACCATTGTGTCCTTATTACTGCGCTTTTACGAATTAAAAGAAGGTGAAATCAAACTCGATGACACGTCGATTAAAAACATCAAACTTAAGGAGCTTCGCTCTAATTTTTCCATCGTCACCCAGGATGCTATTCTGTTCGACGACACATTACGAAATAACATCACTTATGCCAGTGATCAACAAAATGATGAAAACAGATTGAGACAAGTCTGTGATGCAGCACATGTCACAGAATTTCTGGATAAATTGCCAAACGGGCTTGATACATTAATCGGCGAACGCGGAACCCGTTTATCCGGTGGTCAACGTCAGCGAATTGCTATTGCCAGGGCATTTTATAAAAATGCGCCTATTTTGATTCTTGATGAGGCCACATCGGCTCTGGACACGCATTCGGAACGATTGGTTCAACAGGCCACACAAGCCTTAAAACAGGGTAGAACGACCATCGTCATTGCCCACCGGCTTTCTACTATTGAAAATGCAGACTGTATTCATGTGATGGACAAGGGCAGGATTGTAGAAAGCGGAACTAACCAGGAATTAATCGATAAAAAAGGTTACTATGCCCGTTTATGGCAAGCGCAACAATTGGGCAACCCCGAACTTATTAATCTATAGGGGCATTCTCCTTAATGCGTGATTATCTTGCCACCCATCTCCCGCAAATTTGGCAGGATAAAACACATCCTGTCAGTAAATTACTTTTCCCACTAAGCTTAATCTACGGTTTAGCGATTTCTATACGTCAAAAACTGTACAGCACAGGCATATTTAAACGTTCATCCGTCAGCGTGCCTGTGATTGTGGTTGGTAATATCACCGTTGGAGGCACTGGTAAAACACCTTTGGTCATATGGCTGGCTAACTATTTACAGCAACGCAACTGGAATGTTGGAATCATCAGCCGGGGCTATGGCGGTAGTTCACCGCAGTGGCCGGTTGATGTGACCTTGTTAGAAAAACCGGAAATAGTCGGTGATGAAGCTGTATTACTTAGGCATAAATTAGATCAGCCACTTGCTGTTTCGCCTAATCGGCTCGATTCAGCACAATTGTTAATCGATAAATACAATATCGATATCATCATTAGTGATGACGGTTTACAGCATCTGGCATTAAAACGGGATTTGGAAATCATTGTCATCGATGCAGATCGTAAATTCGGCAATGGCCGTTTACTACCCAGCGGGCCATTACGACAAACGTCCGAATCTACCTCGCAGGACGCAATAAAAATTTACAGCGGCAATAAAAACCTGGATCAGTTCGAATTCAATATGCAATTCAAACCCACCCGATTTTGTAAGGTAAACGCTGCGGATCAATCACAGCAGATTGATTATTTTGAAAACATGGATGTAAATGCCGTTGCAGGAATAGGGAATCCGGAAAAATTCTTTAATACACTCAAATCGCTAAACATCAAGGCAAATACCAAAGTTTTTCCCGACCATCATGTTTTTCAATCCGGTGACCTTATTTTTAACGACAATAAGCCCATTCTTATGACTGAAAAGGATGCAGTAAAATGCAGGGAATTTACTTTACCGAATGCCTGGTACCTGGAAATCGAAGCCCAACCCAATCAAACATTCATTAACAAATTACAACGATCCTTAGCTGAAATTACCGACCATGAGACCTCAGCATAACGTCATGAACGCAGAAAAGACGAGGCAAAAATGAACGAAAAAGCGCAGTTTATTGGAATAAATGAACATTTTGAGCGACATTAACGACGTATTTTCAAGTGTGAGTTATACTGAGGTCTCATCATGAATAATAAATTTGTCGTCATCATCCCGGCCCGATACGCCTCCACACGACTACCCGGCAAACCCTTGAAAGTAATCGGCGACAGGACATTAATACAGCATGTCTGCCAACGGGCTGGTGAAAGTGCTGCGGAAGATGTCATTGTTGCGACCGATGATAAACGTATATTTGACCATGTCATTGAATCCGGTTATAAAGCCGTCATAACATCCGAACAATGCCAGTCCGGCACAGACCGTATCGCTGAGGCGGCGAATGCTCTGGAACTCGGTGATGACGTTATTATTGTCAATCTTCAAGGTGACGAACCGTTTATGCCTGCCGAAGTTATCAACCAAATAGCGAACAGCCTGGCCGAAAACACACAGGCAGCGATGAGCACCGGATGCGAATTATTAAATAGCCCGGATGATTATATCAATCCTGATATTGTTAAAGTTGTACGCGACAAAAACGACATAGCCCTTTATTTCAGTCGTTCCTATATTCCTTTTTGCCGTGAAAATTTGAGTCAAAACAATGTTTATAAACATCTGGGTATTTATGCTTACACGGCAGCTTACGTAAAGCAATTCGCCTCGTTGAGCCCGTGTGAGCTTGAATTAACCGAAAAACTTGAGCAACTTCGGGCGCTTTGGCAAGGCGATAAAATAATCGTTAGTGAAGTTAAACAAGCAACTGGAATTGGCATAGATACACCCGAAGATCTTGAACTGGCCAGGAACAATTATGTACAACACTATTCAAACTAAAATACTGTTCGTTTGCTTAGGTAATATTTGCCGCTCACCCATGGCCGAGGGTGTATTTAGCAAGGTAGTGAATGATGCAAACCTAAGTGAGCAGATCAAGGTTGACTCAGCCGGTACAGGCAATTGGCATATTGGCCATCCGCCTGATAACAGAGCAATTAAAGCGGTAGCACTTCGTGGTATTGACATAAGCGGCCTTCGGGCCCGGCAAGTTTCGGCTAATGACATGCACGCATTCGATTACATTATTGCCATGGACAATCAAAATCTTGCTGATTTAAAACAGCTCTGTATACCCAGCCATCACTACAAGATTAATCTATTTTTAAGCTATGCTGATCAATACGATGATAGCGAAGTTCCTGATCCATATTATGGCGGCAACCAAGGTTTTGAAACAGCTTTGAGTATGATTGAAAATGCATCTGAAGGCTTGCTCAAAAAAATTAAACACGACCATGGTTAGCATTGAAATCAATATCGCTAAACAGCAACTTTGCTTTCACGACAATTCAAGGCTTATTCTTTATCCTGTATCGACCGCACTAAATGGTACCGGACAACGACAAGACAGCGGGCAGACGCCAGTGGGTTCACATATTGTGCGGGCAAAAATTGGGACAGGGCAACCAATCAATTCTGTTTTTGTAGGCCGCCGCACTACCGGTGAAGTCTATACATCGAAACTTGGAAAACAGTTTCCCGGCAGGGACTGGATACTCACCCGTATACTATGGCTAAGCGGCAAGCAGATCGGATTTAATCGCCTGGGAAATGTGGACACCATGCGGCGATACATCTATATCCATGGTACTCCCTATGAAAGCGAATTAGGGCAGGCCGTATCCCACGGTTGTATTCGTATGGCTAATCGGGACATTATCGAATTATTTGATCTAACACCTGTTGGCTGTCCGGTGGAAATTACTGTTGAATAATCCAGGTCACAGAATAATGGTGAGTATATCTAACCTGGTAACAGATCCTGGATTCCCGCCTACGCGGGAATGACGATATGAGGCATTAAGGTAATAATAGATGAACGACAGAATTCAACTACCATTAGGCCCCCTGATCATTGATGTCGGCGGCCTGGAATTAAGTACCGAAGATGGGGAAGTTTTACAACATCCTCTGGTCGGTGGCGTGATTTTATTTACTCGCAACTATGCCACTAAAGCTCAAGTCACACGATTAGTCGCGCAGATTAAATCACTCAGAACACCTGAATTAATCGTATGTGTTGATCAAGAGGGTGGACGTGTTCAACGCTTCAAAGATGAATTCACACTATTACCGTCATTGCATACTTTGGGCCAGCTATATGATGAATCGCCACAACAAGCTATCCGGGCTAGCACAGATTTAGCTAAGTTAATGGCAAACGAGCTCAAACCTACGGGTATCGATTTCAGTTTTGCACCAGTGGTTGATTTATTAGACTGCTCAAGCGAAATTATTGCCAACCGGGCCTTTCATTATAATCCAGAAGTTATAGCAGAACTTGCTGCAGCTTATATGCAAGGCTTACACCAATGTGGTTTTATTGCTGTTGCCAAGCACTTTCCCGGTCATGGTGGAGTACTGGAAGATTCCCATTTATGCCTGCCACAAGATTCCCGTTGCTATCATGATGTTTTAGCTAACGACTTAATGCCTTACCAAAAACTAATTGCCCAGGACTTAGATGCTGTGATGACCGCACACCTGCTGTTCAATCAGATCGACACATTACCCTCAGGATTTTCACAATTCTGGCTAAAAACTATTTTACGTGAACAATTAGGATTTAACGGTGTTATTTTTACCGACGACCTGTCCATGCAAGGTGCCGTTGAGCTCGGTTCAGTTGTCGATAGAACCCATATGGCCTTGAATGCCGGTGCTGATGTTGCATTGATTTGTAATGATCGACCGGCCGTTGAACAGGTATTGGATGACAACAGCTTACTGGAATTAGTTGAGCCTGGGGTTGAATTAGCACAATGCTTGAGAAAATGGCAGGATAAATAGCCCTGAATTGATTGTTCGCAAATAGACAATAATATATTAACTCGATTACGAAACCGTCAATAGTTTACAAATGTTTACATAAATAACGTTTTTAATAGTAGTTTATCAATTGTAAATTCAGTAGATTGTCAGCTTTAAGCTATATCCTGCATCCGGGATTTTTAATTAACTTATTAATTGGAGTTTATAAATGAAAAATAAATTTTTGCTGGCTTTGGTGATTAGCGTTTTTGGCACTGCAAATATCGCGATGGCAGGGTCAATATCTGAAAACTTAAACAAAGCTGCAGAATCAGCTGAACAAGTTGAGAATATGGTAGATTCTGCGGGCGAAGCTGATGAAATGGCCGCTGATAAAGCTCAGGATGAAATTGATGAAATGGGCGAAACGGCTAAAGAAGAGGCAAGTGACGCCGTCGATGAAATGGTTGAAAAAGCAACAAGCGAATAAATCAGTTTAAAATGTTTTAAAAAAGCCTGCATCTTGCAGGCTTTTTTGTAACTGATCTAATCAGCCCGTTCTATATACTCACCCGTATCAGTATTGACCTTGATTTTATCGCCGATATTGACAAAAGGCGGTACTGTGACGCGAATACCGGTTTCCAGTTCAGCCGGTTTGCCTGAACTGGCAGCTGTCTGGCCTTTGACCACACCTTCTGTATCAACGACTTGTAGCACTACACTCTGCGGCAACTCAACACCAATAGGAGACTCATTATAGAAGTTGATCTGAATCTCGGTATTGGGCAGTAAATAGCCTGACTGTGCTTCTAAATCTTCTGCCGGCAGGGTAGTCTGCTCATAGGTTTCATTATCCATGAAAACATAATCCGTGCCTTCGTTGTACAAAAACTGCATTTGGCGCGGCTCAACGTGAGCCTTTTCAACTTTATCCTCAGAACGAAAACGTTCATTCAATTTCGTACCGGTGCCGTGTTCTTTCATTTCTACTTGCACGAAGGCACCACCTTTACCTGGTTTGACGTGATTTTTCTTTAAAATCCGCCAAAGCCGCCCTTGATATTCAATCAGGTTCCCAATTTTTATTTCGAATGCAGAAATTTTCATCTGTTTACTCTGTTTGCGTACAATAAGGGCTGAATTCTATGGTGAACGGCTTAAGTCAGCAACCGACATATCCTGAACAAACGAGAAATATGCAAAACACGACATCATTTTACGACCCAGACTGCAAAAAATGTCAACGCTTGGCAGACTTTTTGAGTCAAGTCAAAACCAGGCATCCTGATTATTTTTGCAAACCGGTACCGCCATTTGGTGACAGCAAAGCGAAGCTATTGATCGTTGGACTTGCACCCGGCATGCATGGCGCTAATGCAAGCGGGCGGCCATTCACCGGTGACCATGCCGGCATTCTACTGTATCAAACCCTGTATGATTTTGGTTTCGCCAGTCATAACGAATCCATCTCGGCCGAGGATAAACTTATGCTGATAAATTGCAAAATTACCAATGCGGTCAAATGCCTGCCCCCGGAAAACAAACCCGTCGGCGCCGAAGTTAATCAGTGCAATGCATACCTGTCCAATGAATTGTCTGAATTACCATCCGGCAGTGTGATCTTATCGCTGGGCCTGCTATCACACAAAGCGGTCATCAAAGCTTTGGGGCTAAGGCAGGCTGATTATAAGTTTGCGCATGCCGCAACCTATAAACTTGATGAGAAGCTTACTTTAATCGATAGTTATCACTGCAGCCGTTATAACACTAACACCGGACGTCTGACTGAAAAAATGTTTCAGGATGTATTTAAGAAAATCACCAGGCTTTTGTAATGCCTGATTGCTTCGACGGCAAAACCTATGCCCAAAGCCTGAGTCATTCCCCGGGCATCTATTTAATGCACGACAAAAATGGCAAGCACCTTTATGTCGGTAAAGCCGCTAACTTGAGAAAACGTGTAGCCAGTTATTTTTCCGGCAAACCGTTGACCGCCAAGCTGCAAATGATGGTCAACAAAATTGCTTCCATGAATGTCATTGTAACCGGAACAGAAGCCGAGGCATTGTTGCTTGAGAGTAATTTAATCAAGCAACACAGGCCACGCTATAACATACAACTGCGTGATGACAAAAGTTATCCCTATATTTATCTTGATACACAACATGCTTTCCCCAGGCTTGGCTTTTATCGTGGCACCCGCAAGGTTAAGGGCAAATTGTATGGGCCTTATCCCAGCGCCAAATCTGTTCGTGAGACACTGGCTTTACTGCAAAAAATATTTCCTGTGCGTCAATGCCGGGATAGTTTTTACGCCAATCGCTCTCGGCCCTGTTTGCAATATCAGATTAAACGCTGTCCTGCGCCCTGTGTCGGCTTAATCGATGAGCAAAGTTATACCGATAATGTAAAACTGGTTCAATTATTCTTAGAAGGTAAAAGTGATGAATTATTATCTATATATACTGATAAAATTCAGCATCTCTCCAAGCAGTTAGCGTTTGAGCAGGCCGCCGTTTATCGAGATAAATTGCTGGCCTTACAGCGCGTTTATCAAACTCAAAACATACAAGGCACACAAGTTGATATAGATCTTTGCGCAATTTCAACTTACCAGGATAGCTGTTGTGTTGCCGTGACATTTGTGCGTAGTGGTCGGCTGGTCGGAACCCGTTATTACCCAATAAAGAACAAACTACAGTCCACTGAAAACGAATTGCTAGAATCATTTATTGCACAATATTACTCGTCCCATCCTTTACCCGATGAAATTATTGCTAATAAAAAGCTATCTAAACGTGTACTGATTGAAAAGGCGCTGTCATCGCTGAAAAAATCCAGTCGCAGCTTGGTGATTAAGCATTCAGTGCGTGCCGACCGGGCCAAATGGTTACACATCACAGCAGAAAATGCGCTCAATTACTTAAAACAAAAAAACCAGACTAAGGCGCGTTATGAAGACATGTTTCAAGCTCTCAAAAACGAACTAAACTTGGAAATATTGCCGGAAAAGATAGAATGTTTTGATATCAGTCATTCGCAGGGGGAATCCACAATAGGCTCTTGTGTAGTCTTCGACCATACCGGTGCTGTCAAAAAAGAGTATCGCCGCTTTAATATTAACAATATTACCGCCGGTGACGACTATGCGGCCATGCAACAAACATTAACAAGACGATACTCACGTATTATTAACGAACAAGGTACACTACCTGATATTGTTTTAGTTGATGGTGGCACAGGGCAACTTAATAAAGCTGTAGATGTAATGAACGAGTTGGCTATTAATTCGATCCAGTTAATTGGTGTAGCAAAAGGCGAAGGGCGTAGGCCTGGGTTAGAAAAACTGATTGTCGCAGGATCGTCGAACAGAACCTATCACTTGTCGAAAACGAATCCCGCTTTGCACCTGATTCAACAAATCCGCGATGAGGCACATCGCTTTGCGATAACCGGCCATCGTCAAAAGCGCTCAAAAAATCGATTTCAGTCACAGTTAGAGAAAATACCGGGAATAGGGAACAAGCGCCGTAAGGCTCTGCTGACTTACTTCGGTGGTATTCAAGGGATAAAACGGGCTGGGATCGAAGACTTGCAAAACGTTGAAGGGATCAGCCAACAACTGGCAGAATCCGTATATAAGCATTTTCATTAGCGGTAACGATGACATTTAACCTTCCTAACATTCTAACGCTGCTCCGGGTGATTTTAATTCCGGTTATGGTCATCATTTATTTGCTTGATTTTTCCTTCTCACACCTGCTGGCAACCGTTATTTTTGTAGTAGCGGCTGTCACCGATTGGCTGGATGGATATTTAGCCAGGCGCTTGCAACAGGATTCGAAATTTGGCGCTTTTCTTGACCCCGTTGCCGACAAGCTGATTGTGGCAGTTGCATTGGTTTTGTTAGCAACTGATAAAGATATTCTGCAAAATGTCTGGAGCATTTCCTTATTCACCTGCGTGGTGTGCATCATTCTCTGTCGAGAAATAATCGTTTCAGCTTTGCGTGAATGGATGGCAGAAATAGGCAAACGTGGCAATGTAGCTGTTTCCTACATCGGCAAGATTAAAACCACATTTCAAATGATCGCCATTAGCCTGCTGCTTTACCAAAAACCTTTTTATGGTCTACCCATTCTTAAATTAGGTGAATTATTACTCATTATTGCTGCAGTGCTCACGCTTTGGTCAATGTATATCTATTTAAAAGCAACCTGGCCTTACTTGAAAGATGACGCTTGAACCCGGATTATGCAATGGAATTCGTCGTGAGAGGAAAAACTGCGCTAAGATCGAGTGCACCCGCAAGGAATTTAGACAACGCCATAGCCACCCTATGGTGAGCAGAAATTCCTGAGGACGTGCTTGAGGTTGAAGCAGTTTTTTATCGTAATAGAGGTTCATTGCATAATCCGGGTTGAACATCATCCACTTCCCGGATAAAATCGCCACTCTTTGGTGAGACTGGCGGGAATAGCTCAGTTGGTAGAGCACGACCTTGCCAAGGTCGGGGTCGCGAGTTCGAGTCTCGTTTCCCGCTCCAGAATACGATCAGGGAAAGCTGATATTGCTTTCCCTTTTTTACATATATTGTTTGAAAGGGTGAAGCCTTAACGGCTGAGTGGCAGAGTGGTTATGCAGCGGCCTGCAAAGCCGTTTACCTCGGTTCGATTCCGGGCTCAGCCTCCAGGTTAGGGTATAATTCATTAATTGAATAATCACACTTAGGAGACAAGTCATCGTGCCCAGGTGGCGGAATTTGGTAGACGCAAGGGACTTAAAATCCCTCGGGATAATATCCCGTGCCGGTTCGAGTCCGGCCCTGGGCACCATCTTGCAGTTGAATTAAGGCATGCAGCAACCGGCTGATCATAAAGAATATCAAAACCCTTCGATTCACTTAGCTATCGGCTATCAGCTTGATCATTACGAAGTTGAGTCGGTGATTAATATCGGTGATTTCCGTATCACCTATTATGCCTGGGACAATCGCAATAACCGTAATGTCATTATTCATGAATATTTTCCTAAAAGCCTGGCTATTCGTAAGGATGATGGTTATTCAGTCACATCTGAAAATAAAGATAGATTTACCGATTTTGAATTTGGCCTGAGTGAATTCCTACTTGAAGCACGCTTGATCAGTCAAATTCACTCTGCCTATTTACCCCAGATTATTGAATATCGCGAAGCCAATGGCAGTGGATATTTAATTAGTGAATACGATGACGGCAGAAGTTTACGTGAGTTGCTCGATGAACAGACCGCTGCACTTAGTGATATACAGCTTACCGAGTTATTAAAAACCGGTTTGCAGGGTTTACGAGAACTACATGCCAGAAATTTGTTACACACCAGCGTCAGCCCTACCAATCTTTTCATCCGTAATCACGGCCATCCATTGCTACTTGGTCAGGGCCTGGCACGTTATCGGCTTGCCCAATACACCAAAACCTACACTGTTGCATTGGCACCTGGTTACACACCTTTAGAGCAATATGGATTGGACGGCAATATCGGCCCCTGGAGTGATTTATATGCCTTAGGCGCCAGTTTATACGAAGCTATTGCTGCTGTTAGACCCGTTGATGCATCGACCCGGCATACTGCATTAATTAAGGGTGAAGATGATCCACTGACGCCAGCAGTTGAGTTGGGCAAGGGTCTTTACTCACATTTATTGCTATCCAATATCGATTGGATGGTGAAACCCTATATTGAAGATCGTCCGGACTCAGCCGATTTAATGTTGGGTGTAGTCAGCTTCCAAAAACAAAATGAAAATCTTAAAGCGACCCATCATGATTCAGATGATACAGAGTCTAAGGAAAATATTATTCCACTGGCGAAGTTAGCTGAAAAACCTGTTACTGATCCGGCTATTGATAGATTAGAAGAATCTAATTTGTATCAAACTAATCCTGATCGCTCAAGTAAGTTTGTTTATTGGAGCCTTGGCCTGACATTACTGGCATTTTTGACTGTAACCGGTTATCAAATTTATCAACATGAACTTAAACAAGGAAATTTATTAACCCAATCTCAACCTGTCAATGAGCCAAACGTAGCCGAACCGGCCCCCGAGATTGCTACTGCACTTATAACAGAACAATCCACACAAGAATCACAGTCTACAACAGACACCGAAGACAGAGAAATCAGTAAAGACTCTGATGAACAAAGGCGTGAATTTTACGAAAACCTGGCTAAAGAAGAGGAGGTTGAACGCCGGGTTGAAGAAGAAATCAAGGCCATTGAAGCTCAACAACAAGCCCAGCAACAAGCTGAGCAGGCTGCCAAAGAACAAGAGCTGCAAACCCGAATTAGCGAACTACTCGAAAATGCTGCAGCAGCCAAAGAAAATTTTAATCTATTGCAGCCGGAGGGTGAAAGTGCCTATGATTATTATTCGCAAGTACTTGATTTAGAACCCGGGAATGAACTCGCGAGCACCGGTCTGGATGATATTGCCGACAATTATTTTGATTTTGCTTTGAAAGCCATTGAAGATAAGGACCCGGATAAAGCTAACCATCATCTGACTGACTTGATTAAAGTCAGGCCTAATGATCCCAGGCTAGCAGGGTTTTTACAGCAAATTACTGACTTAAAAGCAGAACTCAAATTAGAAGAAGAAAAGCAACGATTGCTGCAAGAACTGGCACAAGCCCAACAGGAACTTGAACAAGCCGAGGAAAGCAAGCTCATAGCACCTAAGCTTGAATCTTTAGCCGAACCGACTGTTGAAGATAATACTCAGGCAGAAACTACAGCTGCTATTGATGAAACTAAAATAGAAAACATCACGTCGGTGGCCGTAGCCAGTGCGAATGAAAAGGTCGAGCCAGATCAGGAGGTTTTACCAAGCTTTGAAGATGAGCCCAAGCCGCCGAAGATCAGCCGCGTACAACTTACTAATGCTTATAATGAGTATGACTCAGGTCGCTACACAGAAAGTCTATTTAAAACGATTCAGGATGCTGCAAATCACAACGAAGGCAGGGCCCAGTATATTCTGGCTGAAATGTATGCGGCCGGCAGGGGAATAGAGCAAAATTTTGCCGAATCCACTTATTGGCTCAAACGGTCATTAGATTATGTTAATCAAAATGCCAAATATCGCCAACCCTGGGCAGAGAAAGCCATGGGTGTCATCTATGAGAAAGGCTGGTATGTTGATTCTGATACTGCAAGGGCGGTTAGATGGTACAGAAGCTCAGCGGAAAAGGGCTATAGTCCGGCTCAATATCGCTTAGGCCTGGCCTACGCAAAAGGATTAGGTGTAAAAAAAGATTTGGAGCAGGCAGAATTTTGGTTCAAAAAGGCCTTGTCAAACGGACATCAAGAAGCTAAAAAAGCATTATCTAAAATTCCCACGCGAAATTAACTTGGACTTAGACTCCTTAAACTGTGCCGTTATAAACGTTGCCGGTAAAGCTACTACTGGTTGTATCCTATACCTGGTGCCAGCGCTATTGCTACGCTTAAGAACAGTCCGGCTGGAGATTTCAGCTTGAATATTCTGGTTAGCAATGATGACGGCTATTTAGCACCAGGCATAGCCTGTTTAGCCGAGTCGCTAAACCAATTAGCCACAGTTACCGTTGTAGCGCCTGACCGCGATCGTAGCGGGGCCAGTAATTCCTTGACATTAAAAAACCCTCTGCGCGTCCATCAAGCTGATAATGGATTTCATTATGTTCAAGGCACACCGACTGACTGCGTCCATCTGGCTATTACAGGTTACGTTCAACCTACACCTGACATGGTGATTGCCGGCATCAATAATGGTGCTAACCTTGGTGATGATGTGCTTTATTCAGGAACAGTGGCCGCTGCGACTGAAGGGCGATTTTTGGGACTTCCGGCTATCGCTGTTTCTTTAGTTGGTGAACAGGTTAGCCATTATGCCTCGGCAGCACAGGCTGTCATCGAGTTGTTAAATAAAATGCAGCAACATCCGCTTCCGGCCGATACTATATTAAATGTCAATGTGCCTGATTTACCTTATCAACAGATTAGAGGCTGGCAGGTTACACGCTTAGGGCAACGACACAAGTCAGAGCCGGTAATCAAAGCGCAGACCCCGTCCGGAGAAGAAATTTATTGGGTTGGTCCGGCAGGTAAGGGCGATGATGCCAGTGAAGGTACAGATTTTTTTGCAGTAGCAAATAATTATATCTCCGTGACACCGATCAAGATTGATCTCACTGCATATTCGAGTATCAGCTCTCTCAAGCAATGGCTAAACGGCGGTGTTTAATGTCTGAGAATAAATTCATCGGCTCAGGCATGACTTCAGATCGTGCTCGCAACCGTTTAATCGAGCAAATCAGAGAGGCCGGCATCAACAATGAAGAAGTACTCTGGGTTATGTCGAAAATCCCCAGACATATTTTCTTGCCCAGGGCACTTGAATCGAGGGCTTACGAAAATATCGCATTACCCATCGGCCACGGTCAAACTATTTCACAACCTTATATTGTTGCACTGATGACAGAGTTATTGTTGGCCGACACTCAACGTCCGCTTGAGAGAGTCCTTGAAATCGGCACCGGTTGTGGTTATCAAACGGCTGTTTTGGCACAATTATGTAGCCATGTTTACTCTATTGAAAGAATTTCGGAGTTGATGTGGGATGCCCGCAATCGTCTTTATGATTTAAAAATTAAAAACACGTCTTTTGAGATTGCTGATGGTTACGGGGGCTGGCCGGAAAATTCACCTTTTGATGGAATTCTGGCTGCCGCAGCGTCAGAAGACGTGCCTGAAAAATTATTAGCACAACTTGCACCGGGAGGCAGGCTGGTAATGCCGGTAGGTGATAATGAAAGCCAGGTACTCAAAGTCATTACCCGTAATAACGATGAATTTATTGAAGAAAATGTAACGGGTGTTCGTTTTGTTGCATTTAAACGCGGAATAGAAAAATAATGCGCATATTCTCCTCTTTGTATTCCAAGGTGCTCGATTGGGCAGCACATCCTCTGGCAGAACGGTACCTGGGCATGCTCAGTTTAGCCGAATCCAGTTTTTTTCCTATACCCCCTGATATCATGTTACTGCCGATGACCATTGCCAGACCTGAAAAAAGCTGGCGCTATGCCTTGATCACAACTGTCACCTCTGTGATCGGTGGGATAATTGGTTATTTAATCGGCAAATATTTGTTTATTTACATCGGTGATGCCATTATTGATTTTTATCATGCCCAAGCAAAATTTGACCACGTAAAGTCGTTGTTTAACCAATACGGCGTCTGGATAGTCTTTATTGCCGGCTTCACTCCGATTCCCTATAAGATTTTTACTATTACAGCTGGCGTATTAAGCATGGCAATAGTGCCTTTTGTGCTGGCATCGTTTCTAGGCAGAGGCGGACGGTTCTTTTTGGTGGCTGCTTTAGGTAAGTGGTTTGGTCCAAGATATGGTGAGCAATTACATAAAGTTATTGATATAATTGGATGGATAACTTTAGTAATCATCACTATCTTGTTGATTTTATATGCTGCTTATAAATAATTATTCCAGTAAACTAGGCGTAGTAGCCGCTCTAGTATTAATTGCTGCGTGTTCCCAACCACCGGTTGTACCGCTCGATGACCACTCATTTGCTCAACCCAAGCGAACAATACATGTAGCTGGCAGTGGCGATACCTTATACAGTATTGCTTTTTTGGCTGGTCTTGATTACAAGGAAGTCGCCGCCTGGAATAATATTTCCGAACCTTACCTTATTAATCGAGGGCAAAAAATATCTTTGGTTAAACCCAAAAATTTTACTAAGCCTGCCCAGACTGATGATGTAATAAACCCCATAGCTTCTAGCTCAACGACAATTGAGACAGAAGCGGCCAAACCTCAATCACAGGTGGTTAAACTCAGCCCACCACCTAATCAGCAAAATACAACCCCAAACAAATTCATCCCGTTTGACAATTCCTGGCACTGGCCGATTGCTGCCATGAACATCGTCAACTATAAGAAGTCCAGTCGAAACAATGGCCTGGACATCATTAGTAAGCAAGGCGTATCCGTTAAGGCCAGCGCGGCAGGCAAAGTTGTCTATGCCGGCAACAGCCTTAAAGGTTATGGCAACCTTGTTATTATCAAACACAGCGATACCTATTTAAGTGCTTATGCACACAATAAATCAATAACTGTTAAAGAAGGTGACCGGATCGCGCAGGGACAAAAAATAGCCGAAGTAGGTCGTTCTGATGCGAATCAGGCAAAACTTCATTTCGAAATAAGAAAAAATGGCAAACCAGTCAGTCCGCTTGGCCTTTTACCAAAAAAAGTAGGATAAAATCGCGTTTTCTTCGAACCTTAAAGGAAATAATGTGAAGCCAGTAAGAGTAGGGCTTGTCGGACTCGGCACTGTAGGAACAGGTACAGTAAAAGTACTATTGCGCAATGCGGACGAAATCTCACGTCGCGCTGGTCGGCAAATCATACCTACTATTGCTGCCGTTAAAGATACCTCTAAAAAACGTGACATTGGTAATGCTGATCTAATTATTACCGCTGACCCAATGGAAGTGGCTAACCATCCTGATATTGACGTCATTGTTGAATTGATGGGGGGCACTGAACTGGCTAATCAAATTATTATGAAGGCAATTGAAAATGGCAAACATATTGTTTCTGCTAACAAAGCGCTGATTGCAATTCATGGTAATGAAATCTTTTCTGCAGCTCACAGTAACAATGTCATTGTGGCCTTTGAAGCGGCTGTAGCTGGGGGCATTCCAGTCATCAAGGCCATACGTGAAGGCTTGGCAGCCAATCGTATTGAATGGTTAGCAGGCATTATCAACGGCACTGGAAATTTTATTTTAACTTCGATGGAAAGCCTGCAAAGCAATTTCGGCGATGTTCTGACACAGGCCCAGGAACTGGGTTATGCTGAAGCTGACCCAACCTTTGATGTTGAAGGTATCGACGCCGCACATAAACTGACCATTCTGGCTTCAATCGCATTTGGTATACCACTGCAATTCGACAAAGTTTACACCGAGGGAATCACTCAGTTGAACTATGACGATATTGTCAACGCTGACGATCTGGGATACCGGATCAAACACCTTGGATTAGCGAAAAGGACAACTTCAGGTATAGAGCTACGTGTGCACCCAACATTAATACCCAAACAACGCTTAATCGCCAATGTAAACGGTGTTATGAACGCCATCATGGTGCATGGTGATGCAGTGGGTTCGTCAATGTATTATGGTCCGGGGGCAGGCTCTGAACCGACAGCATCGTCTGTTGTTGCCGATTTAATCGATGTGGTTCGCACCTTTACCACCGACCATGAAAATCGTGTTCCTCATTTGGCCTTTCAGCCGGATCGCTTATCAGATATTCCCATTCTTCCAATTTCAGAGATACAGTGTGCTTACTATCTCAATATGAAGGCAGCCAATAAACCTGGCGTACTGGCTGATGTCACCCGGATACTTGGTGATCAAGGCATTAGTATCGAAGCGATAGAACAAAAGCGCACAGACACTGATACACAGCTAGCCGATGTTATTATCCTCACTAACAAAACCAAGGAAGCGTTCATGCTTGACGCCTTAGATCAACTGAATCAATTACCCAGCGTGGTTGATCAAATAAAACGAATTCGTGTTGAATATTTTAATTGAGTCTAGATTAATGAATGAAAAATTAATGGATCAAAAAGCAAAAATTTATATTGCTGGGCATAAGGGGATGGTGGGCTCTGCCATCTACCGCCAATTACAGACTCTTGGGTATGAAAACTTAATTGTTCGGAATCGTCAACAACTAGATCTATGCGATCAAAAGGCTGTAGACAATTTTTTTATTCAGGAAAAACCGGAGTATGTATTTTTAGCAGCAGCTAAAGTCGGTGGTATTCATGCTAATAACCGCTATCGGGCTGACTTTATTTATGAAAATCTCGCTGTACAAAACAACGTAATACATAATGGATATAAAAACGATGTTAAACGTTTATTATTTTTAGGCAGTTCCTGCATTTACCCACGGAATTGCCCACAACCGATGAAAGAAGAACATCTACTGACCGGACCGCTGGAAGCCACCAATGAACCCTACGCCATAGCCAAAATTGCCGGGCTAAAAATGTGTGAAGCTTTTAATGCACAGTATAATACTGATTTCATTAGTGTCATGCCTACCAATTTATACGGCCCCGGAGACAATTTTCACCTCGAAAATGCCCATGTACTACCAGCACTTTTACGAAAAACACATGAAGCAAAACTTCAGAATAATGATAAAATACAAATATGGGGAACCGGTAAGGCATTGCGGGAATTCATGTATGTTGATGACATGGCTGAAGCATGCATTTTCCTGATGAATCAACAACATCTGACTCATGATGTATTCAATGTTGGTTCAGGTCAAGAGTGCACAATCAAGCAATTAGCAACTACAATTCAAGACATTGTAGGACATCGTGGTGAATGTATTTACAACAGTGATAAACCTGATGGCACACCACGGAAATTACTTGAGTTAAGTAGATTAACACAATTAGGCTGGCAGGCAGCAACCAGCCTGGAATCAGGGATAGGAAAAACGTATGAATGGTTTTTGCAAAATCAATCAAGGATTCGGGGGTAATACTATGCTAAATACAGCAGCACGCTTTTTACTTACCATCGTGCTAGGCACAACTGTATCTATTGCCCCGGTGATTGCTCAAGAGGAAGTTCAAACCGATTTATCTACCGCTGAACTAGCCGATGATGCAACAGTCATCTTGAATTTTCAGGATGCCGATATACGCGGATTAATCAATTCAATTTCCAAGCTGACCGGGCGTAACTTTATTATTGATCCTCGCGTACGTGGTAACTTCACCCTGGTTTCCGGAACACCCCTGGATGCCGATCAAATCTATGAAGTATTCTTATCTGTATTGGATGTACATAACTTATCCGCCGTACCCTCGGGTGACGTGATAAAAATAGTACCCAGCAATGTAGTCAGACAACAACCTACACCCACTATTACCAATATCGACGGGCTTAATCGTGATGAAATTGTCACCTATATCTATGCCGTCAAAAATGGTTCAGTACAAACGATTTTACCTATTGTTCAACCGTTGCTACCCCCGACCAGCTACATTTCAGCACATGCCCCCAGCAACTCGCTGATCATTTCGGGTACCGCTGCAAACATAGATCGTGTACTTGGTATTATCGATAAAGTTGATCAGCCTGATACCCGCTCTGATATCAACATTGTGTATTTGAATAATACCAAAGCATCTAAAATTGCAGGTGTGCTGAGTCAAATCGTGGCTAATATTCAAGCTCAGGCGGCGGCGGAAGGTCGGCCGGCCGCAACAACCGGCGTCAGTATACAGCCGGATGACGATATCAATGCCATTGTCATTCAGGCACCGGAGGCGATTTATTTACGTGCTAAAGAAGTCATCGATAAACTCGACGTGCAACGCCAAGGATTAGAGTCCGATATTTACGTCATTTACACCCAACATGCCAAGGCCAGCCGAATTGCCAATATTTTGACCAATCTGGAGTCATCCGATTCACAGCAACAAACGGCTGAAGGACAGATTCCAGGGCAAGTGGTGACGACTTCAATTCAATCTGATGACTCGATCAATGCGGTTATTATTCGTGCATCCTATGATCGCTACCTGGTCATGAAAAGCATCATTGATCAAATCGACATTCCCAAGCCTGAAAATGCGGGTAACGTCCATGTGGCCTATTTAAAATATGCGAATGCCAAAGATTTGGCGGAAGTCTTAAATAACATTATTTCCGAACAACAATCGGATACAGGTGAAGAAGATGCAGCCGGAGCTGGAGGAGTCAGTGTAACCGTTGAAGCAGATGAAAACACTAACGCTCTGATTGTGCGCTCAGAAGACACAGACTTTGCAGAAATTCAAAGCATCATTGATCAATTGGATATTCGTCGCTCACAGGTTTTTGTTGAAGCAATCGTCGCCGAAGTTGGTGAGAACTATCAGCAATCCCTGGGTATTCAATGGCAAGGTGTATTTAACGATCAATTGAGTCAGGGAACCCTGGAAGCCAACACCAATTTCGGTTTAACCCAGGATATTACCGGTGGAGCAGGCGGTGGTGGAATAAATATTGGTTTTCTGACCGGCCAAGTTATTGTTGATGGAACAACTGTAGTCCCTGAGCTTAGCGCTGTGTTAAATGCACTAAGAACCGATACCAACACTAATATTTTATCAACACCCACCGTACTTACCCTGGAAAATGAAGAAGCAGAGCTTGTTGTTGGCCAGGAAGTTCCATTCATCACTAGCCGTACTACTGATGGTTCAACAACTGAACAAGATGGCACTACACAAGGCTTAGTACAAAATCAAAGTATCGAACGTAGGGATATTGGCGTTAAACTTAAGATCAAACCTCAAATCAATCAGGGCGATGTTATCCGTATGGAGATTGAACAGGAGGTATCTAACATTGCGCCAGTTCAATTAGACGATGCAGCGGACCTGATTACCGATACTCGAAATATAAAAACCGTAACAGAAGTTGATAATGGTCAGATAGTTGTACTGGGCGGCCTGACTCAGGAAGACTTTAATGATTCCATTCAACGCGTACCGATGCTAAGCCGTATTCCATTAGTTGGTGCACTATTCCGGACCAAATCAAAACAAGCTGTCAGACGAAATCTAATGGTATTTTTAAGGCCCAAAATCGTCGACAATCACTCAGATATTGCAGACACAACGCAACAACGATACCTGCAACTTCAAGAAGAAGAACTATTGAGCTTGCCGGATACACGCTTGCTGATACGCGACACTGAACCACCGATACTGCCAGATATCGATTGGGAAAAAGAAAAAAATCGCAACAGCAGGTGAGACCTGATTGATCATGGCAGAATTAGCCCGTCAACAAGTTGAAGAATTACTGAATAATGCAGATGCTGAATGGATTAACCGCATCCCATACCAGTTTGCAAAACGTCATTCTATATTAGTCGGCAAGAATCCTGACGATTCTGCTGCAGTCATTACCAGTAATAAACCTACCTTGGAGATCATTTCTGAAGTCAAACGGCAATATGCCGATTCCAGGTTAAATATCATTACCCTAGCTAATGATGACTTTCAATTTTTCCTAAGCCGTGCCTATGATAAAGGCCGCTCTCAGGCCAGCGAGATGGTCGATACACTGGGTGATGAAATTGACCTGGAGATGCTATCACAGGAAGTGCCCGTTACCACTGACCTGTTAGAAACCGAAGACCATGCGCCTATTGTTCGCTTGATTAATGCTCTGCTTTCACAGGCGGTTAGAGAAGGCGCTTCTGATATCCATCTTGAGGCGTTTGAGAACGATTCAGTCGTGCGTTTACGTGTCGATGGTATTCTTAAAGATATTCTGACCGTCCAACGTGCTTTGCACAGTGCCCTGGTTTCGCGCCTTAAAGTCATGGCTCGACTGGATATTGCTGAAAAACGGTTACCACAGGATGGGCGAATTTCGATCCGGCTAGGAGAAAGGCCAATCGATATTCGTGTTTCTACTTTACCTACACAACATGGTGAAAGGGTAGTCTTGAGAATCTTGGATAAGCAAGGTGCCATGCTGGATGTCGGTCAGTTGGGTATGGATAAGGAGTTACGCGGTAAATTTGAACAAATTATGCAAACTCCCCATGGCATTATTTTACTCACTGGGCCAACCGGTTCAGGTAAAACAACAACACTTTATGCCGGCCTCTCAGGTCTGAATCGCAAACGCTTAAACATCTTAACTATTGAGGATCCGGTCGAATACGATCTAGCAGGCGTAGGGCAATCTCAGGTGCAGCCCAAAATTGGCATGACCTTTGCCAGCGGCTTGAGATCCATACTGCGTCAGGACCCGGATGTAGTGTTGGTGGGTGAGATTCGTGATCTGGAAACAGCACAAATCTCGGTTCAGGCAAGTTTAACCGGGCATCTGGTACTATCGACCTTACATACGAATACGGCGATCGGTGCAGTGACACGACTGGTCGATATGGGAGTAGAACCTTTTCTTATTGCCTCCAGTATGACGGCTATGGTGGCACAGAGATTAGTCAGAACACTTTGCGAGCATTGCAAAGAGCCATATCAAGCAACTGAACGGGAACTTTCATTGTTATTTTTGCCCTCCACAGATAACGTGCAATTATTTAAAGCCAAGGGTTGCCCTGAATGTGATCATGTTGGTTATCGTGGTCGCTCAGGAATTTTTGAAATGATCATTCTTGATGATGAACTGCGCAATATGATCCATGACAATCGTTCAGAATCCGACATGTTGCAGTATGTCCGTCAAACCACACCCTCCATCACCCGTTACGGATTTGGGCTGGTCATGGACGGGACAACATCGCTGGACGAAGTACTGCGCGTTACCCAAGAGGAATAAGTCCAGATGGGGGCTTTTGAATATCAAGCACTAGATGAGCGCGGCCGAACTAAAAAGGGAGTTTTGTCTGCAGATACCGCACGACTGGCTCGAGATAAATTGCGTGAACTCGGGCTTACACCTCTGGATCTAAAAGCTGTCGCAGACACCAAGGTCAATAAAGCAAGAGCAAAATCGCCAAGCGGTACCCGTACTGGCGGCAGGCATAAAATCAATGCCACCGAATTCTCCGTTGCGATTCGTCAGCTGGCAACTTTATTAGGCTCGGGCCTAACTGTTGAAGACAGTCTCAATGCACTGATCAAACAAGCCGAGTCACTTAACACCCAAGCAGTGTTGACCGGTATTCGCACATCCGTCCTGGAAGGGCGGTCATTGGCAGATTCAATGGCTCTGTATCCGCGCTCATTTGATAACTTGTATGTGGCTTCCGTAAGTGCAGGAGAACAAACAGGAAAACTACCTGAAATTATGGAACGTCTGGCCGATTACACTGAAACCCGGCAACGTTTGCAAAAAGATATTTCTAATAAGCTTGCCTATCCAATATTCATTTTAATTTTTTCAGTTTTAGTTGTGATTCTATTGGTCACGTATATCATTCCCAAAATCACTTCCGTTTATGCTGACAATGACCAGGAATTGCCATTAGTTACTCAGGTCATTATCGCAATCAGTGATTTTATGCAAAATTACGGTCTACTATTGGGCATAGTATTACTTACAACCGGAATTTTAATTGCTGCATTTTTCAAGCGCGAAGGGCCGCGATTATGGTTGGATCAACAATACTTAAAATTGCCATTATTCAAGAAACTCATACGCGGTTTAAATACCGCTAAAATGTCACGAACGTTATCTATTATGGTTGGTAGCGGCGTTCCGCTATTAGCTGCAATGAAATCAAGTGCTAAAGTCCTGAGCAATGAGTTTATGCGCCGGGCAATGGATAAAGCAGCGGTTGATGTCTCTGAGGGTGTCAGTTTAAATCGCGCTTTAGAAAAAGCGTCGGTATTCCCGCCGATGTTAGTACAAATGGTCAGTAGTGGTGAAAGTAGCGGCAAACTGGATATGATGCTGGAAAAAGCGGCCCAGTCTACTGAAACAGAATTTGAAGCACGACTGGATACGTTTATCAGTTTGTTTCAGCCTATGATGGTTGTCATCATGGCCTTAGTGGTAATTGTGATTGTCTTGGCGGTGTTAATGCCGATTATCAATCTGAACGAAATTATTTAATTATTTGGTGATATTAAATGTCTAAATCTAAACAACAGCACAAACAACGTGGCTTTACGCTAATCGAAATTATGGTTGTAGTTATTATCATTGGCTTATTAGCGACAATGGTGTTGCCGACTGTAATAGGTCGCCAGGAACAGGCACTACAAGTTCGAGCTAAGACAGATATCCGCACCATCAGTCAGGCTCTGGACATGTATAAACTGGATAATTTTAGTTATCCCGCCACCCAAGAGGGCCTGAATGCGTTGGTCTCCAAACCTGCCAGTGCTAAAAACTGGTCTAAAGGTGGATATCTAAGCACTAAATCTATCCCTAAAGACCCTTGGGGCAACGATTATCAATATCGTCGTCCGGGCAAAAATGGGGAATTCGACTTATGGTCGCAGGGTGCTGACGGTAAAGAGGGTGGTAGTGAAGATAATAAAGACATCGGTAACTGGAATCTTGACGAATAGCGATTAAATCACTGCTGCCCCATTAAAATTGGCATTTAGTTTAAAAAAGACTAACGATGGCACTCAGCTATAGTGGATGAACCTGAGAGATGAAATCTACACTCCATTCTCGTCATTGCGGGCTTGACCCGCAATCTAGTCTTTTCAAAGGTTTACTGGATGCCGGATCGAGTCCGGCATGACGAAATCAAGTTAACGGGACAGCAGTGCAATTAAATATACATGTAATGGCAAGTTCAAAGAAAAATGATGGTTTTACTTTATTAGAAATACTTGCCGTTGTCGCTATTATGGGCATAGTACTCGGTCTTGTCGGGGTAAATTTCAACCGCAATCTTGATAATGTTGCACACAGCGAAGCAAAGCGTTTTGCCAGGGTCTTAAACTATACTAAGGAATACAGTGCTTACACTGGGCGCATCCTGAGCTTACGGCTCGATAAAAAAAAGAACACTTATTATTTCCTTTATGTCGACCCCATCAAGCGTAGCTGGAATCGACTAAACAGTGACTCCGGAAGTAAGTTATTGAGTCCCTACAAAATTAATGAGCATGTTAAGGTCAGAACAGAAAAACGTAAAGCTGCAGGTGCCGACGAAAATCCAGCTAACATTGAGGAAACACAATCCAGCAGACGATCTTCTAAATCTGAAATTGCGCTGATCACACCGTTCTCTGATTTTGAACCGGCAAATTTGATTCTTAGCGGTGAAACCAAAAACTATATAGTTACCACTGATGAATTTGATGATGTTGAAATTCAGATTCAATAAAAAGCACCGTAATAAAGGATTCACACTGCTGGAAGTGCTCGCTGCTCTGGCAGTGATTGCAATAGGATTAACAGCGCTATTCAGCGCTTTGTCACAAGGCACCCGACTGGCATCACGGGTGGAAGAACGTATGATCGGCAACTGGGTTGCCAGTAACACCATGACTGAACTTAAAGCACTTTCAAGCTGGCCACAGGTTGGTCAAAAAAGTTTAGATGTACAGATGGCAGGGCGGATCTGGTATGTCAACCAAAATATAAAACCTACCGAAGATGAGAATATCAGACGCATCGAAGTCAATGTTTCACTGGATAAAAGCGGTAAATACCTGACAGCGAGCTTATATAGTTATTTTCTTAATCCTAAACCCAAGCTAGTCGATGATGAGCTGCAATTCAACAACTAAAACTGCTGGTTTTACGCTTTTAGAAATCGTTATTGCAGTGGCAATCTTTGCAGTGATTACAACTGTTAGCTATGCCAGTCTGGTTCGTTATTTTGATCAAAGCCAAAAAATTGAACAGGCCCATCGACGCCTGGAACAAATTCAAAAACTATTTGCTTTACTGGAACAAGATGTTCGCTATATGGTCGCCAGGCCGGTTCAATACAACAATACCACTTACGCAGCACTGGAAGTTTACAAAAACCGCCCGGTTTTTACCGGTGAAAAAATGCAGTTCACCACCTCAAGGCCCACTCCATTAAACAAAATGGCACAAATCAATTTTCGTGTATCCTGGCGAGTCGAGAACGAGTCAGTTTATCGCTATTCCTGGAAAGAGTTAGACCTAAAAGATCGAACACTGACCGATAGGGCACCTGATTTGCAACATATTCAGCGTGTTGTAGACAATGTTGAGTTATTTGAAATCAGTGTTTTCAACGATGAAGATGAAGAGGATCAAACTGATTTTAATGAACAAGCATTTACTAACGAGTTTGATGAAAATCTTTATAAGTTACCCAAGCTGGTAAAAATTTCAGTCAAAACCAAAGGCGGAAAAGATTATTACCGCGTTCTGGAGGTCGGCAGTGCCAGCTTTGAGTCATAAGCACAAACAGTCCGGGGTGGCGCTTATCACCGCTATTCTAATAGTGGCTGTTGTTTCGGCCTCAGCGGTTTATTTAATCGACTCAGGTTATACAGTTATGCGCAAAACACAGCAGCGCATTGACAACGAACAATTTTTACAACTGGCAACATCTGTTGAACGATATGGTATCGACATGCTGTACCGTGATAATTTTTTTGATTTTTTTGTTGAACAACAAGATGATGGCTTTGGTTCTAATTTCACAACCTTATTCGAAGACGAAGACAACCCGCTTAGTTATGATCCGCATAATGATTCAAATTTTGAACCCTGGTCAAAACCGCTTACACCTGAATTTATCAAAGACGATTTGAAAAATGACTTTGTTGAACATGACGTATTGCATATCACAGACTTGAATCGATTTTTTAACATCAACAATTTGCACTTTTCCAATACTGCCGATTTAAATGTCAAACGGGCATTCGACAATAATGTCATCATTTTTAAAGAACTAATTCGGCAAATCAATACTGATAATTTTGATATCGATGTCGATGAAATCACTAACGAAATCATTGACTGGCTGGACCACGACAGCGATTCAAGAAACGTCATTTTATTTACTGAGGATGATGTTTATCGACGTGCAGATTCACAATACAGGCCCGCAAATCGCCCAGTCACCAGTATTGGTGAATTAAAAAATGTGTTGGGGATGACTCCGCAACTGATGAATAAACTTTCAGAATATGTTGTTGCCTTACCGGTTTATATGGCTAATTTTGCACCTTACAAACAAGCGTTTAGCCCGGCTAAGCAAGGCGCTCAAGGTTTTGTGGGCCCTAATTCTCCCGCTTTAACCAAGATCAATGTCAATACCGCTTCACCTGAATTATTGACTGGATTATTCGCAATTTATAATATTCAAAGTTCGGTAGGTTTGTTTGTCCAGGATCAGGGTACGTTTCAAAATGTGCAAAAACAGGATGCGCAAAACTTTTTTGAAATATATAAAAGGACTATTCCAATACCGCCGGGTGAGACGGAATTGAATCTTGGTGAGATTGAAACCAGCCTTCGCGATGTTGCCGATATTTACAGTCAATTTTTCTTGATTGAAAGTTTTTTTCAGAAAAAGAACGGTGTCAGTTTTAACCTTGAAAGCCTGGTATTTAAAGATCGTAACGAATATGATTACGTGCCGATAGTCATCCAGCGTCAATACGACTGGCTTCCCTTGCAAGAATTGAAAAATCCTGATGACGATGAGTCATCTTAAAGTAAAATAGTCTAATGTATTTATATATTACAGCCGACTCACCACATCACTGGGCGACATTCCATAGCGAACAACAAACCCTGATTGGAACAGGTCAGGTTGAATCACTGGACGAATTGAATTTTGCCCAACCGATAGAACAAGTCATGCTGGTTGCCAAAGGGTCAAAAGTCGCTGCTCATACCGTCAGTGTCCCTGGCAACTCCAGAAAGAATGTTATTAATGCAATTCCGTTTGTACTTGAAGAAGAGCTTACCGACGATATTGAAGATCTGCATTTTGCCTTGCAAAGCTGGTCTGCAGGAGAAGAGGCAGAGGTTTTGGTTGTCAATGATGAAGTCGTGCAGCACTGGTTATCGGAATTTTCTCAAGCGGGCTTTGAGGTGACTGATGTGGTGCCTGAATACTTATTATTACCTCTTCACCCCAGCGCAGATATAACGCTGACACAACAACCTTCCGGTGACTATTTAATCCGTAGCGGTCACTACGCTGGAACTCTGATTGACGAAAATATGATAGAGCTTTGGTGGGACATGGAAGCCAAAGACAAAATTATTGCTATCAATGATGAGAAAATGGCTAAAAGCCTGATTGAAGAAGGCTGGGAGAACATCCAGTATTGGGATATTGGATCTGATTTTTCACAGTGGATAGGGCATGGCAGTATTAAATTGTTAAATACACCCTGTTTATTGCAGGGTAAATACGATGATACCGAATCCAGACAAGCACGCTTTGACTATAAAATGGCTGTCAACCTGCTTTTAGCCGGTGTTGGTATCTATCTTGGTAGTTTATTGCTTAATTATGCTTATCTGGAGTACAAGTCCGGTCAATTTAAAAATAAGGCAACTGAAATCTACCAGGTCGCTTTTCCAGAATTTCAAGACCAGGTAAGTGAGGATCCACTCTATGACATGCGCAAAGCAATGAGTGCACTGCGTAGCGGGAATTACCAATCGGATAATTTTTTACCTATTCTTCAAGTTGTCGCTAATCAACTAAAAACTGCGCCTAATACAACCTTGACCAGCCTAATATTTGAAGATAATGTGTTGAGCGCTCAGGTCAGTGTGGCTGACTTTGCTGCATTAGAAAGCTTATTCCAAAAACTGGCGACTGTCACTCAAGGCTATGCGACAGTGTTAACAAAAGACGCTGTAGCACAAGATAATACCGTACAGGGTGTGCTCGAAGTCACACTGACCCAGGGGTAAATACATGGCTGGCCTCGACAAAGAATTTGCCTCAAACAAGACTATCAATCAAAGTCTTGAAAAAATTAAGCAGCAAAAATCATTTATTGCCGATAAAGTTAAGCCTTATTGGCAAAACTTGAGTGAACGTGAGCGCTTGCTGCTTGCTATAGCTGCTTGCTTTATCAGTTTGCTGATTTGTTATTTATTTATTGTTGAACCGCTTAAAGATAAATTGTCACAAAAAACTGCCGTCATTGAAGCCCAACAAAATGATGTGTTGTGGATGGAACAACAACTGCCGTTAGTGCAACAACTGCGGCAAAAAACCCCTGTTCTTATTCGCGAGGATGATCGCCCACTTGCTGCATTGATTGAACAAACATTGCAACAGTTTAAACTGCGGGAAGCCACGCAAAGAATTGTACCTGAAGACAATACCATACAAATCTGGGTCGAAAGAGCGCCATTTGCGACAATATTGAACTGGATAAATAGTATTGGAAAATTTGGTGTGACTGTACAAAAGATCGATGTCTCCCCGCACGAAGACGGGCAGAGCAATGTAAATCTGAGTCTGATTCTGGAGAAATAATGTATCAACTCGGTCAGCTTATTAGTGATCGCCGCACCATCAATGATTTTAAAACCGATGTTCCTCCACGGCAGGCTATTCTAGATGCTATTGAGCTGTCACGCTGGGTACCTAATCACCATTTGACCCAACCCTGGCACTTTTACTTTCCTAACCAGCAGATGATTGAACAAATCATTGAGCTTAACGCACAGTTAGTATTAAAAGCAAAAGGGGAGCAAGCTGCCGAGTCCAAGCGGCAACGTTGGTCAAAAATTCCCGGCTGGTTAGTGGTCTGCTGTAACAGCTCTACAGATGCATTGCAGGCGAAGGAGGATTATGCGGCATGTTGCTGTAATATTTATGCACTAAGTCTAATCCTCTGGCAACAAGGAATCGGCACTAAATGGACCACGGGAAAAGTTACCCGTGATGACACCTTTTATGATATTTGCTGGATAGATAAACATTCTCAAGACGTTGTAGGCTTGATTTGGTATGGTTATCCTAGTGAAATACCGCAGCCCCAACCACGTCGACGCGTGGAAGAAATTGTTACTATTTTTTAGTTCACAGAAATGAGTGGGAAACATTATATAACCGCACAAGAATTACTTGATGATTCGTTTGCACTGGGATTGCGCATTATTGAAAGCGATTTTCGTCCTGACTTCATTGTTGCAATTTGGCGTGGCGGGACACCTGTTGGCATTGCGATTCAGGAGATATTAACCTACTACCGAATCGAAACTGACCATATTGCTATTCGAACATCTTCTTATACCGGCATAAATCAGCGCAACAAAATTGTACGCGTACACGGCCTGAATTATATCGAGGACTATGCCAACCATGAAAATTCACTACTTATTGTGGATGATGTGTTCGACTCCGGCCTTAGTGTGGACGCGGTCATTAAGGAGCTGAAGCAAAAGTGTAGGCGTAATACGCCTCATGACATCAGGATCGCTACTCCCTGGTACAAGCCAGGCAATAATCAAACTGAATTAGTGCCGGATTTTTATATTCATGAAACCGATCAGTGGCTAGTCTTTCCTCATGAGCTCAGTGGCTTAACGATTAAGGAAATATTACAGAACAAACAAAATATGGTTGATAAGTTTGATAATCACCCTGATAAGGCCACTTAGTGCCACAAACTTACGCAACAACCTACTGATAATATTTCAATTCTAAAAAAGTGGATTGGATCTAAACGCACTGTCACAGAAATCATTAACCCGCGTCCTGCTAATCATTTGTAGGCTATTAAAAACAAAAACCAGATCGCGATGCATGCCACGCTAAAGGTTAAATAACCGATACTTTGTAAAATATTGTAAAATTATGCTAGATATTGGCGCTGTGTCAGTTGATTTGTACTATACTCCCGGCCGTGCGTTTTTGAATTCGGGGTAGTTGCGTGTATCCACAACCAGTATCTGTATTTATTAAATTATGCGATTGGGCAGGCAAAATTTGCCTAATTGCAGTCATCATTTTATCTTTGGCAGGAATATTACCCAGACAGCTATTATTGTTGTTACCATTGATTTATCTACCGAATTTACTGGAGATGCGTAATATACTCAGTCGAATGGGTCGAAAACGGAAATTCAAGCGCAGACTTTTAGTTCCTGCAAAATAGACTATTCTGATTTTACGTTTTGATAGCATAAACTGACCGATGTTCGTGCTATACACAAGCTCGCTTTTTTATTAGAAGACTACCAATATTAGCTGACAAGTTTTCAGACCATCAAATATTTCACCTTCCAAGCTCTGTTCGTTCTAATTTCGGCCCATCCTGTGTTAATCACCCGATAGTGAATCGGGATCCAGCACTGGCCTTGCCCACAATTAATCGTGCTGGATTCTATTTAGCATATCCGGATAAAAAACTAAAATCGGAAGGATTTTTTGCAGTATCAGTTGCCATATTATGACAAGCTATGCAAGAGCCTGGTGCTGGTCCAAGGTGAGGCTTAAGCCCAATCTCGTTTATTTGCAAATAAGTTTCCAATGTGGTGTTGGTCAAATAATAAGGAGCAGAAAACGGAACAATTGAAGGTGCGCCTTCTGATCCATTTTGAGCCCATTGTGCACCGACAAGTTGATAATTTGTCCACAGCGACGTGCCCATCGCTGTTTGGAATTGTTTTGTCACCGTCAGAGCTGTTTCATAAATGGCCCAACAGCGTGTGACTTGAGTGCCATAAGCATTGTCAATTAAGTATAGTTTGGCAAAAGGTGCCGTTGCCTGCCAGAGATAATTACCCTTGGGTTTGGCAGGTGGCAGGTTAGGTTTGCAAATATCAGGCGCTGTGCAATCAGAGTTAAAAAATGACCAGGATCTGGATGAAATCTTTGGCCGAGGGCAGGAGCTAAGAGGCTCTATACCAGATGCTGTTGCCTGATCATTAACTTGTGATGGCGTCGTGCCTTCGGCATAGGGAGCATTAAATTTATGCTCAAATGTCGCCCAGACCCAATAATCTGAAAACTTCTCAGGATTAGATATCTTTTGCATAATATGCATACCGACTAATCCCAAGGTTACATCCAGACATAAACTTTCTCCGCTAGCACTATTACTCGCATCAACCTCGATCATACCGGGGAGTGTAAAAAATCCACTTGAATCAGCGCCTTGCGGGAATACTCGCCAGGCTGTTTTAATTTCCATTGCGCCAGGTTTATCAGGGGCCTGACCAGTTGGGAAATCCCATGCCTGATCAAACTTTTCTTGTCCGGATTTAGTGGACAAATCTATTCCCTTAGAGTTACCGCCTAAAATATAATTCGCTTCAACCTCATTAAGCCGGATATCATAGACCACAAAATTACCTGCACTATCGATTAACGGCCAACTGGTAAAAGGCTCAATAAAACTATTAGTGCTTATTTTGGAGGTTTTAGTCACCAATAGCCGGTTACTACCTCGATCGCACTTTGCCGGCGCGTCATTACCACCATATACGTCTGAGACCGACTTGTAATACTCCCAAACACGCGGCGATGTCGTATCGCTGGTGATCGTTGATGTGGTTGAGGGTTGACCCTGGCTGTCAGCAGGCCAGTTAAGCGCAACAAACATTTGCCAGGCAAAATAATCAAAATTAATTTGAGCTACATAATCACCTGGTTCTGCTACATTTGTATCCGGATTGTAACCAAGCCGAACTTTTAAATCAGGCAAGTCCACCGGTAGGGTACTGCAAAGTGTTGAACTACCGTCAACACAAATCGCATTTTGTTTGTAATCTTGAGCTTGTATAATTTTACTGGCAAGCAGGCACAATACAGCCAGTAGAACTGATATTCTTATTTGATTCATGACAATTCTCCTTGTGGTGGTATTATTTTGAAAATAATTGTAAATTTAATTATATAGTTACTTAAGATAGAATCAAATCTGCATTTTAGTAATGCTCAGCGTTAACGCTATCAAATCACAAGTTTCAATTCAGCCACAGGTTATATACACTTAAGTTATTAGTAACTTAAAAATTGCGGATGTGGGAGATTCTCAATATAACATTACCGAACACCAGTTAAACTTCTTTGAAAAGCGGCATATTATTGGTCTGTTGCTGCTTTCAGTTCCAGCCTTTAGTGTTGCTGCATATTTCGGTTACATATTAATATCAACGTTGATTGACTATGCGTTTAATGCCACCTTTAGTGAATGGGTAAGGGCATTACCAGGCATTTTGTTTGTTCTTGCAATTTTTAGTATTGCTATTACTATTGGTGCGTTTACAGCTTCAAGAATTAATATTGTCGTAGATACCAAATTAGGGGTGATTGGAAAACGCAGAGAACTATTAGGTCTTCATAACAAAGGCAAAGTCATTGATTTGGACAATATCGATAAAATCATTTGTCGTCAAAAATCAGTAAAGAGGACTACCAAACCTGGAGAATACAATCCATCCACAACATATTATCATGTTGATATTCTTACAAATAAGAATCAACAAATTCCATTGATAAATTTCAAAGACAAAAAACAAGCAAAACAACTAGGAAAAGCAATAGCTAACCACGCCGGCATTAGTCTCAATGATCGCCTATAGCTATAAACTTCCCAACAATCTGCAAGGAATAATTACAATATGAACTAACTTATGCTTGGCGCTTGCACTTCTTGTGACATTCGTTTCGCAGACTTTTTCTCACTCCAGTCTCTGAGAACACTAATTAACGTTAACACTATTTCCTTCAATTTAATAACACAGCTTACTCAGCAGCAAATTCAGTGCCGGTCCAGATAAAATCAAGCTGGTCGAAAACAGGAGAGGCTACGATTTGCTCAGCAGAATATAGAAGTTGAAGCTCGCTACCAAACCGTGTGGTGCCGGGAACTAATCCTGTTATATTGCGCCAGAGATTCCAATTACCAGGCTCATTTATAGTTGTGGGATCATCAGGTACCGTGGTTTGATACCAGCCGGCGGTATTGAAAATAGGTGTCAGTTCAAATCGTGCATCAGTGCTATCGACTTCTGTGCATTGAGTATTGTCACATTCCCAACTTGTCCAATCCAAATCAGGTACGGTCCCGGCATTAGCGGCACCATCGTCAATGACTCGAACCATCACTTGAAATGTCCCACCGGCTGCTGGCCGACTGAGAGAAATCGGATCAGTAGTATGATCGCGAAGTGCAGCAGTCGGGGAAATTGTCAAAAGCCGACCAATCAAATCAAGCTGCGCATCGCTACTTGCAGGTAAAGGAGCACCCGATACAGGTAAGAGGTGCCGGTTAGATAAGATAGGCACAGCACCTCCCATTGCAGTGATTGTATCGAGTGCAGTATCAAATGCAGAAATAAAATCTGTGCGCATGACAAAGCTTAGAGGAAATGTAGCCTGTTGTGGGCCAT
This sequence comes from Arenicellales bacterium, assembly GCA_028284225.1. GTDB lineage: Bacteria > Pseudomonadota > Gammaproteobacteria > Arenicellales > JAHEKD01 > JAHEKD01. The sequence goes on from JANQSD010000013.1 coordinate 283,555, forward strand.
CAGGTCGTATCTGGCTGCGCTCTGCAAAAGCCAGGGGAGGTAAACTACCCGGTTGCGGCAAATTGACATGCGGCCCCGCGATACCTAGCGCAGCAGCAATCATACGCGAGCGCTGATCAACTTCATTATATTCTGTTAAGAGATTGATGTAACCGCCAATCTCAGTGATATTACGCGGTTGTGGGATACGTGAAGGAGCGATATCGCCCGAGATAGCTAATCGGTGTGCAATGACTTCACGAGCACGTTGAATGGCAGGTGAATTAGTCGTCTCGATAATTGAAATTATCGCTTGGGCAAGATTTTCTTCGATTGAATCGGTTGCCGATGTGTTGGTTGTCTCATTATCCATCTTATTATCCTTTTGTTATCCACCAAGTCTTTTCAGAACGGCCAGAGCTGCCGTACTACCTAATTTCTCATCCGATCCGTCGGCTGAATCGGTATCGACCTTTTTAAAAGCGCTAAAGATCTTCGATAAAGTCAAAACGTTAGATGGATTTCCAAGTGCGTCTATACCGCCAGGAAAGTCTGCCAAAAGTGAGCTGAAGAAACCTTCGCGTTTATCTTCATCTTGTGCACCAACCAGAGCACTAATGCTACCTGCATTATCAGCGAATTTATCGAATTCTTTACGGTCAGTTTTTTGCTTTTCAGCCGTGGCTTTTTCATCCTTTTCATCTTGTTCTTTCTTGTTAGCAGCCAGTTCTTGTGCTTTACCAGCGAGCTCTGTTGCTTTGCCAACAAGGTTTGTAGTCAAATCGGTAGTAGAGTCGACAACATTGTCACGGCCAGCCTTAACTGATTCTGCTTCAACCTGGAGTTGTTTTTGCAATTCCTTAAGACCGGTTAGATCAGCTCCGGACTTAGCTAACTCTGGTGCAGCCTTCAGAATTTCAGCAAGTTGAGACCTCGGGATTGCCTGCCCGGTGCCGATATCACCTCCTGCAATAGTCAGTGCATTGGTAGGTTGATTCTCTACCAAGTCGCTCGGAGCTCTGGCACCGAAAATATCACTACTATCTCCAGGTAGAACTGGTGCATCGCCAGTTGCAGGCGGAGTTGGCGAATCCTGCCAATTCCAGAAGCGTCGATGGTCAATTTCCTCACAAGAGTTGCAACGCCCCAGAACTGCCTCACCTAAAAGGCCTCGTGTAGGCAGTGAGATAGTGCGTTTTGGAGGGCGAAAATCTTCGCGATGAAAACGTAAAAGACTGTCCTGGATATCTCCAGTTGTTAATTCTAATCGGTCTGAAAGGTCAGGAGGAATATGAAAGGGCATAATCATAGCATTACCGTAAAAACCCAAAACGCGATTAGCGACAGCACTGAGCAACGGTATTTCACTCGAGGCATCTTCCAATCCACCTTCCGGTACACCGATGGTGAAACGTTCAAGAAGGATTGCGCGTTCCTCATCAGTCATACTCTCCCAAACTGAGCGGGAATAGGCCACCGTATTTGATACAACATGCTGGTACATCTCTTCAATACGTTTGAGATCCCGACGACTGAGAATATCGGCCACCTCCGAAACAGGATAGGGCAGCGACGGAGGCAGGAACTGGACACTATGGTCCTCAAGCACAGTACTCTCGTCGGCCTGCCCATCGTTAATTACTGCACTGAAGTGCGTGACGGCCGGAGAGCCGATTAAATCGTCGAATTCAGCACTAGTAAGCGAAGTGTTAAGGGTACGTTCAAGACTACGGGTAGCTCGATTGAGGTTGTCTGCATCGAACGAGCCATCTTTAATAATTTGACCTAAAATGCCGGGCAGGGTGATGGGTTCGTTACCAGTAAAAAAGCTGTATGCAAAGCGTCCTGTACGGCGCCTTAACTCAACCCGTGCGATATCTGAATGTTCTACAGATCGTGGTAATGCGAGAGAACCAGCATAAGTCGTTGTGTGTGTAGTATTACGACGGGTATCTGCAAGCCGCACTATCATGTTTTCACGGTTTTCAGCCGGCAGTTCATATAGATTATCAATGTCAACCGGTGAACCGACTAAGGGCACCGGCCCAACCCGTTCTCCATCTTTAGTGATGATTGAAGCAGAAATGTCATCATTACTCATGAAAACACCGCTTGCCTTAAAACTAACAATATCCTGGGCTGTGCCTGCTTGATTCTGTGGTTGCGCAAATGGATCAGAGGCGAATTCTTCCAGCAGCTTCAGTGCAGTGCGACGCCGGCGGCGGCCTCGAAATTCTTTTTTCAAGGTTGAAGCATGGCGCAGCAGCGATCCATAACGATGCATAAGCAGTGCCCGACTAACTACAGGTGGTAAATTTTGTGGCTGTCCTGCTCGGCGGAAACGAATTAGCTGCATTGGCACGAAAATGACAAGTTGAACACCTTCAATTCGAGATTCTATGGAAAAATCGCGCAAAACTTCAAACCACTGCATCGTCATAGCATGACAATGGTTACGGTTTGCAATAAATTTTGTTGATGCACTGCGTCGGTCAGTGACCGTAGCGGTACGTACACTCGTGCGTGTGGAGCGGCGTTTTACAGCAGCACTGCGTTCCAGCGAAGCTGAAAATGCTTCGTGCGTATCTGCCAGAAAGGATCTTGAAGTATTTTGTGAAGCCGAAGAGCTACCGCTTGAGCTCGAACTTGAGGTTGCTTTAGTCCAGCCACCGCCACCAGCTACTCCTCCAAAAAGCCCGCCGATAAAACCGCCAATCCCAATACCGAAACCACCTGAACCTCCTTTAGAAGTTGTTTCACTTTCAGTGTTAAACCGAGAGGAACCCTGAATCAGCTCATTTAAAGCTGAATTAAATGTGCTATCGAAAGAGGTATCCCGGTTTTCTTCAAATTCTTGTTGCTCAGAGAAGCTGAGGCTTTCTCGCTCACGTACAGTTAAGGTTTCACGCTGTTCAGAAACAACAATTCGCTGTTCCTCACCGGGAGCAAGTGGTAAAGAATAGATCAAGCGTCCAAGCGATAACCCGGCATGGACTGCTGTACTGCGCATTTTGGCAACGTAACCAAGCCCCAGACTTGAAGCTTTGGGTACATTTTGTGGCCGTTCTTCAAGATCTTCAAAGAAATCCTCAATATCTATTGGCTCCTCAATCGGAACTCGGTCACGGAAGTTCCATTCACCATCGCCATTTTGAAGCGCAGTGAGCATATTACTGGCGTTTATTCCCGCTTGGGCAAACGAAGTACCAGGAATAGTAGTCGGGAATGTCAAACCGCCCACAACCCGGTCTCTAGTCAGATTAAGCGGACCAACTAATGGGTCGATTAGCCGATAAAGCACAGAATAACGTCGCCTGGAGACGGTGCCACCTTCAGTACGGTATTCAGATGCGCAGTCACCTTCGCCAAGGATTATAGGTGCTTGAGGGGTCCTGAAGTCGTCAATATTTTCTTCAGCGTCCTCTGAATCTACAGGCAAAAGATCGACTAACTCACCAACGACAGATTGCTGCAACGGTTGAAGTGTTCGTTCAAGCACAGTCAAGCCTAACTCACCATCTAACGCATCAACTCTAGAAACATCGAGCGTAACAACTGCATTTTGGCCACGAACTCGCAGGCGAAGCCCATTTTGAGGTGCACGAAGGGTAGGCAAACTCAGTGAAAACATGCCTCGGTTGTCCGTCACCGTTTTGGGAACAGCCCACGAAAAACTGTCGTTATCGATACCCTCATTGTCGGTAAAAACAGGACGTAGCGCTTCAATGATTAGTCGATTACCGGGCGAACCATCAGGGTTTAAAATTTCTCCTCTGAGTTTACTGGCCAAGGTTGCCGGAATACTGGTAAAAAAGCCAACTTCACTGAGTTCCTCTTTAAATGTGCCTAGCTGCCTGAACACAGCCGCTGTGGCCTTTGTTCTGGAGTCGACCAATTCAGTAATAGCTTCGGGTGCGAGTTCGATGCCTTCTCCACGTCTCAGTGCCTTTAAGCGTTCTGCTTCAGTGCGTGAATCACTGAGAACAGCAGTGACACCATCATCGGTAGTGGTAATACTGAATGTGTCTGTATGTGAGGGCCGCTCATCCGGCACAGTTACTGAAATTTTACGTCTTTCACGTTCGCGATCAGTACCAGCCATTTTATTCCTCCATTTTTGTTCTTTATATTTTGTGGTTGTCTTTATATTTATAATTTAAGATCATATTATGGGCACATGAAGATAAACTGAATAAACCATTAATAGATATTCTGCTTTAGAAACCGATGCAAAATTGATCATCAAAAATAATTAATACCAGAGCAGGGTTAGCATTAATGCCGATATCAGGATGTAATGAAAGCTTCGTTTTAGTATCCTTTGTTTGTAATCTGTCTACTGATACTATGATTAATTGATTTAATTTCAGCGGTTGCACTTTACTATTGGGCGATTGTTCGCGCCCAAGAACTAGAAAAGTCTCAACCAAATCACTGATTTGTTCCGTTGATTGTTCGATTCTCTCCAGACTGCGCTTTTTTTGTCTTCGCCGATATTCAATAGTTTGAGCACACTACTGTAGAACAGACAAATCACGGCTGTAAAAAGAACCATGGTTAATGTCAGAATATACTGAAATTTTTTAATCGCAAACAAGTCGGTATCCCTGCCCATAAACGGTTTCAATTAGTGGTCGACTAAACGGGTGATCCACGGCCTGCCGTAATCGATAGATATGTGTGCGTAACGCTTCACTATCCGGTATATTTTGTTGCCAGATCACACGTTCAAGTTGTGCCCGTGAAACAGGTTTGGGCGCATGACGAGCCAACAATTTTAGTAAATTAAATTGAGTAGAATTAAGTGTGATGATCTGTCCTTGCCGCTGTACGATTCTCTTATAATGGTCTATTAATAACTCGCCAATTTGTTGAGGATCTATGTCATCGCGCTGACCACGTTTAAGCAAAGCTTGTAAACGATAATGTAATTCAATCGGCGCAAAAGGTTTAACCAGGTAGTCATCAGCACCTGCCTGGTAACCGGTAATTTTATCCTCCAGCGTATCACGGGCTGTTAAGAATAGAATTGAAACAGGGTTATGTAAGGTATTTCTAATTATCTCGCAGGTTTTAAATCCATCTATACCCGGCATGCTGACATCCAGAATAATCGCATCATAGTGGTTCTGGCAGACTAACTCAACACCACTGGCACCACTATAGGCAAAATCGAGTTCATATCCATATTCCTCAAGAAAATCGGCTAGTGAACCGGCCAGCTCGGTATTGTTGTCGATTAATAAAATATGCATAACCAAATTATCACAAGCACGGGCTAATTTATCCAGCAAGAGTTGCTCACTCTAATCTGAAAAGATCACATAAATGTCACATTTGCGTTGAATATTGGCTCACCACCGGGTCGTTATAGTCGCGACCATGAACAGGAATCACAAAAAACTCTGGATTAGCAGAATGGTTGTTGGCTTAGTAATAACCGGGTTTGTTAGTGTCGGTCTTTATCAGGCATTACAGGCTACCACAATACGCATTCAGCCTTACTCAGAGGTTCATTTAGATTGCATGGAACAAAATCTTTCAGGTATTACTTATAACAAGGACACAGGCACCTTATTTATGGTCACTAACGAACCCGTAGTTCTTTTCCAGGTCTCAATTCAGGGTGACTGCCTGGCTAGCTATTCGGTAAACGGGCTTGATGACGTTGAAGATGTTGTTTATATCGGAAACAACCAATATTTATTAGTAGAAGAACGTCGCCACAGGGTTAATCTTATTGAACTGAGTGAAACCACAGCCGGAGTAAAAATTGTTGTTCACCATTCATTTAAAATACCCCAAAAAAACAAACCCAACAAAGGACTTGAAGGTATTGCTTATGATGATATCAATGATGAAATATTTTTGGTCAGTGAATTTCCAAGACGTATTTATCACATCAAGCATTGGCGCAAAGATAATTCACTACAAGTCGACGAACTCAATATAAACCCTTCATTACTACTGATGGGTGATTATTCAGCAATTAATATCCATCAGGGCAAATTGCTGGTCCTAAGCGACCGCTCAAGCCGTTTACTGAAATTGAATCAAAATGGCAATGATGTATACAAAATAAACTTAGTTGATGGTAAAGAAAAAAAACTGCAACAAGCTGAAGGAATCGCTGTAAATCAGCAGAATCTATTTGTCGTCAGTGAACCCAAGCACTTATATGTTTATCAACTCGATACAAAATCCGCTGTGCTGTTAGGTATGAATTCTGATAACGACAATTTCTTAAACTAAACATTTAAAAAATGGCAACGAATATCAGACAGCTCAGAAAGCGACTTAAACCTGCGGTTTTCCAACTTTTGGTTTATTTATTCAAGGCTAAAAAACGATCCGTTAGTTCGACCGCGATGTTTTATGTGTTGGAACCTGGATTAAACTTTGTGCCATTGATAAAATCGAACCGATGTATAGGTATATATCGATGGACGAAATACTAAGTCGTTAACAGTTAAATTGATTGATGCGTTGACACAGATGTTAGCCGAAAATAACACCAAAGCCTTGTTAATTTATGGTCCCGATGAAAAAGATAAAATCAGCCAAATCACGGATCGTGAAAATACCCTAAGAATCAAGCCACATTCAGTCAATGAATTAGCTCGAGTAATTAACTCGATTAACTGGTTTATCTGCCCTGATACAGGTCCGCTACATATTGCTTCATTAAAATCGGTCAACTGAACAATTTTAGAGAATATGATGAAAAAAATATCTAGACGACAATTTTTAGCAGGTGCAGGAATGGTTCTTGCGGCGAATCGACTTCCACAATCTTGGGGTAAATCACCACAGGTTACACTACCGATACCCAAGTTACTTGACGGCAGTCAAGGTACACCCATAGATTTGCAAATACGAAGCGGTACCTGGTCATTCAAGCCTGGTATAAAAACACCCACACTTGGATTTAGCCAAGATTACCTTGGACCAACTATTCGTACAAGACAAAACAGTGAGCTGAATTTACATTACCAAAACTCCTGGCTTGAAAATGTAGCCGTTCATGGGCACGGGTTACACGTGCCGGGTATTGTTGATGGTGGTCCACAGTTAGAAATTGCACCGGGTGACCGCTGGAAACCAAGCCTATCTATCGTGCAGCAGGCCGCAACCTGCTGGTATCACTCGCACACGCATGGGAAAACAGGAGAACAAGTATATCGTGGCTTGGCTGGAATGATCATAATCGATGACGAAAATTCAGACTCACTAAATCTACCCAGCCGCTATGGCATTGATGATTTGCCCATTATTATCCAGGATCGCACTTTTGATTCAGAAGGGGAGTTAGTCTACTCACTACATGATGCGCATGAGGACGGATGGTTAGGCAAAACGGTCGTGATTAACGGTGCGATTTCACCGGTCGCCAAAGTTCCTGCAGGGAAGGTGAGGCTACGGTTATTGAATGGTGCCAATGCACGATTTTACATTGTTCAATTTTCAGATAACCGAACATTTTATAAAATCGCTACCGACGGCGGTTTATTGCCCGCGCCCGTTGCATTAACGTCAATGGAAATGTCACCGGGTGAACGTTGTGAAATCATTGTCGATTTGGAGGATGTGAATCCTGCTTCACTATTGACCTTGTTTGAAGACGAATTCGAAGATGAAGAAGGCCTTGTAGAGAATGTACTCAGTCTATTTAATCAAACCGGAACTCCTTTGCCAGAACCTTCTTTAACCTTGATTCCAGATAGTAGTTTGTCGGCACACACCGAGCCTTTACCACAAAAACTTAATTCAATAACACGCCCATCAGAAAATGAGATTACTGTAACACGCGACTTTATGCTTTCAATGGAAAGTGAAGGGGGCGGTCACGGCCACGGAGAAATGGAAATGATGATCAATGGTGCTGTAATGAATATGAATGTGATTAACGAACGTGTTAAAAAAGGGATATGGGAACGATGGCGAATTCGTTCCGATGTAGGTGCGCATCCATTTCACGTACATGGATGTTCGTTTTTAATCGAACAAATGGAAGGTGCTGATACACCTGTGGATCAACAGGGGTGGAAAGATATGGTGGTCGCAGATGACGATGACTGGGCGACAATCCTTGTTCGTTTTGAACATGAGGCCACTGAAAAATACCCCTATATGTATCACTGCCACATACTTGAGCATGAAGATCTCGGCATGATGGGGCAGTTCACAGTAGTCTGAAATGTATGCTTATTTTACTGTTCACTTAATAATCAAACTGGAAAATACTTCTGCGAATCAACTAAACTTATTTCTATTGACCCTGTAATCATTACAGGGTTTATCATCACAGCTTGCACTTAACGATATAACTTCTATGAGCAAGTGTTGTCATTCGAATAAGGCTGAAGCCACGGGTAACCATAGTCGGAATCATGTTTCCTCAGGGACTACTTACACCTGTCCAATGCATCCTGAAGTCATCCAGGATGAACCAGGTGATTGTCCGATTTGTGGCATGGCCCTGGAGCCAGTCATGGTAAATTTGGACAGCGATGACCAAAATCATGAGCTGATTGATATGAGTCGGCGGTTTAAGTTTGCTGCCTTATTTACTATACCGCTGTTTATCATCGCGATGGGGGATTTATTACCGAGTCAACCCATATCGGCTTTATTATCTGAGCCTAAACGTAAACTTGTTGAACTTCTACTAGCCACGCCTGTTTGCTTATGGGCTGCCTGGCCCTTTTACAAACGCGCCGTACAATCGGTTAAAAACAAAAATCTAAATATGTTTACATTAATCGGCTTGGGCGTCAGCGTAGCATATGGTTATAGTTTGATTGCAACTTTATTCCCAGGCATATTTCCGGCGGCGTTCCGAAATGAACACGGGACAGTGGGTGTTTATTTTGAAGCCGGTGCAGTGATTGTGACCTTAATATTGTTAGGCCAGGTGCTTGAACTTAAAGCCCGTAGTCAGACCGGGCAGGCCATCAAGGCGCTGCTAGGGTTAGCACCTGCCACGGCACGACGCATTAATTCTGATGGTAGTGAACAGGACATATCGCTGGAAGATGTCCACATCGGTGATCTGCTACGTATCCGTCCAGGCGAAAAAATACCTGTAGACGGGTCAGTAACTGAAGGGCAGAGTAATGTAGATGAATCCATGATCTCCGGAGAGCCTGTACCAGTGACCAAGATCGCCGGGGATAACCTGGTCGGTGCTACGTTAAACGGGTCCGGCATGCTAGTGATGAAAGCAGAGAAAGTTGGCTCCGATACACTATTGTCGAGAATTGTACAAATGGTGGCTGATGCACAAAGAAGCCGTGCACCAATACAAAAACTGGCCGATCAAGTTTCCGGTTACTTTGTTCCAGCGGTTATTATCGTCGCCATTTTAACGTTTATCTTATGGTCAATCTTTGGGCCAGCCCCAGCGATGGCTTTCGCTGTCATAAACGCGGTTGCGGTATTGATTATTGCTTGCCCTTGTGCGCTGGGATTGGCAACACCTATGTCGGTGATGACGGCCACTGGTAAAGGCGCTCAAAATGGTGTGTTATTTAAAAATGCTGAAACTATCGAAACCCTGCATAAAGTTGATGTATTGCTGGTAGATAAAACAGGCACGTTAACTGAAGGCAAGCCCAAACTAATGGAAACTGTTCTTCTACCCGAACAAAATCAGCAAACAACCCTTGCCGCCATCGGTTCACTAGAACGTATGAGTGAGCATCCACTAGCCCAGGCAATAGTCGATGGACTTGAGCAAAGAGGGATTAAATTTTCCTCCGTTAGTCAATTTGAATCAATCACCGGTAAAGGTGTACAGGGTGAAGTAGACGGTCAGGTTATTATGCTTGGCAATGATTCGATGATGAAACAAGCCGGAATTAATATTGATCCATTTATTGAGCGTGCGAATGGACTACGCAGTCAAGGACAGACAACAATGTTTGTTGGCATCGATGGTGAGTTAGCGGGCTTGGTTAGTGTCGCTGATCCAATAAAAGGCTCAACATCCAGTGCGATCCAGCGACTACATGAAGCGGGACTACAAGTCATTATGATCACAGGTGATAATCAAAAAACGGCTGAAGCAGTTGCTGCCCAACTCAATATTGATGATGTTGTTGCAGATGTTTTACCGGAGCAAAAAGCCGATTTTGTCAGGAAATATAAAGAACAAGGGTTAACGGTGGCCATGGCCGGTGATGGTATTAATGATTCTCCTGCATTGGCTTTAGCCGATGTTGGAATTGCAATGGGGACTGGAACCGACGTTGCTATGGAAAGTGCTGGTGTCACTTTAGTAAAAGGGGATCTGGGCGGTATTGTCAAGGCTCGTCAACTCAGTGCCGCCACGATGAAAAACATTAAACAAAATCTCTTTTTTGCGTTTATTTATAACGCCCTAGGTGTGCCGATTGCAGCGGGCGTACTGTACCCGTTTTTCGGACTATTACTGAGTCCCATGCTGGCCGCAGCAGCAATGAGTCTGAGTTCGGTATCTGTCATCAGTAATTCACTAAGACTTAAGCACCTTGATTTAAATTAATTATGCTGAACAGATTAAAGACATTGTTGATGTTATTAGGATCGATAATATTATTAATAGTTATTACAAGCTGCTCAGAGACTAGCAAAGAACCCAAAGTATCAGGCCGTTGGTATACTGAATCTCAGGTTTCAAAAGGACAAACACTTTTTGACGTAAACTGTGTAAGTTGCCATGGTGTTAAGGCAAGAGGCACGGTGCGAAACTGGAAAGAACCTCTAGAGGATGGTTCTTATCCACCACCGCCTTTAAATGGCACTGCGCATACCTGGCATCACCCTAAAAAGTCGCTAGTTCATACTATTAATAACGGTGGTATAGCAATTGGAGGCAAAATGCCCGAATTCAAAGACCAGCTTAATAATGAGCAAGTCGACGCGCTAATTGCTTACATCCAAAGCTTATGGCCTGATGAAATATATGAAGCATGGGAATCCAGAAACAACTGATACGTGAATGAGTAAGAAATATTAAGAGATTCTATGAGTCGGTTATCACGTCCCAAAAAGAACTTTTATTAGTAACATTGGTCAATGTACAATAGACATAGTGTTTAGATTTGGTATGAAAAAAATAATTTTCCTGGTTTGGCTGGTTGCATTTCAGTCGGCTGTTTTTGCGTCATTCCAAGAACCGCTAAACTCCGATGTAAGCATCCACTGCGAAAATAACGACATGATGATGAATCACGATTGTTGCCAGGAATTATTAACTACGTCACATTGTAATACTTGTTCCCAAATCAACCTGACTTCTACTGCCATGATGAATTTTGTTTTCGATGATCAAAAAAGTGGCAGCACAGCTATTTTCAAAAAAGCATATTACTCAGCTCCAGTTCTGGAATTATTCAAGCCCCCAATTTAACTCTTAGTCATTAATCACTATAAAACTTAGCCGCTTACCGGGTTGAGGTTTTACATCATTATTTAATCCATATCTGCTTAAAGCAGCTGGATAAAAATGCTCTAAGAATGACTAATGAGATTTATAAATGTCCGTATGTTTTACAATACATAAGAAAAGTTCAAAATTCAAATTTCACCAGCTTCTGTTGGTTTCATCGGCTTTAATTAGCAGTCCCGCCTATAGTGACACTGACAGTTTGTCATTAAATGAAGCTGTATCCTATGCAGCAAGTAATGACCCTTGGTTGTCACGCAGTGAATTTACCGAGCAGTCGTTGCTTGCTCAAAGCGATGTAGCCGAATATTTACCTGATCCTAAAATCACACTGGGTGCATCTAATTTCCCAACAGATACATTTGACTTCAATCAGGAGCCGATGACGCAATTGAATGTGGGTATTTCACAAATGTTCCCCAGAGGTGAAAGCCGACGTCTACGCGCAAAAATCAAGGAACAAGTCGCCGATCAACAGCCACACCTGCGTGCTAATCGCCAAGCAAAGACTCGCCTAATAGTGACTCAGTTATGGCTAGAAGGTTTTAGATCACAACAGAGTACACACTTAATCAATGCTGATCGGTCTTTGTTTGAACAGATGGTTGATTTTGCTGAGATTAGTTATTCAACAGCTTCCGGTATGGCAAGACAGCAGGATGTCATTCGGGCTCAACTTGAACTCACCCAATTGGAAGATCGCTTAACAAAATTGCAACAAAAACAAGCTTTATCGCGTCAGGCATTGTATGAATGGTTACCAGTGGAATTAGTCAATAAGCCTTTTGCTAACAAATTACCTGAGATTCAACTATCACTGCAACAGTCATTGGAAAAAGCATCACTGCAAACCAGTGAAATTCAATCTATTTTACTCAAACATCCTGCTTTGATAGCGTTTGATCAGTCTATAAAAGCAGCTGATACTGAAATTGAACTGGCCCGGCAAAAATATAAACCTGAGTGGGGCCTAAGTGCTAAATATGGGTACCGGGGACATGATTTGATGGGAAATGAAAGGGCCGACTTTGTTTCTCTTGGCATAGTATTTGATATGCCGATATTCAGCCGCTCCAGGCAAGATAGTGAAGTCAAAGCGGCTGCGTCTAAGGCCCAGGGTTCACGTTTAGATAAAGAACTGCTCTACAGACAGATGCTTGCCAGCTTCCAAACCAGTCTTGCCCAGCTCGAGTATCTGGATGAACGCATGCAAATTTATCAATCCATGTTACTACCGCAAATGCGAGAACAGGCACAAGCGTCTTTAACGGCCTATAACAATGATGATGGTGATTTTGCTGAAGCTATACGCGCTCAAATAGCAGAGCTTAATGCGAAGATCGAATATTTAAATATCAGTGTCGATCGACAAAAGCAAATAGCTCAGTTGAATTATATGTTGACAGGACAAAAGCCGATTGACTTAACACATGCCTTGCAGGATTAACCAATGAAAAAATTATTCAGCTACTCAATTATTCTAATCATTGGTGTGGGTATAGGCGTTTTTGTCTATCCTCACCTAAACAATATGAACAACGGCACTGGTGCTGGCTCAACGGCAGAGCAAGAGGCACAACCTCTTTATTGGGTGGCACCTATGGATCCCAATTATAGACGTGATCAACCCGGCAAATCGCCTATGGGAATGGATTTGATTCCTGTTTATGAAGAAGATGACGGTAGTGACAGTCCTGGCACGGTCCGAATTTCACCCGATGTGGTCAATAATATAGGAGTTAGAACTGCCCAGGTTGAATGGTCTAAATTTGATAACACCATCAATACAGTCGGTTATGTGCAATATGATGAAAACCTCTTAGTACATATTCATCCACGTGTAGAAGGCTGGATTGAGAAATTGCATGTGAAGGCAATTGGGGATCCGATCAACGCAGGAGACCCACTTTACGATATCTATTCACCCGCGCTGGTTAATGCACAAGAGGAATTAGTGCTTGCATTAAAACGGGGCAATTCAACGCTTATCAAGGCAGCACAAGAGCGATTGCGAGCGCTTCAAATCTCGACTGACACGATCGAAACACTAACTAAGTCAAGGCAACCTACACAGACAATTACTGTAACGGCACCGCGCTCAGGCGTAATAGATCAATTGAATGTTAGAGATGGATTTTTTGTCAAACCCACCACCAGCATGATGTCTATTGGTGCACTGGATGAAGTTTGGGTGTTAGGTGAAATATTCGAACGCCAGATGATGAATGTTAAACCGGGTGATAAGGTTGTCATGCAAATTGATGCGTTACCAGGAAATGAATGGCAAGGGCAAGTTGACTATATTTACCCGACGCTGGACAGCCAAACTCGCACGGCCAAAATCAGAATGAGTTTCGAAAATCCAGATAGATTGCTTAAACCGGATATGTTCGCAAATCTTTTAATCCAAAGCAGTGACGGTGAAGAATCATTGCAAATTCCAAAAGAAGCATTAATACGAACAGGAACTCAAGATCGTGTGGTATTGGCACTTGGAGACGGCAAATTCAAATCGATCAACGTCACACCGGGTCGAATCGGTTCAACAATGGTGGAGATTCTCGATGGTTTGGATGAGGCTGATCGAATTGTCACCTCAGCACAATTTATGCTGGACTCCGAGTCCAGCAAAACCTCTGACTTTAAGCGATTATATTATGGTGACAGAGAGGTAGCGCAACCTGAATCGGTATGGGTGGAGGCAAAAATAAATACCGTTAATCCTGATAGCCAGATAGTAAATATGGATCATCCGGCGATAGATGAATGGCAATGGCCTCAAATGACAATGGACTTTGATATTGCGCAAAGTGTTGATATGCAACAGCTTAAAGAAGGAATGTCGTTACACGTTGAGATTAGTAAAACAAGTAATGGAGGCTACGAACTTTCTAGTATCCATGTTCCCGATCAAGGCCAAATGATGGACCATTCGAGGCATCAGGGCATGGATCATAGCCAACATCAAAATATGGATCATTCGGAGCATCAAGGTATGGATCACTCTCAACACCAGAGTATGAATCACGGTCAACATCAAACTAGCGTTGATGCCAAAAGCAACTCAGATGAGCAGGAGACATTGCAATGATTGAGGCGGTCATACGTTGGTCGATTCGAAATCGATTTTTTGTTTTGTTAGCGACGGTCATTTTAAGCGGGGTCGGATTATATTCACTCAAAAACACACCGGTTGATGCAATACCTGATTTATCTGATGTACAGGTAATCATAAAAACTCAATATCCGGGACAAGCACCACAAGTCGTGGAGGACCAAGTGACATATCCTCTAACTACGGCCATGCTATCAGTGCCAGGCGCACAGACAGTGCGTGGTTTTTCATTTTTTGGTGATTCCTATGTATACATTATTTTTGATGATGACACAGATCCTTATTGGGCACGCAGCCGTGTACTGGAATATTTAAGCCAGGTTGCACCTAGCTTGCCAGCGAACGCCAGACCTCAACTTGGCCCGGATGCCACGGGTGTCGGATGGGTTTACATTTATGCTTTGGTCGATCGAACAGGTAACCACGACATCAGTCAACTAAGAAGTTTACAAGACTGGTTTTTAAAATATGAACTACAAACTGTACCTGGTGTGTCTGAAGTAGCCAGCGTTGGCGGCATGGTTAAACAATATCAAGTCAAGGTTGACCCTGAAAAATTACGTGCGTTTGGCATTCCCTTATCACATATTCAAATGTCAATTAAACGTGGAAACCAGGAAGTCGGTGCCTCTGTGGTCGAAATGGCCGAAGCAGAATACATGGTACGTTCATCCGGTTACATCAACAGTATTGAGTCACTTGAAGCAGTACCGTTAGGCATTGACGATAACGGTATTCCAATATTGCTCAAGGACGTAGCTGATATCGGTATCGGCCCCCAAATGCGTCGTGGTATTGCTGAGCTTAATGGTGAAGGAGAAACCGTTGGAGGTGTAATCGTCATGCGCTATGGTGAAAATGCGCAAAAGACGATTAATGGCGTAAAAGCAAAACTTGAAGATTTGAGAAAAGGCCTGCCACAAGGGGTCGAATTCGTCACGGTTTATGACCGTTCTGGCTTAATAGAACGAGCGATAAATAATTTATGGCATAAATTATTGGAAGAGTTTATCGTCGTTGCATTGGTCTGCATGTTATTTCTATTCCATATTCGTTCGTCTCTTGTGGCCATTATCAGTTTACCTATCGGTATCTTGGCTGCATTTATTGTGATGTACCTGCAGGGCATCAACGCAAACATAATGTCACTGGGTGGCATTGCAATTGCGATTGGCGCCATGATCGATGGTGCAATCGTCATGATAGAGAATATGCACAAGCACATGGAGCGAACGAAATTAACGAATGAAAATCGTTGGCAGATAGTTGCAAACTCGGCCAGTGAGGTAGGGCCTGCTTTATTCTTTAGTCTATTAATTATAACCGTTAGTTTTCTGCCTGTATTTACGCTTGAGGCTCAAGAGGGACGAATGTTTTCGCCTCTGGCTTATACAAAAACTTATGCAATGGCGGCCGCTGCGGCACTTGCAGTGACACTTGTTCCGATACTAATGGGTTATTTTATTCGTGGCCGAATTCTTCCAGAACATAAAAACCCTATTAACCGATTATTAACAGCGCTTTATATGCCGGTGCTTAAAGTAATCCTGCGATTCCCAAAGATTGCCATTTTATGCGCTGTGCTGATCGCAATAGTAGGATTCTGGCCGGTAAATAAAATTGGCTCGGAGTTTATTCCACCATTGGACGAAGGCGATTTAATGTATATGCCGACCACTTACCCCGGAATTTCAATCGGTAAAGCACGTGAATTATTGCAACAAACCGACAAACTAATCCGCACTGTTCCGGAAGTAGATGAAGTGTTCGGAAAAATTGGGCGAGCTGAAACGGCCACCGACCCGGCTCCTTTAACCATGATTGAAACATTCATCCAACTCAAACCTCGGGACCAATGGCGTGCAGGAATGACAACGGATGAGCTCAAACAAGAATTGGATAAGTTAGTCAGCATCCCCGGGTTGACCAATGCCTGGGTCATGCCCATTAAAACCCGAATAGACATGCTTGCAACAGGCATTAAAACCCCTGTGGGCATTAAAGTTGCGGGGCCGGATCTTGGAGAAATACAAAAGATTGGACAACAATTAGAAACGATTCTTAATGATGTTCCGGGAACGGCTTCTGTTTATTCAGAGCGCGTGGCCGGCGGTCGATACATCAAAGTTGATATAAAGCGGGATAAAGCAGCGCGCTATGGACTTAATATTGCCGATATACAACGAATTGTAGCGACTGCTATTGGCGGTATTAATGTCACAACGAGTATCGAGGGATTAGAGCGATACCCGGTAAACCTTCGATACCCGCAAGATTATCGTGATTCACCAGAGCAGCTTTCTAACCTTCCGATTGTGACACCTTCCGGCCAACGAATTTCCCTGGCGGATGTGGCTGAAGTGTTTATTGAAGATGGTCCTCCGGGCATTAAAAGCGAAAATGCCCGTATTAACGGCTGGACATTTGTAGATATCGAAAATGTTGATATTGGAAGCTATGTCAAACAGGCGCAACAAGCTGTCAGGGATGAATTGGAGCTGTTGCCAGGCTATTCAATCAACTGGTCAGGCCAATATGAGTACATGCTACGCGCAAAAGAAAAATTGAATTACGTTGTACCACTGACCTTGGCCATCATTGTTGTGTTGTTATTTATGAATTTCAAAAGTTTTGCTGAGGTTGCCATCATCATGGGAACACTGCCTTTTGCTATGGTCGGAAGTATATGGCTGATGTATTTGTTGGAATATAACTTTTCTGTTGCTGTAGGCGTTGGATTTATCGCATTGGCAGGCGTAGCGGTGGAGATAGGCGTTATCATGCTGGTCTACCTTAATCAGGCTTACATGAGATTGAAGCAGAACTGTACTGAAAATAATAAAGCTCCAAGTCTGGATGATTTACAAAATGCTGTCTTAGAAGGAGCGGGAATGAGGGTACGTCCAGTGATGATGACAGCAGCAGCCATTATCGGGGGATTACTTCCCATTTTATTCGCAACAGGTACAGGTTCAGAAGTCATGAGTCGTATAGCTGCACCCATGGTAGGAGGGATGATTAGTGCAGTGATACTTACCCTATTGATCTTACCTGCAGTTTACATGTTATGGCGTCGTAAACAACTAGTCAGTTCAATATCAACAGAATCAACTCAAACGGAGAAATTAAATGAAGCTCTTGTTTAAAATTATTTTGCTCACCCTTTCTGTATCAGCTTGTGCAGCAGGCACTGATGATCATTCCCACGATCATGAACATGATCACGGTGAAGCAAAACACGACACTGATCACCATGGTTATGTGTTTGGTGAGGAAGGTAACTCAGAGAATGCTGATCGGACGATTGAAATTATCATGACCGATAATAAGTATGATTTACCTGCACTTGAGACTAAGGCAGGAGAAACCATCCGCTTCAAAATTAAAAATGAAGGCCAACAAATCCATGAGTTCACTATTGCCACAACGGATATGCATATCCAGCACCAGGATGAGATGCTAAATCATATCAGTTCGGGTCATATGAGCATGACAGATAAAGGTCATGGTGGCGATCACGATCATGCCAATAGTCTACTGCTTAACCCTGGTGAAGCAGGAGAACTAACCTGGACATTTGCCAAATCAGATGACTTAGAATTTGCCTGCAATGTGCCGGGGCATTACCAGTCAGGCATGGTTGGTAGCATCAAAGTACTCTGAGAATTATTGGTTTAAGAATAGTATTACTGTGGATTTTCTAGCTTGGCATAGTTGGAGTCATACGATTACGTCGAAGTTTTTTGACCATGATCATTTATGGTTGCATCTGATTGTGCATGTAGTACTGGTCATGATGCCGGCACTTTTCCTGGGTATATTTATTTGGTCATTGTATCGGTTATATATTGCTTACATCGTTCACTCGTCCAGGCGACTGCAAACAGCCGGTGACCCAACATTACCTCTTATTCCTAATAGT
This sequence comes from Arenicellales bacterium, assembly GCA_028284225.1. GTDB lineage: Bacteria > Pseudomonadota > Gammaproteobacteria > Arenicellales > JAHEKD01 > JAHEKD01. The sequence continues at coordinate 301,999 of JANQSD010000013.1, forward strand.
CTGTTTAGATTTATAACCCAGTATTCTTCGAGAAAACAGCTCTTGTTGAGTTTAGCTGCATTGCTAACGTTACCAATTACTTATGCGAGTCTCGAGTTGCCTAAACAAATTATCAACAACGCTATCAGTACAGATAATTTCTCATCGTATCAATTTTTCATTCCTTTAAACCAAATAGACTACTTGTTGCTTTTATGCGGCTTTTATTTAATTGTTTTACTCCTTAACAGTCTGATTAAGTTTTTGCTGAATTATTACAAAGGTAGTGTGGCTGAATTTTTGACCCGACGTTTACGCATGTATGCCTTCAAAAAACATCGTGAATCGAAGGATTCCGATCAAAATCTAATTCCCGTCATCATCCAGGAGGTTGAGCCTGTTTGTGGGTTTTCAGGTGATTCATTTACAGTGCCCCTCTTACAGGGCGGTACAGTAGTGACTATCATTATATTCATGATGGTGCAAAATCCCATTCTAGGGGCTGCTGCGATTACACTGCTTCCTATACAGATTTTAATTATTCCAAGATTTCAGCGGAAAATTAATAAATTGGTTAGACAACGTGTACTCACTATGCGTGAATTGTCGAATAAACTTGATTCAAATAAAAAAACAAAATCTGTAGAAACGCAAGTATTCAGCCAGCTATTTAACAACTTACATAGTCTTCGTATGAGGATTTACAAAATCAAATATCTGATGAAATCATTGAATAACTTCATCATGAATTTGACGCCGTTTTTCTTTTTTACCATTGGTGGTTATCTGGTTATAGAGAATAAATTAACGCTGGGCGCTCTGGTTGCATCACTAACTTCATACAAAGATCTTGCCGGATCTATCCGCGAGCTGTTCACCCATTATCAAGCTCTGCAGGATTCAAAAACTCGCTACCATGAAATCTACACATTTTTACACTAGCTTAAACGTCAATTTGTAAGTGAGAACGTTTAACAAAATAACTGAAGTGTAAAGGGTTGTGTATGATTAATCTGGAAATATACGGTTCATAAGCAGAATCAAATTTATTGAAAGTCACGTTCATAACACCCAGGTTAGTACTCGACTAAGATATTTAGTTAAACATTGGCGGGCTTGTGGACAGCAACCCCAATCATTACAAGTAATATACCCGTGATATCTTGAAGCGATGGAATTTGTGCTAAAACGATAACCGCGATGATTGTGGCAGTGGCTGGTAATAATGCCAGCAACAATGCGAATGATGAACGTGGCAATCGTGACATCGCCATCTGATCACAAATATAGGGAATGACTGAAGAACATATACCGACGCCAATCCCCGCCAGTACCAAATTTAAAACTCCAAATGCCTCTAAAGCCTGAATAAATCCAATCGGCATGAGCATGATGAATGCAATCATCATTGCAGCACCAAGACGTTCGACGCCACCACTGGCTCCTCTTTCAGCAACCTTATGACCAAGAATAATATATCCGGCGAACAATGCCGCATTGAGTGCTGCCCAGAATAATCCTATTAAGTCTGTAGACCATTTCACATCGATTAAAAGGAAAACACCAACAACTGCTAAGAGTAGCGCAAGAAAATTTCTACCTGTGCGCAATCCGTAGAGTGCAATACCAATCGTGCCGATGAACTCCATTGCTGCGACTAAGCTCATAGGTAATCGGTCTAAGGCAAGATAAAATGAGGTGTTCATGATCGCTAGGCAAACTCCCAAACCGATCAAGAGCATTCTGGTTTTTCGATCAGCTTGCCGAAATGTGACCCAGGGTTTGGTAAAAGGCGCGAATATCAATGCTGCTGATGCAATGCGAAACCAAGCCACACCTAGTACGCCTATCGAGGGGAAAAGGAGAACCGCAAAGGCAGGGCCGAGATAGTGGAAAATTGCACTAACAACAAACCAGGCATGCGGCGGTACTGAATTAGCAGCTTTATTAAAAGATACTTTTTTCGTGTCCTTAATCTAAAAATAAAGAAATGAACATTCATTATGAAGGCATTTATGATTTTTATACATGCTTACTACATGCTATATTTTAGATAATTCCTTATTTATTAAATAATATTGTATGAAACGCCTTAAATATGTAAAAGGCAAAATTGATAAAGTCGATCAAAAGATCTTAAATGCTTTGATAGAAAATTCCCGAATCAGTAACACTGATTTAGCTAGATTAGTAGGGCTGTCGGCACCAAGCGTCAATGAACGTATTAAACGAATGGAGGAGGCTGGGGTAATAAATGGCTTCACGATCAGTGTAAATCCAGAAGCTATAGGGCTACCTTTATCAGTATGGCTTCGCATTAAACCAGTACCTGGCAAACATAATCGTGTTACAGAAATATTAAAAAAGATACCACAAATTGTTGAGTGCGATCGTGTTACCGGTGAAGACTGCTTCATTGCTAAGGCGCACGTTGAATCACCTATAGAACTGGAAAAAATGATTGACACTATTATTCCTCATGCAATGACCAACACATCACTTATTCAATCCTCTCCAGTAGAGCTTCGATTGCCTCAATTCAATTTCAATCGGTAAATGACAGCTTTGGATATAACTGAGATAAATAGTACTAGAATTCAATAGGTAGATGGTTTATAAGGTTCTTTGGTCCGGGTTCTCAATACACCCATTTGAACAGGTTCTTTAGCTAAGTTTATTGCTAATATTCCTGATCGTTCCTTCACACCCAGTCCATTTTATTTTGTATGGGATGCTGGCTTGTCCTGGCTACTGCCACGTCTCATTCTGGCAAAGTACTAAACTTGATAACCAAATTTGAAAGTGTCCGAAATTATCAATAGGTTGTCCGTGATCGACATGTAAGGGCAATCGATTTCCTGTCAAACTGCAATCATATTCTGAGCAACAGTTACTCAGAATCATGAGCAAACCTAAATCCATAGGAGATCAACTTGTCCGCTCTAAATACCATCGAAATCAACCATATCGAAAACGAACTGCGTGCATCCTTAACCAAGATAAGGGCAGCATACAAACGCCACCCCGCGCCGTCAGCGAAAGAGCGTATCGATCGCCTTGACCGTCTGCACACTGCTATCCTTGAATACAAGGATCGATTGATAGAAGCTGTCGACCAGGACTTTAATGGCCGTGCTGGTGCTGAAACCCTGATGATTGAGTTGCTACCCGTACTCGAAGGTATTCAATACAACAAGAAACACCTACGCAAATGGATGAAGCAGTCGACTCGCCATACGCCTTTAATGTTGTTCGGTGCAAAAACAAAGGTTCATTATCAGCCGCTGGGTGTTATAGGCATCGTGGTGCCTTGGAACTTTCCTGTATTTTTGGGCTTGTCACCCCTCGCGGGTGCCTTTGCGGCTGGTAACCGCGCCATGATGAAAACCTCTGAATTCGCGCCTAAAACCGGTGAGCTTCTTAAAGAAATGATTTCCAAGCATTTTTCAGATGAAGAAGCCATCGTCGTCAATGGTGGCGTTGAAGTTGCTACAGAATTTACCAAATTACCGTTCGATCATTTGGTCTTTACCGGTTCCACCCAGGTTGGCCGTATTGTTATGCATGCAGCAGCCGACAACCTGACTCCAGTGACGCTCGAGTTAGGCGGCAAGTCACCTGCGATAATTCATGAAAGCTTCCCCATCGAGGAAGCGGCAAAACGTATCGCGTTTGGCAAAGGCTTAAACGCTGGTCAAGTCTGTGTTTCACCCGACTACATTATGGTTCCGCACGCAAAGGTTAATGCCTTTGTCGATGCGTTTATTAACAGCTTTACCAAGCATTATCCATCACTTGAGAGAAATCCGGACTACACCTCGATTATCACAGAACGTCAACGCGAACGTTTGCTCGACAATATTCAAGATGCACAGGAAAAGGGAGCAAAGGTGGTGACCATCAACCCAGCCAATGAAACGTTTGCAGGTAGCCGAAAATTACCGATGCACATCGTTACGAATGTTGCAGGCAATATGCGTGTCATGAAGGAAGAGATCTTCGGGCCAATTTTGCCAATCGTGCCTTACGATACCTTGGATGAAGCGATTGCCTATGTGAATGATCGTGATCGCCCATTAGCGCTGTATTACTTTGATTGGGATAAAGGACGTGCAGAAAAAATTCTTGAAGAGACTCATTCTGGTGGTGTCTGCATTAATGAAGTGATGACCCATACGATGGTGGATGACATGCCTTTTGGTGGTGTCGGACCCTCTGGCATGGGTCATTATCACGGCAAGGAAGGGTTTTTAAACTTCTCCAAGGCTAAAGGTGTAGTACGAAAAGGGCGCTTTGATGGCAATAGTCTCATCTCAGCACCCTGGGGCAATAAGTATTACAACTTATTTATCAATTTTCAATTACGCCGCTTTAAGAAAGCTTAGACGAGTGGCGATCAACTCTGGCCATCTACACGCCTTATATCCAGGACAGGGTAGATGATCAGAAACGTTTAATCACCCAATTTTTAATACAGATGAAAATTAAACTTTGAGAAAACCACGATGTTTAACACAGCCATAACCATTGCACTTCGCGCACTTTCAACGTTCTATGCACCACAAAAACCGTTAGTATTTTCAGGTGCCGGTGCGGCCCAGAAATTAGCGGATTTGATGATCCGCAGCGGTCAAAAACGGCCGCTATTAGTCACTGACAGTTTTCTACTTAAGAACGGAATGCTTAATGAGCTGATTTCGTTTTTAGAAAACGAAGGCTGCACAGTCACTATCTTTGATGGCATTATCCCGAACCCGACCTTTGCCGTGGTGGAAGCCGGCCTCAAAGCCAGTCGAGAAAACAGTTGTGATGCCGTATTTGCCGTTGGCGGTGGTTCTGCGATTGATGCCGCAAAGGTCATCGCCAGCGCAAGCACCAGTCACAAAACATTAACCCAACTGACGGGAATCCTAAAAGTTGACCGTCCACTGTTGCCGTTCTACGTTGTACCAACGACATCCGGGACCGGCTCTGAAGCCACCAATGCTGCAGTTATTTCGGATACTCAAACTCACAAGAAAAAGTTCTTTGTGGACCCCAAATACATCCCCATTGCAACGGCTTTTGATACCGGTTTATTAAAGTCCTTACCGGCGCCAATGACCGCTGCAACCGGCATGGATGCACTAACGCATGCCATCGAAGCATATACATCACGTAACCGATTTGCCGATACCGACCGTGATGCAGCGATGGCCATCAAGCTGCTATTTGAGTTCCTGCCAACAGCCTATGCAAACGGCTCGGACGAACACGCGAGAGAGATGGTGGCCCTGGGTTCGTTCCTTGCTGGTTGTGCGTTCACCAAAGCAAGCCTCGGTTATGTTCATGCCATCTCGCACCAAATCAGTGCACACTACAACACACCACATGGCCTGGCGAACGCGATTTTATTACCCCGTGTGCTGCGATTCAATAAAACGACTTGTGCCGAACGTTTCGCTTCATTAGAACGGATGCTGAGTGATAGTGATGAAACTTACAATTTGAGCGCCACTGATTTATCCGATCGGTTTATCGCACGCGTTGATGCATTAGCTGAAATGGTTGACATCCCCGTCAATCTTAATGACCTACAACCTCAGGATTACCGTTCAATCGCCAAAGATGCACTTGCTGAAGCGAGAACTTCCTATGCAGTACCTCGAGTGATGAATCGTAATCACGTAGAAACGATTCTCGAATCGGTTTCCTCAGGCAGCCGTGATGTTACGTTTGCTTAGGTGCAAAACAAACAATGCCCTGAAGGAAAAACCAATGATCCCAGTTATGTGTATTGTCCAAAAGGGGCAAATTTCTAAATACCGTGAACTCAAGCTCAAATTTGAAATCTGTGATTTTACACAGCGCCTCTTTTCTGAGGACGCAGATATTGATTGGATCGAAGTGCCAACGGGCAGCGGATTCACTGCTGCCCAACCCTCGACCTCACTCATAACCTCATTACAATCATGTCGATCATTGGATCAAAGTGAGCGTACTTTATTACTCAAAGAATTGCACAATATCTGCATGAATGGAGCAGGGCGATCTTGTAATGAAGTTACGGTCGCTATCCGTCAAGCACATTAGTACAAGGAAATTAATATGTCACTTTATTTGTGTAGCTCGGTTAAAGGCACAATATCGGAAGTAGCCAAAACAAAAATTGCCAATGATATTACGAACATCCATTGTCGAATTCTGGGCACAGTACCTTCGTTAGTGCATGTCTTTTTTTTCGAAGATGTTCCTGAGCAACTCTTGAACGGCAAGGGTATATTCCTGTTCGGTAACATTGTTAATCAACCAACACCTAATCAGAAGAAATCACTTATTATGCAGATAAGGCACTCCATTCACATCTACACGGGATTACAGCTAAACGAGGTGATGGTTGATACGAGTGAGATACCAGAGGGTTGCGTCATGAATGGTGAAAAGATCTACTAAATTAACCTTATATTTTAAAGTTTTTTTGCTTTTCTGATTTCACCCGGGGTCTTTCCGAATTTTTTTGAAAAGGCACGTACAAAACTCGCTGGTTCAGAGTAACCCACGCGCCAGGCAACGGTTTCTACGTTAAGCCCTGTAACATCCAGCAATTCGTGGGCAAGTGTCATGCGTACATTTGTATATAAGTCACGAAAACTGGTACCTTCGTCTGCTAATCTACGGCGTAACGTACGTTCGGTCACCGCTAACTTATCAGCAACTTCATGGATTTTTTGTTCTGATCCAATATTGTCAACAACCATATTATGTACTTTTTGAGACCAGGGTGATAATGCGCCGACGACTTGCTCTAACTGGGCTTTACACTGATCCAGGCAATATTGAAGAGTAGCGGGGTCTGATTTAGGTAGGGGATCATCGAGTATTACAGATGGGAATGTCAGTGCATGCCCAGGCATAGTTCCTACAACTTGGGTTCCGATTAACATTGACAAGCTCTGCACATAGGCAGGATCATCATCTATCGTTTCAATTTTCAAATCCTGAAAATCTTGCTCCTGGATGAGTTCCTTAATGAATGTCATAGCAACAACACAATGGCGTTCTAGAATAAATCGATGCGTCGTCGCCGGTAGTCCAGTCATATCAAACTCAAGACGTGCTGTTGTTCCGCGTTCCTTAAGAACCATATCAGCAATGACGAAGGACAACTTTACATACTCGATGGATGTATTGATAGCAGATCGGAGTGTTGGACTAGTCAGGATCGCAAATCCCCAGATACCGAAAGCATGTACATGCATCCTTTCCCCAACTGCAACACCTAAGCCCACAGTTGTTGGTGCCAGTCGTACAAAATTTTCAATCGCCTGTATCTCTTGTCTAATAGAAGATTGCGCTGTGGGTGTATTCAACTCATTAATATCGATGCCTGTATTCTCTAAACACGCATTCGGATCGACACCAAATTCCACAGCAACATCGCATAACAGCTTTAAACTCGTGGCTGGCCTCATGCTTACTTCTATAATCATAAAAATAGCATAGTGTTTTTGGCCGAATTAAACAATTATCTTTATTAGATAGAATCCTACTTTAGATATTGCAGTGGTAATTGCCAGGTACTTGAAAACTTCAGAACCCAGCCCATCCTCAAACTTACGCCCATAGATTTGCCAAGGTAGGTTAAATGCGTCTAATCTAGTTGATCCCAAAGAAATTTGATTTCATTGTTCGGTGATTTGTAGCAAATCAACTGAATATTAATTTTGATTTTGCCGAATTCATCCATGACTGTTAAAAGCCCATCATTGAGTTCTTTAGCAATATAAGATTCCGGTAACCAGGCAAGTCCGTGACCGTTCATGACCATCGCTTTAATGGTTTCTGCAACGGATGCCTCGGCAACGATTTTAAAGCGATGCGAATGTGTATTATTTTTGGTTGAATGGCTAACGATTTTCCCTAAGTTTGTGTAAGCCGAATATTGAACTAAAGGGATTTCTTTTTTTAAAATTGATTTGCTTATACTCGATGAAACAACTGGCAATAAGGTTTCTTGCTTTATTTTTTTACTAATAAACAATTCGGGTTCAGGTTGAAAATTCAAAATTGGATGCTGGTAACAAATTAAATAATCACAGGTGCCGTGTTCCAGTGAGATCAAATAATCTTCAGCCGTTTTAAGATCATTTCTGATTTTATAAATCGGTCGTATCTTCGGCCAATTTAGATTTTTTAAAAATTGAGGTACAAACGAAACGGCTAGTGATGGATGGGTGGCGATTATTAACCTGTCAGTTGATTCTCGATGCATGGAGGAGGCATCAACTTTGGCCTGGTAAGCTGTGCTGGTGATTTGCTTAGCTGTTTCAATAAAATCATGACCGGCTTGAGTTAATTCAACAGGATAACAGCTCCGATCAATCAGATCGGCTCCAATCCATTGTTCTAATGCTTTTATCCTGCGGCTAAATGCTGATTGAGAAACAGCACGTTGGTTAGCTGACCGTCTAAAACTTCTGAGTTGATAAAGACAGATAAAATCTTCAAGCCATTTTATTTCCATATTCTCTCCTTGTAGTGTGTAAAGCCACTCAAATTGTAGTTAGTAAGATTTTATAATGACCGGTTACATTTTTAACGGCTAAAAAACATGTTATGCAAATTTGTAAACATTGTTGCCAAAATTAGCATCACCGTTATTACAAATTTATTATAAATTAAAAAAGTTAATTTAATTTAACAAAACCGCACAAACAAAGGAGAAATAGATGATTAATTTTCAATCCCGCCTTTTTAGTTATTTTTGGATGCTATCCATATCATTTTTAATTTTCTTTATAGGACAGAATCCGGCACAAGCACATCACCGGTTTCAAACACTAGGTGTGCCGGGTGTTTTTGGTGGCATTGTTACCACTACGGAACCACTCGCTGCACAGGCTGGGGCAGAAATGCTTCGAACCGGTGGTAATGCATTCGACGCAGCCGCGGCTGTTTCTTTTGCGCTTAATGTTGTTGAGCCACAGTCATCAGGTATTGGTGGCGGTGGTTTTATGATGATTTATCATGCAAAAAGCCGTAAAACATTTATTGTTGAGTCCCGGGAAAAGGCTCCAGCCGCTGTTACGCCTGACATGTTTGTCAGCCAGCCTAGTTTTTCTACACGTGCTTCCAGTGGCTACGCTGTTGGGGTACCAGGAACACTTAAAGGTGTCGCCACTGCTTTACAACGTTGGGGGTCAAAAACTTTGGCAGAAACGTTAGCGCCAGCAATCGACCTGGCTGAAAATGGTTTTCGGGCTAGTGCCAGGCTTGCCGAGGGTGTATTAAGCAGCCGATTAACCTACGAGCCCGGGGACCCCGCCTATGATGAAGCCAGGAAAATATTTGTGCCTGGCGGAGTGCCAATTGTAGCAGGCGATTTAGTGATTCAATCTGATTTGGCTAATACCTTTAAAATGATAGCTGCGCAGGGTATTGACGTTTTTTATGACGGTCCGATTTCACAAGCGATTGTCGATACACAATTAGCTACTCGATCCACCAATCCTGACGGTGTGGGTAGAATGACATTGCAGGATCTGTTGGACTATAATGTTGTTATACGCAAACCTGTTTATGATGATTATCGCGGTTTTAAGATAGCGGGAATGCCGCCACCTTCATCAGGCGGCTTGACCGTGCTCCAAATTCTCAAATTATTGGAACGATTTCCCATGGGTGACGAGTCGCAAGGATTTGGACTTGGTGATACTCGAACGCTTAACGTCATGATTGAAGCGATGCGCCTGGCTTTTGCTGACCGCGCGGTTTGGATGGGTGATGAAGACTTTGTACCCGTTCCCAAGTCAGGACTTTTGAATGATGACTATATTGCCATGAGAAGCGCGTTAATCAACCCGGATTCGCGCCAGGCTGATGTAGTCGCTGATGATCCACGACCCTTTGATCCTGACTATAACCAGCAAGTTGCTGAAGATTTGTTAGCAAGCAATTTACCTGATGAGGAGGGCGTCAATACAACCCATTTCACCATTGCTGATCAGTGGGGGAATATTGTTACTTATACCAGCACTATCGAGTCCAGTTGGGGTACGGGCTTGATGGTGCCTGGTTATGGTTTTATGCTGAATAATGAATTGACCGACTTTAATCGGGTACCCACTGCGAACCCTGACCCGGATAATTTTAATCCGGGCGCCAATGATTTGGCTCCTGGTAAACGTCCACGCAGCAGCATGGCACCTACAATTATTTTTAGTCGCGGCAAACCGGTGGCTGCTTTTGGGTCGCCCGGTGGATCAACTATTATCGATACGGTTGCCAATATCGCTATTAACCTGATTGATCACAACATGCCTATTCAAGAAGCGATCGATGCACCACGTATTGCTCAGACAAGTGCAAATGGTTCGACCCGCCGTGAATTAGGTTTCGATGACGATGTACTCGATGAGTTAATCGCTTTGGGTCATACATTTCGAGAGCCGTTAGTCCCGGGTATTGTCGGCAATGCTATCGGTGCCGTGCAGGCCGTAGTGCTTGATAAACCCAAATACTCAAGATATTCGTATTACCGAAAGGGTAAGCGTGAATATATAGGGGGAGCTGATAAAAGACGAATCGGAAGTGTTGTGTCCGTACGCTGTGAAGATATCGAAATGCCGCATTATTTTCCTTATTGGTACCGTCAGCGTAGTCAATGTAGGTTTGCTTACTAAACATTACTCATGAACCTGGGCTTAGACCCAGGTTCCTCAGCTTCTGACCCCTTTTTTAAACACATCAAGGAGAAATAATTTATGTCAAGTAGTAACTTGAAATCATTATCAATTGCAATAGCTTTGGCCATTGGGTTTACAAGCCAGGTTTCTTATGGTTCAGCTTGCAGTGACAGTGCTGATCCCACGCGAACTAACCCGGTTAAAGCTAAAAACTTTATGGTATCAGCCGCCCATCCGCTGGCTACTGAAGCGGGCTGTGAAGTTTTGGCAAATGGTGGAACAGCTATTGATGCCGCAGTGGCAGTGCAAGCTACATTAACAGTGGTTGAGCCGGAAGCATCAGGCCTTGCCGGCGGTAGCATTATTACCTATTGGGATAAAGCCAATAAACGGGTGCACTTTTATGAAGGGCTATCAAGGGCACCGGCTGCTGTCACAGATGGATTAAGAACAGCAACTGAAGAAGATGTATTGAACTGCGGAGTGGATGCATTTACCAGCGCAGTCGAAGTTACCGGCAGAGCCTTTGGTGTGCCGGGAACGGTCAAAGTGTTGGATTTAGTTCATCAATTACACGGAAATAAAAACTGGAACGAATTGTTTGAGGAAAGCATCGTGCTGGCCGAAGGTGGTTTTCCAATGCCTCAGTATATGAATACTGTTTTGGGTGAGAGCACTCGAGGATTGGAGCGCTGTCAATATACTGATTTGCGTAATCGCTATTGTGACGGAGATACGCCTAAACCGGTTGGGACGACCTTATTTAATCCAGAGTTAGCTCAAGTATTAAGAGAAGTGCGTGATGGTGGGGCAGATGCTTTTTATGACCCTCAAGGCACTATCGCACCAGCAATCCTAGATCGAATCACACAAGGTCAATGTAAGCCAGCTCACGATGCGAACGGACCGGCAATGATTCCAAGCCTGATGACGCTTGACGATTTTGCAAATTATGAAGCACGCGAGCGCGATCCTATTTGTGATACTGTGTTCGGGCATACAATCTGTAGTTCCGCGCCGCCTGCATTCGGCGGTACAGCTGTGATTTATATGCTTAAACTTATGGAGCGTGGTGGAATAAAGTGGATGTCGCCCAATTCAGCTGAATACTATCACCTGGCAATAGAATCAAGCCGCCTGACACAATGGGATCGTCGTGAGTACATTGGAGACCCGGACTACAACTATATTCCAGTTAATGGCTTGTTGGATAAACAGTATTTAAAATCAAGATTTGAACTATTCTCTCCATTTAGTTCAGTCAATCCTATTGTGTTTGGCAATCCACCTCGTGGAAAGAAAATTAAGCGTAAGCGTCGTCAGCACCAATATTACGATTATGGCTACGGCTATGATTATCCTTACTACCACAACGCTAACGACTTAACCGAAGATAATGATATGACCAGTCATATCTCTATAGTCGACAGGTATGGCAACGCTTTGTCCATGACCACAACAAACAATACTACTTTTGGTTCACAAATGGAGGCTAGGGGTATTGCGCTGAATAATGTTCAATCAAACTTCACTCGCCTCGATTCAATTTCCCCTGGTAAACCTGTCAATATTATGGAGTCAATGAAAAAAGCCCGCACTTCAACGGCACCGACACTGGTGTTCGATAGAAAAGGCCGTTTAAAACTGGTTGTTGGTGCAGCCGGTGGTGGTCCTATTCCTGATTATGTAGCCCAAACAATCATGGGAGTCATATTACATGGTCTGGATCCTCAAAATGCTATAAATCAAGGCCACTTTAGCGGGCAGGGCTTGACCAGCAACTGTGCAGGAGAAATCGGTGCACGCTCAGAGCTTGAAGAAAACACCAGCGCAGCCGATTTTGAAACAGCTTTAAGCGGACTGGGACACCCCTGTCTGCGATCAGGTCGATTACGAAGTGGTTTAACCGCAATCGAGGTTAACCATCGAAGCCGTAGAGCTAAATTGCTGGGCGGTGCTGACCCACGCAGGGACGGCGTGGCCATGGGTTTATGATTTGTTCATCCTCCTGATGAACTCTGGATAGGGTTGGTTTGATCCTATCCAGATCTTTAACTTTCAAGTAAAAATGAGGTAAATAAAATGAAACGTTTGGCAATTGCAGCGGTAACAGCCGGTGTCTTATGCACCGGAACCACTCAGGCAGAAACATTCGTGACCATCGGAACCGGTGGCCAAACTGGGGTTTATTACGCCGTTGGTCAATCTATTTGTAAATTAGTCAACCGTGGTGGGGAAGAGCACAATATTAAATGCACAGCGCCTTCGACAGGTGGATCAGTCGCCAATCTGAATGCGATTAAGGTCGGTGAGATGGATATGGGTGTAGCTCAGTCAGACTGGCAGTATCATGCTTATAATGGGACGAGTAAATTTGAAGATCAAGGCGCCAATGGTGATCTCCGTGCCGTATTTTCGGTTCACCCAGAGCCTTTCACTGTTGTAGCACGAGCGGATTCCGGCATCGAAACGTTTGCCGATTTAAAAGGCAAGCGAGTCAATATCGGTAATCCGGGTTCCGGTTCACGCGGCACTATGGAAGTAGTGATGAATGCGTTGGGCTGGACTAAGGATGATTTTTCGTTGGCAGCGGAATTAAAGTCTGCTGAGCAAGCTGCAGCGATGTGCGATAACAACGTTGATGCCATCGTTTTTACCGTCGGGCATCCAAGTGGAACGATCAAAGAAGCGACCACATCGTGCGATGCAAAGTTGATTCCGGTCACTGGAGCAGAAGTGGATACACTAGCTAGTGAGAACGATTATTACGCCAAAGCCATCATTCCTGGCGGTATGTACAACGGTACTGATACTGATACAGAAACGTTTGGTGTAGGCGCCACATTTGTGTCATCGACTAATACCGATGAAGAAACCATTTATCAAATCGTCAAAGCTGTATTCGATAATTTTGATCGCTTTAAAAAACTTCATCCGGCTTTTGCTAACCTGAAAGAAGAAGACATGATTGTTAATAATTTATCTGCACCTTTGCATGATGGTGCTGCTCGCTACTACAAAGAAAGAGGCTGGCTGTAAGACAACTATTTTAAAATTATTTTAGTAAATGGAGGGCTTAGCAGCTCTCCATTTACTTTTGAGATAAACAAAAATACAGTGTTATTATTCATGCAGACAATCAACGCGAAAGAGGGCCAATAAATTGAGTTTTCATCATCAAATATTAAATCAGTTACTAGTCGATGAAATTGTAACTCCCGAGTTAACAGCAATCGGGGTGATGGATTTTGATGGGCTTGAATTAACTGTTAAACAGCTGCTTGAAGCATTTCCTGATAACTTTAAACATACGTTTGCAGTCAAAGCGAATGGTTTGCTGTCGGTACTCAAGAAGCTTAAGGAATCGGGCATGGGAGCAGAAGTTGCAAGCCCTGGCGAATTGACTTTAGCTCTAAAAGCAGATTTTGATATTAATGATATTATTTTTGACTCACCGGCTAAGACCCAAGCTGATTTACGCGTTTGCTTGAGTCAAAATATTTCTCTCAATATCGATAATCTCCAAGAATTAGCCCGGCTTGATGAGTTGATAAAAGGGTTTCCGGATACAAAATCGTTTGTTGGTTTTAGAGTAAATCCTCAAATCGGTTCAGGTGGTATTAGTTCAACCAGCACAGCTACTCAGACTTCAAAATTCGGTTATCCATTAGCTGATGGAAATAATTACCAGCAATTAATTGAGATTTATAAACAACGCCCCTGGTTGAGGTCGATTCACACTCATACTGGTTCTCAGGGTTGCCCCTTAGAGTTAATGGCCAAGGGGATTAAAGTGATAACGGAATTGGCTGAGAGAATTAATGACAGTGTTGGGCAGCAACAAATCACACGAATTGATATAGGTGGCGGCTTACCTGTCAATTTTTCCTCAGATGAAATCAAGCCGACTTTCTCTGAATATGCTGATTTATTGAAGCAAGAGGTTCCTCTATTATTCACTGACAAGTATCAGGTTAAAACAGAGTTTGGCCGGGCGGTGGCGGCTAAAAATGGATTTATCCTCACTCGTGTTGAATACACGAAACAATCTGGCGATCGGCACATTGCGATTACTCATGCTGGCGCGCAAATTATTACTCGTACTGCATTCTTACCCCAGTCCTGGCCGATTAGAGTTACTGGATTTACATCTGATGGTGAAATTAAAACTGAAAATCCAGTCACGACCGATGTCGCAGGCCCATGTTGTTTTGCGGCGGATTTAATTACCAAGGAAAAATCGCTACCTAAGCTAGAACAAAATGATTATGTAATGGTGCATGATACAGGCGCTTATTATTTTAGTAACCATTTTGACTATAACAGTTTGCCTCGAGTGGCTGTTTATAGTGCTCAAAAACATGATACAAAAATAAAATTAAACTGTATTCGAAAACCTGAAACACTCGACACAGTAGTGGCAAACATGTCCTAGTAGTAGTAGTAGATCTGAATCAAGTCAATTTGGGCAATCAAAATTCCATTAAAACAGATTAACAAGGGCTTTAAATACCCGTAAAAAGTAGATTTAGTGTCATTGTAATAATTGATCGACGTTTTTTGCTAATACTGAAATACCTTCATTAATTAACGAACTTTTTATTGAGGAATAGCCAAGGCGCAAATAATTATTTTTAATATCATCTATGAACATTGAAACACCAGGCTCAAAGTAGACACCTTCAGGCATGCATTTTTGTTGAAGTAATTCCGTGTCAATTTTTTTATTTAGCTTTACCCAAAAACTGCCTCCGCCATAAGAAGGGGGAGTACTACATTGAGGAAGAAAGTGGTCCAGAGATTCACTCATAATGTTGCTTCGATATTTATATTCTCGTGTTAAACGAGATAAGAATCTATCAAAATATCCTCTTTCCAAGAACAATGCGACACTTCGTTGATTATTAACAGCCGGGTGCCTTATTAAATGATGCCGAAGTGCTTTCGCCTCTTTTATAAATTCACTATCAGCAACTATATATCCGATTCTTAATCCTGGCAGCAGTGACTTTGACAAACTACCCGTATAAATAACGTTGCCGTATTGATCTAATGCCTTCAAAGCAGGTGGTGGGGTTTCGTTAAAACTTATTTCTGCTTCGTGATCATCTTCAATAATAAAAATGTCATTATTTTGACTAAGTTTCAATAAGGACTTTCTTCGTCTTAATGGCATTGTAACGGTTGATGGAAATTGGTGACTAGGAGTAACGAAAATACTTTTACACTCAAGAAGTTGTTCTGTTATCTTCAGCCCATATCTGTCGATAGGTAACGGCTTAACGGATATCGATTCCATTAATGCAATATTGGCAACATCTGGATAACCAGGGTTCTCGACTCCAAGTTTGCCTTTTCGGCGAAGTAACATTTTGATAGCAATAAAAAGCGCTTGCTGCCCGCCGACAGTAATTAACACCTCACTCGGGTGAGCCATCACACCTCTTTTGGAAAGAACGCGTTGTATAAGTTGTTCAATAAGCATGGGGTCATCAGCGTTCGAAAAATCAGCTGCCCAGTTCTTAACCTCTACAACATTGACTGAATCTCTTAGGCATTCACGCCAGTTTGCAATGGGGAAAAGGTCGGGATCAACCAAACCACAGATAAAAGGGTATTTAAATCTTACAAGACAATCCTCAGGTTTAGTAATTCGAGGCAGGTCGTAGGTATGATTTTTAAAGTATCGTTTGAAATCAAACGAATTTTCACGCTTTTTGCTGATCAGTTCAGGAAATTTATCAAAGCCGCCAAATTCAGGATAAATATTCGGATTAATATAGTATCCTGATCTATCCTTGCTAAAGATAAATCCATCCTGTTTAAGTGCGGCATAGGCCAAAATTAAAGTATTTAAACTAACGTTTAATTCTGCTGCTAATTTTCTAATTGAGGGAAGTGGTTTGTGTAAGGGCAAATTGCGATTAATGATTGCTATAGCAAATTGACGCCGGATTTGTTTTTGCATGCTTTCTGAAGAAGCACGGTCAATCGTAATCATGTTTTCGTACATATCAAAATCCTCACTAGAACACTTATGTGATATTTGAATCGTCTTCCACGAATTATTAACTGTAACTATATCTAAACGTGACTGTAACTACCAGTTACTAATTCCAACTTGTATAGTTTTTCTTCAATAAATTAAAGAAATTATTTCTTTGAAATTTTACTTCTTGAAGATTGGAACGGAATGATCAAATTTGAAATAGACGAAAAAGTGGCACGAATAACACTAAATCGTCCAGAAAAGCGAAATGCGATGAACAGGCAAATGCTGGAACAATTAAACGACACATTTACCGCTATCGACAATACCAAAGGTGTAAATGCAATTGTAATAAAGGCCACAGATCCATCATTTTGTGCTGGAAGTGATTTGAAACAACTTGGGGGAATGACACTTGAGGAAATGTGTATTTTAGAAGCAGAAAAGGCTGCTTTTCTACGGCGTATTTCACTCACGGTGAAACCGGTTATCGCATCGGTTCAAGGATATGCAATTGGAGGGGGGGCATTTCTGGCTGCGGTATGTGATGTTGTCGTAGCAACTCAATCTTCTCATTTTCAATGTGTTGAGGTGCCGAATGGGTGGATATCTCCATGGGGATTCCATGCGCTAAGCGCACGCCTTTCCCCTCGTGCAACCCAACGATTAGCCTGGGGGTATGAACCCATCAGAGGGGAGGAAGCTTATCACTTAGGCCTCGCAGATTATGTAGTAGCTGAAAGCGAACTATCCAGTAAGACTGAAGAGGTTGCAGAGCAATTGGCTAATTTACCTTCTATTTCCGTTTCAGCGACGAAACGATTCTGTATGGAAGATACCTTAAGCACGGCAGAAGCGCAGGATGCAAAATTAAATGCTCTTTTTTATGATCATTGCCAACAGGAAGCGGCAAAGAAAACATTGAATAAATTTTTCTCTAAATGAGCATAAGGAATACTCATGACTAAGTTTTGTTCGCTTCACGAATCAATAGCCGATATTGATAACAGTGCAACGATTGCGACAGTAGGTGTAATAGGATGGATTACACCTGACGCAATATTGAAAGCAATAGCAGATCAGTTTAATAGTGCTGGTAGTCCAAACCAACTGACGGCGTATGTACCTTGTGGTACTGGTGATGGCGGTTATATACCCGGAATGGATCATCTTGCAAAAAAAGGACTTCTAAAACGCATTATTGCCGGCTCATATATACATGGGGCTCACCCCGAGACCGGTAAAAAACCTCATCTATTAAATATGTTGTATAACCATGAGGTCGAAGGTTACAGCTGGCCCATAGCAGCCTCAATGCACTGGTTACGAGAAGTGGCTCGTAAAAGTCCGGGTTATCTAACAAAAACAGGAATTGGCACCTACGTAGATCCCGATGTGGATGGCGGAAAATTTACCAATTGCTGCGAAGAAGATCTTGTTGAGAAAATAAAATTTAAAGGTGAAGATTATTTATTTTATCCAACCTTTGATCTTGATTTCGGTATCATTCGTGCCACCAGCGCTGACAGTAACGGTAACTTATCATTTGAGAACGAAGCGCTTTTGTCTTCAAACATTGCAATTGCAATTGCGGTAAAAGCGTGTGGCGGTCAAGTTATTGCCCAAGTAGAAAAGAAAGTAGAACTGGGTACTCGTGCAGTTGGCGATGTGAAATTACCCGGTATATTTGTTGACAAAATCGTTGTTGTCGAAGATCAAAGGTTTGTAACAGGTATTGATCGAGTAGACCCGCACTTTTTAGGTTTAAAGCGACAACCCGTCAATGAACTCCCCAAAGCCAAAGCGGGCATAAGTAAAATTATTGCTGCACGTGCTGCTCAGGAGGTGCGTAAGCACGAGCTTTCGATTTTTGGGTTCGGTGCATCGGGAGATATTCCAATAGTCATGGCCGAACAAGGATTGTTCGATGATGATCAACTTTACGATTATTGCTTTACCACAGAGCATGGTCCATATGGTGGTGTGGTAATGCCTGGTTGGGTGTTTTCGGCCAATGTGAATCCTGAAGCCCTGTTAGATGGAATTTCCCAATTCGACGTAATTGAAGGTGGATTGTGTAAATTTTGTTCATTGTCTTTTGCTGAATTCGATCAGCGCGGTTCTGTCAACGTAAGTCAATTTGGAAAGTCGTATCCCGGTTCTGGAGGATTTGTCAATATTGCCCATAATGCAGAGCGCATCATCTTCACCGGATCTTTCACCACTGTTGGACTACGCACATCAGTTAAAGATGGAAAACTAAACATCACAACTGATGGAAAGATACATAAGTTTGTGGAGCAAGTACAAAGTATTACGTACTTGGTTCAAGAGGGTGTTACCAAGCGCAATCAAGATATCACGGTGGTTACAGAACGAGCCGTTTTTAAAGTTAAAGAAGGGGGCTTGTGTTTGATCGAAATTGCACCCGGTGTTGATCTTGAAAAAGATATTCTTCGGCAAATGGATTTCAAACCAGTTGAAATCCTCGATCCTTTGCCATTAATGGATCCATCATTTTTCATTGAAGAATATGTCGAATAAACAAAATAATTTCTCGCAATAGAGGTATGAATATGAGTTGGAAGCATGAAATTATTGATGGGCCAAATCACAAGTATCCCGTATTTTGTGACGTTGATGTTCTTGTTGTGGGAGGCGGTGCAGCGGGGGTTGCTGCAGCTGAAACGGTTGGACGACATGGTTTTAATGTTTTATTAGTAGAACGCTATGGTTTTTGCGGTGGTGGTGCTGTCGCTGGTTTATCAGGCACAGTATGTGGTCTTTATCTTTCTACAAAAAGCGAAAATGCCAAACCAGAACAAGTTGTATTCGGATTCGCGGATAGTTTTAAAAACCGTTTGTATGACAAAGGCGGGCTTACTGAACCAATAATATACGGGCATACCTGGACGGTGGCCCATGATCCTTTAATCTGGCGTGAAACCGCAGATAGTTTTTTGCAGGATGCCAATGTCAATATCTTATTTCATACACAAGTTATTGGCGTGATCCAAGATGGTCATGAAGTTTTAGGAGTTCTTGTTAATTCTAAATCCGGAATTGCAGCAATTCATGCAAGGCGTATCGTGGATGCAAGTGGAGATGCAGATGTAATTTATCGTGCGGGATATACCACTAGCAAAGGTAAGAGTGGTGTTATCCAAAACCCGACGATGATTTTTCGTATGGGCGGCGTGGACATAGATCAATTTAATTCTTATTGGGGAGAAGACTCAATCAGCCCAACTAAGATTGTAGAAAAACTTATTTCCGACGAACATAGTGACCATCTGCCACGTAAGAAAATATGGATATTTAACACGTCTCGTCCTGGCGAATTAATGGTCAATGCAACACGAATTCTCGGCAGAGATGGGCGTGACCTTGATGTTACTGACCCGGTAGATCATACAGAAGGCGAGCTGACTGCAAGAGAACAAGTCCGATCCTATCATCAGTTTCTAAAAAATAATATACCAGGCTGTGAACACAGTTACGTCAATGATACAGGTGTTGAAATTGGGATACGTCAGACAAGAACTATCAAAGGTATTGAAACCCTGACCAACGATAACGTTTTAAATCGATATAAGTCAGATGATTGTATTGTTAATTCTCCTTGGCCCATAGAACTCCATTCTGGAGATAAACCATATGTTGAGTGGCTGTTAGATGATTATTATGAAGTTCCATACGGCACTCTAGTCCCAGAAGAAGCAAATAATGTCATTGCTGCAGGTCGTTGCCTTAGCAGTGAACACGAAGCACTTGCATCTTGTCGAGTAACTGCACAGTGCTTTGGTTATGGACATGCTGCTGGGCTGGCCACCTGCCTTTCAATCAACGAAAACATAGCCTACCGCAATATAGAAGGATCGGCTGTACGAAACATGCTTAATGGAGAAGGGGCAAAACTTTGAGAGTTTACCGGACTATCGAGTGAATTGATGTCTTTAATATTTTAACCATAGATACATACATAAGGAGTTACCAATGTTTAAGTCAATGAAATATACAACTTACTGCAGCATTATCGGACTATTATTTTCATGGGGAACAATTCATTCAACTGCTAGTGCCGATGAAAAATTCATATTTGCGCATGCCATGAATACAGATCATGTTTTTCATGCCTTGTCTGAACGCTTTTTAGAAGAATTAGGGGATGATAGTGGAATGTCAGTAGCCTATCACCCGGGTGGTGATCTTGGAGATTGGACATCCTTGTTTGAACAATCTATGCAAGGTGTTGTACCTATGACACTAACATGGGGTTCTTCAGATTTTGATGCACGATTGGATTTAATCTATCTTGGTTATATTGTATCCAACTGGGAAGAAGCAAAAAATTTGTATGGCCCGGGTGCGCCCATGCTCGATGTGTATAATGACATGCTTCACGATCTTGGTGTTCATGCTGTAGCTTTTATTCCTACTGACTTCGGCTCGGTAGTTATTCGTAAAGGAGTCGGGAAAGTCCCGGTCGATCTTCCGGCAGACGGTAATGGTTTAAAGATTCGTGTTCCTGGATTAAAAATTGCTGTTGATCGCTTCAATAATTTAGGGTTTTCAGCTGTTCCGATTCCATTAGCAGAAGTTCATACCGCACTACAACTTGGTACTGTTGACGCTAGATCATTTTCAACAGCAGTGGAAACATATACGCTCAGAGATGTTTTAGAAGCAAATATCCTAACCAACGATTATTTTGAAACAGCCTTTTGGCTTGTTAACAAAAATTGGTGGGAAGGCCTATCCCATGAAGGCCGGACAACACTTCAGTCAGCGATTGATAATACGATTAATACTGCTTGGGACGAAGCAGAAGCAAAAAGCAATGAATTTCTACAAAAAGCAGCAGATGCTGGAATTAACGTTGTTGAACTAACGGACGAACAATTATCTGCAGCTAAAAAGATTGTTTACGAGACGGAATGGCCTGAAATGGAAGAATTAGTGGGTAAGGAAACCATGGATAAGCTACGCGAAATTACCGGAGTCGAATAACAGTATACCTATTAAACACGCTGTATCAGGTGCTATGTACAGCACCTGATACAAATTTCACAGTACGAGATAGGAGCTAATAAAATGTCAAGAAAATCGACTCAACACCCGAGAGAACCGGTTGGTGCAGACTCATTTATTTATGATCCGGAATTGTCTAACCCCGAACCTCCTGAGCATATAACAGCAATCCCTGAGGGTAACTTAGTTCCCTATGATCATCCTGTTCTTAAGCTAGAAAGGGTATTTTCAAAAACTGTGTATATCGCCATCGTATTTTGCGCTGTAACACTCTCTCTTCTAATGTTCGGCCAAGTATTACTTCGTTACGTTTTTAAATCGCCTTTTGTGGGTATAGAAGAATTAGGATTACTGTTTGGAGCGTGGTCCTATTTTCTCGGAATCGTTTATGTCACTCGCAATGGCGAACACATACATGGAGGTATTTTATCCTTAATTGTTAAAAACAAAAATAAGATTCGGTTTG
The DNA here is from genome assembly GCA_028284225.1 of Arenicellales bacterium. Lineage (GTDB taxonomy): Bacteria > Pseudomonadota > Gammaproteobacteria > Arenicellales > JAHEKD01 > JAHEKD01. The sequence goes on from JANQSD010000013.1 coordinate 324,128, forward strand.
TACGTTTATTTATGACTGTTCTCAGTATTGGGGCATGTGCAATATTTGGTTATTTCGCTATTCGATATGCGTTATTCGAAATTCAAACGGGACGATTAAGTTCTTATATGCGATGGCCAAAAGGGCTGTGGTCAGCATCATTAATAGTTGGCTTTTGTGGAACAATCATTTATTTGATCATGCAGGCTGTTAACCAAATTATTGATTATAAGTTCCATATGCAACAAAAAGGGGGTAACTAAGATGTTAATTTTTTCTATATCGATGGCCCTGATTGTAATTTTATTATTACTTGAAATGCCGATAGCCTTTTCTTTTGGTATTGGAGCATTAGTTTTTGCATATGCCTCTGGTGCAGATATTTCTTTTTTAATCCCGTATGCATATCAAACCACATCCAGTTTCGCGCTTTTGGCGTTACCTCTATTTGTATTGGCTGGAACAGTTATGGCGAGAGGTGGAATATCGGATAGGCTTTTAAATTTTGTAAATGCATTCGTAGGCAGAGTTAAAGGGGGTCTTGGCGCAGTGACAATTGTAACCTGTGCGCTATTCGGAGCAATATCAGGATCGTCATCTGCCGCTATTGCAGCTATTGGTCAAATAATGATACCAAGAATGGTTAAGGAAGGGTATCCAGCTGGGCATGCTACTGCACTTGTTGCATGTTCTTCAGTTTTAGCCTTAATGATACCACCCTCAATTCCAATGATTGTATTTGCAGTAACAGGAGGGTTATCCGTAGGCGCGGCGTTTCTTTCAACGGTTATTCCAGGCGCACTTTTAGCATGTGTATATATTGCTTTAAATTTCATCTTCCTGCGAAAAGTTAACACTATACAAGTAGAAGAAAAAATACCCTTTAATATGGTAACAAAAAAAGTATGGACCAGCGGGATTGATGCATTTTGGGCTCTATTAATGCCCATCATTATTTTAGGTGCAATTTACTCAGGTATCGCCACGCCCACTGAAGCAGCCGCCATAGCGCTGGTTTATGCTGTAATAGTTGGCCTTTTTGTATATAAAGGATTCACAATTAAAAGCTTACCAGATGCCATCATAAAGGCAGCAATTACCACAGGATCAATTATCGCAGTACTTTTTTTCCTTTTTGTGATGAGCCGGGCGATGATTTTGCAACAAGTGCCCAAAGAAGTTGCTGAGGCGTTAGTAGCCTTGACTGAAAATAAAGTGCTTATTCTTCTGTTTATTAACTTGATTTTACTGTTAATTGGTATGATTGTTGATGATGTGTCAGGTAGTGTGCTGGCGGCTATTATTCTATTACCTGTTGCAACTGAGATAGGTGTGCATCCAATTCATTTTGCTGCAATTGTAGGTACTAATCTTGGTCTGGGTAATGTATCACCTCCTTGTGCGCCAATGTTATACATGGCAGCAGGAGTAAGTAAGCTGACATTAGATCAATATGTTGGCCCGACACTAAAGTTGCTATTTTTCGGTCATTTGCCCATGGTATTGATAGTGACATTCATTCCAGAATTATCACTCTGGTTACCTAGATTATTGCTCGGTATCGATTAATAAACACCAAAATGATTATATGGATTTTCTGGGCTTTAGTTCTATATGCCCCAGTGTAATAAACTATTTTTGTAGGATGTAATGGAATGAATTTATATTCAATCTATATGGAAGCCTGTTTCAATTTGTGGAAGGAGCCCGGTAAAGCAATCGCCGTACAAACTCAGTTCTATACAGATACATTTAAACTATGGCACAACTCCACACTAGATCTTTATACAAATGAGAAAAGTGATCCGATAATCAAACCCGATAATGCTGACAGGAGATTTCGCAATCCCGAATGGGATTCAAATTTATTTTTTAGGCATATTAAACAGTCTTATTTATTGGCCTCACGCTGCATGATGGAAACAGCAGAAGCTGTGAATGATTTGGATGAGAAAAGCAGAAAAAGGCTGCAGTTTTTTACTAGGCAGATCATTGATTCATTGTCACCAACTAATTTTGTCTACACTAATCCAACAGTAATGCGTGAAACTATTGATACCCATGGCAATAATTTGATTAAAGGCATGCAAAATTACCTTCGAGATTTGCAACAGGGTAACGGTGAACTAAAAATCAATATGACTGATAAAAAGGCATTTAAGCCAGGAAAAAATATTGCTACTACATCTGGAAAAGTGATTTATCAAAATGATTTGCATCAGTTGATTCAGTATTCAGCAACAACGACAAAAGTCTATAAACGTCCGCTACTCATTATACCTCCTTGGATTAATAAATATTATATTCTCGATCTGCAGCCAAATAACTCAATGATCAAATGGTTAGTTGACCAAGGTCATACAGTCTTTGTAATTTCCTGGATTAATCCTAACAAAGATCTAGCTGATAAAAATTTTGAGCATTACATGTCGGAAGGCTTGCTGGATGCTCTAGATCAAATCGAAAATGTCTGTAACATTAACGAGGTCAATGCGCTTGGTTATTGTCTTGGTGGTACGTTATTGGCAGCTGGCTTGGCTTATATGGCTGTCAAACAAGATAAACGCATTAAAGCTGCTACATTTCTTACAACATTAATCGATTTCTCTGAACCTGGTGATTTGGGTGTGTTTATAGATGAACAACAAGTCAGCAAGTTAGAAGAACAAATGGAAAAAGAGGGCTTTCTGGATGGTAAAAGTATGTCGAGTGCTTTCAACATGCTTCGCTCGAATGATTTGATTTGGTCGTTTTATATCAATAACTACCTTATGGGCAAAGACCCGATGGCTTTTGACCTACTTTACTGGAACTCGGACAATACTCGACTACCGGCTGCGATGCAGAGTTTTTATCTGCGTAATATGTATGTTGCAAACAAGCTCAAAGATCCCGGTGGTATTAAGCTTCATGATGTGGCAATTGATATTAGAAATATCAACACACCCAGTTATTTCATCTCCACTTCAGATGATCATATAACCCCGTGGAAATCAACCTATGATGGTGCCAAATTGCTTTCAGGCCCGGTCAAATTTGTGCTTGGAGGTTCAGGCCATATCGCTGGTATTGTTAATCCGCCTGTAGATAATAAACACGGATATAGAACTAACAAGACGTTATCCAAACGTAAAAAATTACCTGCAAATCCTCAAACGTGGCTAGAGGGGACAGAACAATATGGAGGATCGTGGTGGCTGAACTGGCAGGACTGGATCAACGATTCTGATAACCGTAAAGTCAATGCCCGCAAACCTGGAAAAAGGCTGTATGAAGAATTACAGGATGCACCAGGCTGTTATGTGTTTATGTGATTATGGGCCAATCATCCTTTCAATTACGGTTTTGTCATACCAATAAGCTCTAACTCAATCAGGAGAAGTAACTGTGCTTAAACTCATTGGAATTGGTGCAATGGGAACAATGCTAAGTCCTTCAGCACTACATTTAAAAACAGATGGGCCGGCACGGTTTATTCGCATTCGTTTTACAACTAAGTGATTAAATTTTAAGGAGAAAGAGGGCACTTGTTGGTGAAATTCATTTTTCCAACTAAAGTCCTAAATTTTTCAACCATTTTTGCTTTAGATTTATGAATTTTTTATTTGATAGTTAGCGATTAATAGCGTCTAAGAAGGATGCTTCATTCAAACAGCTCTTATTCCCTTTTCATGAACCATGCATAAAGGAACGATTCCAATCGTATGTGGGAAATTAGAAAGATGTATGTACCAGCATGAAGAGCGTATCGTCAATAAATGATCTGATTTTCCTTAGCATATATTTTTACATGGATATGGGCGATACCCTTTAAACCGTTCATTTAAGGACACATTCCTATCCTATCTCATGCCTGAGAATAAATGACTCATTGTGATGAATTTTCTGGTGCTATCCAGTTGTTAATTAAGTAGTAGCGCGTTGTTTTTGATAAAATCGCAATCACAGCTGATAGCTCAATTCAGCAACCCAACGTACACCAGGCCATAATAAGATATTGGCGAAAGAGCGCCATCGCGTGTGTTGCCACGCCGCGACATTAGCTTCAAGCCCAACCAACCAGGTACCGTCTGCTCGGCGTAGATGCAGCTGTGAAAATAGCCGTTCCTTTTCGATCAAGCTTACTTCAGCCTGATGGATATCAACACAGTTTAAATTGGTATCCAGTTTTTTTTGCAGCCGGTGAATTTCTGCTGAACAAATGGGGCAATGCCCATCATAAAACAGAGTGTCCATCGTGCTTTTTTCGATATGTTTATTTGTCAGCATTGGTTCGTAACTGCTCTATTTTTTGGTATATCGCCTCAGCCTGTGCAGTCAATTCCGAATACCCACGAATATTGCCATTGCGTTGTGCCTGCATGGCTTTGGTCTGCAGAGCTTTGTATTCTTTTTCCAGCTTCTTGGATGGATCGGATTTTAAAAATTTAAACATATACTTTGTCCTTCAATATAAATTAATGCTAATTCATCTGTATTATTTACTGACTGGATCAGTGCCTGGTTATGGTTAAGCCTTAAACTATTGGTAAACGAGTAAATCACTTTTTTATTTATAAAACGCTCTTGTAAAAAATGAGAAAAAATCTTTACCTTTCGATCATCTTGCCATCCCAACCAAAAAGTTTGCCTGATTCTTTTTTCCCTGGCACTGAATAACTGATATAAATAAGTATTAAACCTAACTTATACAAACTCAGGTCAATTTAATGTGAAGAGAATCGAATGCAGATAAGCTTTTATTAAACTCTACAAATCTAAAATAGGATATCTCCTAAAAAATACCAATATTCGACCGGACGTTGAGTTCAATACTTTAGTTGTAAATTAAAGACTTTACTTGGAAAAGTTTAATACTTTAGTTGGACGTCCAACAGGTGCTTGATTTTTAACTTATTAATATATATTAATTGCGCATAATACCACCTGTGCTTATGTAATGAGGCTCAGGCGCAGGATAATTAATCTTCCGGAGACTGAGCCGTCTTAGTAGCTGATAAGCTATTTAGCGATCAGCTACGAGCTTTACATAGGCCATATTATGCGGATTTGACAGAGGTACGATGTCAGAATCTATCAATTAATCCAATCTTCGTTACATTTTCTTCCTTGCTAAACTACTGCGCGTCCAATGAACTTAATAACTATTTATTGTTTCACGCGCAGGGCAGTACGAGCTACTTGTTAATAGGTTCCCGCTTATTTGGTTACAAATTTTTCGCAGATTTCTTTTGCCTCTTTTTTGTTTTCTGTCTCGTTATTCATTATAAATGTGCATATCTTTATCAGATCATGATTTAGTTCCTTTTGATATTCTGCTTGTTCTTTGATCCTCTTTAATTGTATTTTTATTTCTTCTTTTTGTTTGTTGGCACTAATTTTTAATTCTTCTATTTTTAATTCAGCTTTTGAATTTTTCAATTAATTCAAACAACATTTTATTTTCCCTTTTGCTAAACCAATTGCGAAGCAATTAGCGGACTGCCGAGCAAAGCGAGGTTAGGGGAGCATATTACTCAAAAATGAATTTCTCTCTTAAACTTCGTCCTTCATCATTAACAATTTTTTCTAGTTTTTTTACATGATCAATATATTCATCTTTAGTATCTACAAACAATAATTCATATCTTAATTCATGTAGTTCATTTTCAGTAATCAATGGTCTAACTGCAATTTCTAATTTTTGGTGATATTCGACTATTCTTACTAAATAGTCACCTATTTCATTGCCGATCATTCCTATTGTTGTAATAAGCGCACATAAAATAACAAATAGAATTCGATATTTAACACTGATAATGCAGCATAAAATAATAAGTGTGTAAAATGATATTGCATATAATAAAAATCCAGTCCTTCTTCCAATTGAGCCTACATTAAGAACACTTTCAGATATATTTCTATACAGATAATTTTCATATGATTCGCTGATAGTAGATGCTAATTCAATAAACCAAATAGCTATCCATTTAGCGCTTGGTTCAATGATAAATTCATATAAAGGGATACATATTAGTCCACATACTAATGTTATTAGAATGTTTTTTATTAAGGAATTTTTGTTATTCATCAATATAAAAAGGTTTATTTCTATTTAGTTCGGGTCTTAGTTACACCCGAACTAGACCGCAAAGTTCTGCGGTAAAGTGTAAACTAAACCGCAGAGTTAGTTATTCCAAGGTTATTCTATTTGAAAATTAACTAAC
>JANQSD010000011.1 GCA_028284225.1 Arenicellales bacterium
AATTTTTTCAGGATTCGTAGATTTAAAATCCTGCTTTGTAAGGATTCTATATCGAATAGTACTAGACCTATCTATTTGAACATTATCAATGATTGTTGGGAGTTGATATTTAGCTAACCTACCAGTACAAGCTGTCAGTAATACAAATATGGAAGATACAACTATTAAATTTATGAACAAATTTTTCATCAATCAGCTTAATTTTATAGAATTAGCAAAACTAAGATAACATTATCTATATTTTATAGGTAAGTAAATTAGTTGAAATAGTAGAAAAAAGAGTAGCAGTGTGGTTTTCGAATGAGGACGTAAAATAATACTTATCTGAAGAGTTGCTTAATGTATCGGGGCGTTGAGCGGTTTGAATGCTATCCAGGTTAATTCAAATATCAAGGTAATATATTTAGACCTTTGTTAAAATTTTAGAAATCACATAAAAATAAGTGGCTACAGATATTGTCCTGAGCCCTTGACCAGTATAGTAATCATGCCAAAGATCAGAATAGATTAGAAAACCAACGATACCAAAAAACCAAACAAGAATAGCTGCAATGGTTATTAATAAAATAATTTTTGTGTGCCGGCGTTTTTTTAATCGTTCATCTATAGGCAAGTGTGCTAAAGAAGATTCAAGTAAAGCAACTGTAATACCAGAAACGAAGAGTAATATTATGGGTACTCCCCAAAATAAGTATAGATTTGTCCATGCTAGGTAGGGCAAATAAAACAGGATGATAGTGAGTAATAAAAGTATAACTAATGGGCAGATGAAATATATAGCTGGTTCCGTAAACGGAAAAGTTCTATCATCCCTAAAAGTGGAGTCATCTTTTTTTATTTCTGGAGATGGACCATCAATAACCGCAAACTTAGCGAGAAATTCCCAATTATCTTCTTGAATTGCTGCACTATGTGATCCAATTTTTGAGTCACCACCTTCAACATCCTGGCTTTTGAATGGGATTACTCCGGCACCTCCTAGATTAGGGCCAAAGAGCCAGTTTAGAGGAAAAATATCTGCGATCATTGGCAGTAACCCGACAACCCAATCAAACGTGGCAGTAAAATTTAAAACTCTCATTTCTCCAAGTTGATTTTCGTCATTAGTGTTTTGTTGCTGTCGTTTATAACGCTCTACAATTTTTTGCCAGTTATACTTGAATGAAACCACACTGCCAGCAAAAATAACTCTTTCAAAGTTCATATCAGGGTAGTTTTCTAGTGCATGTGCCAGTAAATATGTTCCATTACTGTGTGCAATATAAGAGAATTTGGCATTGGGGTAGCGCCTTCTCGCTTCAACATATTTGTTGGTGAGCCAATGTATTTTTTCCATGCGTTTGCCGTATTTGAGAAATTCAAGCATGGAAAAATAACCGTAACTGCTGGTGATAATAGCAATTTCAGATTTTGTTCCAATGTTTTCGCTGACAAAAATCTTTCGTGCGTTTAAACCGATTTTTTGAGTCCAGTGACCTTCATCACGGATTCCATGAATCACAAAAACAACTCGCTCTACTTGGGGTTCAATAGGCGGTAGTGATACATCCCATGGTTGAATAGTCTGCTCTTGTTCATCGGCTTCTATCGTAAGAGATTGTTCGAATATTTCACGTCTACGCTGTCCCAATCCTGTGCTTTCATCGAAATTTAAAATCGTCACATGATCAGAATGTGGAACATTTAGATATAAAAATCTTTCACCGCTAACCATGTCTACCATATCCCTCCATGACACAATCTCATCAATAGAGCCAAGCAATTGAACTACTGTGGGAGCAGTATGCTTCGATTCTAGCCACTGAAGGCGTAACCAAGTAAGAAAAGGTGATCCTCTTTGGAGCTGCATTATCCATAATGGGCGTCTCTCTCTGGATGCACATTTGGCCCTTATGTACTCAAGTATACTAAGCAATGGAATAAGTATTTTTCCAGCTGACCAGGAAATCTTCTTGGATAATGGTAAATGATGTGATATTTCCCAACCCTGATTTAGAGGAGAAATTAATACGAGTCGAATATTAGCAGGCAAAATTTTCCCTAATTCGCCGTTATTGCGAGAAATCATAAAAATTGACTGTGCAAGTACGCCACCTGCGCTATGTCCGATAATAGTAAAACTATTTATGGACTTAGATAGAAGTAGTGTATTTAAATGCTTAACGATTTCTTCTGATAGTTTTTTTAGATCTGCACTGTCCTTCCAATGAAAAGGTAAATGCGGGATCAAAATAAAACAAGAAGATGCTTTCTTTGACCTCCAAACGTTTAATACCGAGTTTGCTAAATTACCGACAGTCTGTGGGCCGCAATCCATACCATGGAGAAGCAATACAAGGTCATTGGATTTGTTATCACCCATAGTCTCCCAATCGTCGATTCCATTAGGGAAGTAAGAATAAGTTTTCTTTACCATTGGGTGTCTAATCTTTTGTGCTCAGAATCGATTGGTGTTTCATAAGCGACTTTGTCTTCGGCATCATAATAACGAAGCTGTGTCATACATAGTTTCAGAGTATTAAGCAATTCTTCAGTCATCAATTATGTAAGCGATTTGTTAAGGATGGGATGATCATATAATCGATAATTTGTCTAGAGTATGGTTTTCAAATCTGGAGATTAGAATGCTGGCAAGAACGATGACGGCGAGGTAGCGTTTGTGGCTGAGTCATGTTAAAGCAGCTGCGCTAATGACGGCAGTATTGCTGATTATGCCCAAGCCCACGGTTTACGTTTAAAGATGCTTTATCAGTGGAAGTCTTAGTCAAACTGGGTTTATATCAACATGATACTGGGCCAAAAAAATCGGCTTTTGTGCCGGTTGAATCTTCTGTATAATTTCGAACAATTCTTATTCATAATTAGCCAACATAATTATGGCGATTGTATTTCTATTGCTCAGTGTCTCTTGATTTTATGATTATGAGGTTTACTTCTCTACTTCGGTGTTTACAATTGAATCAACGAGTCCAGGCATCTCTTTACTCACCCACCAACTAGTAAAGTCACTAGTTAACTCATCATCGGATCGATACCCAGCAGTCTTAATATTAACTGGATATAGCCATCCAGGAGAACTGGCATCTCCAATCGTAATAGCATTTACAGGGCTGTTAACAGAATTTTTTATTGAGTCATATGCTGTAGAATAAGCTGCGGAATACATTCCTGTGGCTACTCTATAGCATGTTGATCGTTCACCTGACTCTAAATTCTCGTTAATATCTCCCGTTTGTTTTTTTTCCTGTAATAGTTCTTTGACTGAAACAACATCTCGATATAAGAATCTTCTTATATTTTTGGTATTGTAACAAACAGTCGGAGAAGCAAGACGAGCAAATCTTGTGTCTATGTTATTCAATGTCTCAACAATCAATTTTCTAGTTTCATCATCTGAATCTTGTAAATATTTTCGATATTTATCTAATTCAAATTCAGTTAGCCCTATGACAATATATCTATCAGTAGACTCTTGAGCCATTTCAAGTTCAAGTCCTAATGAACTGAACCTAACATCCTTGTAAATAACTTCTACGTTTTCATTTGGATACCTTGAGATCGCATTTTTAACACCGTCATTATTCCAAGTCGATAAAAAAATTAATTTCTCCGCACTAGAATCATACTTTGACTCATCTGTAGTTAGAATTACTGAATTATTTTGTTCAGTGTCGGATTTTAAATCAACTATTTTCTGATCAGTTTTATCAGATAATGCAAATCTCACGCATAATAAACTTAGGAAGATTAGGAAACTATATTTTATTATTCTAATCATTTTATATCACGGCTTGACTCTATTGTTTCTACCAATATACTACAAGATTAATTAATTTTAACTTAATTTTACTAAAAATCATAAAAATGGATGAAAAAAATAGAGGGAAAATTGAAAATTACATACAAAATCCCGAACAAGTTTATGAAATAGAACGTGATTATATCACTAAAATAAGAACCAATCCTGAACAGAATGAAAAACCTGATTATGCTCCTATTGGATTAAGTCTATCGGGAGGGGGCATAAGATCCGCAACAATTTGCCTTGGTGCTTTACAGGCACTCTATAAGCACAAATATCTTAATATATTCGATTATCTTTCAAGTGTATCTGGTGGAGGTTTCATTGGCGGTTTCCTAACAACATTAATCCACAACTCATCAAAAAAAGATAAAGCATCAATATTAAATGAACTTGATCATTCTAATGGAGAAATTGAATCTGAAGTATTTAGAGACTTAAGAAACTATTCAGAATATTTAGCCCCAAAAGGAATAGTAGACAAACTTAGAATACCGGCAATTATATTTTCAGGTTTCTTTATCAATTTCATTTGTATCTTACCATGGTTGCTAATATTGACTGTCCTAATGACAATTATTTCCATTGATTTAGTCAATGATCTAAGTTCTGTCAAAGTTAATATGGAGTTCCAAGAGGAAAATTTCCCTACTCTTTCGTCGCTGTTGAGAAGTTATTACCTTACTAGTCTTTATCTAATACTATTGTTGGTGCTGATATTTTGCATTCCTTTTTTTAATTTATTTGTAACAAAAGTTATAAACCCTTTATCCACTCATATGAACTCGACCACCTTTAATGAACTTAGAAATCACACTAAACTGAACATACAAGTCGAAGGGATTTTACTGATAGTTTTGATTATGCTTATCATACTAGAGTCACAGCCAACGATATTATTCTTTATTGATCAGTATTTTTGGGAAACAAAAATTCCACCAATAATAGCAGGTAGTCTTGATACCAATATAGATCTAAGATCCTTAGATACAAGACTCGAAGGATTTGTGATTGGTTATTCACTTGTATTTAGTTTTATACTTAGCGTGATAGTTTTTCGAGTTGCCAGACCTGAAAAAGCACATCAAAAGTTTATTTCTCAAAAACTAAAGGAAAAATTCAAAGAATTTTTACTATTCATTATTGGCCCACTTACTCTATGGTTATTATTTGCATTTTTAAGTACGCTATCTCTAAACCATACACTTTCTGATGACAGCTTACTAAAAAAAATACCTGCTCAATACTTATCGAACTTTCTCGAGTATTTAAATGGCTTAATTCCTAGTAGGTATTATTGGCCTAGTGATTGGAATCCATACATTGAAACTAGTGTGGATTCATCCAAAAGAAATGATACTTTCATTATATTGAGCATTTATTTAATTATTAGTTTAGTTCTATATCTTTATTCGCGCCTCTTCATTGATTTTAACCACACATCACTACACCGATTTTACCGTGAGAAGATTTGCAGTGCTTTTTTTGTACCTTCAAAAGAAAAAAAAATTGAGGCAAATACAAGACTAAATCAAGATAAAATTAAACTATCAAAAATTTCTGATTCTAGAACCTTGCCTTTCCTTATTATAAATACAACCATAAATTTACATAATTCCTCTTCACTCCCTCATAAACGCAGTGCTGATTCATTTTTTTTCTCTCCGCTATATAGTGGATCAACAGAAACTGGATACTGTCGAACGGTAGACCTTGAAAGAAAAGACCACAACCTTGATTTAGGGGCTACCACTGCAATTTCGGGAGCTGCTGCGGCACCAATAATGGGGAGAATGACAGTTAAGCCATTAATTTTTTTATTTGCTTTACTTAATGTTAGGCTGGGGTACTGGTTGCCAAACCCAATGAACTTCAAAGACAAACGCTATAAAAATAAAAGAAACTCAAAAGTTGGATTGAAGTATCTAGTAGCTGAAGCCTTTGGAAAAGCAAATAAAAAAGATAAGTATGTATTTCTAACAGACGGTGGGCACAGCGATAACTCTGGAATTTATCAACTACTCAGAAGGAAATGTAAATTAATTGTTGCTGTTGATGGTGAGATGGATAAGCATCATTCATTTGGGGGGTTATCTAATGTGATTAGATTAGCTCGCATAGATTTAGGTATTGATATTGAGATTAATGTAGATAATTTAGTTCCGGACAATTTAGGATACAGTAAAAAACATTACAGTGTTGCGTTGATCAGATATTCAAAAAATGAACAAGCATTATTAATCTACTTAAAGTCTTCTCTCACTGGCGATGAAAATTTATATGTTAGTTCATACAAAAATAAAATGGCTGATTTTCCTCACGAATCTACATCTGATCAATTTTTTAGTGAGGAACAATTTGAATCATATAGATCACTGGGCTACCACATAGTTAATAATTTTCTTGGAAATGACGATAATCAGGATGCTATAGCAAGTTATCTAAACAATAAAACTACAGCCATAGAAGCATATGACGTTTTAATGAAAAATATTGCCTCTCCTGGATGAATGGTGATATTCGGAAATTTATCGCTGTAGTCTTTTTTACGTAGAGCGAATCTTGCAGAAGAGTAACTGCAAAGTTAAGGGCGTTCGTTTTTGATGAGAATATATTCGGTAATAATTTAATTTGTTATAGTTTATCTTGCTATGTTATGATGATTTGAGGTCAAGGATGACCCATCGCTTGGCATGAGGATGCCTGGCATGTGGGCAGGGAGCCTATGCAACCTGCTTCGCCGCAGACCGGCAGGGAAGCGGGTTTGCGGCATTATTATTTCTTTGCTCTGACCTTTCAAGCGGCTTCGTCCAGCTTGATTTCAGGTTTGAATGGTAATAACGCTTCAATTTGCTCAACACTGGTGGTTTTGGGCAGTGCTGTAAACACCATTTTTAGATACCGGTATGGCTCCAAGTCATTCGCCTTAGCCGTTTCAATCAGGCTGTACAGATTGTTACTGGCCTTGGCACCGGATACGGTATCCGAGAACAGATGATTTTTACGGCCAATCACAAACGGCCGAATTACGTTCTCGCAGTGATTGTTGTCGATAGTCAATCGGCCATCGGTCGTATAGACGGTTAATTTATCCCACTGTTTATCCATGTAATACATGGCCTTGCTCAACGCCGACTGCTTGACCACGACAGGGAGATGTTTATCCAGCCATTTTCTAAGATTATTAAGAATGGGAATAGATCGAGTCTGCCGTAAAAACATACGCTGATCAGCATCAATATCTTTAGCTTGCTTCTCGATTCGATACAGTAATTGGATGCGTTGCATGGCCAAAGCAATCGCTTCAATGAGTTGGTTAATATAATCCGATTGGTGTTTAGTTTTAGTCTGTTCAGTCGATAGTTCTGTTTCAAGACGAGTACATTTATCTTGAAGTCGAATCACTAATTCCTTGAGTCGGTCAGCGTCATTCGGCAGTGATTCAATAGATTGATTCATGGGCCATATTTTACCATGACAACAGTCTTAAAACCCCTTAAAGTACAGTGTGATGTGGCAATGTTGCATGCCCCTGTAGCAAGGTTAAATCATACCGATCCAACAGCCAGTTGATCTGCTGCGCGTTCAATTCAACCTGATCCATCGGTAAATTCACCAGCCAGAGAAACCGGGCTTTCTCAATCTTCTTTAGTAACAAGACAAACCCATTACCGTCCCAGCCCACCAATTTAATGATCGTTCGGGCCGCATTACAAAACACAAACAGTTTCGAAGAAAACGGGTCTAATTCCATTGACCTTCGACTATCGCCACCAGACCATTGATGGACTTACGCATGTCCACCGGATGACGATACAAATAAATCACCGAATCCGAAGACGGACGGATCAACGCTTAAGCCCAGTGTTGGTAATAATGGATCGAATTATCTTGGTATCCAGTTCGCCGGTAAACTCAATCTTCGTCCCATCGGTCAGTATGATCGTGCAGCTTGGAATACAACTAGAATAGTGTGCCGGTGCTACCGGAACAAAACCTGGCTTATTTGACTCAACACCGGGGCTGTACAGCCAACTTAACCAGCTTACTCTTCCATTGGTACAATGTCTTAAGCCGCAACTCATAAGTCTCAGTATAGTCGGCAATACTGCCGTTACTTTCATCTGCTGCTCTAACATGGCCCAGCCATAAACGCTGTTTCGCCGTCATTGTTCTTGCCAGCATACAAGTCTCCAATGTTGAAAACCGTACTCTGACAGATTACAGATTAAATGAAAATCCCGTCCTTAATTTGGCGCTTACTCAATTATTTAGATCATCTTTTGATTTGTGATAGAGATATGATGCAACGTCACTTAGTTTTGTATAAGTATTTTCAGCCAGTTTATAGGATAAAACATTTTCGAGATGCTCATTCGGAACTGTTGGTAATGGTTCTTTGTTTATAGTATCTAAAAGTAACTTTTTTGATGAACAAGATGATTTATAGTCATGTGCAATTGAAGACAGTTCTTTACTTAATTCTAATAAGCCTTTGTGTGTGACGGCCGCGAAAGCACGAAGTAAAATTCTTTCCATTATATTTTCATTATTACACATTAATTCCGACATGAATTTAGCCCAATAAGGAGCGTGAATGCTTATATTATTTTCGTTTGCTATTACACATGTAGATGACCAGGGATTAGGAGGGCTTTTAGGGTTGCTCTCTTGATTGGCTGTCTCATACAGACAATTATAGTTGTTCGGTTTACTCGGTGATCCTTTGGCTTTACTACTGCTATTTTTGATTCTTGTAACGCTCAATTTAATTCTTTCTCTATAGTCCTCATTTATTTTATGTTGAGCTAAATGCTGTAATTCTTCAATTAGTTCGGCTTTCTCGTCTGCTTGCCAGGTTGTGATTTCCGTGAGGTATGCCATGTCAATTTGTGCCTGGTCTACAATTGCTCCTTGAAATTGAACTTTATATAAATCAGTAGCGATAAAATTTGTGTTTGTCAGATCTGCTCCCAGGAAGTTCGCAAAACCTATTTCTGAGCCTTGGAATTGAGCTTCGGTTAAATTTGTACCCTGCAGGTTGGTTCCGTTTAGTATGGCGCCTTGAAATTCGGCATTTAGCAAATCGGATCCCAGGAGTTCAGAATCCATTAAAATTGAACTCTGGAAATTTGCTCCAGTTAAATCTGTAGCTTGAAACTGAACATTGCTTAAATCCGCATTCTCGAATTGTACATTAGATAACATTGCTCCCTGAAATTCCGAGCTTGACAAGTTTGCAGAATTGAGATTACTTGAACTTAAATCTGCTCCTTGAAATTGAGAGTAAAGTAAATCGGAGTTACGAAGTTCTGCAGTAGCTAAATCTGATTCTTGAAAAATAGAGTTTCGAAAATATGCACCGTTAAGTCTTGCTCCATACAATTCAGCTTTCTGTAGTTGAGTGTGTTTGCCATTAGCTTTAAATAAGAATGAACGATCCAGTTGAGCACCTTGTAATTGAGTGCCATCAATGATTACTTTCGGTAATGCAGAATTTTTAAAATTAGCAAAGCGCAACCAGCGCTTGCTTAAATTAACTGGATTTACAGCGTTTACGAATAAATTTAAATCCTCAAAATATTCTTTTGATAAGCGTTTAAATCGACTTCTGTCTCTCAGTTGAATGAGTTTGTTTTGAGTTTCTGCATTAAGTTGATTGGCAGTTATAATTTCACCTTTAATAGTTAAACTTCGATGTAAACCCAGCCAAGTTTGATCACGATCAAATAAAAACCAGGTGCTACAACTTGGTTTAAGTATCTTCCAACTCAAACATGATTCGCTAGTAGAACGGTTTTTTATGGCCTGTATAATTTGATCTGTCCAATCATTAACCAAAAGCTCGTGAATCGAATTGTTGTGGCGATCATTTTTACAATAGCGAGTGTTTTGATCACTTCTTAAATCTGATTTTTTATTCTCAGAAGTGGGGGTGAATTTTTTGCAGTATACAATTGAATCGTCTTTTCCTTCATAGATGACATCGCCCCAACTGATCTGTTTCGGGTCATAAATCTTACCCTGGTGTAGAGTACGTTCCCATTTAGTCAGGGGTATCAAGGCAACAAAAAAGGCTAAGTAATTGACGAATATTGCAAAAATAATTAATGTTGCGCCTCCATGTGTCCAGCGTCTCCATAGAGGTATTTTCCAGCCTTTAGGAAGAAGCGTTTTACGTCGCTTTCTAAGAATAGAGTTCCAAAATGTCAGGCATAATAGTGAATCAATGAGAAGCGCCCAGCGCTGTCCCCAAACAATACTGACCTCCTGTGCAGGTAAAAAATCTAATAACAAAAACAACAATATTCCGAGTGGCAAAATGGCCATGGTTAACCAATTGAGTAAATTTAAAGCCAGCTTAATAATGCCTTCATTACGTGCTCCAATATGTTGGGTAAAGCTATGAACATGTAACTGTTTGCGTAGATGCAGGCGTTGTGGGTACTCAAGGTCCTGGCAGCAGTTATCGAAATAATCGAGTTTGTCTGAGAGCAAGCTGAGATTCAGCAGAGTGTAAGCATGAACAATCAGGTATAACCACGGTGTCCAGGTATAAAAACCCTTTAAATCGATCTCAATGGTCAAGATGGGTAGCTTAATTGGACTGTAAAGCAATAAATCCAGATCATTAGTTGATGCAATCACAACGGCTAAATAAGCCGATAATGACATCAGTGAAATAAATAGTGTGCGAGTGATGTTTGAGGCTGTGTTTATCGCATCAATTGCTTCTTGAGCTTTTTGATAGGCTTTGTCGTTAGCTCCGCTCATGGTAGGTTTGGTGGTAAATAATTTTGATGAGATTTCACATAGTCTAAAACGCTGGGGTGTAACTCTTCATTCAGCCCCCCACCTTTTATTTTTCTGTAATAGCGGCCTTTGTGACCTTTAACAAAAGCATAAGCACCGCTGAGAAAATTCCCATATGAATCTGTCACCGGCTCAGAAATAGTATTAGTTACAGGAATTAGTTCCCGTCTGAATCGAAGCCCGCTTTTAATGGCTTCTTGTTGCATCCAGTATCTTGGCAGATGGTGTAGATGATTATCCTGCACACCTCCACCAATATCGGCATGAGCCCCGACAAACCACATTTGTTTCAAATCGGTGAAGGTTTGATCACAATCCGTCCACATTGTTGCTTTGAAATCCGGGCGATGTTCGTCTACAGCCAGTGCATGTCTGGCTGTGATGACAATAGGTGCCAGGCCCGTATCATGAAATGTATATTTCTTTCTGAATCTTTTTAGCGGTGTTAACCACCATACAGCTGGGATGCCAAGCGAGCCGACAGTATCCCAGACACCTAAAAATTTGATACATGGTTGCTCGATTAAGTCTGTGTCGCGTCGTATCTGATCTTTACGTTTTTCGCATTGGTCTAGGTTTTTATGGAATTCTTTATCTGATTTTTCATCTGTATAAAATGTTTTTGGTTTGCGTGGCCATTTGCGATATAAGTTCATCACATCGTTAACATATTTGGGCTTTTGCATTTCAGTAACTGCTTTAGCATCAATAATACCGATACGATTTAACATCCCTACAAGACTGCGTGCAGTATACGCACCGCGACTAAAACCGAAAATATATAACTCGGTATGGTCTTTTATATAATGCTCGCATATGAACCGATAAGCTTGTTTGATTTTTAAATCTAGCCCTCGTCCAAAAATACCGCCTTGCATAACATTGGTTAAACGGGTCCCCACTCCTTTGTCATAATATTTGATTTGAGTTTCATTTTTAACAAAATCATGATTACGGTGAAGATTCTTACCGTTAGTGCCTTTAGTCTGCTCATATAAAGAATAGACATTTGTGCGGTTTTCTGGTGTGTTCCAGGTCCCATCAAGATAGATACAAAGCTTGAGTGTTTTAACTTGTGATTGTGTCGTTGTCGCCATGATAGTCTGAATTAAATATCCATAAGCTAGACAATGCAGGAAACAATTTTTCTGGGATTAATCATCATGTTTCTCTAGTTTTGGTTTTTCATGACTATAATTGTTAGTAAAGTTTATTGACTTAGATTATAGGTTGTCAAGAAGGACATTACTAAAGTTATATTACTTTATGAAGACAAGAGTCAATTAACTTGACCGAAAAAATTAATTTTGAAATTTCTCTTTAGTTTTATTTTTAAAAGATCAGGTATTTAAATGAAATTCTGTAAACTATTACAATACTAGGCTGGGCTTTTAAAATATGACACTATCGTATGAGTTTTAATGTTTAGTTCCCAAATAACAACGCTTCAATCAGGAACTGACAGATATGTTCTGAAATCGGGTCAGACTGTATTGAATTACGACCAAGTAATTGAACACTTAGTTAGCAATGAATTATTCAGATCATTCTTTATTCAAACTCTGGCTAGTTCCTCATTTTCAGCATTCAGATTTGAAACACCACCGATATCAAGGATAAGTAGGGTGCAATCATTTGAATTTGTCTTGATCGATTCACCATGGCTTGATCGTCGTCAAGATGGTTCTCCCTTTGGAGAATTCTTTAGCACAGCCGGCGGGCAAGAAATTTTGGTTTTCGATAACCTGGGTAGTGACGCAACACTGGTGGTTCCCGCTCCGATTAAGGGTGAAACCGACTATTCACATTTTGCTGCCTTTTTGCGTACAGCATCTGATTTACAAAAGAACCGGTTATTTGTAACGATAGCAAAAACTTTATCAGCCATGCTTTCCGATAAACCGATCTGGGTAAACACAGCGGGTGGTGGAGTAGACTGGTTGCATGTAAGGCTTGATTCCAAGCCCAAATACTATGCGCATCAACCCTACAGAGCAGATGATTTTTAATCGATGATTACTCAAACCGGCTTGCATTTATATCACTGTTTCCTTTATGGTTTACATCCATGAAAATAACAAGACAGACTAACCGTATTAAATGATACGGGTAGAGAATTTATCCAAACATTTTGGCGGCTTAAAAGCGGTTGATGGTGCATCCATCAATATTGCCGAAGGTTCTATCACCGGACTGATTGGTCCCAACGGAGCAGGTAAAACAACACTTTTTAATACTATAGCCGGCTTGTATTCGCCGACACACGGACAAGTGTTTCTTGATGATGAAGATATTACTGGACTTAAACCTCATGAGCTCTTTCAAAAAGGTTTATTGCGAACGTTTCAGATTGCACATGAATTCTCGCGCTTGACGGTCACGGAAAACCTGATGATGGTACCCGCAATGCAATCAGGTGAGAGTCTGTTTAAAACCTGGTTTAAACGATCACAAGTTGTTCAAGAAGAACAGGCCATTCATGAAAAAGCTGAGCAGGTGATTGATTTTCTAAATCTTTCCCATGTGGCAGATGAATTAGCAGGTAATCTTTCGGGTGGCCAGAAGAAATTGCTTGAACTCGGCCGCACCATGATGGTGGATGCCAAGATTGTTTTCCTTGATGAAGTAGGGGCCGGTGTGAATCGGTCTTTGTTGCGTGAGATAGGCGATGCAATCATCAAGCTTAACCAAGAAAAAGGCTATACCTTTTGCATGATCGAGCATGATATGGAATTTATTGCCCGGCTCTGTGATCCGGTTATCTGTATGGCTGAAGGCAAAGTCCTGGCTGAGGGGACGGCCGAAGAAGTTCAAAACAATGAAGAAGTGATTGAAGCCTACCTGGGGAAAGGGCTTAAAAATAAGATTATGTCAGCAAAGAAAAATGATAAATCCAGTTCAGGGACGAATGGGAAATTATGCTCTCTAATCGGTGAGGACATGGTAGGCGGTTATGGTGGTGCCGATATATTGAAAGGTTGCACTGTCGATGTTAATGAAGGTGAGATAGCCGTAATAGTTGGACCTAACGGGGCCGGAAAGTCCACTGCCATGAAGGCGATGCTGGGTATGCTGAATCTTAGTTCGGGTGAAGTACGATTAAGAGAGACAAACATTTCTGAACTAACCACACAGGATCGTATTGCCCAGGGTATTGCCTTTGTTCCGCAAACCAGCAATGTTTTTACTTCCATGACCGTACATGAGAATCTGGAAATGGGTGCGTTCTTGCGTGAGGATGATTACACCGAGACGCTACAGCAGGTTTATCATTTGTTTCCTATTCTTAAGGAAAAAGAAAACCAACTTGCCGGTGAGCTGTCCGGCGGTCAGCGCCAGCAAGTAGCTGTTGGGCGAGCTTTAATGTCACAACCAACGGTACTGATGTTGGACGAACCGACAGCAGGTGTTTCGCCTATTGTTATGGATGAATTGTTTGATCGGATTCTGGAAGTCAGGAATACCGGTGTGTCGATTTTGATGGTTGAACAAAATGCCAGGCAGGCCTTGAATATTGCTGATCGTGGTTTTGTTCTGGTTGTAGGAGAGAATCGTTATACCGATACAGGGCAGGCGTTGCTTGCTGATCCGCAAGTCAGGCGTTCTTTTTTAGGCGGCTAGATAATGACAGACATACTCAACGCCATTATCTTATTGTTAAATTTCATTGTGGTTCCGGGTATTTCTTATGGTGCTCAACTGGCACTGGGTGCATTAGGTATTACCCTGGTGTTTGGGATTTTACGCTTCGCCAATTTTGCTCATGGCGATACTATGGCGTTTGGTACCATGGCGACTATCTTGATGACCTGGTGGTTACAATCGAAAGGTGTAACTCTGGGGCCGTTGCCTACGGCATTGCTCGCTTTGCCCGTTGGCATTATCGCTACCATCATTATTGTTCTGCTCGTGGATAAATCAGTATATCAATACTACCGTCATCATAAGTCTCCACCTGTGACGTTCATGATTGCATCAATCGGCGTGATGTTCATGATGAATGGCTTGGTACGGTTTATTATCGGGCCAAATGATCAGCGTTTTGCCGATGGTGAGCGCTTTATCATTCGTGCACGTGAGTTTAAGACCATGACCGGCTTGAATGAAGGCCTCACCATAAAAGTTTCTCAGGGCTTAACAGTGCTGGTTGCTGTTGTTGCGGTTTTGCTTTTATTTTGGTTTTTGCACAAAACACGCACCGGCAAAGCCATGCGAGCTTATTCGGATAACGAAGATTTGGCGTTGTTATCGGGTGTAAACCCTGACCGGGTAGTGCAAATTACCTGGATTATAGCTGCTGTGTTAGCCACTGTTGCCGGTACGCTTTATGGGCTGGATAAAAGCTTCAAGCCCTTCACTTATTTTCAGTTGTTACTGCCCATATTTGCAGCAGCTATAGTGGGAGGGATTGGTAATCCGCTTGGTGCCATTGTCGGTGGATTTGTGATTGCATTTTCAGAAGTTACCGTCACGTATGCGTACAAGAAAGTGTTTACTTATCTATTGCCGGAAAGTCTTGAACCAGACAGCTTGATGCAGTTGTTATCCACAGACTATAAATTTGCAGTGTCGTTTATCATTCTAGTACTGGTGCTATTGATCAGGCCGACCGGCATCCTCAAGGGCAAAGTGATATGAACCATTTACACAGAACAGTCCTGGCTTATGCGATTGTATTTGTATTACTGCTGATAATCGGTTTTGTTCAATCCTGGTCTGTTGCATTAAGTATTTTCAATTTATGCTTAATTTCTGCTGTTATGGCGCTGGGTGTAAATATGCAATGGGGCTATGCCGGTTTGCTCAATGTCGGTGTTATGGGCTTTGCGGCTTTAGGTGGAGTGGCTGCGGTGCTGGTCTCTCGTGCGCCGATTGCGGCGGCCTGGCAGGCGAGCTGGATAAATCTGATTTTTGCTTTGCTGGCGTTTTTATTGACAGTTGCTGCATCCATTTATGTTTATCGAACTATGGATGCATCACGGCGACGTACTATCATTTTAACGCTGACAATAATTAGTGGATTGTTTTTAACCCGCTACTTTCTCGATCCTGCAGTAGCATCGATTGAAGCGATCGACTCGGCTAAAACCGGTTTCTTAGGGGGCATGGGTATGCCGATAATTTTTTCCTGGGTGATTGGCGGCTTCGTTGCCGCCGGTGCAGCCTGGTTGATAGGCAAGGTAGCGCTGGGTTTGCGTGCAGATTATCTGGCCATTGCAACCCTGGGTATTTCGGAAATAATTATTGCTATTTTAAAAAATGAGGATTGGTTAACCCGAGGGGTCAAGAATGTGACTGGTCTGTCAAGGCCCGTTCCCTATGAAGTTGATTTACAAAATAGCCCCTGGTTTATTGAGTTAGTTAGTGGTTGGCACAGCAACTCACTCAATGGATTGGCCGAGATTGAACGAGCCGCTGCGTTAAAACAACATGTGATTGAAGCATCCAGTATTTTCGTTAAGTTATGTTATACCGGTCTTTTTTCTGCCGTTTTAATTGTGATCCTGTTGCTGAGTATCCGTGCGTTAAATTCGCCATGGGGCAGAATGATGCGGGCAATTCGAGATAACGAAACAGCCGCAGGTGCAATGGGCAAGAACGTGACCAAACGGCATCTTGAGATTTTTGTAATCGGTTCGGCGGTGATCGGTGTTGCCGGGGCCATGCTGACGACTTTAGACGGGCAATTTACACCTACCAGTTATCAACCATTGCGTTATACATTTTTAATTTGGGTCATGGTTATTGTAGGCGGGTCAGGCAATAATATGGGTTCGGTACTAGGCGGTTTTTTAATCTGGCTGGTCTGGATTGAAGCTGAGCCGGTGGGTGTCTGGTTAATGCAATGGGGGACGAGCTGGATGACTGATACCAATGCGATCAAAATACACTTAATCGAAAATGCCCAACATATGCGCCTATTTTTTATGGGTCTGGTATTATTGTTAGTCTTGCGCTTCAGTCCTGGGGGAATACTGCCGGAAGTAGTGCGAAAGCGAAATTAAAATTTGTTATTATTTTCAATCAAACTAGATGAGGAACATGAGACAAATGAAAAAAACCTTATTAACATCAATCTTAATCACCTGGTTGTCAGCACCTGTCTTCGCTGATGATATTAAGGTGGGAATTATTTTGGGTTTTACCGGCCCAATTGAATCATTAACGCCCGATATGGCTAGCGGGGCCGAACTCGCGTTAGCGGAAGCCTCTGAATCAGGCAATCTTTTAGGTGGTCAGAATGTGGTGGGTGTGCGCGCTGATTCGACTTGTGTAGATGCTGCTGCAGCATCAGCTGCTGCTGAGCGTTTGATCACATCGGATAATGTTGCGGCAATTATGGGTGCCGACTGTTCGGGCGTAACCACAGCGATTGCCAATAATGTTGCAGTACCTAATGGTGTGGTTATGGTCTCACCATCGGCGACTTCACCCGCCTTATCAACCATAGATGATAATGGTTTCTTCTTTAGAACTTCGCCATCGGATGCTCGTCAAGGGCAGGTGTTGGCCGATATTTTAAGTGAGCACGGTATTACCGATGTGGCAGTCACTTACACTAACAACGACTATGGTAAAGGTCTGGATGAGTCATTCCGCAGTGCCTTCGAAGCCAGTGGTGGAAGCATTTCAATCAGTGCAGCACATGAAGATGGAAAAGCGGACTATTCAGCAGAAGTAGGTGCCCTGGCGGCCTCAGGTTCTACACATCTGGCTGTATTTGGATATATTGATCAAGGTGGCAAGGGCATTATTCAGGCGTCGATTGACGCTGATGCGTTTGAAAATTTTATCCTAGCGGACGGTATGGTGGGTGAATCAATTCTTGAGGCACTTGGTTCCGATCTTGACGGTGCCATAGCAACGTTGCCGGGCGGTGCTTCAGGTGCGGATGCTTTTATTGAGTATGCTAATTCAAAAGGTGTAAAGGGAGATGGTGCGTTTGTACCCGAATCATATGATGCAGCGTCGTTAATTGTATTGGCAATGCAAGCAGCAGGCTCCGCTGATCGTGAGGCGATTCAAGCAGCCATGATGTCTGTCGCTAATGCCCCGGGTGAAGAGATTGCGCCTGGTGAATTGGGCAAGGCCCTGCAAATTCTAGCTGATGGCGGTGAAGTTAACTATCAGGGCGCAACTAATGTTGAGTTCAATGAAGTCGGTGAGGTATTCGGCAGTTACAAAGAACTCGAAGTCGGCGAGGGTGAGTGGAAAACCATCAAAATTCATTAATTAACTCGTCAGGCGGGAACATCCCGCCTGACGGTTAACCCGAATTCCATTGCTTAATCCACTGATTAAAAATCATATCGGAGTGTAATGCCTATTTGCCGCCGGTCACCGAATCGCAAAAAAAGCCGAGGATCGCTGAGGGTTGGATCATTGGCGAGGAAATAGCCGCGAGTAGCGTATTCTTTATCAAATATATTTTTACCCCACAGATATACCGACCAGTTGTCTTTTTCAAAACCAATTCTTGCGTTAACGAGTTCGTATGCGTCCAGCTTTAGATTATTAGTATTGGATATAAATAAATCATCAACGCCGTTAATTTCAGCCCGGGCGAAAAATCCGTTAGGATTTCGATATTCCAGACCCAGATGATATTGATAGTTTGGAGCATGCGGCAAATCCCGGCCACTTAAGTCGATTTCTCCAAGAAAATTTTCTGCAAACCGATAATTGACAAACTCACTTTGTAGCAATCCTAAACTGGCGTCCAAATTCCAGTTATTGTGAAATTGCCAACGTAAGTCCCATTCAATGCCATAGCTGTTAGCGCGATCAAGATTATCCTGGTAAATAATAAAACTTCCATCATCCAGCCCAATAACCTGGGAGAGTTGCATATCTTTACGCTGCATATAAAACATGCTCACGTTGCTTGAAAGTCCTAATTGCGGATGCTGATGACGCCAGCCGATTTCAAAGCTATTCAAAAACTCTGCATCATATTCGCGTAAATCGGTCGGAAAATTAGGATTTGCAAAGGTATTGAATCCAGCTGCTTTATAGCCGCGTGATGCTGAAGTAAAAAAATTATTTTTATCATTCAGCTGGTAGGTCAGCGCAACTTGCCCACTCCAGAATAAGTCATCCGGTGAAAAGTTAAGGTTAATCGAATCTCGGTATTTGGCTTGATAATATTCACTGCGCAGGCCGGTAGTCAGAATCAGTGAATCTGTTAGCCTTGTATCCAATTGACCAAAAACGGAGAAGCTCCTGGTCTGATAATCTGATGTCGTAACAATTGGGAAAGCGTTGTTACTTTGGCTTTTTTCATCCAGGCCAAAGGTATAAATTCCGGCAACCCAGTCGGTTCGGCCTCGAAATAATCGCGAAGATGGATTCGACAATAACCGGAATTCCTGAGAATAAGTCTTGCGATTCTTTTGGTAATTAATAAACACATCGAAATCAGGAGCAAAAGGATAGAAACCCGGGAATACCAGGTCGGCATCCAGCAAATAATCAGAATCGGTATCGGCATAGGCTGTATTGGAGATTAGATCGAATCGATTAAATGAATGCTGTAGTTTTAATGCTGCCGCATCGGTCTGTAAGTCGTCCTCACCGGGTCGGTTTGTCAGTGTCTGAAAGCTATTGTCGCGGGATAAGGCATCAAAACCGTTATCCAGATCAGCATGTAAAAAGGTGAATTTTGCCGATGTGCCTTGATTGCCCAACCACTGAAATTTGCTGCGAAAATAAGTTTCATCAATACCGTTTGTATCATCACGTCCTAAAAATAAATTATCTCGAAAACCATCCTGTTGGTGTTGTGAAGCCGCAATTCGATAATTGATATTGTTTTCACGGCTAAGCGCACCATTTGCTACTGCAGAAAACGCAAACAGACCATCGTCACCTGCACTGCTCTCAAAATGATATTCCGGTTCAGGTGTCGGGTCGTTTGTACTGATATTAATCAATCCTGCCAAGGCATTTACGCCATAACGAGTGCCTTGCGGGCCATGTAATACTTCAACTTGCTTAGCGTCAAGCAAACCACCGATACTACCCAGTCCGGTAAAATCTATGTCATCAACAATTACACCGATTGAAGCGTTAGGAGACCCAATATATTCAGTTCGTTCGCCGATGCCGCGCAATTGAAAATATCGAGGTCGTGATGACTCGCCGGCAAAAGAAAGATTAGGTGTGTTGTAAATCAGTGATTCGAAATGATCAGCGCCAGCATCTTGTATATCTTGCTGTGTTTGAACAGTGGTACTAGATGGCTGTTTATCAAGGCCTTGTGTCCGCAATCCCGATGTAATCAGAATCTCAAATAATTCACTTTGTTCATCTTGTGTCTGTTGCGCATGACTGCAAACATGAGCCAGACATATGACAAGTACATTAAACAATAACCCGATTTTTTTCACATCCATGATTCCAATGAAGTTTGCAAGCAAGAACGGCCTAAGTTGTTTATTCAAATGAATGAAACTAGTCTCACCTACAACTTTATAAGTCAATATATGTTTCCAGTGTGTCAAATATACTCAAGCATCAGATATAATCCAAGCCAGTTAGATTCTGGTTGAAAACCTTGAGTATTAAAAGCGTATTGATAGTTGATGATCATGGCTTGTTTCTGGAAGGTATGAGTGCCTTTTTTGAGCAGCATTACCGTGGTGTTGACGTTCATGTTGCCAATAATGCTACCAAGGCACTTGATTTATTAAGTGAAAATAAAAATATCGATCTTATACTGCTGGATCTCGCTATGCCGGGGATCGATGGGCAGGAATTTCTCAATACTATTAATCGCAAACATTACCTAATTCCACTGATCATTGTTTCCGGAAGTGAAAACTCTAATCAAGTTAAAAATGCATTAACAAAAGGTGCGATGGGCTTTATTCCCAAAGCCTATAGTGGCGAACAGATGAAAGCAGCTGTTCAGAGAGTGCTTGATGGTCATATCTATTTACCGGAAGAGATACAGTATCTGGTTGAGAGTGATGGAGTTAATGGTGTGTTTTTATCTGATCGACAGGTTGAAGTTCTTAAATTGATATGTAACGGGCTGTCAAACAAGCAAATTGCCTATCAGTTAAAAATATCTGAAGCAACTGTCAAAACGCATATCAGTAATATTTTTCGAGAATTAGGTGCACATAGCCGTATGGATTGCGCCAGAAAGGCCGAAGAGCTAGGTTATTTCTCGTCTTAATTTTTTGAATCTGGCGAGCGATCTGCTCCAGACTGTCAGGGCGTTAATTGAAATACTGCCTTGTCATGGAGATTCCTCTGCTTCGGTCGGAATGACAGTACTGTCAGCCTGAGAGTCCCGCTACGGGTTTAACCGGTGCCACCATTCCTCAGTTCAAATAATGCTCTACGTAACAACATGGGACTAACGGGTTTATGCAGATATAAAAATCCCGATTCTTTAATCCGATCCAGACTTTCGACTGACGTATCACCCGAAATAAGCAGGCACTCAGGTGAAATCTTAAACTGATGCTTTAATGTATTCACAACATCAACACCATTTTCGTTACCTCTTAAACGAAAATCACTGATGATAATGTCCGGAGTAAATTCACTTGTAGATAGAAGTTTGGTTGCCGAGCTGAGTCCTTCGACTACTTTGACTTCCAGTTGCCAGCTGTGCAAAACTTCTTTCATAGATTCGCGAATCGCTTTTTCATCATCAATGACCATGACTTTAATATGGTTCAAAGTCCATGAAGGTGGGCTTTCTTTGGATATGTTTGTAGAGATCTTGGTTTTGCTTCCGGCTGGCAGGGTGAGTGTAAACGTTGTACCTTCATCTGCTTTTGAGACAAGTGAATAGTTTATGTCCAAAAGCGTGCATAATCGTTTAACGATTGATAATCCCAAGCCCAAACCCTTGTCCCGGTCTCGTTCTGGATTATTAAGCTGATAAAATTCAGAAAAAATATTTTTTTGTTCAGCCTCAGGGATACCAACACCTGAGTCTATAACTTCTACGGTAACTTCATCATCGACCAATTTGGCCATAATACTAATGGTGCCATGTTTAGTATATGCAAAGGCATTGTCAACAAGATTTTTAATAATACGCTGCAGTAGTATTCTGTCTGTATAGACAATTTGATCTCCACCACTCAATTTAAAATCGATTGATCTAAGTTCTGCTGTTTGCTGATACTCTGTCCTTAATGCGGTAAAAATTTCACTTAACTCAAAATGTGTTTTTCTGAATTCAATTGCATCAGCGTCCAGTTTAGAAATGTCCAGGATAGAGTTAAATAATTGCCCCAGGTTATTTAACGATTGATTGATTTTGTCGAATAAACTTTCGTTTTGTGCGTTCTTGGATTTGTTTTCCAGGGCGTTTATAAAAAGCCCCAGTGAATGTAGCGGCTGGCGTAAGTCATGACTGGCTGCGGCAATAAACCTAGATTTTTCTTGATTGGCTTTTTCTGCAATAAGCTTTTGTTGGCGTAATTCATAGCCGATAGTTGATAGTTTTGCCGTAATAAGAAAAACGATTAATATGGGCACGGCTAATAATAGAGATGTCCATGAACCAATTTCGAAGACTTTGATTATAAAGGGTGTTATACATGGCAAGATAAAAGCCAAATAAGTTGGAGGTAAAAGAAAATAAGGGTTTATACTTGCTCCTGCAATCGCTGTGATGGTGTATACAATTACGACAAATCTAATCGGGTCATCAGCTAAAATGAAAAACCAGCTTGCATAACCCCAAACTATTCCACTAAAAAAAGCTTGAATGATAAGAATAATGATCCATATTTTAATTGCTTGATATGAATGAGGTGAGGACTGATACAACCGGATAAAGAGTATGATAGACGCAGCGAGGATTAAGATAAGTCCTAACCAGAGCAAAATAATACGCACTGGTACCTGATTCCAAACTGCAGCAATGAATAAGGGTGCCAACACTGGATAAAAGTATAGTGATTCATGTTTTCTGGCCATGAATCGATCCAGCCGTTGTTTTAATCGCTCGCGATCTTTCCAAAGTGAAATGTCAATGACGGAATTCCACATATAAAAATGACTATTAAAAATATCGATGACTTACATCATTATGTTTATTCATAATAACTCAGTATTTTTATCTTGCAATCCTACTTTGGAATGATGCTATTAACATACAGCATAAAAACTTATTGGAAGTGTAATTTTCAATGGTTATTAATAATGACTATAGAGTGATTGATGAGAAATGTTAGTTCGTATTTTTGAATCATACTAAAGTATGATTGATAATAATTTATTACAATAATATTATTTGTGAAATATGAAACTATAAGTTATTGCTTGGATGTTTCTATTAGAATTAGAAATATATTACAAAATAATAGATTTTCTAAGGCATACTGAACGCTGAAACCCCAAAAGGAGAATTTCCTTGAAGATTGTAAACAATACAACCACAAGCATTGGTTATGAAGTGAAATATGGTTCAACCGTTGTAGTCGCCTCTACTACTCTTCAGCCAAATCATCAAGCAAATTATGTATTTGATAAAAAACCTCCTGCTACAGGGAATCAAAATATCTATACCCTGACAAAAGTGGGTGATGCACATGGTGGAGGAAATGAAGTCATTGAAATCCCTGAAGGTACTACCGTGGTTTTTTCTACGACGATTCAACAAAGATTATTTTCATAATGGCTATTGATCCTATCAGTATCGGCTGGAAAGGCCCCTGGAAGGAGGGTGAAGATTATAAGACCGGTGATGTGGTCTCTTATCAAAGCAGTAGTTATATTGCTGTAGTTGATAACCCAGAGAAAAAAGAACCTCCAAAGCAGGGTAACGAATGGAACATTATATGTAAAGGATTGAGTTGGAAGGGAGCTTGGGCTAGTACGAGCAAGTATATAGCGTTGGATTCTGTGTCTTACAACGGGGCAAGTTATATTGCTCTGAAACCAATTGCTCAAGGAAGTGAGCCACCCACTGAAGGTGAAGATTGGAATATACTTGCTTCATCGGGTATTGGTGCTATGGTTTGGAAAGGTGAATGGAGCGTTGAAACGGACTACGAAAAAAAAGATGTTGTTTCATACTTATCTAAATCCTATATCGCTATAGCAAATCCACCGATAGGTACGCAGCCTACTAACTCCGACTATTGGAAAACAATAGGATTGGACGTCGATACAACTGCTGTTTCTTGGGTTTCAGCAGTTGCAGCAAGCGTTTCGGCGACAGTGATAATAATAGGGCTAATAAAATCATTCGTTGAACAGTCTGCTAGTGACGCAATTACCGAAGCACTCGCTGCTGGTGGAGTAATTGCAACCTCAATTAATGCTGCTGTCACTAATAAAATCACTAATGAGCTTGCTAATGGGGGTCCTATTAAAGATGCAATTGATAATGCACTCACCGATAAAATCACCAATGAACTTGCTAATGGAGGCCCTATTAAAGATGCAATTGACGACACCATTGGTAACGCCATTAATGACAAAATCACTAATGAACTTGCTAATGGGGGTCCCATTAAAGATGCGGTTGATGGTGCGGTCACTGATAAAATCGCTGATGAACTTGCTAATGGGGGTGCAATAGCAAATTCAATTGATGGTACGGTCACTGACAAAATCACTAATGAACTTGCCAATGGAGGGCCCATTAAAGACGCAATTGATAATGCAATACAAGGTCCTATTAATAATACTGTTAACCCGATTAAAAATGGTATCGAGGTTTGGGGGAATGATATTGCTGATGAAATAAATAAAAATAGAGATGTCATTAACCAATTATGTAAGGCCGTTCAAAGTCAGGTGTAATGCAACATGCCAGGCCAAAGTTGTTGGTTGTTGGCGATGCGGTAGTAACGACTGGGTTTTCTCGTTTAATCCGAAGTGTTTTTGCACAACTTGCTACCAGTTTTGAGATTCATCAGCTAGCAATTTCTTACAATGGCGATCCTCATGATTATCCATGGCCGCTATATCCGGCAGGTTCTCGTGGTGATTTATATGGTGTAAACAGAATTAGTCATTTAATTGATAGCATTAAACCAGACCTTGTTTTAATCGTTAATGATGTTTGGCTGGTGGGTGATTATCTGGATGTAATTGTTGAGGAAAACATAAAAATACCCGTAGTTGCATATTGTCCAATTGAAGCCTACGGAGTCGGTGTCGATGTGTTATCAAAGTTACTAAAGTTAACTAAATTGGTTTTGTATACTCAATTTGGTAAAACGGAGGTGGCTAGAACATTTTTGAAAAATGGTTACCAGGAGCAGACGCTGAGTGATTTTTTGGCTGTAATTCCGCATGGAGTAGATAAAGAAAACTTTTTCCCGCTTGCGGATACTTATGACAGAAACGAAGTAAAGCAGTCATTGTTAGGCTGCGATGCCAAAGACAGCTTTATAGTTTTTAATGGTAACAGGAATCAACCGAGGAAAAGGATTGATGCTACTATTCGGGGTTTCAGTCTATTTAGCAGGGGCAAGCCTGAGTCAGTAAAACTATACCTGCACATGGGCACCAAAGATCTCGGTTGGGATATTCTTGAATTATGCAAGCGATATGATATACAAGATCGGCTAATTATCACCAGCAATACACGAAGTTTGCCATCTGTATCGACTAAGCAGCTAAATCTGATTTACAATGCATGTGATGTGGGCGTGAATACTTCTTCCGCCGAAGGATGGGGGTTGGTTTCATTCGAGCATGGTGCTACCAACAGAGCCCAAATTGTACCTAACCACAGCAGCTGCGCGGAGTTATGGAAGGACTCTGGCTTATTACTTGAACCCCGGTTATCGACAATCTCACCTGAAACAATGCTTGAAGAAAAACTGGTTGACGAGCAGGAGCTTTGCGAAGCTTTAACCCTGCTATATGAAGATGAAGAGCGTCGCAAGGAATTGGGTCAAGCAGCCTATGATAATGCGACCCGAGCAGAATATTCCTGGGAAAATATTGCCGACAAGTGGCGCCAATTGATTGAGTCGGTATTGTAATCAAGTCCGTGTTTAATTTTAGGCCGAATACAATCGATAACTATGTTTACTGGAGTGTCGTTATTCAAAATGAATATAACATTCCTGACTTTTTAAACGAGGCTGATATCGTCATTGATGTCGGTGCTCATATCGGGTCGTTCACGAAATTAGCACTTGATAGAGGAGCGGGTAAAGTCTTTGCTTTTGAAGTTGATCAAAATAATTATCAAGCTGCCAAATCTAATCTGGAAGATTACATAGAGGAAGGTAAGGCTATATTAAATCACTCTGCTGTATGGGGAAGTGGGCGGGGTGACAATCAGTTTTATTTCAGCGGTTATGAAATGTTCGGTGCAGATTTCAGTAACACTGGAGGAGGCAGGGTAACCAGGGAGTGTACTGGTCAAAAAGTAAATGCGACATCTTTAGATGCTGTGATTAGGCATCACCTCAGTGACAGGGTAAAAAAAGTCAAATTACTTAAGTTAGATTGTGAAGGGTCAGAATGGCCCATCTTGTTAACCAGCAAAAAACTCAATCAAATAGAATTGATTGTAGGTGAATTCCATGAGTTGCCGGCTAATTCATTTTCTGAATTCAGGGTGCCGGGAGTTGTTGAATACACAGCCAATGAGTTGGAGAAATATCTTGATTCTCAGGGATTCGATTTTAGTTTTAGTTACACACAGAAAAATCAATATTGTCCTTTCTCCCGGCTAGGGTTATTTCGTGCGATAAACCGATGCTACGACACTAACGAGTCAAAAAATTAACAGCATGTCCTAACTGTCTTTTATTAATCACAATCATACTAATTGATGATTGATCCAGATTCTTAATAATTTTATGGTCTTAACTATAAACAAGAATTAGTGGATATAGGGTAGAGGAATAGGTTTTTGAATTCACATGGATAAGCGGGACACCAATATGAATGCGGGTAGCAAGACAAGTGTATCAGGGATAAACACACTCAAGCCCAAGCTTTTAACTCTGGTAATTGCCCAGGCGTTGGCATTTCAGGCAGCACAGGCGGCAAGCATTGAAATTACCTCAACGATTGATGATGACGGTGCCGGTTGTACATTAAGAGAAGCAGTGGCCACACTTAATGCCGGGACCGATCAAGCCAATGGTTGTATCCCTACCGGTGGTCCCTTAGGCACCAACGATGCATTTACTTTTGGTCCGGCGGTGGCAGGCAACACAATTAATACCACACAGGGGCAGTTGATTGTCACTAAAAGCGTCACTATCAATGATGGTGGCACTCAGACCACCGTTGACGGCAATAAAGTTTCGCGGGTAATGTATGTAGGGCCAGGTGCCACAGTAACTTTGAATCAGTTAACCATCACCGGTGGATTGGTAGCTAGCAGCGGGGGAGGTATAGCCACTGTCGGTGGTACGGTTACCTTGAATGATTGCACGGTAACCGGGAATACCACCACCGGTGCTACCATAGCCTTACCCCGGATTGATGGGGGAGGCGGCCTGTCACTGGATACAGGCGGCAGCATGCACTTGAATAACACTACTGTGTCGAACAATGTCTCGGCTCGTTTTAGTGGTGGTATTCATGCGATTCGCAGTAATACGTTAACGTTGAATAACAGTGTTGTAACTGGCAATACCAAAAACGGCGTGACCAGCTTTTACACACCGACTGTTATCAAAGACAGTGTTATTTCGAACAATGATAGTTCTACCAATAGTGGTGGTGGCCTGTATGCTAATTTCTCAAGAGTTGAAGTCAGAGAAAGTTTAATTAGAGGGAACACGGCTACAAGTGGCGGCGGCGTTTTTGCTATTAGCGCAACAGTGGACTTATATAACAGCACGGTGTCTGGAAATACGGCTGGTATTGTCGGTGGCGGGCTAAGGGTAGTCAATAACCCGGGTGCGATTTCACTGACCAACAGTACAGTGACCGGCAACACAGCCGTAGCAGGTAATGCTTTAGGAAGAGCTGGCGGTGGTGTTTATGTAGCTTCTGGGCGAATATTTTCATCACGCAACAGTATTATTTCAAATAATGTTGCACCGGTGAGTCCGGCCAATGCTGACTGTAGCGTATTTGGGACATTAATCGCCGGTGCTGACAATATAGTTACCACGCTCTGTGGCGGAGCAACTGTAGTTGCTGACGTCAAACTTGGCCCATTGGCTGATAACGGCGGCCCTACGCAAACGCATGCCTTATTAACAGGCTCACCAGCAATTGATGCAGGTGATAATGCTAGCTGTGAAAGCATTGATCAGCGCGATTTTTTACGCACCGATGGGTTTTGTGACATCGGTGCGTTTGAAGTGGATGCAGTGGATTTAAATGCTTTTGATCCGGTTACGTTGGTGAACAATCGCTGGAGTATGGTGGGTTTGTCCAAGGCTAGCCCGTCGAAAACGGTTGAAGCTATATTTGCAAGCACTACACCATCCTCTCTGGCAGCCGGTACCTATAACATCCAGTGGGGCGTCTATCGCCGTGATGAGAATACTGACTCTTATGTATTAATGGCGCTGAGTGATGTAATGGAACAGGGTAAGGGTTACTGGGTTTTCCAGGCGACAGGATCAGATCTTGAATTTGCTCCCGATGGAGCGGATACATCGGTAATTGATCAGGCTGCTGATCCAAATTGCCCGTCAACATTGGGATGTTTTGAGATTGACTTGGTCGAAGGCGATGGTAAGTACAATTTGATCAGCCATCCGCTCATTAATGATGTGAACTGGAATAACATACGCATTGTAGTGAATGGAATTCAGATCTGTGATCCGTCTCAGGCAAGTGCTGGCAACATTGTTGAAGATACCTTTTGGAATTACACCGGTAGTAACTATGATAGTTTCAGTACTACTATCCCAATTCCTGATGGAGGTGTATTTGAAGCCTATAAAGGCTATTGGGTGAAAACATTAAGTGCTAGTGTGGGTAAAGACGTTAAGCTGCTGATTCCCAAAGGCCCAGTAAGTGACAGTCCGACCTGTACAGCTACTCCGATCCCGGTGCCGATTATTTCTTCGTTTGAGGCTCAATCAGTTCCAGAAGATTCTCATGCTATTTCATGGCTCAGAATGACAAATACTAATCAAGTTGCTCAAGATGACAATGGAGGTGTTATTCCGAGCTTGCCAAGGAAACTCCATGAACCTGCTATTGATTTGAACAAAGGTAACAGGCTGCCCTGGTGGCTATCCTGGATCGGTGTGGCCGAGGCGGCCGAGGATACTACCGTTCAAACTGGTGAATGGTGGGTGCGCTTGCAGGCTATGTCAGACGAAGACGGAGGTATGGTGGATCAATACAACTATCTGGGTTGGTACAACGATAGTGAAGATGGTAAAGATCGTCGCGATTTAAAGGAACTGCCGCCCTTTGGGTCACCTTATCTAACCATTGTATTTCGCCATGATGACTGGTTAGAGGATTCGGGTGATTACTCCACCGATCTTCGTAAACGGAAGTATTGGCGTAAAGCTGAGGAGTGGGATTTTATTGTTAAAAGTGACAAAGTAGGCCGCAAAGTGACATTAAGTTGGGAGGGATATAACAGGCACCGTCGTTTTTACCGGATGCGGTTAGTGGATGTAGAAAGTGGTAAAACAGTGCGTACGTCGAAACTCAACAAGCTATTGACCTATACATTCACAACCAAAAGTAATGAACACCGTTTCAAATGGGTGCAGCTTGAAAGACCGAAATTGTGATGCGCTAATGATATATCTGACATTTAGTATTAACCGGGAGAATGTTGATGAGCCGAATGAAACATAATAGCAACAGTCGCAGGCATGCGCTGATTGGGATAGTAAGTGTGTTGGGCAGCACAAGTGTATTGCCGCAGAAGTGGGTTAAACCAGTGATTAACACAGTGATCTTGCCAGCCCATGCGCAGACATCAGCAACAACGACAATGACCCCGACAACCACCGTCACCCCAACCACTACGACCTCGCCAACCACTACCACTGCCACTCCAACTACCACGGCCGCTCCTGAGCCTGTTGTAGCGGTACTCAACGGTGTGGTTGATGGACCTGCCGGTACTACATTTACGGCTGATGCATCGGCATCGACAGGACCGATGGGTGCTATGTTGAGTTATACATTTAGTGGCAGTGGCAATTGCACCCTGGTCTCACAGTCTGGTGCTATGGCAGAAATCATGCGTGGGCAGTTTGGAATGTGTACGGTGAGTGTTACAGTGACCGATGGTAATACGAGTGATACAGCCAGTGCTTCGGCTACCATCACACCGCCACTGCCGCCTTCGGATCGTCGGCTCAAAACCGATATACAGGAACTGACTAAAACTGATAATGGCTATCAGCTTTATAGATTTAAATATTTGAGTGATCCGGATCGAATTGATTATGTGGGGGTTATGGCGCAGGATATCATTGGCACTTTCCCCGATGCCGTTGCGATCAGCAATGATGGGTTTTATGCCGTTGACTATGCTCATTTAGGGTTACAAATGACGACGTACAAACAGTGGCAAGATCAGGGACTGGAATCAGTGCAGTTATAACAAGATGATTGTTTAGGGGATAGTTTGAGCCACTGTTAGATTTCCTAGGAATCATCCTTAGGCAAGATCAAGTAATATTTATTAATGGCCGAATCGTTATCGTCTCAACATACAGCAAATCTACCTGATATTTTAAAAGAGCTAAGCTTGTCGCTTATCGTTTCGACGTATCAAGCGGGGCAGGTCATTATTATCCGGGAACAAAACGGCCATATAAATACCCATCACACGCCGATGGAAAGACCAATGGGAATGGCGCACCAGGAAAACAGGCTGGTTATAGGCGGGGCATATCAATTGGTTGAGTATTTCAATATGCCAGCTGCATCATCGAAGGTTGAGCCTGTGGATACTCATGATGCCTGTTATGTGCCACGTCGAGTGCATTTTACCGGCGACATAGATGTTCATGAAATGGAATATGGTCACAATGAACTATGGTTGGTCAATACAAAAATGTCATGTTTATGCACTCTGGATAACAATTACAGTGTGGTGCCGCGCTGGCGACCAATGTTTATTAGTGCTTATGATCTCAATGATCGTTGTCATCTTAATGGTCTTGCGCTTAAAGATGGAAAGCCTGCTTATGTGACTGCCTTAGGCGAAACTGATACAGGTGGTGGCTGGCGTAGCAATAAAGCCGATGGTGGATTGATGATTAATGTTGCTGATAATCAAGTTATTGCCCGGGGACTATCTATGCCCCATTCACCACGCTGGCATATGGAAAAGCTTTGGTATCTTGAATCAGGAAACGGTGAATTAGCCACACTTAATCTCAAAACCGGTGGACGAGAAACCATCGTTGAATTACCCGGATTCACTCGCGGGTTGTGTTTTGCCGGGCGTTATGCGTTTGTGGGTTTGTCCCAGGTCAGGGAAACATCTGTATTTGCAGGATTGCCATTAACTCAGCGAGAGCAGAATCGACAGTGCGGAGTGTGGATGGTGGATACCTACCAAGGGACTGTCATTGCTTTTATTACATTTACCGGCGATGTTGAGGAAATATTCTCAGTACAGCTTTTACCATGTCGAATGCCGGCATTATTGAATTTAGATGACCCAATGGTACGCAGTACGTATTCGTTGCCTGAGACTGCGCTGAAAGAAGTAGCCGCAGCTGACCCGATTAATGCTATACATGATCAGGCTTTAAAAGCCTATGCTGAAAAAAACTTTAGTCAGGCGGTTGAATTATTTGAACAAATACTAGAGCAAAAACCTGATTTTGATCAGGCCCGGTTTCATTTGGGGGTGACGCTGGTTAATGCAGAACGCTGGGATCAGGCGATCGACGTTTTAAATCAGGTTATCGCTGAAAACCCCAAACATGCCGAAGCCTATAACTCGTTAGGTCTTGCCTATTATGGTAAACAACGCTGGAGTGATGCTTTACAAGCCTTCGATCAATCTATCGCCGCGGATCAGTTCTTTGCCAGAGCGCAGTTCAATCGTAGCATTGTGCTGTTTAAGCTGGGCGATTATCCAGCGGGCTGGCGAGCTTATGAATGGCGGTGGCAGTTACCCGAATTCATCCCGCTCCGTTGTCAACAACCGCAATGGCAAGGGGAGGATATTAGTGACAAAACCTTATTAGTATATACAGAGCAAGGAGCAGGGGATGCAATCCAGTTTGTTCGGTATTTACCAGAAGTCGCCGGGCGATGTAAAAAACTAATCGTTATTTGTACGGATGTATTGAGGGATTTGTTTGTTGGAATTAATGGCGTTGATGAAGTGCGTTTGCCGGGTAATCTACCCAGTGATTTGTTTGATGTGTATTGTCCAATTATGAGTCTGGGACAGATATTAACTATTTCACTGACTAATCCGGGCGATAGATTTCCTTATCTGGTTCTACCCTCTCATATTTCAGTGCCGGAGCTGGAAAATACAGGTAATAAAAAAGTAGGGTTATGCTGGCGGGGTAGTGCAGGACATAAAAAAAATCATCATCGTTCTTGTCCACTAGAGGTAATGCTCAATCTAACCCGTGTTGCTGATGTGGATTTTTATGGATTTAATATAGACCTAAACCAACAAGAGCAAAAATTATTGGCTGACAATCATGTGACGGACCTGGATCATAAATTGACTGGTTTTGCACGAACAGCCGCGTACTTAAAGCAACTTGATTTGATCATTACAGTCGATACAGTTACTGCCCATCTGGCGGGTGCATTCAATATTCCAACCTGGGTTTTACTTAATACTAATCCTGATTGGCGTTGGAATCTCGAGGGTGACACGACAGTATGGTACCCGTCAGTAAGATTATTTAGGTTGGTTAAAGAAGATGATTGGCGTGAATTGATTGCACGGATTAAATCAATATTAAGTCATCGAAGGATTTAGAGATATGAGTTCGATAATCGTAACCGCATGAATTTATTATGAAAGATCAGGTTAACCATGCATATTTTATCGTGTCATTTGATTGTTCTATACAAAGGTTTGGTGAATAGGAAAATTTTAACCATAATATGTCAACCATCACTGATCAATTTAATGGAGCGGC
Source organism: Arenicellales bacterium (assembly GCA_028284225.1). Lineage (GTDB taxonomy): Bacteria > Pseudomonadota > Gammaproteobacteria > Arenicellales > JAHEKD01 > JAHEKD01. The sequence continues at coordinate 32,632 of JANQSD010000011.1, forward strand.
GCTATCGTCGGTTACATCTTCAACATAATGGTTTATATCGCTGATAATCTGATAGCGATCTTCCTCGCTTAAATTGTACTCATTAAGTGTGTCAAGAAGATGACCTACAAATGCCTTGAAATGTTTCGCATAGATGCCTCTGCCTTGATGGGCATGTGACAAGCTCAATCCGGAATAATTACCCGGCCCTCCCAGGGCAATAGTGAAAAACTCTTTTTGCATCTTTTTTAACTTTTGCATTGAGGTCTCTTTGAAGAATTCTGCCAGCACATCGTCTTTGATAACACGATCATAAAATGAATCGATTAATTGATCGACAGCGGGTTCACCGCCGATTTTTTCGTACAAGGTTTTATCGTTCATAGGAATCCATCCGGTTTTGCTTGATGCATTTAATTACTAATTTATCTAAAGATCACTGGTTTATTATATTAGATATATGGAATGTTATAAATTGTTGATACTTGTGGTGTTAAGTTCAAAGGTTGATGAACTTCTATGGTTAAGTTGAGTCTGATTAACTTTAATTAGCAATATGAAATGAATAGACGTCAGTTAATACAATCTATAGCAGGTATCTGTGGAATACCAGCGCTGGCTTTGTCATCAGAGAGTTATGCTGCCCAGACAAGTCGGGGGATCGTCGGTCAGCAAGCCCCTGAACTAGATGTAGATTTCTGGATCGATGCTCAGGGTAATCCGGCTGATTTTAAATTGGCACAACATGACGGTAAGTGGGTGATATTAAAATGCTTTCAGAGTTGGTGTCCCGGCTGTCACAAGCATGGCTTTCCGTCTTTGAAAAAAATGTCGGACGCACTGGCCTCAACCGATAACGTAGTATTTGCTGGGATTCAAACTGTTTTTGAAGGGCACAGTATCAATACAAAAGATAAAGTCAGGGAAATTCAGCTTCAATACGATTTAAAGTTGCCCATGGGGCATGATCCCGGATCTGCTGCCGGCCATCCCTCAACCATGAGGAACTACCGTACCGGCGGAACGCCGTGGATAATAGTCATCGACCCTGAACGGCAAGTAGTATTTAACGGTTTTTCTATCGATACAGATAAAGCTATTGCCTATTTGTCATCGCAGCAGGCTTGAACTTTTATTCATTTATTTGAAATCGCCGCCGATAGTCATTTGGTGATATCTGTAATATCCGTAAAAAAGCCCGGCGCATGCGTTCGTCATCACTAAAACCGCAGCGCATTGCAATCGTTTTTATTTTAAGTGAGGTTGTTTCAAGTAGTTGACGTGCAGCTTCCAGACGAAAAGCCTCCACGGCTTTAGCCGGAGTTTTGCCCATTTGTGCTGTGTAAACCCGAGAAAAGTTTCGCACACTCATATTTGCGTATGCTGCCAGTTGTTCAACGCTCAGATCACGATTCAGATTAGTTGCAATCCACTTATGTAATTCATCGAACCGGCCCGACTTATCCAGTGTTTGGCGATCAAGTGCGGGACTGAACTGTGATTGCCCTCCTGGGCGTACCATGTAAGTAACAAGTGAGCGTGCAATTTCAAGTGCAATGGGTTGTCCATGATCTTCAGCAACCATCGCCAGACAAAGGTCAATACCGGCCGTTATACCTGCTGAAGTCCAGATATTTCCATCCTTGATGAAAATTGGGTCGACCTCTACTTGCACTTTGGGAAACATTTGTGCAAGGTTATCGCAGTCTTCCCAATGTGTTACAGCACGACGACCGTTCAGAATTCCGGTTGCTGCCAGTACAATTGCACCTGAACACACCGAACAAATGCGTTTCGAACGTTTAACCATTGCAGTTAGCAGCTGAATGAATGGTGTATCCGCAGATGCGGCGTATGCACCCATCCCACCGACTACAACCAGTGTATCAATTGAACGGTTCTGCCAAGAAGACATAACATCTGTTTCAATCGAAAGCATTGTATTAGTTATAACTTTATCTCCCTTGTAGGAGACGATGACAGTTTCGTATGCATAAGTACTGCTGCCAACAAAATAATTGGCGGAGGAAAATACCTGTAATGGTCCAACCAAATCCAGTATCACAATGTCCGGGTAAACAACGAATGCAACTTGTCTGGATTTAGAGGTTCTATTAGACATAAGTGATGATCTATCTGTTCGTCATTGCGGGCTTGACCCGCAATCCAGTCATATTAATAATTTTCTGGATGCCGGATCGAGTCCGGCAAGGCGAAATGAGGTTAAAGTATAGTTATAAAACATAATGGCTTAAAAAGAGGGTTTATTGTCATTTATGCCATATTGATTTTCGTTAGTCTAGTTTTCTATTGCTTTATGTAAGTTTATTTTCGGAGCCTTTGATTTCAATTGACTCCGGGAATGTAATCATTGATTCTAACTTGGAGATGATAGATGAAAACACTCGCAGCACTAGTTTTTCCAGAATTTCAGACGCTTGATCTGTTTGGGCCGCTTGAGATGTTTGGCGATCTTGATGATGAAATTGAAGTGACAGTTGTGGCTGAAAAGGCAGAGCCTGTTGTCAGTCGTCATGGTCAATACATTTCAGTCGATAAAACATTATCACAGTCCAGCACTTATGATTTGATTTTAATCCCCGGTGGTCGTGGTACACCTGTGGAGAATAAGAACAGCGCGATCAACGATTGGATTATCGAGGCAGAAAAACACGCGCAGTTCATCATGGCTGTATGTACTGGTGGAGCATTGTTGGCCACAACAGGATTGCTTGATGGCCGCCGCGCAACAACTAACAAACAAGATTTTATCTGGAGCAAACCATTCGGCCCGTGTGTAGATTGGGTTACGCAAGCTCGCTGGGTTAAAGATGGAAAGTTTTATACCTCATCGGGTGTTTCTGCCGGTATTGATATGAGCCTTGCAGTCATCTCATCTTTGTTCGGCAATGAAACTGCTGAAAAAATCGCACTTGAAACAGAATACGATTGGCATAGAGATCCTGATTGGGACCCTTTTGCAAAGCATCATGGTCTTGTGTGAGTCATTACCGGTTAATATTGTAAACTGGCAGTTGTCTTGAATTTGAGAATGGCTGGAAGTATGCCCGAAGGTGTTATCCATTCGTTATGGCGTTACCCGGTAAAGTCCTTACTAGGGGAAAAATTAGATTCTTTACACATTGATCAACGCGGTGTTGTCAATGATCGATTATACGCAATAGCCACGCCTGAAGGTAAATTTGCAAGCGGTAAAAATACTCATAGATTTAGAAGGCTCGATGGGCTGTTCACAATGTCGGCAACCACTGATGCAGAAACTGTTTCTATAAAATTTCCCGATGGAACAGTATTTACAAATGACTCGACTAATATCCATGAGAAATTATCTAAAACACTAGGCCAGAAAGTCGAGCTATCAAAGGAAAATCAAATATCACACTTTGATGCAGGCTCGATTCATATTTTAACCACAGGTATGTTGTCTAAACTTCAGCGATTATTACCTCAAGCGCAGATCGATGAGCGCAGGTTCCGGCCTAATATTGTTGTTGAATTATTTCCCGATATTCCAGATGATGATTTGATTGGGAAAACCATTAGCCTTGGAGAAGTTGAGCTGAAAATTAATACCAAAACTGAGCGATGTCGAATGATTACTTTGCAACAAGGCACTCTGGAAAGTAGACCGGAACTGTTAAAGGCAGTTTCCAAATCTTTTGGTCTTAATGTTGGTGTCTATGCGTCGGTTTTAAAACCGGGCGTGGTTAGGCAAGATGATGGAGTTAGAGTTTTTTAGATGGGGTATTTTTTGTATGCACGTTTCATTTCCCGGTGAATTAGATCAGAACTAATCCGATCTGTTGAACTCCGAATTATTTCCTATCCCCCTAAAAGGGGGGGAGAACTAATATTCCTCCCCTCTCAGGGGAGGTAAGGTGGGGTTCTTTATCAATGCACGTTTCATTTCCCGATAAATGAGATAAGAACCAATCTGAATTGCTGAACTTTGAATTATTGCCGATGGGGAGGCTAGGTGGGGTTTTCTTGGAGAAGCCCAATATCGTCAATTGGCTTGTTGTTGGTCACAATTTGAAAAGTTTTGCATCCAAATTCATCAGCCCCCAAGTAAATACTCAACAAAATCAACACAGGCTTCTTTAGCCTGTCCTGATTCGCTTAAGCGGACATGAAATCCTTCTACCGCTTTGAACTCAAGTTTTTTGTGCATTCTTTTTAATTCTTTTTTATCTAAATAAGTCTGTACTAGGCAACTACGGGCAAGGGCAATTCCTGTGCCTTGCATTGCTAATCTGTAAGCAGATAAGGAATTGTCAACTCGGACAATACTTCGATTCTGTTTGATCGAAAAACGGCGGTTTTCTATCCACTGTTTTGCTTGCAGTGTAACTTTTTTATCCGCAAAATTGCCGGCTTGCTCAAGCCACCAGTCCCATTCGTTGTAATAACCCAGTATCTTAATAAGCGGTAAGTTGTTAATTTTATTTTGACTGATCGAGTTGGAAATAACCGGGAACATCTGATCATGGTGTAATAACTTAAACTGATCATTTGCAGGTTCAATACTGCGGTAGTCTATTTCAATATCAGCGTCAGTTTGTTGGCCTTGTTTACTCCAGACATTATGCGTAAGTTCGATATTAAGCTGGGGGTAATGCTGCTTAAACCAGTTTAGTTTGCTGCTGAGTACATCCAGGCTATAGCTAATGTTTGCCCTGATTGTAATTGTTGACGTATTGCGCTCTGTAAAGAGTTGTGTGGTGATTTTGTCAAGTTTTGTCAGTGTAACTTTTATTTCCTGCCAATATCTTTGGCCGCTGTGCGTCAAGGTGATGCCATGGGCATGTCGCTTGAAGAGCTGGCAGCGCAGTTCTTTTTCCAGGGTTTTAATTTGCTTGCTGACCGCAGCCTGAGTGAGATGCAATTCTTCTGCAGCTAAAGTAAAGCTACTATGCCTGGCCGCTGATTCAAACGATCTTAATAGATGAATAGGGGTGACTTGCTTCATGATTAACGTTTTGGAGCCTGATAACTATTATACAGCTCAGCATAACTAAAATTTAGTCTCAGATGCATAATTTTTCGTTTGCTCAAGGGTTTGTACTGTAGCATTATTAGCCAGTTTTTAAGATTATTGAGAGTAAAAGTGGCTACACTTTCTATATCGCGACGCATTCGTAAAACACCATTTACATCCAGAGTAGAAGCGCTGGGTGTGAAAGCGTACACAGTTTATAACAACATGTTATTAGCGACTGAGTTTAGATCGTTCGAGGCAGATTACTGGCACCTTTGTCAGCACGTACAGGTCTGGGATGTGTCCGTTGAGCGACAAGTGCAGATCAAGGGCCCGGATGCATTCAGATTGGTTCAGTTAATGACCCCAAGGAATTTAAGCAAAGCCCAGGATGACCAATGTTTTTACTTGCCTTTGTGCGACGAGAACGGATTAATGATTAATGACCCCATTGCAATTCATATTGAGCAAGACGCCTGGTGGTTGAGTATTGCCGACTCCGATGTGCAGTTGTGGGCCAAAGGTCTTGCTGTCGGTATGGGCTTGGATGTCGATGTCAGCGAACCGGATATTTGGCCGATAGCCATTCAGGGCCCCAAAGCCGATGAACTCATGCGCCGTGTTTTTGGTGACATTGTTGATGATATTCGATTTTTCCGTTACAAGCGTTTGGACTATCATGGGCGTAAATTTGTAGTGTCCCGCTCTGGTTGGTCAAAGCAGGGTGGTTTTGAAGTTTATGTCGATGATCCGGTATTAGGTTGTCAACTTTGGGATGAATTGTTTGAAAAAGGTGCCGATCTGAATGTTGGCCCCGGTTGTCCGAATTTAATCGAACGCATTGAAAGCGGCTTGCTCTCTTTTGGTAACGATATGGATTTTCACCATTCACCGTTACAATGCGGGTTACGAAAATATTGCCATCTTGACCAGGATATAGAAAGCCTGAGCCTGGACGCTTTACGCCGGCAGGACAGGCAAGGTGTGCCTTCTCGTTTAATGGGTTTGATGGCTGTAGGCCAGAATGAAACGCCAGAAGATAAAACAGTGTACCTGGAAAACAACAAAATTGGCGAAGTGTTTTCCGATTGTTTGTCGCCACGCTATGGCGCTTATTTGGCGATTGCCATGTTGGATAGTCAGGCAATCGAAAAAGTAATGATGAATCAGGGTCAGGGTCTAAGTATTAATATGGGTAGCCAGGCGCTTGCGGTTAAGTGCATGGAAATACCTTTTGAGTTTGAATGAGAACGTAAACGATGTTTAAAAAAGTAGCAGTGATAGGTTCCGGAACCATGGGCTCAGGCATAGCCGGGCAGGTAGCAAATGCCGGTGTTGAAGTTTGGCTGTTGGATTTGCCCAGCGAAGGAGAAGATGTGAATGCCATTGCCGCCAAAGGTTTGGAGCGCTTAAAAGATCCGAATCAACCCGGTTTGATGAGTGAAGAAGCCCAGGCCAGGATTCATCTAGGCAATATTCGCGATGATCTTGCTGTGGTGGCTGAATGCGACTGGATTGCTGAAGCAGTGGTGGAACGGCTGGATATAAAGCACCAACTCTATGCGCAAGTCGCTGAGCATATGCGAAATGATGCCATTTTAACCTCTAATACCTCGACGATTCCTATCAAGCTGCTGACTGAGAGTATGTCGGAGCAGCTAAAGCAACGTTTTGCGATTACACATTTTTTCAACCCAGTTCGATTCATGCGCTTGCTGGAACTTGTGCGGGGTGAGCATACTACTGACGAAGTGATGCAAAAACTTGAGGAGTTTTGTGAGCAGAATTTAGGTAAAGGAGTTGTTCGGTGTGCAGATACACCTGGATTTTTGGCTAATCGTGTGGGTGTGTTTGCGATTCAATGTGCTTTACATGAAGCGTTTAAAATGAATATGGCTCCGCAGGTTGCTGATAGTTTATTCGGTCGACCTATGGGTATTCCTAAAACCGGTGTGTTTGGGCTTTATGATTTAATCGGCATCGATTTAATGTCGGATGTAGTTAAATCATTAGTCAGCATCCTGCCGCAAAAAGATGCCTTCCATGCTGTGGCAGAGCCGATTGACATTATGACTCAGATGATTGCCAATGATCAGCGTGGTAATAAATCAGGTAAAGGCTTTTACTATCAAGCTGACTCATCTGCTGATAAGCAAGTATTAGACTTTGCAACAAGCACCTATGTCGATTTTGAACGTCCTAATATCGATATCGCACTGCGGGCAGAAAAGCAGGGCATCAAATGTTTGTTAGATGATGACAGTGACTATGGCGATTATGCCTGGCAAGTGATGTCACAAACACTATGTTATGCTGCATCCTTGATTCCGGAAGTCGGTAATGACCCCAGCGCTGTAGATGAAGCTATGAAGCTGGGCTATAACTGGATTTCCGGACCATTTGAAATTATCGATGAGATCGGTATTGACTATTTTGCTGATCGTTTGCGCAGTGAGAATCGAGCGATTCCAGCGATAATCAGTCAGGCACTGGCAAGTGAACAAAAGTCATTTTATCGAGTGGCCGAAACGGATTATCAGCGTCGCCTGTGGCAATCAGGCTCTAATGACCTTGAGTGGCAGACCATTACCAGGGCACCGGGGGTGGTTCGATTTAATGAAACCCGTAACACCCTTAAACCAGTTAATAGCAATGAATCTGCCAGCTGGTTTGATTATCAGAACATCGCACTGGTTGAGTTTCATAGCAAGGCTAACGCACTGGATGCACAGTCCATGCAGATTTTGGAAGATGCCTTAAATCAAGTTCAATCGTTGGGGCTTAAAGGCTTGATTGTGCATAACGATGCCCAGCATTTTTCTTGCGGTGTCAATCTGGGAGCGGTTAGAGCCTTTATTGAAGCGCAGGATTTTGATGGTTTGGATAAATTTCTAGATCATTTTCAACAAACCGTGCACAAAATGTCGCACGCTGATTTCCCCGTGGTGGCAGCTCCGGCCGGTATGTCAATTGGTGGCGGATTTGAGGTGGTGTTACATGCCCAGCATGTTATCTGCCATGCTAACTCGGTGATGGGGTTGGTTGAAAGCCTGGTTGGCGTAGTGCCGGCAGGGGGTGGTTGCAAAGAGAATCTTTACCGCTGGATTGACAAGCTCGATCTGGATGTCAGCAATATTGCTGATGCCTCGTGGAAAGCGTTTATGAATATCGGTTATGGACGCACCGCGACATCACCTCAGCAAGCACGCAAACTGGCGATGTTGCGAGATTCCGATCCATATTTAATGAATCGGGATCGCTTGCTTGCAAAAGCTGTTGAATATATAAATCAACAACAAACACCTATTCATCCTGATCGACCTGAATTAACGATGCCGGGCCGTGATGTTTATCAGGCTATGGGCGAATGGCTGGACCAGGGGCATAATAAAGGCATGTTTACACCGCATGATACGGTTACCGGACGTGCTATTGCCAGTATTGTTTCTGGGGGTGATATTGATGCCGGCACTGTCTGGACAGAACAGGACTTATATGACGCCGAACGTCGTGCCTTTTTATCACTGGCCCAAACCGAAGCAACTTATGCGCGGATTAGCACCTTGCTTGATACAGGTAAAAATCTGAGAAATTAATAGGCTCCTTAAAACGGGAGAGTTTGTCATTCTCAGTCATTGTAAAAGCAGTGACTCAGTCATCCTGATATAATTGATTAACTAGATATAAAACTTTTGTTATGAAATCTAACTTAGATCAACAGTTTCAGAGAGAACATCAAATCACCCATGAAAGCTTTGGAGATAAAGTAGCCAAAGGTATCACCAGCGGATTATCTCGTTTCTTGAGTAAATTATGCGCTTGGTTTGATGTGACACCGGAAAGCATAAAGAGGCAAAAGCCAGGTGCTCGAGGAAACGCTCCACCGCCTTCTGGTGGCGTTTCTTCTTAGTCGATTGCTTTATTGTCTTGATAGTAATAAAAATATTTTTACGATCTAACCGGGCAATGTAAAACAATCTGTTAATTCGGATTGGTTGCGGTTGTAGATGTGTTTTAACCCCCTCTAACTCCCCCTGGAAGGGGGAGAAACGGAGGGTTCCTCCCCTGTCAGGGGAGGACAGGTGGGGTTTTATATAAATGCCCGTGTCGTTTCCCGGTAAAACAGATGTGCATTAGGTCGTAATCATTGAATTTTTATCATTGCCCGTCCCCTATCAGGGGGGCAGGTGGAGAATACTAAAAGCACAATGACTAATAATCCACAAATTGAATTTTATTTTGATCCGATCAGTCCATATGTTTGGTTAGCGGCTACTCAGCTGGAGAGAATCAAACAACACACAAATTTACAAATTGTGCTCAAACCGATCTTATTTGCCGGGCTGCTAAAAGCGCACGAGCATAAAGGCCCTGCAGAAATCCCCGCTAAGCGAATATATACTTTCACTGATGTATTAAGACGTGCCACAAGTTACGGTTTGGATGTCAAAGGCCCGGCTTATCATCCATTTAATCCGTTATTAGCCCTTAGAACATCGATTGCGATTAAAGATGATGAAACTCGGTTGAAATACGCAGTATTATTGCTTGATGCGGCCTGGGCCAAGGGCGAAGATATCACTCAAGTGCAAACCATCCAGGAAATTGCTAAGCAATGCCAGTTAGACCCTGAATGGATAGTGTCTTGTGCTCAGGATGTTCAAATTAAGCAACAGCTTGCAGATGCGACTGATCAAGCTATCGCATTAGGCATTTTTGGCGTACCAACTTTCCGTATCGACAATCAGCTATTTTGGGGTGATGATCGAATCAATGAAATGCTTCGATATATAGATGGGCAGCACATTGATGAAACCATTCTAAGTGACTTGCTGGACAGGACATCTGGAGCTAAAAATAGATAACTAACCTGATATTGAATTGTGTCATCCTGAGCTTATATAACAACGCAAGCAGTGTCTGGGGTTTGGAAGATTTCCTTAAGGTCAAAGCGGTCAGCGACTGGGCTGAGGATGAAGCGGCCTAAACATTGGTTTTGAGCACAATTTTGGATAGTGCTGATTTATATCATGTGGATTACGATCTGGCATATTAAAAACTCGCGATTGATAATACGCTAGTCGTGACGACTAAAGCTAACACTACACAGTAGCTTGTGATTAGTAATTTCATCAGGTTTTCCTTTGGTTGAGGTTTTTATAATTATTAGTGTTATCCTAAGCAAAGGCGAAGGATCAAAAAAGCGGGCAAGTTAGATAACTAGCGAAATAAATCCGGCCACAAGTAACGACCCCATACACAATCTATATTTACTTTCTGCTGACATTGTTCTTTAAAATTGAGTTCTTGTTAATGCGAATCTTAAGTCGAAAATGTTAACTTTTCTATGAACTGGTTCACAAAGAGAAAAAAGTTTGCAACTTTTTTCTTCCCGAGGAGCTAAGGCGACCAGGGATCTACCAAAGACAGTTTGGGCATTAATTAAAAATAACCACTTTGCTTAATCTAGTAGCCAATCCACTTAGATCTCTCGGCAAGTTCGGGATGGCAAAACTAAATTATTCGGGATAAAAAGAAATAAATTACTTTTGAACTGTCCCCTGATGATGCAACATTTGCCAGATATCATGGTCCTTTTTCCAGATAGAAGTTCTTAGTGCCTTGGAAGAGTTTGATATGGACTGATAATGAATCAAAATACAATCGTCAGCTAAATGTTTGAATGAAAAATTTGAAAGTTGACAAGGGTTCGTATTTTCATGAAGGCATCTCAATATATCTGCTTTATTGTAGGTTTTTCCAGAACAACCGACCTCCATGAAATCATCGTGAATTAATGCTGCCAATCTTTGAATGTTTGAACGTGTTGAGAGCTCTGTTAATTCAATTTCAAGATTTTTGATTGTTTCAAAGCAGTTTTCCATGGTTCAAAACGATAACTAAAAGCGTTTGCCGTCTATATAAGGATTTCGATTACCCTGTATGCTTTGTATTTTGTCATTACGCTGTTTTTCAAATTCGTCAGGTGGGTCAGCTTTATTCCATTTTTCCAGGATAGCAATTTGCTTGTCGAATAACCTGAGATCATAGGTGTCTGCCATATAAAACATAGCGCGTGCAACATTGCCGCGAACTTCTTCACGTGGCTCGACTAATCTGGGCCGGTTATGCTGTACTTCAAAGTCACAGGAACCGTAGTTGCGTTTCTCTCCATTGACCATGCCAAAGGCAATGCTGGAGCGTTCTTCGTTAATATCAGAGCGGGAAGGATAAAGATTGTGCAGATCTGCTTCAATCTGATTAAATAAATCACTATTTCGTCGACACTCTTTGCGTCGGCCGCAATTGAGTGTATGTGCCACCCAGCCCATGGGAAAAACGTGTTCGATATTAATTCCACGGTTATAACCGCCGTCGAATTTTTCACCGCAATATAACGTTTCGCCGCCGTCAGGGTAGAGTTTGCTCCAGAAAATTTCCCGTGCGGTTTCGTAGTCTTCGATTGATTGCAGGTTTCTGACAACGTCCTCACTGCATGCCGACAGGCAGAAGAATGCCAAAAAGCTAAAAATATTGATTCGTTTCATGAGTTAGTTTTAGCTTGTTTTTTTGCCAGAAGATCCCGCAATGAATGCAGGAAATAGTTTGAATTCGCCTGTCCCGGATACCGGATCAAGTCCGGTACAAGTTCTCTTCCGGGATATCCCAAATTAGCCACAGTGTCTTGCATCACTCCATCGTCCAACCATGGCTGACAATAATCGACTGCCCTGTCAGTGCATTATTCGGAAAAGCAGCCAGAAATAAGGCCGTATTTGCGACGTCTTCAGTGGTTGTGAACTCACCGTCGACGGTATCTTTGAGCATGATCTTTTTGACCACTTCTTCTTCTGAGATGTTGAATTCCTTTGCCTGTTCTGGAATCTGTTTCTCGACCAATGGTGTTTTGACAAATCCGGGACAAATCAGATTAGCACGAATATTATGTTCCGCGCCTTCTTTCGCGACTGTGCGACAAAGCCCTAATGTCCCGTGCTTGGCGCTGACATAAGGAGCCTTCAGCGGCGAGGCAACTTTGGAATGCACTGAACCCATTAAGATAATGCTGCCGCCGGTTTGTTGTTTAACCATATGACGCATGGCTGCACGTGTGTTCAAAAATGCGCCGTCAAGATGCACCGCAATAATTTTGCGCCAATCAGCAAAATCCAGAGAAATAATAGGGTCTATATGCTGAAAACCGGCATTACTAACCAAAACATCTATTTTACCGTATTGATCGACTAAGGCCTGTGTGCCTTGGTCAACTTGTTGTTCGTTGGTCACATCCATGGCAATTGCCATTGCATTGCCGTTGTTGTCAGTGATCTCGTCGACGGTTTGCTGGGCAGTTTGTAAGTTTAAATCAGCTACGCCAACATTGGCTCCAGCCCGGGCAAACGTCAGTGCAATTTGCCTGCCGATGCCGCTACCGGCGCCGGTAATTAATGCAGTTTTAGTGTTTAAATCCATGTCATTTACTATAAGTTATTGATTTATCTGAATATCGAACTTAACTATACTATTAGCTCGACAATTAGCGATGTACCTTATGAAAATTCAACTCTACAAAATTTTCGCTAGTTTAATTCTAGTTACATTCTTGGCCGCTTGTGCAACTAATCCTGTAACCGGTAAGCAGGATTTTATGATGATTAGTGAAGAACAGGAAATTAATCTGGGAAAAAAATATCATCAGCAGATTTTAAAGCAATACAAACTTTATGATGATCCCGAGTTACAAGCCTATGTAACCCGATTAGGCGAAGAACTGGCAGAAAAAAGCCATAGAAATAATTTGTTTTATCATTTTTATGTAATTGATTCGCCTATCGTTAACGCTTTTGCTTTGCCGGGAGGCTATATATACATTAGTCGTGGAATTTTGGCTTACATGAATTCCGAGTCCGAGTTAGCGGGAGTATTAGGGCATGAACTGGGTCATGTAACGGCGCGTCATAGTGCTAAAGCAATCAGCAAGCAACAATTGACAGGCATATTGGCGACCGCTGCTGTGATTGCAACCGGTACTCGTGCAGCGGGAGATTTATCTTCCATTTTAGGCTCAGCGGTGATTAGCGGTTATGGTCGTGCGGCGGAACTGGAGTCTGACCGCCTTGGCGCCGAATACATCGCTGCAGTGGGTTATGACCCGGAAGACATGATTGATGTAATCGGCATATTGAAAGATCAGGAAGAATTTGAAAAGCAACGTGCTAAAGAAGAAGATCGTCAGCCTCGTGCTTATCATGGTGTATTCGCGACTCATCCAAGAAATGATGATCGCTTACAGGAGGTTATCGCAGCAGCAAAAGTTCATCAAACCGAAGTAACTCGCAGTAATAACCGGGACGAATTTCTAAAGCGCTTAGATGGACTGGTGTTTGCCGAAGGTGAGGCGCAGGGCGTTACCCGCGGCAATAAGTTTTATCATAATAATCTGGATTTTACCGTAACCTTTCCGGAGCGATGGCGAATTGAAAATCGCCCCAGCAGTCTGCTGTCTACGTCAAATACTAACGATTCGGTTATTCTGATGGGCATGGATGACTTGAATTATAAAGAACAGCCGGATGATTATTTGCGGCGAAACTATCAAGGTATTGAACAGCTAGAGCCCATAACCACTGATTCTGGACTCAAAGGCTATTCAGGTGTAGCGAGATTGCGAACCCCATATGGCAGTAAAGAATCACGTGTGGCAACGGTATTTCAGGGCAAGCGGGCGTTTGTATTAATTGCTACCCATAAAGAAAAAGGGCGGCTTCCGGGGCAAGAATTTTTTAATACTGTGAAAAGTGTTCGCAACCTTAAAAAAAGTGAACGTGAATTGGCCAAAGGTCAACGCATTCGTATCGTTAAAGCCAAGCCCGGTGATACTTTTGCCAAATTAGCAGCTCAATCCGCATTACCGAATTATGCCGAGGCCCAATTACGTTTAATCAACGGCATGTATCCAGACGGTGAGCCTGATGCGGGTCAATTAATCAAGATTGTCGAATAGCGCATGCAAAATGATCCCTTACTGACAGAATTTTCAATTCGTCATGTAACCTTTCGTAATCGGATCATGTCTACTAGCCATGCCTGTGGGCTCGAAGAAAATGGGGGTATGCCGGGTGAAACTTACCAGCGGTATCACCTGGAAAAAGCTAAGGGTGGTTTGGCGCTGACTATGTTTGGTGGTTCGGCTTACGTGGATGCCGATTCAACCTGGGTCAGCGGCCAGCTTAATATGTCGACGGATCGTATTATCCCATATTTGCAGTCTTTTTCTGAGCGTATACACAACCAGGGCACCGCCATAATGATTCAGCTGACGCACTTGGGCCGGCGCGGTGAAACGAACACTCAGAATTGGTTGCCTACTATCGGACCTTCCGTTGTCCGTGAAACCGGTCATCGTAGTTTTCCTAAAGAAATGGATGAGTCCGATATCCAACGGGTAGTGAAGGCGTTTGGTGAAGCGGCTTATCGGGCCAAACAAGGCGGTCTTGATGGAATGGAAACTATGGTTGGTGGTCACCTTATCGGTCAGTTTTTATCGCCGGTTACCAATAATCGTAATGATGAATTCGGCGGCTCAGTAAAGAATAGATGTCGATTTGGCTTATTAGTACATGAAGAAATTCGAGGTAGAGTGGGCGATGATTTCTTGGTTGGTATGCGCTTTCCAATCGACGAGGCGGTGCAGGGCGGCTTGAGCTTTGATGATTGCGTGCAAATTGCGCGGATTTTCCAGCGTTCAGGTTTGATCGACTTTTTTAATGCTAACTATGGCCGCCTGGATACTGAACTAAAGTTGCTGACTGATTGCATGCCGGCCATGGCTTCACCGATAGCGCCCTGGTTGCAGGTTGCTGGAGCGTTTAAAAAAGAAGTGGATTTGCCGGTTTTTCATGCGGCGCGTATTACCGATTTGGCTACAGCCAGGTATGCGATCCAAGAAGGCCTGTTAGATATGGTCGCTATGACCAGGGCGCATATTGCTGATCCGCATATCGTCAACAAGATAAAGCGTGATGAGGAGGACCGGATTCGCCCCTGTGTCGGCATGACTCATTGTATGGGTGATAATCGACCGACTTGTATTCACAATCCTGCCACAGCAAGAGAGCGACACTGGCCACAAATCATCCAGGCTAATTCGCAACATATAAAAAAGTGTTTAGTCATCGGAGGTGGTCCGGCGGGCTTGGAAGCAGCGCGAATTCTGGCAGAACGTGGTCATCATGTAGCTCTATTTGAAGCGACCAGAGAGCTTGGTGGCCAATTGAGGTTAGCCACTGCTGCCAGCTGGCGCAAAGATGTGGTTGGTATTATTGATTGGCGAATTTCTGAAATACAGACGCTTGGCGTTACGATCAAAACAGAATGTCTGGTTGAAGCTGACGATGTTCTGGGTGAGTCAGCTGATATCGTTATTATTGCGACAGGTGGCTGGTCGGATTTAACTTGGCTTCCCGGTAACGAACATGTTACCTCGGTCTATGATTTACTGACTGGAAATGAACCGGTAAAGGAAAAGGTTATCGTCTATGACGGAACCGGCCGCCACCCAGGACTGACTGCAGCAGAATATTGTCAATCTCGAGGAAAGCTTGGCGTGTTGGTCTTGCTGGATCCACAACCGGCCGCTGAATTGGATTACGGTGAACGTGTAATTTGGCGTAGAGAGCTGACATTAGCCAATATCCAGCCATTATTAGATTATCGATTAATTGAAGTCGAGAAAGACAAGCAATCTTTGGTTGGGCACTTCGTCCACGAACTCACCGAAGCACGAATCAGCTTACCAGCTGATCAGATTGTCGTTGAGCATGGAACAATTCCAGCAGATGAGCTATACAAAAATTTGTGTAGCCACTCATGCAATAACGGTGTGACAGATATTAAGCGGCTTTTAGCCGGCCAACCACAATCAAGCGAAAAACAAGTAAACAGCTTTGAACTGCACCGCATAGGTGATGCTGTATCCAGCCGAAATGTCGCCGCAGCAATGTTTGATGCTTTAAGGCTCTGTTCAGTGATGTAAGGTTGCTGCTAATGGTTTTGATTGAGTTTTTATGTTTTAAACATTATAATGTTCATTATCATGTTAATAGTTAAAAGGATGTAGCAATGACAGTCAAAACTGAGCGTATTACTATATTAAGCACGCCGTCTTTTAAGGCGTTTTTGAGCCGAGAGGCTAAAAAGGAAGGTGTCAGCGTTTCAGAACTGGTGAGGAACCGTTGTCAAAAACCAGCAGCAAGTGAGGAAGAACAATTGCTAACTGAATTAATTGCTGAAGTAAAAGCTTCAACAGCTAAAGCAAAAAAATCACTTGAAAAAGGCATCAAAGATGCAGAGTCAGTGCTCAAGGAGCTGCGCCAATCATGAGTATGGTTAAAGATGCAATAAAGGCAATGCGGGAAGTTCTGGTGTTATCTGACAAAGTTGATAAATCAGGTACCTTGCTGAGCGAAATTGCACAGGAGCTTAGGGAGCACGACAGACGTTTGATTCGCCTGGAAGCCATGGTGGAAATGGCAACAATTAATAAGCTAACTAACAAGTCTGAAAAGTAGTTTAATCTTTACAAGACTATATTTTATTAAGTTAATTTATAAGTATTTAGGTTCGGCCTAATACCGCTAATTTTGAACATCAACATTATTTGAGATGATAGGTAGTTTTATACTTATAAGAGGCTATGAGTTAGTAGCCTCAAACTAATTTATAAAATAAAAAAGCTGTCATTGAATGCTAGCTTGAGACTTGTGTTCAATCCAGTTAACAAAAGTACTTATATTCTCTTGTTTTTGAGATGATTTAGGTATAACCAGGTCGTAACCGAATCCCAATTTCAATGTTTCAGGAAAGGGGGCAATAAGTAGGCCTGCATCAATCGTATCCTGAATTAATGGTTGGCTCGTGATGCAAAAACCTTGACCGGCGATGGCAGCTTGGATCGTCATAATATAGTCATTGAAATGAATCGAACTGCCACCTTTTATATCTGGATATCCCAATTGCTCAAACCATGATGGCCAGTCTGGTGTAAATCTCTTTTCTTGTGGCCAATCAAAATGTATCAGAGGATAGTTTTTTAAATTTAGAGGTGTTTTTATCTTTGCTTTGCTTTCAATAATAGCTGGGCTACAAACAGCAATAAATTGATCTTCCATTAGTCGCTTAATGCTCAAGCCATGCGAGATTTTAGCATTGTAACGAATGGCTATATCAGCTTCGCCTTTGTTTAGATCAACAATTCGGTTTGATACATCAACTAGAATTGTGAGTTCAGGATAATGATGACGAAAATCTTCAAGATTTTTTAATAGCCATAGCATTGCAAATGTAGGTTCTACACTTATCTTTAATTGCTTATCAAATAACTTGTGAGACAGGTTATTTGAAACGTGTTCTATTAACTGAAACCCTTTATCAAGATCATTCCTTACAGACTTTGCTAAATCAGTTAGCACTAGTTCGCGGCCATTTCGTTTTACTAAGCTCTTGCCGATATTGAATTCAAGACCACGAACGAGTTGTTGCACTGCGGCAGGTGTTACATTCAGCTTGTGAGCTGCAATACTAAAGTTCTGATTTTCAAAGACGATGTGAAGTGCTCTTAGAGCCTTTAGCGAGAGTATGGGTTTGGGCATAATTGTTAGATAATCTAATAGTTTAGTTTAGGAAAAATAGTTTTTATTCTATAAAAAACATATATATAAAGATATCTAATTAATAGATAGTTTTGAATTAAAAATGATGAAATCACTTGAAAAAAAGGTTGCTGTGATAACCGGTGCAGGTCATGAAAATGGTATCGGTTATGCAAGCGCTATAAAACTTGCCTCGCTAGGGGCAACCATAGCTATTATTGATATTGAATTTTCAACAAAAATTTACCAAGAGTATCGAGCAAACAGATTACATGGCTCTGTTGCTTTAGTTTTGAAAGCCGATATCTCGAAAAAACCAGAAATTTATCGAAGTATTAATACAATCGTAGAAGAGTTCGGTAGTGTAGATATACTTGTCAATAATGCAGGCACAACTATTGGGTCTGGTCCATTTCTTGATATAGATGAAGAGCATTTTGATCTGAGTTATTCGATTAATACCAAAGCTGCCGCATTATTGTCGCAAACAGTGATCCCTCTAATGCGAGAGCGTGGAGGTGGTGCCATCGTGAATAACGCATCAATAGCCGGTCTCGGTGTGGAATCAGGATTTGGAGCATATAGTATGTCTAAACATGCTCTTGTTGCGTTAACTAAAGCCGTTGCAGCTGAATTTGGTGCCGACAAAATACGCTGTAATGCCGTTTGTCCGGGTTACGTGAGCACAGATATGCATGAGCAAGTTAACATTAGGCTGGCCAGAGAACAATCTTGTGATATTGATCATGTGCGTCATGAAAGATATTCAGCAGTAGCACTTCATCGTGCAGGCACAGCGGCTGAAATTGCAGAAATAATTGCCTTTTTAGCAAGCCCATCATCCTCTTATTTAACCGGCATCGCATTATCTGCTTCCGGTGGCACGCCTGTTGGCTTGTAGTTTTTATAACATGGAATTAACAAATGAAAAATCAACTACAAATACCTGTGATCGATGTATCGTGGTCTAAAAAGCAGGATCGTTTTCCAAGTCCTTACACACATGCAATCGAAAATGCCTGTTCAAATACTGGCTTTTTGTATCAAAGGGCATGGGGTAGGTGATATCTAAACTGGGAAAGTATTTTTGTAAGATCAGACCTATGTTTTTATAGTTAATTCGGCTAAAACAGCTTCAATAGTTTGAACAACTTCTTTAGACTTTTCTTGATTTAGTGCATCCGGATGGGGGGATGCGAACCGACCGGAATCGTTGTCGAAATATTTACCTGAAGCGGTTTTGAATTCGTCAGACAGTGCTGCGCGTATCAGTATATCTGCACCAATGCTGATGTCATTGCCTGCTATTCCAAAGCCTTCTTTAACCATTTTGCTGGCGAGTAATGAGCCGGGGTTGACTGCGATGACTGCGGGACCGTTATTGAGTTTGTCTGCGAGCATGCGTGACCACATAGTTATGGCTAATTTACTTTGTGAATAAGCGTCCATGTCACTCAGTCTGACCTGACCAGTCAGTGCTTTGGGATTAACCGAAGCCTGTGCTGCGGAAGAAAGATTAATGACTCGTCCAGATGCTCCCAAAAGCGGCAAAAGCCGTTGGGTTAACAGGTAAGGTGCAATCGTATTGACAACAAAACGCACATCGAACCCGCTGTCGGTGATTGGATTGGATGTTTTTAATATGCCTGCGTTATTGATCAGCACATCCAGCTTGCCGTGCTCATCTGTAATGGTTTGGGCGAGTGCTGCTACATTATCCATATTAGTTAAATCAGCCATGTAGCTTTCAACACGCCCATTTGCGGCTAAACCTGAAAGCGTTTTTTGTGCATCTTCAAGTTTAGCCGGATTGCGTCCATGTAATAAAACATGATGTCCCATGCTATACAATTGCTTTGCTGTGACCAAGCCTATGCCATCAGTTGATCCTGTAATAAGAATGATTTTTTGCATAACACAAGTTTCCTTTATTCAGTAAAGTCCGGCAACAACTCAGTAGCCAAACGTTTTAGTGTTGTTTCAATGTCTGCCTTATTAAAGCGCAGGTTCAGTGCGACATGATTGACACCAATTTCCTGTCGCGATTTAAGGTAAGTCCTTAACTGGTTAATGCCTAACCTCAGGCCCAGGTGTATGGGCTGTGGTGGTGAATTCTCATCTTCTACCAGGTCAATATAGAGCGGTTCCATGACGGGTTGAGCTGGTCTGCCTGTGGCCGCAACCCGGGTTTGCCACTCAGAGATAATTTGTGACTGTACACTAACATTGCGTGGGTAGAGCATCCAGCCATCACCATGGCCTGCGATCCAGTCGGGATCTTGCTGACTGCCGCCAGTAATCAATAATGGCAGTTTTCCAGAAACAGGTTTAGGGAGCATATCCATACTACCGTGTGGGCTGCCATAGCTATTCTCAAAAGATGCCGCATCTTCGCTCATGCGCCTGATGTAATCAAAACTCTCACGAAAACGTGTGCCGCGCTCAATATAGGGTAAATTCAGTGCGGGATATTCTTCAGGCCGGTCACCCGAGGCTACGCCTAGAATAAGTCGACCATTCGATACTACATCAGCGCTGGCTGCTGCCTTGGCAACATGGGCCGGGTGTCTAAGCGGTAGAATAATGCTGGCAACACCAAGCGCTATTTGTTCAGTTTGACCTGCTAACAATCCCAGATAAACGAAGGGGTCATAAGTTTGGCCGGCATCACCGAAAGACGGCACATTAAACGGTACATCACGTAACCATACCGCAGAGAATCCCAGCTTTTCTGCAAGTTGAACTCGCTCTCGGTGCTGAGTCATGGTAGGAATTGGTGCCTGCGGATAGCTTTCAATCGGAACCACCAGCCCAAGCGTCAGTTTTTGCGGCTGAAATACCGAGTTATACCCCTGGTTAATGGGTTGAAACGCCTGGTGCTTAGTTTTTTGTAGCATTTAAGTTGCCGTTATCTCTGTTCGGTTAGATCATCTTTAGCTTCGATAAGAAAGTGGTGGCTGACCGATCCCTTCGTTCTGGCTTGCAGGTGCGGCAGGTAATCTGGATCGTTCATAAAAGCTACAGCGGCTTCTTTAGAAGGCCATTCAAGCACAATGCGTAATGCTGCATCATTGCCTTCACCTTCAAGGCGCTGATGGTTAGCTGTACGAGCCAGGTACTTGCCTCCGTGCTTGGCAACCAGTGCATTCGCAGCTGGAAGATAGTCGGGAATCCAATCTTCGCTAGTGGGTGTGACAGCTAAAACTGAATAGTAAGTCATCATGGGTTTTTCCTTAATTCGATATTTTTATGGATTGTATTATTTAAATTTATTATTGATAATGATGATATAAATATAATCAGTTTCTAGTTTTTATTGATAATAATGTATGAATATTGAATATATCAAATTGTTTGTACGATTGGCCTCGACTCACAATATTAGTCAGGCCGGTCAAGAGTTAAGTATTTCACCGGCTGTCGCGAGTTCCCATATAATTAAACTTGAACAACAATTGGGTGTTCGCCTGGTGCATCGAACGACCCGGAAAGTATCATTAACAGAAGATGGGCAATCCTTTTTGCCTCATGCAGAAGACGTACTTGCATCTGTAGAGGCCGCGCGAGCATCCGTAGGCGCCGGTAGTGCTCTGCCTACAGGAACATTAAGGGTTACTGCACCTGCTTCTTTTGGCCGTATGCATTTGATGCCTGCCATGAAGGGTTTTCTATCAGAGTACACTGATCTCAATTTGGATATTCGGTTTTCCGATTCAATCGTCGACTTGGTTGAGGGTGGCTTTGATATCGCGATTCGTAATGCAGAATTGAAAGATTCAACCTTGGTAGCGCGGATGTTGGCCCCCGATAATCGGGTTATTTGTGCATCTCCGCACTACATTGAAAAGTATGGTCAGCCCAATTCACCCGATGATTTATTTCAGCATCAGTGTATCAATTTGATCGGCCTCGAAAACTGGGTGTTCAGTACCCCTGATGGGAATATAAGCATAAAAACCAAAGGGCGGTTGAGAACCGATAACGGGGAAGCTCTCAGAGATGCCTGCGTCAATGGCTTAGGTGTGGCAATAAGTTCGACCTGGAGTATTTACCAACTGTTGGAGCGTGAAGAGCTGGTGCAAATCCTTACGGATTACCCATTAGTTTCTGATACTGCCATTTGGGCGGTCTACCCCAGCTCCCGGCTGCTGGCTCCCAAAGTCAGAGCGTTTATCGACTATTTCTCTGCCTATTTCGGTGAAATGCCTTATTGGGATCAGGCGTTAATGGATCTCTAAATTCACGGATACTATCGAGTGTCACCGTTAGTGTATGAACAGGATTATTTTATAAAACTGAAAAGTGCTTAGAAATTTCAGGTCTTATCAACCCTCAGGCGCAGGTGTCTGGGTTACGGCGGTGAATCCTCATCAGTAGTTACGTGTACGAGATTATAAAAATTCTCGCTTACTTCTAAAAATCAAAAAAATTACTATTCGTACTATTTTCTTTGTTAAATATGTACTATCGGTTAATTATTATGTACTTTTAATCATTAATTAACCATATTAGCTGATATATATTTTATTTGCTCACCAAACATCCAAAAGTTGTTTAGTTCGATAAATTTAAAATAGGAATGAATCATGTTACCTAAGTTAATTTCAAAATCTACTCACGCTTATCTAGATTACCCAGTTGCAGTCGGCCTTATAGTGTTGCCATCAGTATTAGGGTTGGGTGAATCACATCCTTATGCTTTCTGGCTTTCAATGTTCACTGGTATCGCTGCATTCATTTTAACCTTACTAACAGATCACCATCTGGGCATTTTTCGCGTCCTATCCTACAAGTTTCACCTGGCCGCGGACTTTATGGTTGGGTTGGTTTTTGTGGCTGCACCTTTTATTCTCGGTTTCAGTGGAATTGATGCGATTTATTACTGGCTACTTGGAGGAACAGTACTTGGCGTCGTGTCAATGCATCAACCTGATGTAGTTGCCCAACCTGCTTAATATTTTATATGGAATGATGTCGTCAGCTTTCATGTTGACGACATTTGGAATTAGGGCAAATCCGAGCTGACTCAAGATGGCTATATAATTACTTATTTAGAATAGTCATCTCACTAAAGGTATCGCCTCTGAATGACAGCCTGATTATTTAGTACTATGCCGGTGCCTGGACGGAGGCATTCCGAAAGTCTTTTTAAAGGCACGGGTGAATGAACCCCTTGAATCAAACCCGCAAGCGAGGGCGATTTCAGTTATGTTGAGGTCGCTGTTGCCAAGCAAGCGCCTGCCCATATCAAGCTTAAGTGATCGATAATATTCATATGGCGTTGTGTCTAAGCTGTTGCGGAAGCGCCGTAATAGCGAGCGTTCACTCAGGCCCACAGCAGCCGCTAATTCTGCCATTGTTAACGGTGCTTGCAGATTTTGCTCCATGAGTTTAATTACTTTTTTTATTTTTGGATGAAGCCCGTCAACTGATGCTGCGGCGACCATGTATTGCGGTTCAGATGCCGGGCGTGCCTGGTCATAAAGAAAATTGCCTGACACATTCATTGCCAGCATCAAGCCATTGTGCCGACGAATAAAGTCAAGCATGAAATCAAAGGAAGGTAGTGAGCCGCTGGTGGTAATACGCTTTCGATCAATCACATAACGTTCGGGAACAACGTCTACATTGGGGTAACGATATCGAAAATCTTCCAGGTCATCCCAGTGAGTGGTGGCCCGATAGCCGTCCAGTAATCCCGCTTCGGCAAGCAAATAAGGTGCAGCATCGAGTCCGCCAATAATTGCATCGTGACGAGCCGCTTTTCTTAAAAATGCGAATACATTTTTAGAGGCAGAGTGCATGGTTTCATAACTGGCTACAACAAATAATGCATCAAATTTAGGCATTTCAGATATATCGAACCCTATTGCAAGATCGAAACCGCTGCTGGAAGTAACCTTTTGATGACCATCACTGCAAAATGTCCAGTTGTATAGCTGCTGATCTGAGACTGTATTAGCCATGCGCAGGGGTTCAACTAAGGCTGCCAGCGTTAACTGGGAGTATTTTGGAATGACCAGAATCGCGATTTCGTAAGGTGATGTGATGTCATTCATTTTGTCTATTTATGCACTTTATTTGGCGGATTCTGCATCTATATGTTGGTATTGTTATGACACTATTTTATTAAGTCAAGGATCGATTATAGATTTGGTCAATACGAAGATTTATGCATTCTTACAGGTATGCACACAGAACCACTATTTAGTATTTAATTATATGCAGGGTATTTTCAGGAGTTAACGTATGTCAGCTAACAAATCAGGCAGTATCATTGAATTTAACGATTCCTCAATTGAGGATTTGAAAGCACTACCTGCACGTTATTACATTGATGAGCATGTGCTGACCCAGGAAAAAGAGCAACTTTTCTTCAAAACCTGGCAGTATGCCTGTCATATCAGTGAGCTTAATGGGCCGGGTGACTATGTTGCTACCGAAATACTTGGGCAGAATGTATTTGTAATACGTGATGAAGATAATGAAATAAAGGCGTTTTACAACGTTTGTCCTCATCGCGGACATAAACTTTTACAAGGGACAGGTAAAAAAAGAGTAATAGTCTGCCCCTATCATCAATGGAGTTATTCACTTGATGGAAATCTTCGGCACAACCGTAAAACGTCGACTAGCCAATCGCCAGCGGCAAATCTGATATGCCTGAATTCTGTGCGTGTGGATCGATTGCTGGATTTTGTTTTTGTTAATCTTGATCCGAACGCATTGCCGATTGCTGAATTTTGGCCGGGCCTGCAAGAGCACGTACTTGCGACATGTCCTGAGATTAAATCCTATGTATTTAACAGTGCTGCAACAGTTATCCATCCTGTAGAAGCACAGGCCAATTGGAAGTTGCAAATTGATAACTTTCTCGAATGCTATCACTGCAGCATCGGACATAAATCCTTTTCCGATATGCTGGATGTGTGCAACCAGAAACAGACCTTGCATGAAAATTATACCTATGCCTTTATTCCGTCCTCGGGCAAGGCCGACAATTTAGCTTATCCATTAGACCCTAGATACGATGTTATGGATTTGCACTTTTGGTACCTGTTTCCGAATTTAGGATTAGGTGTGTTTTCAGGGACAGGTAACTTCAGTCTTTATCAATGGCTGCCGAAAGGTACAGATCGAGCTTTTCGGGTCAGTATTTCATTGGAACCGGCTGAGCCAACCGATCCAGGCATGATGGAGCGACGTGAGCTGCGCGCTAAATGGGGTCGTGAAGTACTGCAACCTGAAGATATTTCATTTATGGAATCTTCACAGCAAGGTATGCATCAACGTAATTTTGAGCACGGCTGGTATCTAGTCGATCCGGACAATGAAGAGATTTCAGAGGTGATGGTGAGGCATTTTCATCAAACCTATTTGAGGCAGATGAGCCAGTAATCAAATAGTCTTTTAACTTTGTCACTCCGACCGCAGCGGAGGAGCCTCTAGAAATAGGCTCCTAATTTAAGCGCATCAAAGCCTATGTTGTAGGCCCGAGCAGCATTTAGGAGATCCCTCGGCGTTGCTCGGGATGACGTGTTATTTATTTTTATATCCGAGCGTAAGCAGACTCTGTCATTCCGACCGCAGTGGAGGAATCTCTAGGAAGTGGGCTTATGGTTGAAACGCAGGAAAATTTTTGCTTTAAGCCCCAGCAGTGTTTGCGAGATCCCTCGGCGTTGCCTCGGGATGACGTATTACTTTGTTTTTTATACCCAAGTGATGGTCAGGCTTTTTCATCAGACCTATTTGAAACAGATGAGCCAGTAAGCAAATAGTCTTTTAACTTCGTCATTCCGACCGTAGCGGAGGAATCTCTAGAAATAGGCCCCTGATTTAAGCGCATCAAAGCCTATGTTGTAGGCTGAGCAGCATTTAGGAGGTCCCTTGCTTTGCTCGGGATGACGTATTATTTATTTTTATATCCGAGCGTAAGCAAAATCTGTCATTCCGACCATAGTGGAGGAATGATATGTTCTCCCCCTGGCAGGGGGAGTCAGAGGGGGTTACCCCTCTTCGAAATATTTATCAAACTTTCCTTCTACGCCTTTGTATTCATCGGCGTCGGCCGGCTCTTCGCCTTTAACGCTGATATTGGGCCAAATATTGGAATATTTGGTATTTAACTCCAGCCACTTGTCGGCTTCCGGTTCGGTATCAGACAAAATAGCCTCGGCGGGACATTCGGGTTCACACACACCACAATCAATGCACTCATCCGGGTGGATGACCAACATGTTGGGGCCTTCATAAAAGCAATCGACAGGGCAAACTTCCACGCAATCTTGATATTTGCAGCGAATGCAATCTTCGGTCACTACATAAGTCATGATATTTGATCTTTAATGATTAACGTTGTAAGGGGCAGATTATAGCGATTTATTGATGTAAATCATCCATATATAGGCATTGAAAAATTTTATGCCGCTTCAGCAATAGTCAGGCTAAGTCCGTCCAGCGTTTCGTCATAAATGATCTGGCAGCTCAGGCGAGAACTTTCTTCATAATCAGGCAACTCATCCAGTAAATCGACTTCCTGATCCTGAGCAGGATAAAGTTTTTCTACCCAGGGTTCGTCCACATAAACATGACAGGTGGCACATTCGCACAAACCGTCGCAAATGCCCTGCATAAAGCCATGCTCACGAATAATTTCCATCACTCGCCAGCCTTCTACGGCATCTAGAGAATGTTTTTCGCCATTGCGATCGGTTAAATAAATCATAGTTTCATCCTTTTTCTTAGCAGGAATTTACTGGATTAAATCAATTATAGTGCATTGCACAATAAATTTCTATTGATCTAAATCAATCATCTGTTCTTTTCATCAAACATATTGTATCCTATTAAGTAGGTTTCGTAAATTAAAAAGAACGATTATGCCGATAAAAAAAACACTTAAAGAACAGTCAGTTCATGGTGAACAGCTTGGAAAAACCATTTCAAGGTTAAGACAAGCTTTCAACCTTTCGTTAGGCGAATTGTCTGAGCAATCCGGCGTAGCTAAATCGATTATCTCCCAGATCGAAAAAAATGAAACTAATCCTACTTTAAGCACCATAGATCGCTTAAGTGCAGCTTTGGATGTAACTGTCGATGAAGTATTACGCTGTGATACCCAGCCTAAATTTATTCAACATCAAAAATTAGCCGGAACACCATTATTGACATCTGAAGACGGTTTAGTGACGTTGTCGATTATTGGTTGGCTAAAGACTGTGGAATGGGTACAAGTCTATGACTACCGTGCACAACCCGGCGGGGTTTTGGAGTCTGAGCCTCACGCACCCGGTTCGGTTGAGAGTTTATCTTTATTTTCCGGACTGGTTGAGATCACAGTAGGTGATGAAACACAGCTATTGAAACCCGGTGAAACCTGGCGTTATCGAGGTGATTTACCGCATAAATTAGTTAACATTGGCGATGAATCTGCACACGCTACTATGGTTAATATTCTGAAATCGACAATTACTGCCTAACTATCGTAATAAGCTGCATAAATCGCTTAATTAAAATAATTAATTTGGGTATATTCGGTCTTTTGAATACCATTGCTGTTTGCACTTTTTCAGGAGATTTCCCATGTTCGACAGTTCACAAACCATCGCCGGATTCGACCCGGAACTAGATCAAGCATTAAACGATGAGCGCAAACGTCAAGAAGCGCACATTGAATTAATTGCTTCCGAAAACTACACCAGCCCACGTGTGTTAGAAGCACAAGGTTCAGTATTAACCAATAAATATGCTGAAGGTTATCCTGCCAAGCGTTATTACGGTGGTTGTGAATACGTTGATAAAGCCGAAGCCCTGGCTATTGAGCGCGCTAAGCAACTTTTTGGTGCTGACTATGCCAATGTACAACCTCACTCCGGGTCATCAGCTAACGCTGCCGCTTACATGGCCTTGGTCCAGCCAGGCGATACTGTATTAGGAATGAGTTTGGCACATGGTGGTCACCTCACGCACGGTGCCAGTGTGAATTTTTCCGGGAAAATCTACAATGCTGTGCAATACGGTTTACATCCTGAAACGGGCGATATTGATTACGAGCAGGTCGATGCTCTGGCGCAAGAGCATAAACCTAAGTTAATCGTTGCCGGTTTCTCGGCCTTTTCCGGCATTGTCGATTGGCAGCGTTTTCGTGAGATTGCCGATTCGGTTGGCGCTTATTTGCTGGTCGATATGGCTCACGTTGCCGGTTTGGTTGCTGTAGGCTTATATCCTAATCCTGTACCGATTGCAGATGTTTGCACGACTACTACTCACAAAACCTTGCGCGGGCCACGTAGTGGCTTGATATTGTGTAAGGCCAATGAGGAGCTCGAGAAAAAATTCAATTCATTGGTGTTCCCGGGCTTGCAGGGAGGACCATTGATGCACGTGATCGCGGCTAAAGCCGTGGCTTTTAAAGAAGCCCTGGAGCCCGAATTTAAAGACTATCAGGAACAAGTGCTGAAAAATGCCAAAGCCATGGTGGCTACTTTCCAACAGCGTGGTTACAAAATCGTATCTAACGGCACCGAAAATCATCTATTTTTGCTGGATTTGATTGATAAAGACATTACCGGTAAAGATGCCGATGCGGCATTAGGCCGTGCCCATATTACGGTTAACAAAAATTCTGTGCCTAACGATCCACGTTCGCCATTTGTAACCAGTGGCCTGCGTATAGGCTCACCTGCCGCGACCACACGTGGTTTTAAAGAAGCGGAAATGTCTCAGGTTGCCGATATGATTTCTGATGTATTGGATAACATGGGCGATGAGTCTGTGGTTGACAGTACACGCGCTAAAGTGGCTGAGCTGTGTTCGCGTTTCCCCGTTTATCGGGACGTTTGATTTTGCAAGAGTGCTGATCTAATGGCCATCAGCGTTTTTGATTTATTCAAGATTGGTATAGGCCCGTCGTCTTCACACACAGTCGGGCCTATGCGCGCAGCTAACCTTTTTCTCAGACGGCTTGATATAGACGGTGTCTTTGATCAGGTTGTGCGGGTTAAAACTGAATTGTTCGGATCATTGGGTGCTACTGGCAAAGGACACGGTAGTGATACAGCTGTTTTGCTCGGTTTGGAAGGGCATGAGCCCGATGTAGTGGATCCAACTGCGGTAGACGACATTCTGCTTAGAATTCGTCAGGACAACAAACTTAGTTTGAATTCCGTGCGCCTGATCGATTTCGATGAATCAGAAGATCTGATCATGCACAAACGCAAATCTTTAGAGTATCACCCCAACGGCATGCGTATTTATGCTTTCAATGAAAATGGCGATACTATTTGTCAACGAGATTATTATTCAGTTGGCGGTGGCTTTGTCGTCGATGAAGATGCAGTAGGCGCGGATCGCATTAAAGAAGACGATACTCAGCTTCCATATTCGTACACTTCCGGTGATGAATTACTCAAACTCTGTAATCAACATGGTTTGAGGATTTGTGATTTGATGATGGAAAATGAGAAAGCCTGGCGCAGTGAGCAACAAATTAAATCTGAGTTGCTCAAAATCTGGCGGGTGATGAAAGAATGTGTCAGTGCCGGTATACAAACCGAAGGTGTATTACCGGGTGGGATGAAAGTTAAACGCCGTGCCAAGCGCTTACATCAGTTGTTAATCGCAGACAAAAGTGAAACACCTGATCCATTGAGTGCCATGGACTGGGTGAATCTTTATGCGTTAGCAGTGAATGAACAAAATGCAGCCGGTGGACGAGTTGTTACAGCTCCGACTAATGGTGCTGCGGGTATTGTCCCGGCCGTGCTGCATTACTATGTGAATTTTTACAAAAGCGCTGATAATGATAACATTGTCCGCTTTCTGCTCACCGCCGGCGCGATAGGGACACTCTATAAAATGAATGCTTCTATTTCAGGTGCTGAAGTTGGTTGTCAGGGTGAAGTCGGTTCGGCTTGCTCAATGGCTGCAGGTGGCTTGGCAGAAGTGTTGGGTGGCACGGTTGAGCAAATAGAGAACGCTGCTGAGATAGCGATGGAGCATAATCTTGGTTTAACATGCGATCCGGTCGGCGGTCTGGTGCAAGTTCCTTGTATCGAGCGCAATGCCATTGCTTCAACAAAAGCAATTAATGCAGCGCGCATGGCACTTCGAGGAGATGGCACTCACTTTGTTTCATTGGATAAAGTCATTAAAACCATGCGTGAGACCGGCGCTGATATGAAAACCAAATACAAAGAGACGGCCCGTGGCGGTCTGGCTGTGAATGTAATTGAGTGCTGAAAATCGCAAGAAACGATTATTGCTACTGCAGATACTACGTTTTCTTACGATTTTACAACATTGAGATTGAGAAGATTGACATCGGAGTAAGCATCTAAAATGCAAAAATATTCGATATTTTCACTGGCTAAAAATGCCCTGAGTTATCACAAAAACTGGGAGCAGGCCTGGCGCAGTCCTGAACCTAAGTCAGAATATGACGCCATTATTGTTGGTGGTGGCGGCCATGGTCTGGCGACGGCCTACTATCTGGCTAAAGAACATGGCATAACCAATGTTGCTGTGTTGGAAAAAGGCTGGATCGGTGGCGGAAATACCGGACGAAATACCACAATTGTGCGGTCCAATTATTTGTGGGATGAAGCGGCCCATCTTTATGAAAAAGCCATGAAGTTATGGGAAGGTCTGAGTCAGGACTTGAACTACAACGTTATGTTCTCACAAAGAGGTGTGTTCAATTTAGGCCATACGCTACAGGATATGCGTGATATTGAGCGACGGGTTAATGCTAATCGTCTAAATGGCATCGATGGGGTTGTGATGAATGCTGAAGAGATTAAAGAACGCATTCCTATTATCAATACCTCACCCAACGCCCGTTATCCGATTTTAGGTGCTTCATTTCAGCCGCGAGGCGGGGTTGCACGTCACGATGCAGTAGCCTGGGGCTTTGCCCGCGGTGCCGATGCCCGCGGTGTGGACATTATTCAAAATTGTGAGGTGACCGGTTTTAGGCGGGAAAACGGCGCTGTGGTTGGTGTTGAAACCAGCAAGGGTTTTATTAAATCAAACAAAATTGGCGTGGTGGCGGCCGGTCACTCAAGTGTGTTGGCCGAAATGGCTGAGTTGCGTATGCCGATAGAGAGCCACCCATTGCAGGCACTGGTTTCTGAGCCGATGAAACCCGTATTAGATACTGTAGTGATGTCCAATGCCGTACACGGCTATGTCAGCCAATCCGATAAAGGTGAACTTGTAATCGGTGCAGGCGTGGATGCCTACACCGGTTATGGACAACGCGGCAGCCTTTCGATTATTGAAGGCAACATTGCCGCTATCGTTGAGTTGTTCCCGATTTTCAGCCGTGTGCGTCAGCTGCGCCAGTGGGGCGGTATCGTTGATGTTTGTCCTGATGCCTGCCCAATAATCAGCAAAACCGATGTTAAGGGCCTGTATTTTAACTGCGGCTGGGGAACAGGCGGATTCAAGGCTACTCCAGGTTCGGGTTGGGTATTTGCTCATACCATCGCTAAAGATGAGCCGCATGAGCTAAATGCAGCATTTGATGTTAATCGATTCTATACCGGTGCGCTAATTGACGAACATGGCGCGGCCGGTGTGGCGCATTAGAGGGAAGTCATAAATGTTACAGATTACTTGTCCTTATTGTGGTCCCCGCGATCAAGATGAATTCACTTTCGGTGGAGAAGCTCATATCGTGCGTCCTCTTGATCCCGATAGTTTAAGTGAACGCGAATGGGGTGATTATTTATTCATGCGTGAAAATCCCAAAGGTAACCATAAAGAACAATGGTGTCACAGCGCTGCTTGTGGCAAGTGGTTTAATGTAGTTCGCGACACAGTGACCTATGAAATCAAGGCTATCTACAAAGTCGGTGAGCAAGCTCCGGAGGAAGAAACCTGCAAATCGCATCAGCCGGAGCCGGAGAATGATTAAAGCAACAATTGAAAAATCGTATTACCTTTCAATGTTTGGGAGATTAATGATCCAACATTTGATCGTCACTCCCGCGCAGGCGGGAGTCCAGAAAGCGGCTTTGAGTTCATCAAAAAAATCAAGTACCGACGTGTTATTGCAGGTTAATCCTGAGAATACGATATGTTTGGATTCATTATTAAATTTTATCCTATTTGAGTTTTGGATCAATTTGGCTTCACATCTCGTCCGGTCCTTCACGAATCCTATTTCAATAGGATTTCGTAAACGATCGAACGACCTGTTTCGCCCAATTGCCCCAAATTCTCAAATGCTGACACAATTCGCAGGTTACTGATATGCAACAGCGACGTTTAGCTTCCGGTGGTCGTATTGACCGTAGTAAGCCGATCAAATTCAGGTTTAACGATAAAACCCTAGAAGCGTACAAAGGTGATTCCTTGGCTTCAGCATTAATCGCTAATGGCATTGATGTAGTGGGCCGAAGTTTCAAGTATCACCGTCCCAGAGGTATCGTGGGCAGTGGTGCTGAAGAGCCGAATGCAATTTTGCAAGTGGGTGAGGGCGCCAAGACTGTACCCAATTTACGTGCAACCCAGGTTGAAATTTATGATGGTTTAGTTGCAGAAGTGGTTAATGGCTGGCCTAGTGTTGAAAAAGACCTGGGTTCGATTAACAATATTTTTGCACGACTATTACCGGCTGGTTTTTACTATAAAACCTTTATGCATCCGCAAAAGTTATGGCACAAATATGAAGAAATAATCCGTAAAGCTGCAGGGTTGGGTCGCTCGCCGGCATTACCCGATCCTGATCGTTATGAAAAACTTAATCATCACTGTGATGTATTAGTTGTTGGTGGCGGTATTTGTGGTTTGTGTGCAGCGGTAGCGGCTGCCAGGTCAGGCGCACGGGTCACGGTGATTGATGATCAGAGCGAATTCGGTGGCCGTCAGCTAGATAACCGTTATCAAATCAACGGTGCATCTTCAATGGAGTATGTAGAGTCATTAGTGGACGAGTTATCCACGTCTGAAAATGTGACGCTATTGCCGCGTACTTGTGCTTATGGCTACCTGGATCATAATTTTCTGGTCGCCGTTGAAAAAGTCACTGACCACAATCCATCAGCATTTAGCCCGAATACGCCCAGAGAAAGAATGTGGCGGATTCGTGCCAAGCACGTGGTGTTGGCAACCGGTGCCTTTGAGCGGCCATTAGTGTTTCACAATAATGACAAGCCCGGTGTCATGATTGCCTCAGCTGTCTCGGCTTATGTGAACCGTTATGGCGTGCGCCCGGGTAAACGTTTTGTGTTTTTTGTTAACAACGATAGTGCATACCGTGCAGTTCTGGATTGCATTGAAGTCGGTGTTGATGTGGAAGCGGTTATTGATTCACGTAATAACAGTCAGGGAGATTTGGTTGCCCAGGTCCGAAACAATGGCGTGCGAATTTTCAATCAACACGTGGTGACAGATGTAAAAGGGTCCAGCCGGGTCGAGGGTGTGAGTATCGCCGCAATTGATAAACAAATGCAGATCATTGCGGGTACGACCAAGCAACTGGATTGCAATACTTTGGCAGTTTCTGGCGGTTGGAGCCCGGCTGTGCATTTATTTGCCCAGTCAGGTGGTAAAGCACGCTGGGATGACGAATTAGCCTGCTTTGTGCCGGGTCAATCCATGCAAGCTGCGCAATCAAGCTGCGGGTCCGCAAATGGCACATTTGCTTTGGGCAAGAGCATCCACCAGGCATTCCAGGTGGGTGTCGATGCGGCACAAGCATCGGGTTTCCAAGCTCAGCTTCCTGATATGCCGGAAGTTGTTGATGAAGATGAGGCACCTATTCAAGCATTGTGGCTGGTGCCTTCACCGCATAAAGATCGCCAGGGTCCAAAACAGTTTGTCGATTATCAAAACGATACTGCTGCCGCTGATATCAAATTGGCGATTCAGGAGGGTTATAAATCCATAGAGCATATCAAGCGTTATACTGCACTGGGATTTGGTACCGATCAGGGCAAACTGGGCAATATTAATGGTATGGCGATTGCGGCTCAGACACTGGGACAGAGCATTCCAGAAACAGGTACTACAACATTCAGGCCGGCCTATACCCCGGTGACCTTCGGCGCTATTGCTGGCCCGGAGTTGGGTGATTTGTTTGATCCGATCAGAAAAACCGCTATGCATGCCTGGCATGTCGAAAACGGTGCTGAGTTTGAGAATGTCGGCCAATGGAAACGACCCTGGTATTACCCTAAAGCTGGTGAGGACATCCATGCAGCAGTGAATCGTGAGTGCAAGGCAACACGTGACAGCGTCGGTATTATGGATGCTTCTACTCTGGGTAAAATTGATATCAAAGGTCCTGATGCGGCGGAATTTTTAAACCGCATGTACACTAATGCTTGGAGCAAACTCGGCGTGGGTCGTTGTCGCTACGGCTTGATGTTAGGCGAAGATGGTATGGTCATGGATGATGGTGTAACCACTCGAGTGGGTGAAAATCATTTTTACATGACCACTACTACAGGTGGTGCAGCTAATGTAATGGCCTGGCTGGAGCGCTGGTTACAAACCGAATGGCCTGAATTGAAAGTATTACTGACTTCAGTGACTGATCACTGGGCTACGATCGGTTTGGCTGGACCTAATAGCCGCAAGGTGATTGAAAAAATCTGTCCTGATATTGATTTTGATCCAGAAGCATTTCCGTTTATGTCCATGCAAGAAGGCGCGATTGCCGGTGTGACAGGACGAGTGTTCCGAATTAGCTTCAGCGGCGAATTATGCTATGAGATTAATGTGCCGGCTAATTATGGCCGTCATGTCTGGGAAGCCTGTATGCAGGCAGGTGAGGAATTTAACATTACACCTTATGGTACTGAGTCAATGCATGTGCTCAGGGCTGAAAAGGGATTCATTATTGTTGGTCAGGATACCGATGGGTCGGTAACACCAATTGATCTTGGCATGAATTGGATTGTTTCCAAAACCAAAGATTTTATCGGCCGGCGATCTTTGTCCCGTTCGGATTGTGTGCGTGAGAACCGTAAGGAATTGGTTGGACTGAAAACAGAAATTTCCCATCAAGTTATCCCGGAAGGGGCACAATTGGTTGCCGATGCAAATGTTACTGAGCCACCGGTGCCAATGATCGGTCATGTGACATCCAGTTATTATAGTGCCTGTTTAGGTCATTCCATTGCCATGGCTCTGATTAAGGGAGGTCATTCCAAAATGGGTCAAAAAGTCTATGCACCTTTAGCCGATGGTCGAACCCTAGTGGCTGAGATATGCAGCCCGGTTTTCTACGATTCAAACCCGAACAACCCATAAGGACGTTAAATATCATGGAACCATCAATAATTTCTGTGTCTACAGTCCTGCGAAGGTTATCTGGGCAACCAATTACACTATTTGGTTTTATGAACAATCTGTCGTCACATCTTGTAAAAAACCCTTCAATCCATAGTTATCACTATGAATTTTCAGGCTTTTTTACAACCTGTTTAGCCAGATTGCCCATAATTCCCAAATCTCTTATGAATTGTTCGGGTAGAGGAGCACGTCAAAATGTCTAATCAAGCAATGCAACAATCACCTTTGGTAGACGTGGCGGTTGATCAACCTATTGTTGGTCTGGCTGCGATTACGATTACAGAAAAACCTTTCTGGTCGCACTTTATTCTGCGTGGCCTGCAATCCGATGCAGCATTCACTGACGCTGTTAAAACTATTTTGGATATAGAGTTACCAACTCAAGCTAATACAGTGATTGAAAAAAATGGTTTATCGGTGCTATGGATGAGCCCGGATCAGTGGCTGTTATTAACTAATGATGAAGGCATACAAGCCAAGGTTTCCATGCTCAGTGGTGGATTGGAAGATGTATTTGGGTCAATTAATGATGTCAGCGGCGGGCAAACTATAATCAATATTAAAGGTGACAAAGCCCTTGAGGTCATGAATAAAGGTACAACTTTTGATATTCACCCCTCAGTTTTCGGTCCTGGACAGTGTGCACAAACCGTTTTCGCCAAAATGAATGTTTTAATTTACCCAAAACAAGGGGATAATCACGGCGAATTTGATCTAATCGTACGTAGAAGCTTTGCCGATTTTCTCGGGCGATGGTTAATAAACGCATGTGTTGAATACAAAGGCTAAACATGAAAATTTTATTCGCGGATAAATTTCCGCAAAATTATTTTGACCAGCTTCAGGCGCAAGGTCATGAGTGCAGTTTACAACCGGATCTGACAGCTGAAGCATTGCCTGACGCAATTGATGATTATGAGATTTTGGTGGTCCGCAGTACCAAAGTTACAGAACAAACTGTCAAAGCAGCCAGCAACTTGAAACTTGTCATTCGGGCTGGCGCAGGTACTAATACCATTGATAAGCCTTGTGCACGAGAACACGGTGTCGATGTTTGCAATGTGCCCGGTAAAAATGCACTGGCTGTTGCGGAAGTCGCCATGGGATTGTTAATTGCTATTGATCGTAATATTCCGGATAACGTCATCGAGCTTCGCCAGGGACAATGGAATAAAAAACGCTACTCACAGGCGCAAGGATTATACGGCCGCAAGTTAGGCGTGATTGGACTGGGTTCGATCGGTTTTGCTCTGGCTGAACGGGCCAAGGCATTTGGTATCGATGTTTATGTGATTGCTAAACCTGATCGTGATACAGCCATGCAGGAGAGAATTAAATCCTTGGGTATTCAGCAAGTGGACGATATGGACGCATTAGTCAGTACCTGTGATATCCTCAGTTTCCATGTGCCGGCCAATGATCAGACTAAAGGCATGATTAATGCACAAATGCTGGATAAAATGCAGCCCGGTACAATTATTTTGAATACTTCCCGGGGTGAAATCGTTGATGAGGCAGCCTTGATTGAGGCAATGAATAGCAAAGGTATTCGTGCCGGGCTCGATGTGTATGCCAACGAGCCGGGCAGTGGCGAAGCAGAATTCGATTGTGCTATCGCCAAGCATCCGAATGTTTATGGTACCCACCATATTGGTGCCTCAACCACTCAGGCCCAAAACGCAGTAGCTGAAGGTGTGATTGAAGTCATTCAGGCGCATCAGACTGGTGAAATAATTAATTGTGTGAATGCATAGGAATAAGTAATGAGTAAACGAGTTTATAACTTTTGTGCAGGCCCCTGCACCTTGCCGCTTGACGTACTAGAAGAAGCACAGGCTGAATTTGTCGATTACCAAGGCAGTGGCATGTCTTTAATCGAAATGAGCCATCGCGGCAAACATTATGATGAAGTACATATGGAAGCCATGGCCTTGATGAAAGAAGTTTATCGAGTGCCAGAAGATTTTAGTGTGTTATTTATTCAAGGTGGTGCGCATTTACAATTCGCCATGGTACCGATGAATTTGTTGACGCCCGGTACTAGGGGTGCCTACACCAATACCGGTACCTGGGGTAAGGGTGCGATAACCGATGGCAAAGCCTGCGGTGATGTTTATGTGGCCTGGGATGGTGCCGATGAAAACTTCACTCGCATGCCTAATGCTGATGAAATTGAATTGCAAGACAATACGCGCTATTTACATATCACTTCTAACGAAACTATCGGCGGTATACGTTTCCCTGCCTTTCCTGATGTATCGGTGCCGTTAGTAGTTGATATGTCTTCGGACTATATGTCACGGACTGTACCTTGGGAAAAATTTGATCTGGTTTATGGTGGATTACAGAAAAATTTAGGTCCGGCCGGCATGTCAGTAGTCTTTGTGCGTGATTCTATTTTAGAAAACACTAATAAAGACATGGCTCGTTACTTGCGTTATGACATCCATAAAGATAAGGATTCAATGTTCAACACACCGGCTGTTTTCCCAACTTACATGACCGGTAAAGTGTTGAAATGGATGAAGGCCAAAGGTGGTTTAGATGTGATCGAGGCCGAAGCCGCACAAAAATCCGGTTTGATATATGCAGCTATCGATAATAGCGATGGCTACTATCGTAGTCCGGTTGATGTCGCTTGCCGTTCACACATGAATGTTGTGTTCAGATTGCCTAGCGAAGAACTGGAAAAGAAATTTTTGACTGAAGCAGACCAGGCTGACCTTTTGAATCTTAAAGGTCATCGTAGTGTAGGCGGTCTTCGTGCCAGTATTTACAATGCAATGCCACAAGAAGGTGCGCAGGCGTTAGCGGATTTCATGGCTGATTTTATGCGCTCGAATGGCTAAACTCATTCCGGTCACTGGTTATATTGTTAAGCAATCTGTTGCACAGCAGGTTGTTTCACCGGCGTATGATGCATTGACACCGGAAGAGCGCGGAGAATACGCCGGCTTAAATCCGTTAAATTTCCTCAATACCATGCGCTCGGCCGAGGAGTATCCTGAGGGAGAACAGCCCAGTTTCGACGAGTTATTAAAACTCAATGCCAAAAACCTGCAAACACTGCGCGATGAAAATGTGTTTCAGGCGATAGACAAACCCAGTTTTTTTATTTATCGCCTGTCAATCGACGATCATGTGCAAACCGGTATAGTTGCAGAGATGCCGATCGAGGCTTACAGCGACAACACAATACGCATCCATGAAAATACCCGTGCATCCAGAGAAGAACAGCTGTCTCGTTATTTATACGAGGTCGGTGCCAGCTCCAGCCCAGTTTGTATTGCTTATCCTTCAAATGCACAAATCACACAGAAATTTGCAGAGTTAGCTGAAACAGAGCCTGTATTGGACTTTATGGCTGAAGATGGTTTACACCAACAGCTGTGGAAAATTGATGATGAGCAAATTGTTGCTGAATTAGAACAAGCATTTGCTCAGGTGCCATTTGTATATTTGACTGATGGCCATCATCGTTGTGCCTCCGGGCAGAATTATGCTCAGAAAATGGCACGTCAGGGCGCTGACATAAGTGATCCCTCTTTCACTAATTTACTGGTTTCGATTTTTCCCGATGATGAAATGCGTATCCTGGCATATCATCGTGCAGTGCGAGATCTTGGTGATTTGACCGTGCCGGAGTTTTTAGAAAAGTTGGATGCTTTTTTCAAGGTTAAAGCTTTGCATGTAAACTATGCTGACGAAGCCGAGCCCCGCAAAAAAGGTGAATTCGCAATGTTGCTGGATGATAATTGGTATCGCCTTAAAATTAGAAAAGAATTTACTCAGGATCCGGACCCAGTTAAATCATTAGATGTATCAATCATTGAAGATCGGTTGTTAAGGCCTATTCTTGGCATTGAAAACATGCGTGCTGATCCCAGATTAGATTACGTGCCGGGTTTAAATGGGTTGCGTGGATTAGAGGAGCGAGCCGAGGAAGGTTGGCGCTTAATGTTAGGTTGTTATCCTACTTCGATGGAAGAAATGTATGCGGTAGCAGATAATAATTTGGTAATGCCACCCAAATCGACCTGGTTTGATCCCAAAGTCCGTTCGGGAATTTTTTTGAAATTACGTCAACACTAGTCACTTATAACAATGATTGTATATCCGTTTAGAGCTGTATTGCCCAAGCGGAGATTTGCTGCAGAAGCTGATGAACTGGCTGGAAAGGCCAAGTACCATTTCGCAGAATGTTTGCACAACGGCGATTTAAAGCAAGCCGCTAAAGCGGAAATTTACCTTTATGAGATTACCACTGCTTTTGGTGTGCATCTTGGATTTGTCGCTCGGACTGATCTGCAGGAATTCGTAAGTAAAAATATAAAGCCCCATGAGAAAACGCTTAAACCTAAGGAGCTTGATGCGAGAGAATTATTGCTAAACCGTGGCTCCTTAGTAAAACCCGTTTTAGTTTGCCATTTGCCAAATAAAGATCTGACAGCATTGTTGGAAACCCATCGAGATAATCATGAGCCAGCATTGACTATTCGGCTGCCTGAAAGTAACGACTTACATAAAATTTGGCCAATACGCAATAAATCAACGATAAAGCAATTGCAGCATCTTGCTGGTTTTGTTGACCATGCCTATATCGCTGATGGTCATCACCGAAGTAAAGTTCTACAGCAGCTTGACAAAAAATCGAAAAAAATTGACCTAGATGTGGAGCAGGTTTGCAGCGCTTATTTTGATTTCAACTCTGTTCAAATTCTGGACTACAACCGAATGGTTGAGATCGATAGTGGATTGAGATTGAATAAATTTTTAAAAAAACTAGAAAAAAAATTTACAGTTACACCACAAATCCATGCTGGAAAACCTAACCAAAAACACCAACTTTCAATGTTTTTGAGTGGCCAATGGTATAGTCTTAGCTGGAAACCAGAAATATTAAAAAAATACCAAAAGCTTGATGTCATTCTCGACCATCAGGTATTCGATAAGGAAGTCTTGACTAAAATCCTGCATATAAAAAATGTAACCAAGGATAGAAGTATTACCTATTTCAGCGGCGAAAAATCACCACTGGAAATTGAGCAAAAGCTGGCTGTTGAGCCTCGAAAGGCGGCTTTTTTTATTTATCCTGTAGAAATAGAGCAGATGGTTCAATTGACAGAAAAAGATAAAACTTTACCACCGAAAAGTACCTATTTTGTTCCTCGACTATATAATGGCATTATTTGCGATGACTTAAGGAAAGTGTCATCCTGAGCCACCAAGTAGCGTGGCAATCTCCCTAATACATTCGAGCTTTAATCGAAGTTACCCCTTAGTTTGAATTAGTAGTAAACCCATTGAGATTCCTCCACTCCTTTATCCCCGGATGGAAGCGACCACTCGGTCAGAATGGCAGATTCCACGAAAAGCGGTTAGTCACTTTTCATCAACCTGGATTGGTGACAACTCACTTGTCAGTGGGGCCTGGGCTGAAACGGTTTGGTGTGAAATTAGATCTTCCTCGGGAACTGGATCTTTAATTGACATGCGATAAAGTACAAAGGCAAGATAGAACAAGGCCAAGCCTAAGGCTAACCACATAAATGTATTAACACCCGTGTGTGGCATTAACATTGTTGCTAAGCCAGGCATAACAACGCCTGACAAAGACCAGGCAATCATGAGTGTACTGGAGAGACTGACATAGTACTGTGGATCGGCCCGATCATTTGCATGTGCGCTTGAAATTGAATATATTGACTCCGTTGCGCCACTCCAAATTCCAAAGACAAGAATAATCCAAATCAATTCTGCATTATTAAGCTGCGTTGCAAAGCTAGCAGCAACAATAACAATTAAAGTTGAAACCATAATTACTTTTCGTCGATCAATTCGGTCGGAGAGTGCGCCTAATGGGATTTGTATGCCAATCATTCCAAATTGCATGCAGAACATAAGCAAAGCGATGTTAGCTTGGGGAAAATTGTTTGCAGCAGCATAAATAGGCGTAAACCCCTGAATTAACATTGTCAGCCCACCAACAATACACATGCCAATCAAACCAACCGGAGATATTTCCCAGACCGATTTAATAGCCACATTGATAGACTCTGGTGGAGGGGGTGTACGTAATTTAGTGAGACTAACCGGCAGTATCGCTAATGAAGTAAACAAAATAGCTAACACAGGTGCGGTGAGGGTCTCGATATCCACATAAGAAAGTAAATATGATCCACTACCGATTGCCAATACATAGGCCATGTAAAAAGTAGCGATAACTTTACCGCGCCATTCATTTTCACTGACATCATTAAGCCAGCTTTGAGACACAATAAATAATCCAGTCACTGAGACTCCATATGCAAACCGCATTACCATCCAGATATAGGGATCTTTACTTAGTCCAATACCTACCGCAGCAATAATGATCAATCCACAAAAAGTAGAAAATATTCGCGCATGACCCACCCGCTTAATCATTAATCCGGAAATTAAACATCCGACAAAGCCGCCTGCTCCAGTTGCTGTCAGGATGGCACCTGAAACCCAAGGGTCAAACCCTGAGAAAGCTAACTTAGTTGGAATAAATGCATAGAGAAGACCACTGCCGATCGCTACAAAGGCCATAGATATGACAATGCTGGCTACAGCAAAAGGAGAGGTTGAATTTGATCTATCATCTTCCAATTCTGTTTTAACTATTGTCATCGTTTAAGTATTGAGCCGTCGATAATATAGGAATGATTGTTGCAGGTATATGATTTTGAAATTTATTTTTTAAGGCAAAAACGGTCTACTTTTTCATCGCTTTTTCAATTGTAAATATCAATAAGCTCGGGGTTTTATTGAGAGTAGTGATTTAAAGGATTCAGCTCAGTTTAACCCCATGACAATAATAAGCTTGTTCAGCTAAAAGTCGAAATTATGTCTTTAGTGTCGTAAATCCTTGATTTGGATTTGTAAATAGTCGTTTATAATTTTCAGAAATTTAGAGTGAATAGAATTGCATGTCCAGCATAGATCAGTATAGCGAAATCAGGGACTCAGTAAAAAAGCTTTGTCAGGAATTTCCAGGGACATATTGGCAAAGATTAGATCATGAGTCTGCATATCCTCTTGAATTTGTTGACGCACT
Organism: Arenicellales bacterium; assembly: GCA_028284225.1. GTDB lineage: Bacteria > Pseudomonadota > Gammaproteobacteria > Arenicellales > JAHEKD01 > JAHEKD01. The sequence continues at coordinate 74,645 of JANQSD010000011.1, forward strand.
TACCAAAAACGGTTTCCTGGCGGCGTTGATTCCCGAGCAATATGGAGGTAGTGGTTTAAGCTTAGGGGCAGCTGCTGCAATATTAGAAGAGATTCATAAGTCTGGTTGTAATGGTGCTGCCTGTCATGCACAAATGTACACAATGGGGACTATTCTCAGGCATGGCTGTGATCAGCAAAAGCAGCAATATTTGCCTAAGATCGCCACTGGTGAACTACGTATGCAGGCGTTTGGGGTGTCTGAGCCTTCTAGTGGTACAGATACGACTTCGTTAAAAACCGTTGCCAAAAAACAAGGCGATCATTATGTGATTAATGGTCAAAAAATATGGACATCCAGAGCCGAATATTCTGACTTAATGCTTTTGTTAGCACGTACTACACCAAAAGATCAAATCAAAAAGCACACCGAGGGTTTGTCTGTATTTTTGGTCGATTTACGTGAGGAAAAAGACAAAACGGTATTCATCAAACCAATCCCGACCATGCTTAACCATGCCACCACCGAGGTATTTATTGAGGACTTAAAAGTACCGGCAAGCAATTTAATCGGAGCAGAGGGGCAGGGGTTTAAATATATTTTAAGTGGCATGAACGCTGAGCGTATTTTAATTGCCGCTGAATGCATTGGTGATGCGTATTGGTTTATCAACAAAGCGACACGCTATGCCAAGGAAAGAATTGTTTTTGACCGCCCGATTGCGCAAAACCAGGGAATTCAATTTCCGATTGCTCGTGCTTATGCTTCAACCCAGGCAGCAGCATTAATGGTGGGAAAAGCAATTGACTTGTACGAGCGCTCCAAGCCCTGTGGTGAGCAAGCAAACCTGGCTAAATTACTCGCTGCTGATGCATCTTGGCAGGCGGCTGAGATGTGTTTACAAACGCACGGAGGCTATGGATTTGCTGTTGAGTTCGATGTTGAACGAAAATTTCGGGAAACACGACTTTATCAAATAGCCCCAATATCCACTAATTTGATTTTGTCCTATCTGGCTGAGCACGTCCTTGATTTACCCCGGTCCTATTAAACATGAGTGCCTTAAGTAATATCCTTGTTGTTGCTTTAGAGCATGCTGTTGCTGCACCTTTTTGCACACGTTTACTTGCCGATGCGGGCGCCAGAGTGATTAAGATTGAACGGGCCGAAGGTGATTTTGCCCGTGGTTATGACGACGCCGTTGAAGGCGAGAGCACTTATTTCACTTGGCTGAATTACGGTAAAGAGTCCCTGGTCTTGAATTTAAAGGACAGTGATGACTTGCAGCTGTTAAAAAGAATATTAAAGCAGGCAGATATTTTAGTTCAGAACTTTTCTCCTGGCAGTCTAGATCGATTGGGGTTAACCGAATCTGAGTTAAAGAAGATTAATCCTGAATTGATACATTGTGCAATTCAGGGTTATGGATCTGATGGACCTTATAGTCAACGCAAGGCTTACGACTTATTGATACAGGCGGAATCAGGTTTATCTTATGTTACCGGCTCTGAGTCAGAACCTTCTCGCGTTGGAGTTTCAGTATGCGACATAGCCAGCGGGATGTATTCTTATTCTGCTATTTTGGAAGCACTGATAGAGCGACAATCGAATCAGAGCGGAAAGTCATTTTCTATTTCCATGTTTGATGCTATGGCAGAATGGATGGCTGTGCCATTACTGCAATATGACTACTCAGGCAAACAGCCCAAGCGAGTTGGGCTAAGACATCCATCAATTGCACCTTATGGTGCTTATACTACGGCCGATGGACGAGTATTATTGATTGCTATTCAAAACGAAAGAGAGTGGAAACAATTATGTTTGGATGTTTTCGCTGACATGGATTTATATAACAATAAAAAGTTTTCTTCTAATGTTCTACGAGTCAAGCATCGTGAACAGCTGGAGATAACAATTTCAAATTTAGTTAGTCAACTCAATTATCTTGATTGCATAGACAAACTTAAATCTGCGCAAATTGCCTTTGGCGATGTCAATGACATTAGTGGCTTATCAAATCATCCTCAGCTTAGGCGGCTTGATATTAATACGGTATCAGGAAAGGTAAGTGTGCCGGCATCACCAATTAACAAGAATACTAATGCTCAGATGCCGGTTTGTCCTCGCTTAGGTGAACATAGTGAGGCAATTATTAATGAATTTTCTTGAACTAATATTTACCAAGAATGAATAGTCAATCTAGTTTAACCTCTCAGCTGGCAATACAAGTTCACAAAAAATGTTTATCTAATCACATCGTCGACTAACCAGCCATTACGGGTCAGGGTTAACTTTACAGTTTGTTTTTGATAGACCCAATCCCGATTTTCCCTGGCTATTTTTTCAATTAAAGTTTTGACTTGTAATTGTTGTGGCGTGGGCGTCACTCGTGCTTGAAATCGATTATAAGCAGCCAGCCATTTTTCCAAATTTTTCTGTTTGGCTTTAAAAGTGATCTTATAATCGGCTATAGACTCGGTTTCGGACAATTCTTCTAGTTTTGTTAATTCTAGTTCGCCGCTACAAAATAATTTATCTTTTAGTTCAAAAAACTCCGGCTCGTTAACAAAAAAGCTATTGAGCTGACATTCGCGTTGCATGAATGCACTTTCACTCTCTTCAAGCGCCTTAACCGTTTTTTTTTCGGTATTTGCGCATGCGGTTAGCAATAATAGTGCGGCAAAAATAGCCAAATATCTCATCATATGTGTTGATCCTTTGGTTTTGAGACAACGATACAATCCACTCTCGTGTCTGACAAATCTTTTTCTATTATAAATTAAAACCAGCAATATATTTTCGCTCAAATTATTGTTAAGCTCACCACATAGGCACCTGTTAGAAGAGAGTTAGATGGCTGAAATCAAAAAGCTTTTGGTAGCAAATCGTAGTGAGATTGCGATCAGGATTTTTCGTACGACGGCAGAATTAGGCATTCGTACAGTAGCGCTTTACACCCATGAGGATCGTTATGCTTTACATCGCTTCAAAGCCGATGAAGCTTATCCGATCGGTCAGCCGGGCGAACCCATCAAAAACTATTTAAACATAGATGAAATCATCCGTATTGCCAAAAAGTACAATGTTGATGCTATTCACCCTGGCTATGGATTTCTGTCAGAAAATCCTTCATTTGCTCAGGCTTGTCGTGATAATGGCATTATTTTTGTTGGGCCGAGCACCCAAACGCTCAAATCTTTAGGCGATAAGGTTAGCGCCCGCAAACTGGCACTGAAGGCCGGAATTCCGGTCTTAGGTGGCAGTGATAGCGCCTTAGCCAATTTAAAAGAAGCGCAGAAATATGCAGCTGAAGTGGGGTATCCTATTATTTTGAAAGCAGCACACGGCGGCGGTGGCCGTGGCATGCGCGTGGTTCGTAGCGATAAAGAACTGGAAACGGCTTTTGAAGTATCCCGGCGCGAATCTTTAAATGCCTTTGGCAGCGATGAGGTTTTTATAGAAAAGTTTATCGAGCAGGCCAAACATATTGAAGTGCAACTGTTGGGCGATGAGCACGGTAACCTGGTGCATTTGTATGAACGTGATTGTTCTGTGCAGCGGCGTCACCAGAAAGTAATTGAAATCGCACCTTCACCTAATGTTGCCGATAATTTGCGTATGGCGATTTGTGAGGCGGCGGTAAAAATTGGGAAACAGGCTAACTATGCTAATGCAGGTACGGTTGAGTTCCTTGTTGATGTAAAAGCCGAACGATTTTATTTTATTGAAGTCAATCCTCGTATTCAGGTTGAACATACTGTCACTGAAGAAGTAACGGGCATCGATATTGTTAAATCACAGATCATGGTGGCCCAGGGTGCACATTTGTCTGATTCAGCTATCGGTATTGAAGATCAAAACACTGTGCAGTGCATAGGCTTTGCCATTCAGTGTCGAGTAACCACTGAGGAGCCTGAAAATAACTTTATGCCGGATTATGGTCGTATCACCCATTATCGATCCGCTTCCGGTATGGGTATCCGTCTAGATGCTGGTAGCGCATTTTCCGGGGCAATTGTAAATCCCTATTATGATTCCATGCTGGTCAAAGTCACGGCACGTGGGCGTCTGTTTGATGATGCCGTAAAGCGTATGCAACGAGCACTGCGGGAATTTCGTATTCGGGGGGTAAAAACCAATATTCGGTTTTTGGACAAACTAATGGGCCACGAAACCTTCGTAGCCGGCAACTGCACGACACGATTTATCGATAGCACCCCGAGTTTATTCGAACTTGTATCACGTCAAAATAGAGCTAGTCGATTGCTCACCTATATCGCTGATGTAATCGTTAACGAAAATGAAACGGTTAAAGGCAGGGAGGTGGCAACCAGACGTATGCCTGCCACGATTCCAGCTATTGATTTAGCCACTGCGTTACCGAAAGGAACACGGGATGTATTCCTTGAATTGGGGGCAGAACAATTTTCAAGCTGGATATTGAAACAAAAGCGTCTGTTAGTCACTGACACAACCATGCGTGACGCTCATCAATCTTTGCTGGCGACACGCATGCGTACCGACGATATGTTGAATATTGCAGAAGTCTATGCACGATTGACACCCGATCTGTTCTCTCTGGAGATGTGGGGCGGGGCGACTTTTGATACCAGTATGCGGTTTTTAAAAGAATGTCCCTGGCAGCGTCTGGCAGATTTGCGTGAACGTATACCCAATATATTGTTTCAAATGTTGTTGCGTGCATCCAGTGCAGTAGGGTATGCGAACTTTCCGGACAATGTCGTTAAATCCTTTGTCTACGAGTCGGCTCAAGCCGGGATTGATGTATTTCGAATTTTTGATGCATTAAATTGGTTGCCGAACATGAGAGTTGCCATTGAAGCCACTAACAAATCCGGAGCAATCGCCGAAGCGACCATTTGTTACAGTGGCGACATTCTTGATCCATCAAGGACTAAATATGACTTAAATTACTACATTAATTTGGCTAAAGAGCTGGAGGCAATGGGGGCGCATATTCTGGCTATTAAGGATATGGCGGGCTTGTGTAAACCCGATGCAATCGGGATTTTAGTCAAAGCCTTGAAACAGGAAATCAGCATTCCCATTCATTTCCATACTCATGATACCGCCGGTATCCAGGCAGCCACTATTTTGAATGCCGCCAAGGCCAAGGTTGATATTGCTGATGCAGCATTGGCGCCTTTTTCATGCGGCACTTCTCAACCCAATCTCAATACCATTGTTGAGGCGCTCAAGTTTTCTCCGCGCGCGACTAAACTGAATATAGATGCATTAGATCAGCTAGCGGATTATTGGCGTGCAGTGCGTGAATTCTATACACCATTTGAGAGTGAAACCTTACCAGCGACAGCGGATTTGTATAAACACGAGATGCCGGGTGGTCAATATACTAACCTTTACCAACAGGCTCGGGCGTTAGGTTTGGCTGATCAATGGCAAAAGGTTTGCCAGCTTTATGCCGACGTTAATCAATTATTTGGAGATATTGTTAAGGTGACGCCCAGCTCTAAGGCTGTAGGTGATATGGCTTTGTTTATGGTCGCCAATGATTTGACTGTAGATGACGTACTTGACCCGCAGCGTGAATTGGCTTACCCATCGTCTGTGGTGGATTTGATCAGTGGTCGTATGGGAAAACCTTACGGAGGATTCCCTGCTAAAGTTAAAAAACGCATCCTTAAGGAGACCAAACCACTGCGAGGACGTCCCGGCTCGACCTTAAAGCCGGTTAATTTCAAAGAGCAAGCCGAGAAAGTAATGCAGTTAACGGATAAAGCACCGACTCGGCGCGACGTGCTTTCCTATGTGATGTATCCGAAGGTCTATGAAGACTATATTAATCATCGCAAAAAGTATGCCGATACGTCACACTTGCCTACGCCTGTTTATTTTTATGGCCTTAAACGTGGAGAAGAGGTTGCCGTTGATATAGAAACCGGTAAAACCTTGATTATCAAATCGTTAGCCATTGGGGATCCGACAGCCGATGGCAAACGCACAGTGTTCTTTGAACTCAATGGTCAACCCCGCGAAGCCACTGTTATAGATCGATCGTTAGTGGTGGCAGAAGTAGCGCATCCTAAAGCTGATGAAAATGATCCGCTACAAATAGGCTCTTCTATGCCGGGGATGGTGGTTAATGTGGCGATTAAAAGGGGCAATAAGGTGAAAAAGGGTCAGAAACTGCTAACCATTGAAGCCATGAAGATGGAAACCATTCTCTATGCGGAAAACGAAGGCACAGTCGATGATGTTCTAGTCAAAGCCGGCAGTCAGATTCAAACGGGGGATTTGTTAGTCAAACTCAGTGCGTAACCGTGGTGGAAAAATAATTGACAGCCAAGAATGAACGCTGAGCGGTTGCAGTTAACGGATCAGGAACAAGCTCTGCTTGAGGGTGAAGCCGGTCAGGCGATACGATTTGCCATGCAATTGGTTGTCAATGCGGCACAGATAATGGGTGCACAAAGATTATTGCCGACCCGCTATTTGCACATTGATGCTTGCCATTATTACGGACGTGCCCATCTGGATTTTGCCAGGTTTTTGCTTGAGCATAATGTGAAGTTTAAAATACCCGCATGGACTAATACTGTGCCTGTGTCATTGGTCGATGATGAAGTTCGAGATCAAGCAGACCCGCAGGTGTTATCAGAGTCCAGAGAATTAGCAAACTTGTATCTGCAACTTGGTGCCAAACCTGCCTGGACTTGCGCTCCTTACCAGCTTCCTGACCATCCGGGATTTGGAGAAGATATTATTGTTGGTGAATCAAATGCGGTTGCTTATTTCAATTCTGTAGTGGGTGCGCGAACAAACAAATATGGCGATTTTCTTGATGTGGCTTGTGGATTAGTACAACGAGTTCCCGAAGCAGGCTTACACACAAATGCAGGACGCAGAGGAACTTATCATTTAGACATATCTGACATACCTGAAACCCTCAAGCAAACCGAGTTTTTTTGTCACGTTATGGGCAACTTTATGGGTAAAGCTGTTGGATCAGCAGTGCCGGTGATTACTGGTTTACCTTTTACTACACAGAAGGATAGTTTAAAGGCAATTGCTGCTGCCGCTGCCGCATCTGGTGGTGTAGGGTTATTTCACGCAGTCGGGATAACGCCAGAAGCGCCAAGTTTGGAGGAAGCTCTGCAGCATAAACCGGCTGATGTTTATCATAAAGTTAAAGTACAAGAACTGATTAAAGCGCGTGACAGCTTGTCTTCAGGCACTTCCGGGCGGTTAAGCATGGTGGCGTTAGGCACTCCACATTTTTCCTATACTGAATTTCAACGTTTGTTAACAGCCTTAGATGGTCGCAAAGTTGATGCTGGCTTGATTTTTTATGTAACGACCAGTCGTTTTGTGGCTCAACTTGCACAAGCAAAAGGCTGGCTGGAACAACTTAAGCAAGCCGGTATTACTGTGTTAGTTGATACCTGCACTTATTTCAGTCCGGTGGTGCGGGGTTGTAAAGGCACAGTAATGACCAATTCAGCAAAGTGGGCTTACTACGCTCCGGGTATGTTGTCGGTAGATGTTGTGTTCGGCAGCTTGCAGGATTGCGTTGAAAGTGCAATAGCCGGTGAAGTGAAAAGAGATAGCAAACTTTGGTCAGCAAAATTCTGGGGGGAGAATGGCTGATCTGTCAATGAAGGCTATTAACGTTCTTAATTATGGGCAAGTCAGTGGAAAAATTCTCAAGCTTGATGAACCTTTAAGTTTCTGGGGAGGGTTTAATCCACGGGATGGCTGCATCATTGATCAAAGCCATCCTCAAGTAGGAGAAAGTATTAACAAAACAATTTTAGCCTTACCGGGAACGAAGGGCTCTGCCGGCACACCTGGAGCAGTTACCGAGGCAATCAGGTTAGGGGTTGGTCCGGCTGCAATTTTATTACCGAAACCAGATGTTAATTTGCTAACAGGTGTGCTTGTTGCTGCTCAGCTCTATAAAATCGTAATCCCGGTACTCATTTTGTTGAGCAATGATTTTGACAAGCTTGAAACCGGTCGACTGATTCATATTAAAAATGAGCTGATTTATTCTGTCTGAATATAGTCAGTCTTTGGGGCGTTTCATAAATAAGGCCAGTGTTACTACGAAAATTGTAACAGCGGCCAGCCAGAAATAACCGCCTAGCATTTGTTTGATATTGTTTCTTTCGAGTAAAAAATAAATCAAAAAGGTTAGCCAAAGGGTTTGAGCAATTAGGTGTAGTACTTTCATTTTCTAGATTTAAGAATTAGCATGGATCAAATCCATTGATTTTTGGAAAAACACACTGTCATTTTCAGCTAAATGTTCCACTACATCAAAATGGTCTGCATCAGGCACATCGTAACGTTCCATTTGCCGGTTAGTGGTTTGAAATTTGTAGATATAACTGTCTGATTGTCTGAAAAATTCCGGGGTCTCAGCGCCACCTACTACGACAAGTTGAGGTGCATCAGTGGCTGGCGGTATGAATAGCGGGCTCATGGAAATTGCTTCTTGAGTGTCCATCTGCGGAACCTCATTCAAAGAAGTATGTAGCAATGGTTCAAGTTCAAACAAGCCTGAAATCGGGATGCCTGCACATAACAGATCAGCCGGTAATGCGGTATCTACTTGCGGCCAATCAGTTGCCATCATCATTGCCGTCAAGTGCCCGCCGGCTGAGTGACCCATAAGAAATATTTTCTCTCTGGAAAAACCTAAATTCTCAGCGTTATGCCAACACCAGGCAATTGCCTTACGAATCTGAGTAGGCATTTGACTTATGCGTACCGAGGGTGTGAGATTGTAATTTAGTATTACAACGGAAACGCCATTTTCGACGAAGGCCTTCGAGACAAAACTGTACATATTTTTGTCACCACGTTGCCAATAGCCCCCATGGATATAAATAATCACAGGGCCATTGCTGTCTCCACCACTAAAAAAATCCAGTTTTTCACGTTCACCTTCGCCATAAGCCAGATTTATTCTTGCTCTTGAGTTATCGCAATGTGCTTGGCTACGAGCGACCCAACGTTCGAGAACTTTAGCAGCATCCGGACCTCGGCGAGCAATTAGATTGTATTGTGCCTCAAGTGCTTGTGCATCCATGCCTTTATAGAGAATCATAATGCTAAATCCTTCGATAGATAAAAGCTATTTCCCACATAGTGGGCAAGGCTTTGTAGAGGAGGAATGATCTTTTGATTCGGACTTGTGTTCGATAAGTGATTCTTTAAGTTCGGCAAATTTTTCTTCAGTCAAACCGAGTTCCTTTCTGAGTTTATCCAAATGTCTTTCTTCGTCTTCATCAATGAAGTCGTCCGCCAAGGCATCAGAAAGTTCTTTAGTCATTTTCTCACGGCTACGGTGTAAGTTGTCAGAAAATCCCGATGCTAATATGCCCGTGGGTAATGCCACAAGGCCGACACCGGCAACCATGATGATTGCAGCAAAAATTTTGCCAAAAGTGGTAATTGGGTAAGCATCGCCATAACCGACGGTGGTCAGTGTAACGATTGACCACCACATTGATTGCGGTATGGAACCATAAAACTCAGGTTGGTGGTCCTTTTCAACCAGATATATGCCACTGGCGGCGATAATCATAATTACGATCATGATAAAAATGGCAGCGGCAAAACTGCTGATTTCTTCACGTAAGACTTTGAGCAATGTTGTCATTGCTTCTGAATAGCGGGTAAGCTTAAAGATACGCAAAAGCCTTAAAACACGTAAGAAACGCAAATCGATATTGAACAAAAAGGCAAGATAAAAAGGTGCAATGGCAACCAGGTCAATGATAGCCATGGGGGTAAAAGTGTATTTTAATCTTGAGACTGAGTGGCTGATGTCTTTTTGATATTGAGGTGCTTCTACGCATGACCAGAAGCGCAGTACATATTCAATTGTAAAAATAAACACCGAAAAGATTTCTAGCCAATAAAGCTCAACTGAGTATTTGGCCTGGAAAGATTCCACTGTTTCCATTATTACAGCCAAAACATTAATGGCTATTAAAGCCATTAAAAACCAGTCAATCAGTTTGCCAGTTAAATTATTGCTGCCTGTGTCCAGCAGTTCATAAGTTTTTTGGCGCAATGACTGTGGCGGTGATTGTGTTTTATCTTCCTCTGTATTCATGACAAGATTGTAACCAAAAAAAGGGGTTTTATGAAAACCCCTTTTCTTAAACTATTCTGCACAAAACTTACGAAATATTGTTTTGCCGTTTTGCCGCAATTAAGGTGTTGTTCAATAAACAGGCGATTGTCATTGGGCCAACGCCGCCTGGTACCGGTGTGATGGCCCCTGATACAGGTTCTGCAGTTGCAAATTCAACATCACCGACCAGTTTATTTTTTCCTTCATCGGTAGTAATACGGTTAATGCCCACATCTATGACGGTGGCTCCTGGTTTGACCCAATCACCTTTAATCATTTCCGCACGGCCTACTGCAGCTACCAAAATGTCCGCGCCACGGCACACGTCAGGTAAATTTTTTGTACGTGAATGAGCTACAGTTACCGTACAGTTTTCATTAAGCAATAATTGAACCATGGGTTTGCCGACAATGTTTGAGCGCCCAACAACAACGGCATTAAGTCCGGATAAATCACCTAATTGATCTTTGAGCATCATAATACAGCCTGATGGTGTACAAGGTACCAATGAATTTTCACCGATGCTCAGGCGACCAACATTAAGTATATGAAAGCCATCTACGTCTTTTTCGACATTTATTGCATTAATGACCTCTTTGTCATCGAGATGGGTAGGCAAGGGCAGTTGCACCAGAATACCGTTGACACGATCGTCGTTATTCAACTGATTCACTAACGCCATCAAATCTTCTCTGGAGGTATTGGCATCCAGACGATGTTCATAAGAATTCATGCCGACTTCTTCGGTTTGTTTGGCCTTGTTGCGAACGTAAACCTGACTGGCCGGATCTTCACCGACAAGCACAACCGCTAATCCGGGTGTCAAACCGTGGTTTGCTTTGAGTTCGCTAACTTCAGTTGCGATCTGTTCTCTAAGACCTTGGGCAAAAGCTTTCCCATCAATAATGCTGGCCATGGTTTCTCCATAGTGTCTGATTTTTGCCGCCGATTATAACGATGTGAAAAGCTTTTGTTTAGCTGATGACGACTCGTACAGTAAAAAGGGCACTTGACAAATGTATTCAATATAATAATATAAAGATATCTTTATATGAATTCAGGAGATCTAAAATGAGTTTTTACAAAAAAGAGAATGAAAAATTAAACTACTCGTTTGAATTTTTTCCAACTACTCAAAGGGAGGACGAACATGAATTTTGGCGTGTAGTTGGTAACCTGGAGCCCTTTGACCCGACATTCTTTTCAGTCACCTATGGTGCTTTGGGGAGTGCTCGCAAAAAAAGCTTGGAGACAGTCTATGAGCTTCACACTCATGCACATACTCAGATTGCCGCGCACCTGACGGTTGTTGATGCCACTCAAAGCGAAACAGATTTTATTTTGGAGTCATTGTGGAACCACGGTATTCGCCATATCGTTGCTATCACCGGCGATGCAAGGAGAAAGTATTCGCTTAAAGGCTATCAAAACTCATTGGAATTAGTTAAAGCAATTAAAAAAGCAGGAGATTTTGAAGTTAGTGTTGCGGCTTATCCGGAAGTTCATCCTAAAGCTCAGTCTCCTGAATCTGATCTTGAGTTATTAAAGGCTAAGTTCGATGCGGGCGCAGATAGGGCAATTACCCAGTACTTTTTTGAAGTAGACGCATTTTTACGCTTCCGTGATCGGTTAGCCAAGGCCGGCATAACCAACCCGGTTATTCCCGGAATTCTGCCTATTCATGATTTTTTTAAAGTCAAAAACTTTAGTCAGCGTTGTGGAGCCACTATTCCTGATTACTATTCACTGCATTTTTCCGGAATGGAGGGTAATATCGCTGCACAGCATCAGCTGGCCCTGGATTTAGCTCTTGAATTATGCGAAAAGCTTATCGAAGAAGGTGTTGATCAATTGCATTTTTATACGCTAAATCGTTCAGATTTGGTGCTGGAAATTGTCAAGCAGCTAAACTATCAATTTAGTCAGGAAAATTACTTTCAGAATGTGGCTTAAAGCCTTGTAGATACTGGCTTATAAACGGTTTTGTGTCGCGTTTAAATAATGTGAAGTCGCACTAACGGCAGTATAGAATTCACGCAAAACCTACAGTAAACTCTGCATATCAATTTAATCAGAGGATTACTCATGGCTGATACAGAACCGATGGACGATATTGATCTGTCTGCATTGTCGGATGAAGAATTGACCGAGCAAATGCATGACGATCTGTATGACGGTTTAAAAGAGGAAATCGAGGAAGGCACTAATATCCTGCTAGAAAGGGGCTGGGAACCTTCAAGAGTCCTCAATGATGCATTAGTTGAAGGCATGAGAATCGTTGGTATTGATTTCCGCGATGGTATCTTATTTGTTCCAGAGGTCTTAATGGCTGCAAATGCCATGAAAGGCGGTATGGAAATTTTGCGCCCGTTGCTTGCTGAAACAGGTGCGGAAACCATTGGTAAAATGGTTATCGGTACTGTTAAGGGTGATATCCACGATATCGGTAAGAATCTGGTTTCGATGATGATGGAAGGTGCCGGTTTTGAAGTGTTTGATATCGGCATTAATAATCCGGTTGAAAACTATTTTGAGGCTATGGAAGAACACAAGCCAAATATACTTGGTATGTCAGCACTATTGACCACAACCATGCCATATATGAAAGTTGTTATTGACACTATGGTTGAGCAAGGTATACGTGACAATTACATAGTATTGGTCGGTGGTGCACCGTTAAACGAAGAATTCGGTCAAGCTATCGGTGCTGATGCTTATTGCCGTGATGCAGCTGTGGCGGTGGAAACGGCAAAACAATTAGTGGCTGAAAGCCGTGCCAAGGCCGGCTAGTCATCCTGCTTCACAACAAGTTGGCGATACTCACGAGCGCGCTAAAGTCCTAATATTGGCCTGTGGCGCGTTGGCCAAGGAAATTCTTGAATTAAACGAGGCGAATCAATGGGATGCTTTCGATCTGCATTGCATCCCGGCCAAATATCATAATTACCCAGACAAAATACCAGGCCTGGTTCGTGAAGAACTAGCCCGTTATAAGCCCTTATACGAGAAAATCTTTGTTGGCTTTGGCGATTGTGGCACCGGCGGTTTATTGGATAAAGTATTGCAAGAGGAAGGTGTGGAACGCTTGCCGGGTGCTCACTGTTATGCTTTTTTTGCCGGACTAAAAGAATTTGATGCCATCCAGGAAGAAGAATTGGGATCATTTTATTTTACTGATTTTTTTGTGCGGCACTTTGAGAATCTAATGATCAAACCTTATGGGCTTGATAATCCAATTCTCAAGGAAATGATGTTTAGCAATTACAAACGCATTGTTTATCTTGCTCAGAATCCGACACCTGAATTGCAAGAACTCGCTAAGCAGCACGCTGAGTACTTGGGATTAGAATACGTTTACAAATACACCGGTTACGGTGAACTTAAAACCAGTTTAACGCAATTAGTAGAGGTAGCCTGAATGCCGAAATTAACCATTGTCTATTGGCGTGATATTCCTGCACAAGTTATAGCCAAGCAGGGTAGGACTAGTGCCAAAGTGCCTTTGACAGAACGCTTTGAAAAAGCGATTGATCGTGCTGCCATGCGGGCCCGTAAAATCGACACCAATTCCTATTTGAATGATTGGCGCCGAGAATCGGTGCCTTGTGGTGATGATCTTGAGAGCGAAGCCAAAGTGGTTGCAGAGCGTTTAGAAGCCGAATTTCCTGACGACAGGCTAGAGCGGATTATTCGCAATAAAGGTATTATCGCGTCAGAGGAAAGTTAATCTTTGTCGTTTTTAGGAAAGCGTTGTGTTGCGAAAAACGCAAACTACGCGACCTACACACAGTTAAATAACAGGCATTGAAATGAAACAGCAAGTCGTAGACTTTATGTCCGATTTCACCATTGAAACCACACCCGGTTCAGCGGCGAAGATTCCAGATTACAGGGAGCATTTGCGCCCGGGATGTGCTATTGCTGTGACATTTTTACCGGGCTCCGACTATCGTGATACGATTAGCACAGCTAAACGTTTACGGTCAGAAGGTTTTGAGCCTGTGCCGCATATAGTTGGCCGTTCAGTTCCAAGCGAACAAGATTTAATTACATTTTTGGACGCCGTCAACAGTGAAGCAGGTGTCGATCATATTGTTGCCCTGGCCGGTGCAGTAGATCGACCACTCGGCCCTTACGATAGTTCAATGGCCTTGATGGAAACCGGGCTATTCGACAAATACGGAATTAAAAAAATTGGCGTCGCAGGCCATCCAGAAGGTAATCCGGATATACCTGATAATATGCTTAAGCAAGCATTGGCGTTTAAAAATAACTACGCAGAAAGATCAGATGCGGATTTATATATTGTGACCCAGTTTGTTTTTGAAGCTGAACCGATTATTAAATGGGATAAGGCTATTCAAGCTGCCGGCAATAAATTACCGGTACACATTGGTGTGCCCGGCCTGGCTAGTCTTAAAGCGCTGATTGGCCATGCCAGAGCGTGTGGTATCGGTGCTTCAATGAAATTTTTAACCAAGCAAGCGCGTAACGTTGCTAAATTAATGTCAGTACAATCGCCGGATAAGTTAATTATTGATTTAGCTAAGTATAAAGCCGAGGATCCGGATTGTGGCATCAAAAAGGTCCACATGTATCCTTTAGGCGGTATGAGACGTAGCGCTGCATACAGTTATGCTTTGGCTGACGGTGCGTTTGATATTAACGCCAAAGGCACCGGTTTTGTGCTGCATAATGCAATTGACTAACTAAAGAGGATTTACAATGACTGATACCATCATCAGTTCCGCTACCAAAGAAATCGCAATTGGTTTTGATCGACCCTTCTGTGTGATTGGCGAGCGTATTAACCCAACCGGCCGCAAAATTTTGGCCGAAGAAATGAAAAACGGTGATTACTCCCGGGTAGAATCCGATGCAAGAGCACAAGTTGCAGCCGGTGCGCATATGCTGGATGTAAATGCAGGCATTCCTCTGGCAGACGAACCGCGTATCTTGGCCGAGTGTATTCAACTGGTTCAGTCCATTACCGACTTACCATTAGCTATAGATTCATCAATTGTTGCTGCACTGGAATCAGGGTTATCTGTTTACCAGGGTAAACCACTGGTTAACTCAGTAACCGGAGAAGAGGAGAGACTAGAAGAAGTTCTGCCTCTGGTCAAAAAATACGATGCGGCCGTCGTTGCAATTTCCAATGATGAAACAGGTATTTCAGAAGATCCGGATGTGCGTTTTGACGTGGCCAAGAAAATTGTTGAACGTGCAGCTGACTACGGTATTCATTACAGTAATATCGTTGTCGACCCATTGGTCATGCCGGTAGGTGCGATTAACACAGCCGGATTGCAAGTGCAAAAGTTACTTCATCGTTTGCGTACCGAATTGAAAGTTAACACCACTTGCGGCGCTTCTAATTTCAGTTTTGGATTGCCAAATCGTCGTGGCATGAACGGTGCATTTTTAACTATGGCTGCTTGTGCGGGGATGACTTCTGCGATTATGAACCCATTACATGAAGAAGATATGACTGCGATTTTGGGAGCAGACGTCATTCTTGGTCATGACCCTGATTGCCTGCGCTGGATTAAGCGTTACCGTGAGCCCGTTGCTGGTCAAGCAGCAGATGCAGCTGGCGGTGGTGGCCGTCGCAGCGGTCGCCGACGTGCCAGAGGCAATGCCTGATTCAACTAACGAATCAAACACAAGGGCAACCGGCAGTTGCTTTTGTGGTGCAGTGACATACAAGGTCACAGGCGAGCTAAGAGACATAAAAGCTTGCCATTGCAGTCAGTGTAGGAAAACCAGCGGTAACTATGTCGTTGCTTCTGCTGCTGATACAGATTTAGTTATAAGCGACCAAGGCTCATTGACCTGGTTTCAATCTTCGAATGAGGCTCAAAGAGGCTTTTGCAGTGGTTGTGGCGGCAACTTATTTTGGAAACATCAAGACAAAGATTACACCAGTATCATGGCAGGAACATTGGATTTGCCAACCAATTTGAAAATAATCAGCCATATTTACGTTGCCGATGCCAGCGATTATCATTCGTTCCACGAAAACGATGTCACTTATGAACAGGAAGACTAATGTCGCAAGCTAATGAAGCACTGATTGTTTTTACGCCATCCGGTAGACGTGGGTACTACCCTAAGGGCACGACGGTTTTAGAAGCTGCGCGAGACCTGGGTGTTGATTTAGATTCTGTCTGCGGTGGTCATGGTCTATGTGGTCGCTGTCAGGTTGTGCAAAGTGTAGGCAGTTTCCCTAAACACGGTATTGAATCCGAGGCTGATCACTTATCGGACTTTAGCGATACCGAAGAAGATTATATTGATGTTTATGGTGATATGGGTGATGGCCGCAGATTAGGTTGCTCGGCCCAGATTCTGGGTGATTTGGTTATCGATATTCCACCGGACAGCCAGGTTCATAAGCAAGTTGTGCGAAAGCGTGCTGAAGTGCATCATATTGAAGTTAATCCGCTTATTCGATTGCACTATGTAGAAGTTCGTGAGCCGGATATGCACGATCCTTCCGGGGACTTACAACGCTTAAAAGAAGCGCTAAAAGATCAATGGGATATATCTGTTCTGGATGTTGATTATTATTTGCTTGGTCAATTGCAGGGAATTTTACGTAAGGACGATTGGAAAGTTACTGTTGCGATTTATGCCGAGAAGCGCATTATTGCCGTATGGCCCGGTTTTAAAGATACGGTTTACGGCATGGCCGTGGACGTGGGGTCAACCACTATTGCTGCTCATCTGTGTTCATTTTATGACGGTGAAGTGCTGGGTTCAGCAGGGTTAATGAATCCGCAAATCAAATTCGGTGAAGACTTAATGAGCCGGGTGTCATATGTAATGATGAATCCCGGCGGTGATAAACAAATGACCGCGGCCGTGCGCGAAGCATTGCAGGAATTAGCTGCCAGTGTTTGCCAAGAAGCAAGTATCCAGCTGACTGATATTATTGAAATTACGTTGGTTGGTAATCCCATTATGCATCATCTGATGTTGGGGATAGATCCTACAGAACTCGGCGGTGCACCGTTTGCTTTATCGACAGATGAGGCCATTACTGTTATGGCATCTGAATTGAATCTGGCCTTGAACCCGGGTGCCAGGGCATTTGTTTTACCTTGTATTGCCGGTCACGTGGGTGCAGATACGGCTGGTGTGGTGTTATCAGAAGCGCCATACCAACGGGATGAAATCACCCTGGTGGTGGATGTAGGTACCAATGCGGAAATTGTTCTCGGCAACAAACAGCGTATGCTGGCTGCATCCAGCCCGACCGGCCCGGCCTTTGAGGGCGCACAAATCAGTTGCGGTCAACGTGCTGCCCCAGGAGCGATTGAACGTGTACGCATTGACCCGCAGACACTGGAACCCCGGTTTAGAGTAATCGGCTGTGATTTATGGTCGGATGAAGATGGTTTTGATTCTCAGGTACAGGATGTAGGCATTACCGGGGTTTGCGGTTCCGGCATCATCGAAATCATTGCCGAAATGTTTTTAGCGGGAATTATCAGTTCTGACGGAGTAATTGACGGTTCGTTAGCGGCTAAGTCACCGCGTATTATTGAAGACGGTCGAACTTTTGCTTATCTGATTCACGATGGAGATGTCAAACTCAAGATTATCCAGAACGACGTGCGCGCCATTCAGCTTGCCAAAGCCGCACTCTATGCCGGGGTGCGTTTATTGATGGACCACATGCAAATCGAAACTGTTGATCGTATTCGCCTGGCAGGGGCATTCGGCAGCCATATCGATGTTAAATACGCCACTATTCTTGGCCTGATTCCGGACTGTGATCTTGAATACGTGACGTCGGCCGGTAATGCCGCAGGCACAGGTGCGCGTATAGCTTTACTCGACCAAAATGCGCGTAGTGAAATCAGCAAAGTCGTTAAACAAATCGAAAAAATTGAAACCGCAGTAGAAGCAAAATTTCAGGATCACTTTGTCGAGGCCATGGCCATTCCTCACAAAACCGCCAGCTACCCCAATCTGAGCAAAGTGGTAAATTTACCCGAACCCAAATTTCTGTCCAAATCGACTGAGAGTGAAGGTGGTGGGGAAGGTAGACGGCGGAGAAGGCGGCGGTAAGCAGACTATTTCATCATTAGTTTGGACTGCCTTATTCCTACTTTATTGCCGATCCCCTCTCAGGGGAGGTTAGGTGGGTTTTTTATAAGTGCCCGTTTCATTTCCCAGTGAAATTGATCTTAGATAATCCGAACTTCCCAACTTCGAATCATTGCCCATCCCCCTGGAAGGGGGAGAACCATTTTCCTCCCCTGTCAGGGGAGGTTAGGAGGGGTAGTATTACTAAAAGCCCGTTTTGTTTCCCGATGAAAAAGACCGGCACAAGACCGCAACGATTGAGTTTTTATAATTGCCGATCCCACTGGCAAAAATTCGAAGTAATACATGTCGGACTTGCATTAAAAGTGTTCACCGGGAAGCTGAGTGATGCCTTTAAACTGGGTTTTTGCTTGAAGCCCGTTTCATTGCCCGGTAAAACAGACCGAAATTAGTCTGAACTGCTTTACTCCTAAATCATTGCCGATCCCTGTCAGGGGAGGCTAGGAGGGGTAAATTGATAGAACACGAAACTATTTATCAGTAGATTAATCAAACGATAGAATAATATTTATGATCAAGTTAGGTTTGGCGCCGTGCTTGTAAAAACTTCATCTTGATTAGCTTGATCGAGTAATCCTTGAAGATTGTCCAGTCCGTCTAATGTGATTCTATCGCGGAAGAGTGCCCAATCGAGAAAACAGGCGCAGCGTAAAGAACTATCCAGTGATACATCTGACTCGGCAGAGAAGCGAGTATTGAGTTCATTAAGTCCGCTTTCGATACGATTTTGTTGGCGGCTTAAATAATTGATCTGTCCTGGTCCGAACCCCTCGTTTTCCAGCAAAAATAAATTGATGCTGGTATCGAGCACGGTGTTAGTAATGGTGAATAATTCATAGTCTTGAATATCCTTTAGATATGGTTTACCAGATTTCTCGCGAACAAATTTTAATATTGAACTTGAGTCAGTCAACATGATGTCACCGTCAGAGAAAAAGGGCACTTTAGCTGTGGGTGATCGTTCGGCACTCATGGCATAGTCAGCTTCGACAAATTCGAAATCAAAACCGGATTGTGCCAGCGCAACGCGGCAATGACGTACAAATGGTGAGGTGTAACTGCCGTAAAGTATCATTTTTATTTCCTTAATTTGCTAATGTTGGAAATATAGCAGAATCTAATGGTCTTATTGATTTTGATTTAATGGATTCCCGCTCTCCGCCTACGCGGGGACAGGCTGCGCGGGGACAGGCTGCGCGGGAATGAGACGATCTGTACAAACAGGTCGAGATGAAAACTTTATTTAGAGGCGTTTTTCCGTGACTAGCTTGCTGCGGATTTTACTTCGGGTTTGTTGATAATTTCGCCCTGTTGGCGAATTCGCCGCTCATCACGTGGTGCAATGCCGAACATATCGCGATAACACTTGCTGAAGTGGGGTGCGGAAACAAAACCGCAAGCGAAAGCGACATCGACAATTGACTTGCTGGTTTGCAATAGTAGTTCACGTGCACGTTTAAGACGTAATTCCAGATAGTATCGGGTCGGCACACATTGCAAATATTTCTGGAATAAACGTTCAAGCTGTCGGCGTGATAATCCAACATGGTAAGCCAGTTCATCCAGGCTCATAGGTTCTTCGATATTGGATTCCATTAAGGTCACCGCTTCTATCAGCTTGGGTTGCCCGGTACCCAGAAATTGTTTTAGTGGAATACGCTGGCGATCATGCTGGTTACGAATACGTTCTAAAATGAATTCTTCTGATATCGATGCGGCCAGTTCAGCGCCATGCTGTTTTTTGATTATATTCAACATCAAATCCAGTGTTGCCACTCCACCTGCACAGGTATAGCGATTTTTATCGATTTCGAATAACTCAGACGAAACAATAATATTTGGGAATTCCTCTCGCATACTGGCCATATTTTCCCAATGGATGGTGCAGCGATGATTGTCCAATAATCCGGCTTTGGCTAACAAATAGGTGCCTGTGCAAATTGCGCCCATCGCTATTTGAGTTTTTTCCAGTTTTTTCAGCCAGAATAAAGTCGACTTATCGGCATGATTTTGCACATTGACGCCGCCACAGACGAACAGCATGTCTAGCGGCAAGGCATTGTCCAAGGATTTGTCAGCCAATATTGTTAAGCCGCTGCTGGATTTAATAGGTTCTCCATCAGCCGTAATGACGCTCCAGTCATAGAGGTGTTTGCCTGATAGGCGATTGGCCATACGCAAGGGTTCTATCCCTGATGTGAAAGCAATCATGGAGTATTCAGGCAGTAATAAAAAGCCCAGATGAGTCGCCTGTGTACTCATTTTTTAACTGTGTGAATAGACATGCTTTTTAGATTAACCGAAAAATTGGTCTTGATACAAGTTGTTAGACACTTTCGATGCCTGTTGGCTCGCCTTCAGCAGTAGCCACAATTCTTGATTCAATGAATAATTGGTAATCACCGGGTCCAGTTACAAACACTTCTTTGTGAGAGACCTTAGTGTTGATGTTCTGTCCTCCCGCGCTGACAGCATTGGTTTGTGCCTGCTGTTCACAGAATGTTTTACCGTATTCGATAGCACTATCCAAGTCATTAAAGTCTTTTATTTGGTCGCTGCAATGAACACGGTATAGTCCTTCACTAGGCGCTGTAATCAAACCGTGAACTTTTTGCAATACGCGACTGGTTGCCGCCCCAACTGCATTACATACATCTGCATGTTCAGGAACAATGCATTCAGTTGCAAAGCGCTGTGCGACCTGGGGATAGAACATGGCTGCAGGAGCTCCGATCGCAACAATCGGTTGCTTGAACTTGATGCTTGAGTCAAAAAAGATGTTATCAGGTTGTTCGAGCAATACACCGCTAAGCCTGTCTGCACTCATGTCTTTACTGAGGCCGGCCTGGTCATAGGTATGCAGGACTGTGGTTTCCAACAAAACTCGACAAGTTTTATCGATAACCAGATTAATGATCTGTTGACTAAACAGTTTTATATCTAATTCTTTGTCGCTTTGGCGTTCTATCAAGCGACACATTAATTTGGCAGCATTAATGGCATCCTGAGGATTCCATTTTTTGAATTCACCAACAACATGTAAGGCATCAGTAGGCGTAAATGCTGAGACGTTTACTATGCCGCGCTTGCGCAATCGAGTCAGGGCACGTTCAAATGCGGGTGATTCAAATAGTGTATTTAAATCTTTTGGGCCTTGTTTGAGAATCTCATAGATTCGCTTTTCACTGGTAGAACGAAACACATTATCATTAGTGACATCCAGTAGCTTGACTGCAAATCTTGCGTCAGTTTCACGGGCATCATTTTCTAATTGCTCAGCCAATAACTTGCCTATTTGTGGATATTGGTTGACCAATTGACACACTGGAATGGCACGTTCAGTTGACAGGGTAGGCACGCCGAGTTTGAGTAAAACTTCACTGTCACCCCCTAATCCGCGAGTATTGACACTGACAGCTTCAACCATGGTTTGCCAACCGCCAACATTGGCTCCACTGCGGTCAATCGTTGGAGCGCCATCTTCCAGCATGGCCACGTCTGTGGTAGTGCCGCCGATATCGGAAACGATAGCATTATCAATTTTGGATAAATAACGGGCGCCGTGCAAACTCGCGGCGGGCCCGGATAGAATTGTTTCAACTGGCTTATGCAGTGCTTGCTTGGCATAAACCAGTGAACCGTCACCTTGTACCACCATTACAGGCGCAGTGATGGAATGGTTTTCAAGTAGTTTTTCGATTGAACTTATCAGTGAGGTCAGCAGCGGGATCAAGCGGGCATTAAATAGACAGGTTAACGCACGTTTGGGTGCATCGAGTTTTGATGTCAGTTCATGTGAACAAGTTACCGGCAAACCGGTTAAATTCGTAATCAGTTGTTTGGCTTTGAGTTCGTGATCCGGATTACGAACAGAAAAATAACCTGCAACAGCATAACCGGAAGCCGTTGACTTTGAGTTTTTTATTTCGCTTTCTAATTTTTCCAAATCTAATTCAGCGTTGGTTTCACCGGAGGCTTTGTGACCGCCATCGATATATATCGTACTGTCTTCTCCGATTGCCTGTCTGAGTGTGGAGTGGTAGGTCACATGGTCAGGCTGACCGATGAGTACCAGACAGGCATTACGCCCATGGTTTTCTACCATTGCGTTAGTCGCCAGGGTTGTCGACAAACCGACCATGGATATCGCTTTTTGTTGTTCGTTTAAGCGGTCGAGTAAACCACTGACAGCTTCATTTATGCCGATAAATAAGTCATGGTAGGTGGTCAAGGCTTTGTTTGTGGCGAGAATGCCTTTTTTTGTATCAAGCAATACGGCATCGGTGAATGTCCCGCCTGTGTCTATCCCCAATCGATAAGCCAAGTTAGCTATCTCCAAATCAAATATGTGTGTATATTACATATTCACAATCGTGTCATTAAAAAATTGTCTGAAAATCTAATAGAGCGAATCAAATCAATTGCTGGCAATACGGGTGTAATTCTGCTGTACCATTCGGTTGCTGAAACTATTCCCAATGCTTTAGACAATACTTTACACAATGTCTCACCTGAAGTATTTGCAAAGCACTTGCAGCAATTATCAGAGCATTTTAATTTTGTGCCGCTTAAGGAATTTGCCCAGGCTAATGAAAAAAAGGGTTTAGCCACCATTACTTTTGATGATGGTTACAAAAATGTGTTGGAAAATGCATTACCAATCCTTGAATCTTTAAATTACTCATTTTCGATTTTTCTTAATCCACTAACCTTCACAGGCAAGTTTAATTGGCGTGATAAGGTACGTTACTTGATCCGTCATGACTTGATTGATGAATTTGAACAGAACTACCAATTTGATTATAAGCAAGGGCGTTTTTATCGTTACAGCAAGCATCCTAAGAATAATAGTGCAGTTGTGGACCAAGCATTGGATAAATTTTTACGTAACCACAAAATTGATATTTATGGTGATTATCCTTATTTGCAACAAACAGAGCTCGTCAATCATCCATTGATCAGCTATGGCAACCATAGCTTCAACCATTATGTGTTAGCATCTTTATCGGCTGAGCAGCAGGAGTTTGAGATTAAGGCAGCAAAAAATTCATTAAATGTGTTCAGCAAGCACCAAATAAGTGATAGTTTTTCTGCGCCCTTTGGGGGTTTAGAGGATATCAATACCGAGACCGTTAGTATTCTTCAAAGCCTGGATTACAAAGATTTATTAATGAGTCGGCAGCGGTTACAACCAAATCATGCCAATTTAGAAAAAATCAGGGTTCTGGAACGTTTTATGCCGCGATCTGACAATATTCTCGGTGAAATTGTAGGCTTATCCGCACATTAAAATTCAACATTCATAATTGAATATAGCGGCTACATGAATATAATGTACGGGTAGGTTTTGTGGTTAGATCAATTTTTAATTAGCTTGAGGAATACCTAATATCATGGATATAAAACAATTAAAGAATCTCGCAGCGGTTTCAGCGTTCGCAATTATACTGGGTGGCTGTGCGGGTGCAAAAACCTTAACAGCTCCAGTCGGTGACGGCGATGACGATGGCGACGGTGTATTAAACAGTTTGGATGAATGTCCAAATACACCTGCAGGAGCAGAGGTTGATAGTCGTGGCTGTGAAATCCACGCTGCACTAGATGCCACTCATTTTGCATTTGATTCGGCTGAATTAACCGGTGAAGCGCAAGCTTATTTATCCAGCATTGCAGCTTCTCTGGTAGGCAAGAGTTTAACTGCTCATGGTCATACTGACTCCATTGGCACAGATGCATACAACATGGGTCTATCTGAGGACCGTGCTCAATCCGTTGCTGATTACCTGGGTTCTCAGGGCGTAACGGGTGTTAACACTGTTGGACATGGCGAAAGCGATCCAATCGCCTCAAACGATACGGCTGAAGGTCGTGCGATGAACCGACGCGTGGAAATCACTACAGCTGCTGAATAAGTAGTAGTTAGTTTTATAAAAGCCGAACCTGCGTAGGTAGGTTCGGCTTTTTTTGTTTGTGTCTGCGTACTCTGTGATATTGAAAGGACCTGCTTTGAAGCCGCTAATTTTTATTCACGGCTTTTTACTTTCCGGCTGGATTTTTTACCGCATGGAGAAATATTTTGTGGCCAGGGGTTATCAGTGTTTACGTTTCAATTATCCAACCCGAACGAAAAGCATTAAGCAGAGTAGCGAATTATTGCACCAATGGTTAATCGACAATGAGATCACTCACGCAGATTTTATTTGCCACAGTATGGGAGGTTTGGTGTGCCAATCGTATTTTGAAAAGCATTATGATTCAAAGGACTACAGTAACGTGGTTTGTTTAGGTTCTCCACTTCAAGGTTCTTGGGTAGCGCAGAAATTAGGTCGTCGTAAATCCGGGGCCAAACTTCTAGGCGTGCAGACGGATTCACAACTGGCTACCGGAAATGGAGCCTGGCCTGATAATTCTAGTCTTGGTGTAATTGCTGGAAGTAAGAATATCGGGGTAGGGCGATTAGTTGGCTTGCCGGCTAATCAACCGGGGGATGGCACAATATTAGTTAATGAAACTAGAATTGCAGGTACCAGCGATCATATAATTCTGCCTGTAACCCATTCTCAGATGACTTTTTCAAACTTAGTAGCTGAACAGGCTGAACATTTTATGAAACATAAACGGTTTAATCACCATAATGACTGAAGTTGATACAATCACATCAAGTATCGGACATAAACTCGCCTATAACATCACTAGTGGTAAAGATCCAGTGGTTGTTTTCCTTCCCGGTTACAAATCCGATATGTCCGGTACCAAAGCAACAATGTTAAGTGAATATTGCCAATCAATTGGACAATCCTGCCTGCTGTTCGATTATTCGGGACATGGTATTTCGCAAGGAGAATTTATTGATGGCAGTATTGGCCGCTGGGCACAAGATTCGGTGGACGTTATTCGGCAAGTCGTCGGGAAGCGTCGGGTGATTTTAGTGGGTTCCAGCATGGGCGGGTGGATTATGCTTTTAACCGCATTAAAACTTGAAACACAAGTTGCCGCAATACTGGGTATCGCCGTTGCGCCGGATTTTACTGAGGATTTGATGTGGCGTGATTTCGACGAACAGCAAAAAGCCGAGCTGGAAAGCAAAGGTGTTATTTACCTGCCTTCAGAATATGATGACCCTTTGCCGGTCACTTACCAGGCTATTCTGGATGGGCGTGAAAATTTGTTACTCCGAGATGAAATTAACATAAGCTGCCCGGCTCGTTTTATTCATGGCATGTGTGATGCCGATGTTCCATGGGAGGTATCGTTAAAAACCTTGAATAAACTCAAATCAGCTGATGTAGAGCTTCGATTGCTCAAAGATGGTGATCATCGTTTATCCAACGATGATCAGTTATTTATCATTCGCCAAATGTTAAAAGATTTAATTGACAAGATCAGTTAAATCGCCTTTTGGGACATTTGTTCAGCTATGTAGTCCGCCTGCCTTAGTGCCAGCGTGACAATTGTTAAAGTTGGGTTCTCTGCGCCTCCAGTTGTAAACTGGCTGCCGTCTGAGACAAACAAGTTAGCAATATCATGACTTTGCCCCCACTTATTAACCACTCCTTGCTCGGGCTTTTCACTCATGCGATTTGTGCCGAGATTGTGAGTTGAAGGATAAGGCGGGGTAGGATAAGTCTGTGTAGCACCTACTGCATTATAAACTGCTGAACCTTGTTGATAAGCATGATTACGCATAGCTATATCATTGGCATGATCATCAAAGTGTACATTTGGCACAGCAAGCCCATATTGATCTTTTTCACTGTCATGTAAAGTGATGGCATTTGACTCCTGGGGCATGTCTTCGCCGACTAACCACATGCCGGCCATGTTTTCATACATATCCATTGCAGCAGTGAACTCACGTCCCCACGCGCCAGGATTTAAGAAGGCGGCCATGAACGGAACACCCAGTGCCAGAGTTTCCATTTCATAACCGCCTACGAAACCTCTTGCTGGATCGTTAACCGATTCATCAGTGATGATTCCAGCCATGGTAGTACCGCGATACATACGTACAGGTTTATCAAAAACGGCGTAAACGCTGCCTGTCATGTGGCGCATATAGTTTTTTCCGACCTGACCTGAGGAGTTAGCAAGTCCGTCCGGGAAAAGGCTACTGGCAGAGTTTAATAACAACCTGGGTGATTCAATAGAATTCCCCGCCACACAGACAGCGCGTGCTTTTTGTCGTTGCTGATTACCATCTTTGTCGGCATAAACAACAGCATTAACTTTGCCGCTATCATCATGTTCAATCATTAATACCTGGCTGTTGGGTCGAACTTCCAGCTTTCCGGTTTGCTCTCCTTTGGGGATTTCGGCATAAAGCGTCGACCACTTGGCGCCGAATTTACAGCCTTGGAAACAAAACCCAACCTGGCTGCAAGCGGGTCTACCGTCTCTGGAAGCGGAATTAATAGCCATACGGCCGGTATGGCAATTTTTATAACCCAGTTTGTCGGCTCCCGCTTTCATGACCTTGAAATTATTATTACCCGGTAAACCTTCAATACCATGGGTACGGGTAACGCCCATTCTATCTTCTGCTTTATCGTAATAAGGTTCCAATTCTGCCAGTGTTAACGGCCAGTCCAGCAGGCTGGCACCGTCAATGTCCCCGTAAGTTGTTTTGGCTTTGAATTCATAGTCCTGAAATCGAAGTGATGCGCCGGCCCAATGCACAGTTGAGCCGCCTACAGCCTTAACAATCCAGGCTGGGAGCCCGGAAAAATCGTTAGCTACTCGCCAGCTACCGGAAGTGGTGCGCTTATCGAGCCAGGAGATTTTGCCAAAATTGCCCCATTCGTCATTCTCAAAGTCATCAATTTCATGGCGGCCGCCTGCTTCCAGAATGACTGTGTCGATACCTTTTAACGCAAGTTCAGTACCCAATGTGCCGCCACCTGCACCTGAACCAATCACTACAACAACAGAATCATCATTTAAATCATATTGCTTTGCCATTTGCATTACCTCCTATAGCCATTCCAGGTCATTAAAGCCACGTTCAATGTACCCGCCCTTGGAAAATGATTCGCCTTCATAGCCCAGCATTGCCCAGACATCATGATTGTTGTAAATACTGACGACTAAATCCCCGCGCAGTTTTTGAAATAATGGCCCGGATTCAACTTGCTTGAGTAAAGCATTGCGGTCAGATTCCCAACCAACGTTAATGTAGTCTGCATCGAAACCATTGTTGGCTAACTGATTTAATTCACTTATGCCGTCCTCGATTATGCCTTTTAATGCTTCGTCATCGACGGCAGCATCATCATATCCTTTAACCGCGACAGCATAAATTTTGTCGGCAAACCGGTCATGTGGAAAAATATCCCTGGCCATTTGAATCAGTGTTTGCATGCTTTCAGGCTTAAGGGCTTTTGTTTCCAGTCCCCAGGCTTCTTGTTGATTGATTAATGCGCCACCGACGATTACCAAAGCTGCAGCGCTGCTGGTTTGTAAAAACCGCCTGCGCGAAAAATTCATATTTGGTATTGTGTTCATAGTAACTCCTGATACTGTGTTCAATTATTGATAACGGCCATGTTTTTGTAGCACTTCAATCTTGTAACCATCCGGGTCCTGGATGAAAAAAAACTTGGCTAATAATTCCTGGCCGCGAAAAAATTCTTTTATGTCGGTTGGACTCAAATTCGCAGCTTGCATACGTGAGTGTTCTTGCTCTATGTCATCTACAATAACGGCGATATGGCCGTAGCCAGAACCTAAATCGTAAGCTTCTGTTTGAGTCTTATTAATCGTGAGTTCGACTTCGAAATCCGCTTGCTCGTTGCGAAGATAAACAAGTGTAAAGTCATCAAAGTCTAAGCGTGTGGCAACATCAAGATCCAAGGCTAATTTGTAGAAATCAACCGATCTTTGTTCGTCCAGAACACGAACCATCATGTGTATGAGTTTTGCTATGATGCGATCCGACTTTTGGTGTAATAAAAATATTAACCAAGTTGAATCATAATAGGGTAGTACAGTATTACTACACTAAGCAGAGCGAGTTAGAGTTGCTATTAAGCTGATTTACAGGTTTTTAGTATGAAGCTACTAATTGAGCTTATTGAAATTAGTCTGGGTTTATACTGCTAACCTTCGTTCCAGGCCCATGTCGTTTTCTTTAGAGGCTGCTAAGGAAGAAATAGAATTCGCTTCTTGTTTAAGCTGCTTTGTCGCATCATCATTATTTTTAATATGATTTAGATAGTTAATGCAACCACACCTCAACAGGGATGCAAAATTATAAACTTCACCGTGTAAATGGAGTACTTCGTTGTATAGCTGCGATAAAAATTGCGCTAAGGTCATCTCCTGTGTTTGAGCAGATTCTTCCAGGATATGCCAGAACATAGTCTCAAGCCGGATGCTGGTGACATGGCCTTGGATTCTAATAGAGCGTGATTGATAGTCATATTCTTCTCTTGGGATCGAGGCGAAAATCTGGCACATGGTTGTCTCCTCTATAGCTGGTGTTAGTGTGAAATTGCAGCAACATCATAGCGCATCGGCTTGAAAAAGTTAACAGAGTTAGCAAACAACATGTAAAGATCTATGTAATTGTTTGTAAATATAGGGCTTTTAGGTTTTCGGTAGGAGAGGGGATATTATGGTAACATC
Organism: Arenicellales bacterium; assembly: GCA_028284225.1. Classification (GTDB taxonomy): domain Bacteria; phylum Pseudomonadota; class Gammaproteobacteria; order Arenicellales; family JAHEKD01; genus JAHEKD01. The sequence goes on from JANQSD010000011.1 coordinate 103,494, forward strand.
TATTGCCAGCTTAATCCGCCGATTAGGTAACGGCGGGTATTATTTAACGTAATAGAAATAGGAGTTTAATAGTGGAACGTCGTGATTTCATGAAAAAGGCAGCCATAGGCGCTGCGGCAGCTGGAACAATCAGTGCTCCGGCAATTGCTCAAGATAAAACTAAATTAACCATGGTGACCTCGTGGGGACGTGGTTTAGCAGGGGTATTTGATGCGGCTCAACGTGTGGCGGATAATGTAAATGCCATGTCGGGCGGTAGCCTTGAGATTGAAATTAAAGCAGCCGGTGAGTTGGTTGGTGCTTTTGAGGTGTTCGATGCCGTGTCTTCAGGTCAGGCTGATATGTATCATGCAGCGCAATATTATTTTGTCGGGCAGCATCCGGGTTTTGGTTTTTTTACGGCTGTACCGTTTGGCATGACTCCAACCGAGATTAACAACTGGTATTACCATATGGGTGGCCGCGAACTGCACGATGAGTTGGCGGCAGAATTCGGCATGCGCGGCTTTTTGGCAGGTAACACAGGTTTACAGGCTGGTGGCTGGTTTAATAAAGAGATTAACTCACCTGAGGATTTTCAGGGCCTGAAATTCAGAATGCCGGGATTAGGCGGCAAAGCGTTATCTAACTTAGGGGCCTCGGTACAAAATATCCCGGGTGCTGAAGTGTATCAGGCGCTTTCAACCGGCGCGATTGACGGTACAGAGTGGATTGGTCCGTGGGCAGATGAAAAGGCTGGTTTCCAGGAAATCACTAAAATTTACTACACTGCCGGTTTCCATGAGCCGGGTGCTGCATTAATGACTGTTATTAATAACGATGTTTTCGATAGCTTAAGTGCAGAGCATCAGAAAATTATTGAGTGTGCGAGTGCAGAAGCCAATGTTTGGAATCTATCACAATACCTTGCTAACAATGGTGATTCGTTGCAACGTCTGGTTAATGACAACGGAGTGACACTCAAGCAATTTGGCGATGATGTTTGGGATGCATTTGGTACTGCATCACAGCAGGTTTTTGACGAGAACATGGATGATCCAATGTTCAAAAAGATTTATGATTCATTCCTTGATTCAATGAAGAAAAGCGCAGGTTGGATTAGTCAATCTGAAAGTGCTTATGCGGCACAACGCAACCGTATTTTAGGGGTTTAAACTCCAAATATCTCTTAAATAAATATACCATGCCGGGGTGATTCTCACTCCGGCATCTGTTTAAGGTTTTTGTGTGGATAGCGAAAGCATCTGGTCAAATAAAGAATTCTGGAGTGCCTTTATTCGTTATGGGGCCTCTAAAGAGCTGCTGTATATTGTTATCGGTACGACTCTGCTGTTGCTTTTTTGGGGTTTATTCAAGCCCCGTCGATTAGGTTGTGTCGCTGATATTATCGATAATAGTGTTTCGCGTATAGGCAAGATCATAGCCTGGTTAGCGCTGCTAATGGTGTTGCAGCAAGTGCTGGTGGTATTTATGCAGGCAATTTTCAAGCAGTCGAGCATGAGCCTGGGGCCGTTTTTACCCAGTTTTGGTGCCACACCACAGTGGTTTTCTGAAGAACTGCGATTATTTAACGCTTTGTTAATCGTACTGGGTACAGGATATACCATGGTAGAAGGTGGGCATGTGCGCGTTGATTTGATCTATGGCGGATTAACACATCGAACAAAACGTCTACTGGACTTGATTGGTGCCTGCCTATTTTTAGTGCCATTTACCATTGTACTGTGGTATTTCAGCTGGTTTTATATGTGGCGCTCGATTTCAAACTCAGGTGTCAATTTGGCCCGCGATATCATCAAGTTTCGTTCCTGGAAACTAGAGTTTTCCTCTAATCCATCCGGATTCGATCACGTTTATTTGTTTAAGATTCTGATTCCGATTTTTGCATTAATCATGTTTTTGCAAGCGCTATCAATTATCTATCGATCTGTTGCAGCATTACGTGACAGGGAGTATCTGGAATCTTTACCCGAACCCTCTTCGGGGCATTAGGGGTAGCACATGTTATTTGGACTCGATGGTATTGAACTTTCAATAATTATTGTTTTTGGCTGCCTGATTATCGGCATTCTCTCAGGTTTTCCAGTAGCCTTTGCCCTTGGCGGCAGTGCTCTGGTTTCTTTAACGATTATTTTAATCTTAAATTCAAATGGGGCTTTGCTGACTGAGTCTGGCAACCCAATCATCTCAGATTCATGGCAATCGATATTGCGTAATGTCGGGTTAATACCCAATCGAATATTCGGCAACATACTTGGTGGACCGTCAGTGGATGTGTTACTGGCGGTGCCATTATTTGTGTTTATGGGTATCACCCTGGAGCGCTCCAGAATTGCTGAAGATTTGTTGACGACGATGGCCAAGGCTTTTGGTGCAATGCCGGGCGGTTTAGCCATATCTGTTGTTGTGGTTGGCGCCTTGCTGGCTGCTTCAACCGGCATTGTAGGTGCTACCGTTGTGACCATGGGTCTGCTATCTCTGCCGACAATGTTACGCAATGGTTATAATACCGAACTGGCTACCGGAACAATCTGTGCATCCGGCACCTTAGGTCAAATTATTCCACCATCGATTGTGTTGGTTTTACTGGGTCAACAAGTCGGCGAAATTTATTCCGAAGCACATCCCGGTGAAGTGGTTTCTGTAGGGACGTTGTTCAAAGCCGCGATGATTCCGGGTCTGGTTTTGGTGCTATTGTATATTGCTTACATTTTGTTCGTGGCTTTGAGGGATCCTGCTAAAGCACCGGCGGTTCACGAGTTCGATCGGGAATTAGCCAGGGAGCGAGAAAAAACTCACCGCAAGCCGCTTAGTTGGGTAATTGGATTGCCGCTGGCAATAATCGCCCTATGGGTGCTTTTAACTGTATTGGGGGTAAATGGCGCACAACAAGCCCCACCTGGTGCCGAAGGTGAATTTACAGCGGCACCTTTGTCTTCAAAGGTAACCATGTTGTGTATGTTGGCATGTCTCATCATGGCGTTAGCCTGGTCCTTATTTCCAGACGAGAATCGCATGCCTATTTTTGCCGGCATGGCTGGGGTGATCGGGCTTTTGTTATTGGATTTTTCAATGGTTCACCCACAAACTTCACCCGGCAAGGCGTTTTTTATCTATCTAGTTCCTATGCTTCTGACGGTTTGGGGTGTTGCTATTGGGTTTTCACGTTCAAGCAAAAATGAAATTTTGCGTGTGGTATTCCCGCCACTGGTGTTGATTGTAGCCGTGCTTGGTTCGATTCTGGGGGGACTGACCAACCCTACTGCCGCCGCAGGTCTGGGAGCAGGCGGGGCTATTTTATTGGCTGCAACCCGGTTATCTGGAGATAAATATCGGCGCTGGCCCATTATAGTCACTGCAATATCGACAGTAATTTTATTGCTTATATCAAGCAGTTTTGATCTGCGCATGCAAATCAGTGAGATTTCCGGTGAGAATCAAATTGCTATCATCTTTGCTTCGATTAGTTATTACATCTTTTTGGCAGGATTTTTATATTCTTGCTTTATTTTGATTAAAGAAAACGTTATGCGGGATGTGGTGCTGCAGACCACCAAAATTACGTCCATGGTATTTGTGATTCTGATCGGCTCACAGATGTTAAACCTTACTTTAAAGACCTTCGGCGGTGATTCTTATATTCAGGACTTCCTGCGCCAATTTGACAGTGAACATGCGGTTTTACTTTTGGTATTGGTCGTAATTTTTATTATGGGGTTTGTACTGGATTTTCTCGAAATTATTTATATTGTTATCCCAATCGTCGGACCGGTGATCTTCGGTGGCGACCTGGATCCTAAGTGGGTAACCATTTTGATTGCAGTGAATTTACAGACATCGTTCTTGACGCCACCCTTCGGATTTGCTTTGTTTTATCTGCGGGGCGTGGCGCCTAGAGAAGTCAAAACCACGCAAATGTATAAAGGCATATTACCCTTTGTATTCATCCAAATTTTGGCGTTGACCATTTTATGGTTTATTGAACCCCTGTCGACGTTCTTGCCGAATTTATTGCCGGAAGGACGGTAAATTAAGTTGAAGTAAAGCTTTGCAACCTTGTACCGATCTTTTTAACTGGGAAATGAAACGTGCATTAAGCTGAGGTTTTATTCAATGTAGGTATTCAATTTCCCGGTTAATACTGTTAACGTAAGTCCGACTTGCCTGACTGCGAATAATTGCCGGTGGGACGGGCAAAGATTCGAAGGAATGTGATTTCGGTTTAGCTTGCGCTTGTTTTACTGGGAAACGAAACGGGCTTGAGTAACAGTTCTATCTAACAGTGTCATTCGGCTTCCCGGTGAATGCAATCAGAGTCGATCCGACTTGCCTCACTGCGAATAATTGCCAGTGGAGGTTCAACCTGACTTATTCCGAATCACTCTTTTAAATGCTTTCAACGTCTCTTCACTGACATGATGCTCAACACCTTCTGCATCCATCTGTGCTGTTTTTTCACTGACCCCAATTGCTTTTAGGAAGTCGATGACTATCTGGTGGCGGTTTCTACTTTTCTCGGCCAGTTTTTTGCCTTCCTCTGTCAGGAAAATTGAACGGTAAGGTTGGCTTTCAACCAGACCTTCACGCTGTAGCCGGGCAACTGTTTTGTTTACAGTGGCATTCGTGACACCGAAGTTTTCAGCTAAATCGACAGCACGGGCCTCGCCATGTGTATCAATCAAATCAGCAATCATTTCAACGTAGTCTTCTGCGACTTCTACTTGATGCGCAGCTCGGACCTGTTCAAAACGCTGAGCATGGTTGGTTGAGTCTTTGGTATCTGTCATTATGTTGATATTATGCCATTGCAATGAATTTTAGCCAAGGCTAAAATTTGTAGTATAATAATCAATTCGTAACAAAAAGGAAAAGTTTCAGTTTTGAGTCATCAATTTAGATATTTTTTTCTTGCTCTATTATTTTTCTTAGGGCTGCACCATCCAGTCTTTGCTGGGGATAAATTCAAAGTCATCACTACATTTACTGTCTTTGCAGATATGGCTCAAAATGTGGCTGGTGATGCGGCTGAAGTCGAATCTATTACTAAACCTGGTGCTGAAATACATAACTATCAACCTACTCCTAGAGATATCATTAAAGCTCAGGATGCGGATTTGATTCTTTATAATGGTTTGAATCTAGAGCTTTGGTTTGAGAAGTTCTTTAACAATTTGAGCAATGTTCCAAGTGTTATTGTGACTGAAGGTATAGAACCAATGGGCATCGGTGAAGGGCCTTATACCGGCAAACCAAATCCCCATGCCTGGATGTCGCCAAGCGATGCGTTGATCTATGTGGATAACATCCGTAAAGCTCTGGTGCAACATGATCCGGACAATGCACAGACTTATAACGCTAATGCGCAAGCGTACTCCGCTCAAATCGAAGCAGTAGCCACTCCAATCAGACAAGCGCTGGCCGCGATTCCGGAACAAAGCCGCTGGTTGGTAAGTAGCGAAGGGGCATTTAGTTACCTGATCCGTGACTTTGGTCTTAAGGAATTGTATTTATGGCCGATAAATGCCGATCAGCAGGGCACACCTCAACAGGTACGTAAAGTCATCGATGAAATTCGCTCAAAAAACATTCCTGCAATTTTTAGCGAAAGCACAGTATCCGCTGATCCGGCCAAGCAAGTAGCTCGGGAAACCGGCGCAAAGTACGGTGGTGTGCTTTATGTTGACTCATTAAGCGAACCAGATGGACCCGTACCTACTTATCTTGATTTGTTGCGTGTTACCACCGAAACGATTGTCAATGGTCTGAGTGAGTGAAAACTGAAGCGGTGAGTCGATTAGATACCAGTACAATGGCATCTGGGTTGGCCGTTGATAATATTACGGTAACTTATCGCAATGGTCATACTGCTCTTAAAAATACATCGTTCAATATTCCTAAAGGGACTATTACTGCATTAGTAGGTGTAAACGGCAGTGGTAAGTCAACACTGTTTAAGGCAATTATGGGTTTTGTGCCTTTGGCCCAAGGTGATGTTTCGATCTTGGGAATGCAAAAATCACAGGCTCTGAAAAAAAACCTGGTCGCCTATGTGCCGCAAAGTGAAGAAGTAGATTGGAACTTCCCGGTATTAGTCAAGGACGTAGTGATGATGGGGCGATATGGTCATATGAATTGGTTACGTATGCCAACAAAGAAAGATCACCAGTTAGTTTCTGAGGCTCTGGCTCGGGTCAACATGACCGAGTATGCGGATAGACAAATAGGGGAGTTATCAGGAGGGCAAAAAAAACGTGTGTTTATTGCCCGCGCGCTGGCACAGGAAGGGCAAGTGATTTTGCTGGATGAACCCTTTACCGGTGTCGATGTCACCACCGAAGAGCAAATTATTGCTTTGCTAAAGTCTCTTCGTGATGAAGGGCGGGTAATGCTTGTTTCGACACATAATCTTGGTAGTGTGCCGGAGTTTTGTGATCGTGCCGTATTAATCAACGGTACGGTTTTAGCGTCTGGAATGACTAAGAATGTGTTCACACAGGCAAATCTGGAAGCCGCTTTTGGAGGTGTGCTCAGGCATTTTATTTTGGGTGGTGCAGATTTGCATGATGATGAAGATCCCAGGCAGGTTACAGTGCTTACGGATGATGAAAGACCATTTGTCATTTATGGGGAAGAAGAAACACCAGAGCAGGAAAACAATTAAAAAACAATAGTTATATGCAATTCTTACTAGAACCGTTTAATTATAATTATATGGTCAACGCTATTTGGATTAGCGCGCTGGTTGGTGGTGTGTGCGCGTTCTTATCAGCGTATCTGATGCTAAAAGGCTGGTCATTGATCGGTGATGCCTTATCACATTCAATAGTGCCTGGCGTAGCGGGTGCATACATGCTGGGTTTGCCTTTTTCCTTAGGTGCTTTTTTATCAGGTGGTCTGGCTGCAGGTGCTATGTTGTTTCTTAACCAACGGACTAAATTAAAAGAGGATGCCATCATTGGCCTGATCTTTACATCTTTTTTTGGGTTGGGATTATTCATGGTGTCTTTATCACCAACTTCGGTAAATATTCAGACAATTATTTTGGGTAATATTTTGGCGATCACGCCAGGTGATACCTTGCAACTGATAATCATTGGTGGGGTTAGCCTGGCTGTATTGATAGTAAAATGGAAAGATTTAATGGTCGCATTTTTTGATGAAAATCATGCTCGTTCAATCGGCCTAAACCCGGATAAGCTCAAGATCATTTTTTTTACCTTATTAAGTGCTTCAACTGTAGCAGCGTTGCAGACCGTAGGTGCGTTTTTGGTTATCGCCGTAGTGGTTATTCCTGGTGCAACCGCTTATCTTCTGACAGATCGTTTTCCGGTACTAATTACGATTAGCGTAATGATAGGAGTGTTTACCAGTCTATTCGGTGCCTATCTGAGTTATTTTATTGATGGCGCAACCGGCGGTATTATTGTTGTCCTGCAAGTTATTGTGTTTTTGACTGCATTTGTTTGCGCGCCGGCGCACGGGTTGTTAGCCGCCAAGCGTAAAGCAAAACTGGCATTGGAGTCAGGTGTGTGATTGAGCAATTATTAATGCCATTTCAATTTGCTTTTATGCAAAAAGCATTCATCATCACTTTGCTGGTTGCCGTGCCTATGGCCATGTTGTCCTGTTATCTGGTTTTAAAAGGCTGGTCGTTAATGGGCGATGCTATTTCCCACTCTGTATTGCCGGGTATCGTTCTCGCTTATGTCATGAAAATTCCCTTGGCTTTTGGTGCTTTCGCTGCAGGTATGTTTTGCGCTATTGCCACTGGGTTTTTAAAAGAGCACAGCCGGATAAAAGAAGACACCGTGATGGGTGTAGTGTTTTCAGGTATGTTTGGGTTGGGGCTGGTGATGTACGTGAAAGTCGAGACCGATGTACACCTGGATCATATTCTGTTTGGAGACATGCTCGGTGTAACTTGGGGAAATATTCTTGAAAGCACGATTATCGCCTTGATTGCGGTTGCCTTTATTTTAATCAAGCGTAAGGATTTGCTAGTTCACTCTTTTGATAGTCAGCACGCACAAGCTATCGGTCTGTCCGTTAGATTATTGCACTATGGTTTACTTGCGGTTCTGTCATTGACAATTGTTGCTGCCCTAAAAGCTGTAGGTATAATTCTGGCTATCGCAATGTTGATATCACCCGGTGCAATTGCTTTTTTGTTAACCCGAAGATTTACGCAAATGATGCTACATTCAGTGTGGATTGCAATTAGCGCAACTTTTTTGGGTATTTACCTCAGTTTTTTTATAGATAGTGCACCAGCACCGACTATTGTTTTAATCATGACTGTTGAATTCATTATAGCGTTTGCTATAACAGTGCGGCGCAATAGGATTGTTAGGGAAATCAATATCTAGCCCCCATTAAGCAAAAAAGCCCCGCCTGGGGTAAAAGCGGGGCTCTAAAAAGTTCCGTCCAAAGAGGGGTTTGTCGTACGGGAAGGAGGATGGACGGAACGAAAATCTTCCAAAAAAATCCCTCCTAAAGCCGCAATATCCTACCGAAACAACCCCCATATAGTCGTGTCTTGTGATGGATTATACCCAGAATATGAGATAAATTTCAATTTTCTTTTGAAATTTAATTTTGGTTTTATTCAGCATTCATTAATAACTGCTAATTTAGAGGAATCATATTATGCAGATGCCAGCGCTTATCGAAATAAAAAATGGCCAGCCGCCTAAGCCTACTTTTTCTGAACAAGAGATGAGCTCACGTTTAGGAAAGCTACGTAACCACATGAAAGAAAGGGATATTCAGGCATGTGTATTCACTTCAATGCACAATATTAACTATTTTGCTGATTTCGTATATTGTGCGTTTGGGCGCCCTTACGGTTTGATTGTTACCCAGGATCGCCTGACCACACTAACGGCAAATATTGACGGCGGCCAGCCTTATCGTCAAACCTTTGGCCATGATAATTTGGTCTATACAGACTGGAAAAAGGATAATTTTTTCCGTGGAGTCCAAAATTTAGTGCCCAATCAGGGCAAAGTTGGTATTGAATTTGACCATGTGACGCTTGAGCGCAAACAAAAGTTTGAGGATGCACTGGATAGTGCTGAGCTCGTTGATATCGGTGTGCCCACTATGCAGATCCGTATGATTAAATCCGCTGAGGAGCATGCCTTAATAAAACAGGGAGCGCGAATTTGTGACATAGGTGGTGCTGCGTTAGTGGAGGCATTACACGAAAATGTTCCTGAGTACGAAGTTGCGCTGCATTCAACTCAGGCCATGGTCAGAGCGATAGCCAAAACCTATCCTCACACGGAACTCATGGACACCTGGACCTGGTTTCAATCCGGAATAAATACTGATGGTGCTCATAATCCGGTCACAACACGGAGAGTGCAAAAAGGCGATATCTTAAGTTTGAATTGTTTTTCAATGGTCTCTGGTTATTATCAAGCGCTAGAAAGAACATTATTTTTTGATCATTGCAGTGACGAGCATCTACGCCTGTGGGAAGTCAATTGTGAGGTACATCGTGAAGGCCTAAAACTGGTAAAGCCTGGGGTGCGTTGTATGGATGTTGCCCATGAATTGAACAAAATTTTCGAACACTATGATTTGCTGCAATACCGTACTTTTGGCTACGGTCATTCATTTGGTAGCCTCAGTCATTATTATGGGCGTGAAGCCGGGCTGGAGTTCAGGGAAGACATTGAAACAGTATTGGAACCCGGTATGGTGGTTTCCATAGAGCCGATGATCATGTTGCCAGAAAATATGCCGGGCGCAGGCGGTTATCGTGAGCATGACATTTTGATTGTTACTGAGGATGGCGCGGAAAACATCACTCATTTTCCTTTTGGACCTGAACATAATATTATTCAATGAGCATAGTTGACGTCATTGTGACATCTCCTTCTGGAGTAAAATCTTCTCTATGAACAAAATTGCATTAATTACAGGCGCCAGCCGCGGCATCGGTGCAGCAACAGCGAGGTTGTTGGCTAAACAAGGCTACAACCTTGGCATTAATTATATAAAAGATAAAGCTGCTGCCGATGCATTGGTTGCTGAAGTTAAATCCGAGGGCATTGATGCAATTGCAATTCAAGCCGATGTTGCGGTTGAGCAGGATGTGTTGCGAATGTTCACAGAAGTAGACCAACAACTAGGGTCCTTAACGGCGCTGGTTAATAATGCCGGCATTTTGGATAAGCAGATACCGGTAGCAAAAATTACTGAAGATCGGTTGCAGCGTGTATTTTCAGCCAATGTATTCGGCAGTTTTATATGTGCACGAGAAGCGGTAAAGCGAATGTCAACAGAGTTTGGAGGTGCAGGCGGGAATATAGTTAATGTTTCTTCTATAGCATCCAAATTAGGTTCGCCCAATGAATATGTCGATTATGCTGCTTCAAAAGGCGCCATCGACAGTATGACGGTTGGACTGGCTAAGGAAGTGGCCCTGAAAGGCATACGGGTAAATGCTGTTAGACCTGCTTTCATTTATACCGAAATTCATGCCTTAAGTGGCGAACCTGATCGTGTTGAGAGAGTAAAGGAACTGGTGCCAATGAAACGTGGGGGTAGCATCGAAGAAGTTGCCGAAGCCATTGCGTGGCTGCTTTCAGATAAATCATCTTATACAACCGGGTCATTTATTGATGTAACTGGTGGAGGGTGATTGCTATCGGCGTTTATTTGTTTAAAGCCACTATTATTTGATTACAGTAATTTCGTTATTACTCGGTGTTGCCCATTCGTGACATAAATCAGTGATGTATTCAATTAGCTGTTCTTTTTCTATGCTTGCGGGAATAGCTATATCATCGGCAAGCCGTTTTTTTACCTTCATTGCCTAAATAGAAAACTACCCAATGCTTTTGTATTCGGGTGATTTCAATCAGTTTCCCATAACAATTCAATTTCATGGCATAAGTTTATCTGAGTTAACGGCATTCGTGTTTTGGTAATCTTGTGGTGTGATTAGAGTGATTCATTTGGTGATTAAGTGGTTCATTGCCGAGTATGCTACTTAATTTATTGATGAGCAGTTATAGCATTGTGGTTTCTCATTTTACCCTTCCTAGCCTCCCCTGGCAGGGATTGGCAATGACTCAAAGGAGCGCGATTTCGGGTTAGCTTACCCTGTTTACTGGGAAATGGAACGGGCTTGAGTAGCAGTCTTATCTAACAGTGTCATTCGGCTTCCCGGTGAATGCTATCAGAGTAGATCCGATTTGCATCACTTCGAATAACTGCCAGTGGGGGAGTTAGAGGGAACGGCATTAAATGGACCCCTTACATGGTAATTATAGATAAACTTCAACTAAACCTAGGAATTGTATGTTCTCCCCCTTACAGGGGGAGTTAGAGGGGGTAAATGCATGTTGAATAAAATGCATCATATTTTTATCTATGTAACCAACCAGTCTACTGACAAGACGATGTCAGTAAATTGTCGTTATAATCAGACCTTTATAACTAGAAGACTTGGCACTTTATGGAACTTTCTCTCTGGCTACTATTTATCGTCACCTTTTCGTCGACCCTGGCTATTCCCGGGCCTAATGCAGCCTATGCGATTGGACAAACCTTAACTTATGGACCTAAGCAAGGAGTAGTGGCAGCTGCAGGGTTTGCACTTGCCAGTGGTTTGAATCTGGTGATCGTGATGACAGGTTTAGGATTAATACTTTCGCAGTTCATGAATATATTGATCTATCTGAAGTGGATCGGTGTTTGTTACTTGTTATACATGGCTTATAAAGCATTCAAGGCTGATCCCGCATCACCCAAACCAAGCGGTGAGATCAAGAACTCACGTGTATTTGTATTCGCAATTATGGTTTCGTTATCCAATCCCAAAGTAGTATTGTTCAACATGATGTTACTGCCGCTTTTTCTGGTTCCTGAGAAGCCATTGTTTTTGCAAGGCTCAGTGATCACCCTCACCGGAACCATATTGTCGTTTTTCGTTTATTCGGCCTATGCATTGTTTGCCTCCAAATTCATTTCCAAACTAAAAACGAAAACAGCTAACAAAGTGGTAGGTACTGCATACTTAGGTGCAGCGGGGGCATTGGCATCAATACAAAAATAAGCGGTCACACTAAACTAATTTTGTTATGGCTTGTCTCAGTAACCCATGAAAAAGATATTTTTATTGATTTTGGGTCTGGTACTTATTCCAGTTAAAACAACATTTGCTGACAAAGCCTATTTCGCAGGTGGCTGCTTTTGGTGCATGGAATCTGACTTTGAAAAGCTCGAAGGTGTGTCCGAGGTCATCTCAGGGTTTAGTGGTGGGACGGCTGAGAATCCAACCTATAACGGAGATCATTCGGGGCATTATGAAACGGTTGAGATTATCTACGATCCTGATGTCATCAGTTATCATCAGCTATTAGTAAATTACTGGATTAATATCGATCCATTCGATAAATATGGACAATTTTGTGACAAAGGCCCCAGTTACCGTAGCGCAATTTTCGTAGCGAATGAGCAAGAACGTGAACTGGCAGAAAAATCAAAACAGGAAGTCGTAAAAAATTTTCCTGACAAAGAAGTTGTAACTCCCATATTAGATGCTTCTATCTTCTATCCCATCAAAGGTGAAGAGGAAGGTCATCAGGATTACTATAAGAAAAATCCGGTGCGCTACAAAACCTACCGTTACCTTTGTGGTCGAGATAGGCGCCTGGCAGAAATCTGGGGAAATTAAATTGTTACTTTTGTTTCGGCAAAAGTAACCAAAACCATTTACTCCTGATTCGCAGGCCTTCGGCTTCCCTGCGCTTCTCAGATTATGTCGGCGCTGCGGAACTCGCTTCGCTCAAACAGTCCTCGCGCTTGTCGACATAATCCTGCGATGCTCAGCTGCTTCTAAGTCGCGAGGGGTGCGAGTTAATTAAAAAAGAGAATTGTATTTTTAAACCTCAAACGAACATCTGAAAAAGATGTGAAACACATGCCATCTTAAAGATGCTAACAAATATTGATAATTATTTGTAAATCTATTGTAAGATAAATCCTGTTATAGGAGATAATAAAAATGACTAACATAGAGAAAACTTTACGAATATCAATATACTTAATTAAACCTGAATACGAAAGCGATGAAGAAATCTTAGAAAATATTGATGATTATGATAAATATAAAATCAAAATATCAGGACATGACGATGCTACTTTATTTGTGGCTCGTAGTAAGTCAAAGGTTCCTGACTGGACCTACATCTTTGATGATATAGATTGGAATAAATATAAAATCAGCAACATAGCTGGAGTTCTGTTATCCAAATTTGATGATAGATATTTTGCAATCCCATTTAATACTGGCAGATATTTCCTTAAAAGGGAAGCTTGTGTAGATAAATTCGGATTCAAAGTTGTTGTAAATAGTGTTAACCCAAATACCATAAAAATCATTCAGAAAAAATCAATAAGCAAAAACCCTAAACTCTCAAAAGAGCAAATAACTAAAGATTCGTCTCTCGGAGAATTTAATATAGACTATTACACAGATTTCGTATCTTCAATAAAGGCAACTTCAACTGATCTTGAGTTAGGAAAGAAGTTGGAAGGCAAGAATTCTCTCAAACTGCTCCTCCCTTTTAAGCTTAATGATTTACCAAGTTTATTACAAAAGTGCCTTCGCTTATATTCGGACACTGGTTATAAAGCTAATTTTCCATACATAGACAATATAGCTGATGTCACTGATCCAGAAGTTAAATCGAAGCTAATTATAGAACTTGAAAATCAAATTAATACAAATCGGATAAGTAATATTTGGACTGCAATACCAGATTTTGAAGACGAGAGATCTTTATATTATCATTATTCTAAAGGCACAGATAAAAAGTCCCCATTAATACACCACGATATCTCTCTCGACGAATTTCTGAAAGAAAAAAAATTAGGAGTTCATGGAAAACCCGTAACTTATAACAGTTTGAAGTCCCGCAAAGTTTTTATAAATCTTGGGGAAAACAATATCTATCCTAAATGGTCAATTTTAAATTGCTTATATGCTGAGCTTTATCTTGACTCAAAATTATTCGTATTAATTGAAGGGAAATGGTATCAACCAGATAAAGATTTTGTTAGTTATATTGATAGTAAATTAGAACAAATACCCATATTTGAAACTGACTTTCCAATTTGGAATAAAAGTATTAAGGAAGGTACCTATATAAAAAATGAATTTAAAAATTCTAAAGACTACTGCATTATGGACGCAAAAAATATCAAATTACCTGGACAAACTCCAATCGAAGTATGTGACCTAATAAGTAAAAATCGTCAATTGATACATATAAAACGGTATTCGTCTTCCAGCACATTAAGCCATCTTTTTAGTCAGGGGCTAAATTCCTGCGAACTACTAATTAAAAATCAAAATTTTAGAAAGCTGGCTAACAAAAAACTTCATAAAGATTTTAGAGTTAGTGAAACTAATTTTGATTCAAGGAAATTCACTGTAATTTATCTAATAGGTACAAAATTTAGAGATGATTGGAAAATGCCTTTATTTAGCCGAATAACTTTGGTAAGAGCCTATGAAGATTTGATTGCATTTGGATTCAAAGTAATGAAAGGGCAAATTCAAATGGAATAAAGATAAACTATTTAACTCCGGAGCCAAATATTATTAGAGTTTTCGCGACTTAAAGCAGCTGAGCATCGCAGGATTATGTCGATAAGCGCGAGGACTGTTTGAGCGAAGCGAGTTCCGCAGCGCCGACATAATCTGAGAAGCGCAGGGGACCCGAAGGGCTGCGATTCAGGAGCAAGCTCTTTTGGTTACTTTGTGAGCATACAAAGTAACAAGAAAGTATTAAAATCCTCCCTATGACTCTATCACCATCAAACAGAATACAAGCTGTCCAGGACCCGATTATTCCGATTGTCGGGCAATGGATTCGTGAGAACCCGGGAACGATTTCGTTGGGGCAGGGTGTGGTTTGGTATGGACCGCCGACTGAGATTGAACATGGTATTGCTGAGTTTAATAAAGATGCGAGCAATCATCTTTATAAGGCAGTACATGGTATTCCTGGTTTGTTAGGTGCAATTGAAACTAAGCTTGCGACTGATAACAATATCAATCTAAATGATAGTCAACGAATCGTAGTGACGGCGGGTGGTAACCTGGCTTTTTCTAATGCGGTGCTGGCTATTGCTGACCCGGGTGATGAATTTATTTTTTCGGTGCCATTTTATTTTAATCATGAAATGGCGGTGACCATGGTGAACTGCAAACCGGTTCTGGTCTCGACCGATGAACATTATCAGCTTGACTTGGGGGCGATTGCAGCAGCAATTACTCCGAAAACCAAAGCAGTGGTCTCGGTTTCACCCGGAAATCCAACCGGGGTGGTGTTGAGTACGGAAAGTTTGATTGCATTGAATAATCTTTGCCGTGAGAAAGAGATTTATCATATTCATGACGAGGCTTATGAATATTTTCATTACGGCGACTCTGAGCAATTCTCCCCGGCCTCGATTCCAGGCAGTGAAGCACATACTATTTCGCTTTATTCGTTGTCGAAATCATTTGGGTTCGCCGGATGGCGAATCGGTTATATGGCCATTCCTGAGATGTTGTTTGATCCAATTTTAAAAATCCAGGATACGCAACTTATTTGTGCGACTGTTATTTCACAATTTGCAGCTGTTGAAGCGATGCATCAGGGAAAGAACTGGTGTCAGCAGCAGCAAGTCCCGATTCAGCAATCCAGGGAGATTGTGCTTTCGGCACTGGATGAAATCAGTGATATATGTAGCTTCCCCAAATCCAGTGGTGCGTTTTACTTTTACTTGAAAGTTGATACAGATATTTCATCGTTAGAACTATGCCGCCGTTTGATTGAAGAGCACGCTGTGGCGGCTATTCCCGGTGTGACTTTTGGCAGTGAAGATGGTACTTATCTGCGGATAGCATATGGCGCTATGACTCCGGAAACAGCCGAGCAGGGGATTGGTCGATTTGTTCAAGGTCTTAAGGCCATTGCCACAAGCAAGGTTTAATGATGGATATTATTCTACATAATTATCCGCAATCACCGGTTGCCGAGAAAGTAAGGCTTGGTCTGGGGTTGAAGGGTGCAGCCTGGAAAGATGTACTAATTCCACGCATTCCACCTAAACCTGATTTAGTCGCGTTAACTGGAGGGTATCGGCGTACTCCAGTGATGCAAATTGGTGCTGATGTTTATTGCGACAGCCAATGCATTTTACAGGAACTCGAGCGGCGGTTGCCTCAGCCCAGTTTTTTCCCGAATGATTCTCAAGGGTTGGCATGGGGCATAAGTCGTTGGGGAGAGCAGGTTTTTGTTGAATCAATAAAATTGGTTCTAGGTGCTGCCGGTGAAGCATTGCCCCAAGATTTTGCCCAGGATCGCGGGCGATTATATTTTGGGCCGGATTGGCAGAATCAACTGCAAAATTTTAACCAGCATTTAGCGCCCATTATTGCCCAGATTAGGGTTCACTTGAGTTGGGTTGAGCAAAGACTGAGTATGAGTGTATCCAATTTCTTATTCGGTAATGCTCCGGGTTTAGCTGATCTGGAAATATATTACTTTGTTTGGTTTATTCGCGGGCGTTGGGCACAAGGGCCGGAATTTCTTGCGCAGTTTGTGAAGCTGGTTGAATGGGAAAGTCGAATGGCTGCTATCGGTCATGGCCAGATGTCACCGCTTTCTGCACAAGAGGCTCTTGAGATCGCTAAAAATTCTCAAGTACAAACCCTTGAACAAAACGATTCAAATGATCCGCAAGGATTAACACCAGGTATGCAAGTGTCGATTAAACCTGATGTTGATGGTGGTGAACAGGCAACTGAGGGTAGGATTTTAGCGATTAACCAAGATACGATCTCGGTTTTGCGTAAAAATGATCAAGTTGGCAAAGTGTGCATACATTTCCCAAGAGCGGGTTATCAAGTGCAGGTTATTGATTGAACTGTTGTTAGGTTTGCAATGAAACCTTTTTCACTAACCAGTTAAAAAAGTAACCACGCGGGACATCTTCGCCGGTGACTAAATAATGCAAGGTGTACGGATTGTTTAGCGAAGCGTCCAGCATTTGTTTGCCATGCTTTGTGCCGCAAAATAGCAGTTCATCACCGATTTGAACCCGTTGTGTGCTCTCGGGCAGCAATATGTCTTCACCATCTCGTTCTATCATGAACGGAACACAAGCCAGGGTGTTATCCAGGTCATGTGGATTTCGAATCAAATCACCCAGTGTCAGAATTTTATTTTGATCAAGTAATTCGGTTACAGCGGTTGTCTCGCCGCGGCATAGATTAACCCGCCACAATTGTGGCTTATGCTGACCAACGGTAAGTTGTAAACGGTTGATCAGGTTTTCGGTGGCACAGGGATCTTGTTGTTGTAGATGATCAATCATGGTTTGTACCATGGGTGAAATCAGGATTTTCAGTATCCGTCTGGCGGTTGTCAGGCTGGGTTGTAAAGTGAGATCGGCCTTGGCAGCGTCAAAGGCGAGCTGATCTTCGTGATCATTTTGCCTGGCGATTGAAAAAATTTCTGGGTTTAATGATCTGGCGCTGAGCAGAATACTGAGGTTGTCAGTGTCTTGATTAGTTCCTGCGACAATTCCTGCTGAGGTTTCAATCCCGGCCTGTTTTAATGTCTGATGATCGGCGTGGCCGCGAATCATCGTGTCAATTTTATCTGATGCAGTAACGGTGGGATCAATAATGGTAGTATGAATGTCTTGCTGTTTGAAATATTGGTGTAGCCATTGGCCCATGCGCCCATAACCGCACAACAGCCAATTGCCCTTGGGCATTTTTAGCGGCTGCCCTAATTGTGTATCTTTTGCTCGAACCAGCCAACTATTCAGGTTATGCAACTGCGGTGATGAAATAGACATGCTTAATAGTTGGGCGAAGATTTCAAACGGATCGATTACGGTGACATTTTCCAGCTCTTTTAAATGGGTTTCATAACGCAAGCTGGTAGATCGGCATATGACTTGAACCGAAGGATTCAGGAACTTTGCCATTACCGCGATTTTCAAATTGATATCCTCGTCATTGCAGAGAATAACAATGGCCTTGCAGTTCGAGTAGGTGATACCTGCATGAACCAAATGTTTGGGATTGCTGGCATCGGCACAGAGTCCGGGCATTCTTAAAGCGTAATCACGTAATGCCAGTGCTTTAATGCGTTCCACATCACTGTCTATGATTATGCCGCGCATGTGATGATCACTTAAGCCGCGAGCCAATAAGCTACCGGTGTCACCAAAACCGCAAATAATATAGAACGGGTCGGAAATACCTTTAACAATGCGAGTAAACCGATATTCATTAAGCGCCAGTAAGAAGTGGGGATTTTGTAATAATCTTATAATTGAACCGATAGCATACAACCAGGCGATAACCCCCGTATAAAGGCAGAAAATAGCCCATAAGCGTTGTTCATCAGAGAAAGCCGTCGGTATTTCACCAAATCCGGTTGTAGTAGCGGTATAAGTGAAAAAGTAGAATGAATGAAATAGGCTCATGTGCTGAGGGTTGCCTTGCTCGTCATAACCTGGAATCAGTGACATGCCGATGATACCGATGGCATAAACCAGCACTAAAGCGAAGAAAGGTCTGCGCATATAACGCAGAACAACCATGGAGACTCGGTCTAAATCGGAAGCTGATGCCATGACAGCTTTGTATTAGCGCCGTGACATAAGCGTATCACCAACCAGGATTAGCACTGATATGATATTTGCGACCAAAGCACCACCAGCAATTGAAACGATTGTAACTACTGCTTCGGGGCTGATAATCCAGACAACACGTGAGGAGATTAACAACAGGTCGGCTACCAGGCTTGCGGCTAACAAAAGTGCACCGATCTGTGATCGGTCACCGAGTTTTAAACCTGTTGCAATCAGGTTAACTAATATTGCCAGAGTAAGAATCCAGACATTATGATGGTCGATGTTGTCTATATCTCCCATTACGAAAATAAAATTCAGGGTCAGTGCCAGGATAATAAAAAATCCGAATATAACGCGTTCTAAATTCACACTGGTCTCCTTGATGTCAACAGACCTTAAAGAATACCCTTGAATAAAGTATCTGTCACTTCTGACTTATAATACGATGATGAAAGCAATATATTTTGAACATACAGGTGATGCCGCAGAGGTGCTGATCTACGGTGATCGAGACTTGCCGGAACTGGCAGCAGGTGAAGTACTGGTTAACCTCAAGGCTTCGGCTGTTAATCCTTCTGATGTCAAGAAACGTGCTGGCTTCCAGGCGCCGGGCTTTGTTGATGGTTTTGTTATTCCGCATAGCGACGGGGCAGGTGTTATTGAAGCAGTTGGCGCTGATGTTTCTACAGAGCGTATTGGTGAGCGTGTATGGGTTTACCAGGCACAGTTTCAGCGTCATTGGGGAACCGCAGCACAGCAGATTGTTTTGCCGAGTGAACGAGCTGCACGTTTGCCTGAACAGGCTTCGTTTGAGCAGGGTGCCTGTGCGGGTATTCCTATGATGACCGCCCATCGATGTGTCAATTTGGATGGAGGTGTGAAAGGACAGAATGTGTTAATCACCGGGGCCTCTGGTCGGGTAGGCTATTACGCTGTGCAATTGGCAAAGCTTGCAGGTGCTAAAGTCATCGGCACGGCAGGAAGTGTTGAACGGATTAAATCTATTGAAGAGGCGGGCGCTGATTTGTTACTAAATTATAGAGAGGACAATATCGTTGATGCGGTGATGGATTTTACCGATGGAGCCGGTGTGGATCGTATAGTTGATGTCGAATTTGGAATGAATGTGCAAGACAGTGCTCAAATGCTGAAAGTTAACGGCGTGATTACCACTTACTCGTCTTCGAAAAGGCCGGAACCGGCAATACCGTTTTATCCATTAATGTTTAAGAACATTGCTGTACGCACGGTATTGGTTTACAACATGCCTGAGCCGGCTAAACAACAGGCGGTCAATGATATTAATCACGCGCTTGAAAATAAGCGACTTAAACATCGTATCGCGCAGACTTATCCGCTTGAGCAAACCGCAA
The DNA here is from genome assembly GCA_028284225.1 of Arenicellales bacterium. GTDB lineage: Bacteria > Pseudomonadota > Gammaproteobacteria > Arenicellales > JAHEKD01 > JAHEKD01. The sequence goes on from JANQSD010000011.1 coordinate 123,530, forward strand.
AGGCTCATCAAGTGATTGAACAAGGTGGCTTGGACGGATGTGTTGTAGTTAAAATCTGAACTTAACTCTACTCATGCTGTCTGCAATAGTTATGCAGGCAAAATATATTTTTACCGTTTATTTGTTATTGGCTGTCACGTTGACAGCTGAACCGTTAATCGCTCAACAGAAGAACAAATTAGTAGAGTTCAAGCGATTCGATCAATGGGAAATCTGGTGTATTGACATTGAACAGTCGGGTCGTGTTGAGTGTAACCTTAATCAAGTGCTGCGCTATAAAGATCATCCTGATTTCAGAGCGATGATAGTCCGTTTTTATACAGACGGTGATGAAATTACCAAAATGCTGATTGAGCATGAATGGCAGACCAGTTTTTCCAGAGGATATCTGCAGGTAGGTGATTTCGAGAAAATCAGCTTGAGTGATTGTGGTAAGGACTGCGTGCTAAAGGGAAATCAACTTGTACAGGTTGTGGAGCAGTTCAGTGCGGATAATCAGGCCAATATTCGTTTTCATGATTATTTAGTGCAGGAGTTTGACATCAAATTATCATTGTCCAGCTTTGCAGAAGCATTACAAAGCCTGAAACAAATGCAAAAGTATTACTTGGGGGTTCAATAAACCCCTTTCGTAAACCCTAATAGAGTTTATTTGATGGAATCGTCGATGGCTTTAAGCTTGTTGAGGAATGTTTCAAGCAGACGCGAATTATCATAGTTAAACTCGTATCTGTTGTGAAAATAAATTGAAACGCTAACCTCATCATCACTGAGTTGCACAGTATACCCATCTGTATCACTCCAGGCGGTGATACCTTGATAGGTATATTTATCCTCATGTTTATCACCGTTGGTGACGATTTTGTCAAAAACTCGAAGAGCTTGGTTTATGTCAAAATGTTCCTCCATAATCACTATTATATCGCTTGTTTGCATTTCTTCACGTTACTTTCACGCCGGCAATCTTATGGTTAATTTGGCATACAAGGTATGCCACTTACCTACCCCTTACTTACTATATTTGGGCCAGTTCAAGCACTGGCCCGTTTTTTGTCAATATAGATATCTGATAATCATAAAATCTTCAGCTGACTACCACAAAGGAATCTTTGCTTTTGCCGAATTTGCGCTTTGGAATTTCTATTTCTATAACAAGAAAATTGCACCCAAATACGACTAGCAGTATGATTGGCGGCCTGAAAATCATCTAAAGAATTGGGAATAAAGTGCGCTATTCAGGCTTTAATCTGATCAAAAATGCATTGAGCGGCCATAAGAATTGGCAGCCGGCCTGGCGTGATCCTGAGCCGAAATCAGACTATGATGTGCTCATCATCGGCGGTGGTGGGCATGGATTGGCAACAGCCTATTACTTGGCTCGAAACCACGGCATAACTAACGTTGCAGTGCTGGAAAAGGGTTATTTGGGCGGTGGTAATGTAGGCCGTAACACCACTATTGTACGTTCAAATTATATGCTCAAGGCTAATGCTCATTTCTATGAGCACTCACTCAAGCTGTGGGAAGGTTTAAGCCAGGATCTAAATTACAATGTAATGTTTTCACAGCGCGGTGTGTTGAATCTAGCCCATACTCCCGGACAAATGGATGCCTACGCGCGACGCGCCAATGCCATGCGCTTAAACGGAATTGACGCCGAATTGCTTGATCGTGAGCAGACCAGGCAATTTATCCCGATGCTGGATTACTCTGAGAATGCACGCTTTCCAATCGCCGGTGGGTTGTTGCAGCCTCGCGGCGGTACAGCGCGTCATGATGCTGTGGCCTGGGGTTTTGCTCGTGGTGCGGATTTGCGCGGTGTAGACATGATTCAGAACTGTGAAGTCACCGGATTTTTACGTGACGGTAATACTATCCAGGGCGTTGAAACTACACGCGGGACGATTCGGGCCAAGAAAATAGGATTGGCCGTGGCCGGCAATACAACCACATTGACTGAAAAGCTGGGTATGAGATTGCCGATAGAAAGCCATGTATTACAGGCTTTTGTGACGGAAGGTTTGAAACCTTTTATTGATACAGTGGTTACGTTCGGTGCCGGGCATTTTTACATCAGCCAATCCGATAAGGGCGGCTTAGTGCTGGGTGGTGACCTTGATTACTATAATAGCTATGCCCAGCGCGGTAATTTGCCGACTGTTGAGCATGTGCTTGAGTGCGGTATGGCGATGTTGCCGTCGTTAAGCCGAATTCGGATTCTGCGTCATTGGGGCGGAGTCATGGATATGTCTATGGATGGCAGCCCGATTATTACCAAAACCTCGATTAAAGGTCTATATCTGAATTGCGGGTGGTGTTATGGCGGGTTCAAAGCAACACCGGCTTCAGGTTGGGTGTTTGCGCACACTATTGCTAATGATCAGCCACATGAATATAACGCGGCGTTTACCCTGGATCGCTTTGAAAAAGGTTATTTGATTGACGAGCGTGGTGCCGGCCCGGTGCCCAAGGCGCATTAACCGGAGTTGAGCTTATGAAGATTAAATGTCCGTATTGTGGGGTGCGTGATCAGGGCGAATTCAGCTACGAAGGTGATGCGACCATTAAACGACCTCAGACTGATGATGCCGATGCCTGGCGTGAATATGTTTATTCTCGTAATAATCCACGAGGGCCACACAAAGAGTTATGGAGTCATATAGCCGGTTGCCGTGCCTGGATTGTGGTTGAGCGAAATACATTAACCCACGAAGTTTATAATTCGTATTTGCCTGGTGAGAATAAAGATGACTGAAGCAAAACGTAATCCAAATGCCACCGGAGTTAACTTTGACAAGTCAATACGCTTTAGTTTTGATGGTAAAACGTATAGCGGCTACGAAGGTGATACACTGGCTTCGGCATTATTGGCCAATAACGTTAAGCTTATAGGCCGAAGCTTTAAATATCATCGTCCGCGCGGTGTAATCAGTGCCGGTAGCGAAGAGCCTAATGCAATTGTAGAGTTGGGTTCAGGTGCCAGGCTAGAGCCAAATACTCGCGCTACTATGATCGATTTATTCGATGGTCTTCAGGCCAGCAGCCAAAACCGCTGGCCTTCGCTGAAATTTGATATTTCAAGTGTCAATAATCTGTTTTCCAAATTTCTGGTGGCCGGGTTTTACTACAAAACCTTTATGTGGCCGGCCAAAGCCTGGATGTTTTATGAGAGTATTATTCGTAAAGCGGCGGGCCTGGGCAAGGCAACCAGGGAGTTCGACCCGGATCGCTATGATAGAGTGAATGCCTTCTGCGATGTTCTGGTGGTGGGCGCTGGTCCGGCCGGTATAAGTGCGGCTTTAGCTCTGGCTGAACAGGGTAAAAAAGTCATCATTGCTGATGAACATTCACGCTTGGGTGGTATGGCACGTTTTGATCCTGAGCAGACACAGTGGCTTGATGAGCAGCTGCAAAAACTGGATCAGCTGGACGATGTTATTGTGATGCCGGCGACGACGGTTTTTGGCGCTTACGATGATGGTGCTTATGGCGCAGTTGAACAGCTGAGAAATAGTAATAATTTCTCGCCAAGATTGCGATACTGGCGTATTACTGCTGCTAAAGCTGTTTATGCGACAGGAGCACTGGAGCGTCCGTTAGTGTTTGGCAACAATGATTTGCCGGGAGTGATGCTGGCTTATGCGCTTAAAGCCTATGTGAATTATTATGGTGTAATTCCTGGTCAAAACATCACTATTTTTGCCAATAATGACTCGGTTTATTCACTGGCTAAAGATTTGGATCAACTTGAGTGTAATGTCACCATAGTTGATTCTCGTGCAGAACATGAATTGGCTGAGAAAGTTCGCCAACTGGGTGTCCAGGTTTATTGTAATGCCATGGTGATTGACGCTCGCGGGTGGCAACGTGTTGAAAAAGTAGTTATACAACAGCAAGGATTAGAATTTGATCAATCCTGTGACATCTTGGCAATGTCAGGTGGTTGGACTCCGACGTTACATTTACAAAGTCATCGTGGTAGCAAGCCGAGTTTTGATGACGAGTTAGTCACGTTAAATTTGTCGACACTTAAAACAGATTACTCGATTACTATCGGTTCAGCAGCCGGTATTTGGTTACATCAGGATTGCATACGTTCCGGTGAGATGGCTGCTGATGACGAATCAGCAGAGGCATTAACGTCTAATTCAAATCGAACCGAAGCACTTTGGTATGTGCCGCAGAGCAACTATAAGCAGGTTGTGGATTATCAAAACGATGTCGCACTGCCGGACATTCAATTAGCCGAGCGAGAAGGATTTCGTTCAGTTGAACATACCAAGCGTTATACCACTTTGGGTATGGCCACTGATCAAGGTAAAACGGCTAATGTCAATGCGCTGGCAATCCTGGCTGAAGCGCGTGGCTGTAGTATGCAAGAAGTGGGTACAACGACTTTTCGCCCGCCTTATACACCGGTGGCTATTGGTGCTTTTACCGGTCGCTCGGTGGGTTATCATTTTACACCGGTGAGGCGTACCGGGATACATCATTGGCATGAGCTAAACGGCGGTATTATGTTGAACGTAGGGCAGTGGCAGCGACCGCATTATTATCCTATGAGCCCAACGGAGACGCTGGGTCAGGCCTATGTACGCGAAATGAAGCATGTGCGCAGCAAAGTTGGAATCGTTGATGTTTCAACATTAGGCAAGATTTGCATACAGGGCCCTGACGCCGGGGAATTGGTAAATCGCGTTTATTTAAATCGCTTTGATACGCTTAAAGTCGGCAAAGTGCGTTATGGTGTAATGTTGCGTGAAGATGGATTCGTTTATGACGACGGAACCACTACACGTATCGCTGAAAATGAGTATTTAATGACAACCACAACGGCTAATGCAGCCAGTGTAATGTTGTTTTTAGAATATTTAACCCAGATTGTCTGGCCCGAACTTAAAGTACATGTCTTTTCGGTTACTGATCAGTGGGCGGGAATCGCTCTGGCCGGTCCTGATAGTCGTAAAGTGTTAGAGCAGGTGGTTGATCAGGCAGATGTCAGTAACGAGGCCCTGCCGTTTATGGGTTATCTGCAAACTACTATTGGTGGTGTTGATGCGCGTATTTATCGCATCTCCTTCTCCGGTGAATTGGCTTATGAAGTTAATGTGCCGGCCGATTATGGTGAATCTGTATGGCAATATTTTCTGGACAAGGGTAGAGAATTTGACCTTAAACCTTATGGTACGGAATCAATGGGTGCACTTCGTATCGAAAAAGGCCATGTGGTTGGCGCGGAATTGGATGGTCGGACTACTGTTCAGGATATTGGTTTCGGCAAAATGCTGGAAAACTGCAAAAAGCCGATTTTTATCGGCCAGCATTATGCCAGACGTGAGGCATTTGATGATACTGACAGGCCGCAACTTGTGGGGTTAGTTGCCACTGATAAAACCAAGGCTTTCAAAAATGGTGCGCAATTGTTGGCACAAGCTGAAATTACGCTAACACCCGTAGATTCTCTGGGGCATGTGACGTCTATGACATATAGTCCGGAGCTGGATGAAAATCTTGCCCTGGCCTTTATTGTCGGCGGATTAGAGCGCTGGCGGGATAAAACGGTATATGCGCACTACCCAGTGCGGGATCAGGTTGTTGAAGCTAGGGTGGTTAGTCCGCATTTTCTTGATCCACAGGGAGAACGTCTGCATGGATAATTTACAACCTAAATCTGCACTTTACACAGATTATAAACTTGGCGTTCATGGTGCCGAGGACAAGAATCCGATTCTATTACAGGAGCGGCAAGGTCTGAACATGTTGAACCTGGTGGTCTTTGATGATGGTGCTGTTAATACAGTTTTACAAAACACAGTAAATTTATCGTTGCCGTCTCCCAGCCAATCTTTATCGAATGAGCAATCGACTATTATGTGGATTGGTCCAAATCGATATTTAATTGTCTCGATCAATCTGGAAATTTTAAAAACGATTGCAGATCAACTTGAGGATCAATACGGTGCATTGCAGGATTTGTCTTGTGCGCGAACTGTTATTCGTATCCAGGGTGAATTTTGTCGCCAAATTATGGCTAAAGGGTTAAATTTACCTTTAGACCAAGATTCGTTTGTTGCTGGTCAGGTCGTGTTATCCAGTTTTGATCATCACTACCCGGCTATTGTCCACAATCTTTCTGATGAGCGAGAAACGTTTGATATTTATGTCACTCGCAGTTTTGCTCTGTCTTTTTGGCATTGGTTATGCGACAGTAGTCTAGAATATGGCTATGAAATCATTGAATCAGAATTAAATGGATAATCACTCGTCTGATTCTTTATATCAACGTATTTATAAGCTAGTTAAACAAATTCCGGCGGGTCAGGTCGCCACTTATGGCCAGATCGCCAAAATGGTTGGCAACTGTGGACCGCGCCAGGTGGGTTACGCTATGTCCCACACGCCACAGGCCCAAAATATACCATGGCAGAGAGTAGTGAACAGCCAAGGGCGAATAAGTGTACGCAAAGATGGAGCCGAAGATCCTCGGCAAATGAAATTGTTGAAACAAGAACATATTATTTTCAGTAAGTCTGGAAAAATAGATTTGGTGGAGTATGGCTGGTTTGGGCCGGACTGGGAGTGGATGCAACAAAATGGCTACCAGCAAGCATTGCCTCCCGGGGTAGAAAATTAAAACTTTTTAATAATTAACAAATTTTAACAATTTAAATTGACAATAAAAAAAAATTAAATTAACCTGCGGCAATAATAAAAGGTAATAACACAGGGAGACTTATATTTCGGGTAGGTGAGTCTTACATTACTCGAAATATTTCTAAGGTTTTTCCTTCTATTGGTAAGTTGTATTTTTATATGCAAGGGTTTGAATAGTTTCTGAAACGTTTTGTAATTTGTAAAAAAGCAAGCTAAGAATCAATTATTCAAGGGGTAGGTGAAAAGGGCTTTGTCCGCTTGGACAGAGCCCTTTACTTTTGGCCACCCAGGAACGCGGCTCCGCGCACACCGGAACTATCACCGTACACATTCTTACTAATCGTTACTGAAACCGGTTTGGAAAAGTAATTATTAATTCTTCTGGCTGTGTGTGTATAGAGTTGTCCAATATTGGATAATCCACCGCCCAAGACGATAATCTCCGGATCCAGAATTTTAACTATGTAGGATATCGCTCGAGCAAAGTTGTCATAAAAATCTTCCATAATTTTATCGGCGATAGAGTCGCCGGACTTGGCCAGCTCTAGCAATGTTTCCACCGAGTCAATTGTCTCACCTGTCTTGAGTCGATATTTATTAACTAAACCGGGCCCGGACAAATAGGTTTCAACACAGCCTTTTTGGCCGCAGTAACATTCACTGCCGTCTGTGTGTAAAATATTATGACCCCATTCTCCCGTCATTCCATTAGGCCCGGATAATATCTTTTGGTTAATAACCACCCCACCTCCAACTCCAGTGCCCATAATAACCCCGAATACATTATTGTAACCTTGTGCTGCCCCATCAATAGCTTCAGATAATGCGAAACAATTGGCGTCATTTTCAATCTGAATCTTACGATTTAGTATTTGTTCTAAATCAGCTTGTAATGGTTTGTCATTCAAACAAACCGTATTCGAATATTTTAATAATCCTGTTTTTTTAACGATTGATCCAGGCGTGCCGATACCAATACTGCAAGTTACATTTACAGCCGACTCAAGCTGATTAATAAGCTCAACGATATTTTCGATTATGGCTTGATAGCCGTTATGCTGAGGGGTTGGAACCCGAATTCGCTCGATGCTTTGATTTTGCTCAGAAAGAACAATGCCTTCGGTTTTAGTGCCGCCTAAATCAATCCCGATTCTCATGACAAGACCGATTCAGCTATCGGATATTAAAGTTGATGTCGAATACTGGCATAGGCCGAATGGTTATGTATGGATTCAAAGTTTTCTGTTTCAACTATAAATCCGGCGACTTGTTGATTAGCAATCAGCTCTCGAGCCACATCTCTAACCATATCTTCGACAAACTTAGGGTTGTCGTAGGCTTGCTCGGTGACAAATTTTTCATCACTGCGTTTAAGTAATCCATATAGTTCACTACTGGCCTGCTTTTCGGCGATTCTTATCAATTGTTCGACTGACAAGGTGGTTTGCTGATCAACCGTAATCACAATATGTGAGCGCTGATTATGTGCACTATAGGCAGCTACTTCTTTTGAGCAAGGGCATAAACTGGTCACGGGCACCGTCACTGAAAGTAATACCTGATCCGAATCAGGGTCAGTTTTAGCCTGAATATGAATAGAATAATCGATTTTGCTGGGTAAACCGCTGATGGGGGCTTGCTTGGTTAAAAAATAAGGAAACTCGAGTTCAACAATGCCTTGTTCAGCATTGAGCGTCTTAGTCATGGTGCTTAATAATGACTGCATTGAATCTAATGAGACTGTATTGAATTCATCATTAAGCAGGCGGACAAATCGAGACATATGAGTGCCTTTGCGATCAGCCGGTAAGCTTACTGCCATATAAAAATTAGCAATAGTGTGCTGCTCAGTGTCACCATCTTTAAACACAATCGGATATTTAAGATCCTTAATACCGACTTCATCTATGGCAATCTCACGCGTATCTTGATAAGACTGAACGTCCGGAATGATGTTTAAATCTTGTTTGCTTGCTGTGCTCATATTCGGCTTAGGCTTAAAAGGCGCGCAGTTTAAGCACTTTGGGCGCCTTGTGCAAGTTCTGCGAATTTAATGTTTTTAATGCTGTCAATAATGCCCTGGCTGTCTAAACCACAGTCAGCCAGCATTGTTTTAGGGTTACCATGATCTATATGCTGATCGGGAAGGCCCAAATTCAAAATATGAGTATTAAGGCCATTTTTTGCTAAAAACTCATTGACCGCAGAACCGGCGCCGCCCATGACAACATTTTCTTCAAGTGTCACAAGCAAGTCATGGCTTGCCGCAAGTGATCGAACTAATTTTTCATCCAGGGGTTTGACAAAACGCATATTGACCACTGTGGCATCAAGTTGTTGTGCTGCTTGTAGAGCTGGTTCCAGCATAGAGCCAAATGCTAACAAGGCTATGCCATTGCCTTTACGCTGTAATTTGGCCTTGCCAATTGGTATAGCATTCATTTGCTGCGATGTGGCAACTCCCGGACCGGTGCCGCGAGGATAGCGAACACAGGCAATGCCGGGATGTAAATAGGCTGTATAAAGCATGTCACGGCATTCCTGCTCATTACTGGGTGCCATAATGATTCCATTAGGGATACACCTTAAATAAGAAAAATCATAAGCACCGGCGTGAGTAGCGCCATCAGCACCAACCAAACCCGCCCGGTCGATCGCAAAAGTGACATCTAAATCCTGGACACTGATGTCATGAATAAATTGATCATAAGCACGCTGCAGAAAGGTCGAATAAATAGCCACAACAGGCTTTAAGCCCTCGCAGGCTAATCCTGCTGCGAATGTCAAGGCGTGCTGTTCAGCAATTCCCACATCAAAATAGCGATCAGGGTATTTATTGGAGAATTCAACTAATCCAGAACCCTCCCGCATAGCTGGCGTTATGCCAACCAGCTTATCGTCTTGCTGTGCCATATCGCATAGCCAGTCGCTGAATACACTCGTGTAAGACTTTCCGGGTGAAGGTTTTTTCTCAAGTTTCCCTGTGCTGCGGTCAAAAGGTGTTACCCCATGATAAACACAAGGATCGACTTCGGCCGGGTCAAAGCCTTTACCTTTTTGGGTGATAATGTGTAAAAACCTCGGCCCCTGAATTTGTTTCATGTTTTGCAGGGTTTTGACCAAGGTATTGATATCATGGCCGTCAATCGGACCGATATAGTAGAACCCTAACTCTTCAAACAAGGTGCTGGGTGTGACCATGCCTTTCATATGCTCTTCCCAACGTTTTGCCAGGGAGCGCACAGGCTGGGCAGTGCTGAGTACGGATTTACTGTTTTCACGTACACTCATATAGGCTTTGCCCGATAAAATACGAGCAAGATAATTGGATAATGCGCCCACATTCGGCGAGATTGACATTTCATTATCGTTCAGAATCACTAATAGATTGGCATCCATATCACCGGCATTGTTTAAGGCCTCATAGGCCATGCCGGCGGTTAATGCACCATCACCGATGATTGCAACTACATCTCGTTCTTCCTCTTTTAAAGCAGCACTGGTTGCCATACCTAAGGCAGCGCTGATAGAAGTGCTGGAATGACCGGCTCCGAAAGTGTCATACTCACTTTCATCCCGTTTTAAAAATCCGGACAATCCGCCTGCTTGGCGAATGGTGTGCAATTGTTCACGTCGCCCGGTGAGAATCTTATGTGGATAGGCTTGATGACCGATATCCCAAACCAGCCGATCGTATGGGGTATTAAATACATAATGCAAGGCAACTGTTAACTCAACCGTGCCCAGACCGGCGGCAAGATGCCCGCCAGTACGTGAGACGACTTCAATCAAATAGTCACGTAACTCGCCACAAACTTGTTCAAGCCGGTTTTCTTCCAGCTTACGCAAATCAGGTGGAAAGTTTAGCGTCTTTAGTAATGAATAATCGTGTGCTTCAGTCATGTTGTCGAATCAGCATAAACGTTTAGTTTAACGGTTTTTATATGATTTGGCTCTAGAAAAAAGTGCTATTTAAAAGCTGCGATCAAGCACAAAATCATTTAATTGCATCAAAAAATCAATGTCCTTGTTAATCTTCTCAAGATAAGTAAGGGCTTTTTGATGGTGGCGCTGGGCTTGTTTGCGTGATGCTTCAAGGCCGAGTACGGTGATATAAGTAGGCTTGTCATCAGCTTTATCTTTGCCCACAGTTTTGCCCAATGTCTGTGCAGTGCTGGTTTCATCCAGAATATCGTCGGTGATCTGAAACAGCAGACCAAGATGATCGGCAAAGCAATTTAAATTAGCTAACTCCTGCTCAGAAACATTTTCACTGCAAATTGCACCCATTAATGCAGAAGCACAAATTAAAGCACCGGTCTTTTTCTCATGCATAACCTCCAGCTCGGCCAGACTAAGTTGCTTGCCGATTGAGTCCAGGTCGATGCCTTGTCCGCCCGCCATGCCTTGAGAACCGGATGCTTTGGAAAGGATGCTGATGAGTTGTAGCTGGGTAGGGCTTTTTAATGCACTCAATGCCGGATGATTTGACAATAGCTCAATCGCAAACGCTTGTAAGGCATCACCGGTGAGTAAAGCTGTTCCCTCGTCGAATTTGATATGTACTGTAGGCCGGCCCCGACGTAGTTCATCGTCGTCCATGGCCGGCATATCGTCATGGATTAATGAATATGCATGCATACATTCAACTGCGCATGCCGGGACGTGTAAAACATCATTTTCAGCTTCAAATAATTGTCCACAGGCATAGACCAGGATTGCACGTAAGCGTTTGCCACCGTCCAGGCATGCATAGCGCATGGCCTGGTGCAGGCGTGAAGGTGCCGCATCTGCTGCCGGTAATAACTTATCGAGCTGTTGTTGAGTCTGGGCCTGAAAGTCAGCCCAGCGCTGACTGAAATCTGAATTCACTGATCCTTAATCGGTTTCGTTATGTTCAGATTCGTGTTGCTGCGAAGAGTGGTCATTAAGCATTTTCTCGACTCGAAGCTCAGCTTGTTTAAGGCTTTGCTGACATTGTTTGGATAAGGCCATGCCGCGCTCAAAGTCCTTGAGCGAGTCTTCTAACGTCTGTTCGCCTTGTTCCATACGGTTTACGATCGATTCAAGCTCTTTTAATGCCACTTCAAAATCAGGTAAATCTGCAGTTGTCTTTTTCTTTGCCATGACTTTTCGTTACAATTCGCACTTGGATTTTACCTTGTTTCAATCTGTTGTGCTTGAATACCATAGCAAGATAAACAGTATTTATTACTAGAAAGAGTTTGAATGAATCAAAAATATGATGCCTCGGCGCTCGAGGTTCTCACCGGATTGGATCCGGTGCGCAAGCGACCGGGGATGTATACAGAAACTGAACGCCCTAATCATCTGGCGCAAGAAGTTATCGATAACAGTATTGATGAAGCCATATCAGGCTTTGCCAAAGCGATTGGTGTGATTTTGCACAAAGACGGCTCCCTGACTGTTGCCGATGATGGTCGTGGTATGCCGGTTGATAAGCATAAAGAGGAAAAAGTCAGCGGCGTGGAGTTAATTTTGACTCGGCTACATGCGGGCGGAAAATTCTCCGATAAAAACTATCAGTATTCAGGTGGTTTGCATGGAGTAGGCGTATCAGTGGTTAATGCTTTGTCCAGACGATTGATTGTTTGGGTCAGACGTGGCGGTAAACAGTATCAAATGGAGTTTGAAGACGGCAATAAGCGCACTGAATTAAAAGAAATCGGTAAAGTAGGGCAACGCAATACAGGTACTGTAATCCGTTTCTGGCCGGATCCTCAGTTTTTCGATTCAGTAAAATTTAACCTGAAAAGTTTAAAGCGATTACTTCACGCCAAGGCAGTTCTATGTCCGGGTATAGTCATTAAATTCAAAGATGAATCTAACACTGATAATGATGAGACTTGGCATTTTGAGGATGGGTTGGTTGAATATTTGACTGAGGAGAATACAGCGCAGGAATGTGTGCCGGCAGCACCATTTTCTGGAGAGGTCAAAAATAATGATGGTGAACTAAGTTGGGCATTATTCTGGGTGCCGGAAGAAGGCGACTGGGTCAGGGAAAGTTATGTCAATTTGATTCCTACTGGCCAGGGCGGAACCCACGTTAGTGGATTTCGAGCTGGATTAACTGAATCGATCAGAGAATTTTGCGATTTCAGAAATCTATTGCCACGAGGTATAAAGCTGACACCCGAAGATGTCTGGGCTGATCTGAGCTATGTATTATCTGCCCGTATCCAGGATCCCCAGTTTTCTGGTCAAACTAAAGACAGGCTTTCCTCTCGCGAAGCTGGCGCATTTGTACAAGGAATAATTAAAGACGCCTTCAGCCTTTGGCTGAATCAAAACATTGAAACAGGCGAGCGGATCGCTCAAATTGCTATTGAAAGGGCACAACGGCGGCAAAAATCCAGCAAGCAGGTTAAACGCAAAAAATTAACCGCAGGGCCGACTTTGCCCGGGAAACTTTCTGATTGTACCTCACAGGATTTAGAATTAACCGAACTGTTCCTGGTCGAAGGTGATTCTGCCGGTGGTTCGGCCAAGCAAGCTAGAAATCGTGAATTTCAAGCGATCATGCCGCTACGTGGAAAAATACTAAATACCTGGGAAGTTGATTCAGATGAAGTAATGGCTTCACAGGAGGTGCATGACATTTCTGTTGCTTTAGGCGTTGATCCCGGTAGTGCAAATACTGCAAACCTGCGTTACGGTAAAGTCTGCATTTTGGCCGATGCCGATTCTGATGGTGCCCATATCGCGACTTTGTTATGTGCATTGTTCTTAAAACACTTCCGTTCTCTGGTGGAAGAGGGCCGTGTACATGTTTCCATGCCTCCGCTTTATCGTATAGATGTTGGCAAGCAGGTTTTTTACGCGCTTGATGAGGATGAGAAAGAGCAAATTTTAACTCGAATCAAAAAAGAAAAAATCACCGGCAAAGTAAATGTACAACGATTTAAGGGCTTGGGCGAGATGAATCCTGGCCAGCTCAAGGAAACCACCATGGATCCTGCAACCCGGCGCCTGGTGCAGTTACAAACGCCGCAGCCCACTAAAACTGTTAACATGATTGATATGTTATTGGCTAAAAAGCGGGTACCCGATCGTAAAAAGTGGTTGGGCGAGAAAGGTGATAAGGCAATAGTTTAACCCGGAATATACAACAGGAATCGTCATGAGAGGGAAAAATGCAATAAGATCAAGTGCGCCCGCAAGGAATTTGGACGATGCCATAGCCATCCTATGGTGAGATCAAATTCATGAGGACGTGCTTGAGATTGAAGCAGTTTTTCATCGCAATAGATAGCTATTGTATATTCCGGGTTTCAATAATGAATTCTTAGGTCTAAAAATATGGCACGCAAAAAAGCAAGCTCATCATCCAGTAAGCAACTTAGCATTCCACATGCGCAAATGGCTGAGATAGTTAAAATGCCCATGGAGTCCTTTGCCGAGCAGGCCTACCTGGATTATTCCATGTACGTGATTCTTGATCGCGCCTTGCCCCATGTCGGTGACGGTTTAAAGCCGGTACAGCGGCGTATTGTTTATGCGATGTCGGAATTAAATCTTCATGCTAATGCCAAGTTTAAAAAGTCAGCGCGTACCGTGGGTGATGTTATAGGTAAATTTCACCCTCATGGTGAAACAGCCTGTTATGATGCCATGGCCTTGATGGCACAGCCTTTCAGTTATCGTTATCCTTTGGTTGATGGTCAGGGCAACTGGGGCACCCAGGATGACCCTAAGTCATTTGCTGCCATGCGTTATACCGAAGCCAGGCTAACTGCTTATGCTAATAGCCTGCTGGAGGAGCTTGAACAAGGCACAGTGGATTGGCTGGCTAATTTTGACGGCACCATCAAGGAGCCCAAATTATTGCCCGCACGTTTACCCAATGCGATTTTAAACGGTGCTTCGGGAATTGCAGTAGGGATGGCAACCGATATTCCGCCACATAATATCCGTGAAGTTGTCAGTGCTTGTATTCGCTTGCTGGAAGCACCAAGATCAACAGTAGAAGATTTATGTGAACACATTCTGGCACCGGATTTTCCCAGCGAAGCTGAAATTATTACACCTCAAGCAGAACTTATTGAACTATACAAAACCGGTAACGGCAGTCTCAGGCAGCGTGCGGTGTGGAAAAAAGAGAATGGTAATATTGTTGTCAATGCCTTGCCATACCAGGTTTCAGGCAGCAAAGTGCTGGAGCAAATTGCGGCCCAGATTAATGCTAAAAAGCTTCCTATGGTGGCTGATCTGCGCGATGAGTCTGATCATGAAGATCCGATCCGGTTAGTTATTGAACCAAAATCTAATCGTGTTGATATTGAATCGTTAATGAGCCATTTGTTTGCAACTACAGACCTGGAGCGAAGTTATCGAGTTAACTTTAATTTGATCGGTCTGGATGGTCGCCCCAGAGTTTTCGATCTAAAGTCACTTCTCAAAGAGTGGTTGGAATATAGAAAAGACACTGTCAAACGGCGATTACAGTTCAGGCTGGATCGTATTAACGAACGTTTGCATATTTTAGATGGTTTGTTGATCGCTTATTTGAATATCGATGAAGTGATCAAGATTATCCGTACTGAGGATAAACCCAAAGAAGTTTTAATTAAAAGGTTTAAGTTAACCGATACCCAGGCCGAAGCGATTTTGAATTTGCGCTTGCGTCATTTGGCCAAACTCGAAGAAATCAAAATTAAATCCGAACAGGCACAGTTGAAAGATGAAGCAAATCGGTTGGCAAAAATTTTGAATTCCGCAGCAAGGTTAAAAACGCTTATCCGTAATGAATTGTTACAGGACGCCGAGGACTATGGTGATGTCAGGCGTTCGCCACTGGCAGAAAGGCAAGTAGCAAAAGCCATGGATGAAACAGCGCTGATACCGTCAGAATCGATTACAGTTATACTTTCCAGCAATGGCTGGATCAAAGCTGCTAAGGGCCATGATGTTGATGCTAGTGGTTTGAATTATCGTAGCGGTGATGAGTTTTTAAGCGCCGCCAAAGGCCGTACCAATGATTTATTACTTACAATGGATAGTAGTGGTCGAGCCTATACTGTTGCGGCTCATAGTTTGCCGT
This sequence comes from Arenicellales bacterium, assembly GCA_028284225.1. Lineage (GTDB taxonomy): Bacteria > Pseudomonadota > Gammaproteobacteria > Arenicellales > JAHEKD01 > JAHEKD01. The sequence continues at coordinate 139,248 of JANQSD010000011.1, forward strand.
CTGCGCGCGGTTTTGGCGAACCTTTGACCAGTAGCCTTAACCCACCAGAAGGCGCAACTTTTACTGGCTTGATGATGGGAACGGCTTCAAGTAAATATTTGATCACTTCTGATTCCGGTTATGGTTTTATAGGTACGCTGGAGAATTTTCAAACTAAAAACAAAAAGGGTAAAGCAGTGATTCGTATAGCTAAAGGCTTTACCACCTTATCCCCATCGGTTGTAGATACTGACAATGAAAATTGGATTGCTGCGATAACCAGCGAAGGGCACATGTTGGTTTTCGCTGCAACTGAGTTACCCGAATTAGCAAAAGGCAAGGGTATCAAACTTATCAACATACCGGCAGCGAAATTAAAAGCAGGAGAAGAAAAAGTTGTTGCCGCAGCTGCCTTTGTAGAAGGCGATCATCTTATCGTGCATTCAGGTAAGCGATATCTAAACCTAAAGCCGTCAGAAATTGATCACTATCTGGGGGAACGTGCCAAGCGAGGTTTAAAACTGCCAAAAGGTTTTAGGCAGGTCTGGAAACTTGAAGTGCAGAAAAAATTATAGGTCAAATATTCATCGATATACTAAACAAGAAATTTCCAATCAGTAAGTTGCAATTGTAACAGTCGAGTTGATTTTTGTAATCTGTTAACATGTATATCCATGATTGGAAATTGGGATATATCATTCGGTCTAATGCAGATTGAATTGATAAGGGATAAAACAAAGGAAGTTGATTAGAGGTTGATGTTATGAAAGTAAAAGGTAATCGACGCACAAAATATGGAAGAATCTATTTGATTAGTGAAATCTTTAGTGATCATTTCCAAGTTAAACATCCCATGTTATGTGTAATAATAGATGTGTTATTTGCAATTTTTCTGGTAGTTTCTCTTATCTTATTAGCTTATATCGGATGGGAAATAATCATCAAAACTTAGACTTGACTGACACACTCTTGTTCTAAATCACAAACAAATATCCTAAGGGTCAGTTAACAGGCTAGAGTGACGTAAATGTGACTAATTACGACTACTAACTGTTGTTGGTTTGTAGGTTAGATTGTAATGATATGAGTGATGAGAATGTTACAATCAATGGTGTTGTACGGCGTAGCTCTTTCGAGAAACTGGCGATTATTTTGGCTGCTTCTAGCCAGGAACCATAACTTCCCATTACTGCCGTATATTGAATACCTTGTTCTGAGGGGAAAGGCACAACCCTGGCTTGTTCTGCTAAATCAAAAGATTCGATAAATTCTACTGTTTTGGCTTCATCAGTATGGTTAAAAAGTTGAATGGTGAATTTTTCTGCGGCTTGCTCATTTAACCATTCCGTATTGACATTATTCAGAATAGCAACTTTTTGTGCTTCTGCATCAGTTTGCGTTTGGTCGTCATTCGAATTTGTTTCTTCGATCGCTTCAGTTTCTACTGTCGCAACCTCTGTTTCAGGCTTCGGCTGGGCTTCTTCAATGACTCTGGTATTAAGGTGCTCGGTTGTTTCAGTTTGTTGAACAACAGCTTCAGGTTTCGGTTTAGATTCTGCCTCTGGTTCGGGTTCAGTAACTGCTGGTTTACTTACAGATTGTGACGGTTGTTCCTGGTCCTGTTCGGTCTTAAGCTCAGCAGTTTGCACTGGTTCGTCGCTTGTATTGCGAGTTAATGGATCAGTTCCACGCGCGACTTCATCTCCATCAAGTAATCCATCGCCATCGGTATCAGCCTTAGTAGGTGATGTCGATTTGGCGATTTCATTGCCGTCTGTCAAGCCGTCAGCATCTGTGTCGATATTTAATGGGTCGGTATTGTTGACGATTTCGTCGCCATCACTTAACCCATCTTCGTCAGTGTCCGCTTTGGTTGGATTGGTCTTTCTCTCTAACTCGCTTTTATCGGTTAGTCCATCGCCATCGGTATCAATTTTGGTGGGATCAGTGTTATTGGCAATTTCTTCTCCATCTGTAAGCCCGTCTTCGTCGGTGTCCGGTTTAAGTGGGTTGGTGCCATGCTCAATTTCATTTTTGTCACTTAAACTGTCAGTATCGGTATCGATTTTAAGCGGGTCAGTATTAGAAGCAACTTCTTGTCCATCATCTAGGCCGTCTTCATCTGAGTCAGCCTTGAGCGGGTTGGTTTTGCGATTTATTTCATTACCATCGTCTAGGCCATCTCCGTCAGAGTCCATTTTGACAGGATTGGTATTTTTTGCTACCTCAAGGTTATCGGCTAAACCGTCTTCATCAGAGTCGGTTTTAAGCGGATTAGTGCCAATATTTAATTCTTCACCATCTGTTAACTCATCCCCATCGCTGTCGGCATTATTAGGGTCTGTATTACCGGCAAGTTCATCACCGTCAAGTAACCCATCACTATCTGAATCGGGCTCAAGAGGATTCATCTGTTGGGCGACTTCATCGCCGTCACTGATTCCATCTTCATCACTATCGGCAACGAGCGGGTTGGTATTAGTGTTATATTCTTCTTGGTCAGAAAGACCGTCTGCATCAGTGTCAGCATTGGTAGGATCGGTTCCACTGACTATTTCGTCGCCATCGGGTAATCCGTCATTGTCAGTATCAGCCGATGTCGGATCTGAATTGCCAGCAATCTCTTCACCGTCAATTAAACCATCGAAATCCGTGTCAGGCAGCAAAGGGTCTGAGTTATTGGCGATTTCGTCACTGTCGCTAAGCCCATCGCTATCAGTGTCTGTTTCTGTCGGATTAGTATTGAGGCTGATTTCTTTTCCATCACTTAACCCATCGGCGTCTGTGTCAGGATTTGTCGGATCAGTTCCCCGTGCGATTTCATGACCATCGATCAAGCTGTCACCATCTGAATCATTATTATTAGGCTGCGTGCCTAGTTCCAGCTCACGCCCATCAATAATTCCGTCATTGTCAGTATCTATCAAGACCGGGTCGGTATTGCTATCGGCTTCTTCCGCATCGTTGATACCATCTCCGTCGGTATCAGCGCGTAGTGGATTAGTACTAAGCGTGATTTCATCGCCATCAGGGATGCCATCGTCATCAGAGTCAGCCACAACGGGGTCAGTGCCTTGAATGATTTCCTCACCGTCATTCAACCCATCGTTGTCAGTGTCAGGATTAGTGGGTTCGGTTTGTCTAAGCAGTTCAATGCCGTCCGCTATACCGTCATCATCCGTATCCGCTTTGCTGGGGTTAGTGTTGTTGGCTAATTCAGCGCCGTCAGTAATACCATCACCATCGCTGTCTGATCTTGCAGGATCCAGGTTTTGTGAAATTTCATCATTATCATTAATGCCGTCACCGTCACTGTCCAGGCTCAATGGGTTCGTATTGCCATCTAATTCTTGCTTGTCACTTAGACCATCACCATCACTGTCTGCTTTTAGAGGATCAGTATTGACCGCAATTTCATCACCATCACTAACTGAATCAGAATCACTGTCTGAATTGAGAGGATCAGTTTTGCGGGCTACCTCTTCACCATCATTTAAGCCATCTCCATCAGAGTCAATGTGATTGGGTTTGGTGCCGAGTTTTAATTCGTCGTTGTCAAATAGACCGTCCTGATCGCTATCGGCAAGAATTGGGCTGGTTGAACTATTAACTTCATCAGCATCTGATAAACCATCTCCATCAGTATCGGATTGATTGGCTGAAGTTTGATAATTAATCTCATCACCGTCATTTAAGCCGTCACCGTCAGTATCTGCTTTTAATGGATCAGTATTATTGGTAATTTCATCACCATCTATAACACCATCACCATCGCTATCTGGATTGGTGGGATTTGTGCCTCTGACAATTTCGATATTATCAGCCAGTTGGTCGCCATCACTGTCTTTTTGAGTTGGGTTAGTATTTCTATTTATCTCATCTGCATCGCTAATACCGTCTTCATCGGTGTCAATCGAAAGCGGGTCAGTACCTTGTGCTATTTCTTCACCGTCGATGAGACCATCACCGTCGCTATCAGGATGTCTTGGATTAGTACCTTGTGTATGTTCAGTGCCATCCTCGATTAAATCCTCATCTGTATCAGGATTATTAGGATCGGTTCCCCATGTTACTTCGTCATCATCATTTAGACCATCACTGTCTGTGTCAATTTGAGCCATTGTGACATTGCTCAAACTAAAGATTAATAATGTAAAAATAAAACAGCGACTGAATGTTCTGGAAATTTTAATATCTATACTCATAAAATAACACCCACTACCCAACTAACCATTAAAATTGAAAATAAATCACACGGCATCGATCAACTGATTAGTCTTGTCTTTGTAAGCCTAATTATGCAATCTAATACTGATTTTATCTAGTCTTAACCACGGGTTGGGAGTGTAGATTACTAGGATTTAATTATGTATGCCGATACCGATGCCAATGGTGAAGGGCAGGCGATAACCTTTGGAGGCTTTTGCATGGAGTTGCATTCGATCTGCACTTAAAACAGGGAATTGATAATCTGCCTGAGCCACTTTGCCGTCTCTAAATTTTTGCAGGGTGCCGATAATTGTGATTGATTGTCCTGTGCGATAATCGGTTGGTTCAAGGAACCCTGGATAAGAAGCTATAAATCTTCCAGTAGACTGCTTTTTATAGTTTGGTTTTTCATTTCTGTCCAACGGATAGCTAATAATCGTTAACTCGGTGGTTTGCTGGAGATTCTCTACAGCAAGAATTTCACCTCCCCATAAGTATTCTTTATTAATATCTGTTTGTTCATTAGTGAGTCTAGGCTCGATAGTTGATGCCGAATGGTTAGAATTAAGTTTATTCGATTGGCAAGCTGACAGTGCATTGACAGCTATTAGTGCAATGATGATTTTTGAAATGATGTTCATACAAGCCTACCAGTAATGACGATGGCGATATCTGAAGTAATAGGGGTGATGCCACCAATAAGGATAGTAATGATAGAATGAATCGTAATGATATCTAGATCGGTAGTTATAATTGTTGACCGGCCAGACTTTATATTCATTAATGTTGACTAAAGGGTATTGGTATTCATAATCACCGATCTTGCCGGCTTGATAATCAGCTAACTGACCGTTAACAGTAATATAACGTCCGGTTTTGATGTTTTCAGGCTCCAGAAATTCATTACTTTTGGCTAAAAACCGGCCACCGGTTTTATTGGTGACCTTGGGTACACCATATCGTGTTAATGGTCGCTCAACAATCTCGATAATACTGTGGTCACTATTATTTGTTATTGCAACAATAACGCCACCCCAACGTACTTGTGTGCCGGTTTGACTGGTCTGCCTGGCCTTTTCTATAGAAACAGTATCTGCAATAGGAGTGCGTATCGCCTGGCTGCTTGTACAGCCTGTCATAATTAAGGCCAATAGCACAATGTAAAGTTTTTGCATTCTGTTAGCCGATATATCGTATTGCTGGTATTTGTCTAGCTTAGTCGGTGTAAATTAATCTTTGCTGAATTTGGCAACGGGCAGCAGGTTCTAGAGTTAAGCCGGAATCTCAATGGAAACAACCAACCCAGGATCGTTAGTCATCAAATTGATGTTAAAGCTATGCAGATCCATTACAGCTTTGACTAGTGCCAAGCCTAATCCATTACCAGGTTGATTGCGGCTTGGATCGACCTGGTAAAAGCGTCGAAATACAGAGTCATGTTGTTCAACCGGAATTCCAGGACCCGTATCGGCAATAGTAATAATAAATTTATTATCTTGTTTTATGTGATTAATGTTGATTGACCCTTGCTCTGGAGTGTGTTTAATTGCATTGTCAATTAAGTTGGCAAAGGCCTGAAATAACAGATTCTTATCCCCTTTGCATTTTGCTCCCGCCAGTAAATTTTGTGTCAGGATAATATTCTTTTCATTGATTGTGGGTTCATACAAGTCGATGACATCACCTAAGACTGAACTTAATGATATCGGCTTAAAGTTGAACTGATCGGATTGTGATTCAATATTGGCAATTTTCAGAATTGAGTTCAGGGTTGAAAGAAGCTGATCAGCTTGTTCCAGTGCAAAATCGATATCGCTTTTATGTTCAGAATTCTCTCCTAATCTAACATTTAATTCTTCCAGGCGATTCCTCAACCTTGCCAGTGGGGTTTTAAGGTCATGGGCAATATTATCGGATATGCGGTTTATGTCTTTCATTGGTTGTTAACTGCTTCAAGAGCGTAAATCAACGGCACGCAAGCATTGGAAGAGCAAACTCTTTCATGGGTAAGAGTTGTTAATTCTACTGATATAGACTTTGAGGTGAGTCTTTCAATAAATGAATGTGATGATTGGCTTGCCTTAACCTGTTGCACTCAAAATGTATCCTATGCCGCGTTTAGTATGTAATAGAGGCGGATCAAAACCCTTATCAATTTTGCTTCGTAAACGACTGATATGAACGTCAATTACATTTGTTTGAGGGTCAAAATTATAATCCCAGACATTTTCAAGTAGCATAGTCCTGGTAACAACTTGATCTACGTGCTGCATTAAGTATTCGAGAATCATAAATTCTTTAGCATTAAGATCGATTCGAACATTATTTCGGTAGACTTCACGATTCAAGCGGTTTAGCTCAAGATCTTCCAGCTTCAATTCAGGATTATTTTCTTTGCTAAATGGCTGTCGCCTTGCCAGTGCTTCGGTACGTGCGAGTAATTCTGCAAATGAGAAGGGCTTGGTTAGATAATCATCACTACCGGCTTGTAAGCCATCAACTTTCTGTTGAGTTTCACCTAGAGCGCTTAAGATTAATACCGGCGTGTAGTTTTCATTTTCTCTAAGTTTAGTAATCATTTTAATGCCGTCCATGCGCGGTAACATGCGATCAGCAATTATTACCTGATAGTCACCATCCATAGCTGCCTTGAAACCATCGGAGCCATTGTCTTCATGGTGTAATATATGATTTGTTTCACGCATCGCTTTTTCAATGAAACGTGCTGTCTCAATATCATCCTCTACTAATAAAATTTTCATCTATATCAAGTCCTTGTTCAAAGTGAAAGGTTACGACATTTAACTTGTATTACTGAATTGCCTAATAGTTAATGATCTACCTATCATCTTCCAAGACTATACTTTCAATCAGCCTTAATCTCATTGTGTTTGATAAATTTTATTATGTATTCAAATATACTAATCATAATTATCCAGTCAGCTAATATAGCTTAAGTACAACGTCTCACTGTGTTTGAAAGTATGCAATACAGCAATGAACAAAAACATTACAATTATTTAATAAAACAATCAACTAAATACTTCCCAAAATAAACAGTTTTTAACAAATAAATTGCACAAACAGGTGTAATGTTGATGATTAATGATAAATATAGGGTGGCAAGGTTCGAGCTTTCAAACTCAAGCTCAAGTAAAATGATTTAGTAAAAGATTATTAAATACAACAACTAAAAGGGAAGGCTCAAGTCGGGGTCAATTTGATGTAAAAGAGTTCTGAATTCTGCTTGAATCCTTGCAATTGCTTGATCGTTGTTGCCTTCGAACCGAATAACTATTGTAGGTGTAGTATTGGAGGCACGAGCCAGACCGAAGCCGTCATCATAATCAACTCTTAATCCATCTATATTACTAACTTGGGCATTGGGAAAATGAGCCGCCTCAACCAGCTCTTTAATAAGTGCATGTTGTTGGCCTTCTTGTTGTTTGTGGATTTGTATTTCAGGTGTGTTAATTGAATCGGGTAATGAATCGAAAGTATCTTGAATATCTTCTTGTTGTGACAGAAGCTCGCAAAGTCTTGCACCGACATATAAGCCATCGTCAAAACCATACCAGCGTTGTTTGAAAAAGATATGGCCACTCATTTCACCGCCTAACAATGCCCCGGAGTCCTTCATTTTCTTCTTGATCAATGAATGACCGGTTTTCCACATCAGCGGATTACCGCCGGCTTTTTCAATTTCTCGTGGCAATAATTGTGAACATTTGACATCAAAAATGATGGTTGCCCCGGGATTACTTGAAAGAATATCACGTGAAAATAATATCATTTGCCGATCAGGCCAGATGATGTCACCATTCGGTGCAATAGTGCCGACGCGATCACCATCTCCATCAAAGCCCAGGCCTAGATCAGCATTGGTTTCTTTGACTTTGCTAATTAGATCAACCAAATTCTTAGGTTGACTGGGGTCCGGATGGTGATTAGGAAAATTACCGTCAACATCACAAAATAATTCGGTGACATTGCAGCCAAGTTGTCTGAATAATTCTGGAACGACTTTGCCGGCTATGCCATTGCCACAATCAATTACAATATTTAATGGGCGTGCAAGCTGAATCTGACTGCTGACCTCGTCAAGATAGGTTGCAATGATATCTTGTTGTTTGAGTTGACCCTGTCCGGATTTTAAATCGTTGTTTTCAATACGAAGTTTAATGTTCTGGATCTGCTCGCCGTATAACGTTTCACCGGCGATGACTATTTTCAAACCATTATAATCAGGTGGATTATGGCTGCCGGTTAAAGCTATGCCGGACTGCGTTTGCAGTTTGAAAGTGGCGTAATAAACCAGCCCGGTTGGAACTTCGCCAATTTCAATGACATCACAACCTGAAGCAAGTATACCCTGTGCCAATGCGCCGGATAACTTCGGGCCTGATAATCTTCCGTCGCGGCCGATGATGATGCTGGACTGGCCTTTTTCTAATGCTATTGAGCCAAGCGCTTGTCCAATTAAGGTGACGGCTTCAGCAGTTAGCGTTTTATCGACAATGCCTCGAATATCATAGGCTTTGAAAATTTCACTCGCAAGTTGGGTCATAGTTTTCCTAAACTTGATATTGTTTTAATCCGGGTTTAATCAGTTGGCTTTGTGAATGGCACGTTTGTCGACAGCCAGCGCCGCTTCATGGACGGCTTCAGATAATGTAGGATGGGCATGAACTGTACGCGCCAAGTCTTCGGCACTGGCTGCATATTCCATAGCGACCACAGCTTCAGCAATTAATTCTGAAACATGGGGTCCGACCATGTGTACGCCTAAAATCCGGTCGGTGTCAGCATGTGCAATAATTTTTACAAATCCGGCAGTGCTTTCCATGGCTTTGGCGCGACCGGTTGCGGCAAACGGAAACTGACCTGAATTAAATGGAATACCGGCTTCTGCAAGCTCGTGTTCAGTTTTGCCAACCCAGGCAATTTCCGGGTCGGTATAGATGACCCAGGGTATGGTATCGAAATTAACATGCCCATGTTTGCCGGCAATGATCTCAGCTACGGCTACGCCTTCTTCTGAACCTTTATGTGCCAACATCGGTCCCTTAACAGTGTCCCCGACGGCAAAAACATTGGCTGCATCTGTGCGCCATTCATCGCCAATCTGAATAAAACCACGCTCATCCAGTTGTACACCACACTCTTCTGATAATAATCCTTCTGTATAAGGTTTGCGGCCTACAGCAACAATCAGACGATCGGCTTCAAGAGTTTGTGCCCCATTGGCATCTTCGTAATTGACATTCACTTTATCGCCGGTGTTTTCAGCACCGGTAACTTTAGTGCCAAGACGAATATCCAGGCCTTGGCGTTTGAATTGTTTCGCAGCTTCTTTTGCAGCGTGTTGATCGGCAGCGGCTAAAAAAGTGTCCATGGCTTCCAGAATGACAACTTCAGCACCTAATCTGCGCCACACACTGCCCAGCTCAAGGCCGATTACACCCGCGCCGATAATGGCTAATTTTTCTGGGACTTCGGTGAATTCAAGGGCGCCAGCCGAATCGACAATACGGTCATTATCAAAAGGTAAAAAAGGTAGTTCGATAGGAATAGAACCATTGGCCAGGATTACATTTTTTGCTTCAAGCGTTTCAATAACCTCACCGCTATCGGGATGGCTGACTTCGACCTTATTACCTACCAATAATTTGCCGTGGCCGTGAATAGATTCAATTTTATTCGCTTTAAACAGCATGCCGATGCCGCCTGTCAATTGGTCGACAATTTTTTGTTTGCGCCCGATCATTTTGGGTACATCAACACGGGCACCGTCAACTTCGATGCCATGCTTTTTAAAATCATGAGTAAGCTTGTGATACTGTTCGGATGAATCGAGCAATGCTTTGGAGGGAATACAACCTACATTCAAGCAGGTGCCTCCAAGTGATTGTTTCCCATTCTTGTTGGTCCAGCGTTCTACGCAGGCCGTCGAAAGGCCTAGCTGAGCACAGCGAATAGCGGCAACATAACCGGCCGGGCCGGATCCGATAACAATTACATCGTATGATTTAGACATGGTCACTCCATAGTGTTAGGCGATTTTGGCGGAATTATACTATAGGAATTTCAATTGCTTGATAATCTTAATATTTCTGGTTTTTGGGCGCTATATCGGCAGTATTATTTATTGATATTGGCAAGTGTAATTCTGGCTCGAATTTCGTATAGTTAATGCTCAATTGATTAGGAATTTCTAATGTCAGATTGTTTTGATAAGCAATTCGAGAAGATTCATGCCGGGAAATTCACGGCAGCGGTAATAGGTCTGGGTTATATCGGCTTGCCGTTACTATTACGCTTCGCTGAAAGTGGCAGTGAAGCCTTAGGTCTTGATGTGGATCCTGCCAAAATTGACTCACTTTCAAACCAGAAAAGCTATATCAAACACATTCCTTCTGAGCGAATCAGTGCGGTTTACGATAAGCTTGCTTTCTCCACGGATTTTGAGCAGCTACAAAAGGCTGATGTTATCGTCATCTGTGTTCCGACTCCTTTAAACCAATATCGCGAGCCTGATTTAAGCTTCGTAATTGATACGGTTGAGCGAATATTGCCAAACTTGCGCCAGGGTCATGTAATTTCGCTTGAGAGCACGACCTATCCCGGCACAACCGAGGAGGAATTGTTGCCGAGAATTGAATCAAGTGGTTTCAAAGTGGGGGAGGACATATTTTTAATTTATTCTCCTGAGCGTGAAGATCCCGGCAACCAGAACTTTAGCACTCAGACCATCCCTAAAATTGTGAGCGGACATAGTGCAAATTGCCTTGCTCTTGCACAAGCGTTGTACGACAAAGTTTGTGATCAGGTTGTGCCGGTGAGCTCGACTAAGGTTGCTGAGATGACTAAACTGTTAGAAAACATCCACCGGGCTGTGAATATAGGGTTGGTCAATGAGCTGAAAGTGCTGGCTGATAAGATGGGCATTAATATTTATGAGGTCATTGATGCCGCCAAGACTAAACCGTTTGGTTTTACTGCGTTTTACCCGGGTCCGGGATTAGGTGGTCACTGTATTCCCATCGATCCGTTTTATCTGACCTGGAAAGCACGCGAGTATGGTGTGCATACACGGTTTATAGAATTAGCAGGGGAAGTTAATAATGCCATGCCTGACTATGTTGTGGAAAAGGTCATGCTTGGTTTGAACCAACAGCAAAAATCTATACGTTCCAGCAAGATATTAGTATTAGGTATCGCCTATAAAAAGAATGTCGATGATATGCGTGAGTCACCTGCTGTTGTGATTATGGACAAGCTGGTTAAATTAGGAGCTGTAGTGGACTATAGTGATCCATTTATTCCTGTATTCCCCAAAATCCGTAACTATTACTTCGATTTAGATAGTGTGGCGCTAACAGCAGAAAATATTGCAAACTATGATTGTGTTGTCATCGCAACAGATCATGATGATTTTGATTATGATTTGATTTGCGAGCATGCCCGGTTAATCATTGACAGCCGAGGAAAATTTAAAAACGATAATGAAAATGTTATAAACGCCTAATGTCGTTAACATTTAATTTCCTTGGGTTTAGCCATTTAATACGCTCTATGATAATATGACTTTCCCGTAGCCGGTTTCACACAGAATCGGACTAATATGTGCCCGGTAAATCTCATTTCCATGATCGATTATGGGTCGTTAATAAATTGAGGAGGTCTAATGACGGTTAGTATTTCGTTTCAGTTGAACGGTACTCCAACCCAGCTTGAAGTACCAGATTCCCAGTTGCTTAGTGAAGCATTACGCCAGGGTGGTTCAACGGGTACGCATATTGGTTGTGACACCAGCCAATGCGGTGCCTGCGTGGTGCATGTTGATGGTCAATCGGTTAAAAGCTGTACCCTACTGACAGCTCAGGTTGATGGAAAATCAGTGACCACCATCGAAGGCTTAGCTAATGCCGAAGACATGCATCCCATGCAACAGGCGTTTAAGAATCATCATGGTTTGCAGTGTGGTTTTTGTACGCCCGGTATGGTGATGAGTGCCATTGATTTGGTCAATCATCATCCGGACCCGGATGAAAAACAGATTCGTGAGTGGCTGGAAGGTAATATTTGCCGCTGCACGGGTTACCACAACATTGTTAAAGCCGTTCAGCACGGCGCTCAAATGATGAAGGAGGTGTAAGATGGGCGATACAGGAATTGGTAGTGCTGTTACCCGGCGGGAAGATTATCGTTTTCTTACCGGTCAGGGAAAATATACGGATGACATAAACTTAGCCCATCAGACGCATGCCTGGATTGTGCGTTCGCCGTATGCGCACGCGAATATAACGGGTATTGATAGCAGCGCGGCGGCGGCCATGCCCGGGGTGGTTGCAATTTATACTTCGGAAGATTTTGCTGAAGTAGGGGGTGTGCCGTGCGGTTGGGAAGTGACTCAGAAAGACGGTACACCCATGAATGAGCCTAAGCATCCGATTCTGGCTGAAGGGCGAGTCAGGCATGTGGGTGATCCGGTGGTGTTAGTGATTGCTGAAACACGTGATCAAGCCCGCAATGCGGCCGAAGCGATTGTTGTCGATTATGAAGAGCTGCCCGCGCAAATTGATATGCAAGCCGCCTTGGCTGATGGCGCTACAGCTATTCATGATGATGTCGGCAGCAATCTATGTTTTGACTGGGAGTTGGGTGATCAAGACGCGACAGATGCTGCGTTTGCCAATGCGCATCATGTTGCCAAACTCGATCTAGTTAATAATCGTCTGGTTGCTAATGCTATGGAGCCACGAGCGGCGATTGGTGATTACAATCCCAGTAGCGGTGATTACACGCTTTACACCACCAGTCAAAATCCACATGTCATCCGTTTGTTAATGGGCGCGTTTGTGCTAAGTATTCCTGAGCACAAACTCCGGGTTTATGCGCCGGATGTCGGGGGTGGATTTGGTTCAAAAATTTATCATTATGCTGAAGAAGCGATGGTGACCTGGGCCGCCGGACAGCTCAAACGCCCGGTTAAATGGACGGCTGAACGTTCCGAATCATTTATGTCGGATGCGCACGGGCGCGATCATGTTACCCATGTTGAACTGGCCATGGATGAGAATGGAACGTTTTTAGGCTTAAAGTGTAATACGCTGGCTAACATGGGTGCCTATTTATCTACCTTTGCACCCTGCGTGCCGACTTATTTGCATGCCACCTTGCTGGCCGGGCAATACACGACCCCGGCTATCCACTGCGAAGTTAAAGCAGTGTTTACTAATACGGTACCTGTAGATGCCTATCGGGGTGCTGGTCGGCCGGAAGCCACCTATTTGCTAGAGCGAGTTGTAGATGTTGCGGCCAAGGAAATGAATATTGACCCGGCTGAACTCAGACGCCGTAATTTCATTCAACCTGATCAATTCCCGTATGACACACCGGTAGCATTAACCTATGACACCGGTAATTATGAGGTGACCCTGGATCAGGCCCTTGCAGCCGCTGATTATGCGGGTTTTCAGGCGCGCAAAGACGAAGCAGCATCCCGAGGTAAATTGCGGGGTATCGGCATAGCCTCTTATATCGAAGCTTGCGGTATCGCGCCATCGAATGTGGTAGGCGCATTAGGTGCCAGAGCCGGCCTGTATGAGGCCGCAACCATCAGGGTGAATCCAACCGGATCAGTGACAGTATTAACCGGTTCACACTCTCATGGACAAGGTCACGAAACGACCTTTTCCCAGGTGGTTTCAGATATGCTGGGTATTGATTACGATTCAATTGAAATCGTGCATGGTGATACGGATAAAGTCCCGTTTGGGATGGGGACCTATGGTTCACGTTCGATTGCGGTAGGGGGTTCGGCGATCTATCGCTCTGTCGAAAAGATCATTGCCAAGGCCAAGAAAATAGCGGCACATTTGTTGGAAGCGGATGTGGCGGATATTGAGTTTGAGAACGGTGAATTTAAAGTCAAGGGTACGGATAAGAGCACCGGCTTTGGTGATGTCGCGCTGACGGCTTATGTGCCGCACAACTATCCGCTGGAAGAGTTAGAGCCGGGGTTAGAAGAAACCTCATTTTATGATCCGGCTAATTTTACTTACCCGGCCGGGACTTATATCTGTGAAGTTGAGATTGATCCGGAAACCGGTGTAGTCGATTTAGTCAGTTTTCATGCTTCTGATGATTTTGGTAATGTGATTAACCCGATGATTGTCGAAGGGCAGGTTCACGGTGGTTTGGCGCAAGGTATAGGCCAGGCATTGCTGGAAAATTGCGTTTATGACGATCAGGGTCAACTGTTGTCAGGTTCGTATATGGACTATTGCATGCCCAGGGCGGATGATCTGCCCTCGTTTAGTGTTGATACCACGGTGACCGCCTGCACCCATAATCCGCTGGGCGTTAAAGGCTGCGGGGAAGCCGGGGCGATTGGATCACCGCCGGCGGTGATCAATGCCATCGTCAATGCGCTCAGTGACTATAACGTGCGGCACATCGATATGCCTGCTACACCCATGAAAGTGTGGCAAGCCATGTCAGCCGGTCAAGCTTAAGGAGAACGACTATGTATGACTTTACTTATCATAAACCCAGTGATTTAAATGAGGCCGGTCAGTTATTAACCAATGATGAAGCAAAAGTCGTTGCCGGTGGCATGACCTTGATTCCAACCTTAAAGCAACGTCTGGCACAGCATTCAGATTTAGTTGATTTATCTGCAATAGCGGAGCTTAACGGTATAACACAGACAGATGGCGTTGTTCGCATCGGTGCAATGACAACACATAGCGATGTCCATCATTCTGAGTTGGTGAGAAGCTCGATTCCGGCGTTAGCCGATCTTGCCGGGCAGATTGGCGATGTCCAAGTTCGCAATCGCGGTACGATCGGTGGTTCGATAGCCAATGCCGACCCGGCGGCCGACTATCCGGCTGCTGTGGTTGGGCTGGGCGCGACAGTACATACTAACCAGCGCGATATTTCAGCCGACGACTTTTTTACCGCGATGTTTGAAACGGCGCTTGGCGATGGTGAAATCATTACTGCCGTGAGCTTCCCGGTTCCTGATAAAGCCGGTTATGCTAAATTTGCCAATCCTGCGTCGCGCTATGCAATTGTGGGGGTGATGGTGGCGCACACTCAGGGTGAAACCCGTGTTGCTGTAACCGGTGCGGCAGGTAGTGTATTCAGAGCCAGTGAAATGGAACAGGCTTTAGCTGATGACTTTTCTGCCGAGGCAGTGCGTTCTATTGCTGTGGCCAGTGATGAGTTTAATAGTGATATTCATGCCTCAGCTGAATACCGTGGCCATCTCGTTAGTGTTATGGCGGCTCGGGCTGTTATGGCAGCAGGATAATCACGTTAAATGATATATAGATGGTATAGCAATCATTTCTCTGTTATTCAAAATACCTTCAAAGCAAGTTCGACTTGCAACACTTCGAATAATTTTCCATGGAGTAGCTAGAGGGATGGGCAACGATTCAGGATGCGGAGTTAAGTAATTCGTATCAGTTCAGTTCACATTTAATGGAATATGTAACAGGCATTAAGTGATGAAGTAAGATGACACGTAAATCGGATAAAATTTATATTTCTAGTCTGCCCAGCTCTGTCGAGCAAACCGCTTCGCTTTTAGCTGAGCAAAACTACATCGCTGACAGAGGTCTTGCCGTCACGCTTTTATTAGCGCTCAAGCTTGGACGCCCGGTGTTTTTAGAGGGCGAGCCTGGAGTGGGAAAAACAGAGGTAGCTAAAGTTTTAGCCGCAGCGTTGGATACTCGTTTGATTCGATTGCAATGTTATGAAGGTATCGATGTTTCGACGGCTGTCTATGAGTGGAATTATCCAGCGCAAATGCTGGCGATTAGAATGGCGGAGTTGTCGGGTCAGGAATCTGCAAAAACCGGACAACAGATTTATTCAGAAGAGTTTTTGATCAAGCGGCCGTTGCTGCAAGCATTAGATGCAGGGAGTGACAAGCCAGCTGTTCTATTAATTGACGAGCTTGATCGGGCAGATGAACCTTTTGAAGCTTATTTGCTTGAGTTATTGGCTGATTTTCAGGTGTCGATTCCAGAGCTTGGTACGATGAAGGCAAAACAACCTCCTATAGTGATCATTACCTCTAATCGAACCCGGGAAATTCATGATGCAGTTAAGCGACGCTGTTTTTATTATTGGGTTGACTATCCCGATAAGAATCGTGAATTTCAAATCGTAAAGTTAAAAGCACCCCAAACCCCAGATGTACTGACAGCTCAAATTGTTTCATTTATGCAGGCAATAAGGGCAAAAGATATTTATAAAAAGCCTGGTGTCGCAGAAAGCATCGATTGGGCGAACGCATTATCATCGTTAGACGTTGAATCACTCACGCCGGAAGCGATTGAAGAAACCTTGGGCATAGTATTAAAGTATAAAGAAGATGTTGAGACTCTGGACAGGCAGCAAATAGATTCAATGTTGCTTAAGTTAGATTAATTACATGGATGATCATTACTCGCAACTTGTTCGGTCGGTTGTTGAATTCACTCATCTGCTACGTAAGGCCGGCATCAAGCTCGGCACTGATGTTGTGATCAAAGCAAGTCAGGCGGTATCTCAAGTACCGTTAAAGGGGCACGCAGATTTATATTGGGCGCTGAAAGCCAGTTTGATTAACAATCATCAGGATGAAGAAATATTTAATCAGGTTTTTGCTTTGTATTGGGGCAATGCAAAGTTACCTGATTCAGCATTGGCAGTTTCGCTGCCGAGAAGCAAAGTACAGTCAAAGGCTGAGAAATCATTTTCTCAGCGCACTTTAGATGCTTTCAATTCAATGCCGAAGCAGCCGCATAAAACACATACTGAGGTAGAGACTATTCATTTAAGCTGGTCTGACCAGGAGCGCTTGCAAACCATGGATTTTGAGGCCATGAGCAGTGAAGAGTTTTTGCAAGCACAACGTTTATTAAACAAAATGCGGCTCACTTTTAAGCCAACAGCGGCACGGCGTTTTATCAGTACCCCGCGACATAAGAGAATTGATTTTCGCCAAACATTTAAAAACAGCACTAAATATGATCTGCAACTGATTGATCTAAAGCATAAAAAGCCTAAGTTGGAATATCCGTCATTGGTTCTTTTTATCGATATTTCCGGCTCAATGAATCGTTACTCCCGTATCATGCTCAAATTTACGCACTTGTTAAATCAAGCTCGAGACCATGTGCATGTGTTTTTATTTGCGACTCAATTAACACCGATTACCAGGCAACTGGGTCAGCGGGACATGGAACAATCGCTGCAACAGATTGGGCAACAGGTTCATGACTTTGATAGCGGTACAAAAACAGGGACATGTATAAAATATTTTAATAACAATTACTTAAAGAATATAGTTAATAGTAAATCTCGAATATTATTTGTAACTGACGGCTTAGATAGGGGTGATCAGGTTTTGCTTGAGCGACAGCTACAGCGTCTCAAACGGGCAAGTAAAACCATTATCTGGTTAAATCCACTGCTACGTTTTGATGAGTATGAACCTAAAGCGAGAGGAGCTGATGTTTTGAGTAATGTTGCTGACAAGATGTTACCTATTCACAATTTGCAAAGCCTTGAACAACTGATCGAGTTTTTACATTTAAATCTCAATAAATCTAATTTAATAGCAGCCTGATGGATGACTCCATTTCAATTTTAAAGCAAACACTTGAGTGGAAAGCACAAGATCAACAGGTTGCTTTAGCCACCGTTGTTAAAACCTGGGGTTCTGCACCAAGACGTAGCGGCAGTATGATGTGCATAAATTCAAACTTAGAATTCCAAGGCTCAGTTTCAGGTGGCTGTGTAGAAACTGCTGTAATTGATCAGGCAATGACTGTAATCAAAACCGGACAAGCCCAGCTATTAGAGTTTGGTGTCAGTAACGAACAAGCCTGGGAGGTGGGGTTGGCATGTGGCGGCAATATTGAAATTCATGTCTGGCCTGTCACAGGTGCAGCCGTATATACATTGACTGAGGTTGTCGAATTAAACCAACAAAATCGAGCATTAGTATTGTCGATAGGTTTAGATCAACAAGCCCAACTGGAGTTGTTAACTGATGATCTAATTAATTCAGCCGTTGTGGTTGATCAACTCAACATATCAGCTCGACAAGCATTGCGGTCGGATCGTCCTGTTATTGTTGAACAAGGAACACGATCTTTCCTTCAGCCTTTTAACCCCGAGATTAATGTTTATATTGTCGGTGCTGTGCATATATCCCAGCAATTAATCGCTATGATTCAACAACTGGGTTTTACTGTTTACGTCATTGATCCCAGAGCAGCTTTTGCTACTGAGCAACGTTTTCCCAATATAAACTTAGTGCAAAAATGGCCAAATGAATTTTTTGCTGAGCAAAATCTCAATCATCGCTCGGCAGTAATTACCTTGACTCATGATCCAAAATTTGACGATCCGGCACTTCAAAGTGCTTTAAATTCAAATGCGTTTTACATTGGCGCATTGGGAAGTCGCAAGACACATGCAAGCAGAGTAGAACGTTTGCGGGCAGAGGGTTTTACAGAAAGTCAATTAGACAGAATCGACGCCCCTATTGGCCTGGATATAAAAGCCAGTAATCCGGCTGAAATTGCCGTTTCAATTGCAGCGGGATTAGTTCTAACATTGCGTCAAGATGAGTAGAAAAAAAATAAAGGTGGCTGCGATTGTGCTGGCAGCGGGCCAGTCTAAGCGAATGGGAGAGACTAATAAGCTGTTGGCTGAAATCAATGGAAAAACTCTGTTGCAACACGTCATCACTAATCTTAAGCCATCAATTGTTGATACCATGATTATCGTGACTGGGCATAAATCGCAGCAGATTGTTGAGCATATTTGCGGCCAGGAGGTTGTGTTTGCCAGAAACGATGGTTATCAAAAAGGACTGAGCAGTTCGATAAAAACAGGTATAGAAAAAATTCAATCAAATGTTGATGCGGCGTTGATTGTACAAGCGGATATGCCGTTCGTTGAAACGGATACTATTAACCAGATTGTATCTGCCTTTGATGGAGACAGGGATATAGTTGTACCCAGATACCAGGGACAGATTGGCAACCCTTTATTATGGCCGCGCTATTATTTTGAACAACTTAAGCAGTTGTCCGGTGACAGGGGCGCTAAACAGGTTCTTTACGATTATCAAGACAACATAATATTTGTCGATGTTGATAATATAGGTGTGTTAACGGATATTGATGACCCTGCGGTCCTTGCTTTTTTTCAAAATAGATTCGATAAAGTATAAGGAGTAATTATGCAAATAGATGGAGAGTATGCTGTTCCTGCAGATGTTAATACTGTTTGGGAGGCTCTAAATGATCCTGCAGTTTTAAAGCAATGTATTAAAGGCTGCGAAAGCATTGAGAAGATTTCTGATACTGAATTTGCGGCTAAAGTGACCAGTAAAATCGGCCCTGTAAAAGCAAAGTTTGATGTGGATATATCACTAAGCAATCTTGAGCCGCCTTATAAATATACGCTTTCCGGCGGAGGTAAGGGGGGTGTAGTTGGATTTGCCAAAGGTGTGGCTGATGTTGAGTTAAAAACACTGGAGGATGGACAAACGCAAATTTTGTATCAAGCTGGCCTGCAGGCCAGTGGTAAGCTGGCGCAGATTGGGTCGCGTTTGTTTGTCAGTGCAACACGAAAAATTGCCAGTGAATTTTTTGAAGCATTTCAGCAGTATTTAAGCGGTGAAGTTGAATCCTAATGAGTTGATAAAACCCCGATAAAGCCCCATAACTATAACAGTAGAAAATCTTGAAGAGATATTGTTATGCGGATGGATAAATTAACATCGAAGTTTCAATTGGCGATTAGCGATGCCCAAAGTCTGGCTGTAGGGCGTGATCATCAGTTTATTGAGCCGCTGCATTTGATGGTGGCCTTGCTGGATCAGCAAGGTGGTACGGTCAGGCATATTCTTACTCAATCCGGTGTCAACGTTAATTTGTTGCGCTCACAACTTGGCGATGCGTTAGATCGATTGCCGCAAGTTCAGGGGCAGGCAGGTGAAGTCCATGTTTCTAATGATCTGGGTCGGTTATTAAATTTAACCGACAAGCTGGCACAAAAACGAGACGATAAATTTATCTCCAGCGAATTATTTCTCCTGGCCGTTATGGAGGATAAAGGCCAGCTTAAAGAAATCCTCAATCAGTGTGGTGCAAACAAACAGGCTATCGAGAAAACGATTGATGACCTTCGTGGCGGGGAAAACATTAATGATCCTAATGCCGAGGAACAACGTCAGGCTCTGGAGAAATACACTATCGACATGACCGAACGGGCAGAGCAAGGTAAAGTCGACCCGATTATTGGTCGTGATGATGAAATTCGCCGTGCGATTCAAGTGTTACAACGTCGTACTAAAAATAACCCGGTTTTAATCGGTGAGCCGGGCGTGGGTAAAACGGCTATTGTCGAAGGGCTGGCGCAGCGTATTGTCAATGGCGAAGTGCCGGAAGGCGTGAAGAATAAACGTGTTTTATCACTTGATCTGGGTGCCTTGCTGGCCGGTGCGAAATTTCGAGGTGATTTCGAAGAACGGTTAAAAGCGGTGCTTACTGACCTGCGCAAACAGGAAGGGCAGATTATATTATTTATTGATGAGATGCATACACTGGTTGGCGCCGGCAAGGCTGAAGGGGCTATGGATGCCGGTAATATGCTTAAACCGGCTTTGGCAAGAGGTGAGTTGCACTGTATTGGCGCAACAACTCTGGATGAGTACCGTCAATATGTGGAAAAGGATGCGGCCTTGGAGCGTCGCTTCCAGAAGGTTCTGGTGGATGAACCTTCTGTTGAAGATACCATTGCGATTCTGCGCGGCTTGAATGAAAAGTATGAAGTTCATCATGGCGTGGAAATTACCGACCCCGCATTGGTGGCCGCAGCAACTTTGTCGCATCGTTACATTACTGACCGTAATTTGCCCGATAAAGCCATCGATTTGATGGATGAGGCCGCCAGTCGGATTCGCATGGAAATCGATTCCAAACCGGAAGCGATGGATAAACTTGACCGAAAATTGATTCAGCTGAAAATTGAACGGGAAGCGTTAAAAAAAGAATCCGACGATGCTTCCAAGAAACGCCTGGAAACACTGGAAACAGAAATCGAGGTTATGGAGCGTGAGTACAACGAGCTGGATGAAATCTGGAAAGCGGAAAAAGCAGCTGTTCAGGGCTCACAGCATATTAAAGAAGCACTTGATCGAGCCCGTATAGAAATGGAAACGGCCAGGCGCGCAGGTGATCTGGCGCGTATGTCGGAACTGCAATATGGGCGAATTCCTGAGCTGGAAAAACAGTTAGCGGCAGCCGATGATGTGCAAAGCACAGAAACACAATTGCTTCGAAACAAAGTAACCGAAGATGAGATTGCTGAGGTTGTATCGAAATGGACAGGTATTCCAGTCGCCAAGATGATGGAAGGCGAACGTGAGAAGCTGCTACAAATGGAGCAACATATCCACAAACGAGTTATTGGACAGAACGAGGCCATCAATGCCGTTTCAGATGCAATCCGTCGTTCACGCGCAGGACTTTCGGATCCCAAGCGTCCTTATGGGTCCTTTTTGTTTTTAGGGCCTACCGGTGTCGGTAAAACTGAGCTGACTAAGGCATTAGCTGAGTTCTTGTTCGACAGTGAGGAATCTTTGGTTCGTATCGACATGTCCGAGTTTATGGAAAAACATTCAGTAGCCAGATTGATTGGTGCACCTCCAGGCTATGTGGGTTATGAAGAAGGTGGTTATTTGACCGAGGCAGTACGACGTCGGCCATATTCAGTAATCTTGCTGGACGAAGTTGAAAAAGCCCACCCTGAAGTATTTAATATACTCTTGCAAGTTCTGGATGACGGCCGCTTAACCGATGGCCAGGGTCGCACTGTTGATTTTCGTAACACAGTTGTGATCATGACCTCCAATCTCGGCTCGGCGGATATTCAGGAAAAGAGAGCTGAAGGTTATGAAGCGATGAAAACTGCGGTGATGGAAATCGTAAAACATCATTTTAGGCCCGAATTCATTAATCGTATCGATGATTTAGTTGTATTTCATCCACTGTCACGTGAGCAGGTGCGGATGATCGCCGATATTCAGATTAATAGCCTGCGCAAGCGGTTGACAAGCCGTGATTTAAGCCTTGAGATTTCTGATCCGGCACTGGATAAAATCGCCAGTGTTGGTTTTGATCCGGTTTATGGTGCCAGACCGCTAAAACGAGCCATTCAGGACTATCTGGAGAATCCTTTATCTAAACAGATATTGTCAGGGAATTTTATAGAGGGCGATACCATTAAGGTCGACATTGATGCTGAACAAATTGTCTTCGATAAAAAGCAACAATCTCAGGCCGCTTAACTGAACATCACTAGAAACTGGGTGTAGTGTTATACTACGCCCAGTTTTTTTTGTGCGAGTATCTTTTATCCTAGATTCCTCAGTTGACCACTTTAAAGTATAGTTAAGTTAATGAATTCTAATGTAAAACAACCTGTTTATGCGTTCACCTTGTGGGTGAGTGCGCTAGCGGTCTTAATGCGGGTTAAAATCCACTGCAGCTACGTTATGGATTTTGCAAGTAGACCAACTACTTGCTGCAATCCATGCCTTGCTTCAGCGCATTTTCTCTGCGCCTTAAAACCGCTCCAACTGAGGAGTCTAGGATTATGAAAGCAATGATTCTGGCTGCAGGAGAAGGCACAAGAATGCGGCCGCTGACTTATGAACTTCCCAAGCCTATGATCCCGATTCTGGGCAAGCCGGTGATGGAATACCTGATTGAGGAACTGGCCAAGCATGGCTTTACGCAAATTATGGTCAATGTGAGCCATCTGCCTATGCGTATTGAGCATTACTTTGGTGACGGCAGGCGCTGGGGTGTTGATATCGGTTATTCGTTTGAAGGCCACATAGAAGAAAAAGAAATTATCTCCCAACCCATTGGTTCAGCTGGCGGGGTTAAAAAAATTCAGCAATTCAGCCGGTTCTTTGATGATACATTTTTAGTGATTTGCGGTGATGCCTTGATCGATCTGGATTTAACCGCTGCAATGCGCAAACATTGGCAGTCTGGTGCCAAGGCCAGTATTGTGGTGAAAGAAGTAACGCATGATCAAGTGAGTAATTATGGTGTTGTTGTCTGTGATAATAATGGAAAAATCACTTCCTTTCAGGAAAAACCCAGTGAACAAGAAGCCAAATCGAACTTAGTCAATACTGGGATTTATATTTTTGAGCCGGAAATCCTGGATTTGATCCCGGACAATAAAGAATATGATTTCGGCAGTGAATTATTCCCTGATATTTTGGCTAATAGGCTGCCGTTTTATGCCATTAACCAGCCCTTTTCATGGATTGATATTGGCCGCTTGAATGATTATTGGGAGGCGACTCAGCAGATGATGAGTGGCGAGCTGAAAGATGTGGCGATGCCCGGCAAGCAAGTGCGGCCAGGCATTTGGACAGGCATGAATGTCAATGTCGACTGGGATGATGTTCGCATCGAAGGACCAATCTATATCGGCGCCAGTTCCAAAATTGAAGCGGGTTGTGAAATCATAGGTCCAACCTGGATCGGTCACGGTTGTTATCTGCAAAGCGGTGCCCGTGTTACCCGAAGTATTTTGTTCGAACACACCTATGTGGGCTCGCGTGGCCAACTGTATGAGGCTGTGGTTTACGGACAGCGCTGTGCTGATAAAGACGGCAATCGCATCAAGGATGGCGATAAAGAATTGGATTGGGTAACAGACGCGCGCGAGTCACATTATTACAAGAATAATGTGATTAATATTTAGATTCTTACTTAACCGCCACATTTGTTTTACTGTTCTTAGAGGCTAAAAGTGAAAGCATTGCTTTTTGATTTTGGCGGTGTGCTGGTCGATATTGACTTTGATCTCGCATTTACAGAATTTGAATCAATAAGTTCACTGAGCAGTCATGATATCAAGCAGCGCTTTCAAATGGACGAGATGTATCAAAAGCATGAGGTTGGGCAGATTGATTGGGCCGAATATGCTCAGCATTTACGTAGCACTTTTTCCTTGAACGCAGCGGATGACGCAATAGCACAAGCCTGGAATGCTATCTTTAAGAACGAGATTACTGCTACAACACAAGCTATTAAACGAGCAAAAGATAAAGTTGGTTGTTTTATGTTTTCTAATACCAATCCAACTCACCAGATTTTTTGGATGAATAAGTATGCTGATATTGTTGAATTATTTGATCATGTGTTTGTTTCTTCAGAAATGGGGCTGAGGAAGCCGGAGTTGGCCGCATTTCAGGCAGTTGCAACTGTAATGGGTTGTGAGTTGAGCGAGATTATGTTTTTTGATGACACCCAAGAAAATGTTGACGGTGCACAAGATGCGGGTATGCAGGCAGTGTTAGTCAAAAATTCGGACGATGTAATAGCCAAATTAAATGAATTAAATTTGATCTAAAACATAGACCGACTTGGTCAAAACTGCAAATATACCGATTAGTAGCCAACCCAAAATCATCAACATGCCGCCAAATGGTGTTAGAGCGGTGATCCAATTTGTTTCCGCCACTGTGTACAGGTATAAGCTGGTCTGAAAAATGAACCCACCCAAGGCTAAACAGTAGCCAGCCCAATGAAAACGATTAACTGCAAAAACCTGACAAAGCAAGGCGAGTCCAATTAATGCGATTGCGTTATAAAGCCCATAATCAACCGCCTTATCAAAAGCATTCAGCAAGTTACCAGCAGCAAGTTGTTCGTGCAAACCATGAGAGCCTATGCTGGCCATGATGATACTGCTTGTCCCGAACAGACTAGCTATTAGAAGCAGTATTTTGCTATGACGATTCATTCCTTAACTAAAAATTTAGTATCGTATCAGTATCCTTACCTTAGCCGTCATTCTGGCGAAGGCCAGAATCTCCTAAACAGGTCTCCCATCAAGGAGATTCTGGACAATCCCTGCGGGATTTCCAGAATGACGGTGAGTTTTTATCAGTCATAGATTCTCACTGAGGAGACTATTTACTCGTTTCACATAAGCGCTAGGGTCATTTAGTGGAGCTCCTTCACTTAGTGCTGCTTGGTCGTATAACACGTTGGCCCAATCTTCGACTTTATCGTTATTGTCTTTTAGGTTAACCAGAATCGGATGTTCGGCGTTGATCTCGAGTATGGGTTTGCTGTCTGGAGCATCTTGTCCCATCGCCTTAAGCAGCCGTTCCATGTTACCACCCAGATCATGTTCGTCAGCAACCAGACAAGCAGGTGAATCAGTTAAACGTTGACTCAGGCGTACATCCTTGGCTTTATTTTCCAGGGCTTTTTTGAATTTCTCAATTAAATCGGAGAAATCCTTTTCCTGCTCTTTGGCTTTTTCTTTGGCCTCATCATCTTGAACATCATCCAAATCCGCACCTTTGGCGATTGATTTAAGCGATTTGCCATCGTATTCGTGCAAATGTGCAACTAACCACTCATCGACTGGATCGCTGAGTAATAAGACTTCAGTATTGTTCTTTCTGAACAATTCCAGGTGTGGAGAATTTTTAGCTGCGGCATGTGAATCTGCTGTTAAATAATAAATAGATTTTTGCGATTCCGGCATGCGGGAGGCGTAATCTTTTAATGAAACAGTTTGCTTTTCTTCGCCATCATTGGTTGTGGCAAACCGGAGTAAGTTTTGCAGCAATTCCTTGTTTTCAAAATCCTCTACCACGCCTTCTTTCATGACTCGGCCAAATTCATCCCAAAATTTCTGGTAATCGTCCGGTTTTTTCTCGGCCATTTTTTTCAGTTCATTAAGAACTTTCTTGACTGATGCACTTTTGATTTTTTGGATAGCCTGATTTTTCTGCAAAATCTCGCGGGACACGTTTAAGGGCAAATCGCTTGCATCGACCAAACCGCGTACAAAGCGTAAGTACGAAGGCATTAAATTTTGAGTATCGTCCATGATAAAAACACGGCGCACATAGAGTTTTATACCGGTTTTTCGGTCCCGGTCCCACAAATCAAAGGGCGCTTTAGAGGGAATGAAAAATAAGGACGTGTATTGTTGTTTGCCCTCAACGTGGTTGTGAAGTACCGATAAAGGCTCATCAGAGTCATAAGTCATAGAGGTATAGAATTGATTATATTCCTCAGTCTTGATCTCTCGTTTGGCTCTTGCCCACAAGGCTGTGCCTTTATTTACGGTTTCCCACTCCAATTCAGCATCCTTGGGTTGGTCCTTATCATCTTCACCTTCATCTTCTGCTTTAGGCATGTAGATAGGCAGAGATATATGCTCCGAGTATTTTTGAATAATATTCTTAAGTCGATATTCGTTTAAAAACTCGTCTTCGGCTTTTTTCAGTTTAAGCGTGATAGTGGTACCGCGCTCTTTAATATCTGCTTTTTCTATGGAATATTCTCCCTGGCCGTCGGATGACCAGATTACGCCATTACTGGTGTCGTCACCTGCTTTGCGAGTGGTTAATGCTACCTGTTCAGCCACCATAAATACGGAATAAAAGCCAACACCAAACTGGCCAATTAACTGTGCGTCTTTAGACTTTTCACCGGTAAGTGAGTCAAGAAATTGTTTAGTACCTGAGCGAGCTATAGTGCCGATATTTTCAACTACCTCGGCTTCATTCATGCCAACACCATTGTCTTTAACCACGATAGTTCTTTTCTTTTTATCAAAACTTACATGAACGGCCAATTCGTCGTCATCGCTTAACAATTCGGCATTAGTCAACGATTCATAACGCAATTTATCGCAGGCGTCCGAAGCATTAGAGATCAACTCCCGCAGGAATATCTCTTTTTCGCTATATAGCGAATGAATCATTAACTTAAGTAGCTGATTAACTTCGGTTTGAAAACCGTGTGTTTTAGCTGCACTCATTTAGGACTCCTAACATATTCAAATTTTAATGACAGTCATGTGCGGATTAATATGTAAATTTCAAGCATTAATTGGTTCTGGGCCTCAGACAGGCCCAAATTATCATTGACGATTAGCCCGACAAACCGTAACATTGCCGACCCGGTTTAGTTTAACCGTGAACGGGGCATAGCGCAGTCTGGTAGCGCACCTGCTTTGGGAGCAGGGGGTCGCAGGTTCGAATCCTGCTGCCCCGACCATTTGGGATTCCCAAATCGCCAGCTTGGGCGCCCGTAGCTCAACTGGATAGAGCAACGGCCTTCTAAGCCGTAGGTTACAGGTTCAAGTCCTGTCGGGCGTGCCAGATTCAATGGTGGGCGTAGCTCAGTTGGTAGAGCTCCGGATTGTGATTCCGGCGGTCGTGGGTTCGAGCCCCATCGTCCACCCCATTCAACTGTTTTGCAGCCGTTGTGTTCTTTTTTATAATCCTAGAATCTTCAGTTGAACTGGATTTTAGGCGTGGGTAAAATCTGCTGATGCAAGGCATGGGTTGTAGTAAGTAGTTGTTCTACTTGCAAAACCCATAACGCCGCAGCAGCGGATTTTAATCCGCATGAAAGCCGGTAGCGCGTTCACTGACAAGATGAATGCATGAACGGTATAACTTACATTTGAATTCATACGTTTAAATGTACTTCAAAGCGATCAACTGATGAATCTAGGATAGTGGTGGCTCTAAGCCGAAAATATAGCTAGAATACGCGGTTTCCGTGCGAGTGTGGCGGAATTGGTAGACGCGCTGGATTTAGGTTCCAGTGGGGCAACCCGTGAGAGTTCGAGTCTCTCCTCTCGCACCATAACGTCCATATACAACATCAAAGAGTATTTAAATAATATGCAGGTTTCAGTCGCCACTAATACAGGCCTTGAAAGGGAAATGACCGTCACGCTTCCGGCTCAGCAAATTGAGCAGGAGCTTAGTAAACGTTTGTCAAAACTTCGCAAAACTGCAAAATTACCCGGATTCAGGCCGGGAAAGATTCCTGCCAGTGTGATTGACAAAAAATTCGGTGCCGATGTATTGAACGAAATCGCCGCAGAAATGATTAACCGTAGCTACCTGGAAGCGCTGACTGAACAAAAAATAGAGCCGGCCACGCGTCCTAAGATCGAACCCAAGGACATCGCCCGTGGTCAGGATATAGAATACACAGCAACCTTCGACGTATTTCCTACTGTCGAGCGTACCGACCTATCCGGTATCACCATCGAAAAACAGATTTGTGAAATTGCTGAAGAAGATATTGACAATACTATCAATACTATTCGTAAGCAGAGGTTAAACTGGAATGAAATTGACAGCCCAGCCGAACAAGGCAATCGAGTAACCATTGATTTCAAAGGCACGGTTGATGGTGAAGTGTTTGAGGGCGGTGAAGCCAGTGATTATCCCGTAGTGATTGGCGAAGGCATGTTACTTAAAGATTTTGAAACCGGAATGGTAGGTATGAAAACAGGTGAAACCAAGCCTGTTGATGTGCCGTTTCCTGATGATTATCCGGCAGAAAACCTGGCCGGTAAAACCGCGCAGTTTGAAATAACTGTCAAGAAAACTGAACAATCCGAACTGCCGGAGGTAGATGAGGAATTTGTAAAATCCTTGGGCATCGAAGACGGGGTAGTGCAGAGTTTTCGTGATCAGGTTAAAGAGAACATGCAACGTGAAGTCAATAATCGAGTTCGTATGGCTGTTCGTGAGGATGTGTTCAAAGCGTTGTCTGAAAGTAACGAAGTAGAGTTGCCGGGACAATTGGTCAATGATGAGGCCGATTTAATCCGCCAGGCTAATGCTGAGCAAGTGAAAAAACAGGGTCTTGATGAGTCACAAGTGAACATTAATGATGACGAAGTCAAGCAGGAAGCAGCTAAACGCGTTAAGCTCAGCATGATCGTGCGTGAGGTCATGAGTGCTAACGAAATTAAGCTTGACCGGGACATGCTTAGAAACAAATTGAATGATATGGCCCAAACTTATGAAGACAAGGATGCGTTTGTTAAATGGTATATGGAGGATCAGGGGCGGATGCAGCAACTCGAATCAACCGTGCTTGAGGAGGTTGTGGTAGAAAAATTACTCCAAACGGCAGAAGTGGTCGAAAAACAGGTTAGTTTTAGTGAACTTATGGAGCTTGATTAAGACTCAATATAGAGAGGATACATGAAGCAAAACAGTAAAAATTCTACGATTGATAATTTGGGCCTGGTGCCCATGGTTATCGAGACCACGGGGCGTGGTGAACGCGCCTTTGATATTTATTCACGCTTGCTTAAAGAACGTGTGATTTTTCTGGTTGGCCCAGTTGAAGACAATATGGCTAATCTGGTAGTTGCCCAATTGTTGTTTTTGGAGTCCGAGAACCCGGATAAAGATATTCATTTGTATATCAATAGCCCGGGTGGTGTAGTCAGCTCCGGTTTGGCTATTTATGACACCATGCAGTTTATTAAGCCGGATGTGAGTACAGTGTGTATTGGCCAGGCTGCCAGTATGGGCGCTGTGCTGTTAACCGGTGGTGCAGCTAAAAAGCGTTTTGCGCTACCTAATTCGAAAATCATGATTCATCAACCTTTAGGCGGGTTTCAGGGTCAGGCCACGGATATTGATATTCATGCACGTGAAATTTTGCGTATGCGTGAGGAGTTAAATAATATTTTAGCCCGTCATACTGGCCAGGATGTTGAGAAAATCAAGCAAGATACAGAGAGAGATAATTTTCTAAACAGTAATGAAGCGGTTGAATATGGTTTAGTTGATGAAGTGATAACACATCGTGCACAAGCTCCTAAGGCAGGTTAAGAGCGAAAAAACTTGCAATCTAGGCTAAAACATTGCATCTTTACACTAGCGTAGACATATAGACACGACCAGGGACGACCATGGCAGACGACAAGCAGGACGATAAAGGCGAAAAGCTTTTATATTGTTCATTTTGCGGCAAAAGTCAGCATGAAGTAAATAAACTGATTGCCGGCCCGTCGGTATTTATCTGTGATGAATGCGTAGATTTATGCCAGGATATTATTCATACCGAAGAAAAAGATGCGACAGCTAATCGCGACGGTAAATCTGACTTCCCAACACCGCAGGAGATCCACGAAAGTCTGAATCAATATGTGATCGGGCAGATGAACGCGAAAAAGGTCTTGTCAGTTGCAGTCTATAACCACTACAAACGTATTCAAAGTGATGATCAAGCTTCTGACATTGACATTGCCAAGAGCAATATATTACTCATCGGGCCGACAGGCTCGGGGAAAACTTTGCTGGCAGAAACTTTGGCAAGACAGCTGAATGTACCATTTACTATTGCTGATGCGACAACATTGACGGAAGCCGGTTATGTGGGTGAAGACGTTGAGAATATCATTCAAAAGTTACTGCAAAAATGTGACTATGATGTAGATAAAGCTCAAATGGGTATCGTCTATATCGATGAAATCGATAAAATTTCTCGAAAAGCCGATAATCCATCTATCACCCGTGACGTATCTGGCGAAGGTGTGCAGCAAGCCTTGCTGAAATTGATTGAGGGTACAGTCGCTTCAGTGCCGCCACAAGGCGGACGCAAACATCCACAGCAAGAATTTCTGCAAGTGGATACCCGAAATGTCCTTTTTATCTGTGGCGGAGCTTTTGCCGGGTTGGACAAAGTTATCCGTGAGCGTTCTGAGAAGAGCGGTATCGGATTTGGGGCTGACATCAAGAGTAAAGATCAGATCAAAAATATCGGTGATACTTTACGTACTTTAGAGCCGGAAGATTTGATTAAATATGGTCTGATCCCTGAATTTGTTGGACGTCTGCCGGTTGTTGCAACGCTGGAAGAGCTGGATGAAGATTCTCTAGTACAAATTCTTGTTGAGCCCAAAAATGCCCTGGTTAAACAATATCAGAAGTTGATGCACTACGAGGGTGTCGAGCTTGAGATTCGAGAAGATGCGTTAGCAGCTGTGGCCCAAAAAGCGATGAAACGCAAAACCGGTGCCCGGGGATTGCGTTCTATATTAGAAAATGCTTTGTTATCAACCATGTACGAACTGCCTTCGATGGAAGGCGTGAAGAAAGTGATTGTTGATGCCGGTGTGATCAACGAGGGTTCCAGGCCGTTGTTTATTCTTGAAGATAAACAAAAGAAGGCGGCTTCTTGATCTAAGTTCCATATATTTAAAATACCCGTTATCAGTTTTAAACTTCCAAATTCTTTATTTTTATATCTAATTATAGATTGAGATATCATTTATTTAGCCCCATATTAGAACCTAATGTTACAGGGCGTTTGCCCAGATAGTCAGGAGTTTTATGAGCAGTCAGTCGAAAGACTTATTAAATGATCTTTATCCAGTATTGCCTTTACGAGATGTAGTGGTTTTCCCACATATGGTCATTCCATTATTCGTTGGTCGTGACAAGTCGGTTAAGGCCTTGGAAAAAGCTATGGACACCGGTAAACAGATTCTTTTGTTATCACAAGTTGACCCGGCAATTGAGCAGCCCAACACTCAGGATTTATATACAACGGGAACCATAGCTAATGTTTTACAATTATTAAAACTACCCGACGGCACAGTAAAAGTTCTAGTTGAAGGTGAAGTACGTGCTGAGGTTGAAAGTTTTGTCGAAGACGCCGAATGTTTTATAGCCAAAACTATCATTCCGGCACCTGTATCGGTCGACAGTCAGGAAGAAGAGGTATTGATGCGTTCTGTTGTTACAGGATTTGATCAGTACGCTAAACTCAATGCCAAGATTCCGCCGGAGATATTATCTTCTGTGTCTGCGATTGATGATCCGCATCGGCTTGCCGATACTATTGCTGCGCATCTGACTTTAAAAGAACTGGAGGAAAAGCAAAAAATTCTTCAGATGAATGATGTGCGTGAGCGCCTGGAGTATATCCTCGGCATTATGGAGTCGGAAATTGATTTACTGCAAGTAGAAAAACGTATCCGTGGCCGAGTTAAAAAGCAGATGGAAAAAAGCCAACGCGAGTACTATTTGAATGAACAGATGAAAGCGATTCAAAAAGAATTAGGTGAAATGGAGGATGTACCTAATGAAGTCGATGAGTTGGCACAAAAAATTGAAGAATCCGGCATGTCTAAAGAGGCGAGAGAAAAGGCCGATGCTGAACTAAAAAAATTAAAAATGATGTCTCCCATGTCGGCTGAGGCTACAGTTGTACGCAATTATATTGACTGGCTTGTGTCGGTCCCCTGGAAGAAAAAGTCTGCCATCCGCAAAGACATAACGGCGGCAGAAAAAGTATTGGATGAAGACCACTACGGTCTAGAAAAGGTTAAAGAACGAATCATTGAATATTTGGCCGTTCAACAACGAGCCAAAAAACTCAAAGGCCCAATCCTGTGCCTGGTTGGACCACCTGGGGTAGGTAAAACCTCGCTGGGTCAATCCATTGCCAGGGCCACAAATCGAAAATTTATTCGAGTTGCACTAGGTGGCGTGCGCGATGAAGCTGAAATAAGAGGGCACCGGCGTACCTATATCGGTTCCATGCCTGGCAAAGTTATTCAGAGTTTAAGCAAGGTTAAAACCCGAAATCCATTATTCATGCTGGATGAAGTCGACAAAATGTCGATGGATTTTCGTGGTGACCCGTCATCAGCATTGCTGGAAGTGCTGGACCCTGAACAGAACAACAGCTTTGCTGATCACTATCTGGAAGTGGATTATGATCTGTCTGACGTGATGTTCATTGCGACAGCGAATACTTTAAACATTCCGCCGCCGTTATTGGATCGAATGGAAGTCATTCGGTTATCGGGTTACACGGAAGATGAAAAGCTGAATATTGCCAAACAATATCTATTAAACAAGCAGATTCAAAATAACGGTCTTAAAGATAATGAAGTTAAAATTTCCGATGCCGCAATTTTAGATATCGTTCGCTATTATACGCGTGAAGCCGGTGTTAGAAATTTGGAGCGCGAGATTGCAAAAATTTGTCGCAAAGTTGTCAAACAATTATTGAAAAATAAGAAAAAGAAAAGCTATCAGGTTACACCAGAAAATCTAGCTGATTATTTAGGAGTACGGCGACATCGTTATGGTATTGCGGAAACTGAAAACCAGATTGGACAGGTCACGGGCTTGGCCTGGACTGAGGTCGGTGGTGAATTATTGACCATTGAAGCAGCTAAAGTCGCCGGTAAGGGCAAGCAGAGTTATACCGGTAAGTTGGGTGAAGTAATGCAGGAGTCCATTCAGGCGGCCATGACAGTTGTGCGTAGTCGTAGTGATATGTTAGGCATTGCAGAAGATTTTTATCAAAAATTCGATTTGCATGTACATGTGCCTGAGGGTGCCACGCCTAAAGATGGTCCCAGCGCAGGAATTGGTATGTGTACAGCGATTGTTTCATCATTGACTGAAATACCGGTTAAATCCTCCATCGCCATGACCGGCGAGATAACCTTGCGCGGAGAGGTATTGCCAATCGGGGGGTTAAAGGAGAAGTTACTTGCTGCCCACCGGGGAGGGATTAAAACTGTATTAATACCGGATCAAAACCAGGAAGAGCTAAAGGAAATCCCGGAAAACGTCAAAGCAGGGCTTGAAATTATACCGGTAAAGTGGATTGACGAAGTATTGGAACTGGCGCTTGAGTATTCGCCATCAACTCAAACCATTGGCAGAAAAGCCAAGAGCACCAAAAAGTCGTCTAAAACGTCTAAAAGTCAGGCACCAACACCGGCAAGGCATTAATACCAGAGATGTTCTCACTTAGGCAGTAACGGCTGGCGTGAGAACATCCCTTAAGAATTAGCAAAAATTAATGATTTAAAGTTATTTCTAGAATAATTTTGATTTCATGATGAAGCTATTAGTAAAAACAATCGATTAACTTAACTTTTTAAATCGGCACTTTATTTTTCTACTACTTAGTGTTGCGTAACTCTACAGAGTGCTGCCTTGACACGGTTGCGAGCAAGTTGGTATAACGATGCTGCGTCGCGCAGCGACACTAAAAGTATCCTAAATCGTAAATAAACAAACAGAGGAATATCCTTGTGAATAAATCTGAACTCATAGATTGCATAGCTGATAAAGCTGATATCTCAAAGGCCGACGCGGGAAGAGCACTTGATGCTGCCGTAGATTGCATCACTGCAGCGCTTAAAAAGGGAGATAGCGTAGGTGTAGTAGGCTTTGGAACGTTTTCGGTAAGTCACCGTGCCGCCCGTATGGGTCGCAATCCGCAAACAGGACAGCAAATACAAATTTCAGCCTCAAATGTACCTAAATTTAAGGCTGGAAAAGCACTTAAGGATGCCGTAAACTAGCGCCTCCTCGCGGGGGTGCTTAGCTCAGCTGGGAGAGCGACGGCCTTACAAGCCGTAGGTCGCAGGTTCGATCCCTGCAGCACCCACCAGAGTTTTCCGGAGCGGTAGTTCAGTTGGTTAGAATACCGGCCTGTCACGCCGGGGGTCGCGGGTTCGAGTCCCGTCCGCTCCGCCATTGAGAAAACTCCGTAGGTTGAGATACCCAGGCGGGGAGTAATCCTCGCCATTTTTATTTGTGAAACCGTTATGTTATCAACTATCCGAAGTAAAGCCACCAGCCTGATTTCTTACATTTTAATCGGAGCGATATGCCTATCGTTTGCCCTTTGGGGTATTAACTCCTATTTTGAGGGCGCATCTCAAGTAGACGTTGCCAGTGTCAATGGTGATGAGATTAGCTATGACGCCTACCAGAATCAGTTGCGAAACCGGCAGCAACAAATGCGACAGATGTTTCAAAATAACCTCCCAGATGATTATTTTCAAACAGCTGGATTTAAGCGCCAGACAATCGACCAAATGGTCGATGAACTGTTGCTCAGCCAGATTATTGAGGATCGTCGGTATACCCTGGATGATAAAGCCCTGGCTGAACGTATTAGGGCAAATCAGGCCTTTTACACTGATGGTGAATTTGACCAAGAGCGCTATAGACGACTCTTGGCAAGTAATAATTGGACGGTACAGACCTTCGAGAACTCCCAACGGCGGCAGGGTGCTTATACTCAAATTGAGCAAGCATTAAATAATAGCTTTGAAGTTGATGAGCAAGAGCTTAATGATATTTTGAAACTGCAAAAGCAAAAGCGTTTTGCACAATATTTTTTAGTCGAAACCAGTACATTTGAACCTGATATTTCAGAGCAGGAAATTCAAACTCAATATGAGGATTTTTCTGACCTATACAAAACACAAGAACAAATCAAGATCGACTATATAGAGCTTTCAGCTGAGTCTTTGCGAGATGATCAACCGCTGGAAGAAGATGAACTGAGCGTTTATTTTGAGGAAAATAAGAGCAGCTTTTCCAAACCGGAGGTTAGAAAAGCGAGCCATATTCTAATTAAACCTGCTGCTGACGACAGTGATGCAGAACAACAAGCCCTCGAAAAAGCACGTGACTTGTTGGATAAGATTAATGCAGGTGAAGATTTTGCCGAACTGGCCAGGCAACATTCTGATGATAAAGGCTCTGCCAACAACGGAGGTGATTTGGGTGTTATCACTCCTGGTGTTATGGTTAAACCTTTCGAGGATGCGGTTTTTGCATTAGGTGAGAATGAGATCAGTGAGCCGGTGAAATCTGATTTTGGTTATCACATTATTAAGCTCACTGAGCTAACACCTGAACAAGTACCGCCACTTGAAGAGTTAAAAGCCGAAATCGAAGAGAAAATTAAAAGTGATCGAGCTATTGAATTATTTGTTGAGCAGGCTGAAACATTTAGAAATTTAGTCTTTGAATCACCCGAGAGTCTACAGCCAGTTGCCGATGAATTGGGTTTAGATATAAAGCAGTCAGACTGGTTCACTCGAGATCGAGGTGTTGATATCGCTACTGAGGTTCGTGTTAGGGATATGGCATTTAGTAATGTCGTGCTTGAAGATGATCTTAATGGTGATGTTATTGAGTTGGGTGAAAACAAACTGGTTGCGCTGCGGAAAAATGACTACACTGCTGCTGAGGTTAAACCCCTGGATGAAGTTAAAGGTCAAATTCAAGCATTACTTAGAGGCCGCAAAGCTAAGGAAATGGCGGATGAAAAAGGTGAGGAATTAGTAGCACAATTAATAGATGGTTCGTTAAAGTGGGATGATTTAGCGCAAAGTGAAGATTACAGCACAGTAGATTTGCCTGAGACAAGGGAAACTGCTCAGGCTGGGAACGAAGCGGCAATTAGCAAAGTTGTGTTTGAACAACCTCGGCCTCAATCTGACAAACCTGTTTTTGGTGGTGTCAGCTTGGGTAGTGGGTATGCGGTATATCAATTCACTAAAGTGGAAGACCTTGATGATTCAGCACTGGCCAGTATCACTGAACAAGATCGAGCGAGTTTAATTGCCAACATGGAGCGCCGCTTGGGCAATGAGACAGCCAGTAGTATTTTGGCTTCACTGCGCGAAGACGCAAGCATCAAGGTTTTTGAAGAGAATCTTTAGCCCGGAATATGTTACATATTACGGGCAGTTATTCCATAGCCTGCAAAACTTGCGCACTTAAACCGACAGTGTTAAATCCGGCATCTACATAAAGTATCTCACCGGTAATGCCTGACGCCAGATCCGAGCAGAGAAAGGCAGAAGCGTTACCTACTTCCTCAATAGTAACATTACGCCCTAGAGGCACTACTTTTTCGTTATGGCTGAGCATCTTTCTAAAGCTGCCAATCCCGGATGCCGCCAATGTGCGTATTGGGCCGGCAGAAACCGCATTAACACGAATCCCTTCCGGGCCGAGAGATTGGGCGAGGTAGCGAACGTTCGCTTCAAGACTGGCCTTGGCTAATCC
The DNA here is from genome assembly GCA_028284225.1 of Arenicellales bacterium. Classification (GTDB taxonomy): domain Bacteria; phylum Pseudomonadota; class Gammaproteobacteria; order Arenicellales; family JAHEKD01; genus JAHEKD01. Next base: position 176,185 of record JANQSD010000011.1, read on the forward strand.
CATGACGTTATAGCCAGGCATTGATCTGACTGCACCGATGTAAGTCAGCGTAAGTAAAGCACCATTACGCCCCTGAAGTAGCGGTCGGCCGTATTTAGCCAAAGCAGCAAAACTATAGGAACTGATTTCATGGGCGGTATTGAAGCCTTCCCGTGTCACTGCATCGACGAACATGCCTTCCAGCTCTTCCCGTGGTGCGAAAGCAGCGGAATGAACAATTATGTCAAGATGACCCCATCGCTGTTCTATCGATGAGAATACATCGCTGATTTGTTGTTCATCAGATAAGTCACAGGGCAAGACAAAATCAGACTCCAGTTCGTTAGCAAACTTCTCTACACGTCCCTGTAATTTTTCATTTTGATAGGTGAATGCCAGTTCAGCACCCTCCCGGTGCATGGCCTGAGAAATACCCCAAGCAATTGATTTATTGCTGGCCACACCGACAATCAGTGCTTTTTTGTCTTGTAAAAATCCCATCAATTAATCCTTATGAAGAAATAGTTTGTAACTATAATAGCATTTTCTTTTCTAAAGCCATATCAAAACCTAGGGGGCGTTCTCACACCCAATCGTTACTGTTAGGCTTGATAAAACGTCAGACAAGGCATGAGGAGCGTAGTTTGGTCATTCCAAATAAGCGACGAACCTCGGTGCCGCTTGATGGTATAACGTAGTAAGTATGCCGGAGTGTTAAGGCGGGTTAAAATGCGTTAATGCTAATCGATAAACGACATTCAGCGTATGTTAAAACTCCTTTACCCGAGTTTTTGACGAACTGGGCTCAGCAGGCCAATATTAAATTATTACCAAGCGATAAAGGCGCGGACTATGAACTCATCTATGAGCATCGCCAATTGCAATTAAACTGGCTTGGAGAGCAGAATTTTTCGCCGCTTATGGCCCAGATGCCGAAATTACGACGTGTGGAGGCTTCTAATTTGTTATTCAAAGCTATTGGTAAAAAAACCAGGCATGTAACGGATTTAACAGCCGGTTTAGGTGTAGACGCTTTCACTCTTGCTGCACATGGAAAAGTTGTTGATTGTGTTGAACGATGTGCACCGATTGCATTGCTTCTGTTCGATGCTATAAGTCGCAATTCAGGTTCAATCACTGATAATATCCATTTAAATTTTGCAGATAGTCGTCAATGGTTGCAAAAAGTTAAAGTACCGCTTGAGACGATTTACATCGATACTATGTTTATGGCTAAGAAAAAAACAGCTAAATCTAATAAGTCCATGCAAATCATTAGAGCCATCGCAGGTGATGATATGGATGCTGGACTATTGGTTAATAGAGCGTTAGCGTCCGGAGCTAAGCGAGTAGTAATCAAGCACCCTGATAATGGTTCGATGCTTGGACCTGAACCGAGTTTTCAATATCAGGGTAAAACTGTGCGATTTGATATATACATTTCTCCAAAATGAATAATTTTTATGCGCCCAGCCTGTCGGGAAACTCGGAAGTGGTCGAGTTAACAGGTGATGAAGCCAGACACATAGGCGGTTCGAGACGACTAAAGCCGACAAATAAAGTAACCTTATTTAATGGTTGTGGATTAGTTGGCAAAGGTACAATCGAGTCATTGTCAGCAAAGTCTATACGGATCAAGATAGATAAAATTGATCAGCTACAAGAACCTGAACGCAGGCTAGTGTTAGCAAGTGCTGTACCCAAAGGTGACCGCCTGAATACTTTGTTGGACATGGCTACTCAACTTGGAATGTCAGATTTTATTCCGTTAAAGTGTCAGTATAGTGTTGTAACTGATATTAGTAACAAAATTGATCGGCTTAAGCGGGTTTGTGTCAGTGCATGCAAGCAAAGCGGGAGGTATTATGTGCCGACTATTCATCCAGTGTTAACACCTGTGGACTTAATGGGTTATTTTGATATAAATCAAACCCGGTTTATACTCGCTCAACCCTATCCCAAGTCAGAACAGTTAGTTAATTCTAATGACGCACAAATACAGGTATTAATTGTTGGCCCAGAAGGGGGCTTTTCCAAACAGGAGTTACAGTTATTTGATCGCAGCAGTGTATACGAAATGCAATTAAGTGACGCGATTCTTCGAATTGAAACAGCTTGTGTAAGCTTATTAGCCAAAATTAATCATCGACAAATTAATCAAAACGGCTTACTATAAACAAAAGGTACAAATGAAACGATTGATTTAAACGATGAAGTAGTTTGTAATTTAAAGTGGGTAGTATTCCAATTTAATTTGATTATCGATCAGGTTGTAAGTTATTAATTTATAAGTTAATTTTCTTTGATTATAGTGAAGGTTGGCTTAAATTATTTTAATAACAAAATAAGGTAGTTGTTATTGACAACCAAGATTTTAATCATAAGATGTTTAAATTTCAAAAATCATAGAGAGCGACATGGCGAGAAAGAGTGTAAAAATACAGCGTAGCAAGGAAATCATTGACGCCTTTGAGCGTTGTATTGCTAAGTGGGGTCTTGATGGAGCTTCACTTGAAAGAATCGCAACTGAATCCGGCATCAAAAGGCCGGCTTTGCGACACTTTATTGGCAATAGAAACGAGTTAATCATAGCTTTGGTTAAGTCTATGGTCGGTGAGTATAAATTTGCTCAGTCATCCATGACAAAGATTTTACGTAAAGCTGATCGTGGCCCAGATGAATTGATCTCAATGCTATTATTCCAATCGGATTTAACATCATCAAGTCGTATCTTGGTTTTGATGAACTTGTATGCCGCTGCACCTCGCTATCCTAAAGTACAGAAAGAATTACGTGACTGGTACAAAAACTACGTAAACTGGACAGCTGATAGACTGCAAGAATTCAAGCCCAAAGCAGATAAAAAATTAGTGAAAGTTGTCGCTTCAGGATTGATCGGCATTGCTTTTAATTATGCATCGCTGTCTTCACTTGAATTAGATGATGATCAGCTTGAACAGGCAGCGCAAGCTTGTCGTACCTTAATCGGTCTATTAGGTAAATAATTAATTTTTGATCTGGTACGTATGTTTTCAGGGCAGCGTACCATAAGCCAAATAATCTAATCACCCTCAACTGTGTTTTGTTGCCTCTAAAGCAGTTAATCGGTTATATAATTTTTATTTTTTATCATCCTGGCATAATAAGTGAAGTAATGCTGGGCCTATGAATAAATCCATATAGTCTTTACAGTATCCTACCGCTTAAGCTGGTAATTTTTTATACGTTACCAGTTGTTCTATTAATACAGAGGGATGTCTTATGAGCGACAATATTTTAGTTGCATTAGACGGTAGTGAATGTGGAAAGAGAGCGCTAAATGCTGCTGTAAAACATGCAAAATTAACAGGTTCCAGTCTTGTGCTGACATATGTTATTGACTGGTCTCCTTATTCATTTAACACTCCGGAAGAAAATGAACAGCGGCACAAACGCCGTGAATCTGAAATTCAACGTGCCCATGATAGCGTGCTTAACCCAGAATTGATGGCGTTGTCGGATTCGGGTCTGGAGATAAAAACAGTTGTACGACATGGAAAAATCGCTGCAACACTGGTGGACTTAACCCGTGAATATAGTATCGCGCAAATTTATATAGGCCGAATAGGTGAGTCACGCCTGCATTCAATGATCTTTGGAAGTGTCACTGCCGCTTTAGTTCAGGCTTCATCCGTGCCGGTAACAGTCGTTCCATAACACTTAAACAGCATTTCTAAATCACCACACAGGAGTAATCTTATGAGCCGTTTATTTTTAGCATTTAATTTGATGGTCATTTCGCTCGCAAATGCCCACGCAGGAATAGATGAAACAATAAACAATGCGACTGCACCAATCGCAGAGTTAATTGGAAAAATCGTATTTTTCAAAATTCCAATCGGTGAAGCAAACCTGCCGGTTGTAGTGCTTTGGCTAGTGGCGGGTGCAGTTTTTTTTACTATTTATATGGGATTTATCAATCTGCGCGGCTTTAAACATGCTATCGAACTGGTCAGAGGTGATTATGCCGATCCAAACAGCCATGGTGAGGTATCTCACTTTCAGGCTTTGGCAACAGCGGTTTCGGGTACGGTCGGTATCGGTAATATTGGTGGTGTTGCAGTGGCCGTTACAGTTGGTGGTCCTGGTGCAACATTCTGGTTGATCATGGCTGGATTTCTAGGTATGTCGACCAAGTTTGTGGAATGTACTCTGGGAGTCAAGTATCGTGAAGAATTTGCTGATGGGCATGTTTCCGGTGGCCCGATGTATTACCTGAGAAAGGGCTTTTCAGAACGCGGCATGGAAGGTTTCGGTAAATTTATGGGGACTTTCTATGCTATTGGTATTTTTATTGGTGCGTTAGGTATCGGTAATATGTTTCAATCGAATCAAGCCTATGTGCAAATGAATACCGTAACTAATGGAGCGCTTGATGGTTATGGGTGGCTGTTTGGGTTACTAATGGCTGGTGTTGTGTTTATGGTAATCGTAGGTGGTATTAAATCTATTGCCAAAGTAACTGAAAAAATTGTTCCCTTTATGGCTATCTTCTATTGTTTCTTCGCCTTGATAGTTATTTTCATGAATATAAGTGTTATCCCTCAAGCAATTGCTAATATTTTTTCTGGTGCATTTACAGGTGAAGGTGTTGCAGGTGGAGCTTTAGGAGCAATGATTATCGGTTTTCAACGAGCAGTGTTTTCTAACGAGGCAGGCATCGGATCTGCGTCGATCGCCCACTCAGCAGTAAAGACGAATGAACCAGTTACCGAGGGTGTAGTTTCATTACTAGAGCCATTTATCGATACCATTGTGATTTGTACAATTACAGCCTTAGTTATTGGAACAACTCAAGTTGCTTACCCTGGTTTTGCCGGTGATGCGCAGGGAGTGGCCATGACATCAGCTGCTTTTCAAACTAAGTTTGAATGGTTCCCTTACCCATTGGCCTTTGCAGCCTTATTATTTGCATTTTCAACCATGATTTCTTGGTCGTACTATGGACTTAAAGGTTGGACTTATTTATTTGGCGAAGGTGAGGCTGGCCAGACAATCTACAAAATCATGTTTTGTGCGTTTGTAGCCTTGGGTTGTGTAGTTCAACTAGGTCCAATTCTGGATATTTCTGATGCGTTGGTATTCTTGATCTGCGTACCTAATATTCTTGGTTTATATTTCTTAGCGCCAATAGTAAAGCGTGAGATGGAGTCTTATTTCTCCAGAATTAAAAGTGGTGAGATTAAGAATTTCAGAAAAGCTAGAGCACAATAGCTTGATTTAATCTGAAGTTAAAAAGCCCGATATCATTCGGGCTTTTTCTTGTCAGTAATTATTCAAGCAATGCTTTCAACTTTTGATTTTTGTTGTTCTAGTTGAGCTATCGCTGCTTTAAGTTCCTCAGCACGGCTGTGCTCTTTTTTAACGACAGTTTCAGGTGCGCGCTCGATAAAATTGTTGTTGTTGAGTTTAGCTTGTACTTTGTCGAGTTCTTTTCGCAGTTTACTAATCTCTCGCGCAAGCCTGGCAAGTTCTTCATTCTTGTCAATCAATGCACCAAGAGGTAGTAAAATTTTCATATTGCCGACTAGTCCAGTTGCACTTTCAGGTGCTTGCTGATCTTCATTCAATAACTCAATTGACTGAATTCTGCCGACAGACTCAACTAAGTAGCCATGAGCTTTTAACCTTTGCTCATCAACGTTAGAGTGATTTTGCAAAAGTACGGGTAACAATTTTCTCGGCTCAATATCCATTTCTGCCCGAATAGTCCGCACAGCAGTAATAACGGCTTGTACCCAGGCAATTTCATCGCTGGCTCGTTGGTCTATTTTGTCAGTATCAGCTGTTGGATAAGATTCCAGCATGATAGTTTGTCCGCACTCACGCAAATGCGGTTTGATGCCTTGCCAGATTTCCTCGGTTATAAACGGCATGATGGGATGAAGCAGCTTCAATATAGTATCTAATACATTAATCAGAGTATGGCGTGTGCCGGCTTTTATGCTTTCTGCCGTGTCATCACTGTTTAAAACCGCTTTGGATAACTCCAGGTACCAACTGCAATAATCGTCCCAAACGAATTGATAAACTGTTTGCGCTAATAAGTCGAAACGATAGCTTTGAACATGATCATGACATTTTTGCGTTACTTCCTGTGTGCGACCGATAATCCATTGATCACAAACACTGAAATCAAGATTGTCATGTTCTAGGCCCATCCTTTGGCTTTCGACATTCATCAATACGTAGCGGGTGGCGTTCCAGAGTTTATTACAAAAGTTTCGATTGCCCTCAATACGGCCCAAATCGAAACGAATATCACGACCTTGAGTGGCCAGGGAGGTGAACGTAAACCTCAGCGCGTCGGTACCGAATGCCGGAATGCCATCCGGGTACTGTCGGCGAGTGGCTTTTTCGATTTTTTCAGCCAAGTGCGGTTGCATCATTCCCTGAGTGCGTTTTGCGACTAGGTCGTCAAGTGAGATGCCATCAATCAGATCCAACGGGTCAAGCACATTACCTTTGGACTTTGACATCTTTTGCCCGTCTGCATCACGGACTAATCCATGTATATAGACTTCATGGAATGGAATATCATCGGCAAATTCGATGCCGAACATAATCATTCGCGCCACCCAGAAGAATATAATGTCAAACCCGGTGACTAAAACATTGGTTGGATAAAAGGTTTTTAGCTCATCGGTTTGCTCGGGCCAGCCTAAGGTTGAAAAGGGCCACAATGCTGACGAAAACCAGGTGTCAAGGACGTCATTATCCTGATGCAGACTGGGTTCATATCCCAGCTTATCTTTTGCCTGGGCTAAAGCTTCCTGCTCGCTTCTGGCAACATAAATATTTCCTTCTTCATCGTACCAGGCAGGTATTCGGTGTCCCCACCAGATTTGCCGCGAAATACACCAATCCTGGATATTATTCATCCATTCAAAATAGGTATTACGCCAGTTATCAGGCACGAAACGAATTTGTTCCTGTTCAACAGCCTTAATAGCTTGAATGGCTAACGGTTCAATCTTCACAAACCACTGATCAGTTAAATAGGGTTCAATAACTGCTCCTGTGCGATCACCACGGGGGACCATAAGTTTATGATCCTGCACCGCATCAAGTAGATCCAGTGATTCGAGATCTTGCACGACTTTCTTGCGTGCGTCATAACGGTCAAGGCCGTGATAGGGTGTATCAGGCAAATTAATGGCAGCATTGTCATCAAAAACATTTAGTTTGGGCAAAGCGTGACGCAGGCCGACTTCATAGTCATTGAAATCATGAGCTGGAGTGATCTTTACACAGCCGGAGCCAAACTCGGGGTCAACGTATTCATCAGCAATAATAGGGATTTTACGATTGACTAGTGGCAGGTTTATAGATTGACCGATTAAATGATTGTAGCGTTCGTCTTGAGGATGAACAGCCACGGCGGTATCTCCCAACATGGTTTCAGGGCGGGTGGTGGCGACCACCAGATAGCCGGAATCATCGCTCAGAGGATAGCGCAAATGCCAAAGTTTGCCATTTTCTTCTTGTGACAGGACTTCCAGATCGGAAACAGCGGTATGCAGTACCGGATCCCAATTGACCAGTCGTTTACCACGATAAATCAATCCCTTATCGTGAAGCTGTACAAAAACCTCTTTTACTGCATCGGATAATCCTTCATCCATGGTGAATCGTTCCCGGGTCCAGTCGGGTGAAGCGCCCATGCGTCGCAGTTGGTTGGTGATGGTGCCGCCTGATTCAGCTTTCCATTGCCATACGCGTTCAATAAATTGATCACGACCTAAATCATGGCGGGTTTTGTTTTCAGCATTAAGCTGCCGCTCAACCACCATTTGCGTAGCAATGCCGGCGTGGTCGGTGCCGGGTTGCCAGAGCGTGTTCTTGCCGCACATGCGGTTGTAACGGATTAATAGATCCATGATGGTGTCTTGGAAAGCGTGTCCCATGTGCAAGCTGCCCGTCACATTGGGTGGCGGAATCATGATGCAATAGGATTCACCTATACCACTAGGTGCAAACCAGTTATTCGCTTCCCAGTGTTGATAATGTTTTTGCTCAATTGACTTGGGAGAATACGTTTTATCAAGAACCGTCACTGTCATCATTTTTATAACATTAATACCAAACGCCGATTATATGCTATCACCGGGATTTTGATATATCATTACGCACTTTCACAAAACCAAAAATGGAAACCCTTAATGAAAAAATTATTCTGGCCGCTTGTATTCATTATCGTGCTTGTTGGTTGCTCAAGCGCTTATTATTCGGGCCTTGAGAAGTTTGGCATTCATAAACGAGACATATTGGTTGATCGTGTTGGTGAAGCCAGGGACTCCCAGGAACAGGCCAAAGAACAGTTCAAAGATGCATTACAACAGTTTGGTTCAGTAGTGAACTATTCTGGTGGTGAGTTACAAGATACCTACAATAAATTAAGTGCCCAATATGAATCCAGCGTAGCCAGTGCTAAAAACGTAAGCAAACGTATCGACTCGGTTGAGAAAGTCTCAGAGGATTTGTTTGAAGAATGGGAGCAGGAGTTGGATAGTTATCAGAGCCAAAGTTTGCGTAATCAAAGTGAGACACAATTACGCCGTACCAGGGCACAATATCAGACGTTGATCAGCGCCATGCGCCAGGCTGAAAGCAAAATGCCGCCGGTCCTGGAGGTATTCGAAGATCAAGTTTTATTCCTGAAACATAATCTTAATGCTACTGCTGTCGCAGCATTACAGTCTGAATATCAGTCTGTTTCCGATGACGTTAAACGCTTAATTGAGGAAATGGAAGCGTCCATTAATCAGGCTAATGAATTTATTGCTTCGTTAGAATAAGTGGTTAATGGTTTGTCTGCATTTGTATCAGTCGGAACCTAATAAATAATGCAGCAATTGAGTATAAAAATCTGCTCTTAATCAAAAAAGCATTAAAACCAAAGCTCGGTGAAATCTGATAATGGTGGCAAGATACTTAATGTAGTTTTCCACCAAATTATCTTTCAAGAAGTTCGGCTATACATTTTAGTTGTGGAACTATAGAGATGATAAATAAATATATAAAAACTAGTTTAGAAGAAGCGAAAGTCAGCTTGTCAAAGCTACTCTCGAACTCTAAAGAGCTACAAAATATTGATGATGCAGCGACTATTCTGATTCAAACACTCGCAGGTAAGGGAACAATTTTTTCTTGTGGTAACGGTGGCTCAATGTGTGATGCCATGCACTTCGCAGAAGAGTTAACCGGCCGTTATCGCAAAAATCGAAAAGGATATGCTGCGGTATCAATAAGTGACCCGAGTCATATAAGTTGTGTAGCTAATGATTATGGTTATGAGTATGTATTTTCCAGATACTTAGAAAGCCATGGATCAAGGGGAGATGCTCTGGTTGCCATGAGTACGAGTGGCACCAGTAAAAATGTAATTGAAGCGGTTAAAGCTTCAAAAAGAATCGGGATTAAATCAATTATTCTAAGCGGCCGTGGTAACAATGAATTGGAAACATTATCCGATATTTATATTTGTACTCCTGCAGGGGAATTTGCTGACCGTGTTCAAGAACTTCACATTAAGATATTACATATATTTATTGAATTGATTGAAAGGAAATATCATCCCGAGAATTATTAATATACTTCTAGATATTGGTCCACTGGTATTATGAGCTATCATCTAGCATGTTTCTCAGATTGCCCAAATTTCTCAAATATTACTGTGATATTCGAGTTAGTGTGATGGCTTGGTTTTTTTTAGTCTAAATCGTTTACGTTCGCGCCAGCGAGTGACGACATGTAAGCGCCACAATCCCAGCGTGACGAAATAGCCGGTAGCAGCAAGAATAGGAGCGATAATTAAACAACCTGCCCACAATTCAATATACCATTTAGCTAATGGGAAAGCGTTGAAAAAATCATATTGATAGAAATCGAACCCTGAACAAACCTTTGCGCCTAGCACATACGCAGTGCCGAAAATAAATGACCAGGTCAATGGATTAGACACCCACACCAGGGCGGCGGCAATTAACAAATTACCTCTGAACACTACTGCCATTAAGATGGCAATTAATGTTTCCAGCGGCATGGGTAGTAATGCGCAGAACAAACCAATTGCAACCCCGGTTGCAAATGAATTTCGGGATAATTGCCACAATGCTGGATCACCCAGCCAGTTTTCAAAAAGCTGAAAAATTTTTTGTTCTCTGAGCGCACTTTGCTCAGGCAAATATCGTTTAATCAGTTTCCTTGGCATGTTAACAAACCTAGCACCCTATATCTGCGTTATACTGTTCCCGTAAACATAAGCATGGAGGCTTACAGTGTATCATTCGTTGGCACTGCTTGCAGGGATGTTCTGCCTATACCGCAGCCCCTATTTAATCTCACCAACAGTGTTGTTAATCATCGTTATGATAGCGGTTAGTCTGTGGATTATTAACCGCTTTTATTCAAGGTTGATCACAATATTTTTGCTTGGCTACTGCTGGGCCACATTGGCAGCGCTTTATTCAGCCAGTCAGAATCTTCCCGATTCATTAGTTAAGCAGCCTTTAGAAATTGTTGGTTGCTTGATGGAGGTTAGAAATTATTCTGCTGATTATCAGCGCCTGTTAGTCAAGGTTAAGCAAACTTTCCTTAAGGGAAAATCACAGTCATTCAAGGGCAAGGTGAGTCTTGGTAATTATGACCCCATTAATCGCTCAATCAGCCCGGGGTGGTGCGGTGTGTTTCAGGTTGCCTTAAAACCTGTACACGGCAAATTGAATCATCGTGGTTTTGATTATGAAGCCTGGGCATATGTTCAAAACATTAAGGCCACAGGTACTGTTAGAAAAGTGGAGTTGGTTTATCCTGGTTTAACTATAGCCAATAGCTATTTACGATTCAGAGCTACACTTGCAACTAAACTCGAAGCCCTAGTCAAGCAAGACCCGGCCAAGGCTTTAATTATTTCGTTAGCTTTGGGTGAGCGAAGTCTAATGACAGAGCAACAGTGGTCAATCTTGAGGCGCACAGGAACCAGTCACTTATTGGCTATCTCAGGCTTGCACATCGGCCTGGTGTTTTGGTTAGTGTCGATAATCATGTCCCTGACTTGGCGGGTTTTCCCCCGTATGTGCTTAATCTTGCCCGCGCAAAAGGCAGGTTGGGTTGCTGGATTAGTATTGGCAGCAGTCTATTTACTTCTAGCCGGAATGCCGTTGTCGGGTCGACGTGCATGGATGATGTTAGCTGTTACGGTGGTATTACTATTAGCCAATGAAAAAACGAATTTTATTCGATGTTTCAGTTTTGCTTTGATAAGTATTTTGAGTATCTGGCCTAGCTCAGTCTTATCGGTGGGATTCTGGTTTTCCTTTGCAGCAGCTGGGATTATTCTGCTGCAATTTATTCATTCGCAGATCGATCTTGCATGTAAGCCCGCATTCGCCAATTTTTCTAAAATGAAAAAGCTCAGCAAAATTTTGTTGCTGCAATTAGTCTTGTCGTTGGTTATGTTGCCGCTGAGCCTGTTATTCTTTGGTGAGTTATCCTTGCTGTCACCAATCGCTAATATTATTGCTATACCCTTGATTTCCTTTGTGATTTTGCCATTGATTCTGTTGGGATTGTTATCGGTGATTGTTAACTGGCAAGATATTGCAGAGCTGTGTTTTGATTGTGCTCAGTTAGGGTTGTCCAATTTATATCGATGGTTAACCTTTCTGGTCGAAATTGACTGGTCCTGGTCTATGCCGGCACTTTATCAGCCGATTTGTGTCCTGTTAGCGTTTGTCGGTATTGTTTTGTGGCAATACTATAGGTTTTGGCCCGCCAGATGGTTGCTTGGTTTTCTAATTATTCCGTTAGTGATTAGTCCCGAACCGAGGTTGAAACAAGGTGAATTCAGGTTGGATGTTTTTGATGTTGGGCAGGGATTGGCAGCCCAGATACAAACCAAGGATAAAAATTTGCTGATTGATACCGGCTTTGGAATTAAAGATGGGTTTAGTCATTTTGATAGTGTGATTTATCCGCTATTAAAAGCCAGGGGTGTGGCTAAACTGGACGCGGCAGTCATCAGTCACAGCGACGCCGATCATGCTGGAGGCTTATCAGCACTAATAAACTCCGATTTAAGCCCTGAGTTGATTTTTAGCAGTCCCGGAGATCTGGTTGAGACGTCAGCATTTTGCTCTGCCGGTCTCGCTTGGAGTTGGGATGAGGTTAATTTCGAGTTTATTACTCAGGAGTTTGCCAATAGTAAAAATAACCGATCCTGTGTATTAAAAATCAGCAGTGATTACGGTTCAGCGTTGTTGCCGGGTGATATAGAAAAACAGACCGAGCAAAATCTGTTGCTAAAACATAGCGATAAACTTAGGGCTGAAGTGCTGATTGCGCCGCACCACGGCAGTCAAACATCGTCAACCTATTCTTTTCTAAAAGCAGTTAATCCACAGCTGGCTATTTTCAGTGCCGGTTACCTGAATCGTTACGGTCATCCAAGTAAAAAAGTAATTCAGCGCTATCGGCAGAAAAACATCAATCTATTAAATACTGCCTGTAATGGTCAAATTACCATTGAATTCTTAAGTTCCGGTATTCAGTGGGTGGCAATCAGAAAAAAACGGCAACCTTTCTGGCGACATCGGTGTGCAAATATTGTTGATAGACTTTATCTTTAATATTACCGCCTGGTGGGAAAACAGATACAATATGCAGCTTTTAAAAATCGGACACTGTTAAATTTCATATGCCTGCTTCAGAGCAATCAAAAATTCGCAACTTTGCAATAATCGCGCATATCGACCACGGCAAATCAACCTTGGCGGATCGCTTTATTCAAATCTGTGGTGGGCTATCAGACCGGGAAATGTCGGAACAGGTTCTGGACTCGATGGATATCGAGCGTGAGCGTGGCATCACAATCAAAGCACAAAGCGTGAACCTGCATTTCAAATCTGCGGATAATGAAGTCTACCAGCTAAATTTGATCGACACACCCGGGCATGTTGACTTTACCTATGAAGTATCCCGGTCTCTATCCGCCTGTGAAGGGGCTTTGTTGGTCGTTGATGCGGCACAGGGTGTGGAAGCACAGACCGTAGCCAATTGTTATACCGCCGTTGATTTAGGGCTGGAAGTGGTACCGGTTCTAAACAAAATCGATCTGCCTGCAGCTGAACCAGAAAGAGTTAAGCAGGAAATCGAAGAGGTGGTAGGGATCGATTGTAGCGACGCGTTGCTGGTTTCAGCCAAGAGTGGCCAGGGCGTAGAGGCTGTTCTGGAAGAGCTGGTAAATAAAATTCCGGCACCCGTCGGAGGCAGAGATAAGTCGCTAAAAGCGCTAATCATGGACTCATGGTTCGATAACTATCTGGGTGTGGTCACCCTAGTGAAAGTTGTCGAGGGTCAGCTTAGTGCTAAAAATCGTATCAAAATGATGTCAAACGGGCTTGAATTTCTGGTTGATGAAGTCGGTGTTTTTACCCCCAAGAAAACCAAAACAGACGTACTTAGTGCCGGAGATGTGGGTTATGTGATCGCCAGTATTAAAGATGTGCGTAGCGCCAGAGTTGGTGACACAATCACCAATGCACATCACCCTACAGAGCAAGCCTTACCCGGATTTAAAGAAGTTAAACCGCCAGTATTTGCAGGTTTATATCCTGTTAATAGCGCTGACTTTGAAGATTTTCGTGATGCCCTGGCTAAATTAAGCTTAAATGATGCCTCATTGCAGTACGAGCCTGAATCTTCACAGGCACTGGGATTTGGTTTCCGCTGTGGCTTTTTGGGCATGTTGCATATGGAAATCATTCAGGAGCGTTTAGAGCGTGAGTACGGCATTGATTTGATTACTACAGCACCTACCGTGGTCTACGAAGTCATTCAAACTGATGGTGAAACCGTATTAATTGATAATCCTTCGCAATTGCCGGATCAGAATTTTATCGATGAAATCCGTGAACCATATATAGAAGCGCATATTTTGTCGCCACAAGACTATATCGGGGCTGTCATGTCACTGTGTATGGAACGCCGTGGCATTAAAAAAAGTATGAATTATCATGGCCGTCAGGTGTCTATGGATTTTGAAATTCCAATGAGTGAGGTTGTACTGGATTTTTTTGATCAGTTAAAATCAGTCAGCCGCGGTTATGCTTCATTGGATTATGATTTACTCGATTACAGGTCGGCCGATATGGTCAGAGTTGACGTTATGATCAATGGTGATCGTGTCGATCCGTTATCAATTTTATCGCATCGCTCTCAAAGCCAATACAAAGCACGCGAACTGGTTAAAAAAATGCGCGAATTAATTCCCAGACAAATGTTTGATGTGGCTATACAAGCTGCTATTGGATCGCGCATAATTGCCCGTGAAACAGTTAAGGCATTGAGAAAGAATGTAACTGCAAAATGCTATGGTGGAGATATTACTCGTAAACGGAAGTTATTGGAAAAGCAAAAAGAAGGAAAAAAACGTATGAAACAAGTTGGTTCAGTTGAAATACCGCAAGAAGCCTTTTTAGCGGTTCTAAGGGTCGGAGGTGATTCTTAAATGGATTTTCCGCTGATTTTATTTTCTGCTGTTGTCATTACTGGTGCAATCTATGTTTGGAATAAGATTGCTGATGTACCCAAATGGATGAATGAATATTTGGGTTCCTTTTTCCCGGTGCTATTGGCTGTTTTTGTTTTGCGATCATTTGTAGCTGAACCGTTTCGAATTCCGTCAGGGTCGATGTTGCCTACTTTGCATATTGGCGATTTTATTCTGGTTAACAAATTCAGCTACGGTATTCGTTTGCCGGTAGCAAATAAAAAAGTTATTCCTCTGTCTGAACCTGAACGTGGCGATGTAGTGGTGTTTCGCTATCCGCGCGATGAATCAATAAACTTCATAAAACGCCTGGTAGGTTTACCTGGTGACGAAATTGAATATAAAAACAAGCGTTTGATTATTAACGGTGCGCCATTGGACGTTGAAAAAATCGGCGAGTTCAGCGGAGTTGAGGCTGGCGAGCCTGGTTTGCTGGCAGAAATGCTTGATGAACAACTGGGCGACGTGAGCCATAAAATTTTATTGGACGATGGTGGTCATCGCGGGGCGCTCAAATTTACGGTGCCCGATGGACAATATTTCGTTATGGGCGATAACCGTGACCATAGTAATGATAGTCGCTACTGGGGGTTTGTTGATGATCAACTGCTCGTCGGCAAAGCATTTTTTATATGGTTTAACTGGAATAAAGGTAATATCAATTGGGATCGAATTGGAGACAGTATTATTTAGTCTAATGCTCAAATAAAGCCATATCTCTTGAAACCTGACCTTGACAAGCTGCAGCGCAAGCTAAACTATCAATTTAATGATCCGTCCTGGCTAACTCTGGCATTAACACATCGCAGCAAGTCCAAAAAAAACTATGAGCGCCTGGAATTTTTAGGTGATAGTTTTTTGGGGTTTGTTGTTAGTGATTATTTGTATAGTAAATTTACGGATCAGCCTGAAGGCGTATTAACCCGTCTGCGTGCCAATGTGGTCAGACAAAAATCATTAGCAACTATTGCACGTGAATTTGAACTTAATGATTTTTTGATTCTGGGTGCCGGAGAGGGTAAGTCCGGCGGCCATCATCGTGATTCAACCTTGTCAGATACGCTGGAGGCGATTATCGCCGCTATCTATCTGGACGGTGGTGATCAAGCTGCCAAGAGGTTTGTCGAAACAACATTTGCTCAAACATTAGATGCTCTGAATCCGGCTGTGCAACTAAAAGATGCAAAAAGCAGCTTGCAAGAATGGCTGCAAAAAAGGGGATATGCAGTGCCTGAATATTCCGTACTCAATATTACCGGCAAAGATCATAAGCAAACTTTTGAAGTCGAATGTTGTGTCGTAGATATCGACAAGAAATTTAGTGCCAAGGGTGGCAGTCGTCGTAAAGCTGAACAAAAAGCGGCACAAAAGGCCTTGGACGATTTGACGGTTAAGTCACGAAAAGATGACTAATCAGAGCGAACAATATCGTTGCGGCTGGGCGGCATTGGTAGGACGTCCGAATATTGGTAAATCAACGTTGCTTAATAACATGATCGGCCAGAAAGTTTCGATTATTTCCAGACGACCACAAACAACCCGACATCGTATTTTAGGTGTATTGACCCGTGAAGATTACCAGTTGGTGCTGGTCGATACGCCGGGTATTCACAAAAGTGAATCCAGTTATCTCAACAGGGTGTTTAATCGGGCTGCCAGCAGTAGTCTGGAAACAGTGGATGTGAATCTGATGCTGATAGACGCTCGGGGCTGGCATGAAGATGACAAAAAAGTCTTAAGGTTAATCAAACAAAGTCAGTCAAAAACTTTGTTGCTCATTAATAAAATCGATTTGTTAAAAGATAAAACGCGGTTACTGCCATTAATCCAGCAGAGTAGCGAACAGCATGATTTCGATGAAATTATTCCTGTCTCAGCCCAATCCGGCCTGGGCATTGATTCAGTGTTAACAACAATTAGTAATTATCTTCCCCAAGGGCCCGCCGGGTTTCCTAAAGATATGGTCACTGACCGCACTTTTCGGTTTATGGCTGCAGAGCTTGTGCGTGAACAGATTTTTCAGCAGCTAGGTGAAGAATTACCCTATACCAGTGCAGTGCAGGTTGAAGAATTTGAGCAAACCGAAAAACTGGATCGTATTTCGGTTTTAATTTGGGTTGACAGAGATTCACATAAGCCTATATTTGTGGGCAAAAAAGGAGAACGGCTGAAAAAAATCGGTACACGTGCGCGTCAGCAAATGGAACAATGTTTCGGTAAAAAAGTGTATTTACAACTTTGGGTAAAGGTTAAAGAAGGTTGGGCTGAGAGCGATTTGTCATTGCGGACCTTGGGTTATCTTGAAGAATGACCTAATCTAATGGCGGTTCGTGTTCAGCATCAGGAGGGTTATGTTTTACATACACGACCTTACTCTGAATCAAGTTGGCTGATTGATGCTTTTTCAAAAAAGTACGGCAGGGTCAGTTTGTTGGCCAAAGGTGCCAGACGACTTAAATCGAAAGTTCGTGGATTAATTCGACCATTTCAACCGTTGTTACTGAGCTGGTCCGGTAAAGGTGAGCTGCAGACTTTAACCGGTGCGGAAGCCAATGGGCTTGCACCACCTATTGATCAACAGTCCTGGTTGTGTGCGAATTATATGAATGAGCTCTTAATCAGACTTTTACATCGCCATGATCCACACGAGCGTTTGTTTGACCACTATGATCAGGCATTGCAGGCCTTTCGTGAGGGTCAGCCTCGGCAGGTTGTTTTAAGACTATTCGAAAAGAGATTGCTAAATGAAATCGGCTATGGGTTGTTGCTTGAACATGACGTACATGACCAGCCGATTCAGGCTGACAGGACTTATCACTATCATGCAGACAAGGGGCCGGTTTTGGTTACTGATCAACCATCAGGGTCGACTAGGCAGGTGTATGGCGCGACATTGATTGCTTTGGCGAATGAGGAATTTAAAAGCACTGTTGAAATTGAACAAAGTAAGCGTTTGATAAGAGTGCTGCTAAATCACAATCTTCAAGGTAAAGATTTAAAAAGTCGTGCTGTTTTGCGAACGATTAACGCCATACAGTGATTAGAATACTCTTTTAGTCTTTGGGGGTAAATCCGTCTGGTAAAGCACCGACATAATCGCCCTCGCCAAATAAAAAGCCAAGCATATGATTTTCCAGCAGTTTTATGGCTTTTTCATCCATGCTATTGAGCTGATATTCATTGATCAACATTACTTGACGTTCTTGCCACAATTTCCATGCTGGTACAGAAATATTTGCATAAATACGTTGTCCCAACTCCCCAGGCCAAGGCACACGCTCAAGGCCTTGCGCCGGTTTATTTAAAAACGCACAATGAATTTCTCGAGGCATCATCACATTAAATCAGTTAGCTAGATGCAGGACTCTACCATGTAATGCAGGTTTGCACTTGCTTTTAGTTGCAATAGATTCTTATTTGTACATTTCGGATTAAATCCAGATTCTTGCTAATTTAATTTTAACTAAAAGATAAAATATGCTATATTTTTTCGGCGTACGGGGTCTGCTCCTGTGTTGACAATGATGCAGCAGTTGTCTAGGTGAGACATCGCAATCAAAGATTGCTTAACACATGAGTTGGAGATTAATCTTATGAAGCCTCAAAATTCACCTGTGGCCCTTTCCCAATCTGGTCCTGCGTATAACTTTTTTCTACTTTTAATCCTCGTTTTTTCCTTAATGCTCGTCTCGCCGGTACGAGCACAGGTTAATTCAATTGATGAGTTGTTGCACAAGCATGGCGAAGTCATCGTCAAGGTTTATTTTGCCGATGCAAATAAGGCGCGCCAGTTTGGCTTAGGTTTAGAGCCTATGCAATCAGATTATGAGAAAGGTTATCTGATTTTTCATTTGACTCAGGAAGAATATGACAACCTTAATGCCATTGCTGCCAATAACGATATGCGGGTTGAACTGGATCAAGAGTTAACCCAGAAATATATCACCAACCCTCAACTGCGATTGCCGCAATCATCAGCAACTATTGGGCAAGATACCTTAATTCAGCCACTTGATTCATTAGAATCACCGCGGGCGTTTGAGGCGAATAATTATCCGACCATTCCCGGCTTTGCCTGTTATCGCACTGTAGAGGGAACTTATCAAACAGCTCAGGATATCGTTGCTGCTTATCCGAACTTAGCCACCTGGACTGATCAGGGTAACAGTTGGGAGAAAAATAACGGTTTAGGCGGTTACGATCTGATGGTGCTTAAATTGACCAATAGTGCAATAACCGGGCCCAAGCCCAAAATATTCTTTACCAGCGCAATACATGCCCGTGAATACACTACTGCAGAGTTGATGACCCGTTTTGCAGTACAAATGGTTGAAAATTATGGTGTTGATGCTGATACCACCTGGATGCTGGATCATCACGAAGTTCATTTGATGCTGGTCGCCAACCCGGATGGCCGTAAACAGGCCGAAACAGGGCTATTATGGCGCAAGAATGTTAATACCGCATATTGCAGCCCAACAAGTAATAACCGTGGTGCAGATTTAAACCGAAATTTTGACTATCAGTGGAATTGCTGTGGTGGCTCGAGTGGTGACCAATGCAGCGCAACTTACCGCGGCGCTGGCCCGGGTTCTGAGCCTGAAGCTCAAGCGGTAATGAATTATTTGCGTGCTAATTTTGCCGATACCCGAGGACCAAATGTCTCAGACCCGGCAGCTGACGACACAATGGGCATTTATATTGACGTGCATAGTTCCGGACGACTGGTTCTGTGGCCCTGGGGTTTTACCTCTACTCCGGCCCCCAATGGTACGGATTTGCAAACTTTCGGCCGTAAAATGGCATTTTTTAATGGCCACACGCCGCAGCAATCAATAGGCTTATATCCAACAGACGGCACTACAACCAGTTTTGCTTACGGCGACCTGGGCCTGCCGGCTTATACATTTGAGTTGGGCACACAATTTTTTGAAAGTTGCAGTTATTTTGAAAATACACTTTTGTCTGATAATTTGCCCTCCTTGTTTTACGCCGTTAAAGCGGCCCGAGCGGCTTATCAGCTTCCCGGTGGACCGGATGTAATCAATCAGTCTACTTCACCAACCAGTCCAACCGGCGTACCGGCAGGAACAATCGTGACGTTGAGCGCCACCGCGACTGATCAGCGCTTCAATAATTCAAACGGCACAGAACCCACTCAGAATGTTGTATCGGCAGAATATTTCGTCGATGTTGAACCCTGGTCGGGTACAGCAACAGGGCTGCCCATGTCGCCGGCTGATGGCAGTTTTAATTCAGGCGTGGAGGCCATAGAAGTTCAGATTGATACCACAGGTTTGTCTGAAGGCCGACATGTCGTTTACATGCAAGCCACTGACTCCAATGGTAACACCGGGGTAGTGAGTGCGGTATTTCTAGATATCGACAACAGTGCGGTATTGCCAACCACGATTTTTTCCGACAATTTTGAATCTGATCAAGGCTGGAGCGCCAATCCAAATGGTACTGATACGGCAACAACCGGCCAGTGGCAGCGTGCCAATCCTGAGCAAACAAGTACCAGCGGTAATGTACAGCAGCTTGGCACAACGGTTAGTGGAAGTTTTGATCTGGTTACAGGTCCATTAGCCGGAACCAGTGTCGGCACGCACGATATCGACAACGGCGTAACCTCGATTCGCTCACCCAATATCAATATACCGGCTTCTGCAAGCTCAGTCAGTCTATCGTTTTATTACTATATGGCGCACTTGAATAATGCAACTACTGCTGATTTCTTCAGAGCAACCGTAGTCGGCGGTGCCGGTTCTACACAAGTGCTGGAGGAACTTGGGGAAGGTGTGACTGATAATGCTTCCTGGCAACAACAGTCTTTTGACATCAGTGCCTTTGCCGGTCAAACAATCTACCTGCTGTTCGAAGCGGCTGATGCCGCTGGCGGTAGCCTGGTGGAAGCAGCCGTAGATGATGTCGAAATTACTGCTGTAATAGGCAATCAACCGCCAAATGTGACCAATCCTGGCGATCAATTCACCCAGCAAGGCGCTGCCGACAGTTTACAAATTCAGGCAACAGATAACGAAGGAGATACACTGGATTACAGTGCCAGTGGCTTGCCTGATGGGTTATCCATCAACAGTAGTTCTGGTTTAATTAGTGGCACGGTTACCGCAACGCCTCAAGTGTTTAATGTAACTGTTGATGTTGATGACAGTACAAATATCAGTTCGGTTAACTTTAACTGGACGATTACGTCTAATAATAATCCGCCGGTAATCACTAATCCGGGCAATCAAACTAACCAAGAAGGTGATAACGGCATTAGTCTTGCTGTTTCCGCAAGTGATATTGATGGCGATACATTGACCTACGGCGCCACAGGATTACCGCCTGGTTTGTCTATTAACTCATCTACCGGAGTCATTGCCGGCAATTTGGATTTTAATTCAGCCGGTTCATATAACGTGGTGGTGAGTGTTGACGATGGTAATGGCGGTAATGACAGCGCCGGTTTTAATTGGACAGTCAACAACGTTAACCGTGCACCGACTTTTGATTCAACAATTGCTAACCAGACTAATGATGAAGGTGATTCGGTTAACCTGTCTGCCAGTGCCTCTGATCCAGACGGCGATACACTTAATTATAGTGCTACCGGGCTACCTGATGGCGTTTCTATTAACAGCAGTACCGGCCTGATTTCCGGAACACTGAGCGCAGTTTCTGCAGGGAATTACACTGTTGAAGTGACGGTATCAGATGGAAGTTTGACCGATGTTCAAAGCTTTAGCTGGCTGGTCAATGATGTTAATCAACCGCCGTCTATCACCACTCCTGGTAATCAGGTGAATCAATTATCCGATTCGGTTAATCTGCCCATTCAGGCCAGTGATGCGGATGGTGATAATTTGACCTTCTCCGCTTCCGGTCTGCCGGATGGGCTAAGTATCGATACCGGCACAGGTGTGATCAGTGGCACCGTCACTACCGCAGCGGTCTTTAATGTCACCGTCGGTGTCGATGACGGTAATGGCGGTACCGATAGCGTGGCCTTCACCTGGACCGTGAATGACCCCGGCAGCAGTCAGGAAACTATCTATATGAGTTCAACTTCCGGTGGCACTGTGGGCGGGGTGTCGTTTGCGGATGAAGACATTCTGGCCTTTAATACAGTTACCCAAACCTGGCAAATGTACATTGATGGGTCGGATGTAGGCTTAAGCGGTTCCGGGGCCCGGGACATTAATGCGTTCACCTTTTTAGCCGATAACAGTATTGTGTTCAGTGTAGTGGGGGCGACCACATTGCCGGATGTAGGCAGTGTTGATGATTCGGATTTAATCCGGTTTATTCCTACCACCACAGGCACCACCACCAGTGGTACGTTCGAATTTTACTTTGACGGTTCGGACGTGGGCTTAACGACGAATGGTGAAGACATAGACAGTGTGCATGTGCTGACCAACGGTAATTTGTTAATCGGTACCTTAGGTAGTCATAGTGTGCCGGGTGTATCCGGATCAGATGAAGATTTGATGCTGTTCACCCCGACCACGTTAGGGACGACCACGAGTGGCAGCTGGAGTTCGTATTTTGATGGTTCCTATGCAGCCTTGGGAGGTGTGAGTACAGAAGATGTTTATGCGGCCTGGTTAGATCCTATAAATGGTGATATCTACTTAAGTACTCGTGGCACGTACTCGGCACAAGGCCTCACGGGTGACGGCTCAGATATTTTCATCTGTACTCCGTCTTCGTTGGGAGCGCAGAACACCAGCTGTACATACAGCGCATTTTGGGACGGATCAGCATTTGGTTATGGTGCAGAAATCATGGACGGTTTATACATTCAGCGCTGAGCTCAGTTAATACTTAACTCTGAAAAAACCGGAGGTTTACCTCCGGTTTTTTCTATCTGCGACAAGATTGCTTTGTTAGAGTGAAAAAATCGTCTATTATTGGCTAGTCAGTAATTTGAGTACACGAGTATCTTATGCCGAGTTCCAATTTAGTAAAGCACGATCAGACGATCGATGACATGATTAATATTACACAAGCAGCCAAACAGAAGTTTATTTCGCTGCTGGAAGAAGCCGATGATAATATTCTTGGCGTTAGGGTATATGTCGCCGGGGGAGGTTGTAGTGGTATGCAATATGGAATGACATTTGCTGATCAACAGTCAGACTATGATTATCAGATGAATGATGACAAGTTGAGTTTATTGATTGATCCGGTGGCCTTGAATTATATGGAAGGCGCCGAGATTGATTTTGTCGATGATGGCGTTAATGCCACGTTTGTATTCAACAATGTATTCCAGTCCGTTGGTGGCAGTGGTGCCTGTGGCGGATGTGGTTCAGCGGTATAATCTTGAAACCTAAATTCCTCAGTTGACCGCTGTGAAATACACTTAAGTTTATGAATTCAAATGTAAATATACCTATTCATGTGCTCACCTTATGGGTGAGTGCGCTACCGGCTTTAAGGCGGGTTAAAATCCGCTGCTGCTGTGTTATGGATTTTGTCAGTAGAACAACTACTCGCTGCAATCCATGCCTTGCAACAGCATATTTTACCCACACCTTAAAACCGGTCCAACTGAAGATTCTAGGTTTAAAGCTATAGAAATGACCGATAATAACGAATTCAAAGAGTTACGCGAAAAGATTGATGTTATTGATCAACAGATCCAGGATTTGATTAACAGGCGTGTTGAACACGCCGTTGATATCGCCAAGATTAAGCAAAAATCACAAAACGCTGAGTTTTATAAACCTGATCGCGAAGCTCAAGTATTGCGCGAAGTCATTAACCGTAATCAAGGCCCGATGCCCGATGAAGAAATGGCACGTGTATTTCGGGAGATTATGTCAGCCACTTTATCAGTTGAGTCCCAAATCAAGGTTGCTGCATTAGGCCCGATTGGTACGTATACGCAAACAGCCGCGCAGAAACATTTTGGTAAATCCGCTGAAATTATTCTCAAGCCAACCATAGAGGAAGTATTCCGGGCGGTGCAAACACATGATGCCGATTATGGCGTGGTGCCGGTGGAAAATTCATCTGAAGGTGCGGTAACTCATACTCTTGACCTGATGATGGAAACGCCGTTAAAAATTTGTGGTGAGGTTGAACTGAGAATTCGTCATTGCCTGTTGAGTCAGGATCAGGATTTATCAAAGGTCATACGTGTTTTTTCACACAGTCAATCGTTGGCCCAATGTCGGCGCTGGCTCTCGACCCATTTGTCCATGGTAGAAAAAAGGGCCGTTGCCAGTAATGCCGAGGCGGCTGAAAAAGTGTCTCTGGAGACAGGTACGGCTGCGATTGCCAGTAAATCAGCCGCAGAAGTTTATGGCTTGAATATCCTTGCTGAAGATATTGAAGACAATCCCGGCAACACCACTCGTTTTCTGTTGATCGGGCATAATGATGTGCCGATTAGTGGCGATGACAAAACCAGCTTGCTAATTGCCGGTAAAAATAAGCCTGGAATCTTATATAAATTATTAGAACCGTTTGCGGTTAACGGTCTGGATATGACCCGTATCGAATCCAGGCCGTCACGTACGGGGCTGTGGGAATATGTATTTTTTATCGACATTAAAGGCCATGCCCAAGACCAGAACATTGCTCAAGTTTTAGGTCAGCTAGAAGAGATTGCAGGCATGTACAAAGTTCTGGGTTCTTACCCCGCCGCAGTTTTATAAGTGTTTGATCCATACTCAGTGGCGTTGCCCGCAGTGGCGGACTTAAGCCCGTATCAACCCGGCAAACCCCAGGAAGAACTAAAACGTGAACTCGGACTGGACCGAGTCATAAAACTGGCGTCAAATGAAAACCCGCTCGGTTGTTCGCCGAAAGCATTAGCAGTATTAAAACAGCCGGTTGACCTGGCCCGTTATCCAGATGGTAATGCGTACCAATTGAAGCAGGCATTAGCACAAAAACTTAACATTAACAGTGATCAGCTAACTATAGGTAACGGTTCTAGTGAAGTGCTGGAACTGTTAGTCAAAGCTTTTGTAACTGCCCGGGATAAAGTCGTTATCTCCCAGCATTCGTTCGCCCTTTACTATTTGGCTGCTCAAGCCGTTAATGCTGATATTTGCATTGTTCCGGCAAGTCATTGGCAACATGATTTAAAGCAAATGTCATCCCTGGCTAATGATGCCAAACTGGTATTTATTGCTAACCCGAATAATCCCACTGGCAGTTACCATAGTCTTGATTCAATCAGGGTGTTTTTAAATTCGTTGCCAGAATCGGTACTGGTAGTGATTGACGAAGCCTATATTGAGTACGTTACCGAAGATGGTTCAGCACTAAGTTTACTGAATGAATTTCCAAACCTGGTGATTACCCGGACTTTTTCAAAAGTGTATGGCTTAGCGGGGCTGCGAATCGGCTATTGTGTTTCATCAGCACAAATTGCAGATTTATTAAATCGGGTCCGCTTGCCGTTCAATGCTAACACCCAGGCTCAAAACGCCGCGATTGCAGCATTGTTTGATCAGGAATTCATTGATCAGAGTATTAAGCTGAATCTGCAACAAAAACAAGTGATCTATGATGGCTTTGAACGCTTAAGATTAGACTTTATTGAATCACAGGGGAATTTTGTTAGTGTTCAAGTGGGTGACGAGCTTGGTGTTTACCAAAGTATGTTGGCGCAAGGCATCATCGTTAGACCGATTGGTAATTACCAAATGCCGGGATGGCTCAGGTTTACCATTGGGCTTGAGCAAGAAAACCAACAAGCGTTGGCCGCTTTGTCGAAAGCGATATAGCGATGTTTAGTTGTAGAAAACTCGTTGTGATTGGTGCCGGATTAATCGGCGGATCAATGATTAAAGCGCTACGTCAGGCCGGGGCTGATGTCGAACAAATCGTTGTCGTGGGGCGCAATATGCAAGTCCTCGAGCACGCCAAGCAACAGGGCTATATCGATAATTACAGTAATGACTCGTCAACAGCCGTAAAAGATGCTGATGTGGTAGTGGTCGGTACGCCGGTCGGTGCTATTGGGCAGCAATTAGAGGCTATCTATCCAAATCTGGCGGATGATTGTATTGTTAGCGATGTCGGCAGTGTTAAGCAGCACGTAGTAAATGTGGCCCGTCAATCACTAAAACAGCATAGTTCTCGTTTTATTCCGGCTCATCCAATTTCTGGCACAGAACATTCCGGTTTTAATGCATCGTTTGCTGAATTATTCGCAGGTCGATTTACGATTATTACACCGTTAAGTGACAATGATCTGGCGCATATCGATAAAATCAAGCAGCTCTGGCAGACAGTCGGCAGCCAGGTGTTGGAAATGAGCGTAGCCAGTCACGATCAGATTTTTGCTGCCACCAGCCATTTGCCACATGTGCTGGTTTATGCTCTGGTCAACACCATCAGCCGATTGGAGGATGCCGATAAGTATTTTCAGGTGGTTGCAGGTGGATTTCTGGATTACACCCGCATCGCCTCCAGTGACGCGGTGATGTGGCGCGATGTATGTTTGACTAATAAGCAATCGATTCTGGATATGATAGAACAATACAAAACTCAACTGTCAGCGTTACAAGCGCTGATTGAAAATGAGAATGCGCAGGCGATTGAGCAGGAATTCAAGTTAGCTAAAAAAGTCCGCGATGAACTGGTTGATAAACGCTTGCAACAAAAACAAACCTCATCAAAATGATTATTAATTACTTAGTTCAACCGGGCGGTCGCTTTAGTGGTGAAATTACAGTTCCCGGAGATAAATCGATTTCTCACCGCAGTGTCATTTTCGGGGCGTTATGCGATGGCGTTACCGAGGTCAGCGGTTTACTCCAGGGTATGGATGTGTTGGCTACAATCCACGCATTTCGTGAAATGGGTGTTTTTATTGATGGTCCGGATGGTGGTCATTTGGTGATTCACGGCAATGGTTTGCGCGGCTTGAGTGCTCCGCATGGAAGTCTTGATCTGGGCAATTCAGGCACCAGTATGCGATTACTAACCGGCTTGCTTTCGGCCCAGCAATTTGACTCGACCCTGGTTGGCGATGAATCGTTAAGCAAACGGCCAATGATGCGGGTGATAAAACCGCTTTCGGCCATGGGCGCCACTATCAATGCCAGTGCCAACGGCACGCCGCCGGTGCAAATAAGCGGTGGCAGCCAGATAAGCAGCCAGGCATTCAAGCTGGAAATTGCCAGTGCCCAGGTGAAATCGGCGCTTTTGTTGGCAGGGCTGTATGCCGATTCACCAATCAGTGTAACTGAGCCGGTTAAAACTCGCGATCATACTGAGCGAATGTTAGCGGACATGGGCTGTGAAATTGAAACTGCCGATTTGACCATTCGTTTACATCCACCCTCAATGTTGCAAGCCAAGGCGATTAATGTGCCTGCTGATATCTCCTCAGCTGCATTTTTTATGGTGGGTGCAAGCATAGCCAGGGATTCAAAGTTACTGATTAAAAACGTCGGGATCAATCCTACCCGAACCGGCGTAATCGAGATTTTGCAGCTGATGGGTGCAAACATCAACTTACTCAACCCGCGCCAGTCAACAGGAGAACCGGTAGCAGATATTGAAGTCTGTTCCGGTGATTTGCAAGGTATACAAATTCCCGAGTCCCTGGTTGCCTCGGCCATTGATGAGTTCCCGGTTCTAATGATCGCAGCAGCTTGCGCCAAAGGCCAAACAGTGGTTACCGGCGCCAGAGAATTGCGGGTAAAGGAAAGTGACCGCATTGCGTCCATGGTTACAGGGCTAAAAGTTTTGGGTATTGATGCCAAAGAACTTGAAGATGGAATGATCGTTGAAGGCGGTCAGATTCAAGGCGGTGAAGTGGAAAGCTACGACGATCACCGCATATCAATGGCGTTTGCCATGGCTGGGCTGGCGAGCCAGGCACCCATCAAAATTAATGACTGCCGAAACGTGGCGACGTCATTTCCGGGGTTTGACCAGTTAGCTGTTCAAGCCGGGTTAAATCTGGAGGTGGTGTAATGAATACCAATCAGGATGTTTACATTCTCGCGATAGACGGCCCGGTTGGATCGGGCAAGGGGACTATAGGACAAATGATCGCCAAGCATTATGGCTGGCATTATCTGGACAGTGGGGCGCTGTATCGGGCTTTTTCCTATGCCGCCGATCAAAACGGAATATCGAGCGTAGATGATCAAGCCTTGCGTGAGCTTATTAACACCTTGGATATTATGTTTATTCCGACTGAGGATGGCGGTGCAGCTATTCAGATTAATGGTGAAGATGTAACCGACAAAGTTCGCCACGAAGATGCAGGTAAGCTTGCTTCAGAATATGCCGGTAAGCCTGTGGTTCGGGAGATACTGTTTGATTTACAAAAACGCGCCGCCAGGGCACCAGGGCTGGTTGCCGACGGGCGTGACATGGGCAGTGTGGTATTTCCGCAGGCGGACTTAAAAATCTTTCTCACCGCCAGCGCAAAAAGCCGTGCACAAAGACGATATAAACAGTTGAAACTAAAGGGTTTCGATGTTAACCTTACGCGCCTTGTCGAGGACATAGAGCTACGTGACCAACAAGATGCGACACGGACACATTCGCCGTTGGTCCCGGCTGCCGATGCAATCGTTTTGGACACGACTTCAATGAATATTGAACAAGTGTTTGAAAAGATAGTTTCGCTCATCGATAAGTAATGGTGACAATGCCTCCCCACCTTTATGAGGTATTGTTAAAGATTAACATTTAACATACGTACTTTCGTACCGAGAACAATCCATGTCAGAAAGTTTCGCTGAACTATTCGAACAGAGTATTAAAGATAAAATTATGCAACCCGGCAAGGTTATTGATGCCGAAGTTGTAAAAGCCGACAACGATTTCGTTATTGTCAATGCTGGCCTTAAATCCGAAGCCGAGATTCCCGCTTCCCAATTCAAAGACGATCAAGGCAACCTTGCGGTAAAGCCCGGTGATGTGGTCCAGGTGGCACTAGAGTCGCTGGAAGACGGTTTTGGACAAACGCGCCTGTCGCGTGAAAAAGCACAGCGCTTGAGAGCCTGGGAAGAGCTGGAGTCTATTCATGCCGAAGATGGGCTGGTTTCCGGCCGCATAACCGGCCGTGTCAAAGGCGGATTTACTGTAACCGTCAAAGATATTCGGGCATTCCTGCCGGGCTCACAGGTCGATGTGCGTCCGGTCAAAGACCCTGAGTCACTGGAAAATGAAATATTTGATTTCAAATTAATTAAACTGGATCGAGTTCGCAACAATATCGTTGTTTCACGCCGTGCAGTGGTCGAAAATGAAATGTCGGCTGAGCGTGAAGAATTGCTCTCCAACCTGGAAGAAGGTCAAATCATCACCGGTGTGGTCAAAAATATCACTGATTACGGTGCCTTTGTTAATCTTGGTGGCCTCGATGGGCTATTACACATTACTGACCTGGCCTGGAAACGGGTTAAGCATCCGTCTGAGGTGCTGGAACTGGGTCAGGAAATTCAGGCTCGGGTGCTTAAGTTTGATCGCGATAAAAACCGCGTATCGCTTGGCTTAAAGCAGCTGACCGAAGATCCGTGGCAAGACTTGTCACGCCGTTATCCTGAAGGAGCACGTATTTTCGGCAAAGTCACCAATATCACTGATTACGGTGCATTTGTTGAGCTTGAAGACGGTGTGGAAGGCCTGGTGCACTCATCAGAGATGGACTGGACCAACAAAAACGTACATCCGTCCCGGGTTTGCCATATTGGCGATGAAGTTGAAGTCATGGTGCTGGATGTTGACAATGAGCGTCGCCGTATTTCACTGGGTATGAAACAATGTCAGCCTAATCCTTGGGAAGAATTTGCAGTCAGCCATAATAAAGGCGATCAAATCACCGGCAATATCAAATCAATTACAGACTTTGGTGTATTTGTGGGTCTGGATGGCGGTATTGACGGCTTGATTCACTTAAGCGACTTATCCTGGGACATGACCAGTGAAGAAGCAGTGCGCCAGTATAAGAAAGGTGACGAGGTCACGGCAGTGGTATTGGCTGTAGATGCCGAGCGTGAGCGAATTTCCTTAGGATTGAAACAGGCTTCGGGCGATCCATTTACACAATATGTCTCTGAGCATCCCAAAGGTGTTAAAGTGACAGCAGTAGCTAAGGAAGTAGACAGGCGTGGTGTTGTAGCTGAACTGGGCGAAGGCATTGATGCTTATATGCGTGCATCAGAAGCTGCCCGCGACCCGGTTGATGATGTGACTAAAATCATTAATTCAGGTGATTCATTTGAAGCTAAAATCACCAGTATTGATCGTAAAGCACGCAAAATCATGTTATCGATCCGTGCACTTGAACTGGATCTTGAAGATGAGGCGCTGGAAGAATATTCACGTCAATCTGTCTCATCAACGACTTTGGGTGATAAACTAAAAGAACAATTAATGGGTGCAGGTTCATCTGAAGCAGACTCCTGAGAGTCTTGAAGATAACTTGAACAATAATCAGGACTTGAAGAATGACAAAATCTGAATTAATTGAACAATTGGCAGAGCAACAGCCACATTTAGCTTACAGGGATGTTGAGTTTGCTGTTAATCAAATTCTGGACTATGTCTGCAACGCGCTCGCCAATGGCGAGCGCGTTGAAATTCGGGGGTTTGGCAGCTTATCGCTGCACTATCGCCCGGAACGGGTAGGGCGGAATCCAAAAACCGGTGATCGTGTTTATGTGCCGGCCAAACATGTGCCGCACTTTAAACCCGGCCGTGAACTTCGGGAAAGGGTTGACCGATAACCGAATAATGCGATAATCATCTTATGAAAAAGATTATCAATATCCTGTTGTTATTGGTCTTTTTTGTGCTGGCTTTCACTTTCGCGCAAAAAAACCAGCAACTGGTTAGCATCAATTACTATGCCGGCCTGTCCACCGAAACCCAGGTTTATCTCGCTATCTTTGTCTCGCTGGGCATTGGTTTAATTCTCGGCTATTTGATCAGCATGGCTGCGAGATTACGCACACGTGGCGAAATGAAAAAAGCCCAACAACAAGCCAAAGACGCCCAAGAACGACTGGACAAAATCAAAAACCAGCAAGAACTGGCAACATAATAAATAATTTCCGAAAGACAGCCCAGAGTGTCCGGTTCGGCTATCTTTGTTCTTTCTGACATCAGGAAATTAACTAAGAGTTAGTCGACAATATCTCTAGAGTCGTTGCGAGTACCCAAAAGGCATAAAGAGTCGAAAACGACGCGGCGATACATGGTGCCTATCTTGTCACTAACATTTATCCCTAAAAAGGAGTTTCTTCTTCTCAGTTACAGAATCTGTCTATTAGCGATAATTATTTTGTTAATCTAATATACCTTTCTCATTAGGCTACTCCCCGCCATTCTCGCGCAGCCTGTCCCTGCGAAGGCGAAGAGCGGGAATCCAGAAACCTAAACAAAAACCCGACAGATAAATATACCCTGATCAAATGTAAAGTAGTGATACATATGCGCGTTTGTGAATCAACTAATCCTAAACAAACAACAATTTAAGTTAACTTTTTACCATCGACTTTTATTTTCATTGATAACTATATGACTTTAATATGAAACTAAAATAAATTGTCAAAATGTGGCAAATACCACATTTTTTCATTAAAAATAGTTTAGAATTCCTGCTTTCATAAATATAAATGACAAGGGTTTTATTTATGCGATTCACACATGGCATTTGGTCAGCATTTGTTTTTTTTATTTTCTTTTCTTTAAAAACGGCTTATGCAGAATATCCCGGTGTCACTCCGGGCAGTTTTTCAGTCAGTGATTCAGGGGCGGGGACCTATAGCATACCAATATCAGTACCGGCTGGGGTGGCGGGCATGAGCCCGGAGTTAGCGGTTGGTTATAGCAGCCAGGGGGGAAATGGTTTGATGGGGGTGGGATTCGGGTTAAGCGGATTTACCTCGATGATTCATCGCTGTGGCGGTTCACATGCCACCGATGGTAAAGCCACCGGTGTGCGTTACACCACAGCGGATAAGTTATGTCTGGACAGCCAGCGTCTGATTCTTTCCAGCGGCACACATTGGGCTAACGGTGCGGTATACCGCACAGAGCTGGATTCATTCGCTAAGATTGTCTATACCCAAACGGGTAGTACAACCCGTTACTTTACGGTTTATTCACGTGACGGTGAACGGCGCGTTTACGGCTGGAAATCAGCGGTGCCGAATAACGGTAACACAGTGAATTTGCGCTGGTATTTAAGCTCAGAGCATGATCGTTCAGGCAATATCATTCGGTATTATTATCAACATCTTGCTGGTGAGACCTGGCTGCCTAAGGAAGTGTTGTGGACGGGCCGGGGATCGGATCTGGGTAATCGTAAAGCGGTGTTTGAATATCGAGTGCGGGCGGATAAACGGATTTATTATGATTATGGTTATAAGCGCGAGAGCAAGCACTTATTGCACCGTATTAAAACCTACATCGACAATAATTTGGTGAAGGAATACCGTTTTGCCTATGAGACTTCACCTATCAGTGGTGTATCGCGGCTTACCGATATTCAGCAATGTGGTTTTAGTGGTAATTGCCTGTCGCGTCATGAATTGAACTGGCGCAATAGCGGTAAAGGGTTTGAAGCCAGTAATCAAAGTTATGAACTGCCGGTGCCGATCTATGACTACCAGTCTTTGCGTGATAGTCAAAATCCGAATAAGAACGCGGAGCTGATGCGCGGTGATTTTGTCGATGCTAATAGTGACGGGTATGTGGATTTCATCGAATCCTTTAAGGATTCCAACGGCAGTGTGACCAACCGCATTTGGCGTAATACCGGCTCAGGGTGGAGCAATACGGGTAGATCTGTGCCGATCATTATGCGCGATTACCGCACTAGCCGAGGCCATGCGCCGTTAGGTGAAGAAATCACCCGAGGGGCATATGCGGATGTCAATGGTGATGGTTATATCGACATTATCAAATCCGTTAAAGTGAATGGTGATCAACCGGCAGAAGTGTGGATTAATGATCGAACCGGGTTCAACTGGGTGAAGTCCACGACGTTTGTACCGCCGTCCTTTATGCGTGATTATTCCTGGGGAAGTTGGGTCGATCCGGGGCCACCGACATCCTGCCAAGTGACTGGTGGAATGAACAAAGCCACTTTGATTGATGTCAATGGTGATGGCTTACCGGATTGGGTCCGTTCATATATCCGTCCTGACGGAGCTTCGATTCGTAATACCTGGGTTAATAACGGTTCACGCTGGGTGCATAACACGAGTTATCAATTACCCGCAGCGGCGATTATTGATGACTTTAAGCGCAGCAACGGGGTGTGTTATTCGCTGCCTAAAACCGAACTCATTGATATCAATGGCGATGGATTAGTAGATTTAATACAATCATTATTGTGGCAGGGCGGTACTCATCGCAATGTCTGGCTGAACACCGGCAGCGGTTGGCAGAGTGCGAATCATTATAATCTGCCGGACTATATAACTGATCACACCCGATTCAGTGATAGTAGTCCACTTCGCCGGGGTATTTTTCTCGATGTCAATGGTGATGGGCTGGTGGATTGGGTGAAATCCTATATCGATCCCCAAAACCAGCAGTTATATCGGGACACTTGGTTAAACACCGGTCGCAGCTTCGTCAAGGATACGGGTTATCAGTTAAAGGGTTGGGGACTGCGTGTTTACTATGGTGACGGTCAGCATGTGCCTACCAGTACCTTTATCGATGTGAATAACGATGGTTTGGTGGATAGAGTAGTGGCCTATATCAATGGGGCAGGGACAGCACATAAGTACACGTATCTGAACACGGGTAGTGGCTGGCGCCGCGATGATGCGTATAACCTGCGTGGTTGGTTATATAACATGAATTCGAACCTGCAGAACCTGCCGATGCATTATGGTCAACTGTTGGACATTAATGCAGACGGGGCGGTGGATAACATGATGGCGGTTAAGAACCGTCATGGCGTCATCACGAACGAGGCCTACTTTGGCCGCACCAAACCGGCAGACTTGCTGATTAAAGTCATTGATAGTCTGGATGCCGAAACCACGATTAGCTATAAATCGATGATGGATAGGTCGGTCTATAATTTTTTCCCGGCCTGGTCACCAACCCCCTCATTTAGAAGTCGCAAGGTGATAGGCCCAATGCAGGTGGTGGCCAATACCTGGCACAGTAATGGCGTGGGCGGGGATTATCGATTGCAGTATTTTTATTACAATGCCACTAATGATGGCAAACGGGGTTTTCAGGGGTTTTTGCAACGACGGGTATGGGACCCCCAAAATGACGTATTAACGGTTAAAAACTTCTACCAGCAATTTCCGGCGACAGGCATAACCAAACAGCAATATGCGTATCATGCTGAGGCCATTACCCCTACCGGTGGGCCGGACACCACCCAATCGTATCAACTGCTCAGTAATCAGTTTAATTTTATCAGACGTAAAAACTCGTTGACCGAGCAAGGGGATGTATGGAATGTTGATGGGGTCAGCCATGCCAGTGGCAAGACGACCTATGCGCCGCGTATCCGCCGTAGTCGCAGTTTGGAATACGAACTGGGCCAATCCGGTGTGATTCGTTCAACCTGGACCGAGAGCGGGTATGATGGATTTAGTAACCCGACTACCATTCGGTCAGTGGTGGTGTCAGGAGCTGGACCAAGTGCATATGAATCTATAGATTTAAGTGCGAATTTTTATACCTATACCCAGACCACTTATCAAAATGATACGGCCAACTGGTTAATTGGGATGCCGACCCAAGTCAAAGTGACTCATCATGTGCCGGGCAAGCCGAATCAAATCCGTGAAACCCATACACAATACAATGCTCAGGGGTTACCCAGGACCATCATTGTTGAGCCGAATCGGCCGGAGTTTAAGTTAACCACACAGCATACCTATGACGGATTTGGTAATGTGGTCGGCACGACACTGAGTGGTCAGGGGATAGACTCACGTACCGGCACCATGAGTTACGATGCCCGTGGTTTACATGCAGTGGGCGAAACTAATGCTCTAGGGCATAGTATGAGTGTGGCATACCATAGTCGCTGTGATGCACCGGTTACAATCACCGAAGCGAATGGTCTGGTTACCGATACTGTTTATGATCAATTCTGTCGGGCTATACGTGTCGATCATCCGGATGGGACCTGGGCCACGACTGCGTATGGATTTACACCGCTTAGAACGATTCATCGTGCCTCTAATCAACCGGACGTGACCACATATTACGATGCGTTGGGTCGGGATATAAAGGTTGAAACTCAAGGGTTTGATGGGCGGACAGTAATCACCGAAAAGCGTTATAACAACAAAGGTCAGATCACTCAGGAATCCCAACCGTATTATGAAGGTGAATACGTCTATTGGACCCGCTATTACTATGATGCTATTGGTCGATTAATCCGTACCCGTGCGGCAGACACCTCGGAATCCACAGTTGAGTACAACGGGTTGACCACAATAATGACTAATGCCCTAAATCAAACACAGACCCGGGTTAACGATGTGGTCGGGCGCTTGCAGCAAGTGGTAGATGATCAGAACAATGTGCTCAGTTATGACTACGACGCCGTGGGTAATTTGCTCCATACCACCGATCCGCAAGGTAATCAGATCAGAATGGGCTATGACCATGCCGGGCGTAAAATATGGATGGATGATCCGGACATGGGAGTTTGGACCTATCAGTATAACGTGTTGGGAGAGCTTATCCAGCAAAAAGACGCTAAGGATCAAATCATTACCACCGAGTATGACAAACTGGGGAGACTAACAAAACGAACCGTCCAGCCCGGGACAGTGGATGAACAAGTCAGTACTTGGGCTTATGATACCGCAGCGAATGGTATAGGGCGATTGGATCAAACCCACGGGCCAAATGGCTATGTGCGTGAGCACCGTTATGACAGTTTAAGCCGCCCCAGTTATACTTTTGAAACCATTGACGGCATTCGCATGACCAGTTATCTGCGCTACGATACAAGCGGCAGGCTTGCGGAAGTTCGCTATCCAGGGCGTAACATTAATGGCTTTCCGGGTAAATTAGACCGAATTCATTACGAATACAATAATCTGGGCTATCTCTCACGTATTTATAATGTGACATCACAAACTAATCAGACTGGTAATGAGGATTTGTGGGTATTGCAGGCGATGGATGCCAAGGGCAATGCGACACAGGAGTATTACGGAAATGGGGTCAATATCAATCGTTCATACCATGTGGTGCGTAACTTTGTAACCAGTATCCAAAGTAACCTTGGGGCAACGCCGATTCAGGACTTAAGTTACTGGATGGACTATGTGGGGAATTTAACCTCCAGACGAGATCATCTTCAAAATACCAGTGAAATCTTTGGGTATGACAATTTAAATCGGTTGACACAAAGCCGCACGACCGTACCGGACCCAACAGCCACCTCTGGAGAAGTAACCACCCGTGTAAATTATGACTATGATGTACTCGGTAACCTGACCTATCGCTCCGATGTGGGGACCATGAATTACGGTGAGAACGGTTATGGCCCCCATGCCATCACCTCTATTCAGCAGAATAGCACCGTTAACGTCGCTGAAAATGTCTTCAATCCTTATGGTAACTACAACTACGATGCCAATGGTAATTTAACTAACAACGGTCAGCGCACAGTGGATTGGACCGCGTTTAATAAACCTAAACAGATGGCCGCCATGATTAACGGCCAAGCCCGAGGGGTAAGCTATACCTACGG
The DNA here is from genome assembly GCA_028284225.1 of Arenicellales bacterium. Classification (GTDB taxonomy): domain Bacteria; phylum Pseudomonadota; class Gammaproteobacteria; order Arenicellales; family JAHEKD01; genus JAHEKD01. Next base: position 212,451 of record JANQSD010000011.1, read on the forward strand.
CTCAGATTTTCAGCGCATTACCAAGACAACATTGTCGGGTAAGACCACCCGTTACTATGGCGGCGGGAGTATGGAGCACATCGCGGATGGCACTGATATTTACTGGAAGTACTATATTCCGGTCGGGGCGGCCACGCTAGAGATTAACTACCAGCAAACAGGCAGTGTGCATCCGGATAATTTCACTCAGGTTGAAAAGCAGTATTTATTCAAAGATCACTTAGGTTCCACCGATGTAATTGTCGATAACGATGGCAATATTGTGGAGCGCTTGAGTTTTAACCCATGGGGTGAACGCCGTGATGCGGATTGGACCGAAGCTGATGGTGAGATCAGCAGTTCTACTAATCGCGGCTTTACCGGTCATGAGATGGACGATGAGATCGGTCTGGTGAACATGAATGCGCGGATTTATGATCCGGTCATAGGGCGGTTTTTAAGTCCGGACTCGATCATCCCCAGTGCAACAGACTTGCAGGCGTTTAATCGCTATTCTTATGTCAGAAATAATCCACTTAGCTTTACCGATCCAAGTGGGTTTGAGCGAATTCGAGTGCCTGGTAGGGGAAGTTATTATTACGATACTGATAGTGGAAAATATTACGAAAGAACCACTACAGTTACACATGGTTGCGAGCCTAATTGTGAAAAAGGAGATCGTTGGGGATCTGGTACAACTATCACAACCACTGATACTGAAATAACTGACCCTGGATTAATCAACCATTTAAATAATCGTATAGGTGTTGTTAATGATGTCCTTCAAAGCGATGGACGTTTATCACGCGGAAATGTTAAACATGTTCGTGACCAGGCCTTAGCCGATGCCAGGGCAGCGATTGGTTGTTTGACATGCAGCGCAAAATTTTTAAATCAACTTCGAATGCAAGGTAAACAATCGGCAGCATTCAATGCGGCGATGGATCGGTACGCAGCAGCCAATGAAGTTTATTTGGAGTTAAAAAGTCAGGCGAGAAAGAGATACAGAAAAATTGGGTTTGATATCGTCGTCACAGCAGTAGGTGCTATAACTGGAGTACCGCCCGGTGTAACGTCACAAATGTTGGCACTTTCAAATGGTGCTGGTCTGGATGATTTATTGAAAGGTTGGGCCATAAATATCGTAACACAAGGGTTGTTTGATACATTTGGTATAAATCCGAAGACACTATTAAGCGTAGATACATTAAAAGCAATTGGTGTGCATGGTGCGATTGGTTGTTTAAGGAGCAAAGCTGGTGGTGGCAGTTGTTCAAAAGGCGCAGCGGCGGCAGCTGGTAGCAAATTAATTACAGTTGGCTATGGACCAGGGCATAGTCCGGGCAAGTTACTTGCTACAATAGCAGTTGGTGGTGCAATTAATGGTCTTGAGGGGGCAACGAATGCGGCTTTTGGATATTTATATAATTTCTGCGACGGAGGTAAGAATTGTAATACTCAACATGATCAAAACAATTTCGATGGTTTTGCCTCAGAGAACGATGCGTATCATTTTGGTGAATTTGCACCTTTGTCAGCGTTAGCAGGATTTTACTTCGATATTCTTTCATTGATGGGATGTAATTTTGTATGTGGTGTTGGATCTTTCGGAGCTGGGGTTATGGCTGGGGATGTTACTGGTGCTACGACGGGTGCTGTTACTCAAGCCTTATCGCAGCACTTCTTCAAAATTCCAGCTGGAGCATCAAATAGTATAGGTGGGTTTACTTCGATAATGTCAAATTAACCTGAGACCAGATAAATAATTTTAATAAAAATAAGCACCTGCAAGATAATTGAGATAAATTACCTCATGAATTGACTTATCTAGCTGGTGCTTTTATGAATTTAGTCGAATTATTCTGTGATGTCGATATGTGTGTCAATCTATGGTCGATGTATTTCCGGGGCTGATCAGTTATATTCGTTTTGGTGAACGCATGATTACGATGACCGTATTGTTATGTGCGTACCTGACTCAACACTATGGTTAACCCACCGGAATCGTCTTTATTGATTCCACCTCAATATATGTTTGCCATAATCTGCGTATTGACGCAACATTACACTCACAGAACCTTCGATTAATAACTACCATTCGAAAGAATATGAAACCACAACTGATGAGTTTATTTGATCGATTAATGTTACAAAAACGATTTGTGATTGAAACTATCTTCGATCAACTGAAGAATATTTCACAAATTGAATATACTCGGCATTGCAATGTCAAAAATTTCATTGTTAATCTGATTGTTGGGTTGGTCGCCTGCACACATCAACCGGTTAAACCTGCCATTAAACTCTCTACCCATGAACGTAGGACTCTGGCTACAATAATCCAATCTGTTTCTCCGAAATCAGGTCAAATTAAGTGCTTTATATTATAATAAACTACACCGCAGTAAACTGGTGGGGTATTGAGTTCGAAATGTTTGATAATTCGTAGCAACAAGCTACGGAGAATTAGACCCTAAGAGATTAAAAATGAAGAGTTCTAGGTATAGTAAAGTTTTTATCGTTATTGCTTTATTACTATTTCCTTTGATTTTTTCGATAGGAAATATGAAAGTTAATACTTCATCGTTTTTTATTCTATTGGTATTTTATCATCTTGGCATATGGAATTATTATGCGTATTTCCATAATAAAACTATGTATTTATTTCGGGGTTCATCATCACCCGATGATAAAACTGAGACGAGAAGATTAGCATTTTGGATTAATTTTTTCGTTATGTTTATATGTTTGTTCGAATTGTATTTCGCGAGGACAATGAAATATTTTCTCTAAGGTGTGGGAAATAGCGGGAATAAATAGCAGAAATGGGGTCGGCGATAATTGAGAATGATTCCCAAATAAATGGGGATATCTATTAAAAGACAGACAGATTAAGGCTAGTAAGGTGGCTCGACATAATGAAATATTACTATAAAAATCATCCCAATAAATTGGTTTAAATGCAGGAATCTTTTCTATTAACTCACCATCATATCAACCAGGTTAAGCACCTTCATGGTTGGACATGGTTGATTGCAGTATCGATAGAATTATTTTTACTGTTCATTTATATCAGTTATCCAGCAATTCGATCAGTGATGGTGATTCCGCTTTTGTTTGGTGGTTTATTTTTGCTTAAAAAAACCTATGATTATGCTCAATGGACGAAGCATGCAGCGTCTGACTCTGTCCTGATTGATTCGATTGAGAATCGATTAACATATATTCATCTGGGTAAAAGCAAATCGTATTCACTGGCAGATATCGTTAGTATCAGGGCCTATAAGCATGGTAGCAAAGTAAAGAAATTAGCGGTTGTGTTTAGTGATACGACTCGACTAGATTTAACGGGTTTTGATAACCTGGACAAATTGTTAGTGGCTGTTAAAGCGAATACGCACTGGTATAAAAAGAATGATACTGCTGATGTGTTATTAGCTAATAATCATCAATCAGAAAAATCGAATGAACAGCATTTATTACCCAAGCCCTCTAAATAGAGGCTGCCTGAAAAATTAAAATTTAATTGATAATTATAAGGTTTACTAAACCTGGTCGTGATTTATAATAGGTAGCGCTGGGCAAGGTGCTAATGAATGATAAGAAAACTAACATTATTCTATATTTTTTATTTCTCTACTATTGTTTATGCGAATAGTAGCATTGTCCCTATTCTTCAGCTTATATTAGACTCAGATGATGGCCAGGAGTTTGTACCGGTTGTAGCAACTCCTCCGAGAAACATCATCTACATCATGCTGGATGATGCTGATTTTTATGATTTTGGCTATAATCGAGTTAATGGTTCGTCGTTTAATACCATTACGCCGCATATGAATTCTTTGAGGCAAGGAGGAATGCTGCTTAAGAATTTCTATTCAGGGTCATCCATATGTTCACCGACCCGGGCAAGCGTTTTGACAGGCAATTCGCCTTTGAATTATGGTCTGGACTATGTTTGGCCGCAGGTTTATACGGAAAATGATCAGTATAGTCGAGGTCTTAACGCTATTCCGAATGCCTCACAGACCATACATCTTGGGCAAGAGATGAAGAAGTTGGGTTTAACCACAATCCACTATGGCAAATGGCATGTGGGGTCATCGCGATCCGAATATTTGCCCTCTGCCAGTGGTTGGGATGAATACGAGATTCGTGATCCTGTGCCTGGACAAGTCATAGGTAGAACCGGAACCTATGACGTATATCGAGAAACGGGTAGAAGAAGAGAGCATGTTTATTACCTGGACAGCTGGCAGACGGATAATATTGTTGCTGATATTCATGCGAAAGCACAGGCTGGAAAACGTTTCTTTATAAATTTTTGGCCACATACACCGCATAAGGATTACTTTATTCCCCCTGGGTTCAATAATTCCAGTTATGGTTTTGATCTAACGACTGACCGTGGGAAAGTGCAAGCCATGATGGTGGAGATGGACAACAATGTCGGCAAAATCATTGATGCGCTGAGAGCGAACAATATTTTTGAAGATACGCTGATTGTGATTACCAGTGACAACGGTGGTCATAGGGACGGCAACAACCCTGATCGATATTCACTACTATCTGGCGACAAGGTCGATTTATCAGAAGGTGGGATTAAAGTATCAGCTGTATTTCATTGGCCCAATCAAATTCCAGCCAATTCGACAAATGACTCAATGATGACAACGCTGGATTTGCTGCCGACATTCATGGAGCTTCTAGGTAGTGAGAACATTAATACCATTGATGCTCAATTAGATGGCAATTCAAAGGCACCCGTAATTGCCAACAATGTTGACGGTTACGATGTCCCTATTATTTGGCAAACCAGTTGGTATACCACCAGGCAGCCCAATACACGCTGGCGATCAGAATGGGCACTACGCCAGGGACAATACAAACTGATTAAATTCCATTTCTCGCAAACTGCGAATAGTGGCTGGCGACTATATGATATTGTTCGTGACCCCGGGGAATTCAATAATCTGAAAAATCAAAAGCCTGCCTTATTTAGGCAGATGAAGGAAGCAATGACTGTTCAGCGACTGCAAAGCAGCCGCTTTTATCAGTTTCCGACCGTCACTCAAACTAAACGTACAATTAGATTTGACCCCAGATTGAATTCTCATAGCAGTGATTTGACGTTTGCGTTTGATATCCAGGTGCCGGAGACTTTAAGTGAGCACAAGGTTATATATGATCATCCAGGACAATTAACCATCAGATTACTCACATCAAGAAAGATTCAAGTCAGGTTTTATAGTGTTCATCAGGAATTCACAACTCGAACAAGTGAAGTTCTGCTTTCAAATCGATTGTCAGCAGGTAAACACCGAGTTGTATTCGGTATTGAAAGCTGGAGGAATGATACCTCGCAATTTGAACTCTATGTGGACGGAGTGTTCCAAGACAAACAAGACAGTAACTTAATTCATCGCACTCCCTGGAGTTCAGTCTCAGATGCGAGCCTAGGACACTCAGGTATAAACCTGAGTTGTATTAGGTGGTATAAGCTTAAATTCTATCCAGACGAATTAATTTATGATGCTTTAGATTGCCCTGTAAACTGAATTTTAGAAAATGAATTAAACGAAGATCCTGGACGATTTTTAAGCTATTTGCCAACGTCAAATCATACTTTTGAAATTTGACCTCTACGGTATTTTTTTAATTATTTGACAATTCCAAGCTTCTATTGAATACTAGCGGTGCATCCATAAGGATGTTAATGGACTTTAAATTCAACAACATGGAGGTTGTTATGTTAGACAAATCTTATTTTTCTTTTCCCGCTTATCTTTTAGTTGCTTCATTCTCGCTGTCGGCGTTTGCACTTGATCCTAACACGGCTACGGTTGATGAACTGGCTGAGGAGCTGGTGGGAGTTGGGCCGAAGCTGGCTGAGAAAATTGTTCAATACCGGGAAGAAAATGGCAATTTTGAATCTGCCGAGGATTTGATGGCCGTCAAAGGTATCGGCAATAGTGTGATTGAGAAAAACCGTGAGCTGATAGAGTTTGAAGAGTGATCGGTCCGCTAAATTCCATATGCACGAAAAAAGCGGCAATGCCGCTTTTTTCTTTGGAAATGATGTTATAGACCTAATCTCAATTCTACAGCTAAGCTCACAAACGCATGTTAGTTAAACCTGGAATTCTCAATTGACTGCTGTGAAATACACTTAAACATATGAGCCATAATGTAAATAGACTTGTTCATGTCTTTAACCATTTCGGTGAGTGCGCTAGCGGCTTTAAAACGGGTTAAAATTCAGATTCTAGGTTAATAGTAGCCAACTGCGGATTCCAGGTTTAATTGACAAGGCTAAACAGTTAAAATTAGCCCACTTTTATAACGCCTTACTCAATAACATGAATGTAACCATAGTCGGTACCGGGTATGTGGGTCTTGTCACCGGGACCTGTTTAGCAGAAGTGGGTAACCACGTTTTGTGCATTGACAACGATGTCAATAAAATTGAAGGTCTTAAGCAGGCCATATTGCCTATCTATGAGCCTGGGCTAGATAACCTGGTCCAGGAAAATTTACAAGCTGGACGTCTGGAGTTCAGTACGGATATTAAGCAAGGCGTTGACTATGCCGAAGTCATTTTTATCGCTGTCGGTACTCCACCTGATGAAGATGGCTCGGCTGATTTAAGCCATGTGCTGGCGGTGGCCAAATCAATCGGTGATAGTCTTAATGACTATCGCGTCGTTGTAACTAAATCGACAGTACCGGTAGGAACAGCAGATAAGGTCAAACAGGCAATTAATCAGTCATTATCGCAGCGCGGGGTAAGTGTTGATTTTGATGTGGTATCAAATCCGGAATTTCTGAAAGAGGGTGCAGCTGTTGAGGACTTTATGAAGCCGGACCGGATTGTGGTCGGTGTGGATAGTGATCGCTCATTTGAAGTGATGCACCGGCTTTATCAGCCGTTTAATCGCAATCATGATCGAGTCATCCGTATGGATATTCGTTCGTCAGAGTTAACTAAATATGCGGCCAATGCCATGTTGGCGACTAAAATTTCATTTATGAATGAAATGGCTAACCTGGCTGAAAAACTGGGTGCAGACATAGAATCTGTGCGCCAAGGTATCGGTTCTGATCCGCGTATAGGCTATCATTTTATTTACCCGGGTTGCGGTTATGGTGGCTCCTGTTTCCCCAAAGATGTGCAGGCCTTGCACCGCACGGCCAGGCAATATGATTATGATGCACGACTATTATCTGCGGTCGAGGCGGTCAATAATGATCAAAAATCAGTACCGGTTAAAAAACTCACAACGCACTTTGGTGAGGATTTCAGCAATTTACAATTTGCGATCTGGGGGCTTTCCTTTAAACCTAATACTGATGACATGCGTGAAGCGCCAAGCCGAGTAATTATTGAACAAATCCTGGCAAAAGGCGGCAGCATAAAAGCCTATGATCCTATCGCCATGCAAGAAGCGAGCCACATATTTGCAGGCCAATCAGGGGTTAAATTGGTTAACGATCCGTATCAGGCTACTGACCAGGCAGATGCATTGGTAGTAGTAACAGAGTGGAAGATGTTCAGGGCTTTGGATGTCGATTTGTTAAAACAAAAACTGCGTCAGCTGGTGATCGTCGACGGGCGTAATATTTATGATCCGCTTGTGCTTAAAAATGCCGGATTCGATTATTACGGCATTGGTCGAGCATGAATGCCACACCTGCATTTCCTGATTTAAGCCAGATCCATGTGCTGGTTGTCGGTGATGTGATGCTGGATCAGTACTGGTTCGGTGCGGTGGAGCGGATTTCACCGGAAGCGCCGGTTCCAATTGTTACAGTAAACAATGGTGAGCGACGTGGCGGCGGCGCAGCTAATGTTGCGCTTAATATTGTCAATCTGGGCGCCAAATGCACTTTGTTATCGATTACCGGCGAAGATAATAATGCTGACGAACTTGAGCAAATGCTTAAGGCATCAGGCGTTAATGTCGTTTTTGTTAAAAGCCCTGATTATCAGACGACTGTAAAGCAGAGGGTTATATCAAGGAATCAGCAATTAATTCGCTTGGATTTTGAACAACTCCCGGATGAGTCGTTACTACAAGATTGTCATCAACATTATCAGGATTTGATTGCAACAGCTAATGCGGTGATTTTTTCCGATTATGGCAAAGGTTGTTTAAAAAATATAAGTACCATGATAGACCAGGCCAGGGAAAATCAGTTGCCGGTTTCAGTTGATCCCAAGGGCAAGGATTATTCACGTTATCGTAATGCCAGTTTAATCACACCGAATTTAAGTGAATTTGAACAAGTTGTCGGCGGTGTGATTGATGATTTACAAATGGACAATAAAGCGCGTCAATTAGTAACAGAGTTGAATATTGGACAATTGTTGATCACGTTAAGTGAGCGGGGTATGAAACTTTATCAGCAAGAAGGACAAATTCATTATAGTCCAGCTCGAGCTCGTGAAGTCTATGATGTCAGCGGTGCAGGTGATACGGTAATCGCTTGTTTGGGCACATTATTGGCCAGCAATCTTGCTATTGAACAAATACTTGAAATTGCCAATGCTGCAGCAGGCGTTGTGGTTGCAAAATTGGGCACGGCAGTTGCTGATGTTGTTGAAATAACCGATGCACTTAATCGCATCAGGGAGCAAAAATGATCATCATTACAGGAGGCGCCGGCTTTATAGGCTCTAATCTGGTCAGTGCAATTAACCAGCAATCTGGCGATGATATTTTGGTTGTCGATAACCTGACCAATACGGCCAAGATTGCAAATCTTGCTGATTGTACAATCGCTGATTATCGAGATAAAAATGACTTTTACCAAAACATAATTGATCTTGAAAAAATCCCGGGGCTGGAAGCGGTGCTGCATCAGGGCGCTTGCTCAGATACGATGGTTACCGACGGTCGCTATGTAATGCATAATAATTATCAATACTCCAAGGCATTACTAGACTATTGTCAGCATTTCAAGGTGCCCTATATTTATGCTTCATCAGCCTCGGTTTATGGTGCTGGCAAAGATTTTCGAGAATATCCTGAGTGTGAATGCCCCTTAAATGCCTATGCGTATTCCAAGCTGGCATTTGATCAACATGTGCGTGCCAGGAAGGAAAGTTTGACTATTCCGGTTGTTGGCCTACGTTACTTCAATGTTTATGGCCCGCGTGAACAGCATAAGGGCCGAATGGCGTCAGTGGCTTATCATTTTTATAAGCAGTTCAATAAAGATGGTAAAGTACGTTTGTTTGAGGGGTCAGATGGTTATCAGCACGGTGAGCAACTGCGGGATTTTGTTTCGGTTGAGGACGTGGTTAACGTTAATCAGTTTTTTTTGAATAATCCGCAGCTAAGTGGAATCTATAATCTAGGGACCGGTAATTGCCAGAGTTTTAATGAAGTCGCGCAAGCCGTTGTTAATTATTTCCAGACAAAGAACGGCCACGAGTCGTTAACTCTTGAAGGCATTCAGGATCAAGCACTGATTGAATATATTGCTTTTCCAGATAATTTAAAAGGTAAATATCAAAGCTACACACAAGCAGACATGAGCCAGCTAAAATCAGCCGGTTATGATCAACCGTTTTTGACAGTAGAGCAGGGGGTTGATCGCTATTTAAGTTGGTTAGATAAATAATTTATGAGTAATGGTCTATATATCCGTCATTGTGGTACTGAATCCGCCACCCCGGACTTTGATCCAGAGTCAGCACAGACTAGCCGCAATCCAGTTTCCCTAAAGAGTTTCTGGATGCCGGATCGAGCTCGGCATGACGAAAAAGATTAACGGTAGTGCAGTGATGAGTAATCAAACTCCAATTTTAGTTACGGGTGCGGCCGGTTTTATCGGTGCCGCAGTAAGTCAATGCTTAATTGATCAAGGCAAACAAGTAGTCGGCATCGATAATCTTAATGATTATTATGATGTGCAGCTGAAAAAGGATCGATTGGCGGCGCTGGAGCAGTCGGGGTTTCGGTTTGAAAAGCTAGATTTGGTCGATTATCAACATCTGCAAGGTTTGTTTTCAGAATATGGCTTTAAGACGGTTATTCACTTGGCTGCACAAGCTGGTGTGCGTTACTCGTTAGAAAATCCACAGGCATATGTGGATTCGAATTTGACTGGCTTTGTTAATATGTTGGAGCTGTGTCGGCATAATTCTGTTGAGCATCTGGTGTTTGCATCATCCAGCTCGGTATACGGTGCGAATAAAACCATGCCGTTTTCGATCAAGCATAATGTTGATCACCCGGTTTCGTTGTACGCTGCTACCAAAAAATCAAATGAATTATTGGCACACTCATATGCCCATTTATATGGACTACCCTGCACGGGATTAAGATTTTTTACCGTATACGGACCCTGGGGTCGGCCCGATATGGCATATTTTAAATTCACCAAAGCTATATTGGCCGATCAGACAATTGAAGTATTCAATCATGGTGATATGCGGCGTGATTTTACTTATATAGATGACATTGTTGACGGTGTGGTTAAAATCGCGGATAAACCGGCGCAAGGAAATTCGCACTGGAATGCTAAGCACCCAGATCCATCGTCGAGTTATGCACCTTATCAAATTTATAATATTGGCAATAATAAACCGGTTGAACTCATGCATTTTATCGAGGTGCTGGAGAGTTGTCTGGGTAAAAAAGCCAAGATTAAACTTTTGCCTATGGCTGATGGTGATGTGAAGGAAACTTATGCTGACATAGACCAACTGCAAATTGATGTCGGTTTTAACCCCAGTGTGCAAATCGAGCAAGGCCTGCAGCGCTTTGTTGGCTGGTATCAGGATTATTATAAAGTTTAGTTATGAGCGAAAATTTGAAAATTATAGTGACAGGTGGAGCAGGCTTTATTGGGTCAGCAGTGATTCGTTATTTGCTCGACCAGACTGAACATCAGGTTTTAAATATTGACAAGCTGACCTATGCAGGAAATTTAATGACTCTGGCAGCGGTTAAAGATAATCCGCGTTATCATTTTTTACAGGCGGATATTTGTGATCGCAGTGCAATGCAAAAAGCATTCGCCGAATTTCAACCCGACGGCATCATGCACCTGGCGGCAGAGTCTCACGTGGATCGCTCAATTGAAGGCTCTGATGTGTTTATCCAGACCAATATTGTCGGCACTTATACATTGCTGGAACAGGCCCGAGAGTATTTATCAACCTTGAGTTCGGCCACAGCACAAGCATTCAAATTCCATCATATCTCTACCGACGAAGTGTATGGCAGCTTAGATGCGGACGGATTATTTACCGAACAATCACGTTACCAACCAAATTCCCCTTATTCGGCCAGCAAGGCTGCATCCGATCATCTGGTTCGCGCCTGGGGAGAAACCTATAAGTTGCCGGTAGTGATTTCAAACTGCTCGAATAACTATGGTCCTTACCAGTTTCCTGAGAAACTTATTCCGCTGATGATACAAAAAGCCATTAACCACGAGCCTTTGCCGGTTTATGGTCAGGGCGAGAATATTCGTGATTGGCTTTATGTTGATGACCACGCCAGTGCCTTATACACCATATTCTGCAGCGGTAAGCAAGGCGAGGTCTATAATGTTGGCGGGCATAATGAAGTTAAGAATATCGATGTCGTTAATACCATCTGTGACATTCTTGATGCCAAACAACCAAGCACCACGCTATCGAGTTATAAAGAATTGATTACTTTTGTTAAGGATCGTCCCGGGCATGATATGCGTTATGCGATTGATGCCAGCAAGATTGCCAGCGAATTAGGCTGGACACCTCGGGAAACGTTTGCCAGTGGTATCGATAAAACCATTCAATGGTATCTGGGTAATCCTGATTGGTGTGGGCAAATTGCCAATACATATAGTGGTCAACGATTAGGAGCGATTGCATAATGCGCGGAATTATTTTGGCCGGTGGTTCCGGTACCCGCTTATATCCGGTAACGATGTCGGTGTCTAAGCAATTATTGCCGGTCTACGATAAACCGATGATCTATTATCCTCTGTCGACGTTGATGCAATCAGGCATAAGGGATATTCTAATTATTTCGACACCTTCTGATACGCCGCGTTTCCAACAATTGCTCGGTGATGGTGAACGCATGGGGCTTAATTTATCTTATGCGATTCAACCTTCTCCTGATGGTCTGGCGCAGGCGTTTATTATCGGTGCCGAATTTGTTGGTGCTGATAATGTTGCGCTGGTATTGGGTGATAATGTGTTCTATGGACATGACTTAAAAGTGTCCTTACAAGCTGCGGCTGCCAAGAAAAACGGTGCCACTGTTTTCGCCTATCCGGTTAATGACCCGGAACGATATGGCGTTGTCGAATTTGATAAAAACGGACAAGCGGTCAGCCTGGAGGAAAAACCGCAACAGCCTAAATCCCAATACGCCGTAACCGGGTTATATTTTTATGATAATCAAGTTCTTGATATCGCCAAGCAAATCAAACCCTCAGATCGCGGTGAATTAGAAATCACCGATGTTAATAAATGTTATCTGGAGCAGAGAAAATTATCAGTAGAGGTTTTAGGGCGGGGGTTAGCGTGGCTGGATATGGGAACGCACGATTCATTGCTGCAGGCTTCGCAGTTTATTGAAACATTGGAAAATCGCCAAGGCATGAAAATCGCTTGTCTGGAAGAGATTGCATATCGCAATGGCTGGATCAGCCTTGAACAATTGAGTAAAGCAGCTCAAGACTATGGCAAAAGCAGCTATGGTCAGTATATTACTAAACTGATTTCATGGCTTTAAACATCTTCAATGATCATGAATAACCCGATTAAGGTTGTTTGCCAAAATGCGGGCTTGATCAAGCAACTTGCACGGCGTGAGGTGCTGGAACGCTATAAAGGCTCGATGTTCGGGTTATTGTGGTCGTTTTTGAACCCACTATTAATGTTGTTGGTTTATTTGTTTGTATTTAGTTTTGTATTTCAGCTGCGTTGGCAGGGGGCGGCAGGCCATGCCCAGTTTGGTACGGTATTGTTTTCAGGGTTAATACTGCATGCATTATTGGGGGAATGTTTGTCCCGTGCTCCGGGCCTTATTTCAGGTAACGCACAATTCGTCAAAAAGGTAGTATTTCCTTTAGAGGTTTTTTCGATAGTTTCGGTTGTAACAGCATTGTTTCACTTTTGCGTCAGTATGCTGATATTGGTAATTGCGCATTTATTAGCTTCGCATGAAGTTAACTGGACGCTTATATTCGCCCCCTTGGTTGTGTTGCCATTAGCGTTGATTGGCCTGGGATTGTCTTATTTGATTGCATCCACCACCGTGTTTATTCGTGATTTATCCCAGGTGATTGGTGTTCTGGTCACAGTGCTATTGTTCTTAAGTCCGATTTTTTATCCGCTGGAATCCGTGCCGGATACGGTACGTCCCTTGATGTATTTAAATCCGTTGACAGTGCCAATTTCAGAATTTCGTAATTTAGTGATATGGGGCAAGTTACCTAATCTGGGAGTACTTGCTGTATATACTGGTATTGCAGTTGTTATTTTTTCCATTGGCTGGTGGTGGTTTCAGCGTACAAAAAAGGTATTTGCCGATGTGCTCTGAGCAAGTCAAAAATGATGTGGCAATCAGTGTAGATAGCATTAGTAAATGTTATCAGACCTATGAGAAGCCTGTGCATCGCTTAATACAGGCTTTGCGCAGCACTGAAAAAAAACTATATACAGAATTCTGGGCATTACGCAGAGCCAGTTTTAGTGTAAGCAAGGGCGAAACCTTCGGGATTGTGGGGCAAAACGGTTCAGGCAAGTCCACCTTGTTACAAATCATTGCAGGTACACTCAGGCCGACAGCCGGGACGGTGCAAACCAATGGTAGAATTGCCGCTATTTTGGAACTTGGAGCAGGATTTAATCCTGAGTTCAGCGGTGTTGAAAATGCCAGGCTCAATGCGGCGATTATTGGCGTCGATGAAAAGGAATTTAAAAAAAGCCTGCCGGAAATAATGGAGTTTTCCGGTTTGGGTGATTTTATTCATAAACCGGTTAAAACCTATTCCAGCGGCATGTATGTGCGACTGGCGTTTTCAGTTTCAATCAGTTTAAAACCGGATATCTTGATTATTGATGAGGCATTAGCAGTTGGCGATGCCCGTTTTCAGCGCAAGTGTTTTCGTAAGCTGGAGTCCTTGAAATCTGAAGGTGTAACGATTCTGTTTGTCAGTCACTCTATGGAAAGTGTGGTCAGCCATTGTGATAGGGCTTTATTTCTGGAGAAGGGTCAAATTCAGACAGTCGGTGAGCCCAAGCAAGTGGTTAATCAATACCTGGATATGTTGTTTAAATCAGAAAACGATACAGCTGAAGAACAAGAATCGAAACCGACTAAGGAACCTGTCAGGCATTTAAGCCAAGCTGAAATTCAAGCCGAATTAAGCCGGGACGCCAGTATAGACCACTGCAAGAATCGGTATGGTTATAATCCTCAGGAATATCGGTGGGGTGACGGACGTGCGCAAATTATTGATTATGTGCTGTTGCAAAACGGCGCTGAGTTTAATCATCAGTGTGAAAAAGGCGATAGGCTGACACTTCGTTTTTCGACTATTTTTAGTGAACCGTTTGCTAATCTTATTTACGGAATGACTATTAAGACTACTGACGGTAAAACTGTTTACGGCACCAATAACAGACTTAAAAAACAACTACTGGGTGTTTCGTCCAAGGATGAGGTCACTGAGATTGAATTTGCATTTACAGCTAACCTGGCTGCAGGCGATTATTTTATTTCATTAGGTGTGGCAGCAGATGATGATGAAAAAGATCATATACCGCTGGACCGGCGCTATGATTTGATTCATTTTTCCGTGCTGGATGATCTACAAGCATTTGGTATTGCTGAGTTGAACGCGTCAATTTCACAACTGAATAATTCTTGATTTCGTAATTAGCTGCAGTGAAGTACACTAAACCTAATAACTCTTTTCGTAATCATAACTATTCATAATGGTTAAGCTGGGTACAAAAGTACTTCCTCATGATAACTACGCACGCTGGTGGTTTGAAAAACAAAACACTGAGCCGTCCGAAGCAGACATTGAGTTTGATTATCAGCCGCTAATTTCGATTTTAATGCCGGTTTATAATGCGCCGCCGACAGTATTGAACAAAGCGATCAAATCGGTAACCCGGCAAACTTACCGTAACTGGGAGTTATGTATTACAGATGATTGTTCAACCAGGATGTTGACCAAACTGTGTTTGAAATCGGTAGTGAATAAAAAAATCAAAATTCGTTTTCTTGATCAAAATTTGAATATTTCCGGTGCTTCTAATCAGGCAGCGGCGATGGCTCAGGGTGAATACCTTGGCCTTCTGGATAATGATGATGAACTGGAAGCTGACGCCTTATATCAAATAGTCAAACGAATTAATCAGACCCGGGCTGATCTACTCTACAGTGATGAAGATTTCATTGATTTAGATGGTGAATATGAATCACCCCATTTCAAGCCTGATTTTTCGCCTGATTTGCTGTTATCACATAACTATATTACTCATTTCAGTGTGTTCAAAAAGCAGTTGTTTGAACAAGTTGGTGGTTTTCGCAGTGAATTTGATGGCGCCCAGGATTATGACTTACTGTTGCGCTTGAGTGAAATCGCTGAAAAAATAGAACATGTTCCTCATATTCTTTATCACTGGCGTCGTTCCGAGACATCAACGAGCATGAGTACCAAGGCTAAACCTTATACTCACGAACGGGGTAAGGCAGCGGTTCGATCAGCCGTTGAGCGCAGGGGCATTGAAGCTGACGTTTTTGACGGAAATGTCGTCAATTACTACAGGGTCAAACGCAAGCTTGTTGCTAAGCCGTTAGTCAGCATTGTGATTCCGTTTAAAGACAAACCTGAGCTGCTAACACAGTGTCTTGACTCGATATTACAAAATTCGAGTTACTCAAATTTTGAAGTGATTGGTGTCAGTAATAATTCTGAGCAGTCATTGACCTACGATACTATGCAACGTTATTGTGATCTGGATACGAGAATCAAATTTGTGGAGCATAATATCCCGTTTAATTTCTCCAGTCTGGTCAACAAAGGTGTGACTGAATCGAGTGGCGATCAGATTGTTCTGATGAATAACGATATCGAGGTGATTAATCATGACTGGATGCAGAGCTTGCTTGAACATTCACAACGTCAAGAAATTGCCGTGGTCGGGGCCAAACTCTATTTTGCTAATAATAAAATCCAACATGCAGGCGTTGGCATTGCCTTAGGCGGCGCAGCGGGTCACTTGCATTTAAAGTTTCCGCGCCATTCAACCGGATACTACAACCGTCTTAATGTTATTCAAAACATGAGCGCCTTAACCGGTGCGTTGATGATGGTAAAAAGATCCATATATGAGCAATTGAATGGTTTCGATGAGCAACTATTTAAAATCGCATACAATGATGTTGATTTCTGCCTTCGTGCTATAAAACAGGGATATCTAAATATTTTCACGCCTTTTTGCGAAGCTTATCACTATGAGTCTATTTCCAGAGGCTACGATGATAAAGGCGACAAGCTGAACCGCCTCAATCATGAAAAAGCAAATTTATGGCAAGTGCATGGCGATATGCTAAGCCATGGCGATCCTTATTATAATCCGAACCTTGATCAGTATCGGGATGACTTTGAGTTACCTTATAAGCCGATAGTATCCTAGGATTATGATTGACCGTCTTAAGGCATTAAAGAAACTCGATCGTAAGCGTCTTGATGCAACCCTGATGCGAATTCACGGACGACCATCGTTAATGGTTTTTTTTAATCTGGTTTTATTGGGCATCAACTCCCTGGGGCGAGTCAAAAGTACAGCTAAATCTTTGTTAAGCAAAGCAGGACTCATTCAAACCGATTCACTAACCGGTGCCAGCCACCTTCAATCTTTGCCTCTCAGTTTTGAAAATAGAGTATTTAATAAAAATTTATCGGTACTGATTGTGTGTGAAACCAGCATTGAGCAGTGTTTCAGATACAGGGTTAAGCAAAAACTGGAGCTGCTGGATTCACTGGGGATTAGAAATCATTGGGTTGACTGGACTAATTACCTGGAAGTTAATAATCAAATCAATTTCTATGATGTGGTTATTTTTTACCGAGTGCCGGGTTATCCAAAAATGTTGGCAAATATTGACTATGCCAATCAGCTCGGCAAGATTGTTATTTATGATACTGACGATTTGATCTTTGATAGATCAACGCTTGAATCTTATTACGATAAAACCACAGGCCAACTTAGCGCACGAGAACTAAAAGCCGTATTTAGAGGGGCGGACCTTTATCGAACAGCTATTGAACGTTGTGGGTTTGCCATCACGACTACTACTGCGCTTAAACAAAGTTTAGAGCAAGTCACAGGCGAAGGAACAGTCTTTATTTTGCCAAATGGTCTGGATCAAACCACAGCAAAAGTATTAGCAAGCATCAACACAGTAAAACAGCCGGATCGGTTGATTTTATTTTATGGCAGCGGCACTAAGACGCATGATCAGGATTTTGCTTTAATCGCGCCTGCACTTGAGAAAATCCTGGCTAATCATAAAGACGTTGATTTAGTCATTGCCGGTTATTTGACCCTGCCAGATCAATTAAACAGGTTTAGCCAGCGCATAACCAAGTTAGAGTTATTGCAAGTCGAAGAATACCTGGATGTGCTGGCACATGCTGATATAAATTTGGCACCGCTGGCACCGGGTTTATTTGCCGACTGCAAAAGCGAAATAAAATGGCTGGAAGCGGCTGCCCTAAGTATTCCAACTGTGGCTTCGGCAACTCAAGTATTTAAGCAGGCGATTTCACACGGTGAAAATGGATTCATCGCCGGCTCGGTTGATGAGTGGTATCAATGCATCGATGAACTGGTGAGCCAGCAAGGCTTGCGATTATCCATGGGTAAGGCTGCCGGTGATGCTGCCAAAGCCCGCTATTCTATAGAGAACAACGCACAAACCTTTGTTGGGTTGCTAAGCGAAATTAAGCATCAACACTTGCAGAATTCCGGCTTCAGCCAGTTTGATCCAGGCTTGCAGCACATCGTCATCGTTAACGTATTATATCCGCCGCAAGCCATGGGCGGAGCGACAGTGGTGGCACAAAATATTGTTGAAACGATCTGTGCCGATTATAGCGATCGCTATCATGTTTCGGTGTTCACCTGTGATGTTAATAATATTTATGCTCATCAAGTAACAGAATATGAACATAATGGCGTCAGTGTAACAGCGGTAAGCGTGCCGGTTGGTCCGGATGTTGATTACAGGGAATATGATTCTCAAGTTGGCGCATTATTTGCGCAATTTATCCAGTACAAGCAGCCGGATTTAATTCATTTTCATTGTATACAGCGGTTAACAGGATCAATACTTGAAGCTGCCCATGATTTGCAAGTGCCTTTTCTGGTTACGGTTCATGATGCCTGGTGGTTGTCGGATCATCAGTTTCTTGTGGACAAACAGGGCCAGCCTGTTAATGAGTTACAATCAAGTCCCATCGTGGCTGCTCAAACCAGTGATCAATTGCAGCGAACATTACAGCGGCGAAGATTGTTGACGTCTTTATTGAATAAGGCCGCCAGGGTCTTGGCTGTTTCCGATTATCAACAGGCTTTTTATCAAAAAAATGGGGTGACGAATGTCATTATCAATAAGAACGGAGTTGATACAATTACCTTAGACTCAGGCCCTACTGAACCCACTGACAAAGTAATAATCGGCTATACAGGCAGTATTTGCCATCACAAAGGCTATTATTTTCTCAAACAAATTGTCGAAAATAATGCGTTTAAAAATATTGAGATTAAGGTTATTCAATTTAATCTTAATGAACCCAGGAATGAAGTTTGGGGGGCAACCGAGGTCGACTATTTGCCCAAGTTTGATTCAAAAAACATGGTCGATTTTTATAGCCAGATTGATGTGTTGATTGCCCCTTCGATGTGGCCGGAGAGTTTCGGTCTGATTACCCGGGAAGCAGCATTAGTCGGCATTTGGGTCATTGCCAGTGAAGCCGGTGGGTTGGCTGAAGTGATTGAACATGGTAAAAACGGCTTTAAGTTTACAATGGGGAATGCAGATGAATTAACCGATATTCTCAGGCAAATTGATAACCATCCGCAAACGTATAAACAACGCACCGACCAGTCAACGAGCTCAAGTTTGAACATCAATACAGTTGAACAACAAGTTAAGGAACTGGTTGATATTTATGCCCAGATTCTCAATTAACCTAAGTTCGGAGATATAACTCAAAAAGCAATCATTTACCGTCATTCCGACGAGTATAACGAGCAAGAATCTGCTACAGATAGCATAGATGTCTAAGTGTGTAGCCTATTATTAGGAGATTCTTCGGCTATCGCCTCTGAATGACTGGCTGTTTGATAAGACCCATGTCGGTGTTTTCCCGAGCTGAGGTTAATTAAAAATGATTTAGCCAGACCAGAAGTTATCTCAAAATTATTAACGACTCAGGCGCATCAAGTAGCTTAAATCGATATAATCATCGAAATATTATTTCAGGAGTTATAGTGAAAATTTCAATTGTGGTGCCGCTGCTTAATGAAGCGCCCAATCTTCCACCCTTATATGAAGAAATAAAACAGACAGTTGATTCAATACCGCATGAATACGAGATTGTATTTGTTGATGACGGAAGTACCGACGAAAGCCTTAACGTATTGAAGGACATACAAGAAGCTGACCCAAATGTGGTCATTGTCGAATTCCGCCGTAATTTTGGTCAAACAGCGGGTTTAGTGGCCGGGTTTGATTATGCAACCGGTGATGTGGTGATCACCATGGATGCTGACCGGCAGAATGACCCGGCTGATATACCGAAGTTACTGGAGAAAATAGATCAGGGATATGATTTAGTTTGTGGCTGGCGTTTTGATCGTCAGGATACATTTATTTCGCGTAAGCTGCCGTCCATGATCGCTAACAAGTTGATTTCAAAAACAACTGATGTGCGCTTACACGATTATGGTTGTACCCTCAAGGCAATGCGTGCTGAAGTGGCCAAGAACATTACTCTTTATGGCGAGTTACATCGTTTTATCCCGGCTATAGCCAGTTGGATGGGAGTGAAAATTGCCGAAGTCAAAGTTAACCATCGTGCGCGAACGATGGGGACTTCAAAATATGGGATATCCAGGACCTTTAGAGTGATTCTTGACTTGATTACAGTTAAGTTTTTGCTGGATTATGCCGGGCGGCCTATTCATTTTTTCGGCTTGCCGGGGCTGGCATTCGGCGCCATTGGCTTTTTAATTGCCCTGGTGATGACAGTGCAAAAAATGTTTGGTGTTTCCATGGGTGACAGGCCTTTACTGCTATTGGCGATATTTCTAATGATGGCAGGTTTGCAGCTAATTGTTTTTGGCCTGTTAGCCGAATTACAAATCAGGACTTACCATGAAAGTCAGAAAAAGCCGATTTACGTCGTGAAAAATATACATGCCAAACATTGATTCAGATAATGTTGGTAATCATAGCGTCACTGCGGTATTAGTCACATACAACCCGGATATAAATATATTAACCGCTGTTATTGACAGTTTAAAAACACAAGTCGAATCGATTATCGTTATCGACAATAACTCTAAAGTAGCCGGCGATATTGCCCGGGTTTGTGCCCGGGTTGAGTGTTCGTTGTTGCCCGCGAATATGGGTTTAGGCAAGGCTCACAATCTTGGAATTGAATATGCCCGTAGCCAGGGTAGTGACTATGTTTTACTGCTTGACCAGGATAGTTTGCCTGAGCCGAATATGGTGGAACAGATGTTGAAGGTCGTGGAGCAACTGAACACCACAAGCCAGCCCTTTTGTGCAATTGGTTCGCGCTATCGTAACCAGCATGATGAATTATCAGACTTTGTGAAAATCGATTGGTTTCGATTTGCACGTACTACCTGCACTGAACAATCATATGTAAAGGCAGATTTTTTAATTTCATCCGGCAGTTTGATTCGGGTTTCGGCAGTGGATGAAATCGGCATGATGGATGAATCACTTTTTATAGATCATGTTGATACGGAATGGTTTATGCGGGCCAAGAGTTTAGGTTATCCTGCTTATGGTTGTTGCCGCGCAATAATGCGACATCACCTGGGTGAAAAAACAACGCGAATTTGGCTGGCGCGTTGGCGCAATGTCCCATTTCACCATGCTTTTCGGTATTACTATGTTTTTAGGAATAGCTTTTTGCTTTATCGGCGACGCTACATGCCTTTTAAATGGATGCTGGCTGACTGGGTACGTCTTGGACAGATTTTCATTTTCTTTGGCTTGTTTGCTGCCAATAGATTAAAAAATCTACAAATGATAGCCAAAGGCCTGGTCGATGGGATTAAAGGTAAATCAGGCCGCAATGATGCCCTGATTGTACCGGCACCGCCACAGTAGTTCGAGCATGAATTCAGTTATAGCAATCGTCGTTAACTATAATTCCGGTCTATGGCTTGAGCGTTGTGTGGGATCGATATTAGATTCCGATTATCCGGTTGATGTATATGTGGTTGATAATGCTTCCAGTGATAGCAGCTTTAAAGACATTAAGCAATTGGCCGAGCAGCACGATAATCTTCATCTAATCGCAAATGCAGATAATCAAGGTTTTGCTAAAGCAAACAATATTGTTTTGAATACAACCACAGCCGACTATTATGTGTTGGTAAACCCGGATTGCATGGTCAATCAGAACACTATCAGGTTTTTGGTTGAGCAAATGTCGCAGGATCAGCAAATTGGTTTGGCAGGCGTGAAAATACTTAATGAGGATGGGAGTGCGCAAAAAACCTCCAAACGCCGATTCCCGACCCCTGAGAATACGTTTGTTAAAATTTTAGGTTTGAGTAATTTTTTCAAAAATAAAGAAAAACTGGCCGATTTTAACTACGGTGATGAAGCCGGGACGGCCAACCAGGACAAGCAATATGTTGAAGCCATTTCCGGTGCCTTTATGATGGTCAATCATGATGCTCTAAATCAGGTCGGTGGTCTGGATGAAGGTTATTTTATGCATTGTGAAGATCTGGATTGGTGTAAGCGTTTTTGGTTGCATGGTTACAAAGTGGCATATTTTGAACTGGCTAGTGTGACGCATGCCAAAGGCGCCAGCAGCAAAACCAGGCCTTATCGGGTTAATTGGTACCTGCACAAAGGCATGTTGCGGTTTTATCGAAAATTCTATCGTAAGCAATACAACAGCCTGGTTTCTGCCATGGTTTATGTCGGGATTCTCAGCCGCTATGCGGTCACAAATTTTAAAATTTTTATAGATAAGACAATTTCTCGATGAGCACTGAAACTAATTCTGCGCTGGTGACAGGAGCCAGTGGGTTACTTGGAACTCAGTTAGTCAAAAAACTGGCGCAGAATAACTTCACTGTGATGGCAGTTGGACGCCGCCAATGTCCTGCACAAATCAGTGATTATTGTCAATGGCAGCAGATTGATCTGACTCAAGCTGATTTACCTGACTTCAATACGCAAATGCTGATTCATGCGGCACCGTTATGGTTATTACCTACGTTTCTTGCCAATCTTACTGACCAAAATCAACTTAAACGTTGTATTGCTTTTAGTTCAACCAGCGCCGAATCTAAAATAAATTCGATTGATGAACAAGATCGTAAGCTGGCAGATAAACTGTTAGCCGCAGAAACTGAGTTGCAGCGTCAATTTGAATCAAGGCTCCACTACACAATCTTTAGACCGACCATGATCTATGGCTATGGTAAAGATGCCAATATTTCGACGATTGCACGATTTATCAATAAATATGGCTTTTTTCCGGTGGCGGGTAGAGCAAATGGTTTACGGCAACCTGTTCATGTTGATGATTTGGTGGCAGCCACAATCAGTGTGATTAATAGCCCGCAGACTTTTTCAAAAATTTATAATCTTACCGGTGGCGAAACCCTGACCTATAAACAAATGCTGGTTAGAATATTTAAAGCCTTGAATCGACATGATCGGGTTATCCATTTGCCCGTATGGTGTTATCGATTGTTGCTAAAATTAAGCAACTCTGAATATAGCCGTGGTGCAGCTGACCGTATGAATAAAAATCTGTCTTACAGTTCAATTGATGCCGTCAGCGATTTTAATTATCAAGCACAGAAATTTTTGACCGAACCTAACCGAGATCTGAGTTAACAATGCTGCAACCCATTATTGGTTTTGTGTTTATCGCAGTCTTAACTGTATTGTTAACCGGCTGGTTCAGAAACTTGTCTATAGAAAACCATTGGCTGGATAAACCGACACATAGAGGGTCACATCACCAGGCCGTACCGCATATCGGCGGCGTAGCAATGATGGTCACCCTTTGCTTGACCATTATTGTGTTGACGATATCCGGGAATATGTCAGGAGTTGATTCGATAGTCTGGTTAGCTATTGTTTTAATGTTGGGTATTGTTGGTTTTATTGATGATATAAGGAATTTATCCAAGCGTTTACGTCTAGTTGCCCAAATTATTGTTGCTGTAATTGCAATTTGGTACTTTGGTGGTATTAATACACTTAATATCGGACCCATTAACCTGGAATTCTCCGGGTTTTCATATGTGTTAGGTTTTATCTGGGTGGTTGGCTTTATTAATATGTACAATTTTATGGACGGTATTAATGGCATAGCTGGCTGTCAGGCATTGATAGCCGGTTTGATTTTGGCCGTGTGGTTGTATCATTTGCAGCAACAGGGAGAAAGTCTGTTATTTTTAGCTGTTGCGGCGACGGCGTGCGGGTTTTTATACTGGAATTTCTCACCGGCTAAAGTCTTTATGGGGGACTCGGGCAGCACTATGCTGGGCGGCATGTTTGCGGTGATTAGCTTGCAACTTCACAATGAGTCGAATTTATCCATTATTTTCCCGGTTTTATTATTTGCCTGGTTTTTAGCTGATACCAGTATTACTTTCCTAAAACGTATGTTGCGCGGTGAAAAAGTCTGGGAGGCGCATCGGCAGCATTTTTATCAACTATTAGCCCCAAATCCCGAGGATCATACAAAAGTCACTGGCATCATTTCATTGATCAGCCTTATAATAGCGCTTATTATCACAGTGGTTGTACTGAAATGAACACCATTTGGTTGATGATGAGTCAAAAATATTATGGCTGGGGGAAGCTTGATAAAAAATAAACCGATAACATTCATCGCTTCTGTTGGCAAACGCTTACGCTCAGTTGTTGAGCGCTGGAAGGTTTTTCTTCACGACTTGATCGCTATTCCTATTGCCTGGCTGGGTGCATATTGGCTGCGCTATAACATGGGTGTGATACCCGAAGTATTTGTTCAGCAGGCCGAATTATTGTTGCCTTATGTAGTCATTACTCAAGTGCTGGTTTACATCATTTTTGGTGTTCACAAGGGATTATGGCGATTTACCTCCATGCCAGATCTGGTTTTGATCATTAAATCGACATTACTCAGCACAATTATCATTACCCTGGTTATTTTCTTCGTGACACGATTGACCTATGTACCGCGCTCGGTATTTGTGTTTTATCCGATTTTATTAATGGCCATTCTTTGCGCCTCAAGAATTGCGTATCGATTATTAAAAGATCAGCATTTTTCCACTCAGATGGGACGCAGGGCACTAGTTGTTGGAGCTGGCGTGGCAGGAGAGCAGGTAGTTAGAGATTTAAAACGCGTCGTTCCACAAATGTATGACCCGGTAGCGTTTGTTGATGATGATCCGGCCAAAGTCGGGCAGGAAGTTCGTGGTATTCCTGTGGTGGCAACATCAGAAAAAATCGGTGAGTTATGTGAAAAGCTTGCGATCGAGCTGGTCATCATTGCTATTCCCAGTGCAAATGACAAGCAAATGCAGCGTATTGTTCAGTTATGTGAAGAATCGGGTGTTAACTTTAGAACCCTTCCGGGTGTACAGGATATTGTTAGCGGCCGGGTCAATATTAATGACATGCGTGAGGTGCAAATAGAGGATTTGCTTGGACGCGAACCTGTTTCACTTGAGTGGGATGAAATCAGAGCATCGTTGACCGGCAAAACGGTTTTAGTGACAGGTGGGGGTGGTTCAATCGGCAGCGAGTTAAGTCGTCTGGTTGCAGAATTTAATCCGCTGCAACTGATTATTTTTGAACAAAGTGAATTTAATTTGTACAAGATTGATCATGAACTCACGCAACGTCATCCGCAGCTGAAACTCATTACCATCCTTGGCGATGTTTGCGACAAAAAACTTATCAATCACATATTTTCAGCATTTAGACCTAATATTGTTTTTCATGCTGCGGCTTACAAGCATGTGCCGATTTTACAGGGCCAGCTGCGTGAAGGTGCTAAGAATAATGTGCTGGGAACACGCAATGTGGCCCTGGCGGCCGATGAATACGGAGCGGATCGTTTTGTCTTCATTTCCACTGACAAAGCAGTTAACCCGACCAACTGGATGGGTGTCACAAAACGGGTTGCTGAGGTGTTGTGCCAGGCGCTGGATACTGAGTCAGAAACCTCATACGTGATCGTGCGATTTGGCAATGTACTCGATTCAGCAGGAAGTGTAGTGCCACTGTTTAGACAACAGTTACGTAAGGGCGGGCCTATCACTGTGACTCATCCTGATGTTACCCGTTATTTTATGACCATCCGCGAGGCCTCCCAGTTGATTCTGGAGGCGAGTTCATTCGGAGAAAATGGCGAAATTTATGTGCTGGATATGGGTAAACCCATCAAAATAGCCTTTTTGGCCGAACAAATGGTCAGATTAAGCGGCAAGGAACCCGGTAAAGACATCGACATCGTTTTTACAGGCTTGCGCCCGGGGGAAAAATTGGAAGAAGAATTGTTTTATCCTGACGAAATGTTGACTGCAACAGGCTATGAAAAAATCTTTCTGGCAAATAGCCGCAAATTTAAATGGCTTGATGTGGAAAAATCGATTCAATCCATTGAAATACATATCGATAACTTTGATGAGGCAATGATTGCTGATGAGTTGCATTTACTGGTGCCGGAAATCCGTTCTCAGATATGCATGGCAATGCCCCCGCTGATACCAAGCGTAGCCTGATGACATACCCTGTTACGGCCGTTATTGGCGGTAGTGGCCTGACTCAACTTTGCGATTTGCAAATTACTGAGCAAGACGTTGTTAATACGCCTTATGGTGAACCTTCAGGTCCGCTGCTTAGTGGTAAATTAGGTGATCAAAATATTGCTTTTCTAGCTCGACATGGTCATGGCCATAGTATTGCTCCGCATAAAGTTAATTATCGTGCCAATATTTGGGCACTAAAAGAAAAAGGTATCAGAACCATTATTGCTGTCGGTGCGGTAGGTACCATCAATACAGAGTTTGCCGATGGCAGTCTGGTTATACCTGACCAGTTGATCGATTACACCCATTCACGATCACACACGTTTTTTGATGGTGAATCAAATAGCCTTAAGCACGTCGATTTCACCCATCCCTATACCCCTAAGCTCAGACAGGTCCTTATTGATTGTGCAGCAGAAAATGCTATTAACGTGCATGATCAGGCCACTTATGCAGTAACGCAGGGGCCGCGTCTTGAGACTGCTGCTGAAATTCAGAAATACAAAAGGGATG
This sequence comes from Arenicellales bacterium, assembly GCA_028284225.1. Classification (GTDB taxonomy): domain Bacteria; phylum Pseudomonadota; class Gammaproteobacteria; order Arenicellales; family JAHEKD01; genus JAHEKD01. Next base: position 239,017 of record JANQSD010000011.1, read on the forward strand.
GCGCGGACCTGGTGGGGATGACCAGCATGCCTGAAGCTGCATTGGCCCGCGAAGCAGGTATGCATTACGTCTTGATCGCACTCGTCGTCAACGCCGCTGCGGGACTGCAATCGAATCCGATCAGTATTGAACAGGTTATGCAGACTCTTGAACAAAATAAATCTAAAGTAATTGAGTTGATTAGTTATTCGCTGAGCCGAATTAATCAGCTAGAAGCTATCTCATAAATGTCTTTTATGTGTTTATACGTTGTATTCGATTCACTCAAATGCTCATGTACTAGCGTGTACACTGTGTGTTTCGTGAATCTCAAGCCTCGTCTAAACCCAAAAATCCTATTTATGAAACAGCTTCTAGTTGACTGAGTACGGTCTTAATTTGTTTAACCCGGTCATCTTTGTCCGGTAACTCTTTTTTAATGTTCAAGCGGCCGTTGCCTTGCAATTGATAAGTTTGGTGTTGTTGCTGGATCAAGTTAATCAGTTTAATCGGGTCGAAATTAGGCTCATCGACAAATTCAAAATAACCGCCATTTTGCCCCAATTGCACACGAGTGATACCGAGCTGCTGTGCCTTAGGCTTAAGTGCTGCCAACTCTAATAATAATTTGACCGGGTCGGGCAGAAACCCGAAACGATCAGCCAATTCGATTTTTAACTCATTGAATTCATTATCATTCTGGGTGCTCGCTATGCGCTTGTAAAATACCAGCCGCATGTGCACATCGGGAATGAATGTTTCAGGCAATAATGCAGGCAACTCAATGTCAATCTCACTATTGTTGCTTGGAGTATCCCAAGCAATGTGCTTGTCCTTTCGATTGAGTGAACGTATAGCCTGATTTAAATACTGACTGTAAAGACTAAAGCCAACTTGATCGATAGTACCGCTTTGCGCTTCGCCCAGGAGTTCACCTGCACCACGTATTTCAAGATCATGTGAGGCGAGTGCAAAACCTGCACCCAGTTCTTTTAGGGATGCAATGGCATCGAGGCGTTTTTGTGCATCTTTGGTGATAGTTTTGAAACTGTCCACTAATAGATAGGCAAAGGCTTGGTGGTGCGAGCGTCCGACTCGGCCGCGCAGTTGATGCAGCTGTGCTAATCCGAAGCGATCAGCCTTATTGATAATAATCGTATTAGCTGCAGGATTATCAATGCCGCTTTCGACGATAGTTGTGCAAATAAATACGTTAAAGCGTCGGTGGTAAAAATTTTGCATCACTGTTTCGAGTTGATGCTCCGGCATTTGTCCATGACCAACCCCGATGGTGATTTCAGGTACCAGTGCCTGTAATTCTTCCATCTGTTGAGGGATTGTGCGGACATCGTTATGCAGAAAATAAACCTGTCCACCACGACGGACTTCTCGCTGAATGGCTTCCTTTATCAACCCTTTGTTGCGTTCACGCACAAATGTTTGTACGGACAAGCGATCTTTGGGCGGCGTCGAGATGATGGAAATATCCCTCATGCTGGACATGGTTTGGTTCAGTGTCCGTGGTATAGGGGTCGCTGTTAAGGTCAATATATCGACTTCATGACGCAGTTTCTTTAAGCGCTCTTTTTGGCGGACACCAAAGCGATGTTCTTCATCCAGTATCAATAATCCCAGGCGTTTGAAATCTATATCCGCTTGCAACAATCGATGTGTACCGATGACTACATCAACCTGCCCATCTGCGACCTGCCTCAATGTTTGCTTGATTTGCGCAGCTGTTTTGAATCGTGACAGCAACTGGATATTGATAGCCTGGCCGACAAAACGGTTCTGGAAAGTGTCGAAGTGCTGTTGTGCCAACAAAGTGGTGGGTACCAACATGGCGACTTGTTTGTTGTTGTACGCAGCAACAAAGGCAGCACGTATCGCTACCTCGGTTTTACCAAATCCTACATCACCGCAAACCAGTCGATCCATGGGTTTTTGTTTGACCATATCGTTGATCACTTCAGTAATGGCCTGATGCTGATCCAGGGTTTCCTGATAGTCAAAACTGGCTGCAAATAAATCAAGTTCTGCTTGAGGAATTTTGAATTTAAAACCTTTGCGAGCTTCACGTATTGCCTGAACTTCTAAAAGCTCAACCGCAACATCATAGGCTTTTTCTTTGGCCTTTTTCTTCAATTTCTCCCACTGATCGCTGCCAAGATGATGCAGAGGTGCGGTTTCAGGTGAACTGGTGGTGTAACGGCTGATTAAATGTAGCGATAAAACGGGCACATAGAGCTTGGCTTCTTCTTGATACTCAATCACCATAAATTCAGTGGTGATGTTATCCAGGGTAATGGTTGTAAGTCCTTTGTAGCGACCAATACCATGATTTTCATGCACCACCGGGTCATCAATTTTAAGTTCCGCCAGTGAACGAATAATTGATTCGGGGTCATGTTTGACAGTCGATTTGCGATTTACAACTGTACGTTCGCCATACAACTGGGTTTCACAGATGATCTCAAGGTCACTTTCCCCGACCAGCATGCCACGTTCAATCGGTGCAACCGACGTGGTTAGTTTGGCCGATTGATTAACAAAAGACGCCCAATCGTCAACATGCTTGGGCACTAGTTGATGTTGCTCCAGAATTGAAACGAGGGCTTCGTGACGACCTGCTGATTCAGCAGCAATTAAAATTCTCCTATCTGCCGCTACCTTTATATGATCGATAAGTTTTTGATAAGGCTGTTGTGATTTCGGATCAACCTCTAAAAGAGCAGGCTCATGAGTTTGAAACTCAAAGCCGGAGTGTTTTGATTTGCCGTAGTTAACAACGATGTTTTTATGTTTATTAATCTGTTGTTTGACCATATTCGGCTTTAAATAAAGTTGTTCCGGCGGCAAGACCCGGCGTGAAGGGTCGAGATTCGCATTACTAAAGCGGTCTTCGATATCAGCATGAATCAATTCGGCTTGATCAAATAAATCCTCGGACTGGATCACCAGGGTATCGGGGTGTAAGTAATCGAATAAACAGGCGGTTTGTTCAAAAAATAAGGGGAAATAAAATTCCAACCCGGGGCTGGCATGATGATTGCTGACATCATTGTAGATGGTTTGCTGCTTCGGGTCTCCTTCAAAAACTTTACGAAAATTTTCTCTAAAAAAGCTAACGGCCTCATCATGCAAAGGAAACTCACGTGCGGGTAGTAGTTCGATTGATTCAATCTTTTCTGTAGTACGTTGGCTTTGGGGTTCAAAATATTTGAGGCTTTCAACTTCGTCATCGAATAGATCAATCCGCAGTGGTGCCTGACTGCCCATAGGGAAAACGTCCAACAGGCCACCGCGGACAGCATATTCTCCCGGGGCCATGACTTGTGAAACAGAAAGATAAGCAGCATTTTGTAATTTGCTTCGAAAATCATTCAAATCCAGTCGGTCGCCTGTTTTTATTTTGAAGCTGAACCCGCTGATGTACTCTACCGGAGGTAGCTTTTGCATCAAGTTGGCCAGCGTCACGACCACTATGCCGGGTGTCAACTCGGTTAGATCTGACAGCACTGACAAGCGGTTGGAGATGATTTCTTGATGAGGGGAAAAGCGATCATAGGGCAAACATTCCCAATCAGAGAAAAACCGTACTTGATTTGAATCTGTCAGAAAGAACTTGAATTCCTCAACGATTTGTTCCGCTCTGCGAGCATTATCAGCAATAAATAATAGGGGCCTTTTTTGTTGCTCAAACAGTTTAGTAATGGCTAAAGTCATTGCACACCCGTGTAGCCCCATCCAGTAGGTCGATGAGTGATCACTCAGACTGGGATTAAATATATCTGCCTTGATGATTTGTGGGGTCACGGCGAAAACATGTAACGGTTATAATCGCAGGAATTGTAACCGCTGATGAAATAGTGACAAGTGAATCATGAGCAAATAAGTATTTGGGCCATTATTCCTGCCGCCGGAATAGGCCGGCGCATGGGCGTTTCAATACCGAAGCAATATTTACAACTAGCGGGGAAAACGGTATTAGAGCATAGCATTGATAAACTGCTGAGCTGTGACTTAATCAATGGCCTTGCCCTAGGGATTGCTGAAAACGATGAGCATTGGGATAGCCTGCGAGTACAGCATCCACGGTTTTTGGGACATTATCAAGGCGGTGAGGAGCGAATTCATACCGTTCTACATGGACTAGATTTTTTGCAAAGTCACGCCGGCGACAACGATTGGATATTGGTGCACGATGCCGTGCGGCCCTGTGTTGAAGTTGCAGCTATAAAACATTTAATCCAGCAAGGTTTAGCAACTAATTCAGGCGCAATATTGGCCAATAGAGTCGTTGATACGGTTAAAAGAATCGATAACCAGGATCAAATCCAACAGACCCTGGACAGAAACGAGCTCGCCTTGGCGCAGACGCCGCAGTTATTTCCATTAAGGATTTTAAAACAAGCACTGACAACGGCGCTAGAAAACAATCAGCTAAGTACTGATGAATCAGCAGCAGTAGAAGCCTTAGGTTTGAAACCGTTAATCATTGAAGGTAAGCGTACTAACATTAAGATTACGACAGCAGAAGATTTGGAATTGGCTGAAGTGTTTTTAAGCGATGCAGCATCGCTATGATGGACTGGATTCCTGCTCCCCGCCTTCGCGGGAATGACGAGTATGTTTATCAAAGTATAATTTAGCTAACAATTAATAAGTAATTTAACAATGACAGACTTAAGAATAGGCACTGGGTTTGATGTGCACGCTTTTGCAGATAAGCGAGAGCTGATAATCGGCGGGGTTAATATCCCATATGAAAAGGGGTTGGTTGGGCACTCAGATGCCGATGTTTTATTGCATGCTATAAGTGATGCCTTGCTTGGTGCATTAGCCTTGGGTGATATCGGCAAACATTTTCCGGATACTGATCTGGAATATAAAAACGCCGATAGCCGCGAGTTATTACGACAAGTAAGACAACTCATTGATAATAAAGGCTTTGAAGTCACTAACCTGGACAGCACTATTATTGCCCAAGCACCCAAGATGGCTCCTCATATCGATGACATGCGGCAGAATATCGCTGATGATTTGCAGATAAAAGTCAGCCTAGTCAGTGTAAAGGCCACGACTACAGAAAGATTAGGATTTATTGGTAGGGGTGAGGGGATTGCGAGTCAAGCTAGTGTTTTGCTTAAACCGAAGCAGTATATTGATCCAAGAAATAAATAGCCCTGTTACTTTGTTGGCTCACAAAGTAAGCAAATGAGCTAGCTACTAAAAAAAATAACTCGTCATCCCGGACTTGATCCGGGATCTCCTAAAGACTGTTCGGGCCTTGTTACTTTTGTTTTGGCAAAAGTAACCAAAACCATTTACTCCTGATCGCAGCCCTTCGGGTTCCCTGCGCTTCTCGGATTATGTCGGCGTTGCGGAACTCGGCTATCGCCTCAAACAGTCCTCGCGCTTGTTGACATAATCCTGCGATGCTCGGCTGCTATAAGTCGCACGTACTTAAGTTGAATGTACAGCGATGTACTCTTAAATTTGTTTGAAATCTACCTCTTATTTTACCAACGTAATGCCGATAAAATAATTTAATCCAAGTTAACAATACTTAAAGATGACTAATGATAATATAAAGAATGATTAATTCTTTTACCTATTAAAAAGTAAATAATCAATAAAAAATCATGGAAATTTCAAACTGGATTACACTTGCGACAGGTTTGGTCGCAGGACTGGGTATAGGTTCAGTTATAACTACATTGGTTCAATATTTCTTAAAGAAACGTTCGTACGCCTTGCAAAGTCAGCGTGAAGATTTAGAAAAAAGATATAAGGTTATAATTTTATTGATGTACGCAGCCGTTGAATATGAAAAAAGTAAAAAATTTCTGCGGATACATCGTCCTGATTTAAAAAATCAGCAGGATGTTTTCGAGGAGTTAAAAGCTGAATGGTACAACATGATTTTGTTTGCATCAGAAAAGACACAACAGGAATTACATTCCTTTATAGAAAATCCTGATATTGAAAACCTGAAAGCTACGGCAATAGCGATGCGAACTGATTTAGGGAGAGGAAAATTGGACCATATGATTAAAGAACTTACATTTTCCTAACGTCAGGTTCAATCATTCAATAGTTTCCCCAATTTTATCACTAGATTCCGGATCGTTGTCCGGAATGGCGACGGTGAGTTTGTGCTCTCGCGACTTAAAGCAGCCGAGCATCGCAGAATTATATCGATAAGCGCGAGGACTGTTTGAGCGAGTGAAGCGAGTGAGTTCCGTAGCGCCGATATAATCCGAGAAGCACAGGGAAGCCGAAGGCCTGCGATCAGGAGAAAACATTTTTGGATACTTTTGATGTCTCAAAAGTATCAATTCAAGAGATCCCTCACATTCGTTCGGGATGACGCGAGCGTCATTTTTTCTTCAACAACACATATAACGCCCCAGTTCCCCCATCAGTCTTAGGCGCAGTGCAATAAGCAAGCACACTATCCATTTGCTTTAGCCAGTTTGCGGTTTTGGTTTTTAGGATGGGTTGTTTGTTGGGGGAGCGTTGGCCTTTGCCGTGGATGATGCGTACGCAACGAATGCCTTTTAGGCTGCATTCTCTAACAAACCAGATTAACTCTTTCTTGGCTTCGTCGCGCCTGAGTCCGTGTAAATCAAGTTCGGCTTCGATGATGTATTTGCCCTGGCGCAGGCGGCGCATGATCTGGCGGGAGATGCCGTTTCTTGCGTAATTGAGTTCATCACCTGACAACTCTACCCATTCGTCAGTGATGCTGTCCGAGAGTTCTTCCAGTACCTTAAGTTCGTCGGCAATGCGTTGTTTGGGGTAGGGTTTTGGTTTGGGTTTTTCAGAAATCTTGTTATCGTTTTTTAATGGACGAACATCCGCCATAGAGTCACGGAATAGCTTGGCCTCGTCGTCGGAATCATTCACCGTGCTGCTCTTCTAGGTAACGTTCGGCATCCAGTGCCGCCATACAGCCGGTACCGGCTGAGGTCACGGCTTGCCTATAGATATGATCCATGACATCGCCTGCGGCAAATACACCCGGAATACTAGTTTGAGTGGCATTGCCGTTTTGACCACCGACAGTTTTGAGATAACCGTTTTTCATTTCGAGCTGATCTTTAAAAATTTCAGTATTCGGGGTATGACCAATGGCGATAAACGTACCCATTACGTCAATGTCTTTGGTTTGGTCTGTCTGGTTGTTTCTCAATCGCACACCGGTTACGCCCATATCGTCGCCCAGGACTTCATCTAATTCGTGAAACCACTCAACGGTGATATTGCCTGCTCCATTAGTTTTGGCCATTAGTTTATCTTGTAAAATTGCTTCAGCGCGAAGCTTGTCACGTCGATGCACGACGGTTACGTGGGATGCAATGTTAGATAAATAAAGTGCTTCTTCAACAGCTGTATTGCCACCGCCAATTACGGCAACCGGTTGATTTTTATAGAAAAAGCCATCACAGGTGGCGCAGGCGGAAACACCTTTGCCTTTGAATTTTTCTTCTGACTCCAGGCCTAGATAACGTGCTGAGGCCCCTGTGGCAATGATGAGAGCATCGCAACTGTATTCATTGCTGTCGCCAGTGAGCCGGAAGGGACGGGTTGATAGATCAACTTTATTGATATGATCGAAAATCACTTTTGTGTCAAAACGCTCAACATGTTTGAGCATTCGATCCATTAAAATCGGGCCTTGTACACCATCATTATCACCAGGCCAGTTATCAACATCAGTAGTAGTGGTGAGCTGCCCCCCTTGTTCAATGCCTGTGATTAAAACCGGATTAAGATTCGCTCGGGCTGCATAAAGCGCAGCAGTATAGCCCGCTGGGCCGGAGCCAAGGATTAATAAGCGGCTATGTTTTGCTTCAGACATTGAGTCATTCCTGATTTGAGTAGACAAAGTGTAGATATAGAGGGTAAAACCTCGAATTTCAAGCTTTACCTTTAAGTATCAGTGAAGCTCAAAAGGTGACAATTGTGTTAACTGAATAAAGCCTTGGTATATTGGCGTTATACGCTACAATACCCGCATCCGTATAATGACTGAAATGAGTTACCTTGGCGACGACCAAAGCTAAAAAAGTTACTAAAAGACCTCAAAAAAACGACGCCCCTGTCATCACTCCTAAAATGGTGGTTTTAATCAAGGAAGGAATTTTTTATTTCTTGCTGGCGTTAGTGGTTTACTTATTCATGTGCCTGGCTAGTTTTTCACCTAATGATCCAGGCTGGACCCACACGGTTACAGCAGAGGGTTCACAGGTGCAAAACTGGGGTGGACGATTTGGAGCGCTACTCGCCGATGTTCTTCTGCATGGCTTCGGTAAAATGGCATATTTGTTCCCACTATTAGTATTAATAGCAGCCTGGAAAATTTACCAAAGCCGAGACCAGGAACCTATCACGCTTAATCAACGTATTTTTGCTTATGTTGGTTTTGTGCTTATTCTATTAGGCGGTTGCGGCTTGGAGAATCTTCATTCCAGTGGGCCTCAGGGCGTTATTTCCTGGATACCGGGCGGTGTTTTTGGTGATGTCTCGGCCGGTTTTGCCCGGCCGATGTTTGGTTATATTGGTGCCAGCATTTTTCTTTTGGCTTTGTTGTTAATGGGGATGAGCTGGTTTAGCGGTATTTCCTGGATGACTGTCATCGATACTCTGGGTCGCTGGATATGTGCAGTTTACGACTATTGTGTGGTCAAAATACAGGGCTTTTTTGATCGTAAAGCCGGTGAAAAAGCGCGAGAGAAACGTGAAGTAAGTGTTAAACAAAAGCGTGAAAAGCTCGAAACTAAAGAGCCACCAAAGATTGAACCCAAAGTCATTGCACCAAAGATCAGTGAACGCGTAGAGCGGGAAAAACAGGTCAGTCTGTTTAATAAAGATGCGCCATCTGGAGCAATTCCGCCGTTGTCGATTCTTGATCCGCCCGGTGAAAAAACGTCCGGCTATTCACGTGAATCACTGGAAGCCATGTCGCGCTTGTTGGAGAAGAAATTGCTGGATTTCAATATCGAGGTGCAAGTGGTTGAGGTTCAGCCCGGACCTGTGATTACTCGATTCGAAATCGATCCGGCTCCTGGTGTAAAAGCCAGTCAGATCACTAACTTGGCTAATGATTTGGCCCGTGCTCTGTCACTGGTCAGCATCCGTGTGGTTGAAAATATTCCGGGCAAGTCGTTTATCGGAATTGAAATTCCCAACGAAAACCGTGAAATCGTCAATATCGTAGAAGTCTTGTCGTCTGAAGCGTATGAACAAACACCGTCGCCATTAACCTTGGTTTTAGGTAAGGACATAGGCGGTGAACCGGTGGTTGCAGATTTGGCGAAAATGCCACATTTATTGATTGCAGGAACGACAGGCTCCGGTAAGTCTGTTTGTGTCAACGCCTTGATTTTAAGCCTGCTTTATAAGGCTTCTCCCGAGCAGGTGCGGTTGATTATGGTCGATCCTAAAATGCTGGAGTTGTCGATTTATGAAGGCATTCCGCATTTATTGTGCCCGGTAGTGACCGACATGGAAAAAGCTGCTAATGCACTGAGGTGGGCTATCTTCGAAATGGAGCGTCGCTATAAATTAATGGCGGCTTTGGGTGTGCGAAATATCCCTGGTTATAACCGTAAAATCAAAGCGGCCTTGGATAAAGATCAGCCCATCATGGATCCATTAGTGCCAGAGGGCGAAGAAGCCGAAGAACTCAGGTCATTACCCTATATCGTTGTTGTTATCGATGAATTGGCAGATTTGATGATGGTAGTGGGTAAAAAAGTTGAGGAACTGATTACTCGGATCGCTCAGAAAGCGCGTGCCGCAGGCATTCATCTGGTTCTAGCTACACAAAGACCATCGGTTGATGTCATAACCGGTTTAATCAAGGCTAACGTGCCGAGTCGAATTGCATTTCAGGTTTCCTCACGAGTTGATTCGCGCACGGTGCTTGATCAAATGGGGGCCGAACAACTGCTGGGCCATGGGGATATGCTCTACCTGGCACCGGGCACGGCTTTGCCGGTACGCGTACACGGTTCGTTTGTTGATGACAGCGAGGTCCACAGTGTAGTCAGGTATTTGAAAGAAAACGGCGAAGCAGATTATGATGAAAGTGTGTTACAGGTTTCCCGGATTGAAGGGGAAAAACCCGTGGCCGGTCTGGATGCAGGTGCAGGGGGAGAAGAAGATCCACTTTATGATGATGCGGTGCGATTTGTGACGGAACGGCAAATGGCATCGATTTCATCGGTGCAGCGCCAGTTCAGGGTAGGTTATAACAGGGCCGCTAGACTGATCGAAACGATGGAAGAATCCGGTGTGGTCGGACCACCAGAATCAGGTGGTAAACGCCAGGTGCTGGTTGCACCGCCACCGGAAGTCTGAGGTTTAAGGAGTTTCGATGAAAAAATTTTTATTAATCAATAAGTTATCACTTGGCCTGCTGATGCTTTTTATTCCCAGCATGAGTCAGGCTAATGCATTATCCAGTCTGGAAAAATTCTATGATACGGTGAATACTTTGCGAGCAGAATTCAGGCAGACGGTTTTCGACTCGGATCAACAAATCATCGATCAAAGCCGTGGTGCTTTATATATTGCCAGGCCGGGACGCTTCCGTTGGGAATACGCTACACCATTGCCGCAAAATATTATCTCTGATGCGAATAAAATTTGGGTGCACGATATCGAATTGGAGCAAGTTACTGTCAGAAACTACCAGCAAACACTGGCCGGAACACCTGCAGAATTGTTGGCCGGCAATGGTGATATTAGTGAACAATATGAGATTTCCAGCTTAGAGAGCGAAGATGGTTACGAGTGGTTGTTGCTACAACCAAAGGTTGATGACACTCAGTTTCTCGATATTCGCATAGGTTTTGAAGACGGAAAACTAATCACTATGCGTTTAACCGATAGCTTTGAGCGCACAACCCAATTGATATTCGACGAGTTGCAGGAAAATGCACCTATTAATCTGTCCTTATTCACATTTAATCTGCCCCAGGGCGTTGATGTGATTGATAATACTGAAAATTTTTAACACATCAGAGTCTGAAAGCACCGACTAACAATTCATTTGCGCCGCTTGCTGATCGTATCAGGCCGACTCGTTTAGAGGATATAGTTGGGCAGGATCAGTTATTGGGGCAGGGCAAACCGCTAAAACAATTATTAGAAGCAGGCAAGATTCATTCGCTGGTTTTATGGGGGCCGTCAGGCACAGGTAAAACAACACTGGCCAGGTTGATGGCAGGTTATGTTGATGCTGACTGGATTCCGGTATCGGCAGTTCAATCAGGTATTAAGGACATACGTGAAGCGGTGAGCGTTGCTCATGATAACCGTGCTCTATCCCGCAAGACAGTTGTTTTTGTCGATGAGGTACACCGATTTAATAAAGCTCAGCAAGATGCTTTTTTGCCTTATATCGAAGATGCCACAATTATTTTTATAGGTGCAACTACAGAAAACCCTTCATTTGAGCTCAATAGCGCCTTGTTATCTCGATGTCGTGTATTCATTTTAAAACCAATTACACATGAAGATTTATTAACGCTAATTGATAGAGGGTTGACGGATTTAGACAGACGCTATCCTGATTTAACAGTTGCAGATAAGGTTAAAGCATTAATTGCTGATTTGGCTGATGGTGATGCACGTCGAGCCTTGAATTTGCTTGAAATTAGCATCGATTCATTGGCAGCTGACGATAGGGAATTAACTGATTATCATGTTCTGCAAGCAGCGGGTTCGAAGCTACAATCCTATGACAAAGGTGGCGATCAGTTTTATCAACAAATCTCAGCGTTTCATAAATCTGTACGTGGTTCTGACCCGGATGCCAGTCTTTACTGGATGGCTAGAATGATCAGCGCCGGTTGCGATCCGTTTTATATCGCCAGACGCTTGACAGTTATTGCCAGTGAAGATATTGGCAACGCCGACCCCAGGGCCTTGACTGTGGCCGTTGACGCCTGGGAAGCGCTCAGGCGGCTTGGCCAGCCGGAAGGGGAACTTGCGTTGGCACAAGCAACCACTTATTTAGCCAGTGCACCTAAGAGTAATGCGTCTTACAAGGCGTATAAATTGGCCAAGGATGATGCCCGCCGTACACCGGTTGCGCAAGTGCCTGTGCACTTGCGCAATGCAACCACATCGTTGCAAAAAAATCTGGGTTATAAACAAGATTATCATTATGCTCATGATGATCCCCAAGGATATAGTCCGGGACAAAACTATTTCCCTGATGAGTTATCGAAACAGCAATACTATTATCCGGTTAATCGTGGTCTTGAAAGTAAAATTCGTCAACGACTGGATTATTTGAAACAACTGGATCAAGAAAAGACATAAAAGTGACTTTCAATAGTGTATTGGCGGTGATGTGTGGAGGAGCTATTGGAGCTTTATTCAGGTTTTATATTATCAGTTGGGTAGCTAACCATTATTCAGTTGCCGATTTTCCGTTGGGGACACTGGTCGTCAATATTGTGGGTTCCTTTATTATGGGGATATTAGCCTGGTTATTTATTTACAAACTAGGGAATGAGACATTGAGACTGTTTTTTATTGTCGGTGTTTTGGGCAGTTTTACTACAGTTTCCAGTTTTTCCTTAGAAACTGTGGATTTATTCTTAAACTCACATTACTTCAAAGCGATATTGAATATAATTGCCACGGTTGGTTTATGTTTAATAGCAACCTGGTTGGGATTGCTGTTGGCACGAAATTTAATGAATTAAGAAAATGTTAGATCCGAAATTATTAAGACAAAACCCGCAGCAGCTTGTCGATGTGTTAGCAACGCGCGGTTATCAGCTTGATGTGACTAAATTGCAGGAACTTGAGTCACAGCGCAAGTCATTACAGGTTGAAACTGAGCAATTGCAAAGTCAGCGCAACACAATTTCTGCACAAATCGGTAAAGCCAAGCGTGAAGGAGAGGATGCCTCAGCCCTAATGGCACAGGTTGAGCAAGTTTCAGGGCTGCTTAAAAAAAATCAAGCCGATTTAAGCGAAGTTCAAAAGCAACTTAAAGATATTTCTTTGCAGATCCCCAATCTGCCGCACGAGTCAGTACCTGCCGGTAAAGACGAGAATGACAATGTTGAAATCAGGCGCTGGGGAGAGATTCCAGAGTTTTCATTTAAGCCCAAGGACCATGTTGAGTTGGGTGCGGAGCAAATGGATTTTCAACTGGGCGCTAAACTGACCGGTTCACGTTTTGTGGTTTTATCGGGCCTGATCGCTAAATTACATCGTGCCCTGGCGCAATTTATGATTGACTTGCACGTTAAAGAGCATGGATACCAGGAAGTTTACGTTCCTTACATTGTGGATCAAAATACCTTACAGGGAACCGGCCAATTACCAAAATTTGAGGATGATCAGTTTTCATTAGCCAGTGACCAGGGTTGGTATTTGATTCCGACAGCAGAAGTTCCATTGACTAATATCGTGCGTGAGAAAATTGTTGATGCCACTGAACTGCCTATGAAATTTGTTGCTCATACACCTTGCTTTCGGCGTGAAGCCGGTAGTTATGGTAAAGATACTCGCGGTATGATTCGTATGCATCAGTTCGACAAGGTTGAAATGGTCAATATTGTTCATCCTGAACAGTCATACCAGGCACTCGAGGAGTTGACCCAGACTGCCGAGAAAGTTTTGCAGTTGTTAGAACTACCGTATCGAACAATTGTGCTGTGCACAGGTGATATGGGCTTTGGAGCTGCAAAAACCTATGATATCGAAGTTTGGTTGCCGAGCCAGAAGACTTACAGAGAAATCTCATCATGCAGTAATTGCGAGGCGTTTCAGGCTAGAAGAATGCAGGCGAGAATGAAAACAAGCGATAAGCGAACAGAATTTTTACACACTCTGAACGGGTCAGGGTTGGCAGTGGGCAGAACTTTGGTTGCAATATTAGAAAATTATCAAAATAGCGACGGCACGATAACTATACCAAATGTACTCAAACCGTATATTTATACTTGATTATATGTTAAATTGAAGTCTTAGTCGGTAGGTAGCTGAGTTAAAAGCAAGATCCTGATAATAATATATGTATAAAGGATCATTAAAATTATTAATTTAATATCAGTTTAGGCGGGAAATTTTTGACGAAAGGGTTGAATAGATAGATTTTGTGATAATGTTAAATTTGATTATTAATCATGCACAAACTATTGTATAAACTATATTTTTGGCTCAAATTATGTCAAAATCAAATCAATAATTCGGTTATGTAGGAAGCTGGGTGTACTAGAGATGTTAAATAGAAGAAATTTACTATTGAGTTCACTCGTATCGATAGCGCTTTTTTCTGCGTCTTCAGCGCAGGCGAGGTACGAGAATGACGTAAGATTGAGCACTTTGTTGGAGTCAGCAATACCTGAATTTGTTTACCCTAAGGACTATACAGGCGATACATCAGAGCAGCCTGAACTAGAAGAAGAAATCAAGATATATTTTCAGCAAGGCTATCATCCAGTCTCTGTGTTATTTTATGCCATGCGCAATGGCATGGGAGCGAATGAAGTCATTGATATTGCAGAAGCTGCAGGGCTTGTGAGAGAGCATCTTGAGGGTGCTCGTTCAGGGTTAGAAGCGGTCTTGCCAGGTGGCGTATGCGGTACCAGTTATTTTATTAAGGACCCCACCGCTGCCCCAGGGTCTTATTCACTGACAAGCCTCAAACAAGAATTGAAAGATGCAGCTAATGATGGCTCTGGCGGCGGCCACGAAGAGCCGGCATTAGCCGATCTTTTGAGCAAATATTTTGACGATGAGGATATTATTTCAATCAATCAGGATGATCCTAATCTTCATCAAGTTCATAATTCCGACTGGGCGGATACAACCGGTAGTATCCCGTCCGGTGGAGTGCCGGATAATGTCGAAGATTTTATTAATTCCGGCATTCCTGCACACCTGCATGCCTCAGCTGATGAATTACTGGCTTTAGTTGAGCAATCTAATGATTACTGGTTTTTTGATGATTCGCCAATCCCGCAAGGAAAAATAAATTCTGAAAGCCTGAATGCTAATGCACCGATTATGATTTCGTTATATACAGATCAGCAGCAGGCTGTTGTAGCACCCGGCCAGATTGATCGTATCAACCAAGCCAAACTGGATAACGCCCGATTACCGGTATTGTTGTTCTATAGCAGTGCAAACTTGCGGCCGTTAAGTCAGATTTCGAAAAAAATCGGTTTTCCCGAGTTAGCTAATGCATACATTAGAAATGGTGTAAAGGTATCGCCTGTACCTAGTTGGGAAGAAGGAAATTACCATACTCAGGCGACAGCTCAGCAGCTTAAAGATTTATTCGAACTTCCGGCCAAAGAAGACATTCCGGAAGAGCGCTATACCAAAGCCTTGAGCACTATCGATAATGGTCGACCCATACAGGTAGCCCTTGTAGGCGGCAAGATGTTTTTAGGTGACCCGGATCGTGCTGTGGCTATGGCAGAGGATGGTGGCTATGGTTTGATTCCGCTTAATATCAGTTATGTTGACCTGGAACCAAGCGAGAATAACTTTAGCATCTGCGAAGGTGCATTTCCATTCGCGGGAGCTGGATTAGGAGGCATAGGGGGGCCAACACCGAGCGGTGTGGTTTGTGAACCTGAAACACGCACTATAAGGACTCCTAGAACGATTAGAAGGGAATCACCGACACGTAGAATTACAGTCTTTGATGAGACTGTTGTAACGATTCCGTGTCCGATAAACTAAATGATTATGTTGATGTTTACATAAGTTTAATGCGTAGGGTATGAGTATGGTTCATAAAAGAAATCTCCAAATTTTGCTGGGTTCGATTGTTGTTGTTGGTGTTATGAACGTGAGTTATGCACAATTTGCCACCGCACCGCAAGCGGAACCCACATTCTCAGCATCTCCCGTTAAAACTGTTCCCAAGGTCAGCACTTTCGGCGTTCCTATTGGTGTTGTCACTCAGGAACGTTTGAATGAGCCGATTGCAGTACAACGTGTGCGCTGTGGGCAGGAAGACGCATGTTTCAGGGGCAATGAACCAGAGTCAGAAATTTCTCAGGATGATCAGGTTGAGTCCAGGGCGATTGATCCAAGCACGGTGGATGATGGGCTTTATGCCTCATTATCCTTGGGTTATACCCATCATGACAATATTGAGCGCTCTGCTACCAATGAAGAAGAGGAAGACGGGTTAGGTTTTGGTTTAGGGTTACTTTATCGTAATCGTGTGGATAGATTGTCATACCAGGTTGGTGGACAAACTTCAGCAGTGGCATTTGATGACAATGATAATAATGATTTTGACCGTTATTCAGTATCGGCCGGATTATTGTACGAATTGACTGAGATTATCGACCTCGGATTACATGCGGGTTATACCAAGGCTAATGAGGAGCGAAATGCCAGTGGTAGTCGTATCGTCAGAGATGGTTCAGAAACGGATGAGTTTGAGAGTCAAATTGTCGGCGGGCAAATTACAATTGGCCGTCCGCAGAGTCGGTTTCAATTTGCATTAGCGGCTTCTCATTCAGAGAATGATTTTACTCTGAAGGATCCTGTCGATATAGCATCAGGCGCTATTGATTTGCGTGACCGCGATTATGATCATATTAGCGGTACTGTCTTTTACAACACAGAAGGACCAATACGATATTTTCTCGAAGCTAATCTAACGGATATCGACTACGATGTTGATACTATTCGGAATCTTGATAGTGAGGAAACAGGTTATTATGTCGGTGCCTTGTGGGCTATTAGCCAGATCACAGCCGCCGAAGTTAAAGTTGGCCAGTTAGATAAGGATTTTGAAGACCCGGCACTGGATGATGTAGATGAAACGTCATATTCAGCTAAATTACGCTGGCAGCCTACACATCGTGCCTCGTTTACTTTCTATGGCTCAGAACGCTTTGAAGAGACAACCGAAATTGCTTCGACTTTTTTTGAATCCAGGGTGTTAGGTGTAAATCTCGCCTATCAAGTATTACCTCAGAAACTTGATTTATTAGCCTACTATAACCGTATTGATGATGACTATAGCTCGGGCCGTGAGGATGAAACGGATGATTATGGCATAGGTCTTATCTATCATCTCAGAAGGTGGTTAGGTATCGGATTTAGATATGGTCATGCAGAGAGAGATTCAACGCGTGCGGATGCGAACTATGACGACGATTACTATGATATTTTCATTCAGTTAAATGCTGGAAAATCTATAAAACTATTCTAAATTTACATTGTAGTAGTCATCTAATAGTTTATTTTTGTAACCTGTGACTGAGTGATCATTTTGTCACTCTTAGAATTTGGTGATGATTGTCAATATCCATAAGTTTATTACTTTATTTTTGTTGTTATTCTATGGCTGCGTGACGCTGGCACAGAATGACCTGGAGCAAACAGATTTAACCGGTGGTGACGAGTATAGACTGTCCCCAGGTGATATTGTTTCTGTGACGGTATTTGGAGAACCTGATATTAGTGTTGGAAGTATGCGGGTACCACTTTCAGGGATTTATAACTATCCTTTGATTGGTGAACTGAAACTAACCGACGAGACCACAGCTACTTTAGCTAAAGAACTGGAATCAAGGCTACGAGCAGGATTTCTCTCCGACCCCAAAGTTTCAGTTAACATCGTTCAGTATCGACCGGTAATCATTACCGGCTCAGTGGATAGTGCTGGAACCATTAACTATCAAGAAGGAATGACGGTTAGGATTTTATCCGCACTTGCACAGGTTGCTACAAACTCCATTGATATGGACAGTATTGAAATACAACGTGGATCATCGACCTTTAATCCGGAGAATCTTGATTCGATTATTCTTCCCGGAGATATCGTCTCTTACAATCTTGTTAATAATAAAGGTGATTATTACTATATTTATGGCGAGGTTAATCGTTCGGGTAAATATGAATTTGAAGATGGTCTAACGATTGAGCAGGCGATTATCGTGGCTGGGGGATATACCCCATTCGCTTCAAAACGCAACATTAGGGTGAGGCATAGCGGGGCAGAAGATACGATTAAAACTAAACTTCACGAACTTGTTGAAGCCGGAGATGTGATTACCATAAAGAAACGCTGGTTCTGACTCGGATTTAATCAAGTTTAAAACTATTACGAATATTTGAATGAACAAAAGCTATCATTTTAACGAAGGACCGGGAGAGGGATCTAACCTGTCTCAGTTATCAGCGATATTTGATAGAGAAGAAGCGTCTGGCCAGGCCGGCCATTTTCTGGCTAATCTAGGTTATGCACTAAAGAAATTTAAATACCTGATTATTTTCAGCACCATACTGTTTACTTTTTTGGGCTGGTATAACACAGCTAAAAAACCAATTCTCTATCGTTCCAGTTTGACTTTGATTAATGAGCCTGATCTAAACTCCGGAGTGGCCGGCAGTGATGGTGCACGTTTTCTGGTCTATTTAACACAACACTATTATCAAACCCAATTCGAAATATTAACCAGCAAGAAGCTGGCGGAAAAAGTAGCCGAGAGAATTATTGCTGATGATATCAGTGTTCCAACTGAGGCCACTACTCATTTAAAGCAATCCCCGCTTTATGAATGGGTGGGAGAACTAAAAGCCCGACTTAAATCCATTATTAACCGTATTTCCTCCAGTTTTCGCGGCTCAGACATCCCAACGGAGAGTCAGCAAGTTGATGCGGTTCCTGTTACTCAGGAGAACAGATTAGTTCGTCGATATACAAGTTTGGTCAAGTCAGGATTAAGGGTTTCTGGAGGAACTCGAAGTCAATTACTAACGTTGTCATTTGTTTCGACTGATCGTGTATTCGCTGCTGAAATACTGAATTTAATTGCCAGTGTTTATCAAAATTATGTTTTGGAGTCAAAGCAGCAGGTTAATCAAACAACCTTGGGATGGTTAGTTAACCAGCTAGAAGCTGCTAAAAGTGAGCTTTTGGACTCGGAAAAACGCTTGATTGACTTTCAAAAACAGGTACAGCTCACCAGTGCCATGAGTATTGAAAACCAAAATAATGCTAATCTCAGTGATCTAAGCCGCCAATATAACCAGGCAAAACTTAATTATGATGAGTTATTAGCACGTTATGGTTCAAAACACCCAGAAGTAAGAAAAGCTTTTATTGAATTAAATTCGTTAAAGAGAACTCTGGACAACACAGCAGGTGAAAATTTAGACAGCCAGGACTCTGTTTTTGAACTGGCTAAATTGGAAAAAGAAGTAGAAACAAACCGAGATTTATATTTGAACTATCTGGCCAGGTTCAAAGGCTTTAATATCTCAGGCGACCAAAATGTTAATACTATCAAGGTACTTGATAAAGCTGAGGTTCCGGGAGCCCCCTTTTCGCCTAACCTGCAAAGAGGAATATTGCTTTGGGGTTTGTTCGGTGTGCTGTTAGGTGTGATTTTGTCCTTGTTACTCTCATTTCTTGATAGGACTTATAAAACAGTCGAAGATATAGAGCACAAGCTGAGATTGCCGGTGCTGGGTCAATTACCGTTTTTATCTAATAAAGTATTATCAGCATTGATTTCTGGCAAAAAAAATATTTCTGACCCTGAGATTTATTACACATCCAATACGAAATCAATTTTTTCAGAAGCCATAAATCATATTCGTACCAACTTACTGTTTTCCAAGATTGACAAGCAACCGCAAACAATACTTATTACATCTTCTGTCCAGGCCGAAGGGAAAACTACTGTAGCGACTAATTTGGCATTTTCACTTTCGAAAATTGATCAAACTATTTTGATCGACGCTGATTTACGCAAGCCGCGTATTGCCAATGTTTTTCAATCAGATTTGCCTGAAGAGGAAGCTAAAGGACTAGTTGATTATCTTGCCGGGCTAGCAACATTTGATGAGGCGTCTTATCAGCATTCAACCTTTAATCAATTGACAATATTACCTTCGGGAACAATTCCACCGAACCCTCAGGAATTGTTGGCAAGTTTCAAGTTCAAGGAATTCCTGGATGAATTAAAGCCGAAGTATAAATTTATTGTCATCGATACCGCACCTGTTTTGCCGGTTAGTGACTCACTTGTACTGGGAAAACTTGTTGATGTATTGCTGGTAGCGGTTAAGGCCGGATCAACAACTATTAAAATGACCCGGGAAACAATCAAGCGATTAAATATTGCCAGAGTCTATCCGACTGGACTTGTGCTCACACAGCTCGATAAGCCTAATAAAGCATATGGCAAACATGGCTTGAATTATTATTATTCTTACTATGGAAATGAAGTAAAAAAGTCTGCCTGATACCGATAAGGCATTATAGAGTTGACAGTCAAATTTCGTATTTTATCTAGACTGATTAGCCTGATCATTCTAGCCTTACTCATATATTTATCAGTGAAGCTATTGGTCGAGATCAATCGACTTCAAGACTCTCTCGAGCAGATGAATTATTCGTCACAGCAAGCAAGTGTGGGTTCAAATAATGCGCAGCTTGAGAATTTGAAAATCGATAGCAAGGATTTTCAATTCTTATCGTGGGACTCAGAGATCAGTTATACGCTTGCATCGGCCAATTTATATTCAATCAGACATACTGATAATAAAGGTTTACAGCAAGCCCTTTTATCCGAGGCTCAAAATCTGCTGAACAAGGCTCAACACTTTTCTCCTTTAAATATCAATTCGGCTATTTCGAATTTATCGATATTGATCGATCAAGGTGCACCTTTGAATTATTTGTTACCAAAAATAGATAAGCTGATTGATTTAGTACCGAAAGATCAAGACTTAAAGGCAGATATAGCAAGGTTATGTTTTAAGTTAAGTGTCATCAATAATGATGCAATGAGTCAGGCTGAGATTATAGATAGATTAAATAAACTGTTTATTTTCTCAATGGATTATCGCGGTATGACACAGGTGAATCGTTATGCAAGACTGTTTAATCAAAACGAGTTGCTTGCAAGGGTGAAAACCAATGTCCGCAATTGATTTAAAACGTCACGCGGCCTTGGACTATTTTTTGCTTTTGTTATTGTGCTTTTGCTTAATAGTATCACTGCTTCCATTTCATCTCATCTACAAAGAAAATATTTCTTTAATCTTTGCATTAATCACTGTCAGCTTATTCATCTTTTATGCCGGGCGATCTTGGCAGTCAGAGAACATAGATCGTAGTTTCTTGATTAGTCGATTGTTGTTTGCATATTTGATTTATATATTGATTCAAATTATCCCTTTACCAACAGAATTAATGAGTCGAATTTCTGTTCCACGTTCGTTAATTTGGCAAGCAGGTGCATACGGACTCAAGGATTATGCAACATTAAGCCTGGATATCAGTGCGACGGTCTGGTCTGTGATTCTGTTAGCTTGTTATTTCTCTATCTTTTTATTGACCACTAATTTGGTTATTACACAAAGGAGATTATTGATAGTTGTCTTTGTAATATTTTCACTCGGCATTTATCAAATTGCTTTTGATTTGATATCAAAGTCACTGGGGTATCAATATATTAGTTCCTCAGAGACAGACGGGCACTCATACCGTTTAACCGGTACTTTTATCAATAGCAACAATCTTTCGGCACTGATTAATATATCATTCGCATCTGGGTTAGCCTTACTAATGATATTGTTTGACCGCTTTAAGTCAGGCAAGAAAATTATTAGCCTGGGGCTCATCATACTTGTGATTGCCGGACAGATTATTCTCTTATACGGAAGCATACAATCAGGGTCTGCCGGTGGACTTTTGTCATTGTTTCTGGCTGTAGCAGTGATCCTCACTTTGTTATTGTGTAGACGCCTGGAATTGAAAGGTTTGATGCTCATCTTTGGGTTTTTTGTATGCACTATCAGTTTGTTAGTGTTTTATGGAAGTCGTGAACTCAATATTGAACAATTAACTCAAAGACTTACACTTAGTGGTAGACCTGACCTGTGGATGGCTGTGATTAACATGTGGAAAGATTTCCCGGTCTTTGGTGTCGGCGCCGGAGCATTTGAATGGACATTCCCGGGTTATAAGACTGATGAGTTGTCACCACTAAGAATTGTTAATGCACATAGCACTTATTTGAATTTACTTGTTGAAACTGGTTTGGTCGGAATATGTTTTATGATAATGATTGTATACATATACATAAAAAATATTATGATGCTGGTCAAAGCCAATCCAAATCTGGTTTATCTGGTAGGATGTTTGATGACAGGCTGGGTTGCATTTATGACACATGAAGCAGTGGAAAACAATTTTTTGCTGCCATCGGTAGCGATGCCGTTTTTTTGTCTGATGGCGTTAGTGCTTTGTGTAGGGAAAATAGACTTTAATTTAGGTAAGGCAAATTGAAAAGAATATTAGTTACCGGCGGAGCGGGTTTTCTGGGCTCTCATCTGTGTGAAAAATTGCTGCAAAATGGTAATGAAGTCATTGCTGTAGATAATTTTTATACGGGCTCAAAAGCCAATATTGCTCATTTAATGGGTGAGTTCAGATTCGAGCTAATACGCCATGATGTTACTTTTCCGCTTTATCTCGAGGTTGATGAAATTTACAATCTGGCTTGCCCCGCTTCACCTGTGCATTACCAAAATGACCCTGTCCAAACTACAAAGACCAGTGTCCATGGTGCTATTAATTTATTAGGGTTAGCGAAACGATTAAACATCAGAATTCTTCAGGCTTCAACGTCTGAAGTCTACGGTGATCCTGATATACACCCGCAAACCGAGGATTATTGGGGTAATGTTAACCCGATTGGTGTGCGTTCTTGTTACGATGAAGGAAAAAGATGTGCTGAGACATTGTTCTTTGACTATCACCGCCAACATAATCTACCAATCAAAGTGGCCAGAATTTTTAACACCTATGGTCCCAGGATGCATCCCAATGATGGGCGAGTAGTGTCCAATTTTATTGTTCAAGCTTTATCAGGAAAGGGTATAACGGTTTATGGCGATGGTTCACAGACTCGGTCCTTTTGTTATGTTGACGACATGATTGATGGCTTGATCGGTCTTATGAATAGTGAAACGTCTGTTACTGGACCTGTTAATATCGGTAACCCGGTTGAATTTACTATTTCGACATTGGCTGAAAAAGTGATTGAATTGACGGCGTCTAAATCAAAGGTTATTTTTAAACCTTTACCGTTTGATGATCCAAAACAGCGTCAGCCAAATATTCAATTGGCAGGTGATTTATTAGATTGGAAGCCTGCGATTGAACTTGAGCAAGGACTAGTAAAAACCATCGAGTATTTTAAGCAAATCTTACCCAAAGAATAGGCCCAAACTCCTGTGAGTACGTTAGGATAATTGATGTGTGTGGTATCGCCGGAATTTATAATTTTGAGCAAACCCAGGCCGTCGACGCTGATTTGTTAGTGCAAATTAACCAAAGCATGAATCGACGTGGCCCGGATTATTCAGGTTTTTGGTATTCAGATAATCATCAAATTGGCTTGGCCCATAATAGACTTTCGTTTGTTGATCTTCACCCAAGATCAAATCAGCCGATGCAATATTTAAATGGTCGCTATGTCATTACTTACAATGGAGAAATTTATAATTATAAAGAACTCAGGCAAAAACTAATTAACAAAGGTTATGAGTTTCAAACAACTTCTGATACTGAAGTTATCACGGCCATGTACAGTTGTTATGGTTCGGCTATGCTGACGATGTTGCGAGGAATGTTTGCATTTGTAATTTGGGATAATGACGAGCACAAGCTGTTTGCTGCAAGAGACTTTTTCGGGATTAAGCCTTTTTATTATTACCATGATAAAAATAGATTCGTATTTGCCTCACAGGTTAAAGCTATTTCGCAGCGCCGGGGATTTAAGCTGACCGCTTGTGCAGCCGGGTGGTGCGGTTTTATCCGTCATGGAAGTGTCCCGCAACCCTACACCATCTTCAATGAGATTAGAGCATTGCCATCTGGGCATTATTTAGAAATAAGTCAGGGATCGGGATTAAAACTCAAGCCTTATTTCTCCATTTACGATGAATTCGCTAGCATTGAAAATTCATCCGGGTTAGGCGTCGACTTTGCAGAAATTGACCAGGCACTATCTGCTAGTGTCGAGCATCATTTAGTGGCAGATGTCCCGGTTGGCCTGTTTTTATCGTCCGGTATCGATTCAACCGTGCTCGCAAGTTATCTGGCAGAACAACAAGACAAACCCGTCGCATTTACTCTGGATTTCAGTGAATTTGATCCAGGGCGTAATGAATCACGACTTGCCAGTCAGACAGCTGCTGCCTATCAGCTCGATCACAAGGTGATTGAAATTGAATTAGATGATGCTGCACTGATACTGGATAAATTCTTTGCCTCTATGGATCAGCCCAGTATAGACGGTTTGAATGTTTGGCTGATTAGTCAGGCTGTTGCCGCAGCAGGTTACCGGGCTGTTCTCTCAGGGCTGGGTGCAGATGAGGTTTTAGCCGGTTATCCCTCCTTTTCCGATGTGCCGAAATACTCAAAACTATTGCAAATAGTAAATAAAATTTCCAAAACCGGAATACCACTAGAACAAATTACTGAACTCAATTTATTAAAGAAATTAACGCATCCGAAATTAAGGGGATTTACTTATTTCTCACAAGCACCTTTTTTATCCGCATACTACTTAAAGCGCAATTTATTTCTGGAGCATGAGTTTGGCTTGTTTTTTGATTCTGAATTTTTGCAGGCTGGGCAACAGAAATTGAACGAAGACGATGCTGAATTAGCGGGTAATCTAGCCCAGATTGAAAACTCATACCTAAAAGTTTCTGCGTTGGAAATTGACAATTATATGAAAAACCAGTTATTAAATGATGCAGACTGGGCCTCAATGTATCATTCACTGGAACTGCGAGTTCCTTTTGTCGATTGGCCGTTAATCAAGGCGTGTGCGACGCAGCTGGTAAAACTAACAAAGCCAACTAAACGAAATGTCATAGCGAAAACTTTAAATGGACGCTTGCCGGAACAAATTCTTCACAGAGAAAAAACCGGCTTTGAAACACCGGCAGAAAAATGGCTTAACGATATTCCCGCATTGCAAGGATGGAAATCGAAACCGGAATTTACTCAGCCAAATTATCCGTGGGCCAGGCGTTGGGCCTATGAAGTGAAGCAAAGATTTGCTTAACCATCCTGCTATGTTTGTAATCAATAAAGCGCGTTACTTATTATCTGTATTGCTCACGGAGTTGCCCGATTATTTGTATAAATTGAAACAACCTACTAATGATTGGTTATATATTACCAATAGAAAGCAAAAGCATATACCTGCTCCGCTTGGTTCGGGTGTGTGTTTTTTGAGCGATTATACCTCGCAATTAAGAGCTCCAAACTTAGTACCGGCTCTGTCGAATCGGCTTTTCAAAAAAGCAATTGAGAATTTTGAGTTTGGACTTAGCTCAAATCGTTTAAGGTGTGAAAAACCAAAAGTTAGCTTCATTATAGGCCATAAGGGTGAAGACAAAATTGCACATCTGCTTTTAGTTATTCAATCAATAGCCGCACAGTCCTTTGATTTGATAGAGTGTATAGTGGTTGAGCAATCAAAATATGTACAGGCCCGTGAGCAACTGCCTGAATGGGTTGATTATTATCACCTGGAAACACAAGAGTCTGATTTATATAATCGTTCGTTATCCTTTAACTATGGTGCGCAAAGGGCTAAAGGTGAGTACCTGATATTGCATGATAATGATCTATTAATACCCGTTTGTTACACGCGATCTCATGTTAAACTGTTTGAAGCTGGGTTTGATGTGGCTAATTTAAAGCGTTTTATTTTCGGATTAAGTGAAAAAGATACAGAAAATACATTTTCCACTAATGAAATTAATGCGCATTGTACTCCTGACTATGTATTGCAGAACGCCAAAGGCGGGGGAAGTTTAGCGATTGCAAAATCAGCTTATGAAGCAATTGGGGGCTTTGATGAACGCTTTTGCGGCTGGGGCGGTGAAGATAACGAATTTTGGCAGCGAGCTCAGGTACTTAAGATTTACCCGTTTGCTGATTTACCCTTGATTCACTTATGGCATGCTCCGCAGCAAGACAAGCGCAAGGGTCAGCGCGGGGGAGGTCAATATACCGAGGCCTTATTAGATGAGCTATCACAAATTCCGATTTATAATAGGATTAAATCGTTAACTACAGCTAAACCGTGATTCTTACATTTTTCATTCTGATTTGTGTCTGCCTGGCGGTGCTGTTAACCAATTGGCGCTGGGGTATATATTTAATCATTTTAGCCGGGTTTATTCAGGACCCGGTGAGAAAAGTGATAGAAGGTCAGCCTGTCGCTTATTCAACAGTGGTGATATTCGTCTTTGCATTAAGCTTACTATTAGCTTTCATGGCCAACAATTCCTGGCGGGTTCGTCATCTTACATTGGATAATCCGCATTTAGAGTTTTCGATGGGCCTGTACATCTTATTTGTTATATTTTCTTCATCGTACAGTTTTGTTAGTTATGGCAATCCTACTATCGCAATCATTGGAATTTCAATTTATCTGGGACCTATTGTAGCGGCAGTTTATGCGAGCCTGGTTTTCGATAATTACAAAGCGATTGCCAGTTTTATTACCTTTTATTTAATTGGTATCGGCATATTGAATCTGACGATATGGCTGTCAGTATTTGGAGTAGAGTATAAAATCCTGGAGGAAATTGGTGGTGGTATCGATATTTATGAGCATTCGATTCGGGGTTATCTGGATGTTCATTCCGGAATCGCACGCACCAGTGAAATAGCCGCCTGGCATTTGGCGACCGGCGCGTGTTTTAGCTTGATTTTGGCTGTCCATGTAAACGGTGGATTAAAGAAAATAATTCTTTATCTGTTAACCATTGCCTGTCTGTTTTCAGGAATTTTTACCGGGCGGCGTAAAATGTATGCTTTGTTTGCAATTTTTTGTTTGACATTACTGTTGCTGGCTTTGTACGAATCTAAGGCCAAGCATAAGAATTTTGTGTTTTTAGCCACCATAATCATATGCATTATTACGATTTCATTATACGCGGTTTTCCAAAAACAAATCTTGATGTTGTCATTTGCCAGTGATTATTTATCAAGAGCGTTCACGTTATTTGGCGATACCACCGATAGGTTATCGACGACTGCCGGTTCATTTACTTACACACTACAAAACATAGAATTCATAGGTGACGGAATCGGCTCAACCGGTCAGGGAGTGGCTGATTTTTCGGCGCGCCAATCCAGTTGGAATGCCGAAACCGGTCTTGGGCGTTTGGGTAATGAGTTGGGTGTATTAGGATTAATTATCATTGTGGTTATGTTGGTGATGTTGTTTTCCCATATCGTAGTGACTGATCGGATTATAAAACGTCAAGATTTTCAATTGAGTTTTTTCCAAAGATCATTGATGGCGTTTCTATTCGCCAATGCCATCAATTATTTTAATGCCGCCCAGGCCTATAATGATTTGTTCATATTATTGATTTTGGGTTTGACGCTTGGGTGTGTGCTTTCTACACCTAAAATTTTTTACAAAGCTGCAACTCGATTGGCTTAGCCCGTAACTCACATCAGTAAGAATTATATAAATGTGTACCAATCATCAAGTGAAGTATCGGCCAATCGTTTTGTGCAGCTGGATATATCCTATATTCTCTAATATTGATGCAAAATTTGAACCAGGGATGGCTTGCATTTGAAAGTTTTGCACGTTGTCCCAACTTATTGGCCTGCTGTGCGCTATGGTGGCCCCATTTACTCTGTTCATGGCCTTTGTGCAGCATTGGTCGCTAACGGTGTTAATGTTAGTGTTTTCACAACCAGTGTAGATGGCAAGACCAATTCTGATGTTGATCATGGCAAGGTGTATCTAAAAGATGGGGTTAAAATTTTCTATTTTGAATCTAAATTTTTAAGGCGAATTTATTTTTCCACTGCGCTTAAGCAAGCGCTTAATGAGCAAATCAACCAGTTTGACATCGTCCATTTGCATTCAATATTTTTGTATCCCACGAATATTGCTGCTCGAATTGCGGCAAAGAATAAGGTTCCTTACGTGGTTTCACCCAGGGGGATGCTGGAAAAGTCATTAATAAGAAATAAATCGAAATTTGTCAAAATGGCCTGGTTGAAAATGATCGAAAGAAAAACACTTGAACAAGCTGATTTGATTCACTTAACCTCTGCTCGCGAATTAAAAGAATTAGCTAAATTTAATTATGGATTTCCCAAAACAGTCTTGATTCCTAATGGCATTGATTCTGACCTGATTTGTGACAATACGGACAGTGTCCATTTTCCTATATTTCAGATATTGTTTATCGGCCGCATAAATTGGAAAAAACAAATTAATAAGCTGATCGAATCATTGTTGTATTTGGATTTTCCAGTCAGATTAATAATTGCCGGTAATGATGAGGAACAATACCAGGTATATCTTGAAGAGCAGATCGATAAACTGAAAATTAGAGAGTCTGATTATATTAAAATTGATTTCGTTGGGGCCAAACACGGTGACCAAAAAAAGGAACTGTTTGAACGTTCCGATGTAATGGTGTTACCGTCCTTATCGGAAAATTTTGGTAATACGGTCATTGAGTCGATGGCGGCCGGCTGCCCTGTTATAGTAACACCTGAAGTTGGTGCCAGTGAGGTCGTTGAACAGTCACAAGCAGGACTCATCACTAACGGAACCCCTCAAGATATTGCAGAAAAATTGTCCTACCTGAAGAAAAATCCCGAGCAAGCCAATCGAATGGCCATTAACGGAATCGCTGAGGTTAAGCAAAATTATCTGTGGTCGAATATTGCAGATACAATGAACACGGCCTATAGAGGGTTGTTAGCCTAGATGATAAACATACTTGGAATTAACGCCTACCATGCTGATGCGTCGGCATGTATTATAAAAGATGGAAAGCTTATTTTCGCTGTAGAAGAAGAACGATTAAACCGGGTCAAACATTGGGCCGGGTTCCCTGTGGAATCAATTAATGCCTGTTTGGATTCGGCCGGGTTGCAATTACAGGATGTTGATTTTATAGCCTTCAACTCTAACCCTTATACCAATCTTGCTAAAAAAATTTATTATGTCCTGAAAAGACAACGTTCTTTGCAATTCATAAAATCAAGAGTAAAAAACACGCGCACACGGCTGAATGCTGAATCTGATTTTGATAAGCATTTTCCTGGTATTGATGTTAAGTCTAAATTCAAAAAAATTGAGCACCATCAGGCGCATTTGGCATCAGCCTATTATGCGTCTGATTTTGACCAGGCCTGTGTGTTGTCGATAGATGGATTTGGCGATTTTTCCAGTGCGGCATGGGGCTATGCCCAGGCCAATGAAATTAATATTGGTCACTATGTGAACTATCCACATTCACTGGGTATTTTTTACCAGGCAATTACCCAGTATTTAGGTTTCAAACATTATGGAGATGAGTACAAAGTCATGGGTATGGCAGCCTATGGCAATCCTGTTTATGTAGAGCAACTGCAACATTTGTGCATCTATAATCGCTCCGGTCATTACGAACTCGATCTGGATTATTTTCTTCATCATACGAATGAATCAACCTACGGTTTTGATTCCGGGCAACCTGTATGTAGTGATTTCTTCAGTTTCAAATTAGTTGAATACCTGGGCCCAGCCAGAAATCCGACTGATCCTATTGAACAGCATCACAAAGATTTAGCTTGCTCAGCTCAGGTCGTCTATGAGCGTGCCTTTTTCAATTTATGTAACCGGCTCTACGATCAGTATCAATCCGATAATCTGGCTTTAGCGGGAGGTTGTGCCATGAATTCTCTTGCAAACGGTGGAATATCAAAACAAACACCATTCAAGCAGGTATATATTCAGGCTGCTGCAGGTGATGCGGGTGGGGCAGTGGGCGCGGCGTTTAGTGTAGCCATTGATCAGGGAGTAGATAGAAACTCCCTGACTATGCCACATGCTTATTGGGGGCCGGCGTTTTCGGATCAAGACTATCAGCGGTGCATCGAGACCTACTCAAAAGATTTTAAGCAAGCGGATTGTGATATCAGGCACATAGAAAATACCGATGAACTTTGCCTTGAAGTTGCTTCAGCAATTAATTCTGGCTTGGTAATCGGCTGGTTTCAGGGAGCGGTTGAATGGGGGCCAAGAGCATTGGGTAATCGTTCAATATTGGCTGATCCAAGGCGCGAGGATATGCAGGATATACTGAATTTAAAGATCAAACGGCGAGAGTCATTCAGGCCGTTTGCGCCCTCAATTCTGATTGATCAAGTTGCTGATTGGTTTGAACAAGATACCGAAGTGCCGTTTATGGGTCAGGTGTTTATGATTAAAGAGAATAAGAGAAAATTAATTCCGGCGGTTACTCATGTGGATGGTAGCGGGCGGCTACAAACCGTCAGCCAACAATCTAATGACCTTTACTACAAGCTGATAACAAAATTTTTTGAATTAACCAGTGTGCCGATTCTGCTAAATACCTCATTTAATGAAAATGAACCCATCGTTTGTCGACCGCAAGAAGCAATAGAATGTTTTCTGCGAACTAAAATGGATTATCTGGTACTGGGCAACAACATTATTTCTCGTGCTGAGCAAGAGTAAGCATCAATAGTTCGTCCCATTTATCTATAATAATTTTTTTAGAAAAGTTATTCGTGTAGGCATTAAACGCATTTTGCTTCCATTGCTCAAGCAACTGTGGCGCTTCAGCAAAACGAATCAGATCGTTCGCGATTTTATCGAGGTTGTGTTCGGTTAAACTAGCGCCGATATTAAATTTCTCTATCCAATAACCAATGGCTGAATCTTTGGGGCCATGAAAAAGTAAGGGCCTGCCAACAGCCAATGATCCAAAAAATTTAGACGGCACTACAATTCCAGACCATTGATCTTTTAAGCTGATTAAATGTATATCGGCACAACACAGCCGATCTTCAAGCTCGCCAATTGCCGCAAAAGGGAGTAATTTTATATTGCTGTCGTTTTCAGTAATTTGAGATTTAAATTCTTCAAATTTGTTGCCTGACGAGGAAAATGCAAAAATGATATCAGGGTTTTTACTACGCACCAGGCGCGCCAATTTTAAAAACAGCTGATATTGATGAGCGTGACCCAAGTTTCCAGAATATAAAAGGACCAGCTTGGCATTCCCAAACAGTGCCTGCCGCTTGTCTGGCTTTACTTCAAGTGTGGCCTGTGGTTCGGTTAATGCCCAGGGGGTTAAAGTGATTTGTTTGGCTTTGTGTTGATATTGCTGTAATCGCTTTTGCATGCAAATGCCGATGTCCACCATGACATCGACAAATTTATATAGAAATTTGAATGCAGGTTTGCTGAATTGGCAAAATCGGATTAAAACCGGGTTGTTTGTATTGGCAATAACTGCTTCTGGATAAAGGTCATGGCACCAGTGAATGATTTTAGTTTTTGGTGAGATCAGCTTTAGTACCGGGAATAAAAACTGTGAGAATTGCGGGTCAGTGCCGAAAATATAAAAGTCAGGTTTTTTCGAAATCAGTGTATTAATGACCCAGCCCAGACTAATAAAAAATCCATTTGCTAATCTGCCTATATTACTGGCCTGCCTGAAGGCAGGGCGCCAGCTGCGCTTTACATTGACTGCGTTTATATTTTCAACAGAAGGTGATATTTGGCCGGCTTTACGGCAATAGCGATTGCTGGTGAAAACAGTCACCTGCCAGCCTCTTGCAGCTAAGCCTTCACACAAATCCTTGAAAAGTTCCGCACTAACCACGTCATCGGGATAATAGAAATGATAATAAACATTTAAGCTACCCTTGGAATTGATTGGCTGCATTATTTCAGTGCTATCAATGCCAGGCTTTGTCGACATTCATTAACTTTCCTCATTAGTACTGAAAAGTAGCCTGAATGGTAAGAGAGTGTAGCTTGATTACGCCAACTTACATTGCGATGAGTCATTGCCATATATTACTTAATTCGTTGATAAGTGGTTATGGTTTTTTACAAATCTGCTTCGCCGAGATGAAGCTGGCATTAAAAATACCCCACCTAACCTCCCCTAAGAGGGGAGGGATGAGTTCTCCCCCTTTCAAGGGGAGTTAGAGGGGGTTAAAACACCTCTATAAGCATAGTAATCGTAGTTTAATTAACACTAATAATTTATACAAACCTTCCCACAGACCACTCCTGTGGTCTTTTCCTGCGGGTGCGCTGTTTAAATCCAATAACTTAGCAAGATTATATATGCATATCAGTTCAATAGAACGGTTAGCATATTTTCAATGTCTAAATTAGAGTGAAATAACCTTGGCTTTAATCACATCTTCTAGTGCGATGATCTGATCGATAACACCTGGATCGGGTTCGCTATCAAGATTAATAAAGGCCATGGCTTGTTCACCGGCTTTAGTCCGACCCAGGCGCCATTCGGCGATATTAACGTTGTTATCGGCCAGAATAGTACCGACTTTACCAATAACACCGGGTCGATCATGGTTAAGCATAATCAAAATAATACCGTTTGGATCGATATCAAGATGATAATCACTAATTTGTACTATCCGAGCAAGTTTGTCCAACAAGCTGCCGGAAATTAATCGATTACCGCCATTTTTGAAAAAGCATCGGGCACTGACCAACGTGCTGTATTCGCCTTGTTGATGGGTTTGGGTCTGAGTGATTTTGATGCCGTGGAATTCCGCCAGTGTAGGCGCACTAATATAGTTTACGATACCACCATGAATATGATCCAGCAGACCTTTTAGCAGTCCACACGCTACTGGTTTGACCAGTGAATCGGCTTGCTCGCCGGTTATCTGTATTTCAACTTTCGAAATCGTATCGTCGGCCATGTGGTAATGCAAGGCACCGATTTTCTCAGCCAGCAATATATAGGGTTGTAAACGCTCATAGTCAGGCCCGGTGCTAAACGGCATATTAATGCTATTCTTAAAGTCATCACCCCTGAGTGCATCAACTACTTGCTCGACGATTTGTATGGCTACATCGCTTTGTGCTTCTTGAGTACTGGCACCCAAATGAGGGATGGTGAGTACGTTGTCAAGGCCGAATAGGGGATGATCCACAGCAGGGGGTTCTTGTTGATAAACATCAACCGCTGCAGCTTTTACATGCCCGGATTTAAGTGCCTGGGCCAGGGCCTGTTCATCAATCAGTTTACCGCGGGCAGAATTGATAATGATCACCCCGGGTTTCATTTGTTTGATAGTTTGCTCATTAATAATGTTTTCTGTTTCTGGGGTGGCTACAGTATGCAATGAGATGTAATCCGATTCAGCCAATAACTCATCCAGATTGACTAACTTTATTTGGTGTTCAGCCGCAACACTTTCAGAAATAAACGGATCATAAGCAGCAACGTCCATATTAAATGCCTTGGTATACTTGCACACTAATCTTGCTATGCGACCAAAACCAATCAGGCCAAGCTTTTTACGGTAAAGCTGCTGCCCGGTAAATTTAGATTTTTCCCATCGTCCGGACTGGACAACCTGGTGTGCCGGTGCAGTATGGCGACTAATAGCCAGCATCATGGTCATCGCGTGTTCTGCTGTTGCGATGGTATTGGCCTGCGGAGTATTCATGACGATGATGCCATGTTCAGTGGCTTTATTAATATCAATATTATCAACACCGATTCCCGCACGGCCAATGACTTTTAGGTTCTCTGCGGCTTCAATGATCCGGGCATCGGGTTTGGTTGCACTGCGAACAATTAAGGCATCATAGTCAGGAATTATTTTGCATAATTCGCCATGTGATAAGCCAGTATTTATGTCGTATGTGACATCTTCAAATTGATTTAATCGGTCAATGCCGGGTTGCCCCAGCTTGTCTGCGACAAGAATCTTAAACATATTTTTCCCTTGTTGGATTAAGTAAGCAGATGTTTTTCCAGTTTTTGATCTGTAAACCGAACGGCTGTTTTAAGGTGATTTACCGCTTGTTGATATAAATCAGCATTTGAGTCAGTTAATGATTCGATCAACGGTTTGCCGCCGGCAAGAACAAGAATGGGCGATAGCGATTCACATTGAATAAAAATTTCAGACTTGAGTTTCACGTTTTCCCTGGCAACCACACCGCCATAGCCCACAAAGGTGTCAACTTCAGTAGCGGCCAGTAAGTCGCTCATGCCATCACCGATCAACATGCTCCGGCCCGGTTTATTGCCAATTAATTCTGAAATAATTGTTCTTTTGCCTTCACTTAGAGTGAGCGGACTTTGGTGAAAATTAAGATATTCAGGACTCCAGTCAGTTTGTGCCATGTTGCCGTTTAGCCACCACTGACCGCTAAGCTGATTGTAATCAACACCGACCGCCCTAATATTGGCTTCCGGCACACCTATGGAAATGCCGAATTCACGTACAGGCTCTAATAAGCCACCGCTAACAATATAGACATCGTGATCATAGTCTTTCAACAACTGAATGACAGTCTGGGCATCTTGAGTTGCCGTGTTCTTATAGGCTTGCTTGAGCTTAAAGATATCATCTTGAGTGGGTTTGATTAATTCAAGCCGCTTGCCATAGACTTCTTCTAATGCGATTGAACCTGCCATCGCTGCATCAGTCATCTGTTTAACTTGCTCGGTAACGCCGGCAATTTCTGCAAGTTCATCAATGCCTTCGATTCGAGATAAGGTCGAATCGCAATCAAAAATGACATGTTGATGTCTAAACCATCTAAACATGAGTATTAACTAAATAAATGATTGTATAAAAATTTAAAATATAAAGAATTCTTTATATGATATCAGCTGTTATTCAAAAAATCAGCATCGATTTTGAAAATGTTTAATTTTTTATTGCTAATGTTCCATTTGCGAGAAGAGAAACTGGTATTCATTCCTAGCCTGATTCTGATACGGCAATTACTCTCACTGTCAGTGTAGTTAAACTTACAGGCAATTTTTACTGGAACTGCAGTATTAGTTTTTATATTTGGCTTTTAACTGATAGAGCATTTCCAGTGCCTGTTTGGGTGAAAGTTCATCAGGGTTAACTTCATCTAATAAATCAAGAACTTCAGCGTTAAATTCAGATTCAGATGAAACCTGGAACAATGGTAATTGATCGTGCTGTTCGATTAGCTGTTGATTCTGCATTTGTTCCAGCTCTAGTAGTTTATTTTTGGCCTGGTCAATAACGGATTGTGGAATACCGGCTAATTTGGCGACTTGCAAACCGTAACTTTGACTGGCCGGGCCGGGTTTCACGGCATATAAAAACACAATGGAATGTTCGTACTCAACCGCTTCTAAGTGTACATTGATACAATTATTGAGTTGTTCTGGCAGGGTCGTCAGCTCAAAATAGTGTGTTGAAAACAGGGTGAAAGCCTGTTTACCTGATAAACGTACTGCACAGGCCCAGGCCAAAGCCAGGCCATCAAACGTAGAGGTACCACGGCCGATTTCATCAACTAAAACCAGGCTTTGAGGTGTCGCATTTCTGAGTATTAACGCCATCTCCGTCATTTCAACCATAAACGTTGATCGACCGGAGGCCAGATCATCTGAAGCACCGATTCGAGTGAAAATCCGATCAAAGTTGCCTATAGATGCATTAGTTGCGGGTACAAAGCAGCCGGTATGTGCCATTAAGGTAATAATGGCAGTTTGGCGCATATAAGTGCTTTTACCTCCCATATTGGGTCCGGTAATTAATTGCATTCTGGTTGTTGTATCCAGACTAATATCATTAGCAATGAACTGATTCTGTCCGAAGTGTTCCACCACGGGATGACGTCCTTGCTCAATCTTTAAAATATTATCGTTGACTAACTCAGGTTTATTTAAGTTCAAGCGTCTACTTTGCAGGGCAAAATTACACAGCACATCGATTTGGGCAATTGATTTGGCACAACTATGAATCGTGGCAACATAGTCGAAAAGTGACTTTAGCAGCTCGGCATACAGTGATTTCTCCAGCGTCAAGGCTTTTTCGTTTGCACTTAGGATTTTATCTTCGAACACTTTTAACTCTTCGGTGATAAAGCGTTCTGCATTCTTTAATGTTTGGCGACGGATATAGCCCTCTGGCAAGGTATCACCGACACTGCGTGGTAATTCAATATAATAGCCATGTACACGGTTATATTGGACTTTTAGATTTTTAATGCCGGTGCGCTGTTTTTCTGAATTTTCAAGCTCCAGTAAAAACGCACCTGAGTCCGATTTCAATTTTCTTAACTGATCTAAGTCCGCACTGAATCCTTCGCGAATAACATTGCCGTCACGCAGATGCACTGCAGGTTCATCTTTTATGGCGTTTGATAGCAATTCGAGCAGGTCGGGGAAGGGTCCAAGTTGAGCTCTGAGCAGCTTAAGTATCGGCAGATTGGAATCGTTAAGCGCTTCGATTAGTTGTTCAAGTACAGCAACAGCTTCACGTAGCTTGACCAGATCGCCAGGCCTGGCGGTTTCCAGAGCAATGCGGGTAGCAATGCGTTCAATATCCCCGATTGATTTGAGAATACTGCGAATAGCCTCGTAATCATTCTGCAAGAAATATTCAATCGCGGCATGGCGTTGGCGTAATGCTTGATGATCACGAATTGGATTATTTAACCACTGATTTAACAACCGGCCGCCCATGGCAGTATTGCATTGATCGAGTAGGGCAATAAGCGAAAAGCGTTTATCGCCTGAGTTGGATTCGGAGATTTCCAGATGAGTTCGGGTAGAGGCATCAATCTGTAATAGCGCATCGCTTTTATAGAATTTCAATTCTTGCAAGTGGGGAAGCTGGCGCCCATACATATCCTTGGCATAATACAGCAACGATCCGGCCGAGCGGATGGCTAATGGGTTTTCCTCAATATCAAAGGCTTTTAAATCCTGAGTGTGGAAGCTTTCAGTAAGAATATGTCTGGCACGGTCATAATCAAATTGCCAGTCAGCAACCGTTTGCACCGGTGCGATTGCATCGATATCGAAACGCAGTTTTAATGACTCGGGTAATAATATTTCTGCTGGTTTCAGGCGCACTAATTCGTCAACTAAATGTTCCGCCTGATCGATTTCTATGGCAGCAAAACTTCCGCTTGCAACTTCCATCCAGGCGATGCCGGCTTTTTCATTGTTATCGATATAACAGGCGGCCAGCAAGTTCTCTTTGCGGTCCTCCATCAAACTTTCATCGGTCAGTGTGCCGGGCGTGATAACACGCTGAACTTTTCGTTCTACAGGCCCTTTAGAGGTTCGCGGATTTCCGACTTGCTCACAAATAGCCACGGCATAACCTTGCTTGACCAACTTAGCTAGATACTGATCGGCGCTATGGAAAGGCACACCTGCCATCGGAATCGGTTTGCCGGCCGAGGTTCCACGCTTGGTCAAAGTGATGTCCAGCAACTTCGCTGCTTTTTCGGCATCCTCGAAAAACAGCTCATAGAAGTCACCCATACGGTAAAAAAGCAGGGTTTCAGGGTAATCCGCTTTGATGCGCAGAAACTGCTGCATCATGGGGGTGTGTTGCTGAAGCTTCTTAGGGTGAGTCGACACGCTTTAGTTTTTAAGGTTTTTGCGCAGGATTTTAGTGAGTTGAATAAACACTTTAGGGTTGGCAGCAATAATATTGCCGGAGTCTAAAAACTTATCTTCACCGTTGAAATCTGAAACCATACCGCCGGCTTCTTTTATTAGCAAACAGCCGGCAGCGGTATCCCAGGGCTGTAGATCAGCCTCCCAAAATCCATCTAATCTGCCGCAGGCAACATAGGCCAGATCAAGTGCAGCCGAGCCTGCGCGGCGAATACCGTGGCAGCTGTCCATAACTTCTTTCATGCAAGCCAGATAGGTTTCAACGTCCTTATCCTGGCGATAGGGAAAGCCGGTTCCGATTAACGATTGCTGCATGGATCGTGCTTTACTCACCCGAATTCTGACATCGTTTAAGCGGGCACCGCGACCACGGGTTGCGATAAACAACTCATTACGCAATGGATCATAAATCACGCCGTGTTCCAGCATATTGTCTTGCTTAATGGCTATTGAGACACAAAAATGCGGAAAACCATGCAGATAATTGGTTGTACCGTCAAGCGGGTCAATAATCCACTGCACCTCATTATCACCACTTTGCCCTGATTCTTCACCCAGGATGGCATGATCAGGATAAGCCGTTTTGATCGTATAAATAATTTCTTCCTCGGCCAATTTGTCTACTGAACTAACAAAATCATTACGTCCCTTGGCCTGGATTTCAATCTGATCAAGCTGATCAATATGACGGACAATAACAGAGCCGGCTTTGCGGGCCGCTTTGGTGGCAATATTTACAAAAGGATGCATGTATTATTGAATTAAAATCGGATAGTGGATTTTAACCAGTCATGATCGTGGCGCAAAGTGATATAAGGATATAATCGAAAAATTTAAGTCAATAGGACTAAATTATGTCAACTGAGCCTGATATGGATCAAATTCGAATTGTATTGGTGCGACCCAGTCACCCCGGAAATATTGGCGCTGCGGCCCGGGCGATGAAGAATATGGGGTTAAAGCAGTTGGTTTTGGTTGCGCCTGAAGCATTTCCCAGTGATGTGGCTACCGCCAGAGCCAGCGGTGCTGAAGATGTTTTAATCAATGCGCCGATTTGTGATCGATTAGAGCATGCCATTAGCGATTGTCATCACGTAGTTACCACCACGGCACGTAACCGTTCCTTACAATGGGATAATGTCGATGCGCGTAAAGCAGCAAATCAAGTCATTAGACAGAGCCGTCAGGGTCAAGTGGCTGTTGTGTTTGGGCCGGAAAGAACAGGATTAAGTAATCAGGAAATAGAATTAAGTCACCAGTTAGTACACATACCGGTTAATGACGATTTTTCATCAATGAATTTGGCCGCAGCGGTAATGTTGATGTGTTATGAATTGCGTATGGCCTTTATCGATGAGCCTGAGTCGTATATTTCCGAATCCGAGATTGAGAAAAAGGCAACTTCCGGGCAGGTTGAGGGTTTTATTCAGCATTTGCACGAGATTATGGCTCAAATCGGGTTTTTAACGAATAAACCCTCAGATCGACTAATGGGCCGAATCAGGCGCTTGTATAATCGTTCACATATGTCTGAACAGGACGTCAATATTATGCGTGGTATCCTGGCTGGCATTCAGTCCAGAATTAAGCGTTAAAAAACCGTTAAAAAATTTCAGAAAATTGTTAAGAATTCACTTAAAATTCAAATATTAAGACTTATAGTATCAGCATGAGTATTACACTGACAGATTCAGCGGCCCAACAAGTCCAGTCCTATATCGACAAGGATAGTGTCAAAATTGGTTTGCGCTTTGGTGTGCGAACATCCGGGTGTTCCGGTTTCGCTTATGTAGTCGAGTTGACGGATACAGTCGATGCTGATGATCAAGTATTTGAGTCAAACGGCATTAAAGTTATCGTCAACAGCGAAAGCTTGCCTTATGTCGAAGGGACTGAAATTGATTACACCCGAGAAAACCTGTCGGAAACATTTGTTTTTCATAACCCCAATGTCACCGCCAGTTGCGGCTGTGGCGAGAGTTTTACCACTAAACACTAATTTCTCAAGCTCTGAAACTATTCAGTTTCCGCACGGTCATAACATCAGCTATACATATTGCTAAAGATTATTAGTGTTATAAATACTAATAATCGCTGCCTATGCGATAATGCTCTGCACGATGTCAATCTAATGCTATGAGAGGAATCCTGACATGACCAACAGTTTTAATGCCAAAACAACTCTAGATGTTAATAACAAATCTTACGAGATTTATTCATTTCAGGCTTTGCGGGACAAGCATGATTTAAGCAGGCTCCCATATTCATTAAAAATTTTATTGGAAAATCTTCTGCGCTTTGAGGATGGTGTCAATGTCACTGCAGCTGACGTTGAGGCGTTACTGAACTGGGACCCGAAGGCGCAGCCGGATAAAGAGATTTCCTTTACGCCTTCAAGGGTGTTAATGCAGGATTTTACCGGGGTGCCTGCAGTTGTGGACTTGGCTGCCATGCGCGATGCCATGAGTGCCCTGGGCAGTGATCCAACTTTAATTAATCCGCTTTCACCGGCCGATTTGGTGATTGACCATTCAGTCATGGTAGACCACTTTGGTAAACAAAATGCACTGGATTTGAATGCTCAGCTTGAATTCAAGCGTAATCAGGAGCGCTATACATTTTTGAAGTGGGGTCAACAGGCATTTGATAATTTTCAGGTGGTGCCGCCGGCTACGGGTATTTGCCATCAGGTCAACCTGGAATATCTGGCGCAAGTTGTGTTTAACCGCGTTAATAACGGTGTACTACAGGCTTATCCGGACACATTAGTCGGCACTGACTCACACACCACCATGATCAACGGTCTGGGCGTGTTAGGCTGGGGAGTGGGTGGTATCGAGGCCGAAGCCGCGATGCTGGGGCAGCCGATCACTATGCTGATTCCACATGTGATTGGTTTTAAGCTTAACGGCAAGTTAGCGGAGGGCGCTACCGCTACTGACCTGGTGCTGACAGTTGTGCAAATGCTGCGTGAAAAAGGCGTGGTTGGTAAATTTGTTGAATTCTTTGGTGATGGTCTTGATCATCTTTCATTAGCTGACCAGGCGACAATTGCCAATATGGCACCGGAATACGGTGCGACTTGCGGTATTTTTCCAGTCGATTCAGAAACACTGAATTATCTACATCTAAGTGGCCGTACTGAAGAGCAAATCGCCCTGGTTGAAGCCTATGCCAAACATCAAGGCATGTTCAGAGAATCCGGTAGCGCTGAAGCTGAATATACAGATGTACTGGAACTTGATTTAGCTGCGGTTGAGCCGTCATTAGCGGGCCCTAAACGTCCGCAGGATAGAATAACCCTTAAGTCTGCGTCTACGGAAATCAGCCAATTAATCAGTGACATGCGGGCCGAAGATCCTGATTCTGGCCAGGCTGTACAAGTCAGTCACGAAGGCCAGGAGTTTGAATTAACCGATGGTGCAGTGGTCATTGCGGCCATTACCAGTTGTACTAATACTTCTAATCCTGATGTCATCATGGGTGCAGGATTGCTAGCTAAAAATGCAATTGCCAAAGGCTTGAAAGTCAAACCCTGGGTCAAGACTTCACTGGCTCCAGGTTCACAGGTGGTCACTGAGTATCTTAAAGATTCAAATTTACTCGAGCCGTTGGAGCAGCTGGGTTTTGATGTGGTGGGTTACGGTTGTACAACCTGCATTGGTAACTCCGGGCCATTGCCTGAACATATCAGCGCAGGTATTAAAGACAACAATTTGATCGCTACTTCTGTTTTATCCGGTAATCGAAACTTCGAAGGCCGTGTACATGCCGAAGTTAAAATGAATTTTCTAGCCTCTCCCCCTTTAGTGGTGGCCTATGCATTGGCCGGCAGGGCAGATTTTGATATTTATAATGAGCCGTTGGGTCAGGATGATGCAGGCAATGACGTTTATCTAAAGGATATCTGGCCGTCACAACAGGCGATCAACGAAGTGGTAGCGTCAACAATTTCCAGAGAAATGTTTCAGGCTAAATACTCCGATGTATTTAAAGGAGATAAAAACTGGGCAGAAATATCTTCGCCTGAATCAAGCTCCTATCAGTGGCAAGCTGATTCAACCTATATCCAGAACCCTCCTTATTTCGTCGGCATATCGGCTACACCTCCGGGCGTGCCTGAAATTAAAAACGCGCGTGTGTTGGCCCGGTTGGGCGATAGTATCACTACAGATCATATATCTCCGGCCGGTGCGATTAAAGAAGATTCACCAGCCGGCGAATATTTGAAGGGCAACGGTGTAAGTAAAGTCGATTTCAACTCTTACGGTTCACGGCGTGGAAATCACGAGGTCATGATGCGCGGTACATTTGCCAATATTCGCCTGCGCAACGAGCTGGCACCGGGTACTGAGGGTGGGTGGACATGTCATCAGCCCAGCGGCGAGCAAATGACGATTTACGATGCCGCAATGCGATACCAGAATGAGGGTACGCCTTTATTAGTTATCGCCGGTAAAGAATACGGCACCGGCTCATCTCGGGACTGGGCAGCTAAAGGTTCTATCTTGTTGGGTATTAAGGCCGTGCTTACTGAGAGCTTTGAGCGTATTCACCGCTCCAATTTGATCGGTATGGGTGTATTACCGCTGCAGTTTAATCCGGGCGACAGCCGTGATTCTTTAGGCTTAACCGGCAAGGAGCTCTATAGTATTGAAGGCATTGAAGCGGGCGCCGAATATGTGACTATTGTTGTCAATGATAATGGGCAAGAAAAACGCTTCGACGTTAAAGTGCGAATCGATACGCCCAAGGAGTGGGAATATTATCAACATGGCGGGATTTTGCATTATGTCCTCAGGCAACTTGCAGCCAGCGATCAAAAAGCAGCCTGATAAACCTAGAATCCTCAGTTAACCACTCCACCTGAGGGTTTTAGCTTAAAACTCTTTGCTATAATCCGAGCAGATTGAACGTCAATAGACTCTAGAGGATTTGCTCATGAAGATGGTCACCGCGATCATCAAGCCGTTTAAGCTTGATGATGTACAGGATGCGCTCAGTGATATCGGCGTCACCGGGATGACGATTACTGAGGTCAAAGGCTATGGCCGACAAAAAGGCCATACAGAACTTTATCGTGGTGCTGAATATGTAGTCGATT
The DNA here is from genome assembly GCA_028284225.1 of Arenicellales bacterium. Lineage (GTDB taxonomy): Bacteria > Pseudomonadota > Gammaproteobacteria > Arenicellales > JAHEKD01 > JAHEKD01. The sequence goes on from JANQSD010000011.1 coordinate 281,618, forward strand.
TTGTGCCCAAGGTGAAGCTCGAAATTGCTACCGAGGATGAGCGTGTCGATACAATCATTGAAACAATTATCAGTGCTGCCAATACCGGCAAAATAGGCGACGGCAAAATATTCGTGCAACCGCTAACGCAGATTTATCGTATTCGAACAGGGGAGACTGACGCCGATGCGATTTAAGTTGCTAATTAAAATTTTAGTATGCATACAGCTTGGTTTTTTGGTAAACCTTAATTTCAATGCCAGTTTTGCCCAAGAAAGTAACACATTCGAGTATTGGCAGCACAAGACTTTTGAAAACCCCATGGATGCTCAAGCCTGGTTTAATCTGGGTGTTATCTATGAAAATGGTCAGGGTATTGCCTTAAGTAAGTCAAAAGCAAAACAATCCTATTCGCGATCAGTGGAATTGGGTTATGCACCGGCCATGTTCAATCTGGGCTCGCTTTTCGCTCAACAAAAGGACTATCTTAACGCTAAATTATGGTGGGAAAAAGCCGCTAAAAAAAATGTCCCGGAAGCGCAATATAATTTAGCCACTCTATATGAAAAAGGATGGGGGGTGGAGCAAGATCCTGAGAAAGCGGCGATATGGTATCAGCGAGCAGCCGAAACAGCGATGAAAAAGTATCTTGACTTATACCAGGACTCAAAAGAAAAACTAAAAGAACAATCCGCCTTGTCCAAAACCAGTATCAGTATTTTTGATCATTTAAGTATTGTGCCCTTAGCGGTGGCCGCGACTGGTGATGAACCTTTAGTTTCGCACAGCCAGCTAACTGAAGAAAATACCAACTCAATCGAACTATCCCAAGCCGAAACTGATTCACAACCGCTTTTATCCGGCTGGGCATGGGTATACTCGCAACCCGAAGAAAATTTTACTATTCAGTTGTTTGCCACTAAAGAACAAGCTAAAACAGACAAGTTTATACAACAGTATGCATTAACGCAGCGCGCTCAAGTTATTCCGGCTATTGTCAAAGGTACGCAATATTACAAAGTAATATTAGGCAACTTCACGCAGTGGAATGATGCCGCCGTTGAAATTGGGGCCTTGCCGCAGGATTTACGTGATCAGCGGCCCTGGGTGAGGACATTCGCTTCACTTCATCCTGAAAAACCACAAGGCGTTGATACCGAACCGCAGACTCCGGTAGAACAGCCAGAGATTGTAGAGCAACCTGAACAAGACGATACACAACCGGCACGAGCGACTATAACCATTACAAGGCAGCCAGAGCAAGAAGAGCAGGTCGAACAAACCGAATCGGTCGGGGCTAATGAGGTGGAAGCAACAGTTGAAGAAGTTGCCGAAGATCAAGCAACGGAAACTGAGCAAGAAGCTGAGTCTTCACAACCACAATTGGCCAACCTGGATAAGCAGCAAGCTGAAACTGAACCTCGTATGGCCGAAAAAACATCTGCAGAGAGTGATCCTGTTGATGATGTTTTTACGCTTTATGCTAAGCGGCAACTTGAGTCAGACGGATTGCTTGACAACGTTAAACAACAATTACAGGACGGGCTACAAGCCATTAAGGGTGCAGATCATGCTAAAGGCTATGAACTGCTGGCTCCGCTTGCACAAGCCGGTTTACCGGAAGCACAATTCCGTTTGTCATTATTATATGCAGAAGGCAAAGGCGTGGGCCTGGATTTAAACCAGGCTTTCGAATATGCAAAGCTATCCGCTGAACAAGGTCACCCCTATGGCCAGCGCCTGTTAGCTGAATTCTATAGCAATGGTGTAGGCACAAAAACCAACCCGGGACTCGCAACTTACTGGAAGCAAACCGCGCAAGACAACATAAAAAAACTTGAAGAAAACTAGGGCGCGTTCTCACACTTTAATCATTATTGCATTCAATAATTTTATAGGTGGTATCTAGTATTTCTTTTTTGTATTCAAGTAAAGACTGTCAGATAGTCGCAGGACTATGTATTCAAGATTTAGGCGGAACCTCAATCAAGTCGACGAATTGTAGGACTTGTTTGAGTTGATTTTCGCTGCACCGGTTTAGTTTTTTATTGATTTGACTGATCAGGTGATTAGTTTGGTAGTGCTCGTTGGCTTCTTTTATGGTGTTCTGTTCGACTTCAGGGAAATTACCGTCGACAAAATCTTCAATATTGACTTTAAAATAGTTAGCCAGTTTTTGCAGTGAACGAGTGCTGGGGTTGGCGCTTTCGCCGGTGCGGATTCTGTGAATGGTGGCTTGGGTTAGGCCGGTCTTTCTCGATAGGTCACCTTCGCTTTTAATGTCGAACTTTTCCCATAGATAGTTTAATGTTTTAGCCGCCCTAGTATGCATGTAAGTATTATTTAATAAAAAGTAATACTAAAGCGGGTTAGCTATATTCATACATTAACGTATGATCTGTTTTTAATACGGGCAATGTAAGAAAAACAATCAAATTGCAGTCGCCAAAATGGTTGGTTCAAAGGACGCATGTTGGATGTATGTGGTAAAAAGACTATCCACCTGTTTCAGTGATGAGGCCCGATAAAATGGACATGAAAATAACGCTAACTGCTATCACTCTTATGCCACAGGCTGAATCATTAAAAATATAGTTATGGACGGTGTATGCGCGTGACCGCTTAAATGCTGCACGAATTCTCTAGAAAACAAACTGCCCGTAAAATGTTATTCTTAGCTAAAGGCTCCCACATAGTGATAATCAGTAAGTATCGTGTTTCATCCTTTATTTAGTCGTTTACAGATTGAATTAGACATCTGGCTTCAGGCCGGTTTATCTGCTACGTTCTGGTGGCGTGATGATGATGCTGTATGCGCGTCATCCGCACTTGACCGTTTGATCAGCGCATCCAGCGAGGCAGGTTTGTTGCTTGCAACAATTCCTAAGCAGGCCGATTCGTCATTAGCTGATGCTATTGCAAGTCATGCCCACATTACGATTGCCCAGCACGGTTATGCCCATATCAATCATGCACCTCGCGGCCAGGGGTTGGGGGCCTGGGAGTTAGGATTACATCGTGGTGAGCAGGCGGTAATGGATGATTTGGCTCAAGGTTACGAAATGCTGTCCGGTTTGTTTGCTGACCATCTTATTGCCGTTGTTGTGCCACCCTGGAATCGAATTGATCCGGCTTTGTATCAGCCGCTACAACAATCCGGATATTGCGGCGTATCAGCTTTTGGCTCTAATCAATTGCTTGAGCCGGTGAGTGGATTAATCCAGCTGAATTGCCATTGTGATCCGATCAATTGGAAAACAGGAGCGCGTTTTACCGGAACTGAAAAGTCAATTGCCATGATTTGTGAACATTTACAATCACGTAGAAATGAAACTACGCGACTGGATGAACCCACTGGCTTGTTGACGCATCATCTCGATATGGATGACGAAAGTTGGGATTTTGTTTCGCAGTTGAATCAAGTGATTATTGAACATCCTGCGGCCTGCTGGTGTGATCCTAAACAATTATTTAATGCTAAACCATGACAAATACGCCTTTCATTCGGCCCGCTATAGCCAGCGATATGGACTCAATCTGCATGTTACTGCATTCCAAGATGAATCAGAAAATTCAACCTGAGCGCTGGCGCAAATTATTCACTTATGAATGGTTAAAGGAAAAACCTGATTTAGGCAGGGTAGTTGAACACCGTGGTGAAATTTTGGGTTTTCTGGGTATGGTCTACTCTGATCGTGAGATTAACCATCATAATCATCGAATCGTTAATATCTGTGCCTGGTATTTGGATAAATCGTTACGTGGTTTGGGCCTGGGTAAGGGGATTATGGCGGATGCTACATCCGATCCGGCCATGAGTTATACCATTATGACCAGTTCAAAGAATACGGTGGGTATACTCGACGAAGTGGACTATCGGATTTTAGATGACAGCCGCTATATCTGGCGCAGACAAGCCAATAGCGAGTCAATGTTAACCTTGATCACTGATTACGAGCAGATTCATCTTGAATGTTCGCAGAAACTAAAAAAATTGCTGAATGATCATGCCCAACTTCCAGTGACACCGATATTAGCGAAATTCCAGGATCAGCACTGCCTGTTGTTGTTTTCGGTTAAGCGCAAAGCCCAAGATGTGCTTTATTTTGATGTGCTACTTACCAGCGACAGGGTTTTTCTTGGCCAACATGGGCAATACCTGGCCAATCTGTTATTGCCGGAGCAAACGGCGCTGCTAACGGCAGATTGCCGCTTGGTGGAAAATGCCGTCGCGGCGGATATTGAGACGCTACCTGTTCCGCGATTTTATAAGACCACGCAATTATCAGCATACCACTTCGACCATCTTTATACCGAGTTGCAGTTGCTTGATTTAAAACTGGATTGATGTAGTCCTGCGGATTAAACGGGTTTTCTTAAAGCCATATTGCTATTGCATCTTGCGGGTTTAATCCCTTAGAATACGCGGTCTTTGTTTCTCCTTGCTTCACCGGATAGGCCGGGAAGCTACTAACCCGAAGGGAGCCTTAAAATGAGACATTATGAAATAGTATTTCTGGTCCATCCGGATCAGAGTGAACAAGTGCCAGGCATGATTGAACGCTATAAGACCCTGGTCGAAAATTCTGGCGGCAATGTGCATCGCCAGGAAGACTGGGGGCGCCGTCAGCTTGCCTACACAATCAACAAAATCCACAAAGCGCATTATGTTTTAATGAATATCGAATGTGATGCTACAATTCGTGAAGAGCTTGAAAATATTTTCAAATATAACGATGCTATCATTCGTTCGCTAGTCATCAAGCGTAATTATGCAATTACCGGAGATTCACCGCTTAAAGAAGAAGAGGAAGAATCTAAACCTAAATCGGCCCCTTCGCAGCAATCCGATGACTCGGATGCTGATTCTGAAGCACCGGCTGAAACCCAGGAACAAACTGAGGAGGCTGCATAATGAGTCGTTACTTTAGAAGACGTAAATATTGTCGTTTTACAGCTGAAGGTATTGATGAGATAGATTACAAAGATCTGGAAATCTTAAAAGGTTATATCACCGAGACAGGCAAGATTATTCCCAGTCGTAACACCGGTACAAAGGCGCGTTACCAGCGTCAGTTGGCTACGGCGGTGAAGCGAGCAAGGTTTTTGGCGCTGCTTCCTTACACCGACCAGCATGATCGCTAGGAGGGTTGCATGGAAATTATATTGCTACAAAAAATTCAAAATCTGGGTCAGCTTGGTGATGTTGTCAACGTTAAGCCGGGTTATGCCAGAAATTACTTGATTCCACATGGCAAGGCCGTGCGTGCTTCAGAGCAAGCCAAGGCTGAAGTTGAATCACGCAAAGCTGAATTGTTGGCGCAAGAACAGGATGTATTGGCTAAAGCTCAAGGGCGGGCCGATTTAATCAATGGAATGATGATAGAAGTGCCGGCCAAGGCCAGTGAAGAAGGTAAATTATTTGGTTCTGTTTCGGCTGCAGAGATTTGTGATTATGTCATTAAAGCCGGTAACGAACTGGAACGCTCAGAAGTATTGATGCCGGATGGCCCAATTAAGGAAATAGGTGATTATCAAGTCGATATTCAGCTCCATCCGGAGGTTCGTGCTGAAATTAATGTTAAAGTTGTTCCTGAAGATATGGCTTGAACCACTTGATATATTGTTATCGAAAAAGCGGTGTTACAGCACCGCTTTTTTATTTGCTATTTGCTTAGATTTAGCTGCTGATCACATGGTATATTCTATGGCATTACAAACATCAATAATGTAAGTATAGACGTTCGAAAATTCCTAATGGCTCAACAAATCCAAACCGATAATATTACCCAGATTATGAAAGTTCCGCCGCAAGCACTGGAGGCGGAACAGTCGGTTCTGGGCGGTTTAATGCTGGATAACCAGCGTTTTGATGATGTGGTCGATGCTGTCAGTACTGAGGATTTTTATACTCATACACATCAATTGATTTTTGACGCGATTTTAGCAATACAGGCCGATAATGATCCGGTTGATCTGGTCACGGTTCGTGATTTGCTGGATAAGCGTAAGGATTTGGACAAAATAGGGGGCCTGGCTTATCTGGATTTATTAGTCAGGAACACACCAAGCACCGCTAATCTTGTGACTTACGCGAATATTATTCGAGATCGTTCTATTTTGCGTCAGTTGATTAATGCCGGTAATAAAATCATTGAGCACGCCTATTCTCCCAATGATCTTGAACCGCGTGAAATTCTTGATCAGGCGGAAAAAATAATTTTTGATATTGCTCAAAATCATGCAGCCGGCGAGAGTTCCTTTAAATCTGCAAAAGAGCTGGTCAAGGCTACAGTGGATAAAATTGAGGAGTTGATTCAGACCAAAGGCCAGTTAACCGGAATGGATACCGGCTATTCGTCTTTGAACGATATGACTTCCGGGTTGCAGCGTTCTGATTTGGTCATTATCGCCGGCCGACCCTCTATGGGTAAAACCTCATTTGCCATGAATGTGGTCGAGAATGTTGTCAGAGAGAACAAATTGCCTGTCGCTGTCTTCAGCCTGGAAATGCCGGCTGAGCAGCTGATTATGCGATTTTTAAGCTCCTTGAGTCGGGTCAGTATCAAGAGTATTCGCACCGGTGACCTGACTCAGGCTGATATTGATACCTTGGCATCAAGTACTCGTATATTGGCTGATTTACCTATCTTTATTGACGATACCCCCGGTATGAATACATTGGAAATTCGCAGCCGGGCTCGGCGTCTGGCACGTTCCCTGGAACAGCCTCTGGGCTTGATCGTCATCGATTATTTGCAATTAATGCAGGCCACTACCGATACCGGTAATCGAGTCGCAGAGTTATCAGCGATGACACGCTCATTAAAAATGCTGGCTAAAGAATTAAATGTGCCGGTAGTTGTTATCTCCCAGCTTAGTCGTAATCCTGAACAGCGACCCAACAAACGTCCTATAATGTCCGACCTGCGTGAATCAGGCGCCATTGAGCAGGATGCCGATGTAATCTTGTTTGTTTATCGTGACGAGGTGTATAACGAAGACAGCCCGGACAAGGGCACGGCTGAAATCATTATCAGCAAACAGCGAAATGGACCCATTGGCACGGTACGATTGACATTTCTGGGTGAATTTACCCGTTTTGAAAACTTTGCTCCTCATTTTTCAGCGCCTGATTTCTAATGCGTCCCCTTATTGCCGAGGTTAATCTGGCGGCCCTTAAATACAATTTCTCAGTTGCTCAACAGGCAGCACCGGATAGTAGAAACTTTGCCGTTATCAAGGCGGATGCCTATGGGCACGGCGCAGTTCAATGTGCTCAAGCCTTGCAAACCAGCGCTGACGGATTTGCTGTGGCCAGCATTGAGGAGGCTGTTGAGTTGCGCATAGCGAAAATTAGTCTTCCAATATTGGTTTTATCTGCGTTTAGTCAGTCAGAAGAAGTCGAATTGTTAGCCCACTATGAGTTAATGCCGGTGGTACACAGTATTTATCAGCTGGATATCTTGGCGCAGAATAATCAGTCTCGGACACCTATTGAGTGCTGGTTGAAAATCGATAGCGGTATGAATCGGTTGGGACTGAACAAAAGTGAATATTTGCAAGCACAGGCAAAGATAAACGGTATAGATTTAATACAAGCAGTGGGTGTGATGTCGCATTTTGCCTGTTCGGATGAAACGCACAACAACTTCACTCAGATACAGATCAATAATTTTTCAGAACTTACTGATACCATCAAGTTGCCGTTAAGCCTAGCAAATTCCTGCGCCGTGATGGCATGGCCGGCCAGTCATAAACACTGGAATCGACCGGGTATTATGCTCTATGGCACATCGAGTATCGATAACGGCCAGGACAGTCACTTACAGCCTGTGATGCGATTTTATTCACAAATTATTGCTGTTAAAAATATCCGCAAAGGTCAGTCAGTGGGGTATGGACAGACGTTTGTTGCAGATAAAGACATTAAGGTTGGTGTTGTGGCCTGTGGTTACGCCGATGGTTATCCTCGCGGGATTGCAAATGATAGCCCAATTGTGGTCAACGGCTACCGAACACGTATTCTGGGCAGAGTGTCAATGGATACAATGTCTGTGGACTTAAGCCTGGTTCCCCAAGCACAAGTTGGTGATCAAGTGGAGTTGTGGGGCGAACGATTGGCGGTTCGAGAGGTTGCCGATGCAGCACAGACAATTCCCTATGAGCTGCTGACCCGGGTGTCAAAACGTGTGCCCAGGGTTTATCTGATGGATGTTGACAAATCTTAAACTGATGGCAGCAAAAACAGTATTTATTTGCTCTGATTGCGGTGCCCATTATCCTAAATGGACCGGACAATGTCCCGAATGCGGTCAGTGGAACACACTGGCTGAATCACAGCTGCAAGCTGAACCCAAATCATCGGGTTCAAAGCGACGATTTACTGAATTTGTCGAGCCCCAAAAGATTCAGTTGTTAGCAGATGTACAACCCTCTAAGTCGCTCAGAGTCGGTACCGGGCAACAGGAGCTGGATAGAGTGTTAGGAGGTGGTCTGGTGGCCGGATCAGTCGTTTTGCTGGGCGGGGATCCCGGGATTGGTAAGTCTACATTATTGCTGCAGGCACTGGCGGCGATAAGCGCAAATTTGTCGGTGTTATATGTGTCCGGCGAAGAGTCGGTAGAGCAGATCGCTATTCGCGCAAAACGCCTGAATATCAGTGGTGACAGAATTCAAATAATTGCTGACAATCTTCTGGAGCGGACGCTGAAAGCCTGTCAAAGCAACAATCCGCAGGTTTTGGTGATCGATTCGATCCAGACATTTTATAGTGAATCGTTTCAATCAGCACCGGGAAGTGTTACCCAGGTCAGGGAAACAGCGGCGGCTTTTGTACGGTTAGCTAAGCAAACGGGCTGCATAGTATTATTGATAGGCCATGTTACCAAAGACGGGTTGCTGGCAGGTCCTCGTATTTTGGAGCATATGGTCGATACCGTGTTGTATTTTGAAGGTGATCGTTCTTCCAGCTTTAGATTGATCCGCGGCATTAAAAATCGTTTCGGTGCGGTTAATGAGATAGGTGTGTTTGCGATGACCGATCAAGGTCTAAAGCAAGTCAGTAATCCATCGGCAATGTTTATTTCGAGGCAGAGTGATCCCGTGCCGGGTAGTATCGTTCTGGCTGCAATGGAGGGGAGCAGGCCACTATTGGTTGAGGTGCAAGCCTTGGCCGATAAAAGCCAATTGGCTAATCCGAGGCGCTTAACGGTAGGGCTTGAAGCGACGCGTCTAGCCATGATATTAGCGGTTTTACATCGCCATGCAGGTTGTCCTCTGTATGATCACGATGTATTTGTTAATGTTATAGGTGGAGTTAAAATTCAGGAGCCGGCTGCTGACCTGGCGATTGCAATTGCCATACTGTCCAGCTATCAAAATTTAACTTTGCCGTCCAAACTGGCAGTGTTTGGGGAAATCGGTTTGACCGGTGAAATAAGACCTGTGCAAAAAGGTCAGGAGCGAATTAAAGAAGCAAATAAGCTGGGATTTGATCAAATACTAATCCCAAATGCTAATTACATTAAAAAATCTAAATATGCACAAAAAATGATTTCAATAAAGCACATTAGTGAAATCCCAACGCTGTTAAGGGAGTTATAAGGATTGATTTCAGCCAGGTCGCCTGGTGTTGTGATGAGCCTTTAATGAACACTTGAAAAGTAAAATGCCCCGCATCGCGGGGCATTGGAAAAGAAAAAGTCGGAGGTTTATTTTTCAACCTGCACTACTTCTGCATCCGGAGCATTATTCATAATCGACTTAATGCCGTTATTCAAACCGGAGCGGCTCTTGTACATTTGACTTTTGGCTATTACTTGTCCGTTGCTTGCCATTAAGTTAAAAAATACACGGCCGTCTTTGGCTACTTTTTTATCAAAATTTTTGATATCAGCAGCATGTTTTTTTACCGATTTAATGCCGTTATTGCAGCCGCGCTTATCTGCATAGCCCTGGCTTGCTAAAATTGGAATACCATTGTTTGCTTTAAGACGAAAATACTGCTTGCCGCGGCTTCCTGTAAATACTTCAAATTTTCCGGCCATGATTACCTCTTGTTGAATGTGTATGTAAATGTTAAAAGCTCGGGGATTTTAACATCTTTGAGATTAAAAATTAAATGCCTCTGATTAATTCATTAATACCAACTTTACTACGGGTCTTCTCATCCACGCGTTTTACGATGACAGCACAGTATAGACTATGGCTGCCATCCTTGGCTGGCAGGTTGCCGGACACAACAACCGAACCGGCCGGGATTCGCCCGTAGCTGACTTTTCCTGTTTCACGATCATAGATTCGGGTGCTTTGGCCAATATAGACGCCCATCGATATTACCGATCCTTTTTCAACGATTACGCCTTCGACGACTTCACTGCGGGCACCGATAAAACAATCGTCCTCGATAATCGTCGGTGAGGCCTGTAAGGGCTCCAGGACTCCGCCAATGCCGACACCGCCAGAAAGGTGTACATTCTTGCCGATCTGAGCACAGGAGCCTACCGTCGCCCAGGTATCAACCATAGTGCCTTCATCCACATAGGCACCGATATTGACGTAACTGGGCATGAGCACAGCGTTAGGTGCGATAAAAGCGCCTTTACGAACTACTGCAGAAGGTACAACTCGAGCGCCATCGTTAACGAAATCGTTGCGGCCGTAATCGGCATATTTAAGTGGAACTTGATCAAAAAAATTGGTGTAGCCCGCCGCTATTACGGATTTATCCTGGGTGCGAAAAGATAACAGCACTGCTTTTTTCATCCACTCGTTAACAACCCAGCGGTTACGCTTTTTTTCTGCAACCCGGATATCTCCTCTATCCAGGGCATAAATGACATCGGCTAATGCATCACGTAGTTCGGCAGATGCATTCTGAGCGTTAATATGCTGGCGCTTTTCAAATGCCTGCTCGATGATTTTTTTCTGTTTGTGCATGATCGTTGTTGTTTAAGTGTCGGGCGTTTGATTATAGAGTTTGTTGATCCTCGCTACAATTGCATAAGCGTCAAATACTGTCCGAGTCGGAATGATGTATACAAAACCACCTCCTAACTTTTACCGACAAGACAATGTATGGGTAATGATTCAGAGTTTGACAGTTCAGATTAGCTTTGCTCTATTTCACTGGGAAATGAAAACGTGCATTGGTAAAGAACCTCCCCTGATAGGGACAGGCAATGAAATTCGGGTTAGTTTTGATCTTATTCACCGGGAAATGAAACGTGCATTGGTAAAGAACCCCACCTAACCTCCCCTGAGAGGGGAGGAATACCAGTTCTCCCCCTTTCAGGGGGAGTTAGAGGGGGCCTTAAAACACACCTTCCGTGCTAACCACCCAGGGCAGTTAAAATTGATTTCTCCAGTTGTTTAAGAACACTGCTGTCATCGATCTGATGTCCATCTCTGTCGGTGATAAAGAAGTGATCCTCAACACGCTCGCCCAAAGTATTTATTCGGGCAGTGTGCAGGTGAATTTTATTTTCAAGTAATGCACTGGTGATATGGTAAAGCAGCCCCGGTCTGTCCTGGGCGATGATTTGCATAATGGTTAGATTGCCGGTATCTGACTGCGTGAAACTAACTTCAGTATTGATAGGGAAATGCTTGCTGCGACGGCTGATAATTCGTTTTTTGGGTCTTAAGTCTTTTTGTCCAAGCCTTAATAGATTATTCAAATAATGCTTGGCTTCCTTTAGCCGCCAATTTTCATTTACAGCACTACCTTGTTGGTCAGTAGTCACAAATGCAAGCAGGCTCATGCCGTTTTTTAGTCGCTCGATTTGGGCATTAATGATACTAAAATGAAGGTGATCAATTGCGCCGGAAACTATCGGTAACAGCGTGTCGTGTTCAGGGGCATAAACCAGAATTTGATTGGCTTCTAAATCCTTGTTGTAACGTATGTTAGCGAGAGGAATTTCACTGGCAGAAGCTGACAATATGGTTTGTTGTTGCCAATAAATGGCATCGGTGCCGAAATGTAAAAAATACTGTGGGTCGAGGCTTTGCCAAAAGGTTTCGACTGCGGTTTTGGACGTGTTCTTGGCTAATCGCTTTAATACAACTTCCTTTGCTTCGTTGATGCGGTTGGTGACATCTTCACTCGTAGGTAGATCTCGGCTTAACCAGCGTGAAGTCGAAATATATAAATTCCATAACAACTTGCCTTTCCAGCGGCTCCAGACTTTGGGGCTGGTGGCTTTAATATCGGCTACGGTGAGTAGATAAAGGCAATTTAAATGCTGTTGATCACCGACTAACTCGGCAAACTTTTTAATGACTTGCGAATCACTAATGTCTTCTCGCTGTGCGGTCCAGGACATGACTAAATGATGGCGTACCAACCAAGCGATAAAATTTGTATCATGACTACTCAAATCAAGATATTTGCAAAAGCGCAGTGCTTCTTTTTCTCCGAGTATTGAATGATCACCGCCCCGGCCTTTGGCGATGTCATGAAATAGTGCGGCTAAAAATAATCGCTCACGTTTGGTGACCTGACTCATCACATTAAAGGCGTCGGTTTCTTCACTTTTGTGCTTTCTCAAACAAAACCGTCTTAAGTTTCTAAGCACAAACAACGAGTGCGCATCGACGGTGTAGACATGAAATAAATCGTGCTGCATTTGTCCGACAATACGATTGTAAGCCGGGATAAAAGCCGCTAAAACACCGTAAGCATCCATGTTGCGCAAGGCATGAGTTTGACCACTTGGATGCCTCAGAATCCTCAGAAAAATTTGTTTCGATTCGTCATAGCGCCTGATTTTAGTTGCAATCTTGGCCAGGCTGTCGGTAATCAATCGGATTGTGTTTGCGCGTATGCCTTTAAGTCTGGGGTTGGCTTGCAATAAATAAAATATTTCCAATAAAGCCGGCGGATGTTCAATAAACACCGACTCATGACTTGCTTCAAGATAACCTTGTACACTATTAAAACGAGGGTTAATCTTTTTAGTTGTCAGCCTTCTTCTTTTACCGGCTTCCTGAAAGTATTGAATTAATGTTTGGTTTAGCAGGCGGATTTCCTTGGCTGTTCGGTAGTACCTTTTCATCAAAAGCTCGACAGCAAGGTTATGTTTATTGTCCTGGTAGCCGAAATCAGCAGCCAGAGTCCGTTGATGATCAAATAACAGACGATCTTCCTTGCGTTTTGCATGCAGGTGTAAACCGATTCGCAGTTTCCAGAGGAAATTACGGCATCGGATTAAGGTCTGGGATTCTTGTGTAGACAGGATTTTTTCTTCACTGAGAATTTTCAGATCTACTTTATTGTAGTGACGACCGACCACCCAGATTATGGTTTGAATGTCGCGTAATCCACCGGGGCCATCTTTTATATTCGGTTCCAGATTATGTTCGGTATCATCAAAAGCCAGGTGGCGTTGTTGTTGCTCACTAACTTTGGCAGCTGTATATTTTGGGGCAGGCCAGAACCTGGTTGAATTTAATTCATCTAATAAACTTTGCTCGAAATCTTGTTGATCAGCTAGTGCCCTTGATTCCATCAATGTTGTTAAAACGGTGATGTCCTTTTTGGCGAGCTGTACAGATTGTTTAATTGTGCGAACACTATGTCCTACCTCCAGGCCGATATCCCAGAGCAGGCGGATAAATTGGGCAATTTGATCGCGTTGTTTTTTGTTAATCGGATCAAATGAGCCGACTAACAAATCAATATCAGAGTAGGGATGCAGTTCGCCGCGGCCATAGCCGCCGACGGCTAATAGCGACACTTTCTTTTCTGTTAGCTCTGAATTGGCCCAGATATGGCAAATCAGTAAGTCAATAAATGAAGTGTAATTGCTGACAATTTTTGCGGCTGAATTACCGCTTAAGTAATCGCGGTGGACTTGCTCTCGACAATCTTTTAGCAGGTTCTTATAGTGTTTAATCGAAGTGGTTTGATCAAGTTGATTAAGGGTATGGCCGAATGATTTTAAACTGAAAGTTTTGCTCATTAGAATCTGGATTTAAAGTTCACGACCTGGTAATCGGGTTAAAGCCTCACAACCCTCTTTAGTCACTAACACCGTATGTTCCCATTGTGCTGAAGGTTTGTGATCACGGGTGACAACGGTCCAGCCGTCAGCCAGCAGCCGGGTTTCCTTTTTCCCCGCATTAATCATCGGTTCGATGGTAAAGGTCATGCCTTCTTGCAATGCCATGCCCGTTCCGGGCGCGCCGTAGTGCAATATTTGTGGGCTTTCATGAAATTCTTTGCCTATACCATGGCCGCAGTATTCTCTGACGACTGAAAATCCGTTTTTTTCTGCATGGGTTTGAATTGCGTGGCCTATATCGCCCAGCGTCACCCCGGGTTTAACTGTATCTATGCCTATCACCAGACATTCGTGGCTGATTCGCATAAGCCGTTGTTCTAATATACCGACTTTGCCAATGCCAAACATTTTGCTGCAGTCACCGTGGTAACCGTCTTTAATGACAGTTATATCGACATTGATAATATCGCCTTTTTTAAGTTTTTTTTCACCGGGGATGCCGTGGCAGATGACGTGATTCACGGATGTGCAAATGGACTTCGGGAAACCCTGATAGTTCAAGGGTGCAGGAATGGCGTTAAGCTCATCGACAATATAGTCATGACAAAGTGTGTTTAATTCGTCAGTGGTAATCCCGGCCTTGACATGTGGTTCAATCATTTCCAGAACTTGCATCGCGGCCTGCCCGGCAGCGCGCATTTTGAGAATTTCTTCAGCAGATTTGATTTTTACATTCATTAGATATCTATAGATTCTTCACGGTCGTAATCTTACCAGCAAATAAATCCATCAATCACCTAAAAATAGTTATCATTATGGAAATTCAACCACTAACTAATGCATTCGTGAATAAAGATATATTGCGCCTGTCTGCTTGTCAGGCTTTATTTATGAGTTCGAGCTCGATCATGATCACCACCAGTGCCATGATCGGTGCAAATCTTGCTGAGCAGGTTCAGTATGCAACCATGGGTGCAGGAATGACGTTTCTGGCAATGATGTTATGTTCTTATCCCATGTCGATGTTGATGGGCAGAATTGGTCGACGGGGCGGTTTTATCGTTGGGGCAATAACCGCAATGTCCGGGGCAGTGCTGGTGGTTATCTCCATTTTAAAGCACGATTTTTTATTATATTGCCTAAGTGCGTTTATCATGGGTTGCGGAATGTCCTGTGGCCAATATTTGCGTTTTGCCGCGGTTGAAGTGGCCGGTACTTTATACAAAGGCAAAGCTATATCTTATGTGCTTGCCGGCGGCATTGTTGCTGCGGTATTGGGTCCGAATCTGGCCCGTTTTACACGTGATTTATTAAATGTTGAGTTTGCCGGTGCATATGTTGGTGCAGCGCTGTTGTACATGTTGATGATTTTAATCATCTTTTTTGTCGATTTTCCCGATGTTAAAAATAAAACTCAATCAACATTTACGACACCATTGCTGCAGATTATTGCAAGACCTGTTTTTATTGTGGCTGTTGTTTCTGCATTAACAGCATACGGCTCCATGAATTTAATCATGACTGCTACGCCGTTAGCCATGCACCAGCACGGTCACGAATTTTCCAAGGCAGCAGTTGTAATTCAATGGCATATTCTGGGCATGTTTGTACCGTCGTTGTTTACCGGTGCGTTAATCCAGCGCCTAGGTCTGGTGCCAATGATGATGTCAGGATGTTTGATGATCATGCTGTGTACATTGTGTAATTTGTCCGGATCGAGTTATGCTCAATATGTGTTAGCGCTTGTGCTATTGGGTGTTGGCTGGAATTTTTTATTTGTCGGGGCTACCCAATTATTGACCAATGCCTACAGCGAGGCTGAAAAATCAAAAACTCAAGGGGCTAATGATTTGTTAGTGGCGTTTTCAGTCGCTATTACTGCATTGAGTTCAGGCTGGTTTTTAAGCAAACTCGGCTGGCTATTTATGAATACCATGGTGTTAGCCAGTGTGGGTGTAACATTAGTCATTTTAATCGTATTTAACTTTTCTGCTTATCGTCATAGAAGTTACGCAGATTGATGTAAGATTGAAGTGGCTTGCAAGGCTTTTGGCGGTTGGTACTAAACTGGTTATTGCAGAGTGCTAGACTCAGCTATTATTGGCTGCAATTAGATAAATAGATTACACTCGGCAAATATAATTATTCTCAAACTACAGGTGATTTAATGACTGAAACATTGACACATTATATTAACGGAGAACGAGTTGAAGGCACTTCGGGGCGATTTTCTGACGTTTACAATCCCGCTGAAGGTACGGTGATTGCCCAGGCGCCACTTGCCAGTCTTGAAGAAATTGATAAAGCAGTTGCAGCGGCAAATGCTGCGGCTGAACAGTGGGCTGATACAACGCCGATTAGACGGGCACGTATTATGTTCAACTATCTTAATATAATTAAGCAGCGTAAAGATGAGGTTATTGAGGCACTAAGCCGTGAGCATGGTAAAGTTTGGAGTGATGCTGAAGGGGAATTGACACGTGGCATGGAAGTGATTGAATTTGCCTGTGGTATTCCCAGCCATTTGAAAGGTGAATTTACCGAACAAGTAGGAACAAAAATAGATTCTTATGCCATACGCCAGCCATTAGGGGTTTGCGCCGGGATCACACCTTTTAATTTTCCTTGTATGGTGCCGATGTGGATGTATGTGATGGCAATCGCCTGTGGCAATACTTTTATACTAAAACCCTCTGAGCGCGATCCATCCGCACCGCTATTGTTGGCCGATTTATTTAAAGAAGCCGGCCTGCCAGATGGTGTATTCAATGTTATTAATGGTGACAAGCTGGCCGTTGACCGCTTGCTTGAACATCCGGATGTGGCTGCAGTTTCATTTGTAGGGTCAACGCCCATCGCGGAATACGTTTATCGAACAGGCACTGCAAATAATAAACGAGTTCAGGCACTTGGTGGAGCGAAAAATCATTTGGTCATCATGCCCGATGCAGATCTTGATCAGGCCACAGATGCGTTGATTGGAGCCGCATACGGTTCAGCCGGTGAGCGTTGTATGGCTATTTCAGTGGCAGTAGTAGTTGGAGATGAGACCACCGATAAACTCATCGAGAAATTAAAACCACGTGTTCAGGCGCTGAAAATCGGCACCTATAAAGACAGCGATGCTGAATTGGGGCCGGTGATTACCAAAGATGCCAAAGAGCGGATTGAAGGTTATATTGACTCCGGGCTTGAACATGGTGCCAAGCTGATTGTTGATGGTCGTGGTGCCAAAGTGGAAGGTCACGAGGATGGCTTTTTTGTGGGCGGTTGTTTATTCGACAACGTTGGTCAGGACATGAGCATTTATACTGACGAAATTTTTGGCCCGGTGTTGAGTATTGTACGTGTCGACGATTATGAAACAGCATTGAAAATGATCAACGATCATGAATATGGTAACGGTACCAGCATTTATACACGTGATGGCGATACCGCCAGACATTTCACCCGTTATGCCCAAATAGGCATGGTCGGTGTTAATGTGCCTATACCTGTGCCGGTTGCTTATCATTCTTTTGGTGGCTGGAAGCGTTCATTATTTGGTGACTACAGCATTCATGGTATGGAAGGTGTACGTTTTTATACCCGGTTGAAGACAGTGACTACGCGGTGGCCGACCGGTATCCGCGCTGGTGCAGATTTTAATATTCCTACACTATCCTAGAATCTTCAGTTGCCTGCTGTGAAATACACTTAAGTGTAATAACGAAAATTAAAAAGTGGTAACACAAAGTTACCGCTTTTTTTTATGTTTGCAACCGCATTCGGGTGTATCATACGGCCGTCAAAAATTAACCAGTAGTAATGCATTATTTAGTTTTTATTTTGGGGTTAGTCTTGTCGCTTGGTGTCTGGGCGGCAGGATCACAATCAGATTCAGTACATATTCTTAACCTGACCAACAGTAAGCTGGGTTATACCTGCTTGTTTATCTTTACGGTGGCCTATATTGCCGTGATTCTTGAAGAATACACAGACATGCGCAAATCCAAACCGGTTCTACTGGCTGCCGGCTTGATTTGGGCTTTGATCGCATTTGCTTACAGCCAAAATGGTAATGGCGAGATCGTAGGGGATGCGGCGCGGCATAATCTACTGGAATATGCAGAGCTGATGCTGTTTCTGTTGGTGGCGATGACCTATGTCAACGCTATGGAAGAGCGTAATGTGTTCGAAGCGCTAAAAAGCTGGTTAACGCGCAAAGGGTTTAGTTTAAGACAGATTTTCTGGATGACTGGGTTGCTATCATTCGTCATTTCTCCGGTTGCCGATAACCTGACTACAGCACTGATTATGTGTGCGGTCATCATGGCAGTAGGCGGTCATAGTAAACGTTTTATAGCGGTAGGGTGCACGAATATTGTAGTAGCGGCCAATGCCGGAGGGGCCTTTAGCCCATTCGGTGATATAACAACCTTGATGGTCTGGCAAAAGGGAGTGGTTGATTTTACTGAATTCTTCAGGTTGTTTGTTCCTTCAGTGGTGAATTGGTTAATTCCGGCTGCTTTTATGATGACGGCTGTGCCAAATGATAAGGACACGATGCAATCACAAAAACAAATATTGATGAAGCGCGGCGGGGTAGGCGTTATTGTCTTCTTTTTATTAACCATCGTTACAGCGGTGGTGTTTCACAATAATCTACATTTACCACCGGTAATGGGCATGTTTACCGGATTGGCCTACCTGCAGCTATATGGCTATTATCTCAAGAAAACCTATAGCTATTCATACCTGGCCAGAAAATACGGCATGGACATTGAAGAAGTAAGGCGAAATGCCAGGCTGGGCAGCATGGTGCCATTTGATGTTTTTCGTAGGGTGGCACGTTCCGAATGGGATACACTGTTATTCTTTTATGGGGTGGTGCTGTGCGTAGGCGGCTTGAGTTTGCTCGGTTATCTGGCTGCGACTTCGGAGTTAATGTACGCCCAACTGGGGCCGACTGTAGCCAATACTTTAGTGGGTATTCTATCTGCAGTTGTCGATAATATCCCGGTGATGTTTGCAGTATTGACCATGAACCCGGATATGTCTCATGGACAGTGGCTATTAGTGACACTTACAGCTGGAGTGGGGGGCAGTCTGCTATCTGTGGGCTCTGCTGCTGGAGTGGCGTTGATGGGGCAGTCAAAAGGTTTATATACGTTCATGGGTCATCTGCGCTGGACACCTGTTATTGCATTAGGTTATGGCGCCAGTATTCTGGTGCATTTATTCGTTAATCAGTCAGTGATGTAGGGGTTTGTCAGCAGACACTGATCTGAGAGTGTGTTAACCTGCCAGCTATGGCTGAGAATCAACTGGATCAAATTCTCGAGCGAATAAAGAACACCAACCTCCCGCCCGTGCATAAGTGGAACCCAACACTGACAGGTTCCATGGACATGCGTATTGCCGCTAATGGTGATTGGTATCATCAGGGTTCACTAATTCAACGAAAACGCTTGGTAAAACTGTTCTCGACAATTTTGAAAAAGGAACTGAATGATTTTTTCCTGGTTACTCCTGTTGAAAAATATCAAATTCAGGTTGATGATGCACCTTTTGTTGCCGTTGAAGTTGATCGAATCAACTGTGACCGTCAAACCTTAGTCTTTCGAACAAATGTGGATGAACAGATCATTGCTGATGTTGATCATCCGATAAATGTTAAGGTGGATGTTGAAACAGGAGAACCAAGGCCTTACCTGCATGTCAGAGATGGCTTAAATGCCTTGCTTCATCGTAATGTGTTTTATCAACTGGTTGAATGGTCACTAGAAGAACCTCATTTAAATGGATCTGTCTTAGTTATTGAGAGTAGCGGTCAGAAATTCCAATTAGGTCAATTATGAAAAAGTACGAATTTACAGATTGGTTGTTAAACAGCGGGCGCTTTAACACTGATTTTGCCAGTTTTATGAGTGCGGTTTGCACTAAACTGCTTGATTTCGGCATTCCAATCAACAGGGTAAGAATAAGCTTCAGAACATTACACCCGCAGGTTCTGGCCTGGACTTGTGTCTGGGATGATCAAAATGGTGCGCAGGTTGTGGAGGTGAACAGAGAAATTCAGGAGACGGACGATTTTATCGGCAGTCCAATCGAATACATATATCAAACAGGCAAACCGTTCCGGCGTTCATTATTGACGCTTTCTGACGATGCTCATTCTGTTTTATTTGAATTACGTTCACAGGGTCTGACTGATTACTTTGCTGCACCCATTGAGTTCAGCACTGATCTGGTTAATGTAGCCACCTTTGCAACCAATAATCCAAAAGGATTTTCTGATCATTGCATTGAATTTTTATCAGAACTTGCCGTGATCATCGCGCCGTTTATTGAAACCTTGGCAACCCGGCGATTGGCCCGAAACTTGCTGGAAACCTATATCGGACCGAGAACCGGCCGGCGAATTTTGGAAGGACAGATCCAGCGTGGCGACGGTGAGGAAATCAAAGCAGCAATCTGGTTTAGTGATTTTCGTAACTTTACTCAGTATACCGAAACCTTATCGCTCGAGCAGATGTTAGAAACTCTGAATCAATATTTCGAAATTGTTCATGAAAATGTTGAAAAAAACGGAGGAGAGATTTTGCGTTTTATTGGTGATGCGATGTTGATTGTATTTCCCGTTGATGCAACGCGCACCCTGGCTCAGGCCTGTGAAAGTGCATTGTCCAGCGCATTATCGGCGCAACAGCAAGCTAAAGAATATAATTTAAAACGCAAAAAACAAAATAAACCTATGATTGAGTTTGGCGTGGGTTTGCATGAAGGTTGCGTAATGTATGGGAATGTTGGTGCCCCGCGCAGGCTGGATTTTACTGTGATGGGGGTAGCGGTTAATCGCACAGCCAGGCTTGAAAGTTTAACCAAGGAACTAAATTGCCCTGTTTTAATCTCCGGTGATTTTAATAATCAAATTAACCAAATTGGTCACTTTAAAGGTGAATATGCTGTCAAAGGTGTTAAGCAAGACCTCAGGGTTTTTTCTGTAAATTCAAATTAGTTATTTAAAAACAATAATTTAAATGTATTATTTGAAGTTATATCTTACCTAGTTAATGTAGGTTAAGTTTTCTATGCTACACTGCACCCGCCGCTTCTGACAGGGGTTGGCAGTATTTTCAATATTTACGAGGAAAAACAAAATGGTAGATGCAGTTGATGCAATTAAAATTCTTGGTGGCTTGCTTGGTAAACAAGGCGGTGCCTCCAGTGCCGGTGGTGATATTTTAGGTAACATTCTTAAAGGTGCATTAGGTGGCGGCGGCGGTAGTGCCGGGCGCGGTGGTAATGATTTGCTTGGTGGTTTGCTCGGTATGGCGATGAAGCAATTCACGCAAAAGGCTCCTCAGCAAAGACAAACGACTCAGACGCCAGGCGGTGGTGGTTTTTTTAAACCGGACTTCGGTCAAGCCGAACCTGAGCCTCAAATTGAAAGGCAAGAGGCCAACAATCAGGCAGCTGTTCTAATCAGAGCCATGATCAATGCGGCAAAATCTGACGGCAAAGTGGACAAAGAAGAAGGCGAAAATATCATTAAGCAACTTGGTGATGTTTCCCAGGCAGAAATGGACTTCGTTCGCAATGAAATTGCACAGCCTTTGGATGTACAAAAGTTTGCACACAGTGTTCCCAGGGGGCTTGAGCAAAATGTTTACGCGATTTCACTCATTGCTATTGATCTGGACACCAACAAAGAAGCTCGTTATTTGCACGAATTAGCACAATCTATGAACCTGTCTCCACAATTGTGCAACCAGATTCATGACAAAGTGGGTGCACCTAAGATTTATACCTAAAGCTGGATCAACAGCTCTAATTGTAAAAAGGACGTTGCCAGGCAACGTCCTTTTTTACTTTATTTGCCTAAAATCAGGCTGACAGCATCCTCCCAAGCGGCTTGCCGCCGAACAAATGCATGTGCAAGTGCATGACTTCCTGATGACCGTGTTCTTTGCAATTGACTAGCAGTCTATAGCCGTCTTCAGCAACCCCTTCTTTTTCAGCGATTTTTCTGGCCACGGTAAACATGCGTCCCAGTGCTGCTTCGTCCTCCACCTCGACATCGGCGGCGGTGGGAATGAGTTTGTTTGGGATAATCAGAATATGCGTAGGGGCCTGAGGATTAATATCGCGAAAGGCAGTGACCAAGTCATCCTGGTACACAATATCGGCTGGAATCTCTTTGCGAATAATTTTACTAAAGATAGTTTCTTCCATTGTTCGGTCTCTCTGTAATTTTAAAAATTAGCTTCATTTATCTTATTCTATGTTAAAACGTACACTATAAATAACTAACTTTATCATCAGGAGACGTTGGTATGACGTTCAAGGCTTACCGCATTAATAAAACCGAGCAGGGTATTGAGGCCGGATTCACGCAAATGGACATTGATGAGCTGACTGAAGGTGATGTGGTCATCCAGGTTCAGTATTCGTGTATTAATTATAAAGATGCATTAGCAGCAACCGGTACAGCCCCAATTTTGCGCACTTATCCTTTAAATGGCGGTGTAGATCTGGCGGGTATTGTGCATACGTCCACGCATGCTGATTACAAACCAGGAGATGTAGTACTGGTTAACGGTCAGGGTTTATCCGAAACGGTTGATGGCGGTTATGCCGAGTTTGCCAGAGTAAATGCCAAAGATATTATTACTATCCCGGATGGGATGGATGCATATACCGCAATGGCAGTGGGTACAGCAGGTTTCACAACTGCATTAGCCTATGAACGCATGGAAAAAATGGGTCAATCTCCCGATATGGGGCCTATTGTGGTTACAGGCGCTACTGGTGGAGTGGGTTCGTTCGCCGTCGATTTATTTGCATCCAAGGGATTCGAAGTTATTGCTGTGACTGGGAAACAAGATCAGCATGATTATCTAAAAGCTTTAGGTGCCAGTTCATTTTTGGGTCGTGAAGACACTGCGGCTGAGAAAACGCCGCTGGCAAAGGCTCAGTGGGGCGGCGCTGTGGATTCAGTTGGTGGGGATACATTGACCTGGTTAACGCAGACCACTCGGCCCTGGGGTAACATCGCTTCAATCGGATTGGCCAGTAGTTTTAAGCTGAATACAACAGTGATGCCGTTTATTCTGCGTGGCGTGTCTATACTGGGTATCAATTCGATTGAGATGTCGCAGCAGTGGCGACAGCAAGTATGGAATCGAGTCGGCAATGATTTGAAATTTAATCATCTTGATAAAATCGTGCAAAAGACTATTGAGTTTGATGACCTTCCTGATGCCTTTGATGCATTTATTAAAAGCAAGGTGACAGGTAGAGTAGTGGTCAAAGTCGCTTAACCGAAGTGTCGCAATACGTTGAATATCTGAAAGAATTATTTGAATCATTCGGCGCTGTGCAAATGCGGCGAATGTTCGGTGGTCATGGCGTTTTTTATCAAGGTTTAATGTTTGCACTGGTTGCTGATGATGTGCTTTATTTTAAGGCTGACAGTACTTTGGCCAGCGAGTTTGAGAAACAGAACCTTGAGCCGTTCAGGTATACTAAAAAGAATCAAATCGTCAAACTATCCTATTACCAGGCCCCGGAGGACGCGCTTGAAGACCCCGACCAACTGGCAATATGGGCCAATAAGTCTTTTCAAGTGGCTGTTACAGCAAAGGCCGGGAAAGTTAAATAATGGACAGACATGAACTAAGCCGACTATTTAAAGACTTTTTACCTGGTGAAGCAGTCATCGATCATCCGGTTTCGCTTAAGGCTTATGAATGTGACGGTTTAAGTGCTTATAAACAGCAGCCGCTACTAGTGGTTTTGCCGCAAACTATTACACAAGTACAGGCTTGTGTCAGTCTGTGTAGTGAGTATCAAATTCCTATTGTTAGCCGGGGTGCTGGAACCAGCCTTTCTGGGGGAGCTTTGCCGCATGCTCAGGGCATTGTTCTGAGTCTGGCAAAAATGAATCGCATTTTGGATATAGATGAGTATAACCGCACCGCGACCGTTGAACCGGGAGTTCGAAATTTAGCTATTTCCCAAGCCGTAGAGCATCTGGGTTTGTATTATGCTCCCGATCCTTCTTCGCAAATTGCGTGTTCCATTGGCGGCAATGTGGCCGAAAATGCCGGCGGTGTGCACTGCCTCAAGTATGGTTTAACCGTGCACAATATTCTCGAATTGAAAGTGGTCACTATTGATGGGGAGCTCATTACCATAGGTAGTAAAGCCCTGGCTAATCCAGGTTATGATTTACTGGCCTTAATGGTGGGTTCTGAAGGTATGTTGGGAATCATTGTCGAGGTCACAGTGAAATTGCTGCCGCAACCGGAAACAGCTAAAGTTCTGATGGGGGTATTTGATTCAGTTGAACAAGCAGGTGATGCCGTGGCGGCAATTATCGCTGACGGTATTATTCCAGCCGGTATTGAGATGATGGATAATCCTGCCATTCGCGCTGCCGAAGACTTTGTACATGCTAACTACCCGGTAGATGCACAGGCAATTCTGTTGTGTGAACTGGACGGTACTGAACAAGAGGTAAGTGTTTTATGTCAGCGGGTTAAATCGATTCTTAATCAACGTGGCGCAAACGAAACCCGGCTTGCTAAAAATGAGGCTGAACGGGCATTGTTTTGGTCGGGACGTAAAGCTGCTTTTCCGGCAGTAGGTCGGATATCGCCTGATTATTACTGCATTGATGGCACTATTCCCAGAAAAACCCTAGGACCTGTGCTCAACGAGATAAACCGGTTATCTGAGCAGTATCAATTGCGAGTTGCGAATGTGTTTCATGCCGGTGATGGTAACCTGCACCCCTTAATTCTTTATGACAGCAGTATTCCCGGACAGCTTGAGCAGACAGAAGAACTAGGTAGCAAAATCTTGCAACTGTGTATAGAAGTTGGCGGTACAGTAACAGGAGAGCATGGTGTTGGTGTTGAGAAACTGGGTGAAATGTGTATTCAATTCAATGAAGAGGAGCGTAACCAATTTCACCGCCTGCGCGAAGCCTTTGACCCGGATAAGTTACTCAATCCAGGTAAAGCTATTCCGACGCTGGCCCGGTGTGCCGAGCATAATGCAATGCATGTTCATAAAGGTGAAGTGCCGTTTCCGGAGCTCGACAGGTTTTAATGGATAATAACGCAGAACGAAGCCTAGTCGAGCAAGTCCTGAAGTCTATCTCTGACAAGCGAGCCATTAATATTGTCGGTGGTGACAGTAAATCTTTTTATGGTCGTACACCTTGTGGCAATGTGCTGGATGTCAGCAAGCATGCAGGTGTAGTGAATTATGAGCCCAGCGAACTTGTTATTACGGCCAGGGCGGGAACACACATCAATGAAATAGAAAAATTGCTGGCTGAGAATCAACAGATGTTGGGCTTCGAGCCGGCGTTTTGCAATCAATACTCGACCCTAGGTGGAGTGATTGCCGCTGGCCTGTCAGGGCCAAGAACGGCATCATCAGGTGCCGTGCGTGACTTTATCCTGGGCGTGAAAATCATTAATGGCTATGGGCAGGTGTTGAGGTTTGGCGGACAGGTAATGAAAAACGTAGCCGGATTCGATCATTCAAGATTGATGGTCGGTTCATTAGGGACCTTGGGTGTTTTGTTAGAAGTCTCGATGCGTGTTATGCCGATCCCAGAAACTGAGATGACAGTTTCGTTTGAACACGAAGATGCCAATAATGCCATCGAATTTTTCAATAAATTGGCAGCTAAGCCCTGGCCGCTTTCAGCTTCAGCGTGGCTGCAAGGGCAATCAAAGATTCGTTTGTCAGGGACTGAAAACGGTGTTGTAGAAACGATAAAGAATATCGGTGGTGAACAAGATGATAATGCAGATCAGTTTTGGATTGATTTAAAAAATCATGACCTGCAACAATTCAAACAAACTGACTTTATTCAAAGGGTTAGCATGCCTAGTGCAGCTGAACTATCAACCAACCCAGCTGAACAGGTTATAGAATGGAATGGCGGGCAAAGGTGGTATTTTGATCAGGATGATGTGAAGCAATTTCAAAGTCAGGTTGAACTTGGCAACGCCAGCTTGACACAATTTCGCGGCGGTGATCGTAATGCAGAAGTGTTCAGCAAGCTTGATCCGGTATCAATGCGATTACATCAAAATATCAAAAATGCATTTGATCCAGATCGAATTCTTAATCCCGGCAGAATGTACAAGGATTTGTAAATGCACACCGAATTGAGCCCACAGTTTACCAACACCAGAGAGGGTGAAATTGCCAGGCAGGTGATTGCCAAGTGTGTACACTGCGGTTTTTGTAATGCAACTTGTCCTACCTATCAACTATTAGGCGACGAGCTTGATGGACCGAGAGGGCGAATTTATCAAATCAAGCAGGTGTTTGAGGGAGAACAGCCGACTAAGGAACTGTCCTTGCACCTTGATCGTTGTTTAACTTGCTTGAATTGCGAAAGCACATGTCCGTCAGGCGTGCAGTATCACAAGTTACTTGATATAGGCCGAAACATTGCTGAGCAACAGGCATCAAGGGGTTGGTTTGAGCAATTACAGCGTTGGGGGTTGAAAACTTTTTTAAGTCACCGTCAGCTCGTCACGCCGATGATGCGCATGGCTCAGTTGTTTAGAGGTTTAATGCCGGCATCGATTAAAAAAAGTATTCCGACAAAGCAGTCGAGAGGTGTTTGGCCCACTAATCATCACGCCAGAAGGATGTTGCTATTGGACGGTTGTGTACAACCGGGAATGAAACCGTTGACTAATTCGGCCGCAGCGCGAGTGCTGGATAAACTGGGTATCTCTGTAGTTCGGGAATCAAGCGACGGTTGTTGCGGGGCCTTGAGTTTTCATCTAAATGACCAGCAACAGGCGAAACAACAAATGCGCCGAAATATTGATGCCTGGTGGCCGCATCTTGAAGCGGGAGTTGAAGCGATTATCAGCACGGCCAGCGGCTGCGGAGTGATGGTAAAAGACTATGCTGATGTTTTGGCTGACGATCAGCAGTATAGTGAAAAGGCTAAGGCTATTGCCGAATTAACCAAGGACATAAGCCAGGTTTTACTTGAAGAAAACCTGGAACAACTACAAGTCGAAACTAAACAAAAGATCGCGTTTCACCCGCCGTGTACATTGCAACATGGTCAGAAACTAAGCGGTGTGGTTGAGACGATTTTAAAACGCTGCGGTTTTGACTTAACGCCTATTGTTGATTCACATTTATGTTGTGGTTCAGCAGGTACGTATTCGATTTTTCAAAAGCAACTTTCAGCGCAGCTGTTAGAAAACAAACTCAGTTCAATCTATGCGGGCAAGCCTGAACTGATCGCGACGGCTAATATCGGTTGTCAGCTGCACCTGGAAAGTGCAGCTGAGCTACCGGTTATTCACTGGATAGAGTTGCTGGATCAGGCTATAAACCGCTAGCCAGCTCTTTAACTTTATCCTGAACTTTATTGGCTAGAGCTTGGCTTTCCATGTCCTGGTTGGCTTCGATGATTTGCACAATGGCGGAACCGACGACAGCGGCGTCGGCATGTTGAGTCATAGCGTTAACATCTGCGCCGGTTTTTACACCGAATCCAACAGCGATAGGCAAATCTGTGCTTCGGCGAATAAATGCGACCCGTTGCTTAATCACTTCTTCCTTGGCACTGTCGGTGCCGGTAATGCCGGCGATTGAAACGTAATATAAAAAGCCACTGCTTTTTTCCAATAGCTTTTCAAGTCGGGCCTGATCAGTGGTTGGTGTAATCAAATGAATTAAGTCAATATCCGCAAGTTTGGCAGGCTCTAATAACTCGTCATTTTCTTCCGGTGGAAGATCGACAATGATCAAGCCATCGACACCTGCCTGCTGGCAGTCATCAATAAATTTTTCGACACCATAGTGGTAAACTGGATTGTAATAACCCATCAAAATTATCGGTGTGGTTTGATCGCGGTTGCGAAACTCTTTCACCATGTCGATAATTTTTACCAACGTCATTCCAGCATCAATAGCACGTAAACTTGAGAGCTGAATGGCTGGACCATCCGCTACCGGATCTGAAAACGGCATACCCAGTTCGATAATGTCGGCCCCTGCGTCACTAAGAGAATTCAGTATTGCACTTGATGTTTGCGGGTTTGGGTCGCCTGCCGTAATAAAAGTAATTAAACCGCCGCGGCCTTGGGATTTGAGCTGTTCAAATTTTTGCGATAAGCGTTGACTCATAGTTCCACCCCCAATACTTTAGCGACAGTGAACACATCTTTATCACCGCGTCCACACATGTTCATAACGATAATTTCCTCTTTAGAGCACGTGGGTGCAAGTTCGCTGACATAGGCCAGTGCATGAGAGGGCTCCAATGCTGGCAGAATGCCTTCCATACGTGAACAAAGCTTGAAGGCCTGCAATGCCTCATCATCGGTGATGCCGACATAATTAACTCGACCAATGTCATTCAAAAATGAATGCTCAGGCCCGATACCCGGATAATCGAGTCCGGCGGAAATAGAATGGGCATCGATAATCTGGCCATCATCGGTTTGCAGTAAATAAGTACGATTACCGTGCAAGACGCCGGCTTCACCGCCATTTAATGAGGCCGCATGCTTGCCGGTTTCAATGCCGAGCCCGGCAGCTTCCACCCCGTACATCTGGACACTTTCATCCTCCAGGAAGGGGTGAAACAAGCCAATTGCATTAGAGCCGCCACCGATACAGGCAACTAATTTATCCGGCAAGCGTCCTTCAGCTTCAGTAATCTGTTCTTTAAGTTCACGGCCGATAATTGATTGAAAATCTCTAACCATTGCAGGATAAGGATGAGGACCGGCGCAGGTGCCGATAATATAGAATGTGTCGTCAACATTTTTGACCCAATCGCGCAAGGCTTCATTCATCGCATCTTTTAGAGTGCCGGTACCGCTGGTAACCGGAACGACCTCAGCACCGAGTAGCTTCATGCGGAAAACATTGGGGGCCTGACGCTCGATGTCGGTTTCGCCCATGTAGACGATACAGGGCAGGTTAAACAGGGCGCATACGGTTGCGGTGGCCACACCATGCTGACCAGCACCTGTTTCTGCAATAATGCGGGTTTTGCCCATGCGCTTGGCTAACAGTATCTGGCCCAGGGTGTTGTTAATCTTATGAGCTCCTGTATGGTTTAGCTCGTCGCGTTTGAAGTAGATCTTTGCACCGCCAAGGTGTTCGGTTAAACGTTGGGCGAAATAAAGCGGTGAAGGTCGGCCGATGTAATGCTTGGCATAATAATCGAAGTCTTGTTGAAATTGCGGATCATTCCTAGCCTGATCATAGGCTTGTTCAACTGACAAAATGAGTGGCATCAAGGTTTCGGCAACATAACGTCCACCATAAATACCGAAATGTCCCTTTGAGTCGGGGCCATTAAATTGAATTGATGTGTTCATACTAGAATACCTATAGTTTGGTAAAAACCGGTGTGTAGCGATTAGAAAAGTGACAGGCCGGCAGCGACCCAGGTTGGGGGATGTTATGGGTGTGCCAGAGCAGTGCGCTTGGTCAGCACGAATTTGACTTTGTTACAATAGGATTTACCACGCATAAGGCTATTATTAACTGATCCGGATCATATTTCAAAGAAAATTGTTAAAAATTTCGAATCCTCAATAAATCGTTTAATAGCCCCGTGCTTTATTTTTTGCTTCGCTGAAGCAATTTTAAATCAAGCTTTTGCTCAGTAAATGTCCCGTCTGGATGTTTTATAATCCAGTCGTCTAATGCTGGCGTCCACTGCGCATCATGTGGTTTTTCTGCAATAACGATATTGTCGGATAATAGGGCAGCGGTATAACTGAACAGGCTTTTAGCTGTCACCAGAATATCGGCCTTCACCAGCATAGAGTGTGTCCAAATTGGGTCAGCATCAAGGTGGAAATTAATCTCTAACCCTTGAATTTTTTTAAATTGATCTGGACTGCCCTGTGAGAATAGGTTTATTTCGAACTCAAGATTAGACTTATTCAATTGAGTGAGTAGTTGCTTGATGGTGTTATAAATATCATCTTCAGATGTCCACATATGCGAGGCATGATTAGGCGTGACATCGCCACGTCTGACATGTATGCAGACTAGCAATTTTTCATTTTTTACTCGCTTGTCTTTGTTAAAGAAATACTTGTGTTTGATAGTCGTTATCGCTTCACTGAGAATTTGCCTGTTGTTTGACAAGCCCAGCAGCTGGGCCATGTGATACATAATTAAAGAGAAATCTAATGCATCACTGTCATCTTTAGCCAGCTGTTCATCTAATCCGAGACTAAAATAATTTTCCCATGCGCCTGCAAATTCATCCATAGGTCGGTCGGCATGGGCTAATTCAGAAAATGGAGTATGTATATATTTACCCCGCCTCGAATTGGCCACACACATCGCCATTATTATTAACCAGGCATGTATACCGGCTCCCTGGTTTGATTTTGGTTTGACCGTTAATTTAAATGCAGGTTGTGTAGCAAGCCCTAACTTCATCTTTATGAAGATTATTGTGAATTTATTGCATTCATCCTGGTAATGTTTTTCAATCTCATCCGTTTTTCGACTTTTCGATTTAAATAAGGCTGAAACACGACTGGATAACAATAAGGCGATGGATCGCAATAAATACTTTAGATTGCTTAAATTCATACTGAGTTGATTATTATTTCTGAACCTGATTTTGCAGTATTAATTGATAAATATCCTAGGTTTTTCAATGCATACGAGCGAAGATTCTAAATGATATTTCCATATAAAATCTTGTTTTACTATACGGGCTGAAGTTTTAACCTCAATTCCGGTCACATTCCCATTACTTTACTTTGCTTAATCACAAAATTTACTTCGTTTTTTCTTTTATCTCTGAAAAGTGCAGTCCCAATATTATGTTAATCAATCTTATGCTAAGATAAATCAGTTTCGTACGGGCAGCTGTTTCATAAAACTTTCAGGTAGATAGTTGACACGCTGTGTTCTGTAACAGTAACCACAATGTTAGCTTTCACTGCCTATAAACTTTGTTTGAGAATTTAAATCGTCAATCAAACTTGAAAATTGATTTTATAGCTCTATAATCGCGCCCCAAATGAGCGCTATAGCATGTCAACAGTTTTAATTTATTTTCCAAGCAAGGCCGGTTCAATCTCCTAGTTTTCTTAATAAATGCCAGTAGCACAAAACATCAAACAAACTTATATGGGTATCGGCTTTGCCTTGATTGCAGCAGTAGGGGCATTGTTGATTGGTGAGCTGGTTTATTTAAGAGAAGTTACGACTACTGACGAAAACAGTTATTTGTTTCAGGCCTGGTTGTTTTTACAAGGTGATTTGAAGGAACAATGTCCGATTATCGTGAAGTCATTCTTCCACAGAATGATTGTCTGTGATGAGGCATTAGGTTGGTTTTCGCGTTATCCACCATCTCACTCCATCTGGATAATGCCCGGTGTCGCTATAGGTTATCCCCACCTGATGACAGTGCTGGCTGCCTTTGTAGCGGTTTACTATTTGATCAGAACCGGTGAGAGATTAGGGGTGTCAGTGGTTGTCACAGCATGCCTGATATTAATCAGTCCATATTTTTGGCTGATGCAGGGATCCATACTGAGTCATACTTCCGGTTTGGCCGCAACAGCCATTATGGTTTGGGCTTATCTGGTCTGGTTACAAGATAAAAAGATTTTTTTTGCTGCGGTGGCTGGTTTAGCCTGGGCTTTTTTGTTTCTGAACCGAACCTATACTGCATTTTTAATTGCTATTCCATTTGCAATCGATGCATTAGTCAGATTTTACTATACGCGTAGTTGGCATAATTTTAAGGGTACCTTTGTGTTTGCCTGTTGTTCTGGAACAGGGGCGATTTTTTTTCTGCTTTATAATTATCTGATGTCGGGTGATCCGTTCATGCCAACATACCTGCTCTATGATCCTGAAGACGGACTAGGGTTTGGTCAAAGGCATAGTATAAAAAATGTAAGTGTAATACACACACCCCAAAAAGGCCTTGAATATATCTGGAATAACCTGACTACATTAAATGTTCGTCTCTACGGCTTTTTTGGTTCGTTGTTTGTTTTGCTTGGTTTGACGATCATTGGCTGGAAGCAAAAAATCTCTCCCATGTTTTTCTCTGCGACCTTATTGGTATGGATTGGATATGGTGCGTTCTGGTTTGAGGGCATTGGCTGGGTTGCGCCGGTTTATTGGTATGAAACATTGGTATTTATAACCTTGCTGGCCGGTATGGGAATACAAAGGTTATTAAATAAATATCGTTCTGAGACACGCTTACCAGTATCTACAATAAGTATCTTTGTGCTGATTCTAGTTGGGGCATTTTCATTTAATACTTTTGATGCGGCAGCAGAAGAAATTACAGATAGAGTTGAGTTTAGAAGACAATATCAAAAAATAATAGAAGATGTACCTAGTAATTCTATTTTGTTATTAGGGCGGGTACATGAAGATATAAAAATTGAGAGATCCTTCAACCCCAATGGTGTGCAATCCGATCCGCTGATTGTAATTGACGGCCTAGGTGTTCAACATGCACTTTATTATCTATTTCCGGATCGAGATCTTTATCGTCTCGATGGGCATGAGGGTGAGCCGGCTAAGCTTGTAGAAGATTATGATGGAAGTATACCGGTAATTTATGCTAAAAAAATGCGCGCTGATATAGGTGAGGCTGATGATAATGATTCATTTTTTGTTGCTGATGAATCTAAAGATGATATAGGCCGACTAGGATTTAATGTTCATCAGTATTTTATTCCCGGCCGTTATCGAATAACTTTTCATGTTGAAACCTTTGGGATAGAGGGACAAGACATTGCCAGGGTTGATGTCAAAGCGGGATACGGCTCTGAGACCTTGGCTGAGGGTTTTATCAAATCAGGTGAGACACAAGCAACGCTTGAAATCGATGTAAAAAAGGTCAAAATTGCCGAGCCAAGAGTCCATTTTATGGGTAAGGGTAAATTAATTTTTAAGAAAATCGAGATCGATTATCAACCTTTTGCTAGTGGTTGAAAATGGGCCTTGGCAGCAATGACTGGTGTGTGAGCACGCCCCCTAGTTGCAAAATTAAACTTAATTAATGTAAATGATAACTAATGTTGCAGTTTCGATTAAGTCAATGAATTAATCAAGGCAGTTCACTATAATCAATATTCATTGTACAGGTAACGTTGTTACAGCAAGGAGTTCACTAAATGCTGTCAGATAGTCAAAGGGGTTGACATGATCTAAGGGGTAAGTATGCAATCCTTGCTGATATGCATTGAGTGGTAAAGCCGGTCTGATAAATCAGGCCGGCTTTTCCATTTGTGCACTTATAGATTATTCAGCCACTGTTCCGGTCCCACAGTTTCAGGCCGAAAATAGCAAATCATGCGACCATCACTACTAGCTATCGCATCTTGTTGCCAGGGCGAAACGCCATGTAATGCGAGTCTGTGAATTAAATAACATTCTCCTGGTCTGGCGAAGACCTCAACCCGTTCGCAGTCAGCAAATATCAGTCGGCGCGCTTGCTGATAACAGTCGGTTATATCAATATCGCCCCAGGCTTCAGTAGCAGAGCCTGAGTAAATCCGTTTGAATGTCTGGCGAATTATTTCATGCGAACCCTGCCATACTACCAGAGGCGAAGCCCCTTGACTGGTTTCGACTAATGGGATGCCCAAGATAAACCCATGATGTTCCCGCAAGTGTCTGCGCCGCTCGGGACCTCCAGGTAGCAGCCCGTCAACATGAGCGGCATCGCGCTTAAGCCGATAAGAAAATGCGGCGTTTGATTCTGACGCCATGGGTTTGGGATAGCCAGGGTAGCAAACTGAAACTTGGCCGGCGTCCCAAGATATGTTTTGAAAACCTAATTCCTTATCTATGAAGTCAATACACTCACCGGCAATACTAGGGCCATTATCTACTGAACCATTTTCATCATTATTTAAAACATTAACGCCTGCAAACCAGGTGCCGCCGCAGCGTAACCATTGTTGATTGTCGGTTGCATTAATAGCCTTTCTTGCATAAGGCAGGGCATGTTGTACCCATTGATATAAGCTTGAATCGAATGGAAATCGTATCCAGCTTTTTTGAAAATAGTCGTCTGAGTTCATAATGGTTCGTCCATATGGCGTGACTATACCACGCCGTATGCTTCGACTGAGCAAAGGCAACTACTTCTCCACTTTCGCAACAATTTAGATGGAGTATTTAAACTTAGTTTTAAACCTTTTACTTGGTTATCCTTGCTGACATATCGCTGTGAATGCCAAGGTTAACCTCTTGAGATTTGAGTTAAATCGGTTACAGTGCTGTCATGAATAATCGAACCAAAATCGAAAGCCCCAAGATATGCTCAAAACATACGCCGCATTAGTTGAATATGACGGGTCGCAATTTAGGGGCTGGCAATTGCAAAAAGGTGTTGAAACTGTGCAGCAAGCTGTCGAATCGGCCATTAGTAAAGTTGCGGATGAACCCTCGCGTGTACATTGTGCAGGACGCACTGATACCGGCGTTCATGCCACCGGTCAGGTGATTCATTTTCAAACCAATAAACAGCGAGATGGTTATTCATGGTTGCGAGGGATTAATTCGAATTTACCTAAAAGTGTATCCATGCCCTGGATCAAGGAAGTCGATAATGATTTTCATGCCCGTTTTAGTGCAGTCAGCCGACAATATCGTTATATTTTTTACCTGCGCCGAATCAGCCCGGCGATTTTGAAAAATTATGTGACTTGGGAATATCGAAATCTGGATATATTTCGTATGCGTAAAGCTGCTCAGTACCTCATAGGCACACATGATTTTAATGCTTATCGTGCTGTTGCCTGTCAAGCTAAAAGTCCGGTGCGCACTGTTGAATATATTGATATTCATCAACAACGCGAGTTCATTTATTTTGATATTAAAGCTGATGGGTTTTTACAGCATATGGTACGTAATATAGCAGGCGTCCTGGCCGCAATTGGTTGCGATGAAAAGTCCATTTTTTGGGCTAAAGAAATACTTGAAAGCAAAGATCGAACTCAAGGCGGAGTTACTGCATCACCCAACGGATTGTATCTGACCAAGGTGAATTACGCAGATGAATTCAACATTCCAGACACATTAACATTGCCAAGTTTTTGGTGAAGGAGAAATAATGCCAACAGACTCTCGTATTTTCGTTACCCGTAAGTTGCCGGATAATGTCGAAGCACGATTAGCCCGTGATTATGACTGTAACTTTAACCCTGAGGACAAGCTTTACAGCAGTGCTGAATTAGTTGATGGTGCTCAAGGTTGTGATGCCATTTTATGTTGCCATACCGAGCAGTTTAATGCGGACGTCATTAATCAATTACCGAGTACGATAAAAGCGATTGCCAATTTTTCTGTTGGTGTTGATCATTGTGATCTCAGCGCAGCAAAGGGAAAGGGCATTATTGTGACCAATACCCCCGATGTGCTCAGTGATGCAACGGCTGAAATAGCCATCTTGTGCATGCTGGGTGCCGCCCGACGGGCTGGCGAGGGGTTGAAAATGGTTAGCCAGAATCAATGGCATGACTGGAACCCTACTTTTATGTTGGGTAAGCAAGTAACGGGTAAACGTTTTGCCGTGATTGGCATGGGCCGTGTTGGTCAGATAGCTGCCCGCCGGGCCAAAGGGTTTGATATGCAAGTGCATTATCATAACAGGCGGCGGCTTGATGCTGACGCTGAAAACGGTGCAATTTATCATGACTCCGTAGAAAGCCTGCTTGCAGTGGCAGATGTATTATCGTTACATTGCCCGGCGACCCCTGAATCCAGTGGATTGCTTAATGCTGAGAAAATTGCGTTGTTACCTGAAGGCGCTATTGTGGTGAACACCGCTCGTGGAGCAGTAGTGGACGATGATGCACTTATTAGTGCACTTAAATCCGAGAAAGTCTATGCAGCAGGCCTGGATGTATTTAACGGAGAACCCAGCCATATCCATCCCGAATATCGTGACTTAAGCAACGTGTTTTTATTACCCCATTTGGGCAGTGCAACGATTGAAACCCGTGATGCAATGGGCTATCGGGCCCTGGATAATCTGGATGCAATTTTTAGTGGCGGTGAACCACAAGATAGGGTTGCTTAATCTATTCTGCCTCGGGATTTTTTATAGTATCCTGAAACCAGGCATACCAAGCTCCAATCAGTACTATTATCACAATACACCAAAATGGAATTTTGCCGATTGAAGCAGCCAGACCAATTAAAAAACAACTAAGTACCAGCGTCCCTAAAAATCCGGCCAGGGTTTCATTTCTCATTGTCTGCCTCTGCATTAACGAATTGATTTAACCAGTTTGCACTACGTAATAAGCGTGCATCATCATACTGTTGCCCAACTAATTGTACCCCAATCGGCAGCCCGGTTTCACCTTCAAGCAATGGCAAGTTAATAGTGGGAACGCCGCAGAAGCTCCATGGGGCACAAAATGTCGGATCCCCGGTTGAGTCAAGACCTTTTGGCGCTTCGCCTATTGCTGCGGGAGTAATCAGTGCATCATAGCTAAAAAATAATTCATTTAGAATTGAATTAAGATATTGACGTTGGTGTTTCGCTTGTAAATACAGTTTGGCTGTAACTTCACGTCCACGTTCGATTTGAGCACACAAGCTGGTACTAATGATGTCTTTACCCTTTTGATATATAGCGTCATAGTAGGTTGCAATTTCAGCATCATTGACAGTTTGTATGTAATCCCAAACCTGATTAAACGAAGAATGTAGCTCAATCACATCAACTCTATCGCCCAATAGTTCAGCAATTTGTTCAAATCCGGCTTGGGTGGCGGTTTCAGCTTTGTACCAGGCTGCCGTTTTAATCAATGCAAATTTAGGCGGTACCGGTGCTTGCTGATGACTGGTTTTGAGCAGAGCCGGTGCTACAGCAGTGTTGATGGAGGCTTTGTCTTCGTCATGCGAGCCGATCAACATTTCAGCGAGTAATGCAGTGTCTTCGATATTGCGGGTGAAAACACCGACTTGATCTAAAAACGGTGATTGATTCAAAATACCTTGCCGGGGAATCAAGCCATAAGTCGGCTTAAAACCGACTACACCACAAAATGATGCAGGTCGAATAACGGACCCATTCGTTTGTGTGCCTAATGCACCCGGAACCATGTAAGCGGCTACAGCTGCGGCGCTGCCACTCGAAGAGCCGCCTGGTGTATGACCAGAATTATGTGGATTGCGGGTTTTGCCGGGGGTAAACGTAGCCAACTCGGCTGTTACGGTTTTCCCCATGATGATCGCGCCATGTTGTTTTAATCGTTTAGCGACGAATGAATCCTGTCTGGCAATACTGCCTTTAAACAATTCACAACCGTTTTCGGTGGGCATTCCGGCACTATCAATAATGTCTTTTAAGCCGATAGGAATGCCGTGCAATGGTCCGGTGGATTTACCTTTGCGCCTATCGGTATCCGATTTTTGTGCCTGCTTTAGAGCATAATCATGGTTGATATAAGCCCATGCTTGAATTTGTGATTCAAATTGGTCGATTCGATTCAGGCAGTCTAGAACCAATTCCTTGGCACTGACTTCACCTTTATTTAATATTGAAACAGCTTCACTAATGCCAAGAGAGTGTAAGGCCATTGTTTATTGTGACGGTAGTTCGCCGAAAAAATAATCAGGTAACCACAATGCTACTTCGGGGAATATATAAATGATAACCATGGTGAAAATGACGATTGCCAGATAAGGCATGATGCCACGGAAAATATCAACCAGTTGAATATAAGACGGCGCTACGCCTTTCAAATAATAGGCCGACATGGCCATCGGCGGAGTTAAAAAAGACGTTTGTAAGTTCAGTGCAATCAACATGGCGAATAAATATGGGTTCACATTGAACGTATCCAGCATGGGCAAAAATATCGGCACAAAAATAATCAGTATTTCCGTCCACTCAAGTGGCCAGCCGAGTAAGAAAATAATCACTTGGGCGAGAATCAGGAAACCGACTGTTCCCAGGCTCAGGCTTAAAATCCAGTGTTCGATCAAAGCATGACCACCAAGATAAGAAAACACGGATGCAAATGTCCAGGAACCGACAAATAGCCAGCAAACCATGGCCGAAGTTTTAGCCGTTAAATAAACAGATTCTTTAAAACGCTCCCAGGTGAGTGAACGATAGACAAGTGCCAACAATAAACCGCCCATAGCACCGACACCGGCAGCCTCGGCCGGTGTTGCCAGACCAAATAAAATACAGCCTAAAACTGAAAGAATCAGCAAGGCCAGCGGTATTACCGAAGTGAGAACCTGCAAAATAATTTTGCCCGCAGGCGGTACATCCTCTTCCCGGGGCTTGGGTGCCAAGGAGGGGTTCAGTGCCGCACGTACAATCACATAAAGCATATAAAACCCGGCTAATAATAAACCCGGAAACATGGCAGCAGCATATAAGCGTAGTGGAGACAACTCGGCGATAGCTGCGTAAACAATTAGCATAATACTAGGCGGGATTAAAATTCCAAGACAACCTCCGGCACAGATTACGCCCGAGGCGAAGCGCTGGTCATAACCGGCTTTTAGCATGGCTGGAAAGGCCAGCATGCCCATCAAAGTTACCACAGCCCCAATAATTCCAGTCGCAGTCGCAAAGATTGCGCAAGTCGCTAATGCAGCGACTGCCATCGAACCTGGCAAGTGTCTGGCGGCAAGTTGTAAGGAAAAAAACAGGCGGTTGACTATGTTGGCACGCTCAACGATATAACCCATAAATAAAAATAACGGAATGGCCACCAACACATCGTTGGACATGACTGAGAAAGTATTTTGAACCGTTAAGTCGAAGATACGATTATCAAAAACCGTATCCATGCGTAGCGGATCATAGTAAGCGTAATACCCAAATGCCAGCCCCATGGCCAATAGAGTGAAAGCAATTGGAAAACCAAGCAAGACCATGAAAATAAACAGGCCTAACATTAAAATAGCGATTTGCGGATCAGTCATTGGCCTGGCTTTCCCTGTCTTCTTGTTGATGCATTAATGCGGTTTCTGTTTCTTCTACATCGTGCATTCTTGGCGGCCATTTGCCATCGCGAATGCACATGATGCAGCGAATTGATTCGGCCAGGCCCTGCAGGAAAATTAAAAATCCGGCAATTGGAATCAGAGTCTTAAAGAAATAAATTTGAATGCGGGCAGGGCTGCTCCAGCTAACCTCCTTGTAAAACCAGGAGTCCTTGGCAAAACCATAACCATA
Source organism: Arenicellales bacterium (assembly GCA_028284225.1). GTDB lineage: Bacteria > Pseudomonadota > Gammaproteobacteria > Arenicellales > JAHEKD01 > JAHEKD01. The sequence goes on from JANQSD010000011.1 coordinate 320,828, forward strand.
CCAGGTCAAGGCAAAAACAGCCGGTAGTAAAAACAGTATATAAAGTGCCAGATCCACTGATGCCTGAGTTCTGGGTGACATTAATCGATACAGAACGTCACCGCGCACGTGGGCATCTTGGGCTAATGCGTAAGCGCCGGCCATCACAAATAGAGAACCGTACATTTGCACACTCATATCAAAGGCCCACACAGTAGGGGCATTTAAAACGTAACGTACAAATACTTCATAACAGGTTGCAAAGGTAAGAACGACTACACACCAGGCGAAGGCTTTACCAACCCAAACGCTGAGTGAATCAACAAAATGTAAAAATTTATCCATAACTGCTTAAGACAAACCCGACGTTGCCTTTGTTTAGATTATACGTATTTGTCAGACAAACAAAACCGGAGATCCAGGGCAGATCTCCGGTTATCGATTGATTAATTTACAGACTGCCGAAATAGTGTTCGTAAGCACCTTTATAGTTTGGCGCATTTAACAGTTCGTAGCGAACAACCCGTTTAGCCCAGGCCTTTTGCGATTCCAGAACTTTGGCAAAGAATGGATCTTCACCGGCAATTCTGTCTGCGACAATATCCCAGGCTTTTAGTTGAGCATCCATAACTGCATCCGGAGTACGGTGCACGTTAACGCCATATTCTTCTTCAAGTGCAATTAAGTCATTTGAATAGCGGTCCTGATATTTCCACGACATGTCCGTGGATGCCGCTTCAGATGCGTATTCAAGTATGGCTTTATGTTCATCAGCTAATTTATTAAATAAGCTTTTGTTGAAGATAATTTCGAATGCTTCCTGGCTTTGGTGAAAGCTGGCGAGATGATAATCTTTGGATACATCTTGCATGCCAAAATCTTTATCCGATGTGGGATTATTAAATTCAGCTGCATCGATCAAACCGCTTTTCATTGCCGGTTGAATTTCTCCGCCGGGTAATTGCACTACTGACATTCCCATTTCTTGCAATACATCAGCCGCCAAACCAACTGTGCGATATTTGAGTCCTTCCATTTGGCCGGCGTCAGTGATTTGCTCTTTAAACCAACCTAAAGGTTGCGCCGGCATCGGGCTGTTAAAAAAGCCGACGATATCCAGTTTTAGTGCATCCATAAGTTCATAGTAAAGTTCTTCACCCCCGCCATACTTGATCCAGCCAAGTAGCTGATTAGCATTCCAGCCAAAACAGGGGCCAGTGCCGAATAGCGAGGCCGTAGGGCTTTTGGAATACCAATAAGCAGTAACCAGATGGGCTCCATCGAGAACGCCTTTATGTACTGCAGTTTGCATTTCAGCGGTCTTAACCACCGAATTTACCGCCAACAAATCAATAGTTAACGACCCGCCCGACATTTCGTTAACCTTGTTGACATAGTCTTGGGCAAATTCCAGGAAAATACCGCCGCCCCAGGCTGCTTGAACTTTTAAAACGGTTTGAGCTTTGCCGACATAAGGTACAGCTGCTACTGCAGCAGCCGTTCCGACGGCGCCTGTTTTAAGAAAATTACGACGTGAACTATTAGGAGTTTGTGTATCAGACATATAAAGTCTCCTGTGTGATTTTTATGGTGAAATCTGAATTAGATTCAGACAAAAAAATAGCTTGAAAATAGTACAACTAATTTTAATCTTATGCAAATGACGAAGTTTTAATAAACGACTGATAATAAAAAACATATTTTGTGTTGATAGCATTTAACCCAGAAAACCGATTAGCGTCTGTTGACATTTGCGCCAATCGCCTTATAAATCATCACTATGCGTACCCGAATCAAAATTTGCGGAATGACAAGCCCTGAGGATGCGGAGGTAGCGGCCATGCATGGAGCAGATGCTATCGGTATGATTTTTTATCCGGACAGCCCCCGTAATATCGACTTAAATCAGGCTAAACAAATTGCCCGCAGTGTCCAGCCATTTGTTACATCAGTTGCAGTTGTGGTTAATCCGGATGATGATTTTATTAATAAAATCAAACAGATGAGCGTTATTGACAGAATCCAGTTCCATGGTAATGAAAAACCAAGTGACTGTGAGAAATCGGGCATTTCCTATTACAAAGTCTTACGGGTCAACTCAGAAACAGATATTGAATACCTGGCTAATCAATATGAATCGGCCGCAGCCATACAATTAGATACATATGTTAAGAACAAGCCTGGCGGGACTGGAGAGACCTTCGATTGGTCGATACTCGACAATATTAATATACAAAAACCTCTGATTCTTGCAGGGGGCTTAACGCCTGAAAATGTTTATCAAGCGGTGTTAACCGTTAAGCCATATGCGATTGATTTGGTTAGCGGTGTAGAAATAAAACCCGGTATTAAGGATGCAGTCAAGATAAAGGAGACTATAATAGCGGTTCGAGAAGCTGACCAGGTTTTAAACAAAGCGCAATAATGAATTGGTTCGAAAAATTAATTCCACCCAAGATTAAATCCGGCGCCGCTAAAAAGGGTGTGCCGCAAGGGGTATGGAGCAAATGCGAAAAATGTGACGCAGTGCTCTATAACGCCGAACTTGAACGTAATCAAAAAGTTTGTCCTCGCTGTGGACATCATATGCGGATAAAGGCACGGACCCGGCTGAACTGGTTATTTGATGAGAATACCTTGGTAGAAATTGCTAATGAAATTAAGCCGGCTGATACCTATAAGTTCAGAGACAGCAAAAAATACAAAGATCGGCTTAATGAAGCCCAAAAGAAAACTCAAGAAGCAGATGCGCTTATTGTTGCCAAAGGTCAGGTCAAAAATCTGCCGATCATCGTGGCTGCCTTTGAGTTTGAATTTATGGGCGGCTCCATGGGCTCAGTCGTGGGCGAGAAATTTGTAAAAGGAGCGCAAGCAGCGATTGAAGAGGGTGTTCCTTATGTTTGTTTTTCAGCCAGCGGTGGAGCTCGTATGCAGGAAGCACTGTTTTCCTTGATGCAGATGGCGAAAACATCAGCTGTGCTGACACAATTGGAAGCAAAAAAATTACCGTTTATTTCGGTGCTGACCGACCCAACCATGGGCGGTGTTTCAGCATCGCTGGCCATGCTGGGAGACATTATTATTGCCGAGCCGAATGCTTTGGTTGGGTTTGCTGGCCCTAGAGTGATAGAACAAACAGTGCGGGAAAAATTACCCGATGGTTTTCAGCGTTCTGAGTTTTTGCTCGATCACGGTGCAATAGATATGATCGTCGATCGCCGTGACATGGCAACAACTCTAAATCGATTGTTGTTGATGATGTCAGGCAATGTTACCAATAAAAAAGAATACATCCCGGCGGGTGAAGCACAAGACCACGCGGTGGTTGAACATTCAGACGACATAAGTGCCGATTAATCAGCCACGCTCTCTAACAGAATGGATGGATTATGCACAAACCGTGCATTTTCGTTCCATCGATTTGACTCTGGACAGAATCGATCAGGTTTACCAACGACTAAATTCAGATATAAAAAGTCAAATTATTATCGTTGGCGGCACTAATGGTAAAGGTTCATCAGTAGCGATGCTGGAATCGATTTATCAGCAAGCAGGTTATACAACCGCAGCCTTTACCTCGCCTCACTTAATTCGTTTTAATGAACGTTACCGGCTTAACGGTAATAATCTTGAAGATCAGGTATTGATTGATTCATTCGAAAAAGTCGAGCAATTACGCGAAGATATACCACTGACTTACTTTGAATTTGCCACTTTAGTGGCCATTGACTCTTTGTCACAGCTCGAGCCAGATGTATTAATCATGGAAACGGGAATGGGGGGGCGCCTTGATTCGGTCAATATTTTAAATCCAGATTGTGTTTTGCTTACGCATGTGGCGCTTGATCACACTCAATGGTTAGGCGAGACACGTGAGCAAATAGGCTTTGAAAAAGCGGGTTTATTTCGCGCAGATAAACCGGCAATCTGTGGGGATCTTACACCTCCCAGTTCAGTGTTAAAGCGTGCAGACGAAATCAATGCAGATTTAAAATTGATCAAACGTGATTATGATTATGCCAACAGTGGATCGCATTGGGATTGGCACGCTTTTAGTGGTGGCTATCAACAACTAAGTCAATTGCCACTGCCATCAATCAGTGGCCGTGGCCAGCTCAACAATGCTGCCGGTGTGCTAATGGCTACACATTGCCTTAAAGATAAATTAGCCGTGAGTGAAGATGCTATCAGGCAGGGTTTGAGTAGCGCAGTTATTCAAGGGCGATTACAACAGGTAGAGTATAAACGGCGTAAAGTGATTCTGGATGTGGCCCATAATGTCGATGCCGTCACTGTTTTAGCTGAATTTCTTAGGCAAAATCCGGTGCAAGGAAGAACATGGGCTGTTTTGGGCATGCTTGAAGATAAAGATATTCAGCAGGTAATCAGGGTGGTCTGCTCTAATATAGACCACTGGGAACTGGCGACATTAAGTGAGTCAAGAGGCGCAGATGCACAGCGATTAAGCACACAGTTGCTTCAAGTTACTGCCGACGTGAAGTATAATTGTCATGCCTCACCGGCGACGGCATTTGAAGCTGCAATTGCAAAATCACAGGCAGATGATCGAATTGTAGTATTCGGCTCGTTTCACACAGTGGGAGACGTATTGGCGCATTTATAGGTATAGCAATTAAGAATATGGCAAAAAGTAAAACTGAGCAGGACTTTGATATCAGGCACCGTTTAGTAGGGGCGTGTGTATTGCTGGCTTTAGGGGTGATTTTTATTCCCATGATATTGCAGGGTAACGGACCGGGTGTGGGTAAATCAGACAGTTTGACCGAGGAAGTTCAGGAGTGGATTGTGGGCACCGAGGAAGCTGAAACCTATATTTCAAGAGTTGTACCGGTTGGTGAAGATACACAACAACAGCAAACCCAGCCTCCAGTCAGTGACGAAAACGCAACACCTGAGTTACAGGTCATTGAGGAGAAGGTTTCTGCGCTACAACAACCTGCTGAACAGCAGAATCAAGATCAAATTCAAACTATATCCGAAGTTGCAGCCATAGAACCTGCAGAAAATCCAGAACAACAATCAGTTGTTGAAAAACCGAAAGATGAAGTAGAGCAAACAGCCGGAATTAAAGCTGAAAATGTTTCCCGAGGATGGGTGGTACAAGTTGGCACATTTTCTAAACCAGAAAATGCACAAAACCTGATCACCAAATTAAATCAGAATGGATTCGATTCAAGATATGAAGTCGTTAATACCGATGCGGGGCAGGCAACTCGCGTCTGGGTCGGCCCCTATGAAAAAAGAGTGACGGCTGCGCGTGCACTAGAATTGGTTAAAGAAAACACGGGTGTCAAAGGATTTTTAAAGTCATATCCTTAACCACAGGAACCAACAATGTCAGTGCTTGATATCGCCATACTGCTAATAGTAGGTATTTCTTTTCTTATCGGTCTGGTCAGGGGGTTTGTCCGTGAAAGTCTTTCATTGTTAACCTGGGGGGTGGCATTATGGGCGGCGTTTACCTTTGCTAACCGCTTTACTCAACACTTTGAACGATTTCTCAATGATCCGACTTTGCAATTAATTGCTTCTTTTATTGCAGTGCTGGTGGTCACAATAGTGTTATTATCGCTATTAGGATATGTACTTTCTTCTTTATTTGAGTCAACGGGTCTAACTGGAATAGACCGCTCTTTAGGCGGAGTGTTTGGTTTATTGAGAGGAGCAATAATTGTTGCTGTTTTAGTGCTTTTGGCCGGTTTTACCGGGTTTCCCAACGAGCCATGGTGGCAGCAATCGATTTTAGTCGAGCATTTCAAACCGTTGGCAAAATTTATTCATGGGCTTATTCCTAATAATTTATCCGATTATTTGAACAAGTCCTGATACAAGAGGTTTAACTGTATGTGTGGAATAGTTGGTCTGATTGATAGCGGTAAATCTGATGTTTGTCAGCAACTTTATCAAGGGTTGACAGTTGTTCAACATCGAGGGCAGGATTCTGCCGGGATGATGACCAGTGACGGTGAGCGCGTTTATCTGCGCAAAGACAATGGTCTGGTTAACGATGTGTTTCGAAATCGCCATATGGTGCAAATGCAGGGGCATATGGGTATTGCTCATGCTCGTTATCCTACTGCCGGTTGCGACTCCAGGCATGAGGCCCAGCCGTTTTTTGTTAATACGCCGTTTGGCCTGGCTATAGCGCATAACGGCAATCTGACTAATGCCGCTCATCTGCGTCAATCGCTGTTTAAGCATAATTTGCGTCAGATCAATACGACTTCTGACTCTGAAGTTTTATTGAATGTGTTTGCCTATGAACTGCAGAAGGTAGTCGGTGATGAGTATGAATTAAAGCCGCATCACGTTTTTAAGACTATTGAAGGCGTGCATGAACACTGCCGCGGTGCATATGCAGTGGTAATCATGATCGTTGGGTTTGGCCTGGTTGCGTTTCGTGATCCTTATGGTATCAGACCTCTGGTTTATGGCCAGAAATCTGACCATCAAGGTAAAATGAGTTACATGGTCGCGTCCGAAAGCGTGGCACTGGATATGGTCGATTTTAAATTGATTCGAGATATCCACCCAGGTGAGGCCATGATTTTTCAAGATGACGGTAAATTTCATTCGCGCCAGTGTGCAGAAACCGAAAAACATTCGCCCTGTATTTTTGAATATGTTTATTTCGCCAGACCGGACTCGGTTATGGACGGCATTTCGGTATTTCGGGCACGTCAGCGTATGGGAGAAAAATTGGCGCAAAAGATCAAACGTGAATGGTCCGATCACGATATTGATGTCGTTATTCCTATTCCCGACTCTTCCCGTACCTCTGCCCTGGAAACGGCGTATATGTTGGATATCAAGTATCGTGAGGGGTTTGTGAAGAATCGCTATGTTGGTCGCACATTTATTATGCCGGGCCAGTCGCAGCGAAAAAAATCAGTCAAGCAAAAACTCAATGCTATTGCCAGTGAATTTGACGGCAAAAATGTTCTGCTTGTCGATGATTCGATAGTTCGCGGTACCACCTCAATGCAGATCATTCAAATGGCCAGGGAAGCAGGTGCACGTAAAGTCTATTTTGCCTCAGCTGCTCCACCGGTACGCTATCCAAATGTTTATGGTATAGATATGCCGGTATCCGATGAATTGGTGGCTCACAATCGTGATGATCAGGATGTCGCTAATGAGATCGGTGCTGACAGAATTATTTACCAGGAGCTCGGGGATTTGATCGATGCCTGTCATGAGGAAAATCCTGCTATTACAGAGTTTGATACATCCTGTTTTAGCGGCAGTTATGTGACCGGCAATATAAGTGAGGAGTATTTGCAGTCTATTGAAGCACTGCGCAAAGATTCAAATAAGGTCAGACAGTCGCAGAGTATTCTTGATCTTGCTGATCTTACCGGTTATATGTAAAACTCATTTCCTAAAATGTATTTTTTGCGTTTATGCGTTGTTTTCAGTTCACTCAAGTGCTCATGTACTAGCGTGTACACTGCGCCTTTCGTGAACCTCAAGCCTCGCCTAAAAGCGAAAATTCCTATTTTATGAGACGGGTTCAAGTTAAAACGCGTGAGCTTAGCGATTTCATCGTTAAAAGTTCACTCTAAATACTCATTTATTTATATAAACTGCGCTTTAATCACTCACTTTTGCCTTGAACTCACTAAGCTCACGGGTTTTAATACATTTTAGAACTGATAAAGCAGGTTATTAATGCCACGCAAAAAAATCACCGATTGGTCGAACTTTCAGGATGAGACACGAGCTATTCGTGCCGGACATGTTCGCGGGCCGGAAAATGAACATTCTGAAGCCATATTTGCAACTTCAAGCTTTATTTTTGAAGATGCAGAAATGGCAGCAGCTAAATTTGAGCCGGATAGTAAGGGTAATGTTTATAGCCGTTTCACCAACCCGACCGTCAGAACATTTCAGGATCGGCTTGCTTCACTAGATGGTGGTGAAGCCTGTATCGCTACAGCCTCAGGAATGTCGGCCATTCTGTTAGCTTGTATGGGCCTATTAAAAGCAGGTGATCATGTAATTTGTTCACGCAGTGTATTCGGCTCAATTTCAATTTTTTTCTCAAAAATCATGAGTCGATTTGGTATCGATACTGATTTCGTTTCCCCGCTTGACCTCGAAGGCTGGCAGCAAGCGATTAAACCAAATACCAGGATGTTTTTTGCCGAAACCCCATCTAATCCTCTGCAGGAGCTGATCGATATTCAGGAATTGTCACAATTAGCCCATCGCAACAATTCAGTGTTAGTGGTCGATAACGGTTTTTGTACGCCAGTACTGCAAAAGCCGCTTTCCCTGGGGGCTGATGTTGTGGTGTACACAGCGACAAAATACATTGATGGGCAGGGCAGGTGCGTGGGCGGTGCCGTAGTGGGTGATCAAAAGCGGGTAGGTGATGAAATGTTTTCCATCATGCGTACTGTAGGTCCCGCCATGAGCCCATTTAATGCCTGGGTGTTTTTAAAAGGGCTTGAAACCCTGTCATTGAGAATGAATGCCATATCTGTACGCGCGCTTGAACTTGCCGGGTGGCTTGAAGCCAGGGCTGAGGTAGAAAAAGTCTTTCACACCGGATTGGATTCGCATCCGCAACGAGAGCTGGCGAAAAAGCAGCAAAAAGCCGGTGGTGGTATTGTTTCTTTTCGAATAAAAGGCAATAAAGAACAGACCTGGAATTTTATTGATCATACGCAGCTCATGTCACTCAGTGCTAATCTAGGTGATGCCAAAACAATTATTACCCATCCTGCGACCACGACTCACGGCCGATTAACGCAGCAGGAAAGGGATGAATCGGGGATTACCGATAACCTGATTCGCATTGCTGTAGGTTTAGAGGACTTGATCGATTTGAAGGCTGATTTAGAAAAGGGATTCGCCTCATTAAAATAGATTCAATGGCAGAGTTTCAGTCACTATTAATAACCTAGTGTTAACTTATCGCTAATCTGATTTATCGATAATGAACGCCACTGATTTTAATTTAAAACAAGTTCTTCTGAGGCTATTGCTGGGTGCGGGTATTTCGTTCAGCATACTGGCCCTTCTGCTGTATGCATTTTCTGATGCCGGTCAGAATATTAACTTATCAAAGCTTATCGATTTAATCCGAAATGTTAGTTTGTTTGGATTATTATGGTATTTAATTACCCAGCTAATTGGTGTTTGGCTGAGAAGCGTGCGTTACCAGGCGCTTCTGACCGCTGCAGGTGATCAGACCAAACCTGGATTGAAAGATTTATTTCCAATTACCCTGGTAAGAAACATGACTGTTGACCTATTGCCGGCCAGGATAGGTGAACTGGTTTTTGTAGGCCTATTAAAGCGAACCAATAATACCCATATCAGTCACTCATTAACATCGCTGGTATTTGCTACGCTATTCGATATAGCCGTGATATTGCCGGTTATATTTGTTCTCGCGTTGTTTATTTTGACAGAAAGCCAATTACAGCTTGGTTTGATAAGTGGTGGTTTGATTATTCTTGTGGCTTTGCTGATTGTTTATGTGTTATTGAGGTTCATGGGGCCAAAGATCAGTAGCATGATTTTTTCTTTTTCAAGGCAACACCCGAATAAATGGCTACAAAAAATGGTCGATTTTGTTGTAGAACTTAACCAGGCTGTACAGGCAACCATTGCGGGTAAGCAATTTAGCCGAGTTATTTATTTAACCATTGCCTTGCGAATCACTAAATATCTTGGTCTATGTTTGTTGTTTTTGGGCGTGGTGCGAACAAGCTTTCCACATCTGGCCGAGTTGTCTGCCGGGCAGTTAGTTTCAATACTAATCGCTGGCGAAACCGCTGCCAGCCTGCCCATTCCCACATTTTTAAGTTTGGGCAGCTATGAAGCAGGAGCAGCGGGGGTGCTGACTTTGTTCGGCGTAGCCTTAGCAACCGCAGTGCTGATCATGCTGGCGGTCCATTTGTGCAGCCAGATAATTGATTACAGCCTGGGATTATTGGGCGTGGGCTGGCTATTGTTCAGACCATTATTTGTCAACGGTAGTATTGTTCAACCAAACCGCCGGCCTCGTATACAGGCTATATTGACAAGCGTCATCGTGATAGTAGGTTTAGTTGCGCTATTCTATGGCTTGCAAGCAACACGAAAAGCCTGGTCAATCAATGCCCCGCCTGCGGGCAAGTCAATAGCAACAAGTCTGGATCAGCAACCCATAGCGCAATGGCAAAAAGGGTCCGGATTTATTGTCTGGAGTTCAAATAGGAACGGCAACCACGATATTTATTACATGAGTTTGCCGCAGCGAAAAATCACCCAACTTACCGATCATCCGCACACTGAAAATTTGGCAAAAATTTCACCGGATGGCAGTCAAATCGTGTTTCAGCGTGCACGCAAGACCTGGCAGTCATTTCGAGAGCCCGCGCCCTGGGATCTTATTTTGAAAGACCTAAAAACCGGGGAAGAACGAGTGTTAGTAGAATCCGGCCAAGAACCGAACTGGACGCCTGATGGCCAGCAGGTCAGCTTTCGCAGAGATAATTCAAATGTATTTGTTATTGACGTCAATACTTTAGAAGAACAAAAAGTTTATGACAGTAGCGGTCTAGCATTACCCGAACACGCTGGTCTGGAAACACCTATGTTAAATTCGAAAGGGGAACTGGCGGTAACTGTTCGCGGGCCACTAAGGATGACAGCTGTATATAAGATCGATAATCCTATCCATGTCGGTCAGGGGTGCCAGGTGACTTGGAGTCCGGATGAAAGTTTTGTCTATTACATTGACCATGGTGGAAAGGGCCAAAATTTATTTAAACGCTACGATTTTAAAGAAGGTAAAAATAAAGTCTGGATCGATATGCCCGGCGAATATAGTCATGAATACTTTCCCAAGCTCACCCGGGATGGGAAATGGCTGGTTTTTGCCGCCAGCAACGGTGGCCATGAACATGATACGGCTGATTACGAATTATTTTTATGGCGGGTCGGAACAGATCCGGTAACCACGAGCAGACTAACCTACCATTCTGGTAATGATAGCTGGCCGGATATTTATCTTAATTAACTCCTATTGGCCTTTCAGCATAATCTGCAAAATAACCTGTTAAATGAGATCAGGATCAATATTGCCTATTTGGGTTTAATTGCCGGTCGGTGGGAACAATCGGTCGACAAATGGTAAGTCAATCAACAGCAAAAATATCACAATCAGGAAACATAATGCGGTATAGCTGACGAACCCTCTTTCTTTATAGAGTTTTTCCGGATATTGAACAGGACTGTCTTCCAAGTAGGCTAAGTGCATATACCAGGCTACAAAACCAGCGATAAAGGGGATACTAAGAATCAGTTCAATTCGATAGCGGATCAGGAAGATTCCAAAAAATAAACCGAATGCAGCAACATAGTACATGATGCTGATCATCAGCCGCTGTTGGTTATAAAACTTAAACGAGGCACGGTAGCTTGAAGCAGTGCCCTTATCACCAATACGCTCATACTCTGCATAGCGTTTAATGGCCATGAAAAAAGCACCAATCATCCAATAAGCCATGATTAAGGACAATGGTGTCACCAATTCTGTACCGGTTAAATACCAGCCCAGCAATAGGCGTAATGGATTATTTACCGACTCGGACAACACATCTAAAAAAGGTTTATCTTTGGTTCGGATCGGTGGGATATTGTAAAAGCAGCCCATTATCCAAAGTGTTAATGCACAGTAAAAAAACGGTTTGTTTATGCAGTAAGCCAGACCTAGGCCAATAATGGCTAAAGCAATCCATTCTAAATATCCCCAGAACAGATTTACCTGACCCGATGGAACTGGACGATACTTTTTAACTGGGTGCAACCGATCAAACTTTGCGTCCAGAATTTCATTAATAACGTAATTACTCGAAGCGACAAATCCTGTCGCCAGTAAACCTAAAATGGTGGGCACTACAATCGACCATATATTCAATGATCGATCCAGATACAGAGCAACAATTATGCCCGGGATCATGAAAACATTTTTAAACCAGTGATCGAATCGGGCTATTTTTATATATGGCATCAATGACTGCATTAACGACATCTTATTTGTTGTCCAAATTTTAAAGCGCGCGATTATATCACGCACTTTTATTATGACGACCGGTAACGGCTATTAAAATCAAAATATAATAAGCTGTAAATGAAGCAAAATATAATGATGCAGACACTGGGAAGATGGAACAGGTTGGTCAGTTGCTGCCCACTGGAGCGAGCCAGAATGACTGACAAATCACCTAACAAGGCCGTGATTATTAGCAATACTAAAATGAAGATCAACCAGCCGGGCATGGACGTGAAGATCATTTTTATCGGGTTCTTGTCAGATTTTTTTGCCAGCCTGAAGTAAACGCAAACCGCAAAAAAGAGCGCTACCATTAGGCTGATCAGCTGAACCATAGCCAGCTTTTCCAGTGTTTGTGTTTCTGCACCAATGAACTGGGTCAATATCACCGCAAAGGAAAGCAGAGTTCCCAGTGTTGTGATCAGCAAGGTTGTTACAGCCAGCATAGAATTATCTTTGCAAAAAAACGTTAACATAATTGCCTTATCTGGTTGCTGTCAAGCTAAGCTTAAGTATTGCCAGCGTAACTGGTATAGTAAGCTCTATTGAACTGTTATGCGGTTAAATAGACTAAATCTGTAAATCCATTAAGCTGATAATATGATGCTCAGAGCCAATCACAGCCCTCAAAAACGGCGCCAAAACCTTGATAAGGATCCAATTGCTGAGGATGAATTAAGCCATCTCAGGTCCGGATTAAAGCAGATCCATCGTAATTACCTGAATTACATTGCAGCGCTGATTGTTTTGGCTGCCGGTGTGTCGTATCGAGTTTTGAGCCTTGATTTTGCGGTCGGCATTGAGTTGTTTGAAGTGAGCCTGAATATCGGCTTGTGGATAGGATTGTTCACCGGTTTTATGGCTAATGGTAATAAGCAACGTCGAATTCGAATTTCGATTGTCAGTATCTGTGTAAGCGCATCAGCAAGTCTGTTTGCTGCCATGCTTGTGGTATTGCTGCAAGGTTATATGGCCAGTTGGGTGATGAGTATCAATATCTTGGCTAGTGCATTGGGCAGTATGTGGGTGCTGACCTATTATGACGAAGTGGTTCAAGCTCTCGAATCATTGGAGTATGTTAATGAAAAGCAGTTGTTATTCGTTAATAAAGCTGCTGGTTACTTTGAGGAACTTGAAGATTTCAGGTTAAAAATCGAACAACAGGGCCGCAAACCATTAGTCGCAGAATACCAGGCTATTTTGGATTGGATACATTACAAAGCCAATGTCAACAATAAATGAGACCTCTAAATGGTTTAGCCGCACACCTTCAAAAGGAAAACTATGTTAACTCTTTATCAATTTCCAATTTCCCATTTTTGTGAAAAAGCCCGATGGGCGTTGGACTACAAAGACATTGAACATCAAAAGGTCACATTATTACCAGGCTTGCACGTTGGTAAAATGAAAAAGCTGGCGGGTCGCAGCAGTGTACCGGTGTTAAAACATGGGGACTCTATTATCCACGGTTCATCAGAAATTATCGATCATTTGGATTTGAAATTTGACTGGAACAGGTTGACACCAATCGATGAAGATCAAAAGCGCAAGGCACGTGAATGGGAAGAATTTGCGGACAAAAATCTTGGGCCTCAGGTCAGACTCGTGGTTTATCATATTATGCTGGATTATCCTGACCTCTTAATTCCTTTTTTTACTCAAGACGGACCCTGGTACGGAGCATTTTTGATGAAAAAAATGTTTCCAAAATTACGAGATAAAATGCGTAATCTCATGAAAATCAACGAGCAAACAGCTGCGAAGAGTAACGAGCAACTGGTTAAAGTTGTTGATGATCTGGCCAATCATTATGCCAATCACGAATTTATGATCGGCAATGAATTCAGTCGCGCAGACCTGACAGCTGCCGCCTTACTGGCTCCCATTGTTATGCCTGATAAATATGGTGTTGCCTGGCCGGTTGAAATTCCCCAGAGAATGCAGGAGTTTATTTCTCAGTTTGACGGCAAGCTTGATTGGGTCAATCGTTTGTACGACAGCTACAGATAATAATCTGAACAATTAATTTCTTAGCTGATTTAAATGTTTGCAATTCGTATTAATCCTGTTGATTTTGATGACTGGGCAGGCTTACTCAACTTGCTTCACGAGTCATTTGCTTATATGAATGATCGTATCGACCCGCCTTCGTCCTTGCATAAACTTGATCTTGACGGGATAGAGTCCAAGGCTAAGCAAGAAAACCTAATTGTTATTAGTAAAGATGGGCTTTTAGCCGGCTGTGCATTCTTCAAACCACTAGGCGATGCTATGTATATTGGTAAAGTTGCCGTATCAAGCGAGTTTCGACAACAAGGTTTAGCCAAAGCCATGTTCGACGAAATTGAAAAAATAGCTGTTATTAAAAACATTGAGCGTTTGCAATTGGAAACACGTGTTGAATTAATAGAAAACCATCAAACATTTAGGACTATGGGCTTTAAAAAAGTCGCTGAGACCGCTCACCCCGGCTATGATCGAGCCACCAGTATCATCATGGAAAAAATGATTGATTGAAGTGTAAAAACTTGAACTCAATAGGACAGATTCAAATATTAAGTTCAATATTGCTTTACACTGAATGCCCGAGTTTTGCCCTAAGGAGATGCAGAATCAATCTTACGAGAGAGGTAGTTCGAGTCATTTTCACTCTTGCTAACTTATTGATCGAAGTGCTCTTGCAATCTCACGCAAGTGATTGTGTCCAGTACCGCAACAACCGCCGAAGATATCCATGTGAGGGTAGCGGTCTGATAGACTCCGCACCTGTGATCCAAGCTCTACTGGATTACCATCTTCGATATGGCCCAGTTTACACAAGGCAATTTTATCCATCTTAGAAGCATTTGGCCGTACGCCCCGTAGACGCTTTATCCAGTCTTTGTTTTCGATTGCAGGCTCGTATTCAAGTGGGTGTGAACAATTTAATAAATAAAAGTCGGGAGCGTGGCTGCCGCACTGATCATCGATATCGATGATCGCTTCGCCAAGACTCGGGCCAGATTTTAGTCGATACGTACTATCTATCGTCAGCGAAACCGACAGGGGCAAACCAATTTTTGCTGCTGCGCGAGCAGCCCCAATTGATTCAGGAACATTGTTGAAAGTCATTGCACTGACAAAGTCAACGTTAGCTACTTTTAACGTTTCTAACTGTACAGAGTGATAGTCCTCAGCGCTTTCTGCAGTTATCTCCTTGTTTAAGCTATAGGCATCACCACGTGGACCGAGAATACCGCCGATGAATAGATTAGGAATTTGTTCCTTGTACTCTTTGGCTATATCACGTAAGAATTCAATGGCGGATATGTTTGCATCTGCCAGTGACCGGGCTGAGTAACCAAGCTTACTACCCCAGTCAGGGCTCGCCCGATAGTCTAATCCGGATAACATAAACGAAAGGCCGAATTCTGCGGCCACATCAAGCTGTTCGGTAAACATTCTGCGCATTGCTGGAACGGCTTTGGGGTTTTTTAGTAAAGGAAACATCGTAAACTCGGGTAGTTCAAATCCATGACGATACATGATTTCTGTTTCAGATCCCCCCTCTGTAAGGTAAATATTCCCTGAAGATAGTGTTGGAAAAGGAGATTTAATACTCATTTCATGCCGCCGGTTTAATATTCTGGTTAAAACGAAACCGATTTTCTGGATCATACTTAGTCTTAATTTCAACCAACCGTTGATAGTTCTCACCAAAGCTCGTTCGGGTCAATGCTTCATTATCTTCACCATGACCAGGAAAATTTAAATAGACACGACCGTGGTGGCCAAAATGTTCGGCACTGGCCCATCCGTCCCGAGACCATGCTATGTTTACTTCATCATATTTAGAATCTGACCAAACACCATCTAGAGAGTACATCCATCCCATGGAGCGATCCCCGAATGCAGTGGCATCGGCAGCAACATCCGCAGTTTTTCCCCCGAAATTCCACAAAGACGAAATTGAATTATCAGAAGGTGCCAACGCAGCGTTTCTCATTGCCAAATCGATCATGTCATCAGAAAGATCAGTTAGATAGCGTGCCTTCCAGTAACACCGATAGTCCCCAACTGGCATTAAGGTGTCAAAAAGTTGTTGCACCTCACAATAGTTCATTCGCCCTGAAAAATCGGTCACCATAGTCTCCAGTTCCCGTAGTGGTTGTAACAACTTTTCTCCTTCAGCCGCATCCCCGTTATAGATACAGGCTAATGTGTAAACGCGCTTTCCCCAATATTCCTCGGGAAAATCTTCTCCGCCAGCAGTGGAAAACTCACAAAGTGAACCGACACAGTCGCTGTGATTGGTTAAAAAATCACGCCAAGCGCGAATTGGACCTGGTCCATCTTCAAGTGCATATATAGGAGCTGCAAACATGACTTCCGGTCCAATTGGATGCAACTCAAAAACAAACCGTACAACCACGCCAAAATTACCGCCCCCGCCTTTAAGTGCCCAAAGTAGACCAGCATTTTCGTCATCATTTGCATGTAACAGTCTACCGTCAGCCGTGACCACATCTGCAGCAACAAGATTATCAATGGACAACCCATGCTTTGCACGCAGCCAGCCGATCCCGCCGGATAGTGTTAAACCAGCTACACCTGTATCCGAAATAAGCCCGCCTGGTGTAGCCAAACCATGGGCTTGGCTGGCTGCGTCAACATCCCGCCACAGTGCGCCACCTTCTACTGTTGCCATACGTCGCTCTACATCCATCTCGACATTGCGCATGTTGCTTAAATCAATCATTACACCATCATCACAGACTGCATGTCCTGCAACATTGTGCCCGCCAGCCCGAATGGAAATTGGTAGGTCTTTTGCACTAGCAAACTTTACTGCCGAAATCACATCCTCGGTATTTGAACAACGTGCAATCAAAACAGGGCGCCGATCAATCATGGCATTCCAAACTGATCTTGCCTCATCATACTTTGCATCCTCTGGTGTAATAATTTCACCCGAAAACCCTTTTTGTTCCAATTTATTTATTTGCGAAACCATCTGTTTTTTACAGTTATTGAATTCACTATAAATGCTACGCTGTTGAAAAATTATATCTAGTGGCGTTACTGTAAATTTGATGCCGTAATTGACATATTAAAATGGCAAATATGTCATAATAGTGCTGAATTAGACACAATCAAGCCATGAATTATCGAAATAAACCCGTTATCGTATTACTTACTGCACCGGAAACATCCGCATCTGTCCTATACGGTCTTTATGATGTTTTAGTTTCTGCCGGTGCTGTTTATCTAGATATGGTATCTGGTGCACCGGGTGATGAACTTTTACAAGTGCGTATTGTTTCTGCCGATGGCAAGCCTTTCCACTGTATTGGTAATATTCCGGTAGTACCGCATTGTTCTATCGACGAGATCGAAGTTGTTGATGCGGTAATTGTTTGTGACATGTATACAGCCATATATGATGTGCCAAAAGGCAGATATCCTCGAGAAGTAAGTTGGCTTAAACGAATGCACAATACTGGAGCATTGCTCACATCGGTATGTTCTGGTTCTTTATT
This sequence comes from Arenicellales bacterium, assembly GCA_028284225.1. Taxonomy (GTDB): domain Bacteria; phylum Pseudomonadota; class Gammaproteobacteria; order Arenicellales; family JAHEKD01; genus JAHEKD01. The sequence continues at coordinate 338,399 of JANQSD010000011.1, forward strand.
GTTAGCAGAATCCGGACTATTAAATGGCCATCAAGCAACCGCCCACTGGGCATATCGAGATATGTTTCAGCGTCATTTCCCGAATATCACATTTGTTAACCAATCAATACTTTGCTTAGCGGCCGAGAGCGATGGCATTGTCACTGCAGGTGGTGTAAGCGCTTGGCATGATCTTTCAATCTACCTGATTGCCAAATTCTGTGGTTACCAAACAGCAATTGAAACCGCAAAGGTGTTCCTGATAAGTGGTCATTCGGAAGGCCAATCGCCTTATGCTGTCATGACCCGGCCGATGGATACAACGGACGGTCCAATATCAGAAAGTTTAAACTGGATTTCGGAGAATTACTCTACCACTAATCCCGTTGAAAAAATGGTTGAGCGATCAGGGTTGAAATCTCGCACCTTTTCAAGAAGATTTCGTACCGCAACTGGGTTTACACCGATTGAGTACATACAGGCACTTCGTGTAGAGGAAGCAAAACAGATGTTAGAAGCAGATATCAACTCGAATGATGAAATTGGTATAGCAATCGGCTATGAGGATCCAGTATCTTTTCGTCGTGTCTTTAAAAGATACAGTGGGTTGTCTCCTGCTGCATACAGAAAGAAATTTCAACGAATCTCTAAAATTGCTAAACCTAAAACAGTATTTAAAAAAATACAGTAAACCACCTCACGCTTTGCGGCAGCGGAAGAGATGATTTTGAGTGATCGAGTTGAGGATGATTTTGACAAAAGAAATAGGTTGGCCGATAAAGCCATTTGTAAATGAATACGGATTGTCCAAATTTCCTGAAGTTTTAAGGGTGGCTTTTGTCTGAGAGTTTTCCTTTGTTCCATGGAATCTTAGGTTTAGGGGTATGTATAAGTAAATACATGATGATTTCTCCATTACTGAATAGAGATAAATTATGAGCCCCTATGAAAATGGACTAAAGTATTGCCCAATACAGTCGTTTACGGTTTAATTCTGTGAAACAGTATCCAGATATTCAACCCAAAACTCTGCCATCTTGAACACTCATCCATTTCCACTTGACTTGGAGTTACCCCAACCTGCTATTGTGTCTGTTCTAAAACAAACAGATTAACCATGAAAATCTCTAAAGCTGCCATTGAGAGTGGTCTGACGGTAGATACTATACGATACTACGAAAAATCGGGCATGCTCCCTGACATCAAACGAGGGTCGGATGGTCACAGATACTTTAGTCAAAAAGATGTGGAATTATTGACGCTTCTCTACTGGTTACGCGAAACCGGCATGCCAATCAAGCAAATGAAACGTTTCACTGCATTGGTGAAAACCGGTGGCAAGACAATTGCTGAGCGTCGTGAAATCTTGCTCACTCATTCAAAAGAACTTAAAAGGCGACGTGATGTGTTGGACAGGTGTGACGAAATTCTTGCCATCAAAATTGCTGGCTACGAAAACTTAACCGAGAATAAACCGTGAAGTTTGCATATCTCATTGAACCGCCTTTTAACTATCAAGATGAGCATGATCGCGTTACAGGTTGTGATGTGGAACTGGCAAAACATATCTTTTCAAAAATCGGGACTGACTCTTTTGAGCCGATAGAAACTGAATTTGCAAACCTGCTCCCCGGAGTTGTAAAAGGTGACTGGAGAATGACAACCGGGCTATTTGCAACCCCAGAGCGTAAAAAAATTGTTTCGTTTAGTCGGCCCATCTGGGCTCTGCCAGATGGATTACTGGTGAATAAAGATAATCCCCTAAGCCTGAAAGGCTATCGGTCTGTAGCTGCTATACCAGAGTGTACGCTCGCAGTAATTCGTGATCAGTTCCAACATCTTTCCGCGGTGAAATTTGGTGTTCCTGATGAACGTATCCTCATATTTGAAACCTATACTGAGGCTGCAAAAGCAGTCAAGCAAGGCAAAGCAGATGCCTATGCAAGTGTTGGTCGTGCCCACACTGGATTTATTGAGCAAAACTCAGAAATGAATTTAGAGCACGTACCAATTCCTGTATCAGAAAAGCAGCCAGCATTTGGCTGCTTTGCAGTAGCTAAATCTGACAATGCATTTCGTCATTGTATAAATGAAGTTTTGGATGCCTATATTGGCAGCAAACAACATAGAACTCTAATGGCTGAATTTGGATTTACGAATTCTGAAATAGATCTTTTAATCCATTAAGCATGAAAAATTAAAATGGAGAAAACATGAAAATTATATTGATTGGCGCTAAAGGCGATATTGGTAAAGCAGCATATTCAGAGTTGTCGTCTAGGCATGAAATAATATCCGTTGGGCGAAACAGTGGTGATGTTCATGCAGATATATCCAACCGTGACTCAATTGTTTCTATGTATAAAAAGATTGGTCTGGTCGATGCAGTTGTTTCAACTGCTGGAAATGTCCACTTCGGACCATTAAACGAATTCACTGAAGATCAATTTATGATTGGTTTAAAAGATAAAGTAATGGGGCAAATCAATCTTGTTCTAGAAGGGTTAAATTATGTAAATGATAGCGGATCGTTCACGCTCACAAGTGGTGTATTGGATCGGGACCCTATACGACTGGGTGCAAGCGCTGCCACAGCAAATGGCGCTATCGGAGGTTTTGTTATTGGTGCGGCAATCGAGATGCCGCGTGGAATACGAATCAATGTTGTTAGTCCCGGGCTTCTTGATGTATCAGAAAGCCGCTATGGCAGTTACTTCCCAGGGCATGAAAGGGTTTGTTCAGAGCGCGTGGGTTTAGCATATTCAAAAAGTGTCGAAGGGTTTAGTACTGGTAAAGTAATCATTGTTGAGTAATTGAGTAGCAATAGCTAATCAACGAATCGAAATTTTCTTTTTTATCGAGTATGTCTGGTGAGTTGGCTGATTATTGTCCATTACGGTCAGTTAGAGGTGCAAAAATGAACTGCAATCTCCATGCTCAGCGGGAACTGCGTGTATAAATTGTAAGCTGTCTGATCAACGAGATGATTTTTAAAGTTGATAATAAATCTTCAACGACATTAATGGGTAAGCGCAAATAACTAAGCTATATAGAATGATTTTTTTGTTTAATCATCTGGCACGTAGGGAGGTTCAGGACCACATTCATTTCGAATAGCGAGCTTTGTTCCGATGATGCCGACTTGTTCGTAAGCTTTATCCCATTTTTCTTGCTGAGCGCAGGTTTGCCAAGCCTTGGCAACCTTTAATTCTTCCTCTGTTGGCAGACGAGTCTCTTCACTACAAGCGACCATACCCGCAAGGCTAATGCTAACAACAGTCAATAAACAATTTTTTATATATTTCAATGTTAAATTATCCTTCTTAGTGTGGACTCTTTTATTTTATGCGGTAAAACATAAGCGTTAATCTTTATTGATGAACCAGTTCGAATTCTTCATCAACTCTGAGGTAACTAATGCCTTTATGCCAGTCGCCTAAAACAATGCGCTGTTTTTTATCACCGTTAATCAAATAGTCATGGGTTGCAGGCCGGTGAGTGTGCCCGTGAATTAGAATCTCTACATTCGAGTCCACGAACGTTTGTTCAATTGCGTGTTCATTGACATCCATTATTTCACTAGGCTTATAACTGCTGCCACTCATTTGTCGTAATTGCGATGCTAATGCTAATCGTTCTTCGATGCTTTTCGACAGGACCGAGTTTTGCCAACTTGGATTGCGGGTCATTCGCCTGAACTTTTGATGTTCAATGTCATCAGTACATAGATCATCTCCGTGTTTTAACAGGCAGGTTTTGTCGGCCAGCTCTATTTGAGTTGGGTCATCAAGTATTTTTATGCCGGTGCTTGCACTAAAGTCAGCGCCTACCAGAAAATCTCTGTTGCCATGCATAAAGTAAATTTGCTTGCCTTTATCAACCAAATTCGATAACAATTCCAGCTGGGTTGAATAGCCTAATTTTTCTGCGCCGTCATCACCGATCCAATATTCAAATAGATCGCCAAGGATGTATAAGGTTTCACCTTGTGAGAGGAAAATATTGTTTATAAATTCCTCAAATAAATCATTTGTGTCAGGTCTTTGGGGACACAGATGTAAATCAGCTATAAAAAAGGTATTAGACATTAGCTAAATTATTAATATTAAGACGTTTTAATGGGTTTGCATGGCATATTAGGGCGTTTATACTACACTGTCTTTTATTTATCCAATAAGTTTTGAGGTGTATTTTGGAACTGACCGGTGCTGACATCACCATCAGATGCCTGGCGGACGAAGGGGTTGAATATATCTTCGGTTATCCCGGCGGCGCGGCATTGCATATTTATGATGCCTTACATAGGCAAGAAGATGTAAAACACATTCTGGTTCGTCATGAACAAGGGGCTACTCATGCGGCGGACGGCTATGCACGTTCAACCGGCAAACCTGGTGTAGTGCTGGTGACATCCGGTCCTGGCGTCACAAACACAGTAACTGGTATTGCTACAGCCTACATGGACTCAATTCCGATGGTGGTGATCTCTGGCCAGGTGCCAAGTAGCGTAATAGGGCAAGATGCTTTCCAGGAAGTTGACGCGGTTGGGGTCACGCGCCCATGTGTGAAACATAACTTCTTGGTTAAAGACATTGAATTATTGGCTGAAACCATTAAGAAAGCATTCCATATCGCAACCACAGGTAAGCCTGGTCCGGTTGTGGTCGATATTCCCAAGGACATCACCGCTCAGAAAACCGAATATCATTACCCAGACTCAGTATTTATTCGCTCTTACCAACCAACCAGGCGTGGCCACCCTAAACAGATTAAGAAAGCAGTAGAAGCATTACTGGCCGCTAAACGCCCTGTGATTTATACCGGTGGTGGCATTATTCTGGGTGAGGCGCATGAAGAATTAACCGAGCTAGTTAAGCTGTTGGGTTACCCCTGTACCAACACGCTGATGGGGTTGGGTGGCTATCCGGCCACTGATGCGCTATTTATCGGCATGTTGGGTATGCATGGCACTTACGAATCCAACATGGCGATGCACGAGTGTGATGTCTTGCTGGCAATAGGAGCGCGATTTGATGATCGAGTAACCGGTGATTTAGCTAAATTTTGCCCTTATGCAAAAATTATCCACGTTGATGTTGATCCATCCTCCATTAGTAAAAATGTACCTGCACAAATTCCGGTTGTAGGAGAGGCTAAGCTGGTCATTAATGAAATGATCGAGGCAGTTAAAGCCTCTGAAACTAAGCCGGATGCTGATGCCCTTAAAGGTTGGTGGCAGACAATCGATCAATGGCGGGCGCTTGATTCATTTGCATACGATCAAAATGATGAGGTGATTAAGCCTCAATTCGTGGTTGAGAAACTGTATGAATTAACCGGCGGAGATGCATTTGTGACTTCAGATGTGGGTCAACACCAAATGTTTGCTGCACAATTTTATAAATTCGATAAACCAAGGCGCTGGATTAACTCGGGCGGATTAGGCACGATGGGTTTTGGTTTGCCGGCGGCGATGGGTGTGCAACTTGCTCACCGGGATGCTACCGTGGCCACAGTGACAGGTGAAGGCAGTATTGTCATGTGCATTCAGGAGTTATCAACCTGCCTGCAATATGATTTGCCGATTAAGGTCCTAAATTTGAATAACCGTTATCTGGGGATGGTCCGGCAATGGCAGGAATTCTTTTATGAGCGGCGTTATTCACATTCGTATATGGATGCTTTGCCTGATTTTGTTAAGCTGGCGGAAAGTTTTGGCCATGTTGGTGTGCGTATTGAGAAGCCGGGCGATGTCGAAGCGGCTTTGAAGGAGGCTATAAATGATCGCAAGCGATTATATTTTATGGACTTCATCACTGATCAAACCGAAAACGTTTATCCAATGATTGCAGCTGGAAAAGGACATCACGAAATGCATTTGAAGCCCGCCGAGGTTGATGCTCATGAGCAGCGGGAGTTAGCCTGATGAGACATGTTATTTCAATACTTATGGAAAATGAACCGGGCACTTTATCCAGAATTTCAGGTTTGTTTTCGGCGCGTGGGTTTAACATAGAGTCGTTGATTGTAGCGCCGACTGAAGACAATACACTTTCTCGCATGACGCTGGTCACTAGTGGCTCAGATAGTGTGATTGAGCAGATAACCAAGCAACTGAATAAATTGATCGAAGTTGTTAAATTACAGGACTTAACTGAAAATCGCTTTATCGAGCGTGAGATGATGCTGATTAAGGTTAAAGCTCAGGACAATTCCTCCCGTGAAGAAATGAAACGCTTATCGGATATTTTCCGGGGGCGCATTATCGACGTGACTGATACGGTGTATACCATTGAGTTAACCGGTAACAGCAGTAAGATAGATTCTTTTCTTGAAGCGCTGGGTGATAAAAATATTATTGAGGTTGTACGTACCGGCGTTTCCGGGATTGCGCGCGGAAACCGAGCGCTAAAAATTTAATTTAAAAACGATTGTATAGCCCTATTCGTATGTTTCAAGCTTATTCAAAATGCGCGTTTATTCTATATAGTAATGTCGTATTTCTCACTTTGCTTAACATATATGGCTCATCCGAGTTTTAAATGGAATGCTTTTAAATTATTTGAATCGTTAATATTAGGAAAAAGAGGATAAACATGAAAGTTTATTATGATAGAGATGCTGATCAGGATATTATCCGCAGTAAAAAAGTGGCTATTCTGGGATATGGCTCTCAAGGCCATGCCCACGCCAATAATCTACAAGATAGTGGTGTTGATGTGGTCGTTGGTTTGCGTGCTGGTTCGGCTTCAGCTGAAAAAGTTAAAAATGCAGGTTTGAATGTCAAAGATATTCCAGATGCGGTGGCCGAAGCTGATGTAGTGATGGTATTGGTGCCTGATGAAAAGCAGGCAAAATTATATAATGATGTCATTGAGCCGAATTTGAAACACGGCGCGGCACTGGCATTTGCCCATGGCTTAAATATTCATTTTGATTTGATTACACCTCGTGATGATTTGGATGTCATTATGATCGCCCCCAAAGGACCGGGACATCTGGTTCGTTCTACTTATACTGAAGGGGGTGGCGTACCCAGTTTGATTGCGGTTAAGCAGGATGCCACCGGTAATGCCCGCGATATCGCTTTATCTTATGCCTCGGCCAATGGTGGTGGTCGTTCCGGCATTATTGAAACCACATTCAAAGAAGAAACCGAAACTGATTTATTTGGTGAACAGGCCGTGCTTTGTGGCGGCACAACCGCTTTGGTTCAGGCCGGTTTTGAAACGTTGGTAGAGGCCGGTTATGCCCCGGAAATGGCCTATTTTGAGTGTCTGCATGAATTAAAATTGATAGTGGATCTGCTTTATGAAGGCGGCATGGCAGATATGCGTTACTCAATTTCCAATACTGCCGAATATGGAGATTTCTCCCGTGGGCCGAGAATTGTTACTGACGCTACTAAAGCTGAAATGAAGAAGATTCTTGCTGAAATTCAATCGGGTGATTTTGCTCGAGAGTTTATGAACGAAATGGATGAAGATGGCAACAATTGTGCCAATATGAACGATTTCAGAAAAAATGCTCGTGAGCATCAGATTGAGGAAGTTGGTAGTAAACTGCGCGGCATGATGCCCTGGATTGCCAAAGGGAAAATCGTTGATCAGTCCGTCAACTGAGTAGCCCCGCGGTTACCATTACTTGTGAAGGTTCATTAGTCTGTATAGATGTTGTTTGCCGGGAAGTGGAAGTATGAATTTTACTCAATGCTTACTTCTTTTCCCGGTAAAACAGATTTGTGCAAGGTCGTAACTATAGAATCTTTATCTTTCCCGTTTCTCTTTCAGGGCAGCAAAGGTGGGGTAGAATGATACAAACACAATTAACAATAATTCTTCAACATCATATCATTGAATTTAGACTAGGATGGAGCCAATAGAATTGAGTAATAAACAGTCTTTTCCATTTTTTGCCAGGGAAGGGCGAGTTCATATTATTACCAGCATAGTTTTAGCGCTTGTTGTTCATGTATTTGTTGGGTTTTATCCAGCTATCCCGTTTTGGCTGTTAGCAATTTTTGTGCTGCAGTTTTTTCGTGACCCGCCTAGAACAATTCCGCAGGGCACAGGTGAAGTTGTTTGCCCAGCCCATGGTAAGGTAGTATTTACTGGCTTGGTCGATGATCCGTATTTGGACAGAAAAGCGTTGAAAATCAGCATATTTATGAATGTTTTTTCAGTCCATTCTAACTTCTCTCCCTATGCAGGTATGATCCAGAAAATCTGGTACCATGCTGGCAAGTTCGTCAATGCTGCATTAGATAAAGCCTCTGAAGAGAACGAGCGTAATGCGATCTGGATTAAAACCGAGGATGATCAGGATATCGTATTTGTGCAGATTGCCGGTTTAGTTGCCAGGCGTATTCTGTGTCATGTCAATGAGGGAGAATCGATTGCCCGAGGGCAACGTTATGGTTTCATCCGCTTTGGCTCCAAGGTCGATGTTTTTTTGCCCGAAACGGCTACCTCCACGGTTAGCATCGGTGATACAGTCATGTCCGGCAATGATATAATAGCTAAACTTAATCTAATTTCTTAACTGTTTTTTCTAATGTCGGAACAGCCTCGCGCTGGGCAAGACCAGCGTAGTAAACGAATTTATATTCTGCCGAACCTGTTTACAACAGCCAGTTTGTTTGCGGGTTTCTATGCAATCATTCAGGCGACCAAAGGCCAATTTGATGTTTCAGCAGCGGCTATATTTATTGCTGCCATTATGGACAGTCTGGATGGCCGTGTTGCCAGAATGACCAATACAGTCAGTGATTTTGGAAAAGAATATGACAGTCTATCTGACGTTATCGCATTTGGTTTGACACCAGCGCTGGTCAGCTATGAATGGGCATTGTCATCGTTGGGAAAAGTAGGCTGGCTGGCTGCATTTTTGTTTGTTGCCTGTGCAGCATTGCGCCTTGCCCGTTTTAATTCAATGACAGTCGCTGATAAGCGATTCTTCCAGGGTATGCCGTGTCCAGCTGCAGCTGCTTTTGTGGCAGCATTTGTGTGGATGGTCTATAGCTATGAGAATCAGGGCTCGGAATGGCCTTATATGACCTTGTTTATTACAGTCATTGCCAGTTTTGTCATGGTCAGTAATATTCCTTATTACAGTTTTAAAGATATTAACCTCAAGGGCCGTATGCCTTTCGTGGGTTTGATCGTTTTGGTATTTATTTTTGTACTGATATCTTCAGATCCACCTAATGTATTGTTTATTTTGTGCCTGATTTATTTTATCTCTGGCCCGATAATGGCATTGCCGTTCTTGCGTAATAAATTCTCTAATGCAAAATCTGTGCCTGAGGTGCTGAATCTGGACGAGGATAAAGACCCGGAACATTAGTCAGCTTGTTGCACCAATACCCAGGGGGCAACAACGACAGCCCATACTAGTTGATCATTATTAATCCATATTTTGGCCTGGTCATCACTAACGAGCTTAATCTTTTGTTCTTGAATTAATGTGTTGACCTGATCAGCATCATTATTTGCCATTAATTCAGCAATTGAAACAATATCTTGTTTTTCATCGACCAATAACACTTTCCCCTGAGCAAAAAAGCGTTGCAATTCTCGCCAGGGAATCTTGGCGGTCTCCAGGTTAAGCTTGGCGAATAATAATGAATCGTGTTGCTGCATGAGTTAAAGCATAGTCCATGTTAATAACTTAATAAGATACCAAAAACTTAGCCTATGATAAGAAAAAAGCCGCATTAGATGCGGCTTGATTTAAGGTTTTTGTTAGTAATTAAACGATTGTTAGTGCGTTATCTGCCAGCTTTGCATGTATGTTTAAACTCTCAGGTTGCTTGATTAATTCCGCTTTGGCATAAATCGGTAAATGTCCACCTGGTTTAAGATTGTAAACCGGTTCAGATGAATTCAAATGAACAGTCGTAATCTGACCATTGTTGTCCTGGTAACTAAAGGGTTGCTGGGCATTCAAAACCAAGGTCTTATTAGTTTTGTTAATGATTGCCGATGTCGGTGAAGCGTTGGGTTTCTCGACTGCGGCATCAACATATAAGGCAATGTATTTGGGTTCGTTGGATGCAGCTTTAAGGCTAATTGGGGCCAGGGTAGCAGCGCCGGCTGCTGAAATACCCTTAAGAACTTTTCTTCGATTAATACTGATCATTTCAGTCTCCCGGTAAATTTCACCGATTGATTTTGCAATATGGATACTGAAGTAATCCTGAACAACATGAATCATGGTGTTATATGTCCATATGATTCTTTGGATTATTTATAACCCAAACAAGCTAAAATCAGCTGTCATAAAACTAACATCATCGTTGAGCCTTAGGTGTCCGAGAAATTTCTGGTTAGATTAATAGATGCAGATGTTGTGTTATCTGGCAAAGCAGTTTTGCATGGTATTAACTGGCAAATCAGACCGGGTGAGCACTGGCGCGTCGATGGTCAGAACGGTGCGGGCAAAACCACTTTGCTAAAGACTATTGCCGGTCTTACCTGGCCGGTTGCCAAACAACCGCCGTCACGATTATTTGGATTAAATGGTCCAGCGACACATTTATTAAGTGGGGTTAAACAAAGTATTGGTTTTGCCAGCTATGGTATGCAGGATGAATATGTACGGGGGAGACGCAATATCACTTGCCATGAAGTCATTGCCAGTGGCTTTGAGCAAAATATCATGGTTTATGATGAATTAACTACCGGGCAACAGCAAGCTGTTGAAGCGTTAGCAGCTCAATTGGATATAAGCAAACTCTTAAATCACTCTTTTTTATCAATTTCGCATGGGCAAAAATCAGCTGTTTTGTTTGCACGGGCTTATATCCACCAACCCAGACTACTGATTCTGGATGAAATATTTAATGGTGTGGATCAAAATCGCTTTAATTTAATGGTTAGATTGCTAGAGCAGTATCAGAAGCAAGGCGGTCAAATGGTCCTTTCCTGGCATGAACACGGCATTGAAGCAATTGAGAGATTATTCACACATGCTTTGTTATTAGATCAGGGTAAAGTGATCAAAGCAGGACAAAACGTAGCTAAAGTTACCCAGGGAAATAAAGCACCAGCTAAACCCAGGAAATTAAATTACAGCGAGCTTAAGCAAACTAAATTGCTTGAGCTTAAAAAGCTGAATGTATATTTACAAAATCGACCTATTCTAAAAAACATAAATTGGACCGTCTATCAGCATGAACGTTGGTTATTAAAAGGCAAAAACGGTGCCGGAAAAACAACCTTGTTGAAAACGTTATTGGCAGAAATCCGTCCGGCGATGGGTAGTGAAATTTGGCGACGTGGATTTGGGCAACGTGCCAGTGTCTGGCAAATCAGGAAATTGATAGGTTATATTTCACCGGAATTGCAGCAGGCCTATCAATACAATATCTCGGTTTTTGATACAGTCGGCTCTGGTTTTTTCTCGAGTATTGGTCTGTATGACGAAATCAGCGATCAGCAAACCGAAAAAGTGTATCAACTGCTGGAGGCGCTTGATTTGCAGCAACTCGCCGCGACAGGCGTGCATCAAATTTCCTCTGGTCAGATGCGCCGGGTTCTTATCGCAAGAGCAATGGTGCACAATCCTGATATTTTAATTTTTGATGAAGTAACGGCTAACCTTGATCGTCAATCAAGAGCAGTGATCCTGGCATGTATAGAAGATTTAATCGGGCAAGGTAAAACCATGATTTTTGTGGGACACCATGAAAATGAATTAATAGGCTTATATAATCGTACTTTGAAATTAATAGACGGGACTGCAACAATTCAAGCGACCCATGGATAATGACTCAAAAACTGCGCTACTTAACCAAATGGGAGTAGATATTTATCGGCTGCGAAATAACCCTGAAACTCAGTCAGTGAAAAACCAACAGGAAGTTGAACAGACTCCTGCTGGTTTTCTGGATTTGGTTACCCAGGTTACCGCTTGCCAGAAATGCAATTTGCATCAGACCCGAACTCAGACTGTATTTGGTGTGGGTAATCCTGATGCCAAGGTCATGTTTGTCGGTGAGGCACCGGGCCGTGATGAGGATTTGCAGGGCGAACCGTTTGTTGGTCGGGCCGGTCAGTTATTAAATTTAATGTTGGCAGCGTTAGGTTGGCAGCGGGAAGACGTTTATATTGCCAATATACTTAAATGTAGACCACCGAACAATCGTAATCCGGAAGTGGCGGAAATTGTGCAATGTGAACCTTATCTAATTAAACAAATAGAATTGGTTCAACCACAATTACTGGTTGCTCTGGGAAGAATAGCTGCGCAGAACTTATTGGCCACCAACACCTCGATCAGTCGATTGCGTGGTCAGAAGCATTTATATGAAAAGGGCGGCATTCCATTGATTGTGACTTACCATCCGGCTTATTTGTTGCGTAATCCAATCGACAAAGCCAAATCCTGGCAGGACTTATTGTTTATTCGTTCAAATCTAGTTTGAATACCACACACCTTAGTAAGCCAGTTGTCAAATTGCTGGATATTGATGTGGCAGATCAGATTTTTGCTATTGAATTACACGCTCATCAAGCGCCGTGGTCAAAAGCCAAGATTGATGCTTGCTTTAACAATCCTTTGGTACAAATTTTTGGTTGTTATGTACAACAAAAACTACTCGGTTATGCTGTGCTGCAGATTGTTGAGCCTGAGGCCGAGCTGCAAAATTTTGCTATTACCCCAGCCGCTCAGCGGCAGGGTATTGGTAATTTTTTTCTTAACGCCTTGATCAGACATTGCCGGAATTCGGGTCTGGCAAAAATCATGCTGGAAGTGCGCAAGTCTAATGAGGTGGCCATTAATCTTTATAGAGCAGCCGGTTTCAAACAAGTGGGTAGGCGTGCTGATTATTACCCAACAAACTTCGGTAGGGAGGCTGCACTTTTGTTTACTTTAGAGCTTTGTTAATAGATTGGAATGAGCAGAACTTTACCTGCCCGTATTAAATTACCCTTGATATTATTCAGCCGTCTAAGTTTGCTTACAGTTGTATTATATTTACGGGCGATCACACTAAGGTTTTCCCCAGGCTTTATTTTATGTTTGCGCAAGGTAGGTTTAATCTCGGCAATAGCAAACTCTTCTGCAGCAATCGATTCTTTAAAATTCTTTGGAATCAATATAGTAGTACGATTTTTTAAAGTTCTTTGTGATAAATAATCGGCATTTAAATAACTAATCACCTCAATGTCGGAATTGTATTGCTTAGCGATATTGGCAAAAGAACGGCTTGGTGCTGTGCGACTTAAAGTGAAAAAGTTATCCAGCGGCAAAGGCGTGAACGCCGGATATTCGCTACCGGTTTTTTTAATGTAGTTTCTTAAGCCAATTATTTTTGAATAGTATTCTTTGGATTCTTTTTTTAATGGTAATTTCCACGGAGCATCGTAATTCCTTGGTTTGCCTGCGCGTCTCAAAGCTTTGTCAACATTGCCGTTACCTGCATTGTAAGAAGTAATGCCCAGGGCCCAGTTGCCGTCGTAATAATCAGTTAAGTATTGTAAATAATCTAAAGATACGCGGGTTGATTCAAGAATGTTGCGTCGTTCATCAATTGATCCACTGATACGCAGTCCCAGCCATTTACCGGTTTGAGGCATTATTTGCCATAGCCCTGCTGCGTTTGCCGGTGATGTGGCAAATGTATTCAGGCTGCTTTCGATCATTGGAACCAGAGCCAGCTCCATCGGCAGATTGCGATTTTGAATTTCTTCAACTAGAAAAGGCAAAACCAATTTCACGCGTTTATCAAGACGGGCAACATGCTTTGGATGTTTAGCTAACCAGCGTTCATATTTGTCGGCAAGCGGTGTGGTTTGGGTCGGCAAGCTGAAACCATCCTTTAAAATTTGCCAGACATTCTGTTCAGCCTGTTCGGCAAGCAATTCATTTTCAGCACGTTGCCGTAATTCACGTTGCTTAAATGCATCATAGCGCTGAATATCAGCAACCTTTGTGTCCAGGGGCTCTTTTTTTAGGGGTTGTAGTGGGGCACAACCAACAATCAATATCGCAATCAATCCCCAACTAAATCTGAACAAAAATTGTCGTACCCGCCAAGTCATCGACAGATGATATTGATAAGCGGCAATCTGGTCAACTTGTTATTGTATGTCTGCGTTACAATACGCCTATGCGACATAATGTTAAACCCGGAATATGCAGCAGATTTAATTGCAACAGATGGCTAGTGCATATTTCCGCTTAAAGATTGATGCCAGAAAAAGTTGCACAAAATAAACCAGAAAATGATTGGCAATGGTTAACCGGTCAACTTGCTGAAAGTTTTATCCGGCGTGAAATCGATCTAATCAAGCAACTACTGCCGGAAAAATACTATGCGGTCGGATTGCAACTTGGTATTCCTACAAGCACAAGCTATCTCAGTCAGGTAAATGCCAATTTTAGAATTCATCTTGATGATAGTGCTGTTGATTGTGATTTGAAACGAGATGATCGTAAGGATTATTGTATTTATAGTGATATGTTTCAACTGCCTCTCGGGCGGCACGCTGCTGATTTAGTCATTCTGCCACATACTCTTGATTTAAGCTCAAATCCTACATTAGTGCTGCGTGAAATCAGTCAGGTGATCGATGAAGATGGGATATTAGTATTAACGGGATATAATCCGACCAGCTTATTGGGGTTATCTAAATTTTTGTCAAAAAAGATTAAACGTAAACAAACTGTGCCCATAAGTTATACAGCGCGTCACGTTAAAGACTGGTTGCAATTAATCGGCTTTGAAGTGTTCGCCAGTTGTTATATGGATTATCTGCCGCCCGTTAGTCATCCGCGAATACGTAAAACATTGGGTTTTCTCGATAAGGCCGGCGATCGCTGGTGGCCGGTTTTTGCAGGTGTTTATATAATTTTAGCGAAAAAAAGAGGCTGGAAACCGGCTAAATTATCAATGCTCGATTCAATCAAAAAGCGTTTGAACCCTAAACTGCCGCAACCGGCTGCACGAAACCGTGATTAGGGTCTGTTGCCCATTGCTAAAATCATCTCGCTGGGCTTGGTTTGGTCTCAATCGAGGCCAGGGTGAACGTGATATAGTTATTCTATATGAGTGAAGCCTAACGATGAGTGAGCCCAAACCCACCCCAGCCCGACGGGTTAGCCTGGAAAAACGCCCTGAGCTGCGTTGCTTGTCGTTCATTTGGAGTGACCAAACCACACTCCTCGCGCCTTGTCAGGTCATTTTTCCAGACTAACGAGGAGGTTTTAGCAATTGGCAACAGACCCTAAAATAATTATTTATACAGACGGTGCATGTCGGGGCAATCCAGGCCCCGGTGGATGGGGGGTTGTACTTGAATCAGGTCAACATTATAAGGAGCTGTACGGAGCTGAACTTAATACAACAAATAATCGAATGGAACTTACTGCAGCCATCAAAGCCTTACAATCGCTTAAGCAACCCGGTCATAAGGTTGAGCTTTACACAGATTCTGTTTATGTCAAAAATGGAATTACTCAGTGGCTGATCGGCTGGAAAAGTAATGGCTGGAAAACAGCATCAAAAAAACCGGTTAAAAATGCAGAGTTATGGCAGCAGCTGGATGAGACCAATCAGCAGCATGAAGTTAAGTGGCATTGGGTTAAAGGGCATTCTGGTGAAAAGGGTAATGAAAAAGCGGATCAATTAGCTAATCAGGCCATTGATGAACTGATAACGGAGAACTGTTAATGAGACAAATTGTTCTGGATACCGAAACAACCGGTTTGGACACATTGGAAGGACACCGCATAATAGAAATAGGTGCGGTCGAGATGATTAATCGTAAGCAAACGAATCAGAGTTTTCATGTTTATATTAATCCAGAGCGTGAAGTTGACGAAGGTGCGGCCAGTGTTCACGGCATGACACTCGATGATTTAAAAGATAAACCACTTTTCAAAGATGTGGCTGATGATTTTGTCCAGTTCATTAAAGGTGCTGAGCTAATTATTCACAATGCGCCGTTTGATGTCGGCTTTATTAACTATGAATTCAGTTTGCTTGAAGACTCAACACCCAGCGTTGAAGAAATTTGTACGGTAACAGATAGCTTGACGTTGGCCAGAGAAATACATCCAGGGCAACGAAACAACCTGGATATATTATGCAGGCGTTATAACATCGATAATTCTCAGCGTACTTTACACGGCGCATTGCTAGATGCTGAAATACTGGCTGATGTTTATTTGGCCATGACTGGTGGCCAGATCACTTTCCTGGCCGATAGTAATGAGATCGATTTTAAAAAGAATTATTCGAACCGACAAAAGTCCGAGCGTAAAGCATCACTAAAGCTGCGTGTTGTCGAGGCATCAGATAATGAGCTGACCGAACATGAACAGTGGTTGGACTTTCTAGATGAAAAATCGCCTAACGGCTCACTATGGCGAAATTTGGCTGATAATTAAATGCACATTCTGGGTATATCTGCATTCTATCATGACAGTGCGGCTGCAATTATCAACGATGGCGTAATTATCGCAGCTGCTCAAGAAGAGCGATTCACACGTATAAAGCATGATTCCGGTTTTCCCATTAAAGCTATAAGGTTTTGCCTGGAAAAAGCTGCTATAAATTTGACTCAATTGGATGCAGTAGTCTTTTACGAAAAACCATTGATTAAGTTTGAAAGATTACTCGAGACTTACTTGATTAATGCACCATTTGGGTTTGATTCTTTTCAAAAGGCCATACCTATTTGGCTTAAAGAAAAACTATTTATAAAGCGATTGATTCGAAAAGAATTAATTGCCATAGCGGATGTCACTGAACGCCAATTACCTAAGTTATATTTTGATCAACATCATCGAGCACATGCCGCTTCAGCCTATTTCCCAAGCCCTTATAATGATGCAGCTATAATCTGTTTTGATGGAGTAGGTGAGTGGGCTACAACATCTATTTGGCATGGCAAAGACAATTATTTAAGGAGTTTGAAAGAAATTCATTTCCCGCATTCGCTTGGTCTTTTGTATTCAGCGTTTACATATTATTGTGGTTTTAAAGTTAATTCGGGTGAATATAAATTAATGGGGTTAGCATCCCACGGACAACCGAAATATGTCAACTTGATTCAAGACCGGCTCATAACTGCTAATGACAACGGCAGTTTCAAACTTAATATGAAATATTTTAACTATCATCGTGGGTTGACTATGACGTCAGATCTTTTCCATGAGTTGTTTTCCGGCCCGCCGAGAGAGCCCGAAACTAAAATCACTCAAAAGCACAAAGACTTGGCAGCCTCTATTCAAGCCGTTATTGAGGAACAGGTTGTCAGGATTGCTAACTTTACCAAGTCGATCATTGACAGTGAAAACCTATGTTTGGCTGGTGGTGTGGCTTTAAATTGTGTGGCCAATAGCAAGCTAAAGGGCGAAACAGGATTTCCTAACATTTGGATTCAACCGGCTGCCGGGGATGCAGGAGGTGCACTAGGCGCTGCGCTATCGATGTGGCATTGCTATCTACAAAAGCCTAAGAGCAACAACTTTGATGCTATGTCGGGGTGTTTGCTTGGGCCTGAATATAGTAATGAAGCAATTAAAATCGAGTTGGAGGCCTTGGGTGCAAACTACCAGTATTTGCCAGACAGTCACTTATATTCTAAAGTTGCACAATTATTGGCTGATCAAAATGTGCTAGGTTGGTTTCAGGGCAGGATGGAGTTTGGCCCAAGGGCACTCGGAGCCCGATCAATATTGGCCGATCCCAGAAATTCACAAATGCAGTTGATAGTGAATCAGAAAATTAAATTCAGAGAAACTTTTCGTCCTTTCGCACCAGCCGTATTAGTACAAGATAAATCAGAATATTTTGACATGGAATGGGCCAGCCCTTATATGCTTTTTACTGTCCCTGTCATTCGAACTAAAAATCAGTTGGAAAGCTCATCAAATAAAACACTTAAGAAAGAAGAAAAATATACTCACTCACTGATCCCTGCGGTGACACATATTGATGGATCGGCTAGAGTACAAACAGTAGATCAAAAATCAAATTTTGCGTTTCGGCAATTGCTAAAAGAATTTAAAAATCTTACCGGTAGCAGTGTGTTATTGAATACTTCATTTAATATTCGCGGTGAATCTATAGTATGTAGGCCAGAAGATGCTTACAAGTGTTTTATGAAAACCGGTTTAGACTTTTTGGTCATCGGCAATTTTGTTCTCAATAAAAAGGATCAGCCATTGGCATGAAACAAATTTTCACTAATATCCCGATACCTGAGCTAGAAGAGCTTAAAAAGTTTATACATCTGTTAGCCGGATTTATTGCAATAATATTTGGTGGTCTGTTGGCATGGAGTTTAGGTGAATTAATAATCTGGCCCTGGGTTGTATCATTGATTTTAGTAACTTTATCTTTTCTTAATGTTGTGCTTTTGGTTCCAATTTACAAGGCTTGGATCATTTTGGGCCGCACTTTGGGTCATATCGTAGCTGTAGTAATAATGTTTTTTATTTTTTTCTTCCTTGTTACCCCCATTGGTTTAATTTTTCGTCTTACTCGTAGACAAGAATCTAGTTCTGTTAAATGGCTTGATTCTGTTAATTTGGTAGAGACAGATTACGAAAGACCGTATTAAATGTTGGAACTTTTGCAAGACCTTTGGGGCTATATGCGTGAACGAAAAAAATACTGGCTGGCACCGATTATTATCATGCTTTTACTATTGGGGATGTTAATAGTTTTGACCCAGGGTTCCACACTGGCGCCATTTATTTATACTCTATTCTAAAAATTAGTAGGTGATGCCATAGGATCTCAACAGAGTCCAGACAAGTTGAAACTTTCAATCAACCAAAAGCGAGCCTTTATGGTTGTTATTGTATTGTTAGTACCAATGTTTATCGCTGAGGTTGTTTTGCGTATGACTCAGTACGGCAGTATGGCGTTTTGGCAACCTGATCCGGTTTATGGTAAAGCACTGATTGCCGGTGGTGAAGCTTGGTATACCAATGAAGGTAAGGCTTTTGTCAGGATAAATGATAAAGGCTTTCATGATCAAAATCACCAGATCAGTAAACCTGATGATGTATTTCGTATTGCTGTGTTGGGTGATTCCTTTGTTGAGGCTGTGCAATTGCCATACACTAAATCGTTTTGGTATCTATTATCCCGGAAATTACAAAACTGCTCTGGATTGTCCGGCAAATCGGTTGAGACCATGGGGTTTGGTGTGTCTAATTACGGCACGGGCCACCAATTATTAATGTTGCGTAATGAGGTGCTGCAATATCAACCTGATCAAGTCGTACTCGGTTTTTTTCAGGGTAACGATATTATTGATAATTCATCATTTTATTATTCCGGACCGTCTCCGTTGTTTTCAATAAAAAATAATGAGCTGGTTGTCGATAATAGCTTTGCTGAAGAACCTGGATTTAAGAAAAGACTTTGGCTTTCCAGGCTGGGTTATTACCGTTTAATATTGGAATTCAGAGTATTGGAGTTGATTAGGAACTCGATAAAGCTGATTCCCGGCTACTTTAAAACACGTCAACCTGCACAAATCAGGCGCGCAGATGATGGTTTGATTGAGCCCAAGCGTGAACAAAAACATGAGCAGGAATTTGAAAAAGCACAGGCGCTGACAAAAAAGCTGATCAAGCAATTTGCTCATGAAGTTAAACAGGCTAATGCTGGTTTTACCTTGCTCAGTATTCCGCATTCCAGTTTATTGCTTCCGGATAGAGATGAAACATCCAATCCAAGGTTCTTGTCCAGGCTAGAAAATTCGCAGCAAATAGATAAAACGTTTTCGGAATTTGCCCAGCAGCAAAACATTTCTACTGTGAACTTAAGTCAAGAGTTAAAACCTTATTCGGAAGACACGGATCACTATCTTTACGGTTTTGAAAATAGTCGACTTGGTTTTGGCCATTTCAGCGAATATGGGCACGAAAGAATAGCCCAGGTTTTAGCCGAGCGTCTTTGCAAGAGACTTAAAAGCTTCTAGAGCCTATCTCAAAATAGTCGAGCGACGTTCAGACAAGGCAAAAGTGAGCGAAAAATCGCAGTTTACTTAGCGTAAATGAGTATTTTAAGCGAGCGTTTAACGACGTATTAACAAACGCAGGCATTTTGAGATAGGTTCTAGTGATCTTGATAAAAGCCACACAATTTAACGGTCAGCAAGCCTTGTTTTGACAAATCGGTTTCTATTTTAAGCCCAAGCAAGTCAGCATAGGATTTGACTAAGGCCAGTCCTAGCCCCGAGCCGCTTCTGAGATTGCTGGAGTGATCTTTTTGCCACATGCGCTCAAACATTTTATCCAGATCTTCCGGGACTAATTCCTGGGCATGATTAGTAATGCAAATACATAAAATATCGTTTTCGGTCTTGCAAAAAGTCGTAATTTCGCTGCCTTCGACACTGTAATTGATCGCATTTGAGATCAGATTGTTAAAAATAATATCCAATTCAGCAGAGCTTGAAATGATTTTGAATTCTTCATCAATATTATTAGCGTGACTGATTGATCTGCGAGCAGCCATATCTTTATGTCGAAGCCAGCAGGTGTCCATTTTACTGGCAAGTTTAATAACCTGCGGCTCCAAAATAATATTGCCTTTCTCGCAACGAGCCAGTGCCATCAAATTTGAGACGGTTACCTGCATTTGCATGGTAGAGTCGAGAATATCCTGATAAGGGCTCCAGCCATGTGAATCTTTTATCGCCGATTCAGCTAAATGTCGCATTTCGGAAATCGGTGTGCGTAACTCATGTGCAATCTCCGAAGTAAATCTTTTTTCACGTTCGAAGCTGTCTTGTAGTCGTTCCAGCATGCGATTGAACTGATCGACAGTATCCTCGAGTTCTTTCGGGGTGTTGGGTAATTCCAGTCGTTCGGATAAATTATCGATGGCTAATACCGACATTTTTCGTTGCAAATTTTTAAGCGGCTTTAGCCCCTTGGTCACCATCTGCCAGATGGTCAAGGCGGCAATGATGGTAAATAGAATTACAATGGCAGTAAAAATTAATAAAAAGTCCCTGATGGTTTTATCCAGTGACTCTCTCTCTTTAGCTATTGCCAGAGTAATCACGGGTAAACGATCAATTAATGACTCGTTGGTATCAGCCTCGTCATCGATAATCGGGAAAAAACTGACCCGGACCATACGTCCATCACGCCCATCAGGCAGGGTAATGTCTTTGAAATTTTCTTTGGTTGAGATGAAGTCGCTCACTGGTAAATCGGTTTCTTGTGTCAGTGAGTTTAACGATTCAGATTTATCCAGTGTTTTATTGTTGTTCAACCATAACTGGAAATACTCAGATTCAGTACCTTGGCTAAATTCAGGCATGAATTCCTCTGAAAAATCAAATGCAATACCGTTTTCATTAGCCTGAACCAGGGAAATTAGCACCCGTGATTTAGCGCTTAAATTTTGATCAAATTCCTTGTTTAACCACTTAATTAAATAAAAAGTACCACCTAGACCGATAGTTAGAAACAAAGCCAGAAAACCAAGTAAAGTGGTTACAATGATCCTTTTTTTCATGGAAAACGCTTTACTGGCGCTTTGCCTTTTCAACTCATCATTGTAAGTATTAAATTTGGTCAACGATTTATCCTGAACGTATCATCTCATTGCCCGCTATTCTATTGTATCTAGGTTTAGAAGTCGTAATAAATTATAGCGTAGTTAGTTTTCAGTCTTTGCCGCAAATGCACCATCAGCCAATTGTATATTAAGCTGTTGATCGGCCTTGACATCTTTGAGTTTACGCAGGATTTGATGATTATCAGTATCGCTCACAATTGCGTAGCCACGATCTAATGTGGATTGCGGGCTTAACGTGACCAGTTTACCGGTAATGACCTGTAAGTGCTCACTGTGATACTTAAAACTTAAACGGGTGGACTTAATCAGCTGTAGCTTGAGAAGCCTGATTTTTTCCTCCGCCTGTGACAATTTCTTTTCAGGTGAATGCGTTTGTATAAGACGATTAATGTGATTCAAAACTTGTAATTGTCGACTCAACGTTGTCCGGATATTGATTTGAAGCCTTTCTGATAATTGGCTATTTGATTGCTGCCACGATTTAAGCTTCGCAGCAGGATCAACCAGACGGCGGGTTAATATATCAACATGCTGTATTTGGCGATTTAATATCGAACTTATCAGCGTAAACAACCGTTTTTCGCTCTGCTTAAACTGTGCAAGGAGTTGTGACATGTCTGGTGTTGCCAATTCAGCAGCGGCTGTGGGAGTCGGCGCACGAACATCAGCCACAAAATCTGAAATAGTGAAGTCAACGTCGTGCCCCACGGCTGAGATCACCGGGGTTTGGCAGGTGAAAATCGTTCTCGCCAGGTTTTCCTGGTTAAATGCCCAGAGATCTTCAATTGAGCCTCCGCCACGACCCACGATTAACACATCACAGAGCTTGCTCTGATCGGCCTTGATTATGGCAGCAGAAATTTCCTTGGCGGCTTGCTCGCCTTGAACCTGGACCGGGTAAAGTAAAATTTTTGCCAGTGGATAGCGCCTCTCACAAGTCGTAGTGATATCTTTGATCACCGCACCGGATGCTGATGTAATGACACCAATGGTTTTCGGGAAATCAGGCAAAGGCTTTTTATGCTCGTTGTCGAACAAACCTTCGGCACTAAGCTTTTGCTTGAGTTTTTCGAAAGCGATTTGAAGATTGCCAAGCCCTGCCTCTTCCAAATGGCTAATAATCAACTGAAAATCCCCTCGATTTTCATAAAGGCTCACCTGGGCTCTAACCCGAACTTGCATACCGTCCTTAGGTGTACATGTCAGATTACGACTGCGATTACGAAATAGGGCGCATCGAATTTGTGATTTATCATCTTTGAGCGAAAAATATAAGTGCCCGGAGGCAGGCTTGGCCAGATTGGAAATCTCGCCTTCCACCCATATGCTCGGATAGCTGGCCTCCAGCAGTTGACGAACTTCCAGGGTCAGGTCACTGACTTGATATATATTTTGCATCAAAAGATGTTACCAAAATTAAGTGAGTATCTTTTGTTTATTCTACCTTGTCTGTATAATTAGTAGATGGAACAATACGAAACAGCACTTACCTTTGATGATGTCCTTTTGGTGCCGGCCCGTTCGGAAGTTTTGCCCAAGGATGTTAGTTTAAAAACCCAGCTTACCCGCGCAATCAGCCTTAATATTCCACTGCTTTCTGCGGCCATGGATACCGTGACGGAAGCACCGGCGGCGATTTGTCTGGCCCAGGAAGGTGGCATTGGTGTTATTCACCGCAATATGAAACCTGAGGAACAGGCTGCCCATGTGCGCAAAGTTAAGCGCTATGAAACCGGCATTATCAACGACCCTATAACGGTAACGGCCGATACATTGATTGCTGATGTGATTAACATCACCAGGGAGCATAACATTTCCGGATTGCCTGTTTTAAAGGACGACAAGCTCAACGGCATTGTGACTAATCGTGATTTGCGTTTTGTTACCGACACCAATCGCCCTGTTGGTGAGGTGATGACCGGCCGTGATAAATTAGTCACTGCACTTGAAGGCGCCACACAGGAGGAAATCCGTAAATTACTGCATGAGCATCGTATCGAAAAAGTCCTGGTTGTGGATAAAGCATTTAATTTAAAGGGCTTAGTCACCGTAAAAGATATTCAAAAATCTAGCGACTACCCGAATGCAAGTAAGGACGCTCATGGTTCCCTGCGAGTTGCGGCAGCCGTTGGGGTGGGTGATGACGCGGACGAACGAGTGGAAAAGTTAATCAACGCAGGGGTTGACGTAATAGTCGTGGATACGGCACATGGCCACTCGAAAGGTGTTATGGACAGGGTCAAAACGATTAAATCGCAATATCCGAATACTCAAGTGATTGCCGGTAATATCGCTACCGGTCAAGCGGCCCTGGATCTGGTCGATGTGGGTGCGGATGCAGTCAAGGTGGGAATTGGCCCCGGTTCAATATGCACAACCCGTATTATTGCTGGTGTCGGTGTGCCTCAGGTCACTGCAATCCGCTCAGTTTGCAATGCGCTTGAATCAACTGATGTACCGGCTATTGCAGATGGTGGGTTGCGCTTTTCCGGTGATATTGCCAAAGCTTTGGCGGCAGGAGCCAGTACGGTTATGGTTGGAAGCTTATTGGCCGGTAGTGAAGAAACACCCGGAGAAATTGTGCTTTACCAGGGTCGAAGTTATAAACTTTACCGTGGTATGGGCTCGCTTGGGGCCATGCAAAAAGGTTCAAAAGATCGTTATTTCCAGCAAGATACTAAAAACCCTGACAAACTTGTTCCGGAAGGCATTGAGGGTAGGGTGCCTTTTAAGGGATCAATGGCAAATATCATTCACCAGCTAATGGGTGGATTGCGGGCCAGCATGGGCTACACGGGCAGTGCTGACCTTTCTCTGTTAAAACAGGCTAAGTTTGTCCGTATTACCAATGCCGGTGCTAAAGAGAGCCATGTCCATGATGTGAGTATCGTCAAGGAAGCCCCGAATTATCAACAAAAATAGAATCAGTCATCAAATCATGTCTTTAGTTTCTGACAAGCTGCTGGTACTGGATTATGGTTCCCAGTACACACAATTAATAGCACGTAATCTAAGAGAAATCGGCGTTTATAGCGAAATTTATGCCTGGGATGCCGACCCGGAATCCATAGTGAGCTTTAACCCCAAAGGCATTGTTCTATCGGGTGGACCTGAGACTGTTACAGGGCAAGAGGCGCCATTCATTCCGCCCATTGTTTTCGATCTCAATATACCCGTACTAGGCATTTGTTACGGCATGCAGGCATTGGCGCATTACTTTGGCGGCAAAGTAGCTACCAGCGATAAACGTGAATACGGTCATGCCAGGGTTGCATTTGATAAACATAATGAACTGACTGACGGGCTGCTTTCGCAAAGTGACGTAACCTTGGACGTTTGGATGAGTCACAGCGACAAAGTGACTGAGCTACCCGACAGTTTTCACAAATTGGCCTCTACATCAAATGCTGAAAATGTAGTGATTGGTCACAATAGCCGACCCATTTTCGGTTTGCAGTTCCATCCGGAAGTTACCCATACACAGCAAGGTCAGGCTTTAATTCGACGTTTTGCTGTCGATATCTGCGGCTGCAGGACACAGTGGAATGCCGGCAATATTATCGAAAACGAAATTAACAAGATTAAGCAACAAGTCAAATCGGATCAGGTTATTTTAGGGCTTTCAGGCGGCGTGGATTCTGCCGTGGCTGCGGCGTTGTTGCACAAAGCCATTGGTGATCAGTTGACTTGTATTTTTGTTGATCATGGTCTTTTACGTCTAAACGAAGGCGATGATGTGATGGCGGTGTTCAATCAAAAGCTTGGCGTTAAAGTAAAAAGGGTGAATGCACAGGAGCAGTTTTACCAACAATTGGCAGGAGTTAGCGACCCTGAAGAAAAGCGTAAAATAATTGGCCGTGAGTTTATTAAAGTATTCGAGGATCAAGCAGGCCAACTCAAGGATGCCAAGTGGCTGGCCCAGGGGACTATTTACCCGGACGTGATTGAATCAGCCGGAGCCAAGACCGGAAAAGCAAAGGTCATTAAATCTCATCATAATGTCGGCGGTCTGCCTGACGATATGGATCTTGATTTGATTGAGCCGTTAAGAATGTTGTTCAAGGATGAAGTGCGCAAGATCGGTATGGAGCTGGGTTTGCCGCATGATATGGTGTATCGACACCCATTTCCAGGCCCCGGATTAGGGGTTCGCATTCTTGGTGAAGTTAAGCCCGAATACGTTGAACCATTGCAAAAGGCCGATCATATTTTTATCACTGCATTAAGAGAACATGATCTATATGATCAGGTCAGTCAGGCATTTGCAGTGTTCTTACCGGTTAAATCGGTCGGGGTCGTGGGTGATAATCGTGCATATGAATACGTTATTGCACTAAGAGCAGTGGAAACGGTAGATTTCATGACCGCACATTGGGCTAGGTTACCACATGAATTTTTGTCTGATGTTTCCCATAAAATCATTAACCAAGTCAGTGGAATCAGCCGTGTGGTCTATGATATTTCCGGTAAGCCACCGGCGACAATTGAGTGGGAATGACATTTGGCGTATTCGTCATTGTGGAAAATACGGAGTGTTTGTCCGCAATCTCTAGCAGCGATTGCTAGCACCTGAATATATGGTTAATTTCTTAGACAGTGACATTTCCTGGATGCAGCATGCCCTAAAACTAGCAAAGCATGCGGCACGAATCGGTGAAGTTCCCATTGGTGCAGTATTAGTTAAAAGTAATGAGATTTTGAGCGAAGCATGGAATCAGCCGATCAATGACCATGATCCAACAGCACACGCCGAAATTTTAGCACTCAGGAAGGCCGCCTGTAGCGAGCAAAATTACCGCCTGCCGGATACAACCCTATATGTAACTCTGGAGCCTTGTTTAATGTGCTATGGGGCATTAGTTAACGCCAGAGTAGGGCGGCTGGTTTTTGGTGCCTCAGATCGACGCTTTAGTGTTATAAATCGAGTCAATAATTTAGATTTTAATCACAACATCGAAATCTGTGCAGGCGTATTGGAGCAGGAATGTTCCGAGTTACTCTCCAGTTTTTTTGAGAATAAACGTAAACTTGGCAAAACCGCTGTTGCTGAATAACGTGATTTCTTATATTCTTAGCCACCCTTTCGGAGAGGTGCCAGAGTGGTTGAATGGGCTCGCCTGGAAAGCGTGTAAAGGTTAATAGCCTTTCGGGGGTTCGAATCCCCCTCTCTCCGCCACATTTCTTATTCGAATGTCATCTTTGCCTCAGTTATTTTTGTACCAAATGAAACAATATAGTTAACAAATTCCTTATACACTTCCTGATTTTTTCAAATGGAGAATACTGGATGTCATATAAGGTTTTGTTAGTTTCGTTTCTGGATCACTGTCTGGTTAAACAATTGTCACGCCATACGATTCGTGCATACAAAACAGATTTAACTGGCTATATCAAATTTACCGAACCAAACGAACATGATATTGCTAAAAAGGAGAATCTGGCAAACTGGGTTTTATCATTACAAAAATCAAATTTGGCTGCAGCCACAATAAGACGAAAAATTGCGTCACTAAAAGTCTTTTTTCTTTGGCTGGAAGAAAATGAGTATTTGGAACAAAATCCATTCCGTCTAAGCAGATTTTCAATCAAAGTTCCTAAGCGGCTTCCCACTTATTTGAATGCATTTGAAGCAAAGTTATTACTCGACCACATTTCTATAAATAATCTAAGTCTTAAATTTAGTGAGCTGACACTAAAGCTGAGTTTAGAGCTGATGTTTACAACCGGAATTAGAGTAGGTGAGCTTTGCTCGATTTTAACTACAGATATTAACTTTCATGCAGGCACAATACGAATCAAGGGGAAGGGAGATCGTGAACGTCAAGTATTTATTACGGATCAAGTGATCGATGAACTTATTAAGTTTTATTTGATGAAGAGGGGAGAGCTTAATCCTGATTCATTAAATTTATTGGTAACAAAAAAAGGAACACCGGCAAATACCGGTTACATCAGACGTCATCTGCATCGATTGGCTAAAACAGTAGGAATTAAGAACAATACGACCCCCCACGTATTACGCCACACAGCTGCGACTCACTACTTAGAAGCAGGCGTTGATATCAGATACGTGCAAAAGCTACTCGGACACAGCAGCATCTCAACCACAGAACGATACACACACGTCGCTAATTCATCCTTAAAAAACATCATATGTTCAGCAAACCCAAGGAGGCTTTTATGAATAGATGATAACTAGGAATTATGATGCTAATTTATCCTCGTGATCTTTTATTAGGTATAAAAACAGGGCTGACAAAACAAGCATTCGTAATGATGCCATTTTC
>JANQSD010000014.1 GCA_028284225.1 Arenicellales bacterium
GGAGCGATGTTGTTATCGAGTCAGGCCTCGAATCTGACCATGGGGGCGGGAATACTGGCCGGCACCTTTGATCAGGGCTTAAGTATTGGTGAGGCGTTGACCCAGGCCAAGATACAACAAGCCGATCCAAGTATTACCGGTAACTGGAGCATGCTGGGGGATCCATCGGCTTTTCTAAGTCCACAGTAGTGTCAGTGATCGAGTAACTTTTTCAGAAAGTAAGTCAAGTAAGGCCTGACAGATAAGCATAACCTGTCAGGCCTTATCAAGACTCACCGAAATGTCTCAATGCGTACACATCTTTTGTCGAAGCAAAGAGCATACTTATCAGGGGTCTCATCCGAAACGATAACGATTATCACTGGCACGATAGTAGTATCAGACTGCAACGGACTAATTCAAAATGTAAGTTAAATTCGGCCTGACAGGATGGGCAATGATAAAGGATTCAATCCTTGCAGCCTTGTACATAACTGTTTCACCGGGAAATGAGACGGGCATTGTTTAGGCTATCACTAAAGCCTAAAGTCCGCCCCTAGATAAACTTTGCGGACTTCCGGGTGAGCCAGAACTTCGCCCGGGGTTCCGGCCGTTAATACTTTGCCCTCAGAGATAATATAGGCACGATCACAAATACCCAAGGTTTCTCTGACGTTATGATCAGTGATCAAGACACCGATGCCGGAATCCCTTAAATGAGCAATGATGTTTTGAATATCGCCGACTGAGATAGGATCAATGCCCGCAAAAGGCTCGTCGAGTAAAATAAAGCTCGGCTTGAGAGCAACCGCTCTGGCTATTTCAGCCCGGCGCCTTTCACCGCCAGACAGGCTGATTCCCAGGCTTTTGCGTTTATGGGTGATATTGAATTCTTCCAGCAGCTCATCAGTACGCTGGCGGCGCTCAAGGGTGGTTAATTTAGGCTGAGCTTCCAGAACCGCGTATATGTTTTCTTCAACAGATAATTTGCGGAAAATTGAAGGTTCTTGCGGCAGGTAGCCGATACCCAGGCGTGCTCTCTCATGCATAGGTAGATCGCTTATATCGGCGCCGTTAAGCCTGATTTCACCGCCGTCTCTTCTAACCAGGCCGACAACCATATAAAAGCAAGTCGTCTTGCCGGCACCATTTGGGCCCAGCAGGCCGACAACTTCGCCGGTTTTGACATCAATATCAACTTTGTTAACAACCTGGAGCCCCTTATAACGTTTTACCAGGCCATGTGTGGTCAGTTCATGCATAAAGTGCAATCAATCGTGATCTATTAAGGCTGTATTTATTCTTCTTTGGTTTCTTTGGCTTTTTTGCGTTCTTCAGCGCTGATGGTTATTTTTGATCTGCCATTTTCTTTTTTAACCTCTGAACCCGCTTTAGCTTCTTGTTTCAATGTGGCCCCGCCGACAATTTTCATTTTGTCATTAGTAATGTCGTAGGTGATTAAACTGCCCGTAGCCGTGCCTTCACCATTATCAATAAATGCATTTTCGGTGATGGTGACAATATTTTTGACTTCATCCAACTCGAGTTTTTTGCCTTTGCCGATCATATCTTTGGGTTTTCCATCAGGGCGCTGCTGGAAGGTTGCCGGATTGCCGAACGCAGTTGCACGCTGTAATACATCGTCCTTGTACTCGACAATAAGCTTGTCAGCCCGGAGTTTCATAGTGCCCTGGTCCAGCTTGACATTGCCACGATAAATTCGAACACCTGTGGAAAAATCAAACTCCACATCATCGGCACTGATTACCGCCGGTTGCTCCCTGTCTGTACTTAAGGCGTTAGCATTGATCGTAGTGAAACTCACTAGCGTGAACAAGATTAATGCTCTGGTAAAAGTTCTCGTCATTTTCAAACCCATATTTCTAAAGTTGGCTATCCATCATTATCTTTGAGTTTAATTTTCAATTTCTCCGTCGTCATGACTCCTCCGGCATCATTTGTCGCATGGCCCTCAATAACCCTGACATTGCCGGTTAATAGCACTTCATCACCGCCTGGGGCAACCCAGCCCGAATCTGAATAACTATGTCTTGGTGCTAAACCATCTTTGTACTGTATTATGTGCGGCTTGTCCAGTAAGGCGGTGTCATCATCTGGGAAATGTACCATGCGCTCAGCTTCCAGAACATAACGATTTTGCCCAGTCTCATCCACTCCTGTAGCGGTAAAATTTTCAACATAATAGTCAGGATCATGCCTGGAATCTCCTGGAATGGGCTGTGATTTAGGGTCCTCCAATAAGCCAAGCTGCAACCAAATGCTTAAACCTACCATGATAATGAAGGTAATAATAATGGCTGCTTTTTCGAAAATCTGCATCAAAAAACCCCTGCTCGAATTAAATCAAGCGTGTTTAATGCTCCAATTGGTTTATGTTCACTATCGACCACAAATACACCGTTGATGTTGTTATTCTGCATTAATGTAACCACTTCTGCCGCCAGCAGGTTGGGTTCAACGGTTATTGGATCTTTTGTCATCACTTCAACAATACTACTGTGGTAAATATCAACTTTATCGTTAAGGCTGCGGCGCAGGTCACCATCGGTGAAAATTCCGGTTAATTGTCCGCTATTGTTAATGATTGCCGTCATGCCCAGTCCCTTGCCGGACATTTCAACCAGTGCATCCTGCAGGCTGGTATTTTCCCCTACCATTGGGATTGTACTTCCTTTGTGCATAATATCGTTGACATATAACAAGAGTCTGCGCCCCAGTGCACCACCAGGATGCGAGCGGGCAAAGTCTTCACTGGTGAATCCGCGCAGTTCGAGTAGGGCAACTGTTAACGCATCACCCATTGCCAGAGTGGCTGTGGTACTTGATGTGGGTGCCAGATTTAAAGGGCAAGCTTCTTTTTCGACGCTTACGTCTATGCTGACATCGCTTTGTTGTGCCAGAGAGGAGTTTATCTTGCCGGTCAGGGCAATAGTTTTTACTCCCATACGCTTGAGAATAGGCAAAATCACTAATATTTCGGGGGTTTCACCTGAATTAGAGAGCGCCAGGGTAATGTCTTTCGGTGTGATCATGCCTAAATCACCATGACTGGCTTCACCGGGATGCACAAAAAACGCCGGAGTCCCTGTGCTGGCCAGACTGGCTGCTATCTTGCCGCCGATATGTCCTGATTTACCTACGCCCAGGACTACAACACGGCCCTGGCATTGCTGAATCAATTCGGTGGCCTGATCAAAAGACGCGGTGACATGATCAAGTTGATGCAGGATAGCCTGCGATTCAAGCTCGAGGACATCTTTGGCAATAGATTGAGCGGTTTTCTCTCCCATACAAAGCCTATTTTATCGCTGAAAACATAATTCTAACTGAATAATTTAGCCTCATAAATTAACGGCTGGCCTGAACAATTAAATAACCAAGATAAGTTAAATAGCATGCTAACAAAAATCCGCCACCTATCCTGGATAAGATTTTATTATCTCGCCAGGGGGTAATCAGAATGACCATTAATACAGTAACGGCGATCATCACCGGAAAATCTCTGGCCATGACATCTGTATTTATCGCTGTGGGTGCAATGACACCGGCTGTTCCTACAACTGCCAGTAAATTGAATATGTTTGAACCGACCACATTGCCCATGGCTAAATCCGGTTTGCCTTTTACAGCACTAGCTATGGAAGTGGCGACTTCGGGCAGACTGGTGCCAATCGCAATAATGGTTAAACCAATAATCAAATCACTTACACCCAGCATTTTAGCGATGTCTACTGCGCCCCAAACTAAAACTTTGGAACTGATAACCAGCATTATCAAGCCGACCAGTAACCACAAAACAGAAGCTAGCGAAGACGGGGTGTCAAAGTCGATTACGGATTCATCTACAACAGGTGCTTGTTTGCGCTCATTGATGATCGTATAGAAAATAAATAGCATCAGTAGAACAATCAATACAATCGCTTCAGTGCGGCTAAGGTAATCATTCAAAAATATAAACAGGCTAATGATCATCACTAAAAACATGATTGGAAATTGTTGGTGCACAATATCCCTGTGTACTGTCATAGGTACGACCAGAGCAGTAAGCCCCAGGACTAATGCAACATTGGCAATGTTTGAACCAATGGCGTTACCGATGGCTAGATTGGGATTGTTTTGTAATGCAGCGGCTCCAGAGACAAAAATTTCTGGCGCAGAGGTGCCGAATGCAACAATGGTTAAACCGATCATTAGAGGTGAAACGCCAAGGTTATAAGCAAGACCGGATGCCCCCAAAACAAAACGGTCAGCCGAGAAAACCAGCAACACCAATCCACAAATTACCGCTGCTGTAGCAAGTAACATTTATTACCCTTAAACCCGAAATATGCAATAGTAATCTATTGCGATGAAAAACTGCTTCAATCTAGAGTGTTTGCTCATGAATTTGTTCTCACCATAGGGTGGTTATGGCATCATCCAAATTCCTTGCGAGAGCACTTGATATTATTGCACTTTTTCCTCTCATAACGATTCCTGTTGCTTTTGTCGGGTTGAAACTTAACCGGGGATTATAAGTGATCAGCTAAATTGAAATAGATTTATTTGTCTGTTTGCCATGGTGGTTGGTCTATTCACGCAGGATTAAGCAGGGAGCCTGTTAGAATGCCTGCAATTTAACTGGTGGTCTTATGTCGTTTTCTATAGAATTCACGGCTTGCTAACGAGATGATAAATGCACGATACAGAGCAAAAACAAGCGCAATTAATTGAGGTCAACAATCTGACTTTTGGCTATGGGCAGCGTTTGATTTTTGAAAACATCAGCTTGCAAATCCCCAAAGGCAAGGTGACCGTGATTATGGGTCCCAGTGGTTGCGGTAAATCGACTATGCTTAAGTTTTTTGGCGGTAGTTTGACGCCGCATTCAGGAGAAGTGATTTTTGATGGGATAAATATCCCCGATTTAAAGCGTGAGAAATTGTTCGAATTACGCAAGCGCATGGGGATGATGTTTCAAAGTAATGCGCTTCTTACCGATATTAATGTTTTCGAAAATGTTGCCTTTCCTTTGCGCGAACATACCGATTTGCCCGATTCCTTGATTCACCATCTGGTTTTGTTAAAACTGGAAATGGTGGGCCTGCGCGGGGCAAGAGATTTAATGCCGGCTGAGTTATCGGGCGGTATGGCCAGACGGGTGGCATTGGCAAGAGCCATTGCTCTTGATCCGGACCTGGTCATGTATGACGAACCATTTACCGGCCTTGACCCCATCTCCATGGGTGTGGCGGTGAAGTTGATTAAGGAGCTCAATGAGGCGCTGGGTACAACTTCTGTGGTCGTAACGCATGATGTGCCTGAAGGTGCGGGTATAGCCGATTACATTTATTTATTAGGCGGGGGTACAGTGGTTGGCCACGGAGCCCCGGCAGACATGATGCACAGTAGTAATGAACAGGTAAACCAGTTTATGAACGGCCTTCCGGATGGACCGGTTGCGTTCCATTATCCAGCTGAAGCCATCGGCGACGATTTATTGGATATACGGCAATGAATTGGATTGCTGATGTTGGTGCCAAAGCACTGTCCATAGTGAGTAACCTGGGGCTGGCAGGGCGGTTTTTTGCAATTCTTGCCGGCGCATCCCTACGGGCATTAGGCCGTTTTTCTTTAGTCATCAAGCAACTATATGCGGTTGGTGTGTTAACACTTTTAATTATTCTGGTTTCAGGGCTATTTGTCGGAATGGTCCTGGGCCTGCAAGGTTATTATACGCTGGTAAGTTTTGGTGCCGAATCATCACTGGGCCTGGTGGTTGCATTATCCTTGACACGTGAGTTAGGTCCGGTTTTATCTGCATTATTATTTGCAGGTCGTGCCGGTTCTGCATTGACTGCAGAAATTGGTTTGATGAAAGCCACGCAACAGCTGGATGCAATGGAAATGATGGCGACTGACCCGGTGCCCATGGTCATTGCTCCGCGATTTTTAGCAGGATTGATCGCGTTGCCGTTACTTTCGGCGATTTTCACCGCAGTTGGCGTCATAGGTGGTTATTTAATCGGTGTTCAGCAACTGGGTCTGGACAGTGGTGTGTACTGGTCAGCTATGCAGGAAGGTGTTGATTTTTATGCTGATATTATTAATGGTGTGATTAAAAGCATGGTTTTTGGGCTGATAGTCACTTTTATCGCTGTATATCAGGGTTATTTTGCTATTCCGACCTCAGAAGGTGTGAGCCGGGCCACAACCAGAACGGTTGTTAATGCTTCACTCAGTGTTCTTGGGTTAGATTATGTGCTGACAGCGTTGATGTTTGGAGAAGTTTAAATGCAACAAAAACGTGGAATTGATTTTATTGTAGGCCTTTTTGTCCTGGGTGGACTGGCTGCACTGGTGTTTTTGGCACTGCGAGTGGGCAATTTAAGCTCAGCCAGTGTAAATAATGCTTATCATCTATATGCCGAATTCGACAATATTGGTGGTCTTAAGCTAAAAGCGCCGGTTACCATGGCTGGGGTTAATATTGGCCGAGTAACAGATGTTAAAATCGATAAAGAGTTCTACACTGCAGTAGTTGAACTGAGTATTGACGCAAATTATGACAATTTGCCTGAGGATACCAGTGCTGCGATATTGACCTCGGGTTTGCTTGGTGCACAGTATGTTGGGCTTGAACCCGGTGCGGAAGAGACTTATCTAAAACAAGGCGACAAAATTGAAATCACTCAATCTTCATTAGTTTTGGAAAATTTGATTAGTACCTTTGTGACATCCGGTGCTGGCGGGGGATCCGCAGCACAGTCAAATTCCAACGCCGATGAATTCGAGTAAGGAGCTAAACGCATGAAAAACCTATTTCTAGCTTTTAATTTGTTACTGGTGGCAGTATTTGCGAATGCACAGACCACACCTGATAATGTTATTTCAACAACAGTTGATAAGGTTCTCACGCAACTGGAACAAAACCGCGCCGATTATAAAGCTAACCCCGACAAACTTTACGCTATGGTGGAGCAGCATGTTTTACCGGTTGTTGATGTTGAACGGGTGTCGAAACTTGTGGTCGGCAAGTATTGGCGTCGTAGTTCGGCCGAGCAACAAACTATGTTTATTGAAGAGTTCAAGTCGTTTTTGATGAAGAGTTACGCACAAGGCTTGTTTCAATACTCCGGCCAACAAATCAATTACCAACCGGCGCGTTATAATGATGATAAAAACAAGGCCATTGTTGATGCAACATTGCAAACTTCAGATCGCAATATCCCGGTGAGTTTTAAATTAGCCCAGGGCAATGATAAGAATTGGCGAATTTACAATGTTGTCGCAGACGGGATTAATCTGGTGACTAATTTTCGCACCAGCTACACGTCCATTATTCAACGTCAGGGAATGGATGGATTGATCAACAGTCTGGCTGAGAAAAATCGTTCCTGATGACTGTTGAACAAACTAATGGCAGCTGTAAAATTTCCGGTGATTTAACCTTTGAAAGAGCCGCTGAGGTGTTCAGCGCTATTAATTTTTCAAAACTCAGTCAGGACCGGTTGGTCATTGATTTTTCGGCAGTTGATCAATCAGATAGTGCCGCATTGGCGGTGATGCTGGAATGGACAAAACAGGCCAACAAGAATCAAAAGCAGATTAGTTTTAATCATGTTCCACAGCAGTTAATGAGATTGATTAAAATGGCAGATTTACAGGATATTTTAAAACTTGATTAACAATGGTAACGCCTGAACAGATAAAAGAATGGATTCTGGCCGGTATCGAAGATGCCGTCATAGAAATCGAAGGTGACGGTCAGCATTTTTTTGCAACGATTGTTACCGATCAGTTTGAAGGCAAGACCAGAATACAACGTCATCAAATGGTATATAAAGCTCTTGGGGACAAGATGAATGCAGAAATACATGCTTTATCGATGAAAACCCTGACGGTCGAGCAACATCAAAACGCCTAAACTAAGTTATAATCAACACAAAGATGATCGACGTTAGCGGTCATAATCTACTCTATCAACCTACAACCTATTGTCGAGATATCTAAATGGATATACATGAGCAAATTGAACAAGTGGTTCGTGAAAACGAGCTGGTTTTATTTATGAAAGGCACACCGGATTTCCCTCAATGCGGGTTCTCGGGTAGAGCGGTGCAAATTCTTCAAACATTGGGCTCGAAATTTGTTGGCGTCAATGTGTTGGAAAGTGACGCTGTACGTGAGGGCATTAAAAGTTATTCCAACTGGCCCACTATTCCACAGCTATATGTTAAAGGTGAATTCGTCGGCGGCAGCGATATCATGATGGAAATGTTTGAGAGTGGTGAGCTAGAAGAATTGCTCAATGAACCCGCCGAAACTGATGCTGCCTGATAATTAGCTATCATGGATAAATTTATCATCACCGGTGGACACCCTTTAAAGGGCGAAGTTGAAATTGCCGGTGCAAAAAATGCAGCACTGCCGGTTTTGATTGCTTCGTTACTGGCTGAAAGTCCGGTTACTATAAGAAATGTTCCCCATTTAAATGACATCAACACCACAATCAAGCTGCTTGAACAAATGGGCGTAGCAGTTGAACGTGAAGATACCGTAGTGAACATAGATGCGGGGCACGTTGATACTGTCTGCGCGCCCTATGAGCTGGTCAAAACCATGCGCGCATCTGTTTTGGTGCTGGGCCCGTTATTGGGACGCTTTGGTCGTGCCGAGGTATCTATGCCTGGTGGCTGTGCAATCGGTTCACGGCCTGTTAATTTACACCTTAAAGGCTTTGAAGCCATGGGTGCTAAGGTCACTGTCGAAAATGGTTATATCATTGCCGAATGTGATCATTTGCAGGGCGCTCGAATATTCATGGATCAGGTCACCGTAACCGGGACTGAAAATATTATGATGGCAGCCGCTTTAGCAGACGGAACCACTGTTATTGAAAATGCCGCCAGAGAGCCCGAGGTTGTTGACCTGGCTAATTTTATCAACGCAATGGGGGGTAGAATTAGCGGTGCAGGAAGCAGTGAAATTACTATCGAAGGTGTTGAGAGATTAGGAGCTGCGGAACATCATGTAGTGCCTGACCGTATTGAAACGGGAACTTTCCTGGTGGCCGCGGCTGCAACTGGCGGCGATGTAACGGCCGTCAATACTCGGCCTGATTTAATTGATGCAGTACTTGAAAAACTGAGAGAGGCGGATGTTGACATTGAAGTTGGGGATGATTGGGTGCGTGCTAAAGTTAACGGTAAGCGCATACAGGCTGTTAATATCAGAACCGATCCATATCCGGCTTTTCCAACAGATATGCAGGCACAATTTTTGGCTATGAACTGCGTGGCTGAGGGAACTGGCCTGGTCACAGAAACTATCTTCGAAAACCGGTTTATGCATGTACACGAGCTGCAACGCATGGGTGCCAGTATTGAATTGCAGGGCCACACAGCTGTGGTGAGTGGTGTGGATAAACTATATGCTGCGCCGATAATGGCTACTGATTTGAGAGCATCGGCCAGTCTGGTGATTGCTGGACTGGTGGCAGATGGTCATACCCTGGTTGACCGCATTTATCATATTGATCGGGGCTATGACAGAATTGAGCAAAAATTATCGCTGTTAGGCGCGAAAATAAGAAGAATTTCCGGTCAACAATATGCACAAATGATGGCAGGAGAAGAGCAGCCGAAATTAGCTGTCGTATAGCTGGGAGTTAGCAAAGTGTCATTGAACATCGCTTTGTCAAAAGGGCGCATTCTCAAACAAACCTTACCGGTGTTGGAGCAAGCGGGTTTTGAGTTGGCTGAGCATCCGGACGAAAGCCGTAAACTGCTTATTCCTGTAAAAAACACTGATATAAACGTTATTATTGTTCGGGCAACTGATGCGCCTACTTATGTCCGTCTGGGTGCTGCTGATTTAGGTTTGGTCGGTAAAGATGTACTTATGGAGACCGGCGGTAGTGATTTATACGAGCTTTATGATACGGGTATGGCACGTTGCCGTTTGGCTTTGGCTGAATTGGTTGATTCGGCTAAATCAGAAAGTCATTTACCGGCAAAAATTAAAGTGGCTACCAAGTATGAGAA
Organism: Arenicellales bacterium; assembly: GCA_028284225.1. Lineage (GTDB taxonomy): Bacteria > Pseudomonadota > Gammaproteobacteria > Arenicellales > JAHEKD01 > JAHEKD01. The sequence goes on from JANQSD010000014.1 coordinate 10,026, forward strand.
TATTGCTCGTGATTATTTTGCCCGTAAAGGTATTCAATCCGAAATTATTAAGTTATACGGTTCTATGGAGTTAGCGCCGCATGCCGGCTTATGTCATCGAATCATTGATTTGGTAGATACTGGTGGCACCTTAAAGGCTAATAGTTTGGTTGAGAAAGAAACTATATGCCATATCAGCGCCAGGCTAGTGGCAAACAAGGTGTCATATAAATTAAAGCGAGCTGAATTAGTGCCGTTAGTAGACTCGCTGAAACAAGCTTTTGAGCATGCAGAATGAAAATTCTGAATACAACTGATCCTGAATTTTATCAACAACTTGACGAATTGCTGACACGAGGATCAACTCAATCCGACAGCATTGATGCAGCAGCGGCTGATATTATTGACACAATCAGGCAACACGGTGATGTCGCGTTAGTCAACTATACCAAGCAATTCGATCAGCTGTGTGTAAATAGTGCCAGCGATCTTGAAGTGTCTACTGATGATATTCTTAAGGCCTTGGCAGAAATCGATTCAGATTTGAAACAAGCGCTTAAATTCGCCGCTAAACGGATTGAGACTTATCATCAAAAACAAATCCAGCAAGATTGGCGTTTTGTTGATGAGGCCGGTGCTGAGCTGGGTCAACGTATTACCGCTGTTGATAAAGTGGGTCTGTATGTGCCGGGAGGTAAAGCTGCGTATCCCTCATCAGTGTTGATGTCGGCAATTCCAGCCAGGGTTGCAGGTGTAAAAGAATTAATCATGACGGTACCGGCAGCTAACGGTGAGTTGAATTTGAATGTATTAGCGGCGGCGGCTATTGCAGGTGTTGATCGTGTGTTTAAAATCGGGGGTGCTCAGGCAATTGCAGCACTGGCATATGGCACTGAAACGATTCCTAATGTAGACAAAATTGTAGGTCCCGGTAATGCTTATGTGGCTGCAGCCAAGCGTATGGTGTTTGGTCAAGTAGGCATTGATATGATTGCAGGCCCTTCAGAAGTATTAGTCGTCAGTGATGCCGGTGTCGATCCTGATTGGGTTGCAATGGATCTGTTTGCCCAGGCTGAACATGATGAAATGGCACAATCAATCCATGTTACTTCTGATAAGGCTCATCATGAGGCGGTTTTTGCAGCGGTCGAGCGATTATTGCCTGATCAACCGCGTGAGAAAATTATTCGCCAGGCATTATCCAGCCAGGGCGCATTTATTTTGACAGAAAACAACGAAACCACGATTAGTGTGATAAATCGTGTAGCACCGGAGCACCTTGAATTGCTATCAGCCGATGCTGATGATTTGCTCACTGGCATTCGCCATGCAGGTGCTATATTCATAGGCCGTTATAGTGCTGAAGCGTTGGGTGATTACTGCGCAGGTCCAAATCATGTATTGCCGACATCAGGCACAGCTAGATTTAGCTCACCTTTAGGTGTTTATGATTTTCAAAAACGGTCCAGCATAATTCGCTTTGATGAAACCAGTGCTCAACAAGTAGCGCGACATGCAGCAGTGATTGCGCAGGCTGAAGGTCTAACAGCACATCAGCAATCGGCCAGTTACCGGGTTAACGAATAGTCATGCACAATAATCTGGCTAAGCAGTTGATCCGTGCAGAAATCCAAGCCTTGCAGGCTTATCATGTGCAGCCTTCAAATGGATTAGTCAAACTGGATATTATGGAAAATCCATATGATTGGTCGGCTGAGCTTAAGGCAGCTTGGTTAGAAAAATTGCACAGCGCCAGTATTAATCGTTATCCTGATGCCCAGGGCCAAAACATCAAAGAAAAGTTATTGGCACAAATGACGTTACCTGACAGTTGTGATGTGATGTTCGGTAATGGCTCAGATGAACTGATCCAAATTATTATCCAATCTTTAGCGGTTAATGCCGGGCCGGTTATGTCCGTATCGCCGACGTTTGTCATGTTTCGCATTTTGGCTGAGGTAACCAGCAAAGAATACATAGATGTGCCGCTAAATAGTGATTTTTCGCTAAATTCTGTTGCTCTGGTGCAAGCAATCGAACGCCATCGACCCGCTTGTTTGTTTTTGGCTTATCCGAACAATCCAACCGGAAATTTATTTTCTGAGCGGGATTTGGACCAGATCATTGCAGCAAGTAAAGGGCTGGTGATCATCGATGAAGCCTATTTACCTTTTGCCGGAACAACCCAAATTGATAGATTAAATCAATACTCAAACGTATTGATAATGAGAACTTTATCCAAAGCAGGCCTGGCAGGATTACGATTCGGTATGTTATTTGGTGATAAACAGTGGTTAGATGAATTTAATAAAATACGTTTGCCGTTTAATATCAATAGTCTTACTCAAATCAGCGTGGAATTTGCGTTGGACAATATGGCTTTTTTTGAAAATAACGCTGAAAAAATTGTTGCAGAGCGAACCCGGGTTTATGATCAGCTTTGCCGGCTTAGCGGGTTACAGGTTTACCCAAGTGATGCCAATTTTATTTTGTTTAAATCTATCCGGATTCCTGCTACTCAGTTATTTGAAGGATTGTTAGAAAGACATATACTCATAAAATGTGTGCATAAACCCGATACAATGCTGGAGCAATGTTTACGGGTGACAATTGGCACTGAACAAGAAAACAATCTTTTCTTAAACAGTATTGAAGACTTAACCAGAGGGCTAGCATGAGCCGAACGAGTAATATTGAGCGTAACACCAATGAAACGCAAATTTCATTGCGAATCGACCTGGATGGCAAAGGAGAAGCTAATTTACAGACGGGCGTGGCTTTTTTTGATCACATGCTGGATCAGATCGCACGCCACGGCTTGATCGATATAAATCTTAACGCGCAAGGTGATCTGGAAATAGATGATCATCATACTGTTGAGGATATTGGCATTGTTTTTGGTCAGGCGCTGACACAGGCGGTCGGTGATAAAAAGGGTATTAAACGCTACGGTCATGCCTATGTACCGCTTGATGAGTCATTAAGCCGGGTCGTGATTGATTTGTCTGGCCGGCCGCATTTGAGTTTTGACGCGACATTTACACGGGCCATGATTGGCACTTTCGAGACTGAACTGGTCAGGGAGTTTTTTCAAGCGGTGGTCAATCATGCTGCGATAACATTGCACATTGATAATATCCGCGGCATTAATTCCCATCATATTGCTGAAACAATTTTTAAGGCTTTCGGACGCGCATTGCGCATGGCGCTTGAGGCTGATGAAAAAATGCAAGATGTGATTCCATCGACTAAAGGCAGTCTATGACGCAAGTTGCTGTGATTGACCTGGGAACTGGAAATCTCAGGTCTGTTGCTAAAGCCGTTGAACATGTCTGTGGTAAATCTTCTCGTGTACGTATTACCCGGGATTGCTCACAGATTGATCAGGCAGATAAAATCGTATTGCCGGGTCAGGGTGCGATAGGCAGTTGGCTGTCAGCATTGTCAGATGCAGACTTAAATACAGCTTTGCATAAGGCTCTGAAGACCAAGCCCGTACTCGGGATTTGTGTCGGCATGCAGGCGTTGTTTGAATATAATCAGGAAGATGGCGGCCATGAATGTCTGGGTTTGTTTAAGGGAACTGTAATAAGGTTTGAAAATGGTCGTATAGCCGAAGATGGTTCGGTAATGAAAGTGCCGCAAATGGGCTGGAATCAGGTCAAAATCAGCCAATCTCATCCATTGTGGCAAGGCATAGCGGATAATAGCTGGTTTTATTTTTTGCATAGTTATTATGCTTGTGAAACAAACAGTGCAGAAGTATTTGCCCAAACCGAATATGGAATACCTTACGCCAGCGCAGTGGCTAAAGACAATATCTTCGCCATTCAGTGCCACCCCGAAAAAAGTCACCATGTCGGACTTAAATTGTTCGAGAATTTTATTAATTGGAACATCTAATGAGATTCAATTTTAATTTATCCGTCATTCCAGAATCTAGTGATTACTTAGCTTGGCTGGATAATAAACGTTTCGTAAAAATTTAAGTGAATATAGAACCATGCTAGTCATACCAGCAATTGACATTAAAAACGGCCAATGTGTGCGCCTGCGTCAGGGCGACCTAAACGACGATACGGTTTTTTCCTCTGATTTGCTTGCAGTAGCTGATCAATGGGCTGACCTGGGCGCCAGGCGGTTGCATATCGTTGATTTGGATGGAGCAGTATCTGGAAAGGCCGTTCATTTGCAAGCCATTTCTGAAATTTGCAAACAGCACCCTGATTTGCCAATACAGATAGGGGGAGGTATTCGTAGCTTGGAAACTGCCGAGGTTTATTTCGACGTAGGTGTAAGCTATTTAATTATTGGTACTAAGGCTGTCAACGAGCCGGAATTTATTGAGCGATTAACCGAACGTTATCCGGATAAGATTATCGTTGGTTTAGATGCAAAAGATGGTTTGGTTGCAGTAGATGGTTGGACCAAAACCTCAGATAAAACCGTCACTCAAGTCGCCAAATGGTTTGAGCAAATGCGGGTTGCGGCCATTATTTATACAGATATTAGTCGTGATGGTATGCTCACTGGCGTCAATATCGAGTCAACGTTTGCCTTGGCGCAATCTACCGATTTGCCGGTGATTGCATCCGGTGGGGTAAAAAATCTGGATGACATTCAGGCTTTGGCTGCTTTGCCAGACCCCGGTGTTGCCGGTGCGATTACAGGCCGAGCTATTTACGAAGGGACTTTAGATTTTTTTCAAGCTCAACAATTAGCAGATCAATATGCCACTAGCTAAACGTATTATTCCCTGTTTGGATGTCGATAATGGCCGTGTCGTTAAAGGCGTGAAATTTGTCGATATTCGAGATGCAGGTGATCCGGTTGAGGTTGCCAGGCGCTATGATCTTGAAGGTGCTGATGAAATAACGTTTTTAGACATTACGGCCAGCCACGAGCAGCGCGATACGATTTTGCACGTTGTTGAAAAAGTCGCGAGTGAAATTTTTATTCCTTTAACCGTGGGCGGTGGTATTCGGCAGATTGATGATATTTCTCGTCTGCTCAATGCCGGGGCCGATAAAGTCGCCATTAATACCTCTGCTGTTAAAAACCCTGATTTTATTAAACAGGCTTCTGACAAGTTAGGGTCGCAATGTATTGTAGTGGCGCTTGATGCCAGAAAGTCCGGTAATACTCCATCCGGCTATGAAATATATACACATGGTGGGCGGCACGAAACTGGGTTAGATGCAGTAAAATGGGCACAGCAAATGGCAGCTTATGGTGCGGGGGAGTTGCTGGTCACCAGCATGGACAGAGACGGCACTAAGGATGGATTCGAACTTGAGTTGACCAGTGCCATTGCGGATGCGGTTTCGATTCCTGTAATTGCCTCAGGCGGAGTCGGCAACTTGCAGCATTTAGTTGAAGGTATTACTCTTGGTAAAGCTGATGCAGTGCTGGCTGCCAGTATTTTCCATTTCGGTGAATACACCATAAAGCAAGCCAAAAAATTTATGGTTAACCAGGGAATAGAGATGAGAATGTAATGGACTTTATTGACGACATTAAATGGACTGATGATGGTTTGGTGCCGGTGATCGCACAAGATTTTCACACTAATAAAGTCCTCATGTTTGCCTGGATGAACCATGAGGCTTTGCGTCAAACGATAGCTAATAGTGTAGCTGTTTATTGGTCACGATCACGCAAAAAACTGTGGAAAAAAGGTGAAAGTTCCGGGCATACACAAATCGTCAAAGAAATGCGGCTTGATTGTGATGGTGATGTCATTTTAATGCGGGTTGAATCACAGGGAGGTATAGCTTGCCATACCGGTAGAGAGTCTTGTTTCTATCGCGTATTGCAAGAAAATGAATGGCTGGACGTTGATCCGGTGATTAAGTCACCGGATGAGATTTACGGCAATAATTAATGAGTGAAGAAATCCTTAATAAGCTTGCCGCAGTATTAGAGCAACGCAAGCAAGAATCAGCTCACGACTCTTACGTGGCCAGTCTTTACAGTAAAGGCCTGGATTCGATTTTAAAAAAGATTGGTGAAGAAGCGACTGAAACGGTCATGGCGGCGAAAGAGGGCGACATTGATAAAATCATTTATGAAACGGCAGATTTATGGTTTCACACCCTGATTCTATTAGCACAGCAGGGCCTGCATCCAGATCAAGTTTTGCTGGAGCTTGATAGGCGATTTGGACAGTCAGGCCATGCAGAAAAGGCTTCCAGAGATATGACTGACAGCCAGATAAAAAGAATAATCGATTATTGGTACGGCAATCCGATCAATGAAACAACCGTTGTTGGTGAACGATTCGATTTATGGTTTGGCAAAAGTGATGAGGCAGATCGCGAAATTAAAGAGTTATTTTCAGAAGATGTTGAAAAACTGATTGCAGGCCAGTACCAACATTGGCTGCAAACGCCCAAAGGCCGATTAGCCAGTATTATTTTGATTGATCAGTTTTGCCGGCAAATTTATCGAGGAACGCCTAAGGCGTTTGAACATGATTCTAAAGCGCTCAAGTTTTGTCTGGATGGTATAGCAATTGGTCATGATCTGGCTCTGTCCCGCCCGCTACGATATTTTTACTATTTGCCGCTCGAGCATTCCGAGAGTATAGAGCATCAGTACCAGTGTGTTGCAGCCTATCAGTCCATGGCAGATGAGTGCACTACTGAGGATTTAAAAAAGATTTATATTGAAGCGAAAGGTTATGCCGATAAACACTTGGTCATTATTGAACGCTTTGGTCGTTTCCCACACCGCAATGAAATTCTAGGGCGAGTGTCGACAGCTGAGGAAATAGAGTTCTTAAAAGGGCCGGATTCTTCTTTTTGATAATGAAAAATTGTAAAATTAATATAATTTATAAAACCAAAAAGGATCTTAAATGTTACAATGGGATTTGTTGCTATCTGATGAAAGAAGAAAAGAAAAAAATGATCAATCTGGAGAAAACACCGGAACTAAAGGAAACAGAGTAGAGGCGGAGAGGGATTATGATAGGATATTATTTTCATCACCGACCAGGCGCTTAGCTGACAAAACACAAGTCTTTCCTTTAGATCCAAGTGATTCAGTTAGAACACGATTAACTCATTCACTTGAGGTTTCGAATCTTGCTAGAAGCGTTGGAATTGCCCTTTCCTTTGAGTATGCGGAAAAGGTTTTTGGGAAAGAGCATGGAAAGTTACAAGTTGCCAGAAGAGTTCCCGCAATTTTAGCCGCCACTGGCTTGGCACATGATTTAGGAAATCCACCGTTTGGTCACCAAGGAGAAGCTGCTATTCGTGGCTGGTTTGCTAAATGTTCTAATAACTACAATGTCCCGGATGATTTTAAGAATTTCGACGGAAACCCACATACTTTTCGATTACTTACAAGTTTACAAATTTTGAACGACAGCTTTGGATTGAATTTAACGTATGGTACGTTGGCTGCCTTAATAAAATATCCAAAACTTCATGAATCAGCTGGCGGATACAGAAAATTCGGTATATTCGAAAGCGAAAGAAAGGTTATTGAGGATGTTTGGAAAGTAACCGGATTAAGTGAGAATATTCGACATCCACTAGCCCATATAATTGAGGCGTGTGATGACATTGCATATGCAGTTTTGGATGCAGAGGATACCGTAAAAAAAGGATTTGCCTCGTTCTATGATTTGATGGATTATCTAGATTCATCTGATGATGAAGTAGTTAGAAAAGTGGTGGAAAAATCAAAAGAGAAAAACATAGTATTCAAAAAAGATAATTTAAGTTCGGCTGAATTAAATGATATTTCCATGCAAATGTTTCGAGTTTTTGCTGTTTATCAATTGATTACGTCAATTACAAATTGTTTTGTTAATTCGATTGATGAAATCCTTGCTAACGAAATTCCTGACAACTTTGAGCTCATTGATAGTTCAAGCGGGAATCAATTGTGTAAATATCTTAAAAAATTTGATAAGAAATATGGTTATGAAAATAAACAAGTTCTTGAATTAGAGCTTGAAGGGAACAACTATATTAACAGCACAATGGATATGTTGTGGACATCAATTATTGATGAATCTCAATCTTTTTCAAAATTTGGGTGGGCAATAATCTCAGAAAATTACAAAAGAGCGTATAATAAATCTAAGATGCCAAATGATTACAAGAGATGCCAATTACTTTGTGATTCTGTTGCTGGAATGACTGACTCATATCTAATTAATATACACAATAGATTAAAGCCCTTATTTAATGGATTTTCCTAGAATTAATCCCGTTGCTAACTCTGATGAGTTAAGAGAAAGGATAAGTGCCTTTTTTTCTTCCAACAGTAGAGAGAAGAGAGCATATAAAAAAACATCCAACCAACTAACAATTTCAGAGTTCGAATGTATACAAGAGAAAACTAATTTTGCATCTCCTAGTCAAGATATAAGAACATTTCTTAATTTTATTAACAGCGCTATTTCCAATGGTGATGTCTACTTATTTGGCGGTATGCTTAGAGACATAGCTATTTTTGGAAAAAGCGGGTTTTATTCTGATATTGATATCGTGATAGAAGGTGATTGGGATACTTTGATTCCATATTTTCATTCCACTAAAGCAATTAAGAATAAATATGGTGGATATAGATTACTGGTAGACAAATGGCCAGTCGATGTCTGGCAGGCTAAGGAAACTTGGGCTATTAAACAAGGTTTAGTTAAATACAAAGATATATTTTCTTTGACGGATACTACAATTTTAAATTGGGATGGTATTCTTATGAATTGGCGTACAAAAGTTTTTATTCATAAAAAAGAGTACTTTGAGGATATAAATAAGAGAACGTTAAAGGTCGTTTTAACTGAGAACCCGAATCCTATTGGTACGATTGTTAGGGTTTTTAGACATTTGTATCATAAAGATGCAGCTAAAATTACTATCCCTACAATACATTTTATTGTAGATGCAACTTGCAAATACTCTTACCATGAGATAAAGAAGGCTGAATTATCTAGCTATGGAAATTCCATTATAGAGCCACACTTGTATATGTTTTTCAATGAGCTACAGTATTATAGCGAGAAAGAAGTAAAACTGATGTTTGATAAAAACTTTGAGCCAAATTGTTTGAGGAATGGTTTATTAGGGCAATTAGCAATTTAGCTTATTTTTAAGATTTTGCCAGGATTCATGATGTTATCCGGGTCCAATGCCTGTTTGATAAGTTGCATAGCTGAGGTGGCCTGGCCCAGTTCTGCTTCTAAATAATCAATCTTGCCGTAGCCAATGCCGTGTTCACCGGTGCAGGTGCCGTCCATTGAGAGCGCTCGGTGTATCATTCTTTCATGCAAATCTTGAGCGCGCCCGACTTCGCTTGGGTCAGTCGGATCTACCAGAAGTACCAGATGAAAATTACCATCGCCCACATGACCTAGAATGGGTGCTAACAAATCTGAGTCCTGAATATCCTTTTGAGTCTCGACTATACATTCAGCTAGCCGGGAAATAGGGACACAGACATCAGTTGCCATAAACTCACAGTTTTTACGCAACGCTTTACAGGCATAAGCGGCATCATGCCGGGCTTGCCAGAGTTTGCTGCGTTCTTCGGTATTGGTTGTCCACCGGAAGTTACTACCGCCTAATCCTGCGGCGATTTCGCCAACAGCTTCGGATTGAGTTTTTACCGATTCAGGCGAGCCGTGGAATTCCATAAATAAAGTTGGAGCAACTTGCAGGGCAAGGTTGGAATAAGAGTTAACAGCCTCAATGCTTTTTTCATCCAATAGTTCAATTCGAGCAATGGCGATGCCGGACTGGATAGTAGTAATAGTCGTGTTCACTGCATCATCAACACTTGGGAAGGTGCATACGGCAGACGCTATGGTCTCAGGAATGCCATAAAGTTTTAACGTTATTTCAGTGATAATGCCCAGGGTTCCTTCCGCACCAATCATCAGTGAGGTTAAATCATAGCCTGCTGATGATTTCTTGGCGCGTTTGGCAGTTTTAATGATGGTACCGTTTGCCAAAACAACTTCTAACGACAATATGTTATCGCGCATGGTGCCATAGCGTACTGCATTGGTACCTGATGCTCTGGTAGAAACCATGCCACCCAGTGATGCGTCAGCACCTGGATCAATAGGAAAAAATAAACCGGTATCACGTAAATATTCGTTTAGTTGGATACGCCTAACGCCCGGTTCAACGACGCACTGCAAATCTTCATGATGCACAGCCAGGATTTGGTTCATATTACTCACATCTATGCAAAGACCGCCTTGCAGAGCTGCTACATGGCCCTCAAGAGAAGTGCCGGTGCCATAGGCAATAATCGGGGTTTTGTACTCACGACAAACATCAACTGCTTTAACGACATCTTGTTTACTTTTGGCAAACAAAACCGCATCAGGCGCATGTGGCTCGTGGAAGGATTCATCATTGCCATGTTGATGACAAATGGCTTTTGAAGTGACCAACGAGTCACCAAAGATTTGTTTGAGTGTAGTGATTGGGGTTAGATGCTTTTTACTTGTCTGCTGTGGCATTTGTTAAGAATAATGGTCGAAATTCAATGATTTGCATAGTAATGATTAATCGTCAAGATAGATGACTTTGCCGAAATAAGCAAATAAACCGGAAGACTAATTTGCGACTTAGTGCAGTCGAGCTGACGTAACTGTCATCCTGAATCACAACGTGATGAAGGATCTTCTAAATGAGTCGAATTAGGTTTGTAGATCCCTCGCGTTCGTTCGGGATCACATCCCCGTAACTAGTAAAACGGCGGTTCACCTTCAGGGCGTGTTTTGAAGCGTTTATGCACCCAAAAGTATTGTTCCGGCATAGGTTTGACAACTTCTTCAATGGCTTTGTTCATTGCTGTTGTGTCGGCTACATCATTTCCCGTAGGGAAGTTTTCTATTGGTGCGCCAAGCCTGACTTCAAAGCCTTTGCCATAAGGTAAAATTTTAGTTGAAACAGGAATGACCACAGCTTTAGACATGGCCGCGAATTTTCCTAAAAAGGGAATAGTGCTGGCTTGCACACCGAAAAAGGGTGCAAATACACCTTTATCACGTGCATCCTGATCAGGTAGGTAGTAAAACGGATAACCTTTACGAATCAGCTTGATTAAATTTCTCAGTGGCTCTTTACGTTCGACTAGAACGCCATCAAATCGTCCACGTCCCTGCTTTACAAATTTGTCGACCAACTTATTTTTTGTATGTTGATACATACTGATCATGGGGCGTTCTTGTGAAAGCATTAGACCGGCGATCTCAAGTGCACAGAAATGTGGAGCCAGAAGAATTATATTTTTTCCTTCAGCCAGGGCTTGGTCATAATGCTGGCGCTCAACAATTGTAACTAAACGATCTAAACGTTTTTCAGAGGCCCACCAGTTAACGCCTGAATAGAAAATGGACTGGCCAATTAGCCTAAAGCACTGTTTGCTTGCGGCTTTGATTTTTTTATCGGGCCAATCTGGAAAGCAGGCATTAAGGTTACGCACGGTGATTTTTCGGCGTGAGCCGAATAAATAATAGGTTAACTCGCCAATTATTGAACCGAAAAAGGCTAAAACAGGAAGTGGCAGCATCGTTAACAGCCGAATCAAACCCAATCCAATCCAGGTTGGCCAGTGCCGGGGGTGGAGGAAGTTGGGTTTAGTCATGCGTGATTTTTTGGTGAACAATTGTTACCCCCTCTAACTCCCCCTGGAAGGGGGAGAAAAATGGTCCCTCCCCTAGCAGGGGAGGATAGGAGGGGTAGAAAGTATCTGAATGGGAGTCTGACTTTAATTAGACCCAGCAAACAAACGGTCATAAACTACAAATACCAGCTCGTTTCATCTTGAATATTACGTTCCTTAAAAGCCTCATGTTCCAGTTGTTTGCATTCGGTATATACATCAATGTATTTGTTTCCCAGGTAATGGTTCAAAATGTCACTTTCTCGGGTTTTCTTGATCGCGGAAGTCAAATCAAACGGAATTTGTGAGGAGAGCTTCTCTGAGGCGTTGCCTTGCCATTCTGGTCCCGGTTCCAATTGTTCAGTGATGCCGTGATGCATGCCGGCCAGCAGTGTAGCCAAAAGCAAATACGGATTGGCGTCTGCACCTGCAACGCGATGTTCAATACGCCTGGCCTTACCGGGACTTTTAGGGATTCGAACTGCAACAGATCGATTTTCCAGTCCCCAGCTTGGACCCGTCGGAACGAAAATATTCGGGACATAACGCCTGAATGCATTAATATTTGGAGCAAAGAAAATCATCGACTCCGGATGGGTTTCTAACAACCCGCCAATAGCGGCTTTGAGTGTTGGGCTCATGCAATCATCATGACCAAAATCACCGCCACCATCGAAAACATTATTTCCATCAGCGTCGATCAGACTCATGTGCATATGCAAGCCACTACCTGCATTGTCAATATAGGGCTTGGACATAAAGCTGGCTTGCATATTGTGCTTACGGGCAACACCACGAACAATTCGTTTAAACATGGCGGCATGATCGGCTGCCTTAAGCGGATTATTCGAATGTTCCAGGTTAATTTCGAACTGCCCCGGTGCATATTCGGCCGTGATAGCGCCTGTTTTGATGTTTTGAAGCTCGCAGGTTGAAATAACTTCATCAATAAATACGGCATAGTCTTCTAGCTCGGCCAAGCTGTAAACCTGTGTTTCGTTATTACGTTTGCCGGTCAGTGGTGCGATAGGTGGGCGTAGTTGATTGTTTTTATTGCGTTTTAAGTCAAATAAATAAAATTCCAGTTCAAATGCCACTACCGGCGTTAAGTTCAATGAAGCAAATTGTTCAATCACTCGCTTAAGGACATTGCGTGGTTCATAGTAATACGGCTCGCCATACTGATCTTGCATAGTGAGTTGCACTTGCGCAGTTGGAACCTGAGCCCAGGGCATTGGTTTGAGTGAATCGTCAACAATAACGCCGAATTCGTCCGGATCACCATCGGAAAAACCTAAGCCGCAGGGATCCATGGATTCTCCTGTCACGGCCAATAAAAATGATGACCCCGGCATCATCAAACCGGATCTAAAAATTTTATCAGCGTTAGCGATTGGGTAACGTTTGCCTCGCACAATTCCTGATAAATCGCTATAAAAAGCATCTAAATAGCGAGTTTGTGGATGTTGCCGCAAATAATTTTCTAGAATTTCGACAGACATGTTCAGCTGCTATAGTATTAAAAATGCTTGCATTATTACAGATTGGAACCCAAATACAACGATATAGCGTGAATATAGCTTTGAATGTGAAAGATATATTCATAATTTTATGCAGATTGTCAGTATAATGCTCGGTCTGCAAAACTATTTAGTATTTTTAGGAGTCATGCCTCATGGGAATAGGCGGTATAAGCATCTGGCAACTATTGATTATCTTAGTCATTGTTGTCTTGATTTTTGGTACTAAAAAACTCAGAAACATGGGTGGCGATTTAGGTGGTGCTGTGAAGAATTTCAAGGATTCGATGAAAGAAGGCGAGCAAGATGCCGAGGCACAGGTCGAGGACGAGGTAGAGCAGCTTGAAAATAAAGTTTCTGAAGCTGTCGACAAAGTCAAAGACGAAAACAAAACGTCCTCATAATTCTTCTAGAGAATAGCTGGTGTTTGACATCGGTTTTTGGGAGCTTGCAGTTATTGCAACGATTATGTTGGTGGTGCTTGGACCTGAGCGCCTGCCAGGGGTGGCGCGTACTGCAGGTTTTTGGCTCAGTAAAATCCGCCGCATGGTGAGTGATGTAAAAGCAGAAGTTAAAAAGGAAATGGATGCAGCTGAGTTAAAGGAATTAGAAGATGCAAAGAACCAGATACAACAAGCCAGCAAACAGGTTCAAGAGGAATTAAACAAAGACGTTATTAAGGATGAAACCAAGGTAAAAACATCCGCAAGTAAATCTGAACCGGATAAACCCAAAACTAATACACAAGTCAAGGATGAGTCAGCCTGATCCAAAGTCCACTGAAGCGCCGCTGATTTCGCATTTGCTGGAACTGCGTGATCGATTGCTACGCGGTATTTTAGCCGTATTGGCTGTATTTATTATTTGTGCACCGTTTGCCAATACCTTGTATGAATTCCTGGCAGCACCGTTGATGCAAGCCCTGCCCGAGGGCAATACCATGATTTCGACTGAACCGCACGGCCCTTTTTTCGTGCCGTTCAAGTTTGCTTTTGCCTTTGCAGTGGCGCTAATGATGCCGTTTCTGCTTTATCAGCTGTGGGCTTTTGTCGCACCCGGTTTGTATAAGCATGAGCAACGATTAATCTATCCACTGATGCTGTCCAGCAGTATTTTATTTTACTTGGGTATTTTGTTTGCCTATTTTATTGTCTTCCCAATTATTTTTGCTTTTTTTACAGCTTCTGCACCTGAAGGTGTGGCTGTGATGACAGACATTAACGCTTATTTGAGTTTTTGTATTAAGCTGTTTTTTGCTTTTGGTCTTGCGTTTGAAGTTCCGGTCGCGACTATTTTATTGGTCAAAATGGGTATTACGACACCTGATGATTTGGTTAAGAAGCGTCCCTATATTATTGTGGCAGCGTTTATAGTAGGCATGTTGCTGACACCACCTGATATATTTTCACAGACCATGTTGGCTATCCCGGTTTGGTTGCTGTTTGAAGGCGGCGTATATTTCTCACGCTTAATGCTCAAAAAAGCTGATAAGGCCAATTCTGAACAAGTTTAACCACTTACTATAAGTCTGCGCTTTGCAGTTTTATGCCTAAATCGATTTTTTTAGCCGTCATAGTTAAAAAATTGCGCTCTCGGCATCGTATTCAATCGATTGAATTTGTTATAATCGGCTCACTTATGCATCCGTTTATGGACAGGTAAGAGAGTTTTGCTCCACTAACTAGGATGATTTATTGAGATTAACATCGATTTAGAGGAAGACGCATGAGCGATATGAATGAAAACGGTGTGGACGTTAAGCGCCGCCGTTTTATAACAATGACCAGCTCCGCAGTGGGCGCTGTTGGAGTGGCCGCCGCAGCAGTTCCGTTTGTAGTCAGCATGTCCCCCAGCGAACGCGCCAAAGCAGCCGGAGCGCCCGTTGAAGTGGACATCAGCAAGCTGGAACCGGGGCAAATGGTCAGGGTGGAATGGCGTGGTAAACCTGTTTTTATTCTTAATCGAACTAAAGAAATGGAGCAGGGTTTAAACAAAGTTACGCCAGAGCTTAAAGACCCTGATTCTGTCGATCCGCAACAGCCCGGCTACGCGCAAAACGAGTTCCGTTCATTAAAGCCGGACTTGTTGGTTATGGTGGGTTTGTGTACCCATCTCGGTTGTGCACCGGTCGATAATTTTGAAGTCGGAGCAGCGTCTGGTCTCGGCGATGACTGGCAAGGCGGTTTCTTTTGTCCTTGTCATGGTTCAAAGTTTGATTTGGCGGGTCGTGTTTATAGCGGTGTACCGGCACAGCAAAATATGGTGATTCCTCCTTATAGTTATATTGACGACAATCATATTCTAATTGGTGTAAATCCAGAGGGGGTAGCCTAGTGAAAGCTTTTATTGACTGGATGGATGAACGTTTCCCGCTAACGAAAGTTTGGGAAGAGCATTTATCAAAATATTATGCACCCAAGAACTTTAATTTTTGGTATTACTTCGGTTCGTTGGCCTTACTGATTCTGGTCAACCAGATCGTCACAGGTATTTTCCTGACCATGCATTACAAGCCTGATGCAGCGTTGGCATTTGCTTCAGTTGAGTACATTATGCGCGATGTGCCTTGGGGCTGGCTGATGCGTTATTTACACGCAATTGGCGCCTCTATGTTCTTTGTGGTGGTTTACCTGCACATGTTCCGCGGTTTGATTTATGGTTCTTATCGTGGTCCGCGGGAGTTAGTTTGGATTATCGGTTGTATCATTTTTGTTGCTTTGATGGCTGAAGCATTTATGGGTTACTTGTTACCCTGGGGCAATATGTCGTTTTGGGGTGCGCAGGTTATTATCTCGCTTTTTGGTGCAATCCCTGTCATAGGTGAAGGCTTGACTGAATGGATACGAGGTGACTTTGTTATTTCAGACGCAACCTTAAACCGCTTTTTTGCCTTTCATGTGATCATGATGCCTTTGATTTTGGTCTTCCTGGTGTTTCTGCACATTGTTGCTCTGCATCAAGTAGGATCTAATAATCCTGATGGTATAGAAATCAAGAAAAATAAGGATGAGAACGGTATTCCCTTAGACGGTATTCCATTTCACCCTTATTACACTGTGAAAGATATCGTCGGTGTCATTGTCTTTCTGATGATTTTCTTAGGCATTGTTTTCTTCGCGCCTACTTTCTTTGGGCTATTCCTGGAAAAGGATAATTTCACGCCTGCAAATGCGCTGCAAACACCGCCACACATTGTTCCGCTTTGGTACTTCACGCCGTTTTATTCGATTCTAAGGGCCGTTGTTTGGGACTTTTTACCTGGCGGCGCCAAACTTTGGGGGGTTATTGCCATGGGATTATCCATTGTGGTGATCTTTTTGCTACCTTGGTTGGATCGTTCACCGGTTAAATCTATCCGTTACAAAGGCTGGATTTATAAAACAGCATTGGTGCTGTTCATCATTGCATTTTTTATTCTGGCTTATCTGGGCTTCAAGGCACCAGCTGACACTGATTTATTCTGGTTTGACAATACCAGATGGGCGCAGATCTGTATGTTTATTTATTTTGGTTTCTTTTTATTGATGCCAATATATTCGAAGATGGATCCGACCAAACCGGTGCCGGATAGGGTCACATTCAGCAAGGGAGGGCACTAATCATGCGGAAATTATTAATCTCAATCGTGATGTTCTTGGTTCCTGTGTTGGCATTCCCGGCTGGCGGTGGTGATGAACATCTGGAAAGTGTCTTTATCAATCTTAGAGATAAAGCGTCATTGCAGCGAGGTGCAAAACTGTTTTCCAACTACTGCTTGTCTTGTCACAGTGCGGCGTATTCACGCTATAACCGTGTTGGTAAAGACTTAGGCATCAGCGATGAAAACATTAAAGAGCATTTGATGTTTGCTGGTGAAAAAGTTGGGGATTTGATGACAACAACCATGCCGGTGGAAGATGCGCAAAGGTGGTTTGGTGTGGCACCGCCAGACTTGAGCTTGATCGCGCGTTCACGCACGCCTGATTGGTTGTACACATATATGAAGAGTTTTTATATTGATGACAGCTCTCCCAGTGGCTGGAATAACACTGTATTTGAAAATGTTGCCATGCCTAACGTGTTATATGGATTGCAAGGTAATCAACTGGCCGTGTATGAAACCAATGGTGACAATAAAGTTTTTGCCGGTTTTGAAATGGAAGAAAATACCGGCACGATGACGGAAGTGGAATTTGATCAGGCGGTGACGGATTTGGTTAATTTCCTGGTTTATCTAGGCGAACCTGCGGTTCTAAAACGCTACAAAATCGGTGTATTCGTCTTGCTATTTTTAGTCGTGTTACTTATTCCCTGCTACTTAATGAAAAAAGAATACTGGCGGGATGTTCATTAATTCTTAATTCAAAAATACCGGGATACCCTGTCATAAGGTGTCCCGGCATAATCTGATACCTGGAGTTTCTGTGGATAATCAAATAATTCGCCGTGCCATGAGCCTTTACTCTGGCACTAATAATCTACAAAGCCATATTTGTCGTTTTATTATGCTGGCCAAAGACGCGGAAAGCGAAATACGCTATGTTGATGAACATTTCAACATGACAGAGTTGGCCGAATTGAATCCTTATGGAGAAGTGCCGACATTAGTTGACCGTGAGTTTGTGATCTATGGCCTTGATATTGTTGTTGAATACTTGGACGAGCGTTTGCCCCATCCGCCGTTATTGCCTGTTGACCCGGTTTTAAGAGGGCGCGCACGTTTGATGATTTACCGTTTGACACGAGATTGGTTAAACAAAATGTACGCCTATGATAATGGCGAAATCGAAGCACTGGATGCTGAAACCAAGAAAGATATTAAAGACGGTTTGGTTTCAATTAGTCCGATTTTGACAGAACAGGACTATCTACTTGGAGATGAAATCAGTCTGGTTGATTTTTATATGGCTCCGTTTTTATGGCGCTTACATACCCACGGGATCAAACTACCTCCCAAGCAAGGTAAACCGATGCTGGCTTATGCTGAACGCATATTTTCATTGGAAAGTTTTCGCCAGAGTCTTAGCAGTGCTGAAAAGGCTCTTTATTCCTGAGTAAGGGTTGTCGATACTCACAATGACCTCAACCAAGCCTTATCTGATTCGTGCGATTCATGAGTGGGCAATCGACAATGATTTAACACCGCAGATTCTGGTCTCAGATTCAGTTGAAGGGGTAAAAGTTCCTCAGAATCATGTCAAGGACGGCCACATTGTTTTTAATATCCATATTAATGCAGTTAAGGATTTAAATCTTACCAATGAATGGGTGTTTTTTTCAGCACGTTTTGCTGGAAAGGCAATGGACATTGAAGTCCCGATAGATGCTGTGCTGGCGATCTATGCGAGAGAAAACGGTCAAGGTATTTTTTTCCAGGATGATGGAGAGACTCCGCCACCTGCTGAAAAAAATAAAACCCAAAAGGTCGACAAAAATAGTGATGACATTTCTCCAACCCCGCCGAAAGACCCGAAATCTCATCTTAAACTTGTTAAATAGCGAATTTCCGTGTCAAGTGGTTCAACCCGGATTTTGTAACAGAAATCTGCCCTGATAAAAAATCGCTTCGATCTCAGATACTTGTTCAAGAATTTGTCCTCACTATAGAATTACTATGATATCGTCCTGTTCTTGCCTGAATACTTGATATATTGCATTTTTTCCTCTGACGACGAATTCCATTGCATAATCCGGGTTGAAATTAAATGTTTTGATCGCATATCTTGTTACTTAACTATAAACGGAATACTCAATGACAGATTTTCATGGCACTACCATTGTCTCAGTGCGACGCCATAACCAGGTGGTCATCGGTGGAGATGGTCAGGTTTCACTTGGTGATACAGTCATGAAGGGCAATGCGCGCAAGGTTCGCCGGCTTTACAAAGATCAAGTATTAGCCGGTTTTGCCGGAAGTACTGCTGATGCCTTTACTTTGTTCGAGCGCTTTGAGGGCAAGCTCGAGAAACACCAGGGTCAATTGGTCAGGTCGGCAGTTGAACTGGCCAAGGATTGGCGTACAGATCGTATGTTAAGACGGTTGGAGGCCTTGTTGGTGGTAGCCGACAAGGATGCTTCACTAATCATTTCAGGTAATGGTGATGTAATTGAACCGGAGCAGGGTATTATGGCTATAGGTTCCGGCGGTCATTTTGCCAAAGCCGCAGCTATCGCCATGGTTGAAAATTCTGAATTGGATGCACGTAATATCGTTGAAAAAAGCCTCAATATTGCCGCTGACATTTGTGTTTACACAAATCACCAACTGACTATCGAAGAATTGAATTATTAGGATATAACATGTCTGAAATGACTCCACGTGAGATTGTTCAAGAGCTGGACAAACATATTATTAGCCAAAAAGATGCTAAGCGTGCAGTAGCAATCGCCTTACGCAATCGCTGGCGTCGCATGCAAATTGCAGATGATGAATTACGCAAGGAAATCACACCCAAGAATATTTTGATGATTGGTCCAACCGGAGTCGGCAAGACTGAAATCGCCAGGCGATTAGCTACTTTGGCTAAAGCCCCATTTATTAAAGTCGAAGCGACCAAGTTTACTGAAGTCGGTTATGTGGGGCGTGAGGTTGATTCAATTATTCGAGACCTCGCCGACATGTCAGTCAAAATGACACGTGAAGAAGAAATGTCTAAAGTGGCGCCCCGAGCTGAAGACGCAGCGGAAGAACGAGTACTGGATATTTTGATGCCACCCGCCCGAACTTCAGAATCCGACACCAACAAACTTGATTATCAAAGCGATGGTGCGGGTCGTCAACATATGCGTAAATTGTTACGCGAGGGCAAGCTCGATGACAAGGAAATTGAAGTTGAGGTTACGGCCCAGCCAATGGGTGTAGAAATCTTTGGCCCGCCCGGAATGGAGGAAATGACCAGCCAATTACAAAGCATGATGCAAAATATGGGTGGGAAACGTGCCAAGGCTCGTAAGATCAAGGTCAAAGAAGCACTCAAATTGTTGGCTGAAGAAGAAGCGGCTAAGCTGGTCAACGACGAAGAGATAAAGCATCTGGCTATGCAACGAGTTGAACAGGACGGTATCGTTTTTATAGATGAAATTGACAAAATCGTCGGCCGTGAAAATACCTCGGGTGCCGATGTCTCGCGTGAAGGCGTGCAACGTGATTTATTGCCGTTGGTTGAAGGTTCAACCATAACCACTAAATACGGCATGGTCAAAACTGACCATATCTTGTTTATAACCTCCGGTGCATTTCAGCTCTCCAAGCCATCTGATCTCATTCCGGAGTTACAGGGCCGTCTACCTATAAGAGTTGAATTAAGAGCTCTGATGACAGATGACTTTGTCCGTATTTTGACTGAACCTGATGCATCATTGACAGAACAATACCAGGCTCTAATGAATACAGAAGGTGTCAAACTCGAGTTTACTGAGGACTGCCTGCAGCGTATCGCTGAAATAGCTTTTCAGGTCAATGAGCAAACTGAAAATATAGGTGCTCGACGTTTACACACGGTTATGGAGCGATTGCTGGAAGTATTATCGTTTGAAGCTGCTGATATGTCGGGTCAAACCCAGATAATCGATGCCGATTACGTTAATGATCACCTCAACGAGCTAGTTAACGACGAAGATTTGAGTAAATACATACTTTAAGCCCGCTGTACTAATACTTCCAAAGAACTCGCCAGAAGTTTAATTTACAGGTGACGAGGTGCTATTAAAAACAGTAGTATATGGTCATCCTGATGAGCGAAGCGAGGAAGGATCTCCTACAGATGGCGTTATTGTCTAAAAGTGTAGTCGATTTAAAAGAAATTCTTCGGCTATCGCCTCTGAATGAGAGTCATTTGATGAAGAGTGTAGCGATTTTTCTTCGAGCTCAGGTTGTTTAAATTTAGGCTGCTTTTGGGTATGCCTGTTCAATTTTGTGTTCTCTTACGAATGTATATAGGCCACTAACAACAATAATTGCCGCTCCAGCGAGTGTTAACAGATCCGGGTACTCATTAAAAACGATCACACCAACAATTATCGAAAACACTAATCGTGAATAGCGATATGGACTCACTGCAGACGCTGTCCCTATTCGTAGTGCACTGACAATTCCATAATATCCTGCAACCCCGAAGATAACACCGCCAAGAAAATATGAAGCTTCTAACCGATTGATAGATACCAATGGATCTGAACTGATTAATAACGTAATGGCTCCGGCGAATATCAAAGAGGCAAAAGCCTGGAACGAAACAACTGATGAGTGAACATCATGTGAAATCAGTCTTGTCAGTAAATCGCGCACGGTTATACCCAGGACCGAGATTAAAACAAACATTACAGCTGGATCAAAACTGGTTAAACCAGGCCTGACGATAAGTAGAACACCAACAAATCCGATGACTATTGCTAACCAACGGCGCCAGCCAACCTGTTCACCGAGAAATAATGCTGCCCCCATAGTGATGATCAGTGGTGTCGCTTGAAGTATTGCTGCAACTGTCGCTAGCGGTACCTTAGCAAGAGAGATAACAAAAAAGACAGCGGCGATGGCTTCAGCAAAAATCCGAACAACAGTTATTTTTGTCCAGGCCTGCCTGACAAAGATTTTGTGATTATTTAAATAGGCTATTAAACCGAAAATTAGGGAGCTGCAAATCCCCAGGGTGATTAAAATTTGACCGGTAGAGACAGTGCTGGAAAGCTTTTTAATAAATAAATCTTCAAGCGTAAACCCAGCCATAGCGGCAATCATTAGCACAATGCCATTGCGGTTGTTTGTTGCGGTTTTCAATGGTTGTAACTCTTGTTTTGGGCTGGTGTTAAATACTGTAGCTATTAATCACGAGAATAATTTTGCCGTCAGTATTGAGTTCAAAATACTCAGCTGTTTTGCCGCCACGAGCGTTATTGTAATAAAGCGTAAACCCTTTAACCGAATAGAGAATTTGTACTAGCTCAAAGTGTAGATTCGGATTAGAGTCCAGGCCCATTTTGAAATAGGTTTTGAGTTCTTCACGGCTTTTAATGGTACCGTTCGGTCTGTCAAATCGTTCAACAATTAATGGCGATATGAATGTCAGGTTATCGGCGTAGTGTGAAATAATTTCTTCAAGATCGTGCTTATTCCAGGCCTCAATCCAGTGTCTGGCAAATTGATCGATTTGTTGCTGATTAGATATGAGGTTCATGTTTTATTGCGCAGTCGTCTTTGTCTGATAATGTCAAAGCTGAAAATTAATAACCCAGCCCAAATAATGCAGAAGGCGATTAGTTTGTCTTGATTAAACGGTTCTCCTAGTATGTAAATGGCGACTAAAAACTGCAAGCTCGGAGCTGTGTATTGTAACAAGCCAACGGTGCTTAAACGTAGTTGCGGTAGCGATGCTAAATATAGCAACAGAGGCAGGCTGGTAATTACTCCGGCTGCGAGCAATAGAGCGTCGGTTTGCCAGTTAAGGCTTAAAAAAGAATTTTGCCCAACACCAAATAGATAAACCAAATAAGCAATAGCCAGCGGTGCTGCGATCACAGTTTCAAAGGTTAGTCCCGCAAAAGCATCTACTTCGAATTTTTTATGAATTAATCCGTACATACCAAAAGAAAAGGCAAGAGAAAGTGCAACCCAAGGGAATTCTCCGACCTTAACAACCAGGAACAATACACCAACGACTGCAAATACGATGGCAGTAACTTGATATCTATTCAAGCGTTCGCCTAAAAAAAGCACTGCCATAACGACACTAACAAGAGGGTTAATAAAGTAACCGAGGCTGCCCTCTACAGCCATGCCATTTCCTACAGCCCAAATATATATTAACCAATTGGTACTCAGGAACAAAGTGCTGAACAGACAAGGAATCAACGTAGCTCTGGATTTAAATAATTCATACCACTTAGTTCGGTTTTTGATAAAAAAACTGATTGCCAGCAGTAATAACATTGACCAGATGATTCGATGAACTAACACCTCGACGGCTGAAACATGGCGTAACCAATAGAAATAGATGGGGAAAATACCCCATAAGCTATAACTGGATAGTGCCAGCCAGAAGCCCTTGGCTGTATCTTCGTTTTGAGCCATTACCTATAAATTTGCCATCAATTGAGGCCGATGATCTCACTATTATTCGTTAATAACCAGCACTCATTGCCAATAATCCGGGTTAAAGCTTGAACCGCTAATAAGGCACACTTACAATGACGGTGAATTCAATAATGTCTAGCAAATGAATGTACATGCAGTAATTGACCATATAGTCGATTGGTTAAATGGCTATGCCGAAAAAGCTGGAACACGAGGCTTTGTGGTGGGTGTTTCAGGAGGGATTGATTCGGCTGTTACTTCAACCTTAGTTGCAAAAACAAATCGGCCGGTTACTTGTTTGGAAATGCCCATCTATCAAGCACAAAATCAGGTTTCACGTGCGCTTAAGCACATCAATTTTCTTAAAAGCGCCTATCCTAACGTTGAGATGCAAAACGTGGAATTGACGGGCGTGTTTGATTCATTACTTGCCACATTACCGCAGGTTGAAGACGAAGATAGCCGCTTTTTGACCTTGGCCAATACTCGCTCTCGTTTGCGAATGCTAACACTTTATTATTTTGCCGGACTGAATAATGACTTAGTAGCGGGTACCGGCAATAAAGTAGAGGATTTTGGTGTGGGTTTTTATACCAAGTATGGCGATGGTGGCGTAGATTTAAGCCCGATCGCTGATTTAATGAAGTCTGAGGTCTATGCTTTAGGCGAAGCTCTGGGTGTGAATGCTGCAATTATGCAGGCTGCGCCTACCGATGGGCTTTGGGGCGATGATCGTACTGACGAAGACCAGATCGGTGCCAGTTATCCGGAACTTGAATGGGCAATGGAATACGTTGATTCAGCAGAGCAGGGCGAGTTGACCCCGCGACAAACTGAAGTATTAGCGATTTACAAGCGTTTTCACAATGCGAACCGGCACAAAATGCAACCTATACCGGTGTGTGAGATTCCGCCGGCGTTTAGATAGAACGTCATTCCGACCGAGCGGTAGCAAGTGGAGGAATCTGCGGAGAATTAGCTCCTACTTAGATTAAAGTCCGAATAGCGATTTAAAGATCCTCACGCTACTTAGCTTGTTCCCACGAAGGTGGGGGGATAGCTCAGGATGACATGACGTTGTTATTTCGCACGCATTCGGGCCTAAAAGTGCAGCCGAAAATTAAGCAGACTGATTAATCGCCAGCTTGAGTCCATCATTGTTATCCTTATTCTCTGGTAACCATTTCGATGGAATTTTGTTGTGGTCATTTCCCAGATTAACAAAATCAAACAAATCACGGTCGGCAAGTTGTGAGAGTGCAATGTTTTGCATGCTGGCAAAAATCGAATCTATACGACCGGGGAACTCAGATTCCCATTGCTGTAACATTTTTTTAATTTTTTTGCGTTGGAGGTTCTCCTGTGAGCCACATAAATTACACGGAATAATCGGAAAATTCATCGCCATTGCATATTTGCCTATATCGTTTTCGCAGCAATAAGCTAATGGTCGAATGACTATATTTTTTTTATCGTCGCTTAATAGTTTTGGGGGCATGGCGCTTAATTTTCCACCGTGAAACATGTTCAAAAATAATGTTTCAATGATGTCATCGCGATGATGACCCAGCGCAATTTTGTTAAAGCCATGTTCCTCAGCAAATCCGTACAATGTCCCGCGGCGCAAACGCGAGCATAAACTGCACATGGTTTTACCTTCAAGGATCACCGACTTAACAACACTATAGGTATCGCGCTCAATAATGTGATAATTCACACCGATTTTGGATAGATAATCAGGTAATATGTGTTCTGGATAGTCAGGCTGCTTTTGATCCAGATTGACCGCAGTCAGCTTAAAATTGACAGGCGCATTATGTTTAAGCCCAATCAGGATATCCAACAGTGTATAGGAATCCTTACCACCGGACAGGCAGACCATAATATTGTCGCCATTTTCAATCATGTTGAAATCTTCAATGGCCCGGCCAACATTGCGACGCAAGCGTTTACGTAATTTGTTGATGGCTACGCTATTTTTCTTGATTGCTGAATTCATTCACCGCTAAGTTTAATAATGAGATAATATGCGCCATTTTAAATCTAACCAGGACCAAAATAACAGCAACAAATGAGGGTATTACTAAAAATACTTGTGGGCTTATTAGTCCTTTTAAGCTTGGTTTGTGTTGTCATAGTGGTCTTGCCCGATCAACAATACCAATCTATCACTAAAAAAGTTGTCGAATATTTAACTGATCGTGAGTTATCAATCGCTGGGTTAAAAACCACTCGTAGTCTAAATCCAACCATACAAATAGAATCTGCCGAACTATCAAATGCTGAGTGGGCAGATCAGCCAAATATGATTGAGGCAGAGAATTTGTTTGCATCCATCGATCTAATCGAGTTGATAAAAGGTAAATTTAAGCTTCACAATCTGTCTGCAGATTTATTAAATATTGATTTGATTAAAAATGAACAGGGATTGGCGAACTGGGATTTCGAAAAATTGAAATCTAATCCGGACAAAAAATTTAATCTGGAAAATCTGGCTGGATTTAATTTATCTGAATTTAATTTGGAAAACGCTAAATTCCAGTATCTGGACAGGCAAAAGAGGATTAAATATCGCCTTGAGTTACCAACGCTGACACTGTCCCAGAACGAGCAAGCCAATTCTCAGAAAATTGCTGCACAAGGATTGTTTAATGAACTGCCTTTTTCAATTAACGGCGAAGCAGGACTAATAGATTCTATAGCTGTTGAAAAGTCTTTACCTTTTAACTTGGAAACAACATTAAACGAGTCAAAAGTAAATCTGCTTGGCTCGTTAGATCATTCTAATGACACATTTTTATTAAAGACTAAAGCAGCAGCTCAAACTCGAAGCTTGGCGGATTTATCTGTATTCATGCCAAGAGAATTGCCGGAAATAGGACCGATTAATATTGTTGCTGATGTTGCAGGTGATCTAAAAAATATTTCCAAACAAGGCATCGATATACGTAATCTTGATGTCAAGGTTGATGACCCTACGATTGACCTTGAAATTAAAGGCCAATTGCAAGGCTTGGCTGCGAAAAATGAAGGTGAAATTGATATTGATCTAGATGTGACTGATTTAACCAAGTTACTGGAACTGGCAGGGTTGAAAAAAGCTTTTCCCGGGACTTTGAAGTTAAAGGCGACAGCCAGCGGCAGTGGCAAAAATTTTAGCCTGGATATCAACGAAGCGATGCTGGATTCAAAACTTTTGCAAGCTCAAGTGACTGGAAATATTAATGATCTGCTAAATGGTGCTGATGCTGAAGTGAATATCAAGGCTGATGCTCCGAATTTGGATATCGTTACCCAGTTGTTCAATCAAAAAATGCCTCCTGAGTGGGGGCCGATTAAAGCAACTGCAACGTTGATAGGTAAAAATAAACAGTATGCCATTGAAGGTATTCAGGCAGAATTAAACGGTCGTTCTAAGGCCAAAGTATCCGGGCGCATCGATGGCTTAATCGGTTTTGATAGCATGCAGCTTGATGCTGAGGCGACGCTTTCAACACTGGCAGAAATATCGGCATTTACACCCCAGCCACTGCCGGATATGGGCCCCATGACGGCAACCGGAACAATAACCTGGCAGGATGGTAATTTAGCACTTGTCGATGCCCAGGCTAACTATAGCGGTCAATATGGCAAGGCCGATGTCAGCGGTAGTATTGGGGATTTAATTAGATTTGATATTGTCAGACTTAAAGCTGATGCCAATATTCCAAATCTTTCCGTAGTTGAGGCTTTTTCAGGTTTAGAAATGCCTAAAGTTGGATCGATTAATGCAAAAGCCGATTTAATCAGCCCTGTTGCCAGGGACCTTTCTGCAAAAAAGATCGTGGCGAGCTATGACAATAACGGGGTAATCCTGAATGCCTCTGGTTCAATTGATTCCATGATCAAAAAACGCGCTCAACTTAATTTAAATGTTGATGCAAGCTTAAATTCACTGGCATCATTAAGCCCTGTTTTTGAGGCTAAATTGCCTGAGATTGGCCCATTGACAGCTTCGGCGAAAATTATTGGTGCAACGACTAATATTGAAATTACTGACATTACCGCTGAACTCACCGATAGCGCTTTACAAGGAAACATTTCCGGTAATTTAGGCAGAGTAGTTGACTTGAAAGACATAAATTTGCAAGCAAACTTAAACGCACCATCAGTACAACAGTTATTAAATCGCTTCGATATTAAATCCGATATTAAAAGACCGGCAAGTTTAAGTAGTCATGTGAACTATGGAGATGGTGCTTTACATTTAACCGAAGCAGAGTTGGATCTCGCTGACGGCAAAATAATCGGTGACCTGTCAATGCTGAATTATTTGGATAAGTCTAAACGTCCTAAATTAGTTGGTAAAATTAATGTGATGAATTTTGACTTGCTTGAAGCTAAAAAGAAAAAAAGTCCCGAGAAAAAGAAAAAACCCCAAAATACCACCTTGAGTCCCAAGCGTTCGGATTCGACTGATTTCGCTGTTGTGGAAGAAGTGGATGTAAATGATAAGAATCAAGAACAAACTAACACCGCCAACGATGAGAAATTCTTGCCCGATGATCCATTACCGTTCGATCTTATTCGAGATAATGATTTAGACTTAAAACTGAAAATTGGTCGATTAAGGGCGAATGTATTCGATTTTGAGAACGCGACGGTTGATATCAAGTCTAATAACGGGGTGTTTCAGTTTGGGCCATTCGATGGCACCCTGGGCGGTGGGCAAGCCTTGTTACAGTTAGATATAAATGCCAGGACCAGGCCAGCGGTGACTTCTTTTAATGCCAGAATTGATGGTTTCAATATGGCTAAAGCGGGGGCCTTTCGTGATTCTGAAAACATCGAAAGTTCGGGGGATGCTTTTGCAAGTTTAGTGATAAACGGTGCCGGTGAATCTATTGCCTCCATACTGAGTGATGCGAATGGTGGAGGGCTTTTATACTTTGAGGATATGTTGCTTAAGAAAGGGACTATAGATTTGTTTACAACAGATTTATTTAAGAAAACTTTGAATGC
This sequence comes from Arenicellales bacterium, assembly GCA_028284225.1. Lineage (GTDB taxonomy): Bacteria > Pseudomonadota > Gammaproteobacteria > Arenicellales > JAHEKD01 > JAHEKD01. Next base: position 38,211 of record JANQSD010000014.1, read on the forward strand.
TATCAACCCTTTTAAGAAAAAGGAAAAAGACACTGAAATCGAGTGTGCGGCTTTTGCGTTTAACATTGAGGATGGATTATTTACTACACCTTATGGTGTAGCCGCTGAAGCAAAAGACTATTCCATGACAGGCAATGGACAAGTGAATTTTAAGACTGAAACAGTCGATTTGGAATTTAAAACCAAGGTCAAAAAGTTGTTGGCTATTAACCCGTTAGAAAAATTAACTGGATTGGTTAAAGTGAAAGGCCGGCTTACTGATCCGCAGGTAACGTTAAATCCCAAAGGAATTTTCGAAATCGGAGCAACGATTGGTGCTGCACTGGCAACAGGTGGTTTGTCATTATTAGCACAGGATCAGTATGAGAAAATGAAAGCCAAATCGCATCTATGTGCTCAGGCGCTGGGCCAGGCAAGTTAATATATGTTTAATTTTTTTAAATCTTTGGGGCCATTACGATTTGTATTACTTTTGTCTGTGGTCATCTTGATTCTTGCCGCGCCTTTTGTTGGCGAAAAGACGGTCATGCATGGCTGGCAGATGATGACAACAGTGATTTTTCCGGTCATGGTGCCGATGTACTTTTTTGTATTACCTTTAGATATGACAATGTGTGGCATTTTAATGCAGGATAAACCGCAATCAGTGCGAACTAACTACAAGCGTATCATCTGGTTTGAAGTGGGTTTGCTATTATTGTTATTGCTGGCCTGGCTGCCTTTTGTTTATCGTTTGATTGGCTGAACTCGATTCAGTACTGCAATGACGGGTTAAAACTTTTTAATCAGGACAGCGCCGTTACTTTCTAGCCCCTCATGCACTCGACTATTAATTTGGTCAGTGTTTCTATCTCATCAGCGTCGGCATCGTTTTTTCGGAATTTACTAAAGCAGGTTTCAAAATTCTTTCTTAGCTCAGGACTGATTCTGCTGGCACCGGTTCGGCCTTCATCGTCCTCGATATTTAACCCATCGCGCATAGCGTGAGTGCGATTCTCAATCAATTGGTGATGAAATAATGCCCGCCCTAATAACACATAGGGGAAGTTTCTATTTTTCATCGGGCCGATTTGCAATGCATGGCCGCCCAAGGGCATGCCTAAAATGTCAAAACTGGCAAGCTTGTCGTAGGAAATCAGCGCGCTTACACCACCAATCAAGGCCCCGATACCGGCGCCAAGCAATAGTGATGTGCCGCCCACAGCAACATCAACAACGGCACCCATGGCGGCACCACCTGCCAAACCGGTCATGATCAGCTCTTGTTGCGACAATCCGAATATGGACCAGGTTTGCTCTGAAAACAGATGGTCATCAAGCAGTTTGAAATTGGCTTCAGTGCGGTCAATATTATGATAGTGGTAAATTTTTTCGATAGTTTTTCTGCAACGTTGTTCCTTGGCGATTAGTTCCTGGAAATAATCATGCTTCAGCTCGGGTTTGTATTTTTCTTCATTGTCATCTTCCGACAGTTTTTTGGTCATGGTCAGGTTAATGCTTTCAGAAATGGTTTCAGCGATTAAGCGGGCGCTTTGTTCGGCTCGATCCTCGCGATCCTTGTGAATGAAGTTAACGGCTTTTTCTAACGGTTGACGCCATTGTTCATTAAGTTGCCCAAATGCACGCAGTAATTCGATATGTTTTTCAAATTTGGCATTTACCGCATTAAACACTCTTACGATCTGGAAAAACTGAGACAGCGCTTTTTGCCATTGTTCAGAATAATCTGCCTCTCCAATCATATTAATCAAGGCCATGCAAGGCTGGCCTGTCCAGCGCAAAATCTCCATTTCAGCCTCAAATTCGCTGCCGTACGGCTTGGAACCGTCAACAACGTATAAAATTCCGGCGCCAGCCAAAATCGGGCTGAGTAATTGGCATTCGTCAAAAAACTGATCGGTATCTTTAAATGTTTCAACAAATTGTCTGACTACATCAGCACGTTTGTGAATATCAGTCTCATGTTTTTTCATCCAGCTCAGCGTCTTATGTGCACGTTGAAAACCGGGAGTGTCGATCAAGGTGTATAAGACTTCACCGTCGACTTTCATCGGGAAGGTCCGGGCTTCTACCGTGGTCCCCGGTAGCGTCGAGATTCTAACCGAATCATCCTGCGCCAATGTGGCGACTAGTGAGCTCTTGCCCTTATTGGGGTGTCCGACGACAGCAAATGCAGGCGTAATCATTCTCTTACCCCATGCATTACAATATCAAATAGCTTTTGTCTTTTCAAAAAATCATGCCAGGTATCGACTTCAGTTTTACCCGCTGTTCTGATTTGTTGGTTTGCATCCGTATCGTAAGCGACTACGGCAATGAGTTGTTGAGGACCATAATGTGTGCGTAACTCTGTTAACCAGTCAGTTAATTCCAGAGTAGGGGGTTCCCAGCCTTTGACGATAATAGCCAGTGCAGTTTGCTGATTCAGGACAGGCAAATTGCTGGCAGCAGGGATGCTATCAGTATTTGTTGCAGCAATTAATTCAAAGCCTGAAAGTTGAGCGCCTGTTGCATTGCTTATGTATTGCTCAATTTGATTCTGATCAAAAGCAGGTTGTCCCCAGTGCAGTAAAAATACTTGTCGGTTAGTGAGTGCAGTAATTGTTGGTTCAGCAGAGGTTTGCATCGCAGCCGCAGCTACTTCCGGTGTTTCTGCCAGAGTGGCGACAGCGGGATTATTCATTCTATCTAACAACAGATGCAGCCCTGGTAAAGACATAATCGATGCTTTAATCGAAGAATTAAGCCTGAGTTTGGCTAGAATCAAGGTCAGTAGACGCGGAATCAAGCCATAAACCAATAAGCTCAATAACAAGAATCGCCACCAATTGCCCGCCAGTTGAGCCTGAGTTAAAGTGTCGTTCTCATTGTTCATGCTGATGGTGTTAAAGCGATAAAATCGAGTTGACTCTATTAAGTTCAGATCGGGTACGGCAGCGGGAAATACCGCCTGCCATGGCAATGAAAGCACATCAGTGATTGACTTAACAAAACTGTTATCAAAGTCTAAGGTCGTGCTCCAGCCAAACGCTAAATCGGTAAACGTTACCAGGTATAGACAACTCAGTAACAGCGCCAGATTAAAAGCGACAGCAAATTGCTGCGACCAGTAAATAGTTTGCCATTTGACTATTTTTTGATCAGCAATGCTATGCCGGCGATTAAAAAATTTATCAAGCGAACTTTTCAACGAGGGCAGGATGTAGGCTAATCTGGCGGCCCAACGTCCTGCATTAAAACTTGCAAGCAAATTTTGTAACCATTGCGAATTAAAAGTCGTGCTTAAGAAAAAAGTCAGCAATAAAATCAACTGCAAACCAACACCGACTGCTAAAACATTAATAACATTAATGGGTTGTTGGCCGGTATAAAAAAATAATGCCAGACCGGTGCTGGTTCCTGTAATTAACCCGAAAATGACCAGGCAACTGCTGATAAAAAAATTGCTGCGACCGATAGTCTGGTGTGAAATTTCTGCCTCATCGGTCAGGCTCAACCAGGCTCTCAATTGGTTAATTGGATTATTTTTTAGATGCTTTAATTCAATGCCAATTTTTCGGTCGCGCTGTTGCAGCAGCTCATAGGATGTTGAAGCATCCGTTTTTAACTGATTCTCAATTTTTAGCAAATCTTCCAACAGAGATTTAGAGCGAGTTGCTGGCATAATCCGGGTTTAATCTATTCGTTTAGAGGATGAATTTTAGCGGATTTTTATATCACAATCGCTATGTCTGCTCTCATGCTGCAGATACAATTGTTAATCATGGGACAAGATTACAAAATTTCACTAAAAGAGTTTAACAGCTTTGCTGTCGATGTGGCTGCGCGACGGTTTATATTATTTCAATCTGATTCGCAATTGTCCGAAGTGTTAGATTCTATAGAGCAGTCTGAACGTTATCTCGTTATTGGGGGCGGTAGTAACATTCTGTTTGTTAATGATTTTCCTGGTGTGGTAGTTGCCAATGATTTGAAAGGCAAGCAAATTATCGATGATTCGACTGATCATATAACTGTTAAGGTGGCAGGCGGTGAAAATTGGAACGATTTTGTCCGCTGGACAATAGAAAATAGTTATTTTGGGCTCGAAAATTTATCATTGATTCCAGGTACTGTCGGCGCTGCACCGGTTCAAAATATCGGTGCATACGGTGTTGAATTAGATCAATACTTTGATTCGCTTGAAGCCATTGATTTAAGCGATGGGAAACAGGTTGTTTTTACCAAGGCGGATTGTCAATTTGGATATCGCGACAGCATTTTCAAGCGCCAACTTGATCGGTATTTGATTACTTCAGTTAATTTTCGTTTAAGCAAGTGTCTGGAGCCGGTGTTAAATTATGCAGGCATTAAAGAAAAATTAGTTCAATTAGGCGCTGATGTTAAAAAACCCACCGGGTTAGAGATAAGTAATGCAATTTGCCAGCTTAGAAATAGTAAGTTGCCCTTGCCTGCAAAAATAGGCAATGCGGGAAGTTTTTTTAAAAACCCAACAGTATTAAACAATGACTATGTTTTGCTGAAATCTAAATTAGCGGATATACCGGCATATAAGACCTTTGAAAACCAATACAAAATTTCTGCGGCCTGGTTAATTGAACAATGTGGATGGAAAGGATACAGACAGGAAAATGTGGGTGTTTATCCCGATCATGCTTTGGTATTGGTGAATTATGGCGGTGGGACGGGTAAACAACTTTGGCAGTTGGCTGATCAAATTAAAACGTCTGTTACCGATAACTTCGGTATAGAACTTGAGCCTGAACCCAGGATCATTCACTAATGTCGCTCGAATTAAAAATTCCGCCTCCTGTTGTCGCCTTATGCACGGCGACGGTAATGTGGGCAATAACTAAATTATTACCGATATCAGGTTTTGATTTTCCAGGCAGGACGCTTGTGACAATACTATTATTAATGGTTGGTTTACTGATCGATATTTTGGCTTTAATCAAATTCAGACAGGCTCAGACCACTATTAACCCCATGCAACCACAGCAATCTAATCAGCTTGTTACTTCAGGCGTGTACAAGATTAGTCGTAACCCTATGTATTTGGGATTATTGTTAGTATTAATTTCCTGGGGTATCTATCTTGGCCATTTTATTGCCTTATTGATGCCAGTGATGTTTGTTTTATACATCACTAAGTTTCAAATTATTCCGGAAGAAAAAATAATGCAAGAGAAGTTTGCAGAATCATTTCAGGATTACAAATTTATGGTGCGGCGATGGATTTGAAACTGAATTTAATCGAGGGGGTAGCATTTGATATGGATGGCCTGATCTTCGATACCGAAGAATTGGCCAGGAAAGCGTTTTTTGTTGCCGTTGATGCCTTCAAAATTGAAGTAGAAGCAGATTACTACAAACGTTTTGTCGGCAACTCGCAACCGGTATGCGATCAACTCATGTATGATCGATTTGGTAAAGATTTTGATACTGATGGGTTTAGAAGACATTGGTGGCAGCATGTGGGTGAACTGTTTGCAGCAGACGGAGTTGAATTTAAACCGGGATTTCATGAATTATTTGAGTTGATCGAACAGCAGAAGTTGCCGATAGCTTTGGTGACCACCTCGAGTCACAGCACTGTGTTGAGGAATTTTAGACACTGGGACTATCCTGAGCGCTTTTCAACACTGGTGACCTGGGACAGGGGTTTGCCGTCAAAACCGGCGCCGGATAAATATTTGGCGGCAGCTAATGATTTGAGTGTAAATATTAATAACATGATTGTTCTGGAAGACTCAAATACCGGTATGCAGGCGGCTATAAATGCCAAGAGTAAGGCAGTAATGATCCCGGATTTGGTTGAACCCGTAGCTGAAGTGGAAGCGGCGGCTTTTGGCATTTTTAATGATTTAATTGAAGTCAGGCATTGGCTTGAAAGTGCGTTAGGAGATTCATATGTCAGAAAACAGTTATGAACAAGGGCGTTTGGACCTGCCTTTTGTCGGGCATTGTACGTTTGCTAAATCACCGGTTTGTAACGATTGGAGCAAAATCGATGCAGATGTCGCTGTATTGGGTGTGCCAAATGATATGGGGACACAGTGGCGTTCCGGAGCGAGATTTGGTCCCAGGGCTATTCGTGAGGCATCAACCTTGTTTTCGTTTGGTCACTCAGGTGCCTATGATCATGAGGATGACGTGATGTATCTTACCGACGATCAAGTTCGCATAGTTGATGTCGGTGATGCAGATATTATCCATACCGACATGCAACAAAGTCACGCCAATACACAGGCTGCTGTCAGGCAAATATTGACGAGCAAAGTAATGCCATTGGTTCTGGGCGGTGATCACTCAATTCATGCCCCGGTAATCAAAGCCTTCGATCAACAAGGCCCAGTCCATATTATTCAATTTGATGCACATCTTGATTTTGTTAATGAACGCCATGGTGTGCGCTATGGTCATGGTAATCCTTTGCGACGCGCTTCTGAAATGGAGCATGTCAGCGGTATGACTCAACTCGGTATTCGTAATGTCTCATCCTCTAACCGCAGTGATTATGACGCTGCGAGGCAGGCAGGTTCAACAATTTTGTCAGTACGTCAAATCCGCTCGTTAGGTAAGCAACAAGTTCTGGAAAAAATCCCGCCGGCTGAAAATTATTACATCACCATCGATATTGACGGTTTCGATCCATCGATTGCGCCCGGTACCGGTACCCCTAGTCATGGTGGGTTTTTGTATTATGAAGTGCTGGAATTAATACAGGGGTTAAGTCAACGCGGCAATATTGTCGGTATGGATTTGGTTGAAGTTGCACCGGCTTATGATCCAACAGGTATTACTTCGATTCTGGCCGCTCAAATTTTGATGAACAGCATTGGTTTTATTTTTTACGAAAGATCAAAGTGATATTGTTAATGTCATCCTGAGCTATCCCTACCTTCACTTGCTCTGTCATCCTGAACTGCGAAGCAGTGTGAGGATCTCTTAATTGCTGGTTGGGTGAGTTGGTTATTGTTTGCAGCCCCGGTCGACTCATGGAGATTCCTCGCTTTTATGCCCGCATGGGTGCGGAATGAAAATTCAAAATATTTGAGTATTTTAAATTTTCACTTGAAAACTAAACGCTGTATTCCCATATAGAAATCAACAAACAAATATTTTGGAGATTAACCTATGAATGCAGTATCAAGACGACTGGACAATCCGGCAAGCTTTGATGTGTTTGGTGATTTCGACAATATCATTAACGGTTTCTTCAGACCACATCGTTTGGTCTCTAAGCAAGGTGAACATAATGTTCTGCCCTTGGTGATTGATGTGGTTGAAAAAGAAAACGCTTATGAGATTCATGCTGAATTACCAGGCATAAATAAAAATGATTTGAATGTAACTATTGAAGATGGTGTATTAACTATCGCCGCTGAAACTTCAGCAGAAAATGTTGAGGAAAAAGATGGCAAAGTTTTGTGCCGGGAACGCCGTTATGGCAAGTTCTCTCGCTCGCTAAAAGTAGGCAAAGATATTGATGAGAATAACGTTGAAGCCAACTACAAAGACGGCGTGTTGAAATTGGTTTTAACTAAAGCTGAACAAGTCCAACCTAAGCGAATAACCATCAACGCCTAGACTGTTTCGATAGTCGGGGGTCAGAGTCAAGCTTGACTCTGACCCCTTTTCTTTTATATTTCATTAATGACCAATATACAGACACAACCGGAAGACTTCGCCCGAGTTTTAACCGAGGCATTACCTTATATTCGCCGTTACCAGGGTAAAACCGTAGTGATCAAGTACGGCGGTAATGCCATGGTAGATGAAACGCTTAAAAATGGTTTTGCCCGCGATGTCGTATTAATGAAACTTGTCGGTATCAATCCGGTGGTGGTACATGGCGGCGGACCACAGATCAGCGAGCTGCTTGATAGAGTCGGCAAGACTTCGGAATTTATTAATGGTCTGCGTGTAACGGACAGTGAAACCATGGATATTGTGGAAATGGTTTTAGGGGGTGCGGTCAATAAAGAAATTGTTAATTTAATTAATAAAAATGGTGGCTACGCCGTTGGCTTGACAGGCAAGGATGGTGGCTTGATAAAGGCCAGGCAATTAAAGGTCTGTGCTGATGGAAATGAAACACCTATAGATATCGGTCATGTTGGCGAAATAGTTGACATCGATTCCAGGTTGGTTGAAGTGCTGGAATCGCATCGCTTTATTCCTGTTATTGCACCGATAGGTGTTGATGAATCCGGTCAGACGTTTAATATTAATGCTGACAGTGTGGCCGGTGAAATTGCTATTAAGTTAGGTGCGCAGCGTTTAATGTTATTAACCAACACTCCCGGTGTATTGGACGCGCAAGGCGAATTGATTCGCGAGCTGGATCAACAGGCTACAACGGACCTAATTGACCGGGGTGTGATTGCAGGGGGCATGTTGCCTAAAATTGAATGTGCATTGCATGCGGTCAGCAATGGCGTACAAGCCGCCACAATTTTAGACGGCAGGACTGAGCATGTTACTTTATTAGAGATATTTTCTGATAAAGGTAACGGTACAATGATCAGATAAGTCATTAGAACCTATCTCGAAATACTCATTTACCATTAGTAAACTGCGCTTTTTCGCTCACGGTTGCTTCGTTTGAACATCGCTCGACTATTTTGAGATAGGTCCTTGTTATTTAGCCCTGACTTCTGCAACCAATTCTTCTTCAGTGACATATCGTTCAAGATGTTCATCATGTGCCCAGCGTAATGTTTTGTAATTAAAATTATTTTCGATGGTTGGTTTGATGATTTGAAAATACGGCGAAACATCAAAATCTCTGGGTGAAAACAAACTGTGATGACGAATGCTTAAAATTTCCTGTTCTGATTGGTAATAGGCTCTCTTTAAGTGCTTATCACGTTCAACCATAGGCAATATGGGGTATTTGACCGATTGAAATGCCTGAGCGATTAACGAGGAGCAAATAGCACGGGTTGGGTCGCCGCTGCCAAGGGCAATCATCTGGCGTCTGAATCGTGATGGAATGGGCAACGGAATTAAATAACGAAGCAGATCAGTAATGTTCTTTAAATCATAACGTTTGCCCAGGCTGGCTACCATATAGTTGACAACCTTATGTTTATCAACCTCGGAAAGCCCAACTGGTCTGCAAATACGGGTATTAAATTCCTGATATTTACTTAATGGAGTTGCGATTACGCCTTCAGTTAACTCTGCTTCAATTAAACAGCAGGATTCACCGTTTTTTTCTTGTCCCTCGATATTACCGGCGTAAAACGCTGAGTGTGACCAGGTGGACTGGGTCAAATATTTTATTGTAGAACTTATACGGGCATTACCTTCAACCAGTAAAATATCACAAGGCTGTAAGGTTTTTTTCAGTATCGAGGTATCATGCACTGAAAAAGGCTGATAAGTTGCTGATTCCTTATCCAGATAGCTGGCTACCAGGTGGCCGATTTTTTCTCTTAGTCGTCCCATAGCGTATTATCGCTTGTCAATGTTGTAAATCATGCTGAATTATAAGACAAATCTCGACTGCAAGAAGTTGCAGGAATTATCTGCATTGCCGACGGTCATAGTATGATTGACCCAAAACAAAGGATTGGATGATACAGATGAGAAAATTCATGGTTTCCTGGTTATTGATTGTTTGCGGTTTTACGGCCGTTGCAACAACAGCCGCTACTGACAAAATCGAAATTCAAGTCGGCGATACAACCTTGACGCTTTATGCACAGCTGGAGAACTACGAAATCGGTTCGCAGGCAATTATCGATTGGGTGCAAAAATCTGCCACTATTGTGGCAAATTATTACGATGGGTTTCCTGTCGATGAAGCCAGTATTGTTTTGGATGGTTTTCAAGGCAGTGGTGTGATTGCTGGTCGTGCACATGGTGAACCCGTTCTGCAGGTCATTATTCAGATTGGTGAATATGTGAGCCAAAAACAACTGGATAGAGACTGGATATTAATTCACGAGATGATTCATTTTGCTCTGGCAGATGTGCCGGATAAACATCACTGGCTGGAGGAGGGTTTACCCACCTACATTGAGTCAATATCACGTGTTCAAGCTGACGATTTGCCGGAAAAGTTTGTCTGGAAAGGTTTTATGAAGAATATGCCAAAAGGCATGCCGCTGACTGATGATACAGGTTTAGATAATGCCAGCTCTATTGGCCGAATGTATTGGGGGGGTGCATTGTTCTGTTTGTTGGCCGATATTGAAATTCACAAACAAACCAACAACAAATTTGGATTGCGTGATGCTGTGCAGGCCTTGGTAAACAATAACTTAACGATGGATAAGTCAGTTAGCATTGATGAACTTTTTCGAGTTGCAGATGCACATACAGGGACTCAAGTGTTGAGTGATTTGTACAATCAAATGAAAGATGAGCCCGCTGATATAAATTTAAAATCAATATGGTCTGAGCTTGGAATTAACTATAATAACGATACAGGTGAGGTTAGTTTAGATGAAACTGCACCTTTGGCATCAGTACGCCAGTCAATTGTTTCACCATGATCATGCTGCAAAGGAGAACATTAAATGTTCACTAAAATAAAAGTCATATTGATGACTATCGTTGTTACCTTAGCTTCGTATACTCCAGTTAATGCCCAGGATTCGGCCGCTATTTATAGCTCACTGGATCGTTTTCATCCGGTTTTTGCCGCTCAGGGCATGGTCGCCAGCCAGGAAGCATTAGCGACCCAAATCGGCGTTGAAATCCTTAAGCAAGGTGGTAATGCCGTCGATGCGGCAGTAGCCGTTGGTTTTGCCCTGGCAGTAACGTTGCCACGTGCAGGCAATCTGGGTGGTGGTGGATTCATGATTGTACATCTTGCTCAAACTGGTGAAACTGTAGCTATTGATTATCGTGAGAAAGCGCCACTGGGCTCAGATCGCGATATGTATCTGGATGAAGAAGGTAACGTCAGCAATATCTTATCAAGATTCCATCGCCTTGCCGTAGGTGTTCCGGGAACAGTGGCGGGCATGGCGTTAGCCCTGGAAAAATACGGTAGCATGTCATTGAATCAAGTGATTGAACCGGCCATTGAATTAGCTGAAAAAGGTATTATAGTCACACCGGATTTGTCCGATTCACTTAAGAACTTGTCTGATCGTCTGGCTCAATGGCCCAGCACTAAAAAAATATTCTATAAGGCGGACGGCTCCAACTTCGAACCGGGAGAGACATTGATCCAGGCTGATTTGGCAAATTCCTTGAAACTAGTTGCCGAGCAGGGGCCGAATGCCTTTTATCAAGGTGAAATCGGAGAAAAGATTGTCGCTGAAATTCAGGCTGACGGTGGAGTCATGACCATGCAGGATCTCAATGACTATCAGGCAGTAATACGTGAACCGGTTCGTGGCAATTACCGCGGCCATGAAATTCTTTCTATGCCACCCCCCAGCTCGGGCGGTACTCATATCGTTCAGATTTTGAATATTCTGGAAAACTTTCCTATCAGCTATACAGGTCACAACAGTGCTGACACTATTCATTTAATGGCGGAAGCGATGAAGTTAGCTTATGCAGATCGCAGCGAGTATCTGGGCGACAGTGACTTTGCTCAAGTGCCTATTAAAGGTTTAACCAGCAAGGGTTATGCTAAAGAACTGAGCCAAAAAATCAACCGTTACCATGCGGCAGCGGCCGAGGATGTCAAGCCGGGTAATCCTTCGCCTTATGAAAGTAACGAGACAACCCATTATTCAGTTGTTGATAAACAGGGTAATGCAGTCTCCAACACTTACACCATTAATTTTAGTTACGGTACCGGCCTGGTGGCTGAAGGCACGGGTATTTTGTTAAATAACGAAATGGATGATTTTTCTGCCAAACCGGGTGTCCCCAATGCTTATGGGTTGATCGGTGGTGATGCTAATGCCATAGAGCCTTCGAAACGACCGCTGAGCTCCATGAGCCCGACCATTGTGCTCAAAGACGGTAAGTTATTTCTGGTGACTGGCAGCCCCGGTGGTAGCCGCATTATTACAACGACCTTGCAAGTTATCATGAATGTGATCGATCATGATATGAATGTGGCGGAGGCCACCAACGCGGCCCGCATCCATCACCAATGGTTGCCTGATGAAATTCGGGTGGAGAAAGGTTTGAGCAAAGATACGGTAGAAGAATTGGTTGAAAAGGGACATAAGGTCAAAATCAAAAATGCCATGGGTAGCACTCAGTCGATCATGCTGACAGAACAAGGCTATAAACTAGGTGCTTCTGACCCTAGACGCTCAGGCGCGTTAACAGCGGGATATTGAACTCTGTAAGCTTGTTATTGCTTGAAAAAGAGGTGACGAGTGAGTCGAGGAATTTTTTCGAAGTGCATATTGTTCCAAAATAAGTTAAGGATGATTACAATCAAAGCTCGAACAGTTTAACGTTAAACTCAATAGGGTAAAAATCATGCGCACAGTCTACGTCAACGGTGAATTCGTCCCGGAGAACGAAGCCAAAATCTCAATTTTTGATCGGGGTCTGTTATTTTCAGATGCGGTGTATGAAGTTACCGCAATGCTGGATGGTAAGCTGGTTGATAATGATGGACATCTTGCCCGCCTGGAACGATCACTTAGCGAACTTGACATGAAAAGCCCGGTAACTAATGAACAGCTGATTACATTGCAGCATCAGCTTGCTGAAAAAAATAACTTAGTTGAAGGGTTTATTTATTTACAGGTTAGTCGAGGAGCTGAAGACAGGGACTTTAACTATGGTGAGGATTTACAGCCTTCGCTGATCATGTTTACCCAGGCCAGATCCATCATCGATACTCCAAAGGCAAAAACAGGTATTAAAGTTAAAACAGTTGAAGATATTCGCTGGCAACGTAGAGATATTAAAACAACGATGTTATTAGCTCAATCATTGGCAAAAAAGCAGGCAATCAGGCAAGGTTTTGACGATGCATGGATGGTAGAAGATGGGGTAGTAACAGAAGGCAGTTCTAATAATGCTTATATCATTACTCACAATGATGAGATTTATACGCGTCCGGCGAGCAATAAAATCTTAAATGGCATTACTCGTAGAGCTGTAAACAAGCTTGCTGAACAAAACAATCTAAAAGTCATTGAGGAAACTTTTTCCGTCGAACAAGCTAAACAAGCCAAAGAAGCATTTGCGACCAGTGCCAGTTACTTTGTGATGCCGGTTGTAGAAATCGATAAACATAGAATCAATAACGGTAAGCCGGGAGAGCTAACAACACAATTACGCAATTTGTATATTTCCATGGCAAAAAGTTAACTGAGGCAATGCAACCACAACTAATCTTTAACAAACTTTAAACCAGACAGCACTGAATAAATATACAAACTATTACTAATACTAAAGTTATATATTCATTATAAATAAACTTTATTATTTCATGAACGTGATGGATAGTTTTCTATCCTAACATCTACATGAAGAAATTCTTCTAGTAAAACTATTTATTATCTGTGTCTAAGAATCTGGAATATTTTTCGCTGTAATTTTTATTAGGCGTCTTAGCCAACGATGTCCACCGTCTTGATGTAATAGCGGGCTCCAGATCATTTTTAGTTCCAGCGGTTCTACATCAAAGGGCACAGGTAAAATACTAAGTTCACTATGATGCTTTTTTAACAGCGCAGCGCGATAAGGAATGGTGGCCATTAAATCCTGTTCTTGTGCGAGTTGTAAGGCCACATGATAACTACGTGTAAAGACTCGAATATTGCGTTGCTTGCCCAATTTACTTATGGCACCGTCCACCCATCTGAGTTTTTGTACGTCTTCATGAGTCATGCCGATGCTGACACCGTAGCCGGTTTTGCTTACCCATACGTGTTTAGAATTGAAATAATCATCAAAACTTAGTTTCTTTGAATTGAGATTATCGCTGCGCACTAATACACAAAATTCATCTTTCCATAGTACTTGCTGGTGGAATGATGCAGGCTCGGTTGAAAATGCATTAATGGCCAAGTCAACCTGACCATTTTCAATTTCATGAAATGTTGTGTCGCTGGGCGTAATAATATCAAGAGTAACTTCCGGTGCTTGCTTCCTAAGTTCATCAAGCAATGGTGGCAGCAGTGTCGAAGCTGCATAATCACTGACCATAATGCGAAAAACCCGGTCACTGGTAGTGTAGTCAAAGTCTTCTTCTGCAATCAGCGCTTTTTCCATGGTTTGAATCAGGTCACGTACGATAGGTTTGAGTTGCAGCGCCTTTTTGGTGGGTTGCATGCCCTTGCTGGTTCTGACTAATACCGGGTCATTAAGGAGCTCACGCAAACGCTTTAAACCGTTGCTCATGGCAGGTTGAGTAATATTTAGTCTATCCGCGGCTTTGGTGACGTTGCACTCGCGTAATAAAACGTCTAGGTAGATGAGAAGATTAAGGTCAATTTTCGATATATTCATTTGATGAATGACAGGGATAATCTGAATAACGGTGTTTGATTGTATCACCGGCATTTATTATTCGTCGAATTATTATGCATTTTGTTAATTAATCATGACGAGGAATCTTATGGATACGACAGATCGTGCAGCTCAAATCGAGCAGCTCGAAAATGACTGGGCAACTAACCCACGTTGGGGAGGTGTTAAACGTACTTATTCTGCTGCTGATGTAGTGCGCCTTCGAGGTAGTGTACAGCCTGAATATACCTATGCACGCCGTGGTGCAGAGAAATTATGGGATTTGGTCAACGGTGCTGCTAAAAAAGGTTATGTCAATTGTATGGGGGCATTGACTGGTGGTCAGGCGATGCAACAGGCAAAAGCAGGCGTTGAAGCAATTTATTTGTCAGGTTGGCAGGTGGCGGCTGATGCAAACACATCCGAGACCATGTATCCGGATCAGTCTCTCTATGCTTATGACTCTGTGCCGACTGTTGTACGACGTATTAATAACACATTCAAACGAGCTGACGAAATCCAATGGAAGGGCATTGTAGATGGCAAGATTAACGAGCAAGATGCGGTTGATTATTTCCTGCCTATCGTGGCGGACGCAGAAGCCGGTTTTGGAGGCGTACTCAACGGCTTTGAATTAATGAAAAACATGATCACCAATGGCGCTGCCGGGGTGCATTTCGAAGATCAACTCGCTTCAGTCAAGAAATGTGGTCACATGGGGGGTAAAGTTCTGGTGCCCACTCAGGAAGCAGTGCAGAAATTGATTGCAGCACGTCTGGCTGCAGATGTTGCCGGTGTACCGACAATTGTTTTAGCCCGAACGGATGCAAATGCGGCTGATCTGCTAACGTCAGATGTTGATGATTACGACAAACCGTTTTGTACCGGTGAGCGTTCGAGCGAAGGTTTTTATCGCACTAATGCAGGTATTGATCAGGCCATAGCACGAGGCTTGGCTTATGCACCTTATGCCGACATGGTTTGGTGTGAAACAGCTAAACCTGATCTGGATGAGGCCCGTGTTTTTGCCGAGGCCCTGAAAAAAGAATACCCTGATCAGATTCTTGCTTATAACTGCTCACCTTCCTTTAATTGGAAGAAAAACCTGGATGATGCAACCATTGCCAAGTTCCAACAGGAACTGTCAGATATGGGTTACAAGTACCAGTTTATTACTTTGGCCGGCATTCATAACATGTGGTACAACATGTTTGATCTGGCTTATCACTACGCTCGTGGAGAAGGTATGAAGCACTATGTTGAGATGGTGCAAGAGCCTGAATTTGCGGCGGCTGATCGCGGTTATAGTTTTGTTGCCCATCAACAAGAAGTGGGTGCCGGTTACTTCGATGACGTTACTACAGTGATTCAAGGTGGTGAATCGTCGGTAACAGCGCTTACCGGTTCTACTGAAGAAGACCAATTCTGATCTTTATCCGAGGCGGTATATTTTACCGCCTCGATATTCTCAAGGCCTTTGGATAGGTGTTAACATCTTCGATAACGCCTTGTTCAATCGATTCTTTGCGCCCATTCCAGTATTTTGCGTCCAGTAGTTCGCTGTGCATTTCTCTGAACAGGCTTCGATGTTGTTCGGTTGTAAGTGCAACAGTAGCAATTTCCTCAGGAAATATATCGCCTTCTTTAACTGAATAATGTGGTATATCGAACATATCATCATCAGGGTGTCGACTGGGGGGAATACGTCTAAAATTACAATCGGTCATATAGGTTATTTCATCATAATCATAGAACACAACACGGCCTTGTTTGGTCATGCCGAAGTTTTTTAGCAGCATATCTCCCGGGAAAATATTGGCCTTAATCAATTGACGAATAGTGTTGCCGTATTCATCGATGGCATGGCGTGTATTCTCTTGATCCGCCGTAGTGAGGTAAATATTAAGCGGTTTTACTCGTCGCTCTATGTACAAATGGCGAATAACAATATAATCATCTTCGACGGTCAATTGCGACGGAATGACTTGTTGCAGTTCGGCTAATAACTCATCAGAAAAACGATGCTTGGGAAAGGCTACATACGAATATTCTAATGTGTCCGCCATACGACCAACCCGATCATGCATTTTTACCAGCAGGTATTTTTCTTTGACTGTTTGACGGGTGATTTTTTTACTTGGTGCGAACTTGTCTTTGATAACTTTGAATACAAACGGATAAGAATGCAGAGTGAACACAGTCATCACCATGCCTTTAATACCGGGAGCGATCACAAACTCGTCATCCGACGTTTCCAGGTGTTTCAGAAAGTCACGATAAAACTCAGTTTTTCCCTGTTTCTGCAAACCAATCATTGAATACAGTTCCAGCCGTCTAGAGCCGGGCATAATGCTTTGTAAAAAACTTACCATGGCTGCTGGCACTTCGGTATAAGCCATAAAATAAGCCCTGGCAAAGCCGAAAAGCAGTAATAAATGGGAGGCTTTGGTAATTAGACCATCAAAATACAGGCCCGCATTGAGTTCGTTTTTAATTGCCAACATAAACGGTTGTTCACCATAGGCACATACGACTCGCCCAACCACATAAGCAACTTTGTTTCGATAAAATAGCGATGAACAGATGTCTAATCGATAAATCGTATCCTTCTCGATAGGAAAAGAGACTCGTTTTTTGAATGCTGCCAGTAACTTAAGTATGTCGCGTTGACGGTTAATAAAGTCCGGCTCAAAATTCAGTTCATCCAGGCCTTTGTTGAGTTTTCTTAATAGGTTAGATTTTTTTAGGACGTAACTGCGAATCAAGTTCTTGTCATGGGGAATATTGCTGAGTTGCACTGTTGATTCAACAAAAATATTGTCATTATTGTAATAACGTCGCTCAAACATCTGGCAAAAGACTGAATTGTAAAAGGTTTCAGCCAGCTCGGGTTGACGGTGTCTTTCCAATATCCGGCAATAGTTTTTTTTGACGCTTTGCCAAAGTGTCTGATCATGAACATCAACATCAAAGGTTTTTTTTAAGTAAGCAACGGTTTCTTTTACACGTAAATCATACATTTTTATTCGTTCACGTGAAGCTTCCTGTGCTTGTTGCCATTGACACTGTTCAAAGCGCTGCATAGCCGCAAGTGTAATTTCGGTAAACATACGGTAGTGCTTTTCAAAGCCGATTAAGATGGCTTTTGCGATTAATTTATCCAGGCCTTGATCTGATTGGTTCATCCGGTTTTGATCAAAAATATTGATGTACGTGATAATGCACCGAGCCGGACAATCTTGTCAAAGCTTTTGCTGATTGACAGCGCACCTTAGGGTATATTCGCCATAATCTAGATTCCTCAGTTGACTGTTGTGAAGCACTATTAATCATATGAATCCTAATGTAAAACTACCTGTTCATGCATTCACTTTGTGGGTGAGAGCGCTACCCGCCTTAAAACCGATCCAATTGAGGATTCTAGATAAATGAATAAATCAGTATCATCGGATAACTTGGGCATCGCTTTTTGCCTTGCTGCCACTTTGATTTTCTCCTGCCAAGATGCAATTACCAAAGTACTGGTCAGCACATTACCGGCTCCACAATTTATTATGATACGCTTCTGGGCGTTTTTAGTATTTGCACTGATTTTTGCCAGTTTAAACGGCGGGATAAAAACGGCTTTGGCCAGTAGAAGACCGCTGCTACAAATTTTTCGGGGCTTGTTATTGATTTTGCAAATTATCCTGTTTGCATTCGGTTTGAAGCACCTCGGTTTAGCAGATATGCATTCTCTGTTTGTATTATTTCCGGTGTTTGTGACGATTCTGGCGGTTCCGGTACTTGGCGAATCGATTGGTTGGCGCCGGATTATTGCTGTTTGTATAAGTTTTCTGGGGGCTTTATTAATATTGCGTCCGGGGATGGGTGTGTTTGGGTTAGAGGCGTTATATCCAATTAGTTGTGCCATTATGTTTGCTGTTTATAATTTGCTGACACGCCTTACCAGTCGTGATGATCACTATGCAAGCAATATTTTATTTGTTGCAATCATCGGCGCGATTGTTTCGACAACATGGGGGGCGACAGTATGGCAAACACCAAACTCATCGGAATGGGTATTTATCCTGATTTTGTGTATAGCTGGTGTGGCCGGCCATGTTCTATTGATGAAGGCACTGGAATATAGCGAGGCATCCAAAATTCAGCCGTTTAATTATTTTACTTTGGTTTGGGCCATCATTATCAGCATATTATTTTTTGCTGAAATTCCTGATCTGTGGACTCTGGCAGGCGCAGCAATAATAATATCAAGTGGTCTTTATGTGTTCAGGCGTTCACAGCTTAGCTAACCTTAATTTGCAGATGTAACTCAACAGAAACAATCATTTACCGTTATCCTGACGAGCATAACCAGAAAAGGAAGTTCTTCGCTATCGCTTCAAAATGACGATCTATATTACAAGCTGTGTACCGGCTTTATAACGTCACTCGGCTGGTTTGAAATCGATTCTAACTGAGTTTCTGTTGCAATAGCTGGTTAACCTGTTTGGGATTAGCCTTGCCCTGTGATGCTTTCATGATTTTACCAACAAAAAATCCGATTACCTTCGCATTGCCATCTTTAAATTGTTGTACTTGCTCTGGATGTTGAGCAATAACATCATCAACCAATGCCTCAATTGCGCCGCTATCAGTGATTTGCTTTAAACCTTGTTGTTCGATCAATTCATCGACAGTAATATCGCTCGGCTGTTGCCACAGTTGTTGAAACAGTGTTTTAGCTATTTTGTTAGAGATAGTATTATCGTCAATGCGATTAATCAAAGTGCCAAGTTGCTCAACAGAGACCGGTATATGCTCAGCATCAATGTCAGTTTTGTTCAACTGGGCGGATAATTCACCATTAATCCAGTTGGCGACCGTTTTACCATTACCCTGGGCACATCCGGTAGCACCCTCAAAATAGTCGGCAAGTGCTCTATCTTGGGTAATCATTGCAGCATCAAGTTCGGATAAGCCGAATTCATCAACAAACCGTTTGGTTCTTTTGTCGGGTAACTCCGGTAGTGTTTGCTGAATTTGGTCGATATAAGATTGTTCGACTATCATGGCCGGTAAATCGGGGTCCGGAAAGTAACGATAGTCGTGTGCTTCCTCTTTGCCCCGCATTGAGCGAGTTTCGTCTTTGTCAGGGTCGTAGAGACGCGTTTCTTGTATGACTTGACCGCCACTTTCAACCAGGTCGATTTGCCGTTCAATTTCAAAATTGATAGCTTTTTCGACAAAACGAAACGAATTGACGTTTTTGATTTCAGTGCGGGTGCCAAGCTTAGTTGAGCCCTGGGGTCTAATCGAAATATTGGCATCACAGCGAAATGAGCCTTCCTGCATGTTGCCGTCGCAGATTTCCAGATATCGAACCAGGGTGTGCATTTTCTTAAGATAGGCAACGGCTTGTGCAGCGCTGCGCAAATCAGGTTCTGACACAATTTCCAGCAAGGGTGTGCCGGCTCGATTCAAGTCAATACCGCTCATACCATGAAAATCTTCATGCAGTGATTTGCCGGCATCTTCTTCCAGGTGAGCACGGGTGATGCCGATGACTTTTTCCTCACCGTCAAGGTCAATGGTTAAATGCCCGTTAGCCACAATTGGTAAATCAAACTGGCTGATTTGGTAACCCTTGGGTAAATCGGGATAAAAATAGTTTTTGCGGGCGAATTGGGAGTGTCGATTAATCTGGGCGTTAACAGCCAGGCCAAACTTAATTGCCATTTTCAACGCTTCTTTGTTCATCACTGGCAAAACACCGGGCAGAGCAATATCGACTGCACTGGCCTGGGTGTTAGGTGCAGCTCCGTAAGCAGTGGAACTTCCTGAGAATATTTTACTGCGGGTTTGTAGTTGCACGTGGACTTCGAGTCCAATTACGGCTTCAAAACTCATGCCTGATACCCTGTAGGAATCTGTTTGTGGAAGTCGGTATGCTGCTGAAATTGATGGGCCATGGCTAACAGTCCGGATTCGTCAAAATATTTGCCAATAAGCTGTAAGCCAATCGGCAAGCCTTTTTTATCTGAGCCACAAGGGATGGAAATGCCTGGCAGGCCCGCCAGATTAGCGGTGATGGTATAAATATCATTTAAATACATCGCGACCGGATCATCGACCTTGCTGTTTAACTCAAATGCAGTAGTGGGTGTTGTAGGGCCTAGAATAAAATCACATTGCTTAAACGCATTATCGAAGTCTTCTGCGATCATGCGGCGGATACGCTGTGCCTTACGATAATACGCATCGTAGTAACCGGCTGACAGTACATAAGTGCCGATCATGATGCGCCGTTTTACTTCGTCACCAAAACCTTCACTGCGAGTGCGCCGGTACATATCTACTAAATCATCAGTGTGTTCTGATCGATAGCCATAACGTACACCATCGAAACGTGATAGGTTGGAGGACGCTTCGGCCGGAGCGATAACGTAGTAACACGGTATCCCCAGCTCACTTTTAGGAAGGCTGATTTCAACGATATTTAGCCCAAATGACTTAAATAGCTCAACTGCTGAATCGATAGCCCTGGCAATGTCAGCATCCAAACCTTCTGAAAAATATTCTTTGGGTAGGCCGATTGTTTTGCCGCTGAGTGTTTGCTGCAATTCAAGCTGAAAATCAGGTACTGGCTTGTCAATCGAAGTCGAATCTTTTGGATCGAACCCGGCCATGTTTTGTAAAACCACAGCGGCATCCTCGGCAGCAGTTGCGAACACACCTGCCTGATCAAGTGAAGATGCAAAAGCTACCATGCCATATCTGGACACCCGTCCATAGCTGGGTTTAATGCCGGTGATACCGCAGAATGCTGCGGGTTGGCGTATTGAACCGCCTGTATCTGAACCGGTAGCTACCGGACTTAATCGTGCCGCTACGGCTGCAGCGGACCCCCCGGAGCTGCCGCCTGGTACTCGATTTAGATTCCAAGGATTTTTAACGGCACCAAAATACGAATTTTCATTGGATGAACCCATGGCAAATTCATCCATATTGGTTTTGCCCAGCATGACCATGCCTGCGTTCTGCAGCCGTTCGACGATAGTTGCATTGTATGGCGAAATAAAATTACTCAGAATTTTGGAACCGCAGCTGGTTTGTACACCTTCAGTACAAAATAAGTCTTTGTAGGCAACCGGGACGCCAGTTAATAGGCTGGAATTACCTGAATTGATGCGTTTATCGGCTGACTTTGCCTGTTCTAATGCCAGTTCCGGCGCAAGTGTGATAAAGGCATTTAAATCAGTATTATTACCAATTCTGGTTAAAAAATAGTCGGTCATTTCGACACTGGAAACCTGCTTTGTCTGCAGTAGCTTTCCTAGCCCTGATAAGCTTAGCGTGTGTAAATCCATAGGTAGTAACTTAGTAGTTATTCAATGACTTTGGGGACAAGGTATAGGCCTTGCTCTGTTGCTGGCGCGACTGACTGAAATACTTCTCGCTGATCATGCTCAGTAACAATATCCTCACGTAGTCTTAAGGCGATATCCTGGGGATGTGCCATCGGCTCAGTGTTTTCAGTGTCGACAGCCGACATTTGTTCGACCAATTCGAAAATGCGGTTAAGTTGCCCAGCATAAAATGAACAATCTTCCTCAGTGACGCTTAAGCGCGCTAATTGAGCTGTTTTTTCAATATCGCTAACAGAAAATGACATGCTTATACCTAAAATATCACCTAAAAAGGCGCAAATTAACATATACTTGCGCACTTATAAACTGCTCATGTAAATATCATATAATGTGGGTGTGGTTCGAGTTTAGGCGATAGAAGTAAAGCACAGTAAAAACAAATGATTAAGAGACTCTTCGGGATTTTTTCTAATGATTTGGCAGTTGACCTGGGAACTGCTAATACCCTGATTTACGTCAAGGACAAGGGCATTATCTTGAATGAGCCATCGGTGGTGGCAATTCGAGAAGGTGCAGGTGGATTAAAGCAACCGTTAGCGATCGGTCAGGCCGCTAAATCTATGATTGGCCGTACTCCTGGCAGCATTACTGCAATTAGACCGCTGAAAGATGGGGTGATCGCTGACTTTAGTGTTACTGAAGCAATGCTCAAATATTTTATCCGCATGGCGCAAAGTAACCGTTTCATTTCTAATCCGAGAGTTATTGTCTGTGTGCCTTGTGGTTCAACTCAAGTTGAACGTCGTGCTATTCGAGAATCAGCCTCTGGTGCCGGTGCCCGGGAAGTCTATCTGATTGAAGAACCCATGGCGGTGGCAATAGGCGCGGATTTACCGGTCGCAGAGCCAACCGGTTCAATGGTATTGGATATCGGTGGCGGTACCACAGAGGTGGGTATTATGTCGCTAGGCGGTATGGTTTATGCTCATTCATTACGTATTGCCGGTGATAACTTTGATGAAGCCATTATCAACTATGTGCGTCGTCATCATGGTCTATTGATTGGTGAGGCCACTGCTGAAAGAGTTAAAAGTACTATCGGTACAGCCTGGGAAAAATCTGATTCAATGGAAATGGAAATCAAGGGCCGGGATATTTCAGAAGGTATGACTCGCAGTGTGGTCATCAATAGCAAAGAAGTATATGAAGCCATCAGTGATTCGCTTGATCAAATTGTTCAGGCAATTCGCCAGGCCATGGAAAAAACACCACCCGAGTTAAGCGCAGATATAGGTGAGCGTGGTATGGTCGTTGCCGGTGGCGGTGCATTATTGCGTGATATTGACCGACGCTTGATGGAAGACACTGGTCTGCCGGTTGTGATTGCTGAAGACCCGCTTACCTGTGTTGCCAGAGGGTGTGGCCGGGCGCTCCAGGAGATGGATGTATTAGGAGTTGTTTTTACTGAGGATTAATCTAGGGCAACAGACTCTAATTAAGTCATGCGAATAAAACCCATTGTCAGCCAATTTGTTTTTTTACTCACTTTGAGTTTGGGTTTAATTTCTCTGGATTATTATTTCCAGGGTAAGAATACGCTCAAACAATACCTGACAACCTTGGCACGACCTGTTTATCAAATCATTGATTACCCGCAACAGGCTACGCAGTGGTTGTCAGCTTGGTTTACTGATCGCCAGGAACTTACACAGACTGCCCAAGATCTGCGGCTTGAGAATGCACTTTTGAAAATTAAATTGCAGCAACTTGAGGCTAGTTTGTACGCCGAAAACAAGCGACAGGCTCAAACTTTAGCGGCAAAAAAATTCACTCAAAAAATTCTTTCAGCCAATATTCTCAATGTAAAGCTGGAACGTCATTCACAAAAAATTGTAGTCGATAAGGGCCAAAAAGATTCTGTTTATCTGGGGCAACCGGTGATTGACCAGTTTGGTGTCATAGGCCAGGTTACTGAATTATCAGTTACGCACAGTATTGTTACCTTGATCACTGACGCCAGTCAATCTACACCCATTTTGGTCAAGCGTAATGCACTCAGAGCACTACTCTACGGTACCGGTCAGCTTGACAAAATGGAGATTAAATTTCTCGGTGCACAAGCGGATATCAAGGAAGGAGACTTGTTGATCAGCTCGGGTATTGGTGATCGTTATCCAACCGGTTATCCAGTGGCGACAGTGACTTCTGTGAACCGTGATATCAATGAGTCGTTTTTAGATATTGTTGCAGAGCCGCTGGCACAACTTAGTCACGGTGAGCAAGTATTGATGATTTGGCCGAACAATAACCAGCAAAATCCTAGTCCGCATGCTGTTCCAATCGAAGAGGCACTCTCTTTAAATGATATCAAGGGTATATTTTAATGAGCACAATATATCCACCACACTATAGTTGGCCAATATACGCCAGTCTATCAGTAGCCTTGTTTATTGCATTAATGCCAATTGCAGGTTGGGTGCATGATTTCATGCCCAATTTGGTGTTGATGGCTATTGTATATTGGGCGATTTATCGCCCGGATGTGATGGGTTTGGGCACGGCCTGGGTAGTCGGTATTATTCATGACAGCCTGACTATCAGCATGATTGGTCAACATGCTTTGATTTATGTTACGGTTGTATTCGTGATTAATTCAGGTTCGGTCAAAACCAAAAACTATGCTTTTCTCGAGTACATGACCTGGCTGACACTTTTTATTGTTTTTGATGTTGTTATGTCAGTATTTTTTAATCGGATTTTTCAGCAAACAGAATTTGAGTGGCAGGTGCTTTTCTCAATTCTTGGCGGAATCATTATCTGGCCATGGTTGTATGTATTGTTGAATTACTTCGAGAATATTGCTGCCGAAAAGCAGCAATAGTGCATGCCAGGAGTTAATGATGTACTCCGATCCCAGAGTTAAAATCAGAAATTACCTTAACGAAACCCAGGTAATTACTAACCGTTTGATTTGGGTTTTATTCTTTATTTTTGCTTTAACGTTTGTGTTGATCGGCCGCGTTGCCTATTTGCAAGTGGCCAGTCATGAGCAATATACAACCTTGTCGCAAGATAACCAAATCCGTTTATCCACCATCGTTCCGGTGCGCGGTAATATTTATGATCGCAAGGGACGCCTGTTGGCCATGAATCGTCCTGTCTATAACCTGGAAGTGATACCCGCTGAAGTGGAGGATTTTGAGCAACTGTTCAGTGAGCTTGGGCAGATTGTCAATTTGACAGAGCAACAAATTAACAGATTCAAGAAAATCCGTTATCAATATTCACGATTTGAATCGATATTACTTAAAAGCGGCTTAGATGAACAAGAAATGGCCAGATTTGCAGTAAACCAAATCCGCTTTCCCGGTGTATCAATAAAAGGTAACTTGTCCCGCTACTATATATCGGGTGACTCAACCGCACATGTGATCGGTTATGTTGGGCGCATTAGTGATAACGATTTGAAAAAGATTGATCGCAATGCTTATCGGGGGATGCATTATATCGGCAAGCTTGGTATTGAAGCGAGTTATGAGTATGAGTTACGCGGCGAATTAGGCTATGAGTATATCGAGACTAATGCGCATGGTCAGACTATGCGAGTCATTTCACGCACTGCACCCAGGGCCGGTCGAGATCTGCATTTGTCACTGGATTTAGCCTTGCAAAATGCAGCCATGCGGGCTTTAGGCGATGAAAAAGGGGCGGTTGTTGCACTTGAACCGGCGACCGGTGATGTATTGGCATTTGCCAGTATGCCGACTTATGACGCTAATTTATTTGTTAATGGTATTGACCATAAAACCTACGATGAGCTACGTGATAATGAGCTAAGGCCATTGTTGAATCGCGCCTATAACGGTCGTTATGCACCGGGTTCTACAATTAAAGGTTTAGTCGGATTGGCTCTATTACAGGCCGGAGTTTCTGCGGATAAGCAGGTATTTGATAGAGGCTGGTTTAGTTTCCCCAATAGCAAACACAAATATCGTTGTTGGAAACGAGGTGGGCATGGTTCTGTGAATTTGTTTAAGGCAATTGAACAATCCTGTGATGTCTATTTTTACGAAACCTCTTTGGCACTTGGCATAGATGGCATACATAACTTCCTGACGAAATACGGTCTCGGACGACGAACCGGAATTGATTTAAATGATGAGCCGACAGCGCTGGTTCCATCAAAAAAATGGAAAAAACAAGTTCGGGGCGGTGACTGGTATAAAGGTGAAACTGTTATTGCTTCAATAGGTCAAGGCTATATGCTGGCTACACCGTTGCAATTGGCGGTATCCACGGCGACCATTGCTAATCGTGGTGCTTATATCAAACCGCGTCTGGTCAAAGGATACGGCGACCCGGCCAACAGCGAAAGTTATCAAGGGCGTAGTATTGCCAGGCCAGTTTTGAATCAGCAGCCTAAAGACCAGTTTGACGAAGTTATTGCGGCAATGAAATCTGTTGTGCATGGTCAACGCGGCACGGCCCGCACAATCAAAACGGAAAACTATACGATAGCGGGCAAAACCGGCACGGCGCAACTGGTTGGAATTGCTCAGAATAAAAAATATGATGCCGACAAGTTAGATAAAAAGTACCATGACCATGCCTTGTTTGTTGCTTTTGCACCGGTGGAAGATCCACAAATAGCAGTCGCTGTCATTGTTGAAAATGGCGGTAGTGGCAGCAAAACTGCTGCACCTATTGCGCGTTCAGTGATGGATTTTTATTTTGAAAATCGTGATTTGCCCGGCGATTACGACAACTTTTATGTGTTTGATTCTTCCTTGTCCGGGGGGCTGAATTGATTCAGATTCGCTATAGCCGAATTTATATCGATTGGCCGTTGTTGTTCGGGCTTATCGTGTTGATGGGTATAGGTTTGATGGTGATTTACAGCTCCAGCAACCAGAACACTGACATGATTCTTAAACAGTTATTTCGCATTGGCGTTTCACTTTTCGCATTACTATTTTTTGCTCAAATTGAGCCTGACAGGCTTTATCGCTGGTCACCCTATATTTTTGCCGCAGGATTGGTTTTGCTGAGTTTGGTGCTGATGATTGGCATTACCGGCAAAGGCGCGCAACGATGGCTGGATTTAGGTGTAGTACGAATACAACCCTCTGAAATCATGAAACTTGCGGTGCCCATGATGGTGGCCTGGCTAATGGTCAGGTTTTCTTTCCCTGCAAACTTTAAGAGTATTACATTGGCCTTGCTGTGTATTTGTATTCCATGCGCTTTAATCATAATGCAACCGGATCTGGGGACTGCAATATTAATTGCTGTATCCGGCTTAGTCGTTTTGTTTTTGGCAGCAGTTTCGTGGAAACTGATTTTTGCAGGAATTGCAGCCGTTGCAGCGATTGCCCCGTTATTGTGGGCGAACTTACATGCTTACCAGCAAAAAAGAATCCTAACCTTGTTTGACCCGTGGTCTGACCCGCTGGGTGCAGGCTACCATACTATTCAGTCTATTATTGCAATCGGTTCAGGTGGTGCCTATGGCAAGGGCTGGTTGAATGGTACGCAATCCAGGCTGGATTATATTCCTGAGCAAAGTACCGACTTTATTTTTTCCGTATTTGCCGAGGAATTTGGGTTGTTCGGCGTCATTATTCTGCTTGCTATCTATGTATTTATTATCCTGCGTTGTTTTCAGATTTCATTCACAGTGCAGCATACATACTCAAGATTATTAGCCGGCGGCCTGGCCACCACGTTTTTTTGCTATTTATTTGTTAACATTGGCATGGTTTCAGGTATCCTTCCTGTTGTGGGTGTGCCGTTGCCTTTAATAAGTTATGGCGGTACCTCAATGGTTACACTGATGGCTGCCTTTGGAGTGATGATGAGTATTTCTACACATAAAAAACTAATGCGCTCGTAAAATAATGGCGATCAAGACGTTTTTTTCTATGTTGATAGTGGTTTTCACTATCAATCCGGTAATAGCGAACGCATTAGATTTGAATAAACATCCGGAGTTAAATGCTATTGCAGATAATTTAGTGGCAGCAGGCATTTACAATAGGACGGAGCTGCAACGGTTGTTTGCCAATGTTGAGCTAAAACCAAAAGTAGTAAAGGCATTTAAGCGACCGGCTGAAAAGTTGACCTGGGGCAAATATCGTGGGCTATTTATTACTGATAAAGTGGTTCGTAACGGGGCACAGTTTTGGGCTGATCATCGACCTCTATTAGAGCGGGCAGCCAAGGAATACGGGGTTCCGGAAGAGATTATTGTAGCTATTTTGGGGGTGGAAACTCGCTTTGGTACTAATAAAGGTAATAATGTCGTACTTAATAGTCTATCGACGTTGTCTCTGCAATTTGAGCGACGTAAAGCATTTTTTCAATCAGAATTAGAAAGTTTCTTAAAATTAGCCAAATCTGAGCAACTTGATCCGATCACTACTGTCGGGTCCTATGCAGGGGCGATGGGTATTCCTCAGTTTATTGCTTCCAGTTATCAGGCCTATGCAGTGGATTTCGATGGGGATGGTAAACGCGATTTGATTAACTCCTATGCAGACGCCATAGGTAGTGTAGCGAATTATTTTAATAAGCACGGTTGGCAATCAGCCGATCCGGTCAATGTAAAAGTGGTCGGCGTCAAAGCCAGTCAGTTTGATACTTATAAACAATCAGCTCGGTCGGCTCAATTTAACCTTAAAGAACTAAAGCAGGCGGGTATAAATGTTTCCGAGAAATTTTCTGAACAACTCGCTGCTGACTTGATTAAATTAGAGTCAAAACGGGGTACGGAGTACCAGGTTGTGTTTGATAATTTTTATGTTATAAAGCGTTACAATCATAGCAACTTGTATGCCATGGCTGTGTCCGAACTCAGTCAGGCCATTAAAAGGAAATACCGTTCTTAAAACATGCGCTATTTAATTGTTAGTATTTTCGTTTTAGCGCTATCGGCTTGTTCCTCTGTCCCGCCAGAAAATTCGGATGATCCTGCCGAAATCAAACCTGAGCCGGTAGTCGCGAAAGCTGAACCACTAAGCAAAACCGGCAATGACCCTTATGTTGTCGCCGGTATTCTTTATACACCTAAGCACCAGCTGAATAACTTTACAGAGGTGGGTGTAGCTTCGTGGTATGGCAAAAAATTCCACGGCAAGAAAACCTCTAGCGGTGAAATATATAATATGTACCTGTATTCAGCCGCGCATAAAACCTTACCCATTCCAAGCTATATCAAAGTGACGAATTTAGCTAACAATAAGTCACTGAATATCAGAGTAAATGATCGAGGCCCGTTTGTGGGTAATCGTATTTTAGACCTGTCCTATGCAGCTGCAAGGGATTTGGGTTTTGCAGACAAAGGCACAACGCGAGTGCGGATTGAATCGATTTCCGTGATTGCTCAGGAAGGATTGGAGGAATTGCCCGAGCAAGGCATTATTTATTTGCAAACCGGTGTTTATTCAGAGCGAAAAAATGCACTACTGGTGAAGTCTGAGCTTGAATCGCAGGGCTATCAAGTCAAGATAGAACAGCGGGAAGATACGCTATTTAGTGTAAAAGTAGGACCGTTTAAAACAGCCGCTCTGGCTTATAATGAAAAAATCGGTTTAGAGAAATCCATGCGTTCACCCGTAATGTTGATCACGGAAAGACCATGATTACAACTCGATCTGTGCTTGTAAAAGTAGCATTGTGGTTTGGTTTGGTATTTACGTTGCAGGCAAATGCTGTTGCACCGGTTCCAGAACTATTAAAAGCACAGGCTTCTGCGCCTAAGCCCGAAGCAGTTTCCTGGATGTTGGTTGAACAAAGTACAGGTTGGGTATTAGCTGAGAACAATGCTGACAAACGTATACCACCGGCAAGCCTGAGCAAGATTATGACCTCATATGTTGTATTTGAGGCGTTGAAAAACGGCACAATAAGCCTTGATGACAAAGTCAGGATCAGCGAAAAAGCCTGGAAAACAGGTGGATCAAGAATGTTTCTGAAAGTGGATACTATAGCCACTATAGAAGAATTAATTAAAGGGCTAATCGTCCAGTCAGGTAATGATGCAGCAGTTTCGCTGGCAGAATATGTGGCAGGCGATGTAGTGACGTTTGCTGAAATAATGAATCAAACTGCCGCCAGATTGGGCATGACCAACAGTCATTTTACTAATCCTAATGGTTTGCCTGATCCGGATCACTATACCACTGCCAGGGATTTGATGATTTTAACCACGCGTATGATTGAGGATTTCCCTGATTATTATGCCTGGTATAGTGAAAAAGAATATACCTACAACGATATCACCCAAAACAATCGCAATCGCTTACTGTGGTTAAACGAAAATGTTGACGGTGTTAAAACCGGACATACACAAGAAGCAGGCTATTGTCTGATAGGTTCTGCAGTAGAAGACAATATGCGTTTAACCGCAATTGTTATCGGTGCACAGAGCGATCGAGCCAGAGTCAGGTATGTAGAGTCATTATTACGCTATGGCTATAATTACTACGAACATGTACCTGTCTATCAACGTGGTGACAGTGTCACGCAAGTGCCGGTTTATAAAGGTGCTACTGCTACGGCAGCTGCAACAGTGACTGATGATGTGAATATCTTGGTGCCACGTGGTAAATCTGACCAGCTTACTGCAAAGATAACCACTCAGAAAAATTTAGTTGCTCCCGTTGCGTTGAATTCGCAGGTGGGTACATTGGCGGTGTATTTTGCTGATTCACAAATTAAGGAAACTCCCTTAGTTATCATGCAGCAGATTGAGACAGGGTCCATCTGGATACAATTGTTCGATAGTTTGAAATTGTGGTGGCAAGAATAACCCCTTCAGTTGGTGCGGATATGATTGACCGGGTCATTGAATACCCGGCTGAATATGGCATCAAAGCGATGGGTTTGGCACACGCTGATTTTGCCAGAATAGTTGAATCGATTTTAAGCCATCATCTTGATCATGATCAGTCTGTAACTTACTCGCACAAGCAAAGTGGTAAGAAAAAATATATTTCGATTACCTGTACATTTGTAGCCAAGTCCAGGCAGCAATTGGACCAGATTTATACAGAGCTGCGTGCCCACCCTAAAGTGCTGATGGTTTTATA
The DNA here is from genome assembly GCA_028284225.1 of Arenicellales bacterium. GTDB lineage: Bacteria > Pseudomonadota > Gammaproteobacteria > Arenicellales > JAHEKD01 > JAHEKD01. The sequence continues at coordinate 69,049 of JANQSD010000014.1, forward strand.
GTGCTAGAAACAGATCGGCTTATTATAAGGCAGTTTGGTGTGTTGCCATATCAGCCGGTATGGTCGGCAATGAAGCAGTTTGCAGCCGACAAAACACTAAAACCGGATGAGTTATGGATTTTGCAGCATGAGCCTGTTTACACTAGAGGCATACGTTGCAAAGAGCAGCCATTGCCACAGGGACAATGTATTCCAGTCGTAGCTGTGGACCGGGGAGGATTAATGACTTATCACGGACCTGGTCAATTAATTGTTTATTGCCTGATTAATCTGCAACGTAAAAAGTTAAATATCAAACAAATAGTTTATTTGTTAGAACAGGTTGTGATTAATGTGTTGGATCGGTTCTCTATTGAGGCAAATCGTATAGAGGGCGCACCGGGTATTTATCTGGGAGACAAGAAAATTGCTTCTATTGGCCTGAGAGTGCGTAATCAAACCAGTTATCACGGCTTAAGCATCAATTTTGATATGGATTTAAAGCCTTTTGACTGGATTAATCCTTGTGGTTTCGAGGCTCTGGAAGTAGTTCAGCTCAAAGACTTAATTACCGGTTTTGACTGGCAGGCCATGCAACTGACGGTGATCAATGAATTGATTCAATTATTTGAGTATGAACAAACCAGTTTTATAGATCATGATGACTTTGCTGCCAGTTTGGTTCGCAACAACTCCAGTCTCTCAAGCGTGCCTACATCGATCCAATCTCCGTCATGAATCGAGGCTGAGATTCGCTCAAGTGCGATTTGTTGATGCAATACAGGTGCAAGTTTTTTAAACTCAATTTGCTGACCGGCAAATAATCGGCGCCGATATATTCCGATGCCGCTGAAGGTATAGCTTGATCCGCCATTTAGTTCCACTAACCGATTGTTTCTAATCGAAAAATCACCATTTGAGTTGTGTTCAGGATTGGCCACCAGCACTAGATGGGCGTTGTCGTTGTCATTATCAGGTAAATGAATAATATTTTCGAAATTGAAATTACACCAAATGTCGCCATTAACAACTAGCAATTTGTCAGCGCTAATCTTATTAAATGCGTTGATAATGGCCCCGGCAGTTTCCAGCGCGCCATCCGGTTCGTCCAGATAGACTAATTTAATATCGGCAAATTTTGTGCTGGATAACAAATTATCGAACTGCTCACGTAAGTGAGCACGGTTGATATAAACGGTTTTGACACCGGAATTCGCCAGGTTGAAAAGGTGATATTCAATCAATCTGTGCTCACCGATCTGAATTAACGGCTTGGGGATTGAATCCGTTATAGGCCGCAGACGTTCACCGCGTCCGGCGGCTAAAATAAGAGCAGTATCGCAATTCATTTGATATTGATTAGAAATTAAATCCACAAAGCTTCATTATAAGCATTGGTATATAGGCCAAAACTCACTATAATTCTAACTCAACGAAAAAAGAAGGCAGTTTTTTAAGGAACTTAAGAATGTACTGTAATCTATTCGTTGGCAAAAAATACTGTACAAAGGAAATGTTCATTTTATGAGACAACTATCACTTGTATTGAGCCTGTTTTTGGCATTAGGGTTATCAACACAAATTAATGCCCAAACCACCACAGAAGAGACTGATTCTAATGGTATCGACGACGAAGAGCTCACTTATGAGGAACTAAAAGCCAAAGAAACAAGAGAAAGACGGTTCCAGGAAGCACAACGTTGTTTGGGAGTTATTGCTGTTCCCGGGGATATTTCGCTAACACGAGCGCAAGTTCAGGCTTTACCGCTGGAACTGGAAGCAGATGATATAGATTTACCCGATGCCAATACGGTTGAGTTGCAGGGCAAAGCTTATGCACAGCAAGGGCCTCAAAAAATAAGCGCTGACAGCATTCGCTACAGCAAAAATGATGACCAATTAAAAGCTGAAGGGGGTGTTGAAGTGTTCTCGCCCGGCGGCGACAGATTCAGCGCAGAAAGCCTGGATATGGAAGTGGAAACGTTTACCGGCGCTGCAAATGATATTGATTATGTCGTTGCAGACAGAACCTATATCCCGAAGGTTAAGAATAATGCTTTTGCCATGGCACGTGGCGAGGCTGCTTCGGCTAATTTTCTGGGCCATGATTTGATGGAACTTGAGGACGTTACCTATACTAATTGTGTTGAAGGTAATGATGATGTGGTTATCAAGGCAAATAAACTGGTTTTAGATCATGCCACAGGTACCGGCACAGCACGTAATGCCACACTGAAATTCCTGGGCGTACCGGTTTTTTATACGCCTTATATCTCTTTCCCAATAAGCAATGAGCGAAAAACAGGTTTTCTAGCTCCAACATTTGGTAGCGACTCAGAGGAAGGATTTTTTGTCGGCGTGCCTTATTACATTAATATTTCACCCGGCTTTGATGCAACTATTACACCTTATTATTACAGTGATCGCGGGCTGCAATTAGGCGCGGAAGTACGTTATCTGACTAAAAATGCCGAAGGTGAGCTTGATGTTGAATACTTGCCTGGGGACGATTTGCAAACAGAACCTGACGATGAAGAAGATCGTGCAGCAGTTACGTTTTATCATGAACATGAAATTACCGAAGATCTGGAAGGGGAAATAGACTTTCAATGGGCTTCAGATGAAGATTACTACGACGATTTCAGCAATAACTTGTTTTTAAATAGCGCCACACATTTGATCAGACGCGGACGCTTAAACTATTACGGTGATATTTTCCGTACCGAATTCGGGGTGTTGGATTATTTTACTCTGGATGAAGAAATTGAAGAGTCCAGCCGACCTTATGCATTGCTGCCTTACTTTTTGGTAGACGCCAAAGAACGCGATGGCCTGTTCGGCTTGACTTATGAGCTTGATGCCAGTTTAACTCAATTTGATCGCGACTCAACGGTGGAAGGTACGCGATATTTTGTCAATCCATCGATTAGTTTACCGCTGGAAAAAATTTATGGCTATGTGACACCCAAGCTGGGTTTCAATTACGCTGGCTATAGTTTGGATAATGTAGACGATGGGGAAGAGGATTCACCCTACCGTTATGTGACTACTGCCAGTATTGATAGTGGATTATTTTTTGAAAGAGAGTTTTCATGGGCCGGGCGTCCTCATATACAAACTTTAGAACCACGTCTTTTTTATGTCTATATTCCCGAAGAAGAACAGTCCGCCATTCCTTCTTTTGACACCAGTGAGCTTTCATTAAATAACTTCAGTAATATTTTCAGAGAAAACAGATTTATAGGTGAAGACAGAATCGGGGATACCAACCAGGTTACTTTGGGCGTGACGTCAAGATTTTTAGACGGTGATACGGGCGCTGAACGAGGATATTTCAGCCTTGGGCAGATTTATTATCTGTCTGATCGTGAAATCAGTTTAACCAGCGATAATGCCGATATTGACCGTTCTACATCGGATTTTTTGGCTGAGGCCAGTGTTGATTTTTACTCAGACTGGACGTTATACGGGTTTGCTTCCTGGGACACTGAAGAAAGTGAGAATAATAATCGGCGTTTAGTTGTCACCTATGGTGATGATGAGGTAGGCGAGAATTATTTCAATCTGGGTTACTTTTTTACTCGAACCCGATCAGCAACCACTGGAGATGCAACTGATAGTGAGTCTTTGGATCTGGAATTCGGCTGGCGAATTAGTCCTACCTGGAGTATTTATGCCCAGGACATATATTCACTTAGCGATAGTGAAAACCGGTATTTTTCTGCAGGTATAAGATATGATGCCTGTTGCTGGAAACTCACTGTTGGCGGTGAACGTCGTTTTGATAAAGAACAGGATGAGCGTGATGGTCTGTTTGTGACGCTGGAATTCACTGGGTTGACTAGTATTACTTCAAGGCAAGGCGTTAAGTAAGAAAAATGCTGTTTAGAAGGTGGGCTTTATCTATTTACATAGGTTTAATTTCTATTGATCTGGCGTTTGCCGCTAAAGAGCTTGACCGGGTATATGCAATTGTCAATGATGATGTCATTACAAAAAGTGAGTACGATCAAGAGCGCCTGAGCACCGAGTTAGAAATTAAATCCCGTGGCCGAGCCTTGCCGGATGAAGCTGTATTGCAACGACAGATTCTTGATCGCATGATTAATGAACGTTTGCAATTACAAATTGCAGACAGAGCAGGCATTGTAGTTTCCAGGGCACAAGTCGATTCAACACTGCAGGGCATTGCTCAACGCAATAATATTAGCCTTGAACAACTTAAGCAGGCCTTGGCCAATGATGGCGTTAGTTTTGAGGATTTTACTAGACGCCTTGAGCAACAGTTAAAGATTCAGCAAATTGTCGAGCGTCAGATTAACTCTAGAGTAACAGTGAGTGATCAGGAGGTAGAAGAATTTTTACGTTCTGAGAGTCTTGGCACGGGATTGAATGCAGAACTCAATGTTTCGCACATTGTAGTGCCGGTTCCACAGGATAGTGACGGGTATGATCAGGCCAGAGCCAGGATTGAACGGGCCTTGCAGGCGCTTGAAAAAGGCGAAGATTTTGCCGGGGTTGCTGCTGAGTATTCTTCATATTCCGATGCGATTGAAGGAGGCGTTTTGGGATGGCGCAAAACAGGTGAATTGCCATCATTCTATTATCAGGCTCTGCGTGGTATGTCCGAGGGTGATTTCAGCGAAATATTACAGAGTGATAGTGCCTTTCATATTGTCAGGCTCAATGGCATCCGGTCAGCACAGTCGGGTTCCAATCGTCAGATTACGCAGGTTAGGTTAAGACAAATATTTCTTCAATTTGAGCAAAATGCAGCACCTGAATATTTACGAATCCGTTTAAATGAAATTGCTGAACGATTATCTAACGGTGAGGATTTTGCTGCGCTTGCTGAGCTATATTCAGAAGACGCTAATTCACGTATTAAAGGCGGCGACATGGGCTGGATTAACCCTGGAGACCTCGGTACAGTGATTGAGAATATGGTATTCCAGTTGCCGATTGGCCAAATTAGTGAACCTGTGCAAGTCGGTAACGGTATAAGCATTTTTGAGGTTACTGACAAACGCAAACAGGACGCCGGTAATCTATTCGAAAAAAATGCAGCACGTGAACAACTGCATATCCGCAAAGCTGAGCAAATGTATCAGGAATGGGTCCAGGGACTTCGTGATCGAGCATATGTACAATATCTGGTTGATGATATTAGTTAACGGCTGGTTCATTGAGAACACCCCTTATGGTTAATAAAGAGCTGGTAAATCGATTAATTAACTCACTTGATTCGGTGTTGCCGGTTACCCAGTTTACGGAAGAAATTAAAGAAAATATCAGAGAAGCAATTAGTTCAGTACTGCATGATATGGATGTAGTGACGCGGGAGGAGTTTGAAGCTCAACAGCAGGTGTTGCAAAAGACTCGTGAAAAGATTGATCAACTTGAAGCTAAGTTGAGGCAGTATAGCCCGGACTAAGGATATTAATCAGATGCCAAGGAAGGTAATATGTCATTTTCTCTTGTTCGCTCCCGAGCTCTAACAGGCGTTCATGCGCCGGAAGTCGCAGTAGAAACCCATCTCGCTAATGGCTTGCCATCGTTCACTATTGTTGGTTTGCCACAAACAGCTATAAAAGAAAGCCGTGATCGGGTCAGATCAGCGATTGTTAATTCTAACTTCGCTTTTCCATCTCGTAAGATAACGGTCAATCTGGCTCCAGCTGACCTGCCCAAAGAAGGTGCCAAGTTTGATTTGCCAATTGCCATCAGTATTTTAATTGCAAGTGAACAGATACGAATAGATAGAACAGAATTATTAGATTATGAATTTATCGGTGAATTAGCATTAGATGGGCGGCTAAGAGCAGTAGCAGGTATTTTGCCAGTTGCATATGCTATTACCAAGGCTGGTCGAAAACTAGTGTTACCAAAATCTTGTGTTACAGAAGCGGCCCTGATACGTAATTCAACCTTGCTAAGTGGTTCGACTTTAACCCGATTAATTGATAATTTGATTGCAGGACGTTGTCATGCCCCCGACAGCATTAAAATAAATACACGCGTAGATAAATCTTATTCTGACTTGGCGGATGTGCGAGGTCAATATTTAGCTAAGAGGGCATTGGAAATCGCAGCTGCAGGACGTCATAATTTACTGATGATTGGTCCGCCGGGTTGCGGCAAAAGTATGTTGGCGGCCCGTTTGCCGGGAATATTGCCATTGATGTCAGAGCGCACAGCAATTGAATCAGCTTCCATTCGGTCCGTGAGTCGACAAGGATTTCATCTAAAGGATTGGCGCCGTACTCCATATAGAGCACCCCATCACGGATGTTCTCCAGCGGCCTTAATAGGAGGTGGGTCAAAACCGGTTCCAGGAGAGATTTCTTTAGCTCACGGAGGCGTTTTATTCCTTGATGAAATACCTGAGTTTGATCGCAGAGCTTTGGAAATGCTGCGTGAACCTCTGGATGCGGGTTACGTTAATATTGCCCGGGTTAACTATAACCATCAATATTTAGCGGATATTATGCTGGTGGCAGCGGCCAATCCTTGTCACTGCGGTCATTATGGTTCTACTGTTAAAGCCTGTCGCTGTACTCCCACGATGATTGAGCGCTACCAGAACAAATTATCAGGGCCACTTATAGACCGTTTTGACATGCATGTTGAATTAACGGCAGTGAGTGCAGATCAGCTCGTTGAAAGCCAGCCCGCTGAAAAAAGCATTGTCGTCGCCAAAAGGGTCCAATCCGCACGTCAGCGGCAAATTAACCGACAAGGAAAGTTAAACTCCAATTTACAGCCGGCAGAACTTGAACAAGAATTGGCACACGACGATGACTTAAAATCTTATTTAAATTTGATAATAAAGAAATTAAGCCTCACCGCCAGGTCATACCATCGTATTTTGAGATTATGCAGAACAATCGCGGATCTGGATAAATCAGTGAATATCTCGAAAAAACACGTTAATCAAGCCGTTCAATACCGTATTTTTGATAGAAATTAAGTGTTACCATCCATTAAATCCGCTGGAGAAATTTGACTGTTTTTTTAGTATCGTCGAACTTATCCGTCACCAGGTAGTCTCAGAATTTGTTTTAAACTGAAGTTAAGCGAGAAATTATTATGAAAAGAATGACCAATATTTTATTCGTCTTTTTATCACTGATGATGTTTAATCTGAGCGCGTTTGCGAAATCAGAAATCTATACAGGTACTTTCAGCAATAAAGCGGTGGGTGGCTACGATACAGTTGCCTATTTTACCGATGGAGAACCGGTAAAAGGCAGTTCTGACTATCAAACCGAGTACAAAGGTGCCAAATGGTTGTTTTCCAGTCAGGAAAATCTGGATGTGTTCTTGGCGGATCCAGACAAATATGCACCTCAGTATGGCGGCTATTGTGCCTGGGCGGTAGGCCATAATATTACTGCCAAGGGCGATCCTGAGCAGTGGAAAATTGTCAATGATAAGCTTTATCTGAATTACGATGCTGATATTCAGTCAAAATGGCTACAAGACCCACAGAAATGGATTGTTGAAGGCGACAAAAACTGGCCTGGTGTATTAAAATAAAAAGCTGTATAACGCTGTAATCATATATCGAGACATTCCATGAATAGAACTATTGTAGCCATTGTGAGCTGGGCTATTGTTGCCTGGATTTGCAAAGTGTTTCTTGTTTCGCTGCCTTACAAGTTTACTTTGCATCCTGACACCCAGCATATTTTTGGCACAATAGGTGAATGGATGAAGGGTATTTTAGGAAATGGTGTCGGTCAGGTTTTTGCAAATTATGGTTCGTATGGTGTCGGTGCGGTTGAATTAGTAACATCTATTATTCTACTGTTACCGGCGTTAATCTGGTTGGCTTCAAAGCTGGGAATGGCCCAGTCTCCGGATCGACCTAAATTCCATAAAATCGGTGGATTAATGGCATCTGCAGTCATGGCTGGTGCTGTTTTTTTCCATCTCTTTACGCCTTTGGGCATTGAGGTATTACATGAAGGTGAAAGTGATGGTGGGTCGCTTTTTTACGCTGCAGTGTCAATTTTGGTGTTGGGAATCGTATTGTTTTTTCTCAATAACCGCTCAGCAACTGCGTAGTTTTCTGCCTACCCTTCCAGGTTATAACTATAATATGCTAATAAGCATTTGGAGAGTTGCGCAATGATAATGCGTGTCATGTTTGTAACGGTATATATTCTGTCTTGCATAAGAATTCTTGCCGCTCCATGGCGTTATTTTCAATTAAACGCAAAATATTTTTCTGAGAAAAAAGGAATTTTCTCCAAAATAGATATTGATGCGCTGATACCTCACCGCTGGCGTTTATATCAGGCCTATGATGATGGACATAGCATACCGGAGAAGTTTCCGGTTTTTGTGAAGCCGGAATGGGGGCAGAATGCTTTTGGTATTTGGCGTGCAGATAATGTTGAGGACTTAAGCCGAATCAGGAAAAAAATTGCCAAGTCTAAAACGGCTTATATTATCCAGCAGGCAGCCTCAGAGAGCAGAGAATTTGAAATATTTACTATCCCACATCATTTGGATAGCAGCAAATATGCAGTTTTAACTGTCACCGAAGCGGTAAATACAGAGGGCGAAAAATATCCAATCAATAGTATTAACAACAAATACACCAGTTTTTATGAACTGACACATAAATTTGATCAACACCAGCTGGACCAGATTTGGTCATATATCCGTGAGTTTGGTGATTTTAAAATTTCTCGCGTATGTGTACATGCAAATTCAGAGCAGGACCTGATAGATGGGAAGTTTCATTTGATCGAAATAAATTTGTTTGTGCCTATGCCTATCAATTTGTTGGACGAATCCTACGGATTCCGGGATAAAGCTAACTTCATTCTAACTAGTATGATGGCTTTGGCTCAGGTTACTAAAACCTTAAGTTTGCAATCCCGGCAACAACCGATTTTTACCAAGAAATTACTTTACCAACGCAAAGCAAGATCTTTACAACTCAGCCATAGCACAACAAGAGAAATCTTGTGAGAAAACTAAAAGCGGCTCTATATAAATGGGTTAGTGATCGCTATATGGCTGGTTGCAGCCATTACAATACGCTTGCCGTCAGACGTGCCTCCAGGTCAAAAGAAAAGGCTAGGGTCATGTTTGCCAAACATAATGTGCCTCATGCCAAAGGAGCGGTATTTTTCAATCCTTATGTTGCCTATAAATTTGTTAAACAACATGGTTTTCCGGTTGTCATAAAACCCAATGTCAGTGGTTATTCCAGGGGGAGCTATTTTCCGATCACTAGCTATAGCGAACTATTTAGTGCGATTGCAAAAGCCAAACTGTGGTGGCCAACTACCGTTATTGAGCAATATTTGCTAGGAAAAAATTATCGTGTAGTGGCGACTGATAAAGAACTGGGCAGTGTAATACAGCGTTATCCACCATTTGTAATCGGTGACGGCAAAACAACGATCAGTACCTTGATTGATCAGGAGAATGCCATCCGTGAGCAGATGGGTTTGTTCCCCACCATGTATCCAATAAAAAAAGATAAATTAGTTATCAATCACTTAAAAAAACAAAACTTGAACTTGGGAGATATACCTGAATCAGGTCAACATGTAGAGCTGTTTTATCGGGTTGCACTGGCACCGGGCGGTGTGGTTGAAATCGTCGACCAAAGCACCATTACTGCAGCCAATCGTCAATTATTCATTGATGTGGTGAATATGTTTGATGCCAATGTTCTCGGTATAGATGTGATTTTTGAAAAAGGTATCGATCACGATTATGATCAGCAAAAATGTATTTTCATCGAGGTCAACTCAAGGCCGTATATGAAAATGCATGATGCTCCCCGCTATGGAGAAAAAGAAGATTTAACGGCACTTTATGCGGGCCTTGATGCATTGGAAATAGATGATGCAGACATCTTCTGATGAGCCGACAAGTTTAAATTATTCGCGCGTTTTTTATCAGTATTTAGGTGTACACTCGCTGCTAATCGGTTTATTTCCGTTTTTTGCTCCCGTATTTCTTTGGGACAGGCAGTACGGACTGACAGAAATCAGCTTTTTTATCTCTCTTTCCGGGCTAGGGTTTTGCGTGGCATTGTTTTTTTGGGACAGGCTAATACGTAATATCAGTCTGTTTCAGCTTATGTTGATTTCATTTTTGTTTGAAATTGGCGTGTTATTTAGTAGCCACATCAGTTTTGCGACAGCAATGCTGGTTTGCTTCAGTATTTCATATGGTGTCTATAATTGCTTTTTCTGGACTACACAACGTGCATTATTTTTTGAAACCCTGAGCGAGAATAACACCGGTCGAAAATTCGGGAACTTCCAGATATTCGTAGCTGCTATTTTACAAATAGGAATTTTTATTGGCGGCGTACTGCTGGAGAGGTCAGGGCTGATAATTATCTATCTGATCTCTGTTGCAATCTGTTTCATTGCGGCATGGTTTTTTTATTCACAAAAAAATACTTTACAATTGCCGACGCAACTGTTGAATAAGCGTGTTTTATCCATTCGTGAAGTTATTCAATATAAGGATAAGCACAATACCCGATTGATATTTTTGCTGGATGGACTTTACTTGTTTCTTGAAAGTTTTTTCTGGCTAATTACGCTTTTTATGTTGGCCCATGAGAGTTTCTGGCGCCTGGGAGTCATGGTAATCATCCTGTCTGTGGTGTTTTTTGTAATATTCGTGATTATAAAAAACACTATAGATCACATCGCAACTCATACCATGTATAAAATTGCCACGCTCTTATATGCCTTGTCCTGGGGAATACGTGGTTTTGTCACTGACGAACTTACCTTAGAGTGGCTATTTATCATGTTGGTAGCCATCACATTTTGTACCTCATTTTTTAGACTGGCGTTTAATAAACGTTTTTATGACCTGGCAAAACTTACTACAGCCCATCACTATCTAATTAAAAAAAGCTATTATTCTCAACTGTTTATAGCTGTAATTTATCTTTTGATAGGTCTGGCTTTCAGTACCGCTGATAATGCATTTGAGCAATTACAATGGTTGTATTGGTTGTGTGCTCCGCTAGCACTGGCTTACCTTTGTTACGGCTACCAACATTATCAGTATAAAATCTCGTGACTTGAAGTTCAGATAAAGGTTTAGAGCGTTTTAACAAAACTACCGCTTAAGTACAAATGGGTCGCATGTTATAGTTTGTGCCTGTTTGAGTTGAGTGTTCGTTTTAAAAGAGGATAACGATGAAGTTTGCAAATTATACTGACAATGACCCGATTGAAACCCAAGAGTGGCGGGAAGCCTTAGATGCTGTAATCGATCACAAAGGCAATGAAAGAGCACAATATTTACTTAAACGTACCGTCGACCATGCCTATTTAGCCGGTGTTGACCCGGTTGATTTACATCGTTCGCCTTATTTGAACACTATTCCTGTTCACCGCGAGAAAGATTACCCCGGGAACCAGGAGATTGAGCATAATTTACGTTCCATGATGCGATGGAATGCAATGGCGATGGTAGTGCGTGCTAATAAAAAGCCTGCTGAACCTGGCGGTCATATCGCCAGCTTTCAATCCTCAGCGACTATGTATAATGTTGGCTTTCATCACTTTTGGCGGGCACCGACTGAAGCCCATGGTGGTGACTTATTATTTATCCAGGGGCATGTTGCGCCCGGTATTTATTCACGCGCTTTTGTTGAAGGCCGTTTGACCGAGGAGCATTTGGAAAATTTCCGCATGGAAACCGGCGGTAACGGACTATCATCCTATCCTCACCCCTGGTTGATGCCCGATTTTTGGCAATTCCCGACAGTTTCGATGGGTCTTGGTCCAATTATGGCCATTTATCAAGCTCGTTTTATGAAGTACCTTGAAAATCGTGGCTTGATTGATGCCAAAGATCGCAAGGTATGGGCATTTCTGGGTGATGGCGAGATGGACGAGCCGGAATCACAGGGTGCTATTGCTTTAGCATCACGAGAAAATTTGGATAACCTGATTTTTGTTGTCAACTGTAACTTGCAGCGCCTGGACGGTCCGGTTCGTGGTAATAGCAAAATCATTCAGGAATTGGAGGGTAATTTTCGCGGAGCCGGATGGAATGTAGTTAAACTGATTTGGGGTGCCGGTTGGGATAAATTGCTAGCGCAAGATCATAATGGTTTGCTACGTAAGCGTATGCAGGAATGTGTCGATGGTGATTATCAAACCTTTAAGTCAAAAGACGGTGCTTATGTGCGTGAACATTTTTTTGGCAAATACCCTGAGCTTAAAAAAATGGTCGAGCATATGAGTGATGAAGAGATTTATTATGGACTTAACCGGGGTGGCCACGATCCTAAGAAAGTCTACAACGCCTTTGATATGGCTGTTAACACTCAAGGTAAACCTACTGTTATTCTATCTAAAACCGTCAAAGGCTATGGCATGGGTGAAGCGGGAGAAGGTCAGAATATTACCCACTCACAGAAAAAACTTGGTGAAGATCACTTAAAGTCATTTGCTGCTCGTTTTGATATTCCATTGACTGATGAGCAAATACATAATCTGGAGTTTGTTAAACCGGCACAAGATTCACCCGAGCATAAATACTTACATGAACGTCGCCAGGCCTTAGGCGGTTATTTGCCAAGTCGGCGCAATAATGCCGAGTCGCTAAAAATACCGGAACTAAAAGACATTTTTGGTGCGTTATTGACCGACACCGGTGACAGAACGATGTCAACCACCATGGCTCAAGTTCGTATCCTGGTGGCGATAGCGCGTAATAAGGAGATAGGGCCTAGACTGGTACCCATTGTTCCAGATGAAGCGCGTACATTCGGTATGGAAGGTATGTTTCGCCAGGTTGGCATATATTCTCCCAAAGGGCAGCTTTATACGCCTCAGGATGCTGAACAAATAATGCCCTACAAGGAAGATACCAAGGGACAGATGCTACAGGAAGGTATTAATGAAGCCGGTGCCGTATCCTCCTGGATCGCAGCAGCCACGGCATACACTAATCATGGTATTCAAATGATTCCGGTGTACATCTTTTATTCCATGTTTGGTTTTCAGCGTATTGGCGACTTTGCCTGGGCGGCGGGCGATTCCCGAGCCCGGGGATTTTTAGTCGGTGGTACAGCAGGCCGCACCACGTTAAATGGTGAAGGATTGCAGCATGAAGACGGTCACAGCCATATTTTTGCAAATTTCATTCCTAATTGTCGTTCATATGATCCAACCTACCATTATGAATTAGCCACTATTTATCATCACGGCATGAAGGAAATGTTTGAACAGCAGAATGATGTGTTTTATTACATCACTACCATGAATGAAAATTACGCTCACCCTGAAATGCCTGAAGGCGCTGAAGAAGGCATTATCAAGGGTATGTACAAATTGAGAACAAGTAAAGCAAAGGGAGATAACGTAAATTTACTTGGTAGTGGTACGATTTTGCGCGAATCAGAAGCAGCTGCCGAGTTACTGGAAGAGAATCATGGCGTGGCGGCGGATGTCTGGAGCGTGACAAGTTACAATGAGCTTTATCGAGACGGACACGATGTGTTGCGCTGGAATCGGTTGAATCCTACCGCGAAGAAAAAGCGCATTAGCTGGGTAGAACAATCTTTGGTTGATGATAACGTTCCGACCATTTCTTCAACCGATTATTTAAAGTTATATTCTGAGCAAATAAGGCCGTTTGTGCCCGGGCCGTTCCATACGCTTGGTACCGATGGTTACGGGCGATCAGATAGCCGTGAGGGATTGCGGAGTCATTTTGAAGTTGACCGTTATCATATTGTAATTGCAGCACTTACTGCATTGGCTGATCAGGGCAAAATTAAGCCCGCCGATATCGCCAAGGCCATAAAAAAATACGGTATTGATGCTGACAAACCTAATCCACTTTACGCATAAGGAGCAGGAAGATGGCAAACCAAGAAATTAAAGTGCCTGACATCGGTGATTTTAGTGACGTTGAAATAATTGAAATTTTAGTTAACCCTGGAGATAAAGTAAGTATAGATGATCCGTTGATTACAGTGGAAAGCGACAAAGCATCAATGGATATTCCCTCAAGTGCCGAGGGTACAGTGATAGAGCTTAAAGTTAATGCTGGTGATAAAGTCTCCGAAGGATCACTGATTTTAATATTGGATAGTGCCGGAGCTGAAAGTGCAGCTCCTCAGGATGTTGTTGAGCAAACGGCTTCACCAACGCAAAATAAAAGTGAATCTGAACAGCCCAAAGATACTTCACCATTAGCTTTATCAATTTCGGAGCCGGTAACTGAAGTTGCTTCCTTTCGTACCATAGACAAAAATGCCGTATATGCCAGCCCTTCGGTAAGACGGTTAGCCCGGGAGCGTAACATCGATTTATCCCAGATCAGTGGAACCGGTCCGAAAGGGCGGATTACCAAAGAGGATTTAGATTCACCTGCACCTAAAGCAGAGCCGAGTAAAGCTGCACCGGCAGCAGCAGGCATGTCTGCAATTCCAGCAATTCCTGCGGTAGATTTTTCTCAATTTGGTGAGATTGAAATCCAGCCATTAACCAGAATTCAAAAGATATCCGGTCCTCATTTACACCGGGCCTGGTTGAATGTACCCATGGTCACCCATCATGATGAAGCAGACATTACTGATCTAGAGGAGTTTAGAAAATCGCTTAAACCAGAGGCAGAGAAAAAAGGGGTTCGAGTTACCGGTCTGGTGTTTGTCATGAAAGCACTGGCGGTTAATCTGAAGCTGTTTCCTACGTTCAATTGTTCATTGTCTGCTGATGGAGAGAGTTTGGTATTAAAAAAATACATAAATATTGGGATTGCAGTCGATACGCCCAACGGTTTAGTTGTACCGGTCTTTAAAGATGTGGATAAAAAATCGATTTATGAGTTGTCTGAGGAGTTGAGTGAAATCAGCAAAAAAGCACGAGATGGCAAGCTTGGGCCGAAAGATTTACAAGGCGGCTGCATGAGTATCTCTAGCCTTGGCGGGATCGGCGGCACTGCTTTTACACCACTAGTCAATGCACCCGAGGTGGCTATCCTGGGGCTGACTCGATCTAAAATGCAGCCCGTCTGGAATGGTAAAGAATTTATACCACGATTAATGCAGCCGATTGACCTGACCTATGACCACCGTGTGATAGACGGGGCTAATGCAGCACGTTTTGTGGCGCAACTATGCCAGAACTTAAGCGATCTAAAACGCTTGTTACTATAATCCTGAGGAGAAATCATGAGTTCAGTTGAAGAAATCATAGTCCCTGATATCGGTGATTTCGATCAGGTCGAAATCATTGAGGTGTTAATTAAAGAGGGTGATCATATTGAGATTGATGACCCGTTAATCACATTAGAAAGCGATAAAGCCTCTATGGATGTTCCTTCTCCTAAATCGGGGACGGTAAGTGAGGTTAAGGTAAGTGTCGGTGACAAAGTTGCTCAAGGAAGCTTGATCATTCTACTTGAGACAGCAGAAAAGGCACAGGTTGCAGATATAGACCCTCAGCCATCGGTGAAAAGTAAAGCGGATAAAGCTGTAGCACCCGCTGATGCGGGTGGCGGCTATGGCGGAGGCCAGGTTGAAGACATTCGCGTGCCCGATATCGGTGATTTTGATCAAGTGGAAGTGATAGAAGTACTGGTCGCAGTTGGCAATAAAATCAGTACTGATGATGCTTTAATTACGCTCGAGAGTGATAAAGCCTCAATGGATATCCCCTCGCCCAGTTCCGGTGTAGTTAAGGAGCTAAAGGTCAATGTTGGTGATAAAGTTTCAAAAGGAAGTTTAATACTAACCATTGAAACACAAGATAAAGCAGCTGGTGTTAATGACCGGGTGCAAGTTCAGTCTGAAAAAATTCAATCCTTTGAAGGAAGCTCGGATGAGCAGGCAGATGTGGTTGTGCTTGGTTCTGGCCCGGGAGGATATACTGCTGCCTTTAGAGCAGCCGATCTGGGTCTAAAAACCATTTTGATTGAAAAATATTCGACTCTGGGAGGGGTGTGCCTGAATGTCGGTTGTATTCCATCTAAGGCGTTATTGCATGCCGCCAAAGTGATTGATGAGGCCGATGATTTCAAAGATCATGGGATTAGTTTTACCAAGCCCAAAGTCGATATAGATAAACTCAGAAGCTGGAAGGCCGGCGTTGTAAAACAACTCACTGGTGGTTTGGCCGGTTTGGCCAAACAGCGTAAAGTTAAAGTCATTACCGGAACTGGTTTGTTCCTTGACTCAAATCACATCGATGTTACCGACAGTGAAGGTAGTACAACGACTATTGGTTTTAAAAACTGCATTATTGCGGCGGGTTCTGAGCCGGTAAAGTTGCCATTTATTCCTAACGAAGATCCTAGAGTCATCGACTCTACCGGTGCACTTGAGTTGGAAAATGTTCCGAAGAAATTGTTAGTGATTGGTGGCGGTATCATAGGCTTGGAAATGGCGACGGTTTATCATGCATTAGGCTCGAAGATTACAGTGGTAGAAATGCTGGACGGATTAGTGGCCGGTGCGGATAAAGATATCGTTAAGCCATTGCATAATCGGTTGAATAAACGTTACGAAAATATAATGCTTGAAACCCGGGTTACCGCTGTTGAGGCACAGAAAAATGGATTGAAAGTAACGTTTGAGGGCGCTAATGCACCAGATAAACCGCAAACTTTCGACAAGATATTGGTATCGGTTGGCCGTGTGCCTAATGGAAAACTTACCGGTGCTGAAAATGCAGGTGTAAATGTAGATGACCGAGGTTTTATTAAAGTTGATAAGCAGCAACGAACCAACATCGAAAACATATTTGCTATTGGTGATATCGTGGGTCAACCAATGCTTGCACATAAAGCGGTTCACGAAGGCAAGGTGGCTGCCGAGGTTTGTGCAGGTATGAATGTGGAATTTGGTGCCAAAGTCATTCCGTCGGTGGCATATACGGACCCGGAAGTAGCCTGGGTTGGCCTGACTGAAACGCAAGCCAAGGAACAGGGCATCAAAATCGGCAAAGGTACCTTTCCATGGGCAGCTAGTGGACGATCATTATCACTAGGGCGAAATGAGGGTGTAACAAAACTATTGTTTGATGAAGAAACTGATCGAGTCATAGGAGGAGGGATTGTTGGCCCGAATGCCGGAGACTTAATTGCCGAGGTGGCATTAGCCATCGAAACCAATTGTGACGCGGCTGATATAGGTTTAACGGTACATCCTCACCCAACCTTGTCGGAAACTGTAGCGATGGCGGCAGAGGCATTTGAGGGAACGATTACGGATTTATATATGCCAAAGAAAAAGTAACCGTTGGACCTATAACTAAAATAAATAATCGGTATATGCTCGTAGCTGACTTAAATCTGGTTTAATCAGACAGTTAATCAGGATCTATCTCAAATAGCCGAGTAACGTTCAGAGCAGGCAAAAGTGAGCGAAAAAGCGCAGTTTACTCAGTGTAAATGAGCTTTTAAGGACGCATCAACGAGCGCCGCTATTATTGAGATAGATTTTAGAAACAAATGACTAAGAAAGGAGAACTGATACGGTGAAAATAGGCATTCCAAAGGAAACCTATTCCGGTGAAAAACGTGTGGCAACTACCCCGGATGTGGTTGGTCAACTTTTGCAACTTGGATTTTCTGTTGCGGTTGAATCAGGCGCCGGGGCAGAGGCAAAGTTTGCTGATCAAGCTTACGTTGATGCCGGCGCTGAAATTGTTGAAACTTCAGTTGTCTGGAGTGATTCAAATATTATCCTTAAAGTTCGTGCTCCCTCTGATGCTGAAGTCGAGAAGTTGCATCAAGGTCAAACTTTAATCAGTTTTATCTGGCCAGCACAAAATGACGAACTAATGCAAAAGCTGGCTGATAAAAAAGTCACGGTTATGGCTATGGACGCTGTTCCCAGGATTTCCCGGGCTCAAAAACTGGACGCGTTGAGTTCTATGGCAAATATTGCCGGCTATCGAGCTGTAGTTGAGGCTTCCAACCATTTTGGGCGGTTTTTCACCGGGCAGATCACAGCGGCGGGTAAAGTTCCGCCGGCAAAAGTGATGATCATTGGTGCTGGAGTGGCTGGCTTAGCAGCTATTGGAGCGGCCACCAGCATGGGTGCAATCGTACGTGCATTTGATACCCGACCTGAAGTTAAAGAGCAGGTCGAGAGTATGGGTGCAGAGTTTTTAGAACTGGACTATGAGGAAGAAGAGCAGGGTGGTACCCAAGGTGGCTACGCTAAACAAATGTCACAGGCATTTATTGATGCTGAAATGGCGTTGTTTCGTGAACAGGCTAAAGATGTCGACATTATTATCACTACTGCATTGATTCCCGGAAAACCTGCGCCAAAATTAATTTTGGCTGATATGGTTGAGTCCATGAAAGATGGCAGTGTGATCGTTGACTTGGCTGCCGAACAAGGTGGCAACTGTGAACTGACGCAGCCTGGTGAGGTTGCAGTTAAACATGGTGTTACGATTATTGGGCACATGGATTTGCCCAGTCGTTTATCAACTCAATCCAGCCAGCTCTATTCGACCAATTTGCGCCATTTATTGGCTGACTTGACACCAGAGAAAGACGGTCAAATTGTGGTTGATATGGATGATGATGTGGTTCGAAGTTCTACCGTTATTCATCAAGGTGAAATCACCTGGCCACCACCTCCGATCAGCGTTACAGCGGCTCCTCCTAAGGCAGCTGTTGCACCGGAGCCCGTTATTGAAACTAAAGATCCCCGGGCTGAAGCTAAACGTAAAGCAGTTACAACAATGTCAGTCTTGGCGGTAACCGTTCTGGCTTTATTTGCGGTTGGCAGAGTAGCACCGCCGGAGTTCATGAGCCACTTGATTGTGTTTGTGCTGGCGGTTTTTGTCGGTTGGCAAGTTATCTGGAATGTTACCCCGGCGTTGCATACGCCGTTGATGAGCGTCACTAATGCTATCAGCGGTATTATCGTGATTGGTGCGTTATTACAAGTCGGCTCTTCATCATGGTTGGTAGTGTTTTTAGCGGCAATAGCTGTGTTAATCGCTTCAATCAACATTGCCGGTGGCTTTTTGGTTACCCAGAGGATGCTGGGTATGTTTCGGCGCGAGGAGGATAATTGATGAGTGGAATCGTTAGCGCGGCTTATATTGCCGCAAGTATCCTCTTTATCCTGAGCCTGGGTGGACTTAGTCATCAGGAAACAGCCAGGCGGGGAAATCTGTACGGCATTATTGGCATGGCCATTGCCATACTTGCTACCATTTTTAGTGACAAAGTCAGTGGCTATGCAGTGCTAATTATTATGATGCTGATTGGCGGCACCTTAGGCACTATAGTTGCTCGCCGGGTCGAAATGACCGAGATGCCGGAACTTGTTGCCATCTTGCACAGCTTTGTTGGTTTGGCCGCTGTGCTGGTAGGTTTCGCCAGCTATTTAGATCCAAATGCTCACTATGAAGGTGTCGAGAAAACTATTCATGAAGTGGAAATTTATTTGGGTATTTTTATAGGGGCTGTGACATTTACCGGTTCAGTAGTCGCGTTTGGAAAATTGAAAGGTTTGATTTCCAGTAAACCACTTATGTTGCCGGCACGGCACTGGATAAATTTGGCAATCGTACTGGTTTGCGTATGGCTCGGAAAAGTATTTCTTGGTGCTGATTCAACTGCAGGTGGTTTTTTCGCATTATTTGTTATGACTCTATTAGCCTTTGTCTTTGGGGCACATTTGGTCATGGCTATAGGCGGCGCGGACATGCCGGTCGTGATCTCCATGCTTAACAGTTACTCTGGCTGGGCTGCTGCCGCGACAGGGTTTATGCTTTCTAATGATCTGCTGATTGTCACAGGTGCGTTGGTGGGTTCCAGTGGTGCAATTCTCAGTTACATTATGTGCAGGGCCATGAATCGCAAGTTCCTGAGTGTAATTTCAGGAGGATTTGGAACTACAGCTTCAAGCGATGCCGAAGCAGCAGAGCAGGGTGAAGTCACGCAGATATTAGCTGAGGAAACAGCTGAATTGCTCAAAGATGCAAAGGAAGTCATTATCGTTCCCGGTTATGGCATGGCTGTCGCACATGCGCAGCATCCGGTATCGGAATTGACGCAAAAATTACGTGCCAATGGCACTAATGTTCGTTTTGCTATTCATCCGGTTGCAGGAAGAATGCCGGGACATATGAACGTGCTTTTGGCAGAAGCTAGAGTACCGTATGACATCGTTTTAGAGATGGATGAAGTAAACGATGACTTTCCAGAAACTGATGTGGCTATTGTTATTGGTGCAAATGATATTGTAAATCCGTCAGCCTTAGAAAACCCGAATAGCCCAATTGCGGGTATGCCTGTGTTAGAAGTATGGAAGGCAAAAATCTGTATTGTCTCCAAAAGGTCAATGGCAACCGGTTATGCCGGAGTTGAAAACCCATTGTTTTTTAAAGAGAACACCAGAATGTTGTTTGGTGATGCTAAAGACAGTGTTGAGACCGTGTTAAAATCATTATGATTCGATTATTTATCTGTGTCAGACACAGGGTACAATAAATTTTAACGATTATATATTAGGAATATTTAAGGAGTGAACATGTCTAGAGTTGCTTTGGTAACAGGTGGTACACGCGGAATAGGCGAAGCCATCTCAATTGCGTTGAAAGATGCAGGATATACTGTTGCCGCCAATTATGGTGGCAATGAAGAGCGCGCACGTGAATTTAGTGAGCGTACCGGGATTGCTTCCTACAAATTCGATGTTGGTGATTTTGAGGCATGTCAGGCGGGCGTTGAAAAAATCAAGACTGAGTTAGGTCCTGTAGAAATTTTGGTGAATAACGCGGGCATTACTCGTGATACCACCATGCATAAAATGGACCCAAGTAAATGGGATGCAGTTATCCAAACAAATTTATCGTCTTGCTTTAACATGTGTCGTTGTGTCATTGATGACATGCGCGAAAATGGATTCGGTCGAATTGTTAACATTGGTTCGATTAATGGCCAAGCAGGCCAATACGGCCAGGTTAACTATGCAGCAGCAAAATCAGGCATTCACGGGTTTACTAAAGCACTGGCCCAGGAAGGTGCAGCCAAGGGTATTACCGTTAATGCGATTGCGCCTGGTTATGTCAACACAGAAATGGTTCAGGCTGTGCCAGAAGCGGTATTGGAGAAAATTATCGCCCGAATTCCTGTTGGCCGTTTGGGCGAAGCCAAGGATATATCTCGTGCTGTTCTGTTTCTGATTAAAGATAATGCTGATTTTATTACCGGATCGACACTGTCGATAAATGGCGGTCAGCATATGTATTAATTACCCAGTTATAGTTTGATTAAAAGCCGGTTATCTTTATAGCCGGCTTTTTTTATAGAATAACACCATGAATCTTGAAAAAACTAATATCACCCAGGCTAAAGAACTTGTGCAACAAGCCTGGTGGGCCGGTATCCAGGCGGTTAATGGCTATGATTTAGTTTTGGCAGAATTGGCGAACAGAGAGTATTCAAATGTCACTCACGTTCTGGCTATTGGTAAAGCCGCTAGTGCAATGATGCTGGCCGCTTATGATACGCTGGGTGTGTTCAAAGGGTTATCAATCACTAAATATGGCCATGGTGATAAACGTTTAAAGCAAATAAGCACTATCGAGTTAATAGAGTCTTCCCACCCGGTACCGGATGAAAATAGTCTGATTGCAGGCCAAAGAGCAGTTGATTTCATCAACTCAATGAATCATCAAGATCGGCTTCTGGTTCTGGTTTCGGGAGGAGCGTCTGCATTAGCGGAGTTATTACCGGATACAATAACCTTAACCGATTTACAGCAGTTAAATCAGAAGATGCTTGCCCAGCAACAAACCATTCACCAGATAAACCAGGCCCGTTCGGAAATTTCTTTAATCAAATATGGCAAGTTGCTGAATCAGTGTAAAGCAGGTTCGATAGCTACCCTGGCTATATCGGATGTGCAAGGGGACGATATCAAAGTGATTGGTTCGGGCATCGGCGCTTGTGATTTGCAACACTATAAATCGAAAATAATCGGCTCAAACGAAATTGCCAGAAATGCCGTTGCTGATTTTTTTGTCGACAACGATATTAATGTCATTTTAAACCAGGAATCGCTTTATGATGATGTGTATCATTTGGCTGAACATATAGCAACTGTGGTTAATCAAGGAGAGTTGGGTGTCTACATCTATGGCGGTGAACCCACAATTGAATTACCTGAAAACCCGGGTCGAGGAGGGCGTAACCAGGCATTGGCATTGGCATTGGCAAGACAGATTAATTCCGAGCCGGCAGTTGTAGCTTTGGTTGCGGGGAGTGACGGCAGTGATGGCCCTACTGACGCCGCAGGTGGGTTGGTTGATGCCCAAACCTTTGCGACCACTGAGCTTGCCAGCCAAGCGCTTAAACATGCAGATGCAGGGACCTATCTGGACAGTGTTGGAGCTTTGTTCATAACCGGCCCAACCGGAACAAACGTTATGGATTTAGCGATTATTATGAAGTTAGAGCAGTAGCTTGGTCAGCGCAATAATTGCGGCAACAACGCTGGCACTGACCACAAATGGATACCACATGGTTTCTCGTTGAATCTTGGCTGTTTTAGCAATCAGTTTTGCAATTTCTGCGTGAATTCTTTCTAATTCGGCCTGAGTCATTACATTTAATATACGCGGGCAACAAAGAAGTCAGTTAAATCCAACATAGATTGCTTATAGATCGAATCCGGTAACTCGGTAATTGCCGATTTTGCCTCGGTCGTATATTGGGTTGCCTGCTGCCGAGTGAAATCAATCGCGTCGGTGGTATTTATAATCTTAATAATATTTTCAATATCTTCATCGTTTGCGCCTGATTCAATGATTCCTTTCAAATACGTCTGATTCTCTTGTGATGTTTTTTGTAAGGCGCGAATCAGAGGCAGTGTCATCTTTCCGTCGGATAAATCATCACCTACATTTTTCCCGGTTGTTCCGGCATCACCGGAATAATCAAGCACATCATCAATTAATTGAAATGCTATGCCCATGTTTAATCCATATTGAGCCAGAGCTGATTCCATATTGCTATCATCAGCGATAACTGCACCAAGCTGACAGGCAGCCTTAAATAAAATCGCAGTTTTGCGGTGTATGGTTTGGTAATAATCATCGTTGCTGATTGCAGCATTATGACTATTCATGAGTTGCAGAACTTCACCTTCTGCAATCATATTGGTGGTATCAGCGAGGATATCCATGACCTTCATGTTGTCAACGCGGACCATTTGCTGAAATGCTCTTGAGTAAAGAAAATCACCGACTAATACACTGGCCTGATTCCCCCATACATCATTGGCAGTATTCTGTCCGCGCCTGAGCGCTGATTCGTCAACCACGTCATCGTGCAGGAGTGTTGCAGTATGTATGAACTCTATTATCGCGGCCAAGGCTATGTTATGCCTGGTTTTATTACCGCAGGCCGCAGCTGCTAGCAGTAGCATTACAGGCCGTAAACGTTTGCCGCCATTATTAATAATATAATGGCTGATGGTGTTGATTAAGGCTATGTCAGAATGTAATTCAGTCTTGATAAATTGATCAACCTGTTTCATTCCTTCGGCAACAGGCCCAATAATTTCGTCCAAAGAAGCCGGGCTTTGGGTAGAAACGGGCTCTGATGAAGCTGATTGCATCGAATTTTCCCCACCTGTTCCAGTAGTTTTTCAAGATTGGCGAATTATCGCTAAATAATACTGATAAAACAAATCCTTATATATAAATTGACCTGAGTCAGGTCAATAGGTAAAATCGCCACTCTTTTTAATCTTTAGCTGCTGATCAAGCAGTAATTATATAAGTTTTTCTGGAGAAAACTCCAATGTATGCAGTAATTCAAACAGGCGGTAAGCAATATCGCGTAGCTGTCGGTGACCGTTTAAAGGTTGAGACACTTGGCGCGGAGCCTGGAGACAATATTGAACTAGATAAAGTCCTGATGATTTCCGATGATGGAGATGTGCAGGTAGGTACGCCGACTTTAGACGGCAAAACTGTATCGGCCGAAGTTGTTGATAATGGGCGTGGAGAGAAAATTAAAGTATTTAAAATGAAGCGCCGTCAAGGCTATCGCCGTACTCAGGGTCACCGTCAGAACTATACAGAAATAGAAATCACATCAATCGCCGGTAAAGGTGCGGCTGCAAAGTCTGAGAAAAAGCAAAAAACCGAAGCCGTTGAGCCAGAATCAGCTGCTGAGGATCACGTTGGTGATGACCTGACTCAGATTAACGGGATAGGACCTGTGATCGCTGAGAAATTACATGCTTTGGGCTATACTACTATTGCTCAGATTGCCGAGCTGGATGAAGCAGCAGTTGCTGAAATTGAAGAGCAATTAAGCTTTAAAGGCCGTATTGAGCGTGAAGAATGGATAGAACAGGCCAATCAGCTTGTTGCAAACGAAGAGGTGTAAAGCATGGCACATAAAAAAGCAGGTGGTAGTTCCCGTAATGGACGTGATTCAGAATCTAAACGGCTTGGCGTCAAGCGTTATGCCGGTCAGGATGTGTTGGCCGGAAACATCCTGGTGCGCCAGCGTGGCAGCACATTTCATCCGGGTCGAAACGTAGGTATGGGCAAAGACTATACCTTGTTTGCCAAGGCTTCAGGTAAAGTGATCTTTGAAACCAAAGGCCCGCTAAACCGTAAAACAGTCAGCATTGTTACTGAATAAATAATCGATCATTTAAAAACCCCGTTAAGCAATTGCTAACGGGGTTTTTTATTGTTTGTATACAATAAGTACATGGCATAATCCCAATTATATTATTTGAATCATTGTCATGCGTTTTGTTGATGAAGCTACAATAACGGTTGAAGCCGGTAAAGGTGGAAATGGTTGTCTGAGTTTCCGCCGGGAGAAATATATTCCCAGGGGTGGACCGGATGGTGGTGATGGCGGCGATGGTGGCAGTGTCTATCTAATTACCAATGCATCGTTAAATACGCTCATCGATTTTCGTTATAAACGTATTTTTAAAGCGAGTAAAGGACAGCACGGGCAAGGGAGACAGTGTAGTGGCAAAGCCGGAGAAGATACAGTCATTCAAGTGCCGGTGGGCACAATCGTGATAGACAAAAATACCGGTGAACATATTGCAGACTTGAATCAGGCTGAACAAAAATTATTAGTGGCCAGGGGGGGTAAAGGTGGGCTGGGGAATGTCCATTTCAAGTCCAGCATTAATCAGGCACCGCGAAAAACCATACCTGGTACAGAGGGTGAAATTCGAGAGCTTCATCTTGAATTGCAACTGTTAGCTGATGTAGGTTTGCTTGGTCTGCCCAATGCAGGTAAATCGACCTTTTTAAGTCGGGTTTCAAAAGCCAGGCCCAAAGTTGCCGATTACCCTTTTACGACACTTTATCCGGAGTTAGGGGTGGTTTCTGTAGGCATGGACAGAAGTTTTGTTATCGCTGATATTCCCGGATTAATTGAAGGCGCGGCAGAGGGCTCAGGGCTGGGAATTCAATTTTTAAGGCATTTGAAGCGAACCCGATTGTTACTGCACATCGTTGACTTGTTTCCAGTTGATGATTCAGATATTTCAAGTAATATCAATGTTATAGAGAATGAACTTAAGAAATTTAGTGAGCGTTTGTATGGTATGCCCAGATGGCTGGTCTTTAATAAGATTGACACTGTGACACAGGATCAATTGACGCAAAAGCTTGAACAGATGAAATCTGCATTACAGCCAAATCAGAAAATATTTACAATTTCCGCCGTTTCAGGGCAGGGTTGTGATCAACTGACAAAAGCGGTGATGAGTTATCTTGAATCAACTAATCAAGCAGATGAAGAGGCTGCGCATGGATAAAACGCCAATCTGGGTGGTTAAGATAGGCAGTTCTCTGCTCACAGATCTGGACTCAGGATTGAACCTCGCTGCGATTAAGTCCTGGGTTGGACAGATCAAGGCGTTAATGGAAAACAACGTTAGTGTGGTTTTAGTTTCTTCAGGAGCGGTATCTGCCGGAATGGCAACGTTAAACTGGGATTCACGGCCACAACAATTGCATCAAAAGCAAGCAGCTGCCGCCGTCGGTCAGGTTAAATTAGTCGAAGTTTACGAGAATCTATTCAGAGAAAATGGTTTGCATACTGCGCTGGTTTTGCTCACTGAAACCGACTTTGCAGATAGAGTGCGATATTTAAATAGCCGTTCAACATTACGAACATTGCTTGAACTCGGCGTTGTTCCAGTGATTAATGAAAATGACACTATCGTCAACGATGAAATACGCCTGGGGGACAATGACACCCTGGCGGCTCTGGTCTGTAATTTGCTGGAAGCAAATAAATTGATTTTGTTAACCGATCAGGACGGTTTATATACCGCGAACCCCAGGGAGGTTACCGATGCTGAATTAATTGCCAACGCCAAGGCTGGCGATAAGTTGCTGCTTGATTATTCCGGCAGTAGTGGTGAACTGGGTAGCGGTGGTATGGTGACTAAAGTTAATGCCGCCGAAAAAGCAGCCCGTTCCGGCACCGAGACAGTGATTTGTAATGGTTTAACTGAAAACATACTTATTAGGCTATGGCAGGGAGAGGCTATTGGAACATTGCTGGAACCGGTTGGTGAACCTGTTGCCGCGAGAAAAAGATGGCTGGCTAATCGGCTTAAGGTTACAGGTTCTGTTACCCTGGATGACGGAGCAGTCAAAAGCCTGCTCGAAAAAGGCACCAGCTTATTGCCTGTTGGCGTCATTGATGTGTCGGGTAAATTTGAACGCGGTGACTTGGTTGTCTGTTTAAATACCGCCAACCAGGAAATTGCCAGAGGCCTGGTCAATTATAATTCAATCAATACTCAAAAGATCATTCGCCAACCCAGCCATAAAATCAAATCCATATTAGGTTTCGAGGATGAGCCTGAACTCATCCACCGTGACAATATGGTATTAACGCAGGATTGAGATTAGGGTAGTGGCTGGATGCAGATCCAGCCGGAATTAAGCTGAAATGCCTCTCAGGCGATTGTTAAGACGAGACTTCAAGCGAGCAGCACGGTTTTTGGTATGAATGTTTTTCTTGGCTGCTTTATCGATATGAGATGCAGCAACTTGGTAAGCGCTTTTAGCTGCTTCAGAATCATTCGCATTAACTGCTTTAATAAATTTTTTAATATGCGTGCGCATTGAAGACGCCTGCGCATGGTTATGCACTCGTCTTTTTGTATTTTGTCGAGCTCGTTTACGAGCTTGTGGTGAATTGGCCAAAATTTTTCCTCAAAACTTAAGGTAAATATAAGGGTGCGAACTATCCACATTTTTCCCTTAAATGTCAAGTCTTTAGATTAGGGTCTGTTGCCAATTACTAAAACCGCCTCGTTAGTCTGGAAAAATGGCCTGACAAGGCATGAGGAGTGCGGTTTGGTCATTCCAAATGAACGACGAGTAACGCAGTTCAGGGCGTTTTTCAAGGCTAACCCTTCGGGCTGGGGTGGGTTTGGGCTCACTCATCGTTAGACTTCACTCATATAGAATAACTATATCACGTTCAGTCTGCCTTGATTGAGTCCAAACCCATCCCAGCGAGATGATTTTAGTAATTGGCAACAGACCCTTATTACCGGCTAAAATAGCGCCACTTAAGCCACTGCTATTAGATAATTGTTTTGATTAGGGTCTGATGTCCTCAAAAGTTCTAAAATCTGCGTTTGTCGTCAGTGTGATGACCTTTATCTCGCGTATATCGGGATTAGTTCGTGACGTTGCATTCGCCAGTTATTTGGGCAGTAGCGCTGCAGCAGATGCATTTTTCGTTGCCTTTCGAATCCCCAATCTATTCAGGCGTGTATTTGCAGAGGGTGCCTTCTCACTGGCTTTTGTACCTGTCTTTTCTGAATACCATCAATCCAGGTCAGAAGCTGAAAAACGAGATTTCGTAAATCGTATGTTAGCGAAACTAGCGATTGCTGTATTTCTTGTTAGCGTGGCCGGAATTTTATTAGCTGAACCGTTAATTAGCTTGATTGCACCTGGATTCAGAGATGATCCTGTTAAATTTGCAATGGCTGTAGACGCGCTAAGAATTACATTTCCTTATTTATTTTTTATTTCCTTAGTGGCCATGGCCGCAGGTATTTTAAATACCTATGACCGCTTTGCTATTCCTGCGGTAACACCGGTGTTGTTAAATATTTGTTTGATTATTGCTGCTGTGTGGTTTGTGCCGGGTAGTGAACAACCGACAATAGTTTTAGCAATAGCGGTATGTGTAGCTGGTGCTGCTCAATTATTGTTACAAATACCATTTTTGAAAAGGCAGGCAATTTTGCCGGTACCCTCTTTAAAATCTGCAGTTGATAAAGAAAAAGACGGCGTAAATAAAGTGTTTAAACTGATGTTGCCGGTTATTTATGGTTCATCAGTTGCCCAAATCAACGCCATTGTAAATACGGTATTGGCGTCATTTCTGGTTACCGGCAGTGTGTCCTGGCTATATTATTCTGATCGATTGATGGAGTTTCCATTGGCGTTGTTTGTGTTGGCAATATCGACTGTGATCCTGCCTAATTTGTCAAAACAACACAGCGCTGGCAACGAGCGAGAGTTTTCACGCCTAATGGACTGGGGGCTAAGAGTGGTTTTGTTGATCGTGGTTCCTGCCGTTGTGGGAATGTTCGTATTAAGCGGCCAATTGATGGCTACACTATTTCAGTATAATCAATTTACTGTACACGATACGTTGATGTCCGCACTCAGTTTACAGGCCTATGCGTTTGGTCTGTTGGGTTTGGCGCTGGTTAAAGTGTTGGCGCCGGGGTTTTATGCACGTCAGGACACTAAAACACCGGTTAAGATCGGGGTAATTGCGATGATTGTTAACCTGGTTTTTGCCCTGGCATTGGTGTGGCCATTTAAGCATGTCGGCCTGGCGGCGGCATTCAGTATTTCAGCTTGGGCTAATGCAGCAATGTTAGGCTGGTTGTTGATTAAACGAGGTTTATATATTCCTGAACAAGGTTGGATCATGTATTTTATAAAATTGATTACAGCGGCTGTTTTAATGGGGGTGGTTGTTTATTTTGGTGCCGGCGATATTCAAAAGTGGCTTGACTATAGTCTTTTTCAGCGCGTCATTAATATCACAATATGGATCGTAATTGGGATGACAAGTTTTGTGGTTTTATCGTATGCTATGGGACTGAGAATTAAACAGCTGGTGACGCATAAGCCGTTGTAAATGGAAGAAAATGTGATCAACATTGGCTACCGCGAGTACGCCAAATATTTTAATTTAGATGAGGCTAAAGCCTTGCTGCCGGTTATTAAAAAAATCACTCACGAGACCTATGCAACGCTTGATCCGTTGCGATGCGAACTGAAGAAAATGTCAATACTGGATGACATGTCACCCGAACTTGAAAATCAATACAAGCAAGGTGTTCAGGATTGGATTGAAAAAATGATTCGTTTGGGTGTTAGTCCGGTTACGCTGGGCGTTGTTAATTTTGATACCGGTGATGGATATTTGAACTGGAAATACCCGGAGACCAGTTTATCCTATTATCATGATTATGACAGCGACTATAAACAGCGTCGGTCATTGGAAAAAGTAGTGTCGCAACAGTCTCCTGACTGGGCCGGTTAATTTTCATCTACATTCTGGCATGAAGATTATTCGAACGATTCGTCCTCATCTCTTTGATATGGGTTGCGCGCTGTCCATTGGAAACTTCGATGGCATTCACCTCGGTCATCAGGCTATTATTAGACGGGTCATTGAAACAGCCGCCCAAAAAGATATTCCTTCAGTTATTACTACCTTTGAACCGCATCCACATGAGTTTTTCAGTCCTGACTCAACTGACAGGATTATGGGCTTAAGAGAAAAGTACTTGGCCCTGGCCCAGCTTAATCCGGATTATTTGTTGGTCATGCGTTTTAATCACAAGCTTGCTAATACTAGTGCTGAGGATTTTGTCGAGCAGGTTTTATTACAAGGCTTGAATGTCAAAAACCTGATTGTCGGTGATGATTTTAGATTCGGTAAAAAGCGCCGGGGTGATTACCAATTATTGCAAACCTATGCCGACAAACATGAATTCAAACTGGAAAATACCGATACACTTGAAGTAAGTGGTCAACGTGTCAGCAGTACCCGGATTAGACAATTATTGCGCGAATGTGAATTTGAAGCCGCCGAGCAATTACTGGGCCGCGCTTTTTATATTAGCGGCCGGGTTGCTCATGGAGAAAAGAGGGGACGACGACTGGGGTTCCCAACCATGAATTTGCGTCTAAAGAAGAACCGCACTTTAGTAAGCGGGGTTTTTGCAGTGGACATACATGGGTTGGGCGATGTTAAGCATGGTGTGGCTAACATGGGCTACCGTCCAACTCTGCATGGACAACGTCCACAACTTGAAGTGCACGTGTTTGATTTTGATCAACAATGTTATGGTAAAAACGTGAAGGTGATTTTTCGGCATAAATTACGCGATGAACAACGCTTTGATTCTATAGAGTTATTACAGCAACAAATTAGTCTTGATGCAATTAGTGCACGCAAGTATCTGGATAATCGGAGGTTAGATGTTTAGCCTGCATATTGCACCAGTCGGAATCGAACAAATGAAGCAGTATTATTATTATCAAATTAAAAGTAGATTTAACCGTGTATTGTGCCGGTTACAGTTTTTCTTATTTGAGTTTTGGCCCAATCTGTCGTCACAGTCTCAACGATCCTCCAGCCTGTTTAGTCAGATTGACCCAAACTCTCAAGTACTGGTGCAATATGCAGGCTAGGTACATTACTATTGCCTGTTTGATCGTAGTCATCGATCAAGTTTCAAAACAGCTTGCTGAAAATCTGCTGACCTTGCACCAACCGGTTGCTGTCTTGCCGTCCTTGAATTTTACCCTGGCTTACAATACCGGCGCAGCTTTCAGTTTATTCGCAGATGCTGGCGGTTGGCAGACTGTTTTCTTTTCCGCGGTGGCGTTGATTGCAGCAGTAA
This sequence comes from Arenicellales bacterium, assembly GCA_028284225.1. Lineage (GTDB taxonomy): Bacteria > Pseudomonadota > Gammaproteobacteria > Arenicellales > JAHEKD01 > JAHEKD01. The sequence goes on from JANQSD010000014.1 coordinate 99,980, forward strand.
TCATCATACGCATGTTGTGGTCATTGAAGCTTGATCAATTTCAACAGGGATTAGGGTTGTCCATGATTCTCGGCGGTGCCATCGGTAATCTTATCGACCGGGTGTTGTATTCCAAGGTGATAGATTTTATTGATGTATACTATGGTAATTGGCATTTCGCCACATTTAATGTGGCTGATATGGCGATCAGTATTGGTGCCGCACTGGTTATATTCGATGCTTTTGGTTGGATATTACCCGGAATGCCCAAGCCAGTAAATTCTCAATCGGAGTCAGCCAAATGAGAGTCATTCTTGCCAGCCCTCGCGGTTTTTGTGCAGGCGTTGACAGGGCCATTGATATTGTCAACCGGGCCTTGGAAAATTTTGGCGCACCTATCTACGTGCGCCATGAGGTTGTTCATAACCGTTATGTAGTCGAAGACCTGAAACAAAAAGGTGCGGTGTTTGTTGATGAACTCAATGAAGTACCGGATGGCAATATCGCTATTTTCAGTGCACATGGTGTATCCAAAGCAGTCCGCAGTGAAGCGGCAAAGCGTGATCTAAAAGTATTTGATGCCACTTGTCCATTGGTGACCAAAGTTCATATGGAAGTGATCAGAAACCGTAAAAATGACTACGAATGCATATTGATTGGTCACGCCGGTCATCCCGAGGTTGAGGGTACTATGGGGCAAGCCGAGGATGGTATGTATTTAGTTGAAACACCACAGGATGTAGACAAATTGGTGGTCAAAAATCCTGACCGTTTATCCTATGTAACTCAGACAACGCTCTCGGTGGATGATACTGCCAAAGTAATAGATACACTACGTGCCCGATTTCCAAATATCGTCGGTCCCAGGAAAGACGATATTTGCTATGCAACTCAAAACCGTCAGGATGCAGTTAAGGACCTGGCTAAAAGTTGTGACGTAGTGCTGGTTGTTGGGTCTGTCAATAGTTCAAACTCTAACCGTTTACGAGAACTAGCTGAAAAGCAGGGTATTCCGAGTTATCTTATTGATGGCCCTGAAGATATGAATAAAGACTGGTTTGATGAAAATAGTAATATTGGTATCACTGCAGGTGCTTCAGCCCCTGAAATATTAGTCAAACAGGTTATTGACAGATTAGCATCCTGGGGAGCGATCCAAAGCGATGAGTTGGTGACACGCAAAGAAAACATCTCCTTTTCGTTGCCGGTCGAATTGCGTAAAACGGCTTAAATAGGACACCTCTAATCCCAACATTCAGCTGAAACGTCATTATTATGGCTATCGAGCGCTTGTAGTTGGCCTGAGGAATAGACAGTAAGCTGATAGCAGTTTGTTATATCGCCAGTTACTATCCGGTCGCTTCCAGTTGCTACAAAAAAATACTCCGTATCGTTAGCTACATAGTTAATCGCATAGTAACCTTTAGGTGTGGTGTATTTTCCGTTTCGTGGGATAAGGATGTCATCGAGCCTCTGTGGATATTGAAGATGTCTGGAGAAATAGTCCTCAACCAGCGAAGGCAGTTGTAGTACGTATTGTTGTTCAATTCGAAGTTCTGCTTTGATTTTTGAATTGCTGTAGGTATTGAACCCAAATGACAACAGAATTGCCGTTATAGCCATTGCAATCAATAATTCTATTAAACTGAAACCTCTAGCTTTCATATTCATAAAGTCTGCGGCATTCCCCTGTAACCGTGACTAACTCGCCGTATTGGCTACGCAAGGAGATGATTTGATTGTCGGATGTGTTTAATTGAAAACTCAGCAAGTCATCTGTACTAGAAATATCTTGAATAGAAGGTATCACTGCTGTTTGATTTTTTAGTTCGATAGTAATGAATTTATTGGCGTACTCATTCAGGCCGCTAACAGGATTAACTACGGCTGCTTGAGTGGCAAAATAAATATGTCTATCGATGGTGGTTATCGCTGAGCTGATTAGTTGACCATGATCTAAGCTTAGAAAATAACCTGCGTTCATAGTATTAAAAACAGGGTGAGTTTGTAAATCAATTAACTCAGTATTTGTCAAAGGTAACGCCACTTGTGCTGTGACTAAACTGCTATCAAAAAGTATATATAAAGTGTTATTAGCCGCTGCTGATACTGTGCTGGTGTTTTGTATAACAAAAACAATAGCCATTTTCGAAGTAGTACCTGAATTAATGACTACAAAATCAGGGCGGCTAAAACTTTGGCTGCTGTTAAGATCAAAGTCAATTAGCAGCTCTGTGCCGGAGCGGATTTTCCATATTTTTCCATTTGCCGAATCAAACTGATAGGTGATATCTGCATCAGTATTTTGATCCAGGTCGAGTGAATAGAATGCTTCAACTTGATTTGAAATGATATTTCCATTAATGCCCAGACACCCTAATCCGATGTGTTGCTTTGCTGTCTTAACACTTGAACCGGTAATAGTTGTGTTTAATTCAAATACATTGGTTTGATAACGACTATTGAGGCTATATCCTGCTAGTGGAATAGTTGTTGTCAAGATAGAGCTTATATAGTGCTTGCCGGTAAAATTTTGATTGCCAATTTTGTGAGAAGTCGTTTCACTTCTTGGAAGATCATCAAGATTTATTCCAGTTGAAAAGTTTGTTATTTTTGTCTCAATACTCTGGATTAAAAGCTGATTAGCGTGGTGTAACAAATTCGCAAAATTAATCTGTTTTTTCAGCAATGTATTTGTTTGCAAAATCACAACTGATGTCATTGCAGTCAAGGCAATAATAATTAACAAAATTAACATAACTGAACCATATTGCTTATGCATTATGGTTCGCCATGGTTATAATTCTTGAGATTGAATAAGATAAATTTTCAATTTGCACTTCAATTAACACATAAATAGCCAACACCTTGCTCCAGTCGGAAACAGTGTTAGCACTTTTGAAGATTAGAGTGTCTGTACTGGTCGCTTCGGCATAAGCAACTTTAAATCTTTTGATATCATCTATCAGCGGTTCATTACGCGGGTTGCCGGATTTATTTAAATATTGCCGGTAAAGCACCTGTGTATTATCGATGCGCCTGACGTAATAAATAATAGACTGAAATGGATAAATTTGAGCACCAAGGTTGTTTTTATGAGTTGAATCTCGGCCCCGGCTAATTTGTGCTACAGCACAATTGGTGATGTAAAAAACCCGGCCAGGTGCTGTATTTATATCGTTGTAATCTAACGGTACATCGGTTAAATCGGCAAACATCAGATGAACAGCATTGCTGGTGTCGTTAATGTTTGAATTAGAGAATAATGGACTGGCTGGGTGCCAGCTACCACTAACATTGCCGGCCAACCAAGGCTCTGTTAATGGATTGTTGCTTGCAACAGGCTGGGTAAATAGCCGATCATGAATATTATTTCTATCCACCAGGCAGCCTGTTGATCCTGCGGATTTAACTTCTATCTCAATTTGTTTGACAGATTGCTGCAGCTGATTAATAGCTTTAATGACTTTTTGCTGACTGGCAGTTGCTTTTAGTCCCAGATTATTAATAGGTGCCAGTGAGCCGATGATAATCACTGATAACGCCATTGCGATCAGTAACTCGACTAAGCTATACCCCGCACAGTGAGTATTCATGGTGTTTGAGTACAACTATCATGCTGCTCGATCAGGCAGTTTAATAATTCATACTCATTGTCAGCACTTATGTTTGAGTAAGACTGTCTGAGCTTATTCAGCGATTGTAATTGTTGCTGTATCTGTAGTTGTTGGAATTTAACTAAACTTAAGTTCGAAGAACTCTGCGACAAATGAAAAGTTTTGAATGAGCCAATTGCTACGATAGATAACAACAATAGGCTGACTACTACTTCGGCCAGGGTAAAACCGTAACAAGACAAGTTATCCATATTTAGCATAATCACTTCCATGTGAATGTTGAGTAATGATAACCGCTACACACCTAACGGTCAAAACATAACAGTATCAATTCATATTAGAAATTTATGTTCTATAGCGTGTTTATCTAATCCTGCGACCAGCGATAATTGCAACAATATTCTGGCCTGCGTTGCGTTTAACCAGCCTGCCATTATCACGCCTTTGTTGATTAAATCTATTTCACTACCTATATTGCCGTAAGTTTCTTGCAGGGTTGAACCTTCTCCCGTTCGTGAAGTAATAACAACAATCAATTCGTTGGTTGCAATATCAATCTGCTCTGCCATTAATTCACTTACATGACCACCACCAAGTCCATCTATGATTAAGCCGTGGAATTGTTTTGAGTCACTGATTAGTTTCAGCAGCTTGCCATCATCACCACTATAAGATGTGATAATTGGAACATTGCTAATATTAACCAAATCAGGATGCCGCAGGTCCTCAGGATTAAACAATTGTCGACGTTGCAACCTGGTTATCATGACTAACCTGTTTTCGCTGAGCCAGCCGATTGCCCCGCCAGGTTTTGATATAAAGGCATCCGGGCGAGAAGTATGTGCTTTAGTCACGAAACGCGCGGCATGCACAGTATCATTCAACACCACCATAACACCTTGATCTGCTGACTTGGCATCAGCCGCGGTAATCGCTGCTGCCAGGATATTGGCATTACCATCAGCGCTGGGCAAGCTTGCATGCCGCATAGCACCCGTCAAGACAATTGGTTTTGAACTGGAATGGATTAAGTCCAGTGTAAAAGCAGTTTCTTCAATACTGTCTGTGCCATGGGTAATTACATAGCCATCATGTTCTGTCGAATTAATTAGCTTCATTAATTCCAGTGCGTCGTTTAGCGTGATGCTACTGCTGTTGATCTGGCGAAACTGCACGGTTTCAATTTCAGCATAATCAGCAAGCTGTGAAATATTATTGACTAATTGTTCCCCGCTCAGGCTTTGTTTAGCGACACCTGTGGCGTCAGTTGTACATGCTATTGTTCCGCCACAGGCAATCAACAGGATTCGTTTTTTGTTCGACATCAATCTATCAAACAATCAAGCTGCAGATTGCTGGATTTTGATTTTCCACTCACTTGGACCGCTCTGGTGGACAGACTGTCCATCGCTTGATACGGCAACAGTGACCGGCATATCCTCAATTTCGAATTCATGGATGGCCTCCATGCCTAAATCCTCAAACGCGACCACGCGCGATGCACGAATAGCTTTGGACACCAAATAAGCTGCACCGCCGACTGCAATCAAATAAACAGCCTTGTGTTTGGTAATGGCTTCAATGGCAACAGGGCCACGTTCAGCTTTACCGACCATGCCGAGTAATCCCGTTTCTTCCAGCATGAACTCAGTAAACTTATCCATGCGGGTTGCGGTTGTCGGCCCGGCCGGACCTACCGCTTCATCCCTGACCGGGTCAACAGGTCCAACGTAATAGATGAACCGGTTTTTAAAGTCAACGCCATCAGGTAAACTTTGCCCAGAGCTGATTAATTCGTGGATGCGTTTATGCGCCGCATCGCGGCCGGTCAGCAGTTTGCCGGATAAAAGAATCGTTTCCCCGGGTTGCCAGCTCTGAATGTCTTGTGCTGTGATTTCATCAAGGTTGACCCGCCTGGAACTGGCGCCAGCATCCCACGTAACCTGAGGCCAATCTTCAAGTTTTGGGGTGGGCAATTCAGCGACTCCGGAACCATCAAGTGTAAAATGTACGTGCCGGGTTGCGGCACAATTGGGGATCATAGCCACTGGTTTTGAGGCTGCATGAGTAGGGTAGTCCAGGATTTTTATATCCAGCACAGTCGTCAACCCGCCCAGCCCTTGTGCACCTATGCCAAGTGCGTTTACTTTTTCATAGAGCTCAAGGCGTAACTCTTCGACACGGTTTTCCGGACCTTTGGCAATCAGCTCCTGGATATTCACGGGGTCCATCAATGAACGTTTTGCCAATACCATGGCTTTCTCTGCTGTACCACCGATGCCGATTCCCAGCATGCCCGGTGGACACCAACCCGCTCCCATGGTGGGTACGGTTTTTAATACCCACTCAACAATATCATCACTGGGATTTAACATTGTAAACTTTGACTTGTTTTCCGAACCACCGCCTTTGGCAGCAACTGTAATATCGACTTTATCCCCACTTACCATCTTGGTATGGATAACCGCAGGAGTATTATCTTTGGTGTTAATGCGCTTGCCAGCAGGATCAGCGAGGATAGACGCACGCAAAACGTTGTCAGGATGCAAGTAAGCCTTGCGAACACCTTCATTAATCATATCCTCCAACGGCATTTCGGCATCCCACTGCACATCCATACCGATCTCAGCAAATACTGTAACAATGCCGGTATCCTGGCAAATTGGTCGCTTGCCTTCGGCACACATACGTGAGTTAATCAATATCTGTGCCATAGCATCCTTGGCTGCCTGAGATTCTTCCATCTGGTAAGCCTTATATAGCGACTGAATATAATCCTGAGGGTGGTAATAAGAAATATATTGCAACGAATCAGCGACGCTTTGAATTAAATCGTTCTGTTTGATGGTGGTCATACTGGGTGCTCAATTAAACTGATAAAGAGTTTAACAAAATAATTAACTTCAAGTTCAAGTCCTTGAGAGTAGTTGTCAAATATCGAGTCTAAATGAAAACCGGGTAGAAAGATTAGAGGCTTGGTTGTGTGTTTTGTTAATTAACTGTTGTAACGAACGGTTATCTAGATAATTGATATTTATTCGCCTGTTTTTATTATCGACAATGCATTGTGTAAGGCTTTTCGTATGCGAGTGTTTTCTGGACATTAGGATTGATTCACTTTTTGCATTAGAATTTTGCCTGAGATGAAAATCGATTATTTTTGTTTGTGTAGGTTTATTTTTTAACCAGTTTGCGAAAAGCCTTTGTCTATAAGGAATAATAAATTCGGCATTCTGAGATGAAGATGTGGTTATAAACCAGGGCCGATTTAAAATCTGTTGATGATTCAAAGTGCTATTGTCCCAGTCAAATATATCAATACTCTGTTGCTGAAAAACCAGCAATCTAAACGGATTGAAATTTTCTGCATCAAACTCATCATTTAGCCAGGTTGTAATTTTATTTTCCTGACTTAATGCTTGTAAAATGATTTCTCCACGGCTGGTCTCTGTGATCTTTGTATGATCTTGATAACGATTTAAAAGACATAAAATAATTCCGGAACTGTGAATGCCGAACCAACTCCCATTAGAAATACCATCCACTGGATAAGCGTAGTTAGCTGAAGATTTAGTATTAAAGTTCCATCCAGTTTCATGGCGTTCAATTCGTTCATCACGATTCATGGTTATAACCAATCCATCGGCATTACTGTGCATAGTTACAGTGCACATAAATTTATACTCGGGCTAGGTGGCGTTTTGCTGGCGTAGGTAGCTCGCGGTACTGGGAGCTACCCCTACATCAGAAGCAAATGAAATATCCCAACTTTTTGCCAGTAGTTTAATATAAGCCAAATGATGAATGCTGTGATTGAGCAGATAACACAACTCACGGGACAAGTTGCTTGAAATGGTAACATTCTCAGTTTGAGAAACGGATACTTCTGTACAAATTACCAAGGGCTTGTCCACGAATGATGATTTTTTAATCCATACAGAGACTGTATCAATTAAATTAATTGCAGCTTTACGGTCAGATTCGATATTACTATTACGATTGCGAGCATTATAATCAATATAGCCAACATCATATCCTTGTTGCACAGCCAGATAATGGTCCAGAATATGGCGAATATGCTGGCCAATACTGGAGGTTGATAAGTGTGTGTACATCTGATCAGATAGTGAGTTTACGACTGTTTTGGTCTGCTCTAGTGTTTTGATGTTTTCTCTGGCAATTCTATTCATAATTTTAAATCTGGCGTTAATTAATACATTCTATGACCTGAGTAAGATCAAAAAATTTCCTCGGCAGGCAAAATAATTACTTAATCTTATTATTTGAGCTAGATTAAGTTGCAAAGAAGATACTAGAACGTCTCTAGTTCAAATAGTTACCAACCTGTCTTTAAAAAGAGTTAGAATTTACGCTCTGCGCCCGTAGCTCAGTTGGATAGAGTATCTGGCTTCGAACCAGGTGGTCGGGAGTTCGAATCTCTCCGGGCGCGCCA
>JANQSD010000016.1 GCA_028284225.1 Arenicellales bacterium
TTCAGAATAACGTTTCTTCTTCATGTCGAGATCTCCTAAAACATAGATTAATTGGAAATCTCATCAATGTCATGGCTCTAATTACAGGGGAAAGGTCACTTGTAGTAAGAATAATTGGCTACTTTTATGTATTAATTTAGGTTCCATTGGAGTTTTAAAGCTAAATAGCCAAGATTACTAATTGAGAAAGAATTGGGATTTATTCTAAGGATTTAATAGAAGTAAATGCAGTAAACGCCAGGAGTTAAAGTTTGTAAGTTGTTGATATTTATTGTTTTTTGAAACTAAAATAATGGCTTCGAATCAGGTGGTCGAAAAAGGCAATATCCAGATTTCGGTTATTGACTATTTGAATTGAATGTTTGATCTAATAAGAATATTTCATCAGAAACAATTGCTTCTAGTGTGCCAGATATGTGCCAAAGTAACCGGTATTAAGGCACATTTACTGTTGTTTTCTGGAGGTTTTGAAGTTGGCAAGCGCTGTAAGTGATTGATTTTTAAAGATCAGTAAATTTAATGAGCGTCACTCATAATGATGGGGTCGATTAATGGTTCATACTAAAGTATTAATTGATCTGGATTGAAATTCTTGTCAGTATTTATAATTGTTATCGATAATATTTGGTTCGGAAAGGCCTGTGAGTAATGAAAATTCTCATTGTAGATGATCATCGTTTATTTCTAGATGGTATCCGCACCATTTTGTTGGATTTATTTCCTTTCTATGAGGTGGTAGCCTTTAACAATTGTAGACAGGCAATCGATTCAATTGATAAGGCTGACAAATACGATTTGGCTCTAGTTGATTTACATCTTCCCGGAATAGATGGGTTGAGTTTTTTGCAATCGTTAAGTCAGCGAAATCTTTTATTCCCCACTATTGTTATCTCTGCCACGACCAATGAGAAGGAAATTCAACATGCGTTAAATCTTGGCGCAAATGGCTTTATCCCAAAGTATTATTCAGCCGATGAGTTAGATAATGCTATTAATACAGTATTAGAGAACGAAGTATATTTGCCGAGAGAGTTTCATCACTTGAGGCCTAAGATAGCGATTAAAGCTGAAAATTCAGCTAGTGGATTGAAACAAGGTGTTGTTCTTGAATTAAGTGGACGCAGATTGGAGATTCTAAAATTAATTGCCAGCGGGCATTCCAACAAAACCATTGCGCAGATTCTAAACATTGGTGAGCCCACAGTCAAAACGCACATAGCTTCACTGTTCAAGCTTTTTGACGTTAACAATAGGACTGCTTGTGTCGTGAAAGGACAGGAACTTGGCTTAATTGAATAATGAAACAGTTAATAGAGTTAACCTAACTCTTGATGAATGGCTAACTTTAATTCAGTTGAAGAAATCGGTTTGTGAAGCAGCCGGTATCCACTCTTTTTGATATCTGAGATTCGACCCGCCTCAGTATCGCCTGTGATAATAATACCTGGAATACTCAGATTGAATTCGTCACGAACAAGATCGATGGCATCAACCCCTGTTTGATTTTCCCTCAGGCGATAGTCAGCAATAATGATGTCTGGGCTACGGTCCTTGGCGAGCAGTTTTTCTATTGCTTGATCAGCAGATTCAGCCAATATACTTTGATGGTTCCATGAGTCTAAAATTTGTTTCATACCCTCTAAAATATCTATTTCATCGTCAATAACTAAAACTGAAATATTACTTTTCTGTTCAATTACTGGATCAGACTTACAAGGTTCTGTTATTTTTTCATCGCTTGTATTGATGCGCAATGAGAATATAGATCCTTTATTCTCCTGTGAGCTTACAGATATGTCTATGTCCAACAGCGTCGAAAGTCGTTTCACAATAGCAAGGCCTAAACCTAGCCCTTTGTTTCTGTCCCGTTCAGGATTTTCCAATTGATGATACTCTGAGAAAATATTTTCATATTCCGACTCGGGTATACCCTTGCCGCTATCGATGATATCTATTTTCACTTTGTTATTATCAATGTTGGATACAATATTAATTTCTCCTTTATCTGTGTAGCGAATTGCATTTGAAATTAAGTTTCTGATGATTCGCTGCAGCAGCAGTTTGTCACATTTAACGTTTGTTGAAACAGAATCCAAATTCAGTTGAAGATTTTTTTGTAGTGCCTGATGAATGAATTCGTCTTTTAAGTCAACTAAAATATCCTTTATATCAAAGACGCTTAAGTTTGCTTCGACTACGCCTGCATCAAGCCTGGAGATATCCAGCAACCCATTGAATAGTTGATCTAAGGACTGTTTAGTATTTAGCACCTTGTTGTAAACCAGCTTGCCTTTTTCTGTTGTAATTTGTGACTTCAAGCTGTCTAAATACAGGCCTTGGGCATGCAAGGGTTGGCGCAGATCATGGCTGGCCGCAGCAAGAAACTTTGATTTGGCGATGTTGGCTTGTTCTGCTATTTCTTTTTGTTCTTTTAGCGCGTCAATTAAATTAACATTCTCGAACCTCAGATTAAGGCTTTCAATAATTGTTTTGTATATATTGAGACAGTAAACCAAGTTGATTGCTAAAAATAATAAAATTAACACGCCAAAGGCAGTCATACCGTCTTGTTCACTTATAAAAGAGAGCAAGGCCAGTGGCAGCAAAGTCGGGATAGCATAACTGAAATAAATAGGTGGATAGGCCGAAGTGGATGCAACTGAGCCCGCTGTCATACCGGCTAACAACAGTGCCAGAAATGACATTGCCAAAGGTTGTTCAGGACTAAAAAATAATATTCCGGCTGATCCCCATAACAAACCGGATAATAAGGAAAAAGCAATAAATACAAACGATATTCGTGCGAAGTTATTTTCTATATCAGAGTCTTTAAGGCGCCGATGAAAGATCGCTCTGATAGCCGATATGACGTAAATACATGCTATCCAGCCCAGCAGTTTGGTATGGGTTACAAAATTAAACAACATGATCACCAATGCGGCCGAAACAGCTAAATTGCCAATCAAAATAACGGGCATATGCCGCTGAATCAGTTTGAGTTGTTCTGCTTTAAGTCGGTGTTTTTCTTTCATGTTTCATAGAAACGGGATTATTGCATTTGATTCTAGGCATTAACTGCGCTTTGTGCAAAGTTCATCCTTTTGGATGAATGTAAATTTCGACTTCTACTTGCTAGGGTGTATTCGGGGACATCACTAAGTGGGAATCGTTGATGAATAAAATACAATTAACCGAGTTACAAAGTCGGGCTGAAAAAATCAATTTATCGATTAGTAATTTGGTTTTGTTAACAAAAATGTTTCTACAGGTAGTTATTGTCGCTTCATTAATAGTTGTACCCATCTCTGGTCAAACTCAATCTGCCGATGTGATGTCAATCCTTGATGCTCCGAGTTTTAACAATTACGGACAGAATGTTTGGGGTCCAGGAGTGGAATTACCTGTTCTTTCTTTTAGACACGATGTCTTGGATTTGAATGATCAAGGTACGATTGATGGTGTCGGTGGAGTTAATGTTAAAAATAGCCTGCCGATTAAGCAAGGAACTGCCAATTTGATCTGTGGGACCGGCAGGTTTATTGATCCTGTTTCTGGTGATTGTTTTAGCTGTGCGGATGGATATAGCCATGATTTCACTAAACCGGTCACAGAGCCAGGCGTGTGTTTCAAGAAAACCAACCTAGAAAAAGCCACTGTTAAAGGTTCACCTGAGTTTTTCTGTGGTGCAGGTGAGTTTTTGGATCTGCAGTCGGGAGATTGCTATAGTTGCCCTTCGGGTTACGAACATCATTTTCTTTTTGACGTCGATGATCCAAAGGTATGTCAGCGTAATGAAGCGGCTGATTATACGGGCCATGATGCACCTGATAGTTGTGATGTCACAGAAGGGGAGTTTTCCGGTGGATTGGTTGATCCGGTTGGTTGCTATAGTTGTCCATCAGGATACAGTTATACAGGGCTGTCTGTTAACAATAATAATGCTTGTAAAAAAAGGAATAATAAAAAGGCGACATTTGTAAAAGATGTTGGAAGTATATTTACACCTTGTCCGGGAGGCACATTTGCAAACTTTGGTTCCACAAAGTGCCATAGATGTGATTCTGGTTATATTCACGATCCGTCAAAACGGGTGGAAGAAAAAGGGGTTTGTTACAAAGATATAGGAACGACGGCTACACATAAATATAACTTGTTCGCATGTAAAGCAGGAGAGTTTCTGGGTGGTTTTGGAGATTTAAACGGTTGTTATACTTGTCCGGATGATTTAATGCATGATTCTGGACTATCTGTTAATACACCTGGAGTGTGTTATGCAAATTCTGTAGCAATTGACCCGCAAGATGTGCAGCTGTTTTGTCCTAGTGGTGAATTCTATGATGTGTTGACGGGTAAATGTGCTTCTTGTCCAAGCGGTTTCAAGCATGATAGTAGTCTGCCTGCGAATCAAAGAGGTGTTTGCTTTGCTCAGGATAATCAGCTGGCGCTTCAAGATAATGGTGAAAAATCTTTAGGGTGTGATAAAGGACAGTTTTACAACACCTCAGATAACAGCTGTTACACCTGCCCGATAGGCTTTTTCCATAATCCACTGGCATCGGCTAGCGATGCAAATATCTGTCTGAGTCTTGAAGACGGTTCTGCGTATGATTCAGGGGTTGTGATTGATTACGATTATCAGCTAAAAATGGGTGTTTCAGGCGGTATTGAAATTCAACCGGGTAGCGTTGACATCGAATACCGGCCCAAAGTCAAGATTGATATAAGTGCCACTGATAATATGGATGGCGGCGAGCATTTTAAGATTTCAACTAGCCAGGATACAGAAGATTCATCGCTCAACATGGCAAGTAGCTGGCCGAGTGCGTCGATGTGGTTTGATACTTATCAAGACTCAACCAGTAATGCCCAGGGAACGGTTCACTATCCTTATCCTGAATACGATAAAACCAGTTCAGTTATAAACTGGCAGCAAAGACAAGAGAGTTTTGATCTATGGGATTTCGATACCAATGGTGAAAAATCAAGTAGTGAAGTGTTGTTCGATGAGTCAAATATACCCATGCTTAGTGCCCAAGTTGGCAATGGTGAATTGAATCCTTATATTTTTAATAATCATATCTGCGATATAACCGGTATTGAACCTTGTATCATCGATACATTGCTGGGTGTCTTTGATCCACCACTGGAAATTAGCACCGGCGTCAAAATCCAAGGTCCCCCACTAGTGCCAGGTGGACCACCGACTACCAAAGCACTGAAAAAAGGGCCGTTAGGTTTGGGATATGTTGTTACTGAGTTGGGGATCAAAATCCCTGCCATGGACGTTCCCCTGCTTGATTCAGAACATCAAATAGATGATTTTAAGGCTAACTATGAAGGCGAGTTCCAACAACAAACCGTGTTGTCTGAAAAGGCCGTTGAATCCTATATTAATCATAAGCTCTGGGCGGGTAATCACACTGGGGTGATTTTAGGGTTATTAAATCAGGGGCTTAAAGCTCCGGATGTCAGTCGGCTTGACATAGATTTAGACGGGCTTATCGCTGTGGCTACCAATGTACCTATGGGGGCTCAGGCCAGTATGATAGCGGTACCGCCTCTAGACTGGTGGAATGTATCCGCAAGTGCGTTTGATCTCGATATAGGAACCGTGTTTCATTTCGAAAAGGACCTGAAGTTTGAACCTAATCTACAAATAAAATTAAATTTCAGTCGTCCGGTTCAGGTTGAAACTTCTTCTGGAAGTGGTGTTTATCAGTCAACCAATAACACTAGTATTGCCGTAGGTGATGATCTTGATTTTATTCATCCGGGCGGCACCTTGGTGATTACGCCTAGTTATACGCTTGCTAACAATCGTTTTAGTAATGATACAAATTTTATGCTGACACCATTAATTGAAAAAGAGATAGTCAGTGTTTTAACCAAAGGTATTTTATTGCCAAAATTTAGCTATAAGGCAGTACAAGCGACAGCGGAGCTTTCGCCCGAGCCTATTAAGCTTGCTGATATGGATTACTATAATGCCGACGGTGATGATACCAAGAGTGTCTTCAAGCTATTGGGATTTGAGGAGATTGCAGGTTCTCAATTAACAGTAACCGGTACTAATCAGGTACCTCAAGCCGCTTGTCGTGATGTTGAACTGCCGCTTTCTGAGGACGGTTCGGCTATCTTGCTGGCTCATGATATTGATAATGGTTCCTCTGATCCTGATGGCCATGCACTCGAATACACGCTTGATACCGACTCATTTTCCTGTCCCGACATTGGCTTTCGAACCATTACTTTAACAGTGACAGATGAATTTGGTTTAAGCGATAGTTGTACGGCCCAGGTCAATATTAAAGATACAATAAATCCAACTTTGAGCTTAGGCCAAGATCAAACTCTGGAAGCCACGAGCAACAAAGGGGCTGAATTTACACCGGTTTTCTCAGCAGCGGATAATTGCGGCAATGTCACGACAACTGTTACTCCTGATAGCAATATATTTCCTGTAGGTGAAACCCAAGTTGAAATCACTACAACGGACTCAAGCGGCAACAATATCAATGAGCAAATGTTAGTCACGGTGGTGGATACGACAGCACCAACCATTAATTCGATCACTACCAACCCACGATCAATTTGGCCGCCCAATAGACGCTTTGTGCCGATTGATATTATCGTCGATGCTCAGGATGCTGTAGATAAGGCAGTACAGTGCAAGGTCACCGATGTCAAAACCAGATTACGTAAAATGCCCAGATCAGGTTTCTGGAAACGCATCAAGTGGTGGTTGAAAAGATATATTAGATGGAATCCGACTTGGGAAATGATAGACACGGATACAGTAGCGTTAGTAGCGCTACCACGAACGAAGCATAAGTTGGCAATAGAGTGTAGAGATTTTTCAGGAAATATCAGTACACAAAAAGTTGTAGTTAAAGTAAAGCGCCCACGTTACCGGCTATAACCTCGGCCAGTAATAGTTGGACCATGTAGGATTTATTCTATAGTTTTAATAGGATTAAATGCAGTAAACGCCCTGATTTATAGTTTTTAAGTTACTCTTTTATAAAAAGAAATAAAATAAACTCATTTCTTATAATGATGGAGTTGATCGTAAAAAATTCTATCAGAAACTTGTGATTCTTTTATAATTTTCAATCTTACTTAACTCAGCAATAAAAACCTCAACAGTGAGTTCTAACTCAAGCACTATCCAGTCTGCTAAAAAGCTGCTGCAGACGATTTTTGGTTATCCTGATTTTCGTCTTAATCAGGAGCAGATCATTCAGTCACTATTAGCAGGAAGAGATGCCTTGACATTAATGCCTACCGGTGGCGGTAAATCTTTGTGTTATCAAATTCCATCACTATTGTTAGAGGGTGTGGGTGTGGTGGTTTCACCCTTGATTGCATTAATGCAAGATCAGGTTGAGGCCTTACACCAGCTTGGAATCAAGGCGGAATATTTAAATTCAATGTTGAGCATTGATCAGACCAGGGAAATTGAAGCCAAATTACTGACGGGTAACTTAGATCTGCTGTATGTGGCACCTGAGCGATTATTATCCCAGTCAATGCTGGAATTGTTAGACCGGGTTCAAGTGTGTTTATTCGCTATAGATGAAGCACATTGTGTTTCCCAATGGGGACATGATTTTCGGCCAGAATATCAGCAGCTATCTATTCTGGCCCAGCGTTACCCTGAGGTGCCGCGAATAGCTTTGACCGCAACGGCGGACAGGCGTACACGTCAGGAAATAATTGAACAACTGAATTTACAATCTGCTGATGTGTATATAAACAGTTTTGACCGGCCCAATATTCGTTATTCAATTAATGAACAAGGCAATGCCAAACAATCATTATGGCATTTCCTTAGTCTTCACCATCTACAAGATTCGGGCATTGTTTATTGTTTGTCGCGTAAAAAAACAGAGTCGATTGCGAACTGGCTGGCTGATAAAGGGCGGGTAGCATTGCCGTATCATGCCGGCTTATCAAATTCACTACGCTCACAACACCAGCAACGCTTTTTAAATGAAGAAGGCGTTATCATTGTTGCAACAATCGCTTTTGGAATGGGGGTTGATAAACCTGATGTGCGTTTTGTCGCGCATTTGAACTTGCCCAAAAGTGTTGAAGCTTACTATCAGGAAACCGGCAGGGCAGGGCGTGATGGTCAGCCGGCTAATGCCTGGATGGCATATGGATTGCAGGATGCCATCATGCTTAGGCAATTAATGTCCGGGTCCAATGCCAGTGACCAACAAAAGCGTGTTGAACACCACAAACTTAATGCAATGTTGGGTTTATGTGAAATGATTAGTTGTCGTCGCCATGGAATTTTGAATTACTTTGATGAATCAGCACCAGCTAGTTGCAACAATTGTGATAATTGTATTGCACCGCCACAAACCTGGGATGCCACTATTGCGGCACAAAAAGCACTTTCATGTGTTTATCGAACCGAACAGCGATTTGGTGTTAATTATCTGATTGATGTGCTGTTAGGCAAAAGCAATTCTCGAATAAGTAAATTTGGCAGCAATAAATTAAGTACCTATGGTATTGGCAAAGAACATACTGAAATTGAGTGGCGCAGTATTTTCAGGCAGTTAATAGCATTAGGTTATTTGCGGGTAGATTTTGAATACGGTGCACTGAAACTGTCTGATTCAGCAAAACCGATATTACGGCAGCAAAAGCAATTGAATCTTCGAGCCCTGCGCAAACTGGAATCAAAAAAGAAACCGATATCCGGCAGCGCTATCAGATTGGTCGACCAACCATTATGGGAAGCAATGCGTGAATGCCGAAAAAAACTGGCCCGTCAACAAAATGTTCCTCCTTATGTCATTTTCCATGACAAGGTATTACTTGATTTATTAAGCCAGCGGCCTGAAACATTGGACGAGATGAGCAGCATAAGCGGTATTGGTGAGCATAAGCTTAATAAGTACGGGGATATATTTATAAAGATTCTGCAACAGCATCCACGCAATGAATTGTTAAATAACCGACTAAGCAACACAGTAAACGAAACACTGGCATTATTTTCAAATGGATTAGATGTTTTAGCTATTTCAAAGGCGCGTAATCTTAATATCTCAACAATTTATCAGCACTTGTCTGAGGCGATTGAAAAAGACCTGGTTGATGTGCTGGATGTTATCGACCTGGAGCAAAACGAATATGACTATATTATTGATGCCTACGAATTATTGGATGAGGATGAGAAGCAAAGAATCAAACCTCTTTTTCAAGTCTTGAATGAGCAATATGATTATGATGTTTTACGTTGTGTATTGGCATCTGTTGCAGCAGATTAGTGAGTTTGGTGTTTGCTTAAACAAGTCATAGCCGCTTATTTATTTTTTCCATAAGGATTATTTAGTAAGTCATTTGTAAATACTGTTGAATTTTATGATTTTGCAGGTATTATGAAGTTTAAGATTAAATGATAATAAAAGACTAAAACCTAAGGAGTAGCATTTGAATTAAAAATAACAAAAGGAGGATATTATGCAAAGTACATCAACTGATGCGATACCGCAAGTTAAGCATATAGTTGTTGTCATGTTCGAAAATCGATCATTTGACAATATGCTGGGCTGGGCATACCAGTCAATCAGGCCTTCACACTTTATTCCAGATACCCCTATGGCTCGTTATAATGGCCTGCAGGGTCTTGATCCTGCACGTTATACAAACCCTGTGTTAACGGGCAGCGAGGTTGAATTGTTTACGCCGACTCGCGGTTTTAAAACGACAACGATTGACGGTGTTGAATATTTATTGCCGCCGCCTGTCGACCCGCATGAAGAATTTGAACATATGACACGGCAGATATATGGGCCTTGGAATCCAAACTCACCTCCAATTGATGATGGCAACGGTAATGTTCCAGCAGGCGTAAAGCCTAAAATGGATGCATTCGCTGCCGATTATGCGACGGCATTAGGGTCTAATCCAAGCTATGATTCGATTTCTCGGGTGATGGAGACCGGCACCTATTCTCAAACGTATCCATTTGGAATATTAGCACATGCGTATGCAGTCAGTGACGCCTGGTATAGTTCAACACCGACGCAGACTAATCCGAATCGAGCCTTTATGGCATGCGGTACATCACAGGGTTTGACTAATAACAATAGTTCAGGAATTAACATTTTTACAGTACCTACGATCTGGAATAGATTGACGACATTAAATAAAACCTGGAAGATTTATTGGGAGAATCAATTTCCGCCTGATGGTTTGGGTTCAAAACCTTGGACCCGGCAATGCTTTTCTCAGCTAAACACCTTTGGCGATGAATACTTTCCCCGAATTGGAGCTTTTCACCGTGATGCGCGCCGTGGCGAGTTGCCATTCTTCAGCTTTATTGAGCCAAGCTGGACATTAGAGAAAAAAGAATTGGGAAGACTTGAAGGCTTTCAAGGTAATGATCTTCATCCACCTGGTGACATACGGCCGGGATTGCAATTCTTGTCGGCGATTTATAGTAGTTTGGTGAGTAACCAAAAAGCCTGGGCCAATACATTGCTGCTGGTTACTTTTGATGAGCATGGTGGCACTTATGATCATGTGCCTCCGCCTGACAATGTGATGCCTGACACTGCTCATCCGACCGGGTTCAGGTTTAACCGTGTCGGGCCCAGAGTGCCGACATTATTAATTTCACCGATGGTCGAGCCGGGTACTGTGTTTCGTTCAACTAAAACTTCATCTGCAGGGCTGTCATTTCCCTATGATCACACGTCAATTCCAGCAACGATCCTCAAGCTTGCTGGAGTAAGCGCCGACCACTATGGACTTTTTGAACGAACTAAAGTTGCCCCGACCTTTGAGGGTGTACTCACCAGGGCCGCTAACCCACGAACCGATATTGAATTGGGACATTTATCAGGAGACTGGAATGCAGAAAACGATCCCGAAGCGAATGAATTAATATGTTTTGGTGATGTGTTTCGGTTGCGATATCGAAGTACCGGACATCCATGTGATGGACAATACATTACTGGAGATTCGACGACCAATGGTAGTAATCTTAGATTCACGTCTAATCAATCTCAAGCTTATCCGTTTCGCTTTGCCTTGGGTTATTCAGGAAATCCGGCGATACCCGACAATCAATTTGTACGTACAACAGGTCTGGTTTATATCCAAATTGCGGCAAGTTGGCCTACTGACAGTCGTAATGAGTCTTATCTGCGAGTAGCCGATACGAAATTCAGCGTTTCTGATTATTGCATATTGGGTAAAGATGAAGGTTGGTGGTATAGCCAATGGTATGTTTCAAATGCTAATCGAGAAACATTAGGTTGGGGTTTAACCTGGGGCTCACAAGTTACGCTCGAATATCATGCATTGAACAGCAATACACACTGGTTGCCCCGCAAAATATTACCTCGTGAAACTTGGCACAAGTTCTGGGTCGGTGTTGGGCAAGATGCAGATTATGCAAACCCGAACGTAGGCCGTTGGGTCATAGAAAGAGTTTGATTTTTCACCGGCGCTTAATCATCAGGAGATTTGATATAAGCAGTGCCAAATAGTAATGATCTTTAATAAACAACCAAACTAACTTTAATATTTAAATTAAAAACAACAGAGGCTTAAAATGGTTACCGAAAATACTGTAATACTTTATGCTTGGGTGCATCCGCTCAAGTTCGCCCCCAGTCTTGACCACACTTGGGTTACGACCTATGCTCCACCTCCGGTCTATCAGACTATCCAGGAAGTGGAACAAGCTAACGGAGAATATTGGTACTGCTGGGGGGTTTACCATCCTCAAGGGGTCAGCCAGGTTTATCCTGATGGCGCGATTGGTAATGCCAATGGTGATCTCGCTGTTTCAAGCTGTATTTGCAAACCCAACGACCCAAATGCACATGGCAGCATATTTGTATATGGCATTGATGGTGTATGTCATCAACTCGCAAATCAGGTTCTATATTCGACAAACGGGCCCTTGACCGTTAAACTGGCACGAGGATATTGGCTGAGTTCACACTTATACGGAACCTATGGAAGCAATCAGTCAGACTGGAATAAACTACGCAGCAGTTGTGCAGGAGTTCGGATGTCAGGCCAGGCAAGTGATCCACCGGATGATTTTATCGCCCATTTAACCGACGTACTCGGTACTGATTATGATCCGGACAAGTTAACGCAGTTAATAGCTTTGCGCGAGGCCTTTCAAGGACAACTGGCTAGAATTCAAACTGAGCTTCAAACTCAGAGCCATGAGGTTATGGCCGAGAATATCAATAAGATGATTGCAGAGCATATGGCTCGTGCAGCAGAAATTCTTGGGCCTGCAGACTTCGAGAGAGTCTATGAAATTGCTGTTGATGAACCAAGTAGTTTAGTCGATCCTGAAATGGTTCTACGTTCACGTGGTGCTGGGTCCTCTGAGAACGGTTAGTTTCATTGCTGATGTGCAATTAACTTCAATATCGTCATACCGGCGTAGGCCGGTATCCAAATAATTCTTGAATACACCGGACTGTGGGTCAATCCTGTGCTAATGCTGGGTTGGAGTTCGGGATGACGGATTCAGTTTTAATAGCGCAACAATGTTCTAGTTTGGAATTGTGTCACTATGCTGCCAAATAATTCGGCAGCTCAGATATTGAATTACAATGCAGTTGTTCCAATAATTGTTTTAGCTCGCTATATAAAATAGCGTAAGTATGATGGCCGCCGTTAACAGAAAATGCACCGGTGCCATACATAAAGGCACGTCCTGAAAAAACCATTTGTGCACCGCATGCCAGATAGCGTCCGATATCAATACCCGATTCAACGCCGCTATCCGTCATGACGATTAATTTATCGCCGACTGCTTTAACGATTGACGGTAATACATTTACTGGTGATTGTGCTGCATCCAATTGCCGCCCACCATGATTGGAAACAATAATGCCGTCAGCACCGTAATGGTAGGCGGTTTTTGCATCATTGACGGATAGAATACCTTTAATCACTAAATTGCCTGGCCAGTCACGTCTAATCTGTTTGATGACTGTTTCATCAACAACTTCACGTAATGTGTGCCGTATCAATCTGGCTGTTTCCTTAAGGTTTTTGCTTCCTTGCAAATAAGGTTTAAGCGTTTCAAACTCCGGAATACCTATTTTTAAGGTGGCAGCGGACCACCTTGGACGTAACGCAGATTGAAAAATACTACTGGCAGATATTCTGGGTGGTACAGCTAAGCCGTTTTTAATATCCTTGGGTCGCCAACTTGGGCTGGGTACATCAATGGTCACCACCAATGTTTTACAACCTGCATTGCGGGCACGCATCAGCAGGTCATTTCTGATGTTATGGTCCTTGGGTGGATAGAGCTGAAACCAGAAATTTTCCTTAGCATGGGCAGCGGCTTTTTCAATCGAGGTGGTGGCTACACTGCTTAAGATAAAGGGAATGTTCATCTCATGCGCGGTTTTAGCATGAATGATAGATGCATTCGGCCAAACAACACCGCTTAACCCAATGGGAGCAATACCGAATGGTGCCGAGTACCGTTTGCCGAATAACTCAGAAGTTAAATTCAATTTGCCGCTGGGCCTAAGGTAGCAGGGTTGAAGTCGTATGGCGTTGAGAGCGGCCCGATTGGTTTCAAGGGCCAGGTTGTTATTACAACCACCTTCGAGATAGTCAAAAGCAAAACCCGGAATGCGTGATTTGGCTAGTTTTCTTAAGTCGTGAATACTGGCGGCCTGATTTAAAAGTTTTTCATTCATCAGATGCAGGCATTACTTTAGGTATTAATCACTTGCGAGAATCAATACCGTTGCACGACATGTCATCAAAATAATTTGTTTGTAATGCCGGATCAGACTGAGTGGTACTTTTCCAGTCTCACATCGGCAGTTCTGGCATGCGCTTCCATGCCTTCGAGTCGAGAGATACGCCCGCACACTGCAGCCACTTCCTCAGTTGCTTGCTGCGTCATACGCTGCGTCGTAACCACTTTTGAGAATTTATGTACAGACAAACCACCGGTGTATTTGCCAGCTCCCTTGGTAGGTAAAATATGGTTGGTACCGGAACACTTGTCCCCAAAAGCAACAGTCGTTTCCTCACCAATAAATAATGAACCGTAGTTGGTCAGGTTATCAACGTACCATTGATCATTGCCGGTATGTAATTCCAGATGTTCAGCGGCGTATTCATCACTGATCTGCACCACTTCTTCATCAGTATCGCAGATCACAATTTCCCCATATTCAACCCAGGAAGCCAGGGCCGCATTGCGTGCAGTTTCTGGCAAATTCTGAATCAGCGCGTCCATTCTTGACATTACATCAGCGGCCAGTTGCTCGGATTTGACAATCAACCAGCACGGTGAATCCATGCCGTGTTCGGCCTGACCGACAAGATCAACAGCGACAACGTGAGGGTCAGCAGTTTCATCAGCAATAATGAGAATTTCAGTCGGACCGGCGAACAAGTCTATACCGACGCGTCCGAACAGTTGCCTTTTTGCTTCGGCTACAAATCTGTTGCCGGGACCGACCAGAATATCGGCTTTATGTCCGGTGAACAATCCATAGGCCATGGCGGCAATTCCTTGCACACCGCCTAAGTTTAATATGTAGTCGGCTCCACATAAATTCATAGTGTAAAGTATGCCGGGGTCGATACCGTTTTCATCCTTTGGTGCAGAGCAAGCGATGATGTTTTTTACCCCTGCTACTTTTGCGGTGGCTATACTCATTATGGCCGACGCGACGTGTGCATAACGACCGCCCGGCACATAGCAACCTGCTGTATTTAGCGGGATGATCTTCTGTGCACACCACATGCCCGGATAAACTTCAGTTTCGAATTCAGAAATGGATTGTTTTTGTGCTTTGGCAAAATTAGTAATCCGTTCATAAGCAAAGGCAATGTCAGCTTTTAGTTGATCAGATAATAGCGACTCAGCTTGCTCGATATGCTCTGGTGATACAATGACTTCGCCATCATAACCATCTAATTTTTTAGAATAATTAAGCGCAGCAGATTCACCATTTTGCTCTAGTTTACTTAGCATTTCAGAGACGATCTGATTTGTTTTCTCGTCGTTAGTCGATGCTTGTTTGTCGGCTTTTTTATAATACCTGATGGCCATACTGGGTCCTTAAAAACTAATGGTTAACTGTAATTGCGTTCATAAAACGCTGTTTGATTTCGACTGCGCGCATTGGAATTTCAATGCCTGTTTTATCGTTACCTGCGTGAATAAAATAATGAAGAAATTGTGGTTGTTGTGCGATTAACTTTTTTAACTCATCAGGGCTGTCTGTCATCGCGATATTTTGTATTCCCAGTGTTTCAACAATTGAGCTAATGTTCATACCGGAAGAACTCAATGTCGGCTGGTTCCCTGTTGATCCCCAGCTACCGTTATCCAGACAGATTACAGTCAGATTTTCAGGTTTATAAACAGCCAAATCCACTAATTGATTAGGATTAAAAAAGAAAGCACCATCACCATCGATCACATAGACATGATCATCGGGTCTTTCCATAGCAAAACCAATCCCGACTTGTGTTGCCGCACCCAACGCGCCAAGCATGTAAAAATTTCGATCTCGATCTTTGCTGTTATAAACTTCTTTGGATGGAAAACCGATCTGCGAAATCACAATATCATTATCATGAACACTTTCCATAATGACATCGATTGCACCCTTACGGTTTAAAGCAGGTTGACCGGAATAACCGCTGGTCCGTGTTTCAACGCCATTAAGTTGCGGGCTTCCAAAAACATGGTAATCAGCTGAATTTTGCTCCCATAACTGCGGCGAGAGCAAATAAACTTTCACTTTGTTTTGACTAAAACATTCGGCAACGCTTTGATCCAGATTTTCCAAATCGGAGGATGTTTCACAAATTTGGTATTCAACCTCAATAGCCTGCAGCAGGGACTCGATCTTTTCGCCAAAAATTATCTGTGCCTCAATCGGCTCTTGATAGTGACCACGCCAGGAAACGAAAATCGGCAGGGCGGCCTGGTAAAGTTTATGCATGGTGTACAACTCTGTGATCAAATTGCCCAGTCCGGTGTTCTGAATGAACATGGCCGATCGTTGGTTTGCCAATGAACGACCGAAACACAAGCCTAACCCAGACGATTCTTTAGTAATATTCAATACCTTAATATTCTCGGGAACCTGCTGCATCACTGCATTTAATTTATTGCAAGGATTGTAAGCAACCTTGCTTACATCGGCATTGACTAATGCATGCCAAATAGTCTCAGAGTTAGTCACGGCTTCGGCCTCAGTTAAAGTAAAAGTATTGTTAGAACAAATTAAGCGAAGATTGTTTCAAAGTACAGTTCTATCCGGCATGTCGCAATGTTTATCTGAAGCTGTCAGGCAAAGCCCACAGTGACAATTCAGGTATGAAGGCAAGCATAAAAACAATAGCCAGCATTGCTAATACATAAGTGCCTGCATGGCGAGCTATAGACAAAATCGGAGTACCGCTTAATCCGGAAACAACAAACAAGTTAAGCCCCAGTGGCGGTGTGATAAACCCAACCCCTAAAGAAGTAATCATCATAATACAGAACTGGATTTCAGACATGCCGATTTCCTGTGCCAGTGGTAGCATTATCGGCGCCAGGATAACGATATTCGGGGTGGTTTCCATCACACAACCGGCAAGTATCAAAATACTGATCATCAATAAAATAATCAATGTTGGGTTGTCAGTAATTTCAGTAATCATATATACAAAACCCTGTGGTACTTCGAGGGCTGCCAGCGCTTGTGCCAGGGGTAAGGAAAAGGCAATGATAGGCAGGATCACACCATTGACTTTGGCCGAACTGGCTAACATTTTCGGAAAGTCAGCCAGGGTGATTGTCTTTTGAATCAGGCCGATAATAATCGTGGTGATAACGGCAACCGCAGCAGCTTCAGTTGGTGTAAAAACACCGCTATAAATGCCTCCTAGAATAACAACAGGCACAATCAGCGCATAACGTCCGTCGATTACCGCTCTGCCGATCCGTGCCAGTGAAAACCCGATTTCTGAATTTTCGTAGGCATAGATCCGGTTCATAATGATATTGCAAATCATGATTGAAGCCATCACCAGTAGCCCGGGTATTAGTGCAGCAAGAAAAAGTGTCGACGCAGAAATACCCAGTACCAGGCCGATGATGATATAGGCAATTGACGGCGGAATTAAAATTCCGGTGCAGGCGCCGGCTGCGACCAGTGCGCATGCATAGGCTTTCGGATAGCCCTGTTCCGTCAATCTGTCAATGGTCATCCGTCCCACACCGGCCGCTCCGGCTGCGTCAGAGCCGGATATACAGGCAAAAAATCCACAAACCAGAACAGTTGCGGTACCGAATCCTGACTTGGCACCACCGGCTAAAGCTTCGGCAATGTCCAGCAGTTTGCGAGACAAACCTGTTCTTACCAGGACATCGCCAGTAAGAATAAACAGCGGAATCGCGATTAAGGCAAACGCATCAATACCATCGAATAAGGCTTCACCCAGCAGAGATAAAGGCAAGGCACCGCTGATGTGAAGGATGAGCACTGATATAACGCCTAAGACTGCCCAAACAGGTATGCCGAGTCCGAACATGAACAGCCCTAGCAATAATGGGCCGCCAAGTTCCCAGCCCCAGTCCAGAGTAATCTCCGGGTTTAAATAATCATACATAAGTCGTTCTCCTCTCGTGTTCAGTCAAACAGACGTTCGCCTGAATAGATGGGCTCATCTGTTCGCAGCATCGAAATATCCCGTTTAAGAGATTGCAGTAATCTAAACAGCACGAGAGTAAAACCGATAGGTACGGCTGCGATAAACCAGGCCAGATAGACACCAAGGCCATGAGTTTTGACACCGAATTTAAGCGCGGTCTGAAAGACATCAAATGAGTAGATAAGAGCCAGGATGGCAACACCCAACATGACCAGATCGCCTAATATGTAGATGATTAGCTGGCCGGTGCGTGACAAAAAACTCAAAATGACATCTATACGAATATGGGCGCGCTCTTTAACAGCCGCTGCAGCGCCAATCCAGGCTAGATAAATGAATGAATAGCGCGCAACTTCTTCACCCCAGGTAGATGAATAAGAGAGCACAAATCGGCGTACAACCTCCACACCGATTGTCATCACTATTAATACATAAAAGATTAACAATAGCCAACGTTCGGCATTTTTGTCGAGCAATTGAAGAAACGATTTTTTAGAGTCGCCCATAGTCGTGTACCTATCAGTTAGATCAGTTTGTCAGCTTGCTTGATTCGTGCAAACTACACATCATGAACGTAATGCTTGCCCTGGGTATTAGCGGCTTCAAGCAATTTGTTAAATACGTCAAGTGAACCGGCCAGCTCTGTCTTTATATCGTTCCATACATCCAGTTGATGTCCGGCTTTATCAACCCATAGTTGCAGTTCATCTGCAGTGGGTGAATAAAAAGAGACGCCTGCGTTCCCAAGTTCAGCCATGGCAAAGCCTCGTGCGGCAGGTACTTTAGCCAGGTTCTGCTGAGCGGTAATTTCAGAAGCAAACATAATTGCGTCTTGTGTTTCTTCAGGCAAGCCTTTAAACCATTCCAGATTGCAGGAATATACTTGCGAGTCAGGGACTGAACGGATAAAGGTGACGTGCGATAAAATGTCCTTAAATCCAAAAACATTCAACGCTTCAACTGAAGGATCCAGTGCATCCGCTACACCTTGCTTGATAGCGGAAGGTGTTTCGCCCCAGGCTACAGGCGTGGGGTTGGCACCCAATAGTTGATAGAATTGTTGCAATATTTTTGATCCTGGTACACGGAACTTAATGCCTTCCATTTGATCAGGCGTCTTAATCGGGCCATCGATGCCTTGGCGTATAGCAACTACACGTGGATCGATGTTGACATACCAAAGGGGCAGGAAGCCTTTTTCTTCAACCTTGGGGTTAACCTCGTCTTTCCATTGCTGCGAATTAACCAGATTAGTGAATTTTTGATTTTCGCCGCACCAGTAGGGGATATTGATCAAATCAACAATTGGAGCAAACGGAGCGAAATTTGATAACGAGTGCTGAGCTGCCTGGATCGTGCCTTGCTGTACTTTTTGTGCCAGTGCACCCCCGGCGCCAAGCTGTCCGCCTGGTGCAAGTTTTACATATACATCACGATTAGTCAGGTTTTGAATGTTTTCTTTAAAATCCAGTTGCATAATCGGATAGCTTCTGGAAGCACCCAGTACGTAGGCTGTACCCACTGTCATCTTGTATTTGGCGTTTTTTTCTCTTTCTTTTTCTTCTTTAGAAATTGCTGCAACGGCATCTTCTGACATAATCAAGCCAGATGTTGCAGCAATCGTTGCAGCAGTAAATCCGAATTTGCCGGTCATTGAAAAAAACTGTCGACGTTCAGGTGACTCGATATTTTGATGATTGCTCATACAATTCTCCTGTGTAAATTGATTCGTTTGGATTGGTGTTAAGAGTCTGCCTGCGCTTCGCTACGGAGGATGCCGATAACGAAAAAGATGCAGGCAAAAAACAAGATTAAAAACTCAAAAACCTCGTTGAGGCCCAGCGGTAGTTGTCGATCAAATACTGCTGTGGATATTTTTCCGACAAAAATATTTCCGACAAAAATAAGAAATAAAATGATCGAAATCGTATAGCAATATTTCAGTATAGCCATTATTGAAGTTCCTGTGTGTGAAAAATGAAAGCGCTTTCATTATTATATGTTATGATACAAATGTCAAGATGTTACTTTGCTGTCAGATTTATCTTGCAGCAGTATTTACAGATGAAATCGTTAATTCTCTGAACTTAATTCAGGAATTCCCAAAGCCGGATTAAATCATTGTGCATTTGTTTGGGCTTATCGTTAACTCATAAACCTCTAGGAGAAAAAGATGTATAACAAAATAATTATTGCGCTTGCACTGGATCATGGAATTAGTGCACAAGCATTAAACGCGGCCAAGACACTAGTCGCCGAAAACGGAAAGATTATTGCCGTGCATGTCAGTGAACCTGTCAAAGATATCGTCCGGTTGTATTTGTCTGACGACGACATAGACAAAGCTCACCAGGCTACACAGGATCAAATGATGGAACGTTTAAATCATGAGCCAAATATCGAGTCTGTTATCTTAACGGGTCATGCGGGACGGGAAATTCCCGACTATGCCAATAAGATCGGGGCAGACTGTATTATCATAGGTTCCCATAAACCCGGATTGGAAGATTTCTTTCTCGGTTCGACCTCGGCGCGTGTAGTACGTCATGCTCAATGTTCAGTGCATGTTTTGCGTTAGCCATTAAATTGATCTTTAAGGAAAATGCCCCATCTAATCTTCCTTGATAGGGACGGGCAATCACAAAAACTCAATGGTTGTAGTTTTATACAAGCCTTTTTCACCGGGAAATGAAAGAGACATTTAAATGTACTCCATGCTGTTCTCCAGGAGCTTAATCGTAAAACAAACGAACATTTAGCTATAATAAGTTCCGTTTCATAATTTGATAGGAATGTATGGTCGATGAAACCAAACCTGTTGAAAGGCAGGTGACTATTGAGGATATTGCCGAGGCAGCGAATGTCGGAATTGCAACGGTATCGCGTACTTTGAACCATCCTGAAATAGTAAGGCAGAAGACTCGAGATAAAATTCTGAGTGTTGTTCAGGAGCTAGGATATATTCGTTCCGGTGCAGCACGAGCATTAGCGTCTAAACAGACCTTTACTGTCGGTGCGCTTATCCCCACCATGAATAATGCAATATTTGCAGCCAGTATTGCCGGGTTTGAGCGGGAATTATCTAAAGCAAACTATACACTTTTAATCACTGTCACCAACTATGATCGGGATCAGGAGACTATTCAACTACACAAGCTGCTTGAGCATGGTGTTGATGCTGTGCTGCTGATCGGGTTAGAGCATTCGAAACGATCATACACGCTTTTAAATAAGTCGAACTGTTGTGTTGTCAGTATATTTGGTAGTCGTAGATCTCAAAAAATACCCAACATCGGTTTTGATAATAAAAAAGCAGCTGAAAAGATTGTTGATCATTTGGTTTCTCTGGGGCATCAGCGTATTGGTATGATTGCCGGCATAACCAGGCACAATGACAGGGCCAGAGACAGGAAAAACGGAGTCATTAAAGCCTTGCAAAAACATAATCTTGCCTATCACCCATCACTGTTTATTGAAAGTCAATATTCGCACCCGCATGGCCGCGAAGCGTTGAAACATCTAATTCATCAAAATATCAAACCAACCGCGATTATTTGTGGTAACGATGTATTAGCTATGGGAGTGCTATTTGAGGCAGATGCGCAGCGAATCAAAGTGCCGGGTCAATTATCGGTTACAGGTTTTGATAATTTACCCATAACAGGGCACCTGAAACCAGCGCTGACCACCATTGATGTGCCATCGGAACAGATGGGCGCAGAGGCAGCTAAGGCAATTATTGCCAACCTTAGCTCAGAAGCAAAAATAAAATCCCGTCTACTGGAAGCAAAATTATTGATACGCAACACGACTGGGCCCAGGCGCTGAAGTTTTTAGACTTTTAAATTACTAATTAGTCATTTGAAATTTATCAACCAGAATGACAGTCTGTCATTCAGAGGCGACAGCCGAAGAATCTCCATAATATTTGCTACACGCTTTAGATAATAATGTTGCCTGAAACAGATTCTTCCTCGTTATACTCGTCAGAATAACGGTAGAGTATTGTTTTGATTGATATATCTCCAAACTCAGATTAAATAACTACTCCACAAATACATGAACAGATTGTGCCGCATTATTGGCGAAGCCTGATATATCCCAGGGTGGGTCAAGCGGCTGAGAATTTCCATTTGCATCTGTCGCCCGGCAGCGTAAAATGTATTCACCGGCTTCAGCTTGCCAATTAAATATCCACTTTGTCCATGCATAGCGATTGTCGTTTTTCTCAAGCTCGGCGATATGCCATTCACCGGCAATTTCGATTTCGACCTTTTCAATAGCAACACCGGCACCAGACCAGGCTCGTCCGATCAGCTCGACATTACCCGCATTAACGAGTCGTTTGCGTGAAGTCCAGTCGGGCACGCCCGGTGGTACCATCAAGGATTTCACTCTGATTTCGCGAATGGGCTTACCAGGATCGTTTTTGTGTTGCTTGAATAGATACGTCTTAACTTGCTGAAATCCATCAAATGGTTGGGTTAATGCTTCTATTTGACACAGCCATTTTACGCTCGCCATGCCGTACCAGCCTGGCACGATGATTCGCAAAGGTGCGCCATGTTGAGGCAACAGCGGTACACCGTTCATCGCATAGACCAGCAGAACATCTAGTTTTTCAAGCTGTTCAAGTGTCAGGCTGCGCCCGAAATAATGACCTATGCCTTTATCAAAACCATAGTCGGCGCCCATGAATGAAATCTCAACCACTTCGCTTTGCGGCCTGGCCTTTTCAATTAACGGTAACAATGCTGTGCCTTTCCACTCAGACGTTCCGACAGCTTCGTACATCCAGGGCATGGAATAAGAGCGTGGCGAAACGCCCGCTCGCCCGTTGCCGGCGCATTCCATCGTAATCGGCATTGTGACTTGAGGTAGTGCTTTAATTTCAGACAGGTTCAATCTATAAGGTTCAGCGAATGCACCGCAAAAGTTCAGTTGATGTTCGTCTGCATCCAGCAATGGTACATCAAAATGATTAAGCAAATAATGAGCGCCGGTGGGCGTAACATCCAGCTCCAAGGTTTCTAATAGTATTCCAGAATTACGATTTGCCAGCAGCACCTCTGGGTGACTGAATACACCATCCTGAGCTTCGGGTCGATCAACACTGGTTTTAAACGGATTATGTGATTGAGTCATAGGTCGCCTTTTGTTAATCAAGTGGGGCATGCAATTTAGTTTCGCTGGTAATAATTCCGCCGCGATTGCCGACTTCTATTGATCCATAACGCTGCTTAAAACATTCAGGCAGAGGTCGGTCACCGGGGACGGACAACCAAAGCCGCATCAAATGGCGACGCTTTTCAGGTTCGGGCCAATCTGTAAATGCAGTGCGGTCATGAAGTTGAGAATGGTTGTAGACAAACTGCATATCACCGGGCTGTAACTGCATAGAAAAATGAAGGTCAGGATTGTCCGCCAGGGTATCGAACATATCAAGCGCCTCAATGTGCGCAGCAGTCAAACGCATCGCACCTTCAAATCGTTGGGCGCTGTCAATATATTGGCGTTGGTAAAACACAGTCAAGTAACCTTCATACCAATTTAAAACCGGAATATTCATGTACGGTTTTTCTCCTTCAGGAATTTCACCGCGCCGGTCGGTGGCAATTGGGTCAAATAATTTCTCCAGCAAGTCGGGTCGTTGTGCACGCATTTGATTATAAATTGTGGCGGCGCTGACTAATAGCGACCTGCCGCCTTGCCTGGCCTCACGAATGCATAATAACCCCACTACATCAGCGCTATCAGTATGAAAACTCTGCCGCTCGGAGGTTTGATAAATACGTGCATTTGTATCACTGGAATTTGCACCGGTGTCGCGTACATGGCCGAGGATATGTCCGGCTGCATTTTGTGATCGGGCACTTCCCATGTGTGCACCTATGCCACAGAAGATTGTTGCCACAAACTCCTGAGTGTAATTCCCAATGGGTAATCCCCGAAGCACTTCAATGCCGTTGCCATACAATAGTTTGTACTGCAAATCTTTTAAGTGATTAGCAAATCGTTCAAGCGGGAAATCGTCGGCGGTAATTTCGCCTATATCACGCTCTAGCGACAGATAATGTCGTGCGGCAGTTTCAAGTTCGGCAATATCCTCACTACTGAGCTTGAATAACCAGGCATTCTCGTTGTCTGCCAGGTCAGCACCAACCCAGGCCGCAGGGCCCGTGATTTTGGGTGGCAATGTTGAGTCCAGGGCCATAGTAAGCTTCCTTTTATTGATTCAATGACTATATAGTAAATGCATATTGATACATACTATAATGATTTATAATCATAGTCATGCAATTCGATCCTTCTATTACGTCACTTCGTGCCTTGCGTAGTCTCGCAAAAACGGGCAATGTCTCATTGACAGCAACCGAACTTGGACTGACTCAATCGGCCGTCAGTCGTTCGATTACTACCCTGGAGACCATGATAGGCTTGACATTGGTCCAGCGTACCGTTCGACCATTAAAATTAACAAAAGAAGGTGAGGTAGTTGCATCGCATGCTGATGATATCAATCAGAGTATCGCATCGTTAGGCGAGCGCCTGGCTGAGCTTAAGCATAATAAACTCGGCTCGGTTCGTATTGGTTCGTTTGGTGCCAGTGCCTCAACCCGAATACTGCCGCGATTGATTAAAGCGTTTGCAAAACAATACCCAGCTATAGCAGTGAATATTTTGGAGGCCAATGATGCGCAGACATTTTTAAATCTGCAGCGGGGCCATGTTGATCTTGCGGTTTTAGCTGATCCCGGTGAAGATTACGAAACGATGCCGATTGCGACAGATCAATTAATCGCCATTGTTAATCACAATAGTAAGTTGGCACAATATGATGTACTAAGACCTGATGATCTGGCCCAGGATGCATTTATCATGACGCTCGGTGGCAGTGAACACTACATTCGTCAATGGTTTAATCAGGCTAATGTCGAACCTAAAATCACCCATTATATTTACCAAACTCACTCCATTTTAGCGCTAGTTGGTGCTAATTTAGGTAATGCAATTGTTGCCAGCCTTTCATTGCCGCAAACTACAGTTGATGTATGTCAGGTGCCGTTGTTCAAATCAACCACTAATCGCATAGTTCTGGCGAGAAAGTATCAAACACCTTATTCCAAAGCGGCTGAATTATTCTGGAGATATATCTTTCAATCGATTAACAAATAAATGATTATCATATTCGGGCTATTGCTATCCGAGTTAAACGTTAGGCTATGCTTGTGATTTGCGAAGCTTATGCTGTTTCTGTCAGGTTTGAAAATTGGTTTTGAACAGACAGCGCTTGTCGCTTAAGCATCAAGTACGAAGGGCCCATCATCAGAAATGATAGGGTCGATTTTTTAATCAATAGTGGCGCTGAATGTTCCAATGGCTTTCTCCAAAGTATGGTTATTTTTAACAGCTTGTTCCAGCGCACTGGATGACGCTACAAGTAAATCAGCAGTTATTATTAACAATTGTTAACTTTATATGGTTTTATTGATCGAATAAACTCGATAATACTCACTACGTAAGCGTTAAATTGCAATTACTAGTCTTTGGGGGGAGGTAGTATAGGCAATTTATGATTTTATAAACTATTAATTAATTTAACGTTAGGTAAATTTAGTTAAGATGATTATTAGGTGTTATAGGGCATTTCACGTGGTGGTTACAGGAGCATTGATTAGCCTGTTGATTATTGTGCAAAGGGCGCAGGCTTACCAAACACCAACCAGCCGAACAGTAGGAGCCTCCGGCAGTTTTACAGGTAACTTGAATTTTCCAAGCGGCATTACTGTATCACTGACCATGGCGCTCGGTGTAAGAGGAGGTAACCGGGATATTTTAACCGGGGGCGCGTTCGATTCGTTAGCGAGTTCTGGCGTACCAGCCGGCGATGCATTAATATTCTGTTAAGGCTTTAATAGCGCTGCACGGGCTTGTAGTGCTATTAATTGGTGTGCTTATGGGTATAGCTACGGATTAACGTTCCCTTCTATTGATGTGTTCTAGTTGTTTAGCAGGCCAGTCTTAATGGTTGCGTTATCTTTTTGTAAAAACAATTAGCTATTAACTAAAATCGGGTATGAATCATGAAATTTTATTCATTGTTAATTAATTTTTTATCAAAACTGATAATTGTATTGTTATGTACAAATGTAGTTGCGGCTTATGCTCAAAATGTATCTTTCCCCGGTATCAATTATAATAATGTAGTGCTTACTCCTGGTGGATTTACAGTTACAAATGCAATTGTAATTGGAGCGAATACTTGGGATGTAAATATTCAAGGCACACCTTGGGCTGGGTTTAATGAAATAGCTACTACTAATTTATCTGGCACTTTTTTTCAGAATCCACAATTTCCAAATGCAGACGGTGTGTTTTTCAGGTCTGTGCCGCCGGACGATATTGTTACATTCACGTTTACTTTTACACAGACAGCCGGTGTTGATTCACTGCCGCTTTTTGTTCATTCTGGAGAATCAGTTGATTCGGAAGTTGATACTATTACGACGACCGGAACTCCCTGGTCAGAACCTCAATCGGCTTTTTTATCCGGACCGAGCTTTGTAAGTGGCCAAACAGCTGTTTTTTCCGATGCGACCGGCGGCACACCAGGAAATGGGTGGTGGAGTGCAAACACAACATTAACCGGTCCGACAGCGACAATCACATATACCTATGATTATACGCCGATCTCCCAGGCGGGGGCCAACATGATTGGATTTACCGTTGGAACAGCCCCAATTGCCAATGATGATTTAAGTACGGGAAATAACCCTGGAAGTATTGTCACAATGAATCTGTTCGCAAATAACGGATCTGGAACAGATCTATTAAGCAATGGTGTAACGCCCCCTGTGGCTTCAAATGTTACAGTGAACTTATTGCCTGGCGCCAGTGGAGGGACATGCACAGTGATTACGCCGGGTCAGATAGATTGTAGTCAAATAACAGTAGCTGGAGAAGGGAATTGGACATATAACACTGCAACAGGAGATATAGAATTTTCGCCATGTACAGCTGCAGGGATTCCAATTCCATCTTGTTCAGGGCCATTAATTGGAGATCCAACACCTATCGACTATTCGATTAATGATAGCAGTGGGTTCACGAGTACGCCTGCGACAATTACAGTGCAATATACGTCAACAACAATTAGTGGCACTATTTTTAACGATCAAGATGGTAATGGTAGTGGCAGCATTGCTGAAGGGGTGTTAGCTAATATAACTGTTAACTTGCTGGATAGTAATGGCAATCCAATATTGGACGCAACGGGTAATCCAATTACAACGATTACAGATGCGAATGGTGATTATTCATTTACAGGCGGTTTCCCCTCTGGTGACTATCAGATTTCAGTAGATACAAGCACCTTGCCAAATGTATCTACTACGAGACCTTCTGATGCGGCTCAAACTATTGATCCTGATTCTACGCTTGATAGTCTGACAATTATTTCATTAACGGCAGGAACTGATGTAATAGATCAAGATTTTGGCTATACCGGTGCCACCTTGCCTGTAACACTTTCCCATTTTTCCAGTGCCCGCAGTGGTGATTGGGTGACGGTGAACTGGGGCACGAACAGTGAATTGTTTAATGTCGGGTTTCAACTGTGGGGGTTAGACGGGTTTGACGGTGAGTGGGAGAAACTGCACAACTGGTTAGTTAA
>JANQSD010000018.1 GCA_028284225.1 Arenicellales bacterium
ACACTTACAGTTTACCGGTCCTGATGAAGGTGAATCGGGGTACCGGGTGATGATTCCTAAACACGGCAAAGTGCAGGTCTTCGCCACAGATGGTGAAAACCTGGTCAAAATCAGACCTGAACGTAAAACAACACTCACCGATGCCGAGGGGGTTAAGTGGAGACAACTAGAATTCGCAACACTGCAAGCCACACCATTATCTGCCCTGCCTATCCGCTACTGGGCAGGCAACGAGCAAGGTTATTTACGTGTAGAAGGATTAGCCTCCAAGACCATTATGACTCAGCAGGCGTTAGTGGATCAAGCGGGCGGCAGTGATTACTTATTAGTGGCGCATCCGGCGTTCATGGGAACGGCCTCAGACGGAATCGACTATTTATCGGACTATGCCGACTTCAAGCGCAGTGAAGGGTATACGGTATCGGTGGTGAATTACCTGGATGTGGTGGACAGTTTTGGCGGGGGTCAGGCGGGTCCTGAAGGATTAACGCAGTATCTACAGGCGGTGAAGTCGGCCCATGGTGCTCTTAAGTACGTGTTACTGGTGGGCGGCAGTGTGTATGATCACCGCGATTATCAAGGTGCTGGTGCCTTGACGTTTATTCCGGGTCATTACATTGATTCAGGCCACGCCTATTACACAGTCAGTGATGAGCCGTATATTAGACCTGAAAGTGGTGAGTATCTTGCGAGTATCGGGCGTTGGCCGGTGCGGGAGATGGCGAATCTTGCGCATATCGTTCAGACCAGTATACGTTGGGCGACTAGTGATCGCAGTACAGGCGGTGAGGCGTTATTGATTGCGGAGAACACCTTAGAAGGTGAAGAGATTGACTTTGCCGCGGCGTTAGACGGTATTGCTACAGGATTACCGGCTACCTATGTCCAGAACAAGGTGTATGTGGATGACATTCTGGAGGCGAATCCGGGGATGAGTGAAGCGGAAGCGATAGCCCAGGGCCGCAGTGAAATCATTCAGGGGTTGAATGCGCATCCGGACATTGTGTTGTATGACGGTCACGGCAGTGCACGTCAGTTATCGAATCAGAGTTTGTATAAGTGGACCAATGTAGCGTTAACGCAGCCCGGTGGGGCGGAGATGTGGTTACCGATGAGTTGTTATATGACGTATTACGAGAGTACACATGTGAACACGTTATCGCATCAATTGTTATTTGAGGGCAATGCAGTCACCATTACCGGAGCGATGTTGTTATCGAGTCAGGCGTCGAATCTGACCATGGGGGCGGGAATACTGGCCGGCACCTTTGATCAGGGCTTAAGTATTGGTGAGGCGTTGACTCAGGCGAAGGGCCAGCAGGCGACGCCAAGTATTACCGGTAACTGGAGCATGCTGGGGGATCCATCGGCTTTTCTAAGTCCACAGTAGTGTCAGACTACAACGGACTAATTCAGAATGTAAGTTAGATTTGACCTGACAGGAAAGTAAAGCCTGTCAGGCCTTATCACAACTCACCGAAGTATCTCACGCGGCTTTACGCTTTATCGAAGGATAGAACCTAAACAGATAGAGGCATTGATTTCATCTGGGACCTCACCCGAAACGATAACAACTATCCTCAGCACGATTAATGGGTGCTAGCTACTTGATTGTTCAGTGGAGATGGTAAATTAAATTCGGCCTGAAGCGATAAAGATTATCTACATCGACCACTATATCAAAGCGATACCACTTGATAATTCTCTAAATTGCCATGCCATCTCGATAATTCGCATGGAGACAAATATATAAATGCTAACCAGTACAATTGACCAAAGCAGATGATTCTTTGATTTAGAGATTTTTCTAATTCCATCAATTAAATTCAGAATCATTAGGATGATAGATACACCGATGATACCGTAACCACCAAATTTTTCCGGCGCGAAATTCATGATCAAATCAGATTTTTGGTTAAATTGGCTTGTTCCTATCGTCAGTAAAAACGCACACATTAAATAATTTCTAATGTGATCAAAAATCTCTTTAACCAAGCCTCTTTCAAGCGCAGCACTAAGACGACCCAGCATTAGCTAATTCCAGTAAACTTACTATCAGCTTTGTTCATAGCTACACTACTAATCCTCTTTAATCAAAAGGATGCTCAAGTACAATAGTTTGATCCCGTTCCGGCCCGGTAGAAATAATTTTAATTGGTGTATCAAGATATTCTTCAATAAATCCTAAATACTGTTTGGTTTCGACCGGCAATTGCTCGTAATCTGTTAGCCCTTCGGTTGCTTGATTCCACCCTGGTAAAGACTCATAAACAGGTTCGCAGGCTGCAAAATCGTCTGCGGCATACGGCGGTGCAAATCGTTGTGACCCTTTATATTGATAACTGGTACATACCTTAATTTCATCCAGGCCATCAATGATATCCAATTTCGTGATACACAATGCAGTTACACCGTTCACTTGAACAGAACGCTTTAGTGCCACCAAGTCCAGCCAGCCGCAACGCCTGGGTCGACCTGTTGTCGCTCCAAACTCATGGCCGCGTTGACCTAGCCGCTTCCCGACTTCATCAAATAATTCAGTCGGGAAAGGCCCTGCTCCCACACGGGTAGTGTAAGCTTTGGTGATACCAACAATTTCTCCCAGGCCCAGCGGACTGACACCCGTACCTGACGCTGCGCAAGCTGCTATAGTATTAGAGGACGTCACAAAAGGATACGTGCCATGATCGACATCGAGCATCATGCCCTGTGCCCCCTCAAACATAACCTTTTTGTTTGCGGCTTGGTCAGCCAGCAGCTTTCCTGTTACATCCGTAATCTGGCCTGATAATTGTTCAGCAAATCCTAAACACTGATCGTAAAGCTGCTGCAAATCGACTGGGTTTTCGTTAAAACGCTCCTCAAGCACAAAGTTATGTATATCCACAGCTGCCTCAAGCTTTTGAAATAGACGATCTGAATTCAACAAATCACCTGCCCTGACACTGCGACGTGCGACTTTATCTTCATAGGCAGGGCCGATTCCACGGCCAGTCGTGCCTATTGCCTTATCCCCTTTGGCTTTTTCCCGTGCCTGATCCAACAGACAGTGATAAGAGAGAATCAATGGACAAGCTTCACTGATAAATAATCTAGATTTAACATCAATACCAGAACTCTCTAATATCTGCGTTTCCTTTATCAATGCATCCGGTGCCAGTACTACACCGTTGCCAATCAAACACTCAACTTCAGGCCTGAGAATACCTGAAGGGACCAAGTGCAATACCGTTTTAGTATCACCAATAACCAGGGTATGACCCGCATTATGCCCACCTTGAAAACGCGCTACGACATCGGCCTTATCGGTCAATAAATCAACTATTTTACCCTTACCTTCATCACCCCATTGAGTGCCTACAACGACAACACTATTTGCCATACTCTTACTCGCTCACTATTCATCAATGACTTTCCATTCACCATTTTGATTAATTATCCTGCGCTCATAGGTATCGGACAGTTGCTCCTGTTCGAAACCAATTATCACTTTTTCACCCTGCTCCCGTAATGCCTGGATAAACTCTCTTAGAGCCGGATCTGAACTAAATGGCGCACGAATCAATTTATCAGATTCGATATCAAGTTTGGAAAAATTTAGACATTGTTTAAGGTCGGCACTAAACCCGGTTGCCGGCCTGGCTCTACCAAAGGCCTGACCAACATCATCATAACGCCCACCCTTGGCAATCGCATGTGCATATTGATCACAATAGACACTAAACACTGCACCAGTATGGTAATTAATGCCACGTAATTCCAAGAAATCAATACTGACAGTTAAACTTGGCAAGTAATCCATTAATAATCTAACCAGACTATTAAATTCCTGAAGTTGCCTTCTTACTTCAGGGCCACAATTTTCCATCAACGCCTGGGCTGCATCAAACGTTTGGTTAACCTCTCCTTCCAAGGATAAGAGTCCCTTGAAAATTTTTGCTGTTTCATCATCAAGTTGATGCTGCGTAATAAAATCACTCATATCAGGCCAGGATTTACGCAAACAAATGTCGACCATTTCCGTAACTTGTTGTGGATTAAAACCTGCCTGTTGAATGAGTTCGCGAAATATCCCCACATGGCCGAGGTCAACATAGAGATTGCTTAGGCCAAGAGAATTCAACACATCAGTGCATAAACGGATAATCTCAACATCAGCCTGTTCACCGGCATAGCCAAATAACTCAGCGCCAAATTGAATGGGTTCGCGACTATGAAAGCCGGAACGATCAGCCGTTTGCAGAACAGAGCCAAGATAGCAAAGGCGATTCACTGACTCCTGATTCAACACATGTGCGTCAATTCTGGAAAGTTGCGGCGTCATGTCAGCACGAACGCCCATCATACGCCCACTATATTGATCAGTCACTTTGAAGGTGAGCAAATCAAGATCATTACCTGCACCAGTCAGCAATGAATCAATAAACTCAAGCAAAGGGGGCTGAACCAGCTTATAACCGTTAGCTGCAAACGTATCCAAGACCTGACGTCGACATTGCTCCAGCAATTGTGCTTGTTCGGGCAACAGCTCATCAACCCCGTCAGGTAATAGCCATCTATTTTTGTTACTGGTCACTAACCTAGAATCTTCAGTTGGGCCGGTTTTAAGGCGCGGAAAAAATTCGCTGATGCAAGGCATGGATTGCAGTGAGTAGTTGCTCTACTGACAAAATCCATGACGACGCAGCAGCGGATTTTTGCCCGCCTTAATTCCGGTAGCGCATCCGCCCAGAGGGTGAACACATGAATAGGCCAGTTTTCAAATAGATTCATAAGCTTAATTTTATCTCAGAGTGATCAACTGAGGAATCTAGGTTTATCGCACAAGGTATAGCAAAATCAGTCCTGCTGTAATCAGGCCGATACCGAAATTTCGTAATTGCGATTCCGGTAACTCGCGCATTCTTTCAAGCATGGATTTATACCCGGACGGATTAAAAAAAGGTAACAAACCCTCGAGCACCAACAGCAGTGCTACCGCACTCAATAAGCTCTGCCAGTCAAGCACCCGAGGTTTCCTAAATTATGGCGTGGCTTTGGATTGGTTAAAGTATTTAAAGAATTCGGAGTCAGGTTCGACAATCATCAAATCAGACTTATCATTAAAGGTGTTTTTATAGGCGTTCAGGCTTCGAAACAAATTATAAAATTCTCTATCCTGACCAAATGCGCCCGCATAAATTGCCGTTGCCGTGGCATCGCCTTCACCACGAATTTGTTCAGCCTCTTTATAGGCATCAGCAAGAATAATTTCTCGCTGTTTATCGGCATCAGCCCTGATTTTTTCAGCCGTTTCTGCACCTTTCGCACGAAAATCATTAGCCACACGTTCACGTTCAGCTTCCATCCGTGCGTAAACACTGTCACTAACCTGCGGGTCCAAATCCACACGTTTTAAGCGCACATCCACCACTTCAACACCAATTTCAATGGCCTCTTCGTTAACCGCATCGCGCACTGTATTCATGATCGTAACACGATCACCGGAAATAACATCTTTTACGGTTCGACGCCCGAACTCCTGCCGTAAGCTATCATTGACACGTTGTGCTAAACGGGCACTGGCATTACTGATCAAACCGCCTACGGTCACATAATATTTAGACGGATTATTCACGCGCCATTTCACGAAAGCATCGACAATAAGGTTCTTTTTCTCAATGGTCAAATAACTCTCTTCTTCCTGATCCATAGTTTGGATTCGACCATCAAAATAACGCACATTGTTGATAAACGGAATTTTAAAATTTAAACCCGGCTCAACATTCTCCTGAACGATACGCCCAAATTGGAATACTAACGCTTTTTGGCGCTCGTCGACCCTGAATATCGAACTGGCTATGACTAATATGATCAATGCCAGTAGGATTAATACTGCTTTTGCTTTGCCACTCATTAGTTTAATGTCCTCCCTTGACGTATTGAGTTACTCGTCGATGACGAGGAAGAACTTCTGGAGCTTGAGCTGCCAGTTGATGATTGAGGTATGGTGCCTGACCTGGGTGTAGTTAATCCACTGCCAGAAGATTGAGTATTATTTTTTAACAATTGATCAAGTGGTAAATACATGACACTGCCCGAACTGCTGTCTTTGTCGATCATTAGCTTGCTGGCGTTACCCAACACCTGCTCCATGGCTTCAATATAAAGACGATCACGGGTCACTTCGGGTGCCTTTGCATATTCCTCCAGAATACTTATAAAACGTTGCGCGTCACCTTCTGCGCGGGCAACCACACTGGCTTTATAGGCTTCAGCTTCCTGAACAACTCGTGCAGCCTGACCACGAGCCCGTGGCAATATATCATTTTGATAGGCTTCTGCCCGGTTCTTGGCTCTAACCTGGTCCTCACGCGCTTTCACTGCATCATCAAACGCAGCCTTAACCTGGGATGGAGGCTGTGCGTTTTGCGCTTCCACTGCTTTAATATTAATACCGGTTTTATAGCGATCCAAGATTTGCTGAACCAGTTGTTTGGTTTCACTGGCAATCGCGGCACGTCCCTCAGTAATAGCGAAGTCCATTGGATTACGGCCTACAATCTCACGCACTGCACTCTCAGTCGCCTGACGCACTACAATGGAGGCCGGTTCACTAACATTAAACAGTAATTCACGTGGGTCTTTAATGTCATATTGCACTGCGAATTCAATATCGATAATATTTTCATCTTCGGTCAACATCAAGGCTTCGCGTTCTTGTTTGACTTTCCCGGAACCCCGGCCATTAGCACGATACCCCACTTCAACGGTGTTGATGTTTTGTACATCAATTACTTCCACTTCATCGATGAAACGCGGCCGCCAGTGAAGGCCCGCATCTTTAGTCGACTCATATTCACCCAATCGCAATACCACGCCCTGCTGACCTTGCTGGATGGTGTAAAATCCCGATCCAATCCACACTGCCAAGGCAATAATAGCGATTAATCCAATCGACATTTTGCCCGGAAGATTAGGTGTTGATGAGCCACCACCGGTGCCTCCGCCGCCTGAGCCGGAGGATCGTTTTTTGCCGCCTAAAATTGTGTTAACTCGGTCACCAATATTTTTGACCAACTCATCAAGGTCCGGTGGACCTTGGTTTTGATTTTGATTTTTCCGGTTCCAGGGGTCTTTATCACCCGACCCGGGTTCGTTCCATGGCATAGTAAAACCTGTAGATTATGTCTATAAAAAATATGCGTAGTGTAGCATGAGAGTATATGTGGTTGAGAACCCTGAATAACAAGAACTCAAGCTTAAATTATTTCACAATCTAAAAAATCCTGCTGCTTTTTCAAACGATTATAATCTGCTTTGTGTAAAGAAATCGTCAAAGCACTGCATCCTTTTTCATCTATTGTTTCGTTTTGTACCCAGTCATTGCGATAAAACGTTGCGCGCAGCTTTGATAATGCCGGTGGAACCTTAACCGTAAGCTGAATTTGCTTATTTTTGAAATGATCAGAGATCGCTTCTAATAATTGCATCTCACCTGTGCCCGTAATTGCTGACATCCAGACTTTGGCAGGTGAATTAATGTTTGCGGTGTTATATCTGGCCTCAAGCTGACACTGATCGATTTTGTTAAATACGATGATTTGCGGAATTTCATGGGCATCAATCTCTTCCAGTACCGTATTGACATGAGAAATTAATTCCTGCTGGCGGGCATCATTAACATCAACCACATGAATCAACAGTGCTGCACTGGCTACCTCTTCAAGTGTTGAATGAAACGCGGACACCAAAGAATGAGGCAAATTGCTAATAAAACCGACCGTATCAGACAAAATCGCCGGACCTGTATTCGGTAATTCCAGTTTGCGCATAACCGGGTCCAGCGTTGCAAACAACTGATCTGCGGCATAAACATTCGCTTCAGTTAAACGATTGAACAATGTTGATTTGCCAGCATTGGTATAGCCAACTAAGGAAATCACGGGGATCGGTATGCGCCGCCTGGATTTCCGTTGCAAACGTCGATGTGCACGTACTTTTTCAAGTCGCGCCTGTAAACTACGAATACGTTTTCCAATCAAGCGCCGGTCAGTCTCAAGTTGCGTTTCACCCGGACCACGCAAGCCAATACCACCCTTTTGCCGTTCCAGATGCGTCCATCCGCGAATCAGTCGGGTCGATAAATGCTTTAGTTGAGCCAATTCAACTTGCAGTTTGCCTTCATGGCTGGCAGCACGTTGTGCGAAGATATCCAGTATTAATCCAGTGCGGTCCAACACTCGTGTTTGCAGTGCTTTTTCTAGATTACGCTCCTGCACCGGCGTCAGGACATGATCAATCACCACCAGCCCTGCATCATGCTCGTTGACCAATCTGGCTAGATCCTCAACACGTCCTTTACCCAAATAGGTCGCTGAAACGGGAGCCCGCCTGGTAGTGGTCAGCGTAGCTCTGACTTGTGCACCGGCGGAATCAACCAGTAACGATAACTCGTTAATTGACGAAAAATCCCTATTACGATTGTCGTTAAATTGATGAACGACGATCGCATTAAGTTGATCCCGCTGACCGATGGAATATTGATCGACAGCGGTAAGACTGTCTACTAATGAGGGATTTTTATTTATCGCTTTACCAGTATGACTTAATCGTCATCACCACCATCAGCCGGGGCAACTTTAACCATACGGCTTGGAACAATGGTGGAAATTGCATGCTTATATACCATTTGGCTAACGGTGTTTTTAAGCAAAACAACGAATTGATCAAACGAATCAACCTGTCCCTGCAGTTTGATACCATTTACTAGATAGATGGATACGGGGACCTTCTCCTTTCGCAGTACATTTAAAAAAGGGTCTTGTAGTGCCGTACCTTTCTGCTGGCCCATTTATTTTCTCCAATTAAAATTATTAGATTTTCAACTATTTATAGTTGGTTGGTTACAATTTACACTAGGAGCTTGCGCTCAAGACTTGAAGTATTACCGATTCAAGCCAAACACGCAATTATTTTTTGCCTAAAAGTTTACTATGTAAAATATTTTTGCACACAATCCATATCTATACCATTATACCCGACAAACCAGACCAATCCAGATTGATTTCGCAGCCATGTGAGCTGTCGTTTAGCCAGTTGGCGAGTTGCTGCCAGCGCCTGATCAATCATTTGTTGATAATTTATCTCACCATCCAGGTAAAGCCAAACCTGGCGATAACCCACTGTGCGCATGGACGGCAACTGCAACGACAAGTCACACCTTTCACGTAATTTCTCAACTTCCTCGATTAAACCGTTGTTCAACATCAGTAAAAAACGCTGTTCAATGCGCTGATGTAATTTGGCTCTAGCGCATGGCATGATGACAATTTTTACAGCCTGATAAGGCATCGGATTTAATTGAGTCTGCCTAAAGCTGTCGCCAGGTGGATTGCCGGTAATTTCATAAATCTCAAGCGCCCGCTGTATTCGCTGTGGATCATTACTGCCGATATTCTCAGCTGTTTCTGGATCAATCTCACGCAACTGTTGATGTAATGCCGCCCAACCGACCTCATGCGCTTTCTGGCTTATGCGGTGGCGTATTAATGGATCTGCTGCAGGCAATATCGATAGACCGGCTTCTAGCGCTTTAAAATAGA
The DNA here is from genome assembly GCA_028284225.1 of Arenicellales bacterium. GTDB lineage: Bacteria > Pseudomonadota > Gammaproteobacteria > Arenicellales > JAHEKD01 > JAHEKD01. The sequence goes on from JANQSD010000018.1 coordinate 9,585, forward strand.
ACATACTGCCGCCGACCAGAACCGGGGTTTTATTGTGGCTATGTGCTTTTTTTATTTCTTCCAGGGCGTCATTGCGGAATGCTGCTGCTGAGTATGAAGCTGATGGATCAACAAAATCGATGAGTTTGTGCGGCGCCTTAGTCAATTCCTCAGAGCTGGGTTTAGCAGTGCCGATATCCATTTGCTGATAGACCTGCGCAGCATCGGCATTAATGATCTCAATTGCATGCGTTTGTGCCAGCTGGATAGCCGCATCGGTTTTACCTGAAGCGGTCGGCCCCATAATAAAAACAACTTTATTTGGGTCTGCTACAAGCGGACGCTTCGCTATTGACCGCGCTTGAACCATTTATCGACCTGCGATAACTCGAAGTTAAACCAAGTGGGTCGACCATGATTGCACTGACCACTCCTTTCAGTGTGTTCGATCTGCCTGAGCAATGCATTCATTTCTTCTAATGTTAATTTGCGATTAGCTCTGATAGAACCGTGACAAGCAGTGGTCGACAAAATTGCATTAGCTAAAATTTCAATTTGATCCGAGACTTCATACTCATCCAGATCTGCCAAAATATCCGTGATTAATTGCTCAGTATTGGCTTTGCCTAATAGGGCCGGGATACTGCGCACTACAATAGCCGAATCCGTTAACCGGTCAATATCAAAGCCGGTATCGGCCAAAACAGCTTTAAGTGTTATTGTCCGATCAACGTCTTGTGGCGTCATTTTGACTTCCACCGGAATCGCCAACTGTTGAGTTACAAGGTTCTGTGATTGGTATTGAGTTTTAAGTTTTTCATAATTGATGCGCTCGTGTGCGGCATGCATATCGACAATTACCATGCCTGTTTGATTTTGCGCGACGATATAAATGCCGTGTAATTGCCCCAAAGCATAGCCTAACGGAGCTGTATCATCAGCTGATAAATTCTCATCAATCTCGCCCATAACATCTCGGCCTTCCTGGTTCTGACCATAGAGTGTTTTATAAGATGCTAATGATTCCTTAACCAGCATCTGCATTTGTCTGGAAGGCGCTGAGGCTGTTGAAACAGCAGGTCGCATAAGGTTAACAGATCGCTCTTGCGGTATATTGAGCGCAACTGCATCTTCTGTGATCTGTGGTTTTGGTCCATCCTCGGCAATTGCCTGTTTGATACTGCGATAGACAAAATCATGCACCCCCCTGCCATCACGGAAACGAACCTCTGCCTTCGCCGGGTGTACATTGACATCCACCATTTGTGGATTCATGCTCAGATATAAAATCAAGGCCGGGTGACGATCATGATATACCACGTCTTTGTAGGCGCGAGTAATCGCATGTGAAATGGTTTTATCTTTAATAAAGCGTGAATTTAAAAATAAATACTGACGGTCACGTTGGCTGCGTGTATAGGTCGGCTTGGAAATCCAGCCATTTACCGAAATATCGCCAGCCTGGCTATCAAGCTCAATCATATTGGCAATAAAGTCCTCGCCGATTAGACGCTTTAACCTTTGTCTCAAGGCTGCGGGCTGTTCAGCAGAAGGTAAATGGTAGATTTTTTTGCTATTGTGGATAAGATCGAACTCTACATCCATGGCAGACAGTGCAAGTTGACGTACAACCCGTTCGATGTGAGTGAATTCGGTTGTTTCAGTACGCACAAATTTGCGCCTAGCCGGTGTATTGAAAAACAAATCCCTGACTTCTACGGTTGTGCCGCTCTGGGCAGCGGCCGGCTCGACAGCAGGAACATCGCTATTACCTTCAACGTGTAATCGCCAGGCATGTTCGTCCTGAGCGGTTCGTGTGGTAATCTTAAAACGCGATACGGCCACAATACTCGGCAATGCCTCACCACGAAACCCCAATGTGCCTATCCGATAAAGATCGTCTTCTTCACTCAGTTTGCTAGTCGCATGCCGGGATAAGGCCAGCGGTAAATCCTCCAGGTGAATGCCCTGCCCGTTGTCTCTAACCGTAATCCGTTTGATACCGCCTTTCTCAATATCAACAACTATTTTATCGGCCCCTGCATCCAGTGCATTTTCTATTAGCTCTTTGACAATTGAGGCCGGTCGTTCAATGACTTCGCCGGCAGCGATTTTATTGATCAGATGATCATCCAGGGCCTTTACTCGATTTACTAAATCAGTGGTACCCATTTAATTTTCGGCCAGCACTCTAAATCCGTTTTTCTCTGCATAGCGGTTAATACCGTTAAAAATTGCTCCGGCAATTTGATTCTGAAACTTTTGATTTTTAAGCTTTTTTTCTTCCTGCGGGTTAGAAATAAATGCTGTCTCAACCAGAATTGAGGGAATATCCGGTGATTTGAGTACCGCAAAACTGGCACGTTCAACGTCATTCCTTAAAATCGGACCCACCTTGCTCATTTCGTGTAATACATCCCGGGCAAAAATAATACTCTCGCTTTTGGTGTTATCCATCATTAAATCATACAGAACACTTTTTACGTCATCATCTTTATCAGCGAAATACACACCGCCCAGAGTATCTGCAGCATTTTCTTTTTTCGCCAGATATTTGGCCATTTCACTTGAAGCTCGCCTATCAGATAAGGCATATACCGATGAGCCTTTAACAGTACGCCGCTTTACCGCATCGGCATGAATGGAGACAAACAAATCGGCACCATATTGGCGCGCTAACCGGGTACGCTTGCCCAATCCCACATAATAGTCACCCTTGCGAATCATCACCGCCTGCATGCGTGGATGTTTATTAATTTTAGCGGCTAGTTTTTTAGCAATACTTAAAACTACATCTTTTTCCCTGGTGCCACGTTTACCCAACGCACCCGGGTCTTCGCCACCGTGCCCAGCATCAACAGCAACGATTAATTTTTTGTTTTTAGGTTGCTGAGCCGGCTTGGCGTTCGAATTTGTCGAATTCTTAACTTGCGAACCGGCATTTTTACCCACCAAAGCCAGTTGTGGGTCAGGTTTTGGGTTAACACGATTCAAATCGACAACAAGACGTTGCCCATATTGCGCATTAGGTGCTAACTGAAACGCATTCGCTTTGACACTTTCATTGATCTCGATGACGACACGATAAGTATTTTTGTCATTTTGGCCGGTGCGGATATGTCGGATCACGCTGAACTCAGCCTTGGGCGACGGCACCTTGGCCAAGAAACGAGAATGTTTAAGGTCGACAACTATCCGTGCCGGATTCGACAAGGTAAAGACATTGTAGACAATAGGTTTGTCGACATCAAAGACCAGTCGGGAACCTTCCGGTGAATGCCAGGAGCGCATAGCCTGAACATCTGCGGCAAAACCGGTATGCGTTATCATGAAAGAAACGCAAAAAATTAAAGCCGAGAGTATTAATTTAAGTCGATTCATTTTTGTTTATTTTATCGATTAATACCTTGCGATCATTGCCTTGCTGTTCGATGCGAATATCATAATCGGGAGTTGATAATATTTCCATAGCTCGATCAGGCCATTCAATAAAAATGACATTAGTTTCAGTAAAATAATCTCTAAAACCTATAAGTTCCAACTCTTGTTCATCTTGTAATCGATACAAGTCGAAATGGACAACAGTGAAAACATCAAACTCATACGTTTCTAGCAGTGAAAAAGTTGGGCTTAAAACCTCGCCCGGATAACCCAGGCCGCGTATTACACCTCTAACAAAACTGGTTTTGCCTGCTCCCAAATCACCTGTTAGATGGACTCTATCACCTGCTTGTAAACAAAAGCTGAATGCCTGACCGGCATCTAACATTTCATTTTCGTCGTGAATTATTATAGATTCAGTTTGCATGCAGCCGGTTATGTTGAATCCGAATCTGATCAAGCAAATCTGTAGCCATCATGCCGATTTTTCCGTTAGTAGCGGCATTGGAATCAGCCGCTGCCGCATGTAACCAGGTGCCCAAACAGGCAGCATCAAATAAGCGATAACCCTGGACAAGCAGTCCCGCAATGCAGCCTGTTAATACATCACCCATTCCTGCTGTGGCCTGTCCAGAATTACCCGCATAACATACTCTGACTGTCCGGCCTTCGGCTGCGATTAAAGAGCCTGAACCTTTAAGCACACAAACACCGCCATATTGATCAACAATGTTTTGAACTGCCGCAAACCTGTCCTGTTGCACTTGCTGACTTGTGCAACCCAGCAATCGAGCGGCCTCGCCGGGGTGTGGGGTTAAAATCCAGTTCTGCCGTTTTTGTTTTTCTTGTGCTAATAAATTTAAGGCATCCGCATCAACCACCAATGGCTGATTTGCCTGCATCACTTGAGCGAACAATTTTCTGGCCCAATCCTGCTGCCCTAATCCCGGACCGATAGCTATAGACTGGAATTGTTCAAACTCAAATTCTCCATCCGTACACTCAGTTAACAACTCCGGGCAATGTAAGGCTAATAAAGAGGCATGTTGTTGATGAGTAAACACCTTCACACGGCCCGCGCCTGTTCTATAGGCTGCCTTCGCAGCCATTAACACGGCCCCCAGCATGCCGGGGGTTCCCCCTGTAACTGCAACATAACCGGTTGTGCCTTTGTGTGCGTTCTCCGTTCGTGGCAATAACGTTGATTTGAAGGACGAAGCTAACAACAACTTAGCACGCGGTTCTCTACCCTGGTATGCAGCCTCATCAACTTGCAAATCTGAAAATCTGATTTCACCACAGAAGACTTTAGCATCGGCCGTAAACATGCCCGCCTTAAGTGCGATAAAACTGACTGTGAGATCAGCCCGGATACAGCAGCCCATGATACAACCGGTGTCACTGTTCAGACCAGTAGGCACATCGCAAGACAGCACAGGCGCAGATGACGAATTAACCGAGTTTACAAGTTCCGCCAAATAACCCGTTACAGCCCTATCAACACCTGTCCCCAGTAGTGCATCAATAATCAAGTCAGCTTGATCCAATTCTGTTGAAAGATCACAGCCAGACTGAATATCAACGACCTGGCATTGTTGCTGCAGCGCAAATTCACGTGCAGTCATCGCATCCTGTGTCGTCGGTGGCTTGGTTGCATGAACAGTAACTGTTAATCCTGCCTGTTTAGCTAAACCGGCAACCACATAACCATCACCGCCGTTATTTCCCGTACCACATAAAATCAAAATGCGCTTAGCCTGAGCAAATTTCTCTTGCATGCATTCAAACACGAATTGACCAGCTCTAGACATTAATTCATAGCCGCTGACAGCACCGCTAGTGATAACGGTTTGATCAATATCACGGCAATCGGCTGCAGTATATAATTGCTCAGGTAATTCGCTGTTTGAAAAACTTTTCATGACCCGGATAGATTACCAGAAACTTAAAACCAAAATTAAGTCTATAAGCCAAAACTTGGGCTTTGATCAGCTAGGTATTACTGACGCTGATTTATCAGATACGTCTGATAAATTTCAGCAATGGCTGGCCCAGGGGTTTCACGGCGAAATGGATTATATGGGTATCCACGGTGATAAACGCTGGCGGCCTGAAAAGCTTGTCGATGGAACTATCCGGGTTATTTGTGTGCGCATCAATTACTGGCCTAATGACGAGGCTGAAGCACAACTCGATCATCCTGAAAATGGTTATGTATCGCGTTATGCGCTAGGTCGTGACTACCATAAATTGGTTCGCAAGCGGTTACAAAAACTCGCTGATCAAATTCAAGCCGCTATAGGCAAATTCGGCTATAGGGTGTTTTGTGATAGCGCACCAGTGCTGGAAAAACCTCTGGCTGAAAAAGCAGGCCTGGGCTGGATTGGCAAGCATACGAATTTGATCAATCAGCAAAGCGGTTCCTGGTTTTTCTTGGGTGAGATTTATACAGACTTACCCTTGCCTATTGATACGCCCATCACCGATGAGCATTGCGGCAGTTGTACCCGCTGTATTGACGTCTGCCCCACACAGGCCATTATTCAGCCTTTTGTTGTAGATGCGCGTAAATGCATCTCCTACCACACCATTGAACTTAAAGGTTCAATACCAGTTGAATATCGCAAGGCCATGGGTAATCGTATTTATGGTTGTGATGACTGTCAGCTAGTATGTCCCTGGAATAAGTTTGCCAGTCCCACTCGGGAAATCGATTTTTTACCCAGAAACAATTTAAATGAACTCAATTTATCTCAATCATTTCAATGGGATAAAAAAACTTTTGAAAGTAAAACCGAAGGTTCGGCTATTCGCCGCATTGGTCATGAACGATGGCTAAGAAATCTGGCCGTGGCATTAGGTAATTCCCCCAAGTCAAAAACGATTATAAAAGCACTAAAATCAAGACAAGACCATCAATCCATGTTGGTTAAAGAACATGTAGACTGGGCCTTAGAACAACACCGCTAAGGAGCTTAAGTTCTTTCGACAAATGTGAACTTTATCACTGAATTTTATTAGAATTTTGTTTAAGGTAGTTAAAACAAGAATTAATCACTTATACATTGTGAGGTGATCGAAATGGAGGAAACCAACCACAAACCAGTCAAATGGTGGCAATGGGTGTTAGTTTACCCAACGTTGCTACTCGGCCTGCTTGGCAGCGCACCAACTATCTTAGAGTTATATCAATCATGGAAACTTGATATTGATCGCAAAGAAGTACCGCTCGCTCAAATGCAGAATAAACTATGGGAAAGGAATGCTGACTGTCAATTCTCACCCTCGGATTGGGGTACAGAAATTTTGCGGATAAATATTGACGCAAAAGTATGTCCATCCGGTGATATCCTCATCAGCACCAAGTCATTCGATAGGAAAAAATACAGATGGATTTCTTTAGAAGATTTAGTCTCTGATGAAAACTTCGGTTTTTCGTTTAACTTTATTAATGATGCGATTGCAGCACCGGTAATCTTTCAGTCTGAAAGCCAGGATAACGGCACTCTGATTTGCAAACGCTGGGTCGAAAACGGTAAGTTATTAAGACGGATATCTATGCCGGAAAGTGGCTGCTACGACGAGGTTATTAACACTTACAATGGTGAGGTAATTAGCAAACGCCCTGTTTCTTGTGATAGTAGCTGTACTTAATAAAAGTGGATCAGATAAACATCGTGCGGCGATAATATTTCAATTCTTCAATTGATTCGCGAATATCATCGATGGCTTTATGGGTGTTGCGTTTTTCAAAGCCTGCCATAATCTCAGGACGCCAGCGCATTGCTAATTCTTTCAATGTACTGACATCAAGATTACGATAATGCAGATACGCATTCAGCTCAGACATGTATGGATATAAAAACCGTCGATCCTGACAAATAGAGTTTCCGCACAGGGGCGATGTGTTTTTCGGCACATATTCACGAATAAATTCTAATGTTAATCGCTCAGCCTGCTGCTGCGAAATCGATGAATGCCTGACCCGCTCAATTAAACCGGTTTCACCATGAGTTGTTTGATTCCACTGATCCATTTGTTCTAATAAAGATTCTGGCTGATGAATAGCGAGCACGGGGCCTTCTGCGATGATATTCAAATGCTGATCAGTAATGATGGTTGCGATTTCGATAATACGATCCCTGTCAGGATCAAGGCCCGTCATTTCTAAATCCATCCATACCAGTGCATTTGCATCCTGTGGCATGATTACTCCTGAAGTTGGCTGAGATTGTGCTAGCATAAAGACTAACAGACCCCAGGATATGATGCCATGCTTATCGATGAAAATTGTCACCATCAAACCGAGCAGTTATCAACAAAACAAATTGCTGAACTATTAAAACAGATACCTGCCTGGAGTTATGATGAGTCTACAAACATGTTGAGCCGAATTTTTAAGTTCAGCAGTTATGCTCAAGGTCCGTCGTTTGCGGTGGCAGTCGGTAACATGGCAGACCAACAGGATCATCACCCCGATTTACATATTTATTATAAAAAATGTGTGGTTGAATTTACCACTCATTCGGCAGGTGGCGTATCGATGAATGACTTTATTTGTGCAGCCAAAACTGATCAGATTTTTACTGACTTTGAAACTTAATCTTGCCATTTATTCATGCAAAGATTCGATGCCACACATGATTTGATTTGAAGCGACCAATTCAAAATCGCAAGAATCGGATTGAGCCTCAATCCCTACAGCGATTTAATCTGTCTAGATTAAAACAGAGATTTAGACATGCAGACATTAAGATACATTCCCATAACAACTGAAGAAGTCACAGCATATCGACAAGGCAAGCTTGATTATAATCAACAAATTCCTGAACCGGCAGACGGCACAGGCTCACCTTGTCGACATTGCCTCAATGATATTGCTAATGATGAAACCAGTTTGTTACTTGGCTACCGCCCTTTCCCCAGGCCCGACCCCTACGCTGAATCAGGTCCCATATTTATCCATGCTACAAACTGTGAATATTATGCACATCGATCTGTACCTGCAATTATTAAAGATCGCGAGCAGATTATTATTCGCGGGTACGATAAAAATAATCGAATCATCGAAGGTACCGGCAAAGTCATTAATACAGAGTCCGTAGAGAGCGAAGCACATAAGCTATTCACAGACGACCGTGTCGATTACTTACATATCAGATCGGTAACAAACAACTGCTATTTTTGTCGAGTTGAACGAGGTTGAGTGAGGTCAGCTGAAGGTAGAAAACCTGGTCCCCTGCTTTAAGGGGAGATTTAGGAAGGATCTCGTTTTAAAGGCCCGTTTCGTTTCCCGGTAAAACAAAGTGTACCAATCTGAATTACTTTACTCTTTAATCATTGCCGATGGAGGCTAGGAGGGATATTCTTTACTTCTAGGTCCCTAGTATTCTCGCCGACCTTCAAACGCCTGACTCAATGTACCCTGATCCATGTATTCCAGTTCACCGCCCATTGGTAACCCGCGAGCCAGCCTGGTTACTTTGACATCTCGCTTACGGGCAATATCGCCGATATAGTCTGCGGTGGCCTCACCTTCTACAGTAAGGTTGGTCGCCAAAATGATTTCATTAATCTGTCCGCTTTCAAGCAATTGAATTAATTGGCGTATACTCAGTTCATCAGGACCGATTCCGTCTAGCGGTGACAAATGCCCCATCAAGACAAAATACATGCCTTTATAAATTCCTGCCTGCTCGACTGATTCCAGGTCTGCAGGTGTTTCCAGAACACATAAAAGTCCCGGGTTACGATGGCTCGATGCACAAATATTGCAAAGCTCAGTAACACTAAAATTATTACAACGTGAACAATGCTTGACTGTTTTTAGCGCATGCGCCAATGAAACAAGAATCTCACGGGCACCATCCTGATCACGCTCAAGCAAATGGAACGCCATGCGTTGAGCACTTTTGGGCCCGACGCCAGGTAAACATTTAAGCGCTTGTTGTAGCGCAGCAATAGCACTGGTTGGGGACATTAAAACGGCAGATTCAATCCAGGAATGTTTAGCCCTGATGTCAGCCCCGACATTTTTTCCTGGGTTGTTTTCTCAACTTTACGCACCGCATCATTAACGGCAGCAGCCACCATGTCCTCAACTATTTCTTTATCATCCTGCATCAGCGCCGGATCAATGGTAATGCGTTTAACATCATGTTTACAGGTCATAACCACTTTAACCATATCACCCCCAGCGGCACCTTCGACTTCTAATGCTGCTAATTCTTCTTGCGCAGATTTGAGTTTCTCCTGCATCTCCTGCGCCTGTTTCATGATATTTCCTAATCCTTTCATCGGACCTTCCTTTAATCAGGTTGCTTTGACCGAACCTGGAATAATACTTGCGTCCAGGTTCTCCATTAATTCTTTGATATTCGGATCGCTTAAGAGCTCTTGTTCGGCCTCAAGCAAAGTCTGATCCTGTTTCTCTTTACTGAGTTGTTGCGGTGTTTTCTCATTAAGCTGATTAACTGTCAACTTGACATTAACCTGGCGGTTTAGCTTTTCAATAAACGCATTCTGAATCAGAATCTTACGTTTATCATTAACCAAATGAGAACAGGCATCATCCACATATAATTCAATGATATCGTCTTTACTCTCATGAATTAGCGAATTCATAACGACTTCACGAGCAAAACCTGTCACATTGAGCGATTCTGCAAACACCGGCCAGCCAGCCTTATCGAGTTGACCGACACTGCCCTGGCTTGAAATCATTTGACTTGTCGATTGTTTATGTTCTGTATCTATATTTGCTGACACAGACTCACTTTCAACCTTTTGTTTTTCATTCTGGATCGGTTTAGCCGGTGTTTCCTTTCGACGAGGGTTTATAACGTGATTTGTCTGCTCAGGCGTAAAAGCGATCATTCGCAACAATGTCATTTCTATACCTGTTCGTAAATCCGGTGCCAAATAGATATCACGCTTACCTAGTAAAGCTATTTGATAAAACAACTGTAAAGTTTCTTTGCTGAATTTATCGACATAAGTTAAAAGCTGATCTTTATCGATGATGGTTTCGTTATCAATATCAGGAGAAAATTGCAACAAACTGAGTTGATGAAACTTAGATAACAATTCCTCCAGTACATTGACAAAATCCACCGACTTCTCGGCCATTTCTGCCGAAACGTCCAAGACTTGCTCAACATCACTCAACGCCAGCGCATCCAGAATCCTGAACATGAATTGATCATCAATCAAACCTAACATTGCCCTGACCTGAGCATCCTCAACCTTACCGCCTCCAAAGGCAATGGTTTGATCCAGCAAACTCAGCGCATCACGCATACTGCCCTTGGCCGATCTGGCCAACAGCCTTATTGCCGGCTCTTCAAAACCAATATCTTCTGCTGCAAGAATTTTCTTCAATTGCAAACTAATTTGTTCGATGCTAAGTGCTTTTAAATAAAACTGTAGACATCTTGATAAAACCGTAACAGGTAATTTTTGTGGATCTGTTGTTGCCAGCACAAACTTCACATGTGGAGGTGGTTCTTCTAAGGTTTTTAATAAGGCATTAAAGCTATGCCCGGAAAGCATGTGTACTTCGTCGATCAGGTAAATTTTATATTCGCCTGTTGTCGGTGCATATTGCACGTTGTCTAATAAATCCCGTGTATCGTCAACTTTAGTTCGTGAGGCTGCGTCAACTTCTATTAAATCAATAAATCGCCCCTCATCAACCGCCTGACAATGAGCACAATTATTACAGGGAGTTGAAGATACACCGTTAGTCTGACAGTTTAAGGACTTAGCCAGAATTCTGGCCAGTGTGGTTTTACCTATACCCCGAGTACCGGTCAATAAAAATGCATGATGTACACGGTTATTATCGAGCGCATGCATAAGCGCATTGACAACATGTTCTTGACCCACCACTTGCGAGAAATCTCGCGGCCGCCATTTTCTTGCTAAGGCTAAATAACTCACTAAATGAATCTGGTTGTGTATTATGATCTATGTGGCAATGGCCCGCCTTACCCAGCACCCAAAAAAATTGCTACGGCTGCTTCCTTCCGGATCTGACCGGGTTTACAACACTTCGTCACTAGACAGACGAGACATTGCCGGTGAGCGATTTTAGCACAACCTTTTAACTGCTCATGAACAAATCACTAATGTGGATATGATTATTTTCTAATTTAATCCAGCTTGAATTTCAATTATCACTATTGTCAAAAATAATAACTTTTGTTTCAACAACTTAGCGGGGGAAAATGAAGTGATGCGACAAATCAATATATCTACTTACTGGTTTAAGGCGGGTAACCCCGCCTTTCTCCAGCCTCTCAAATGACGATTTTTACCTACCCTTATCTAAAAATCATCGGGTCGGATTATAACAGGAAATGTAGTGAACAATAAACCCGAAATATAAATCAGGATTCATTGCGAGGGGGAAACTGCAATGAAGTCAAAAGAGCTCGATCACAATAGATTACTGTTGCATATTCCAGGTTAAAAGATTTATCTTGCTACTGCCGACATGAGCGCAATTCTATACGTTATACTGTCAGAAATTTGCCAGTTACAAGCATAGGGAGGTATATATCATGGAGACCAACAAAGTTTTTAAATTTGCCATTTTACGCGGCTCAACCACTTTTTTTGATCCACCAAAATCTGACTCATCACCATTCATCCAGACCCTTCGATCGTCTTCATCCCGACCAGAACTAATCCGGCATGCTGAGGAATTTGCCAATGGTGAGCAATTTGTTCAATCGAACAATTCTCATTTAGACATTCTGTTGAAAATACATAAGGTGATCGAACGTGTAGCTACACTAACGATTGATGATATCGGCAATGCAGTGAAGAGTCTGGATCAACTTATCGATGATATCGAATCGTCTGGCACAAAACAGAACCTGCTTGACTCAGTGGTAGCTGTACACACATTACAACGCGATGACACTCATGCCCTGGATCTGGCTAATGCTTATCGAACATTAGAACTTATTACCAAGCTCTCCGAAGACAAGTCCACCACCATCAACACAGCTGATACATTTGAACTGCCTTACCTGGGCCATAAACGCTTTGAGCATCCTTCACGAGCTATTGAAGACAATCGATCTGGCCAGCAGAATCAAGCCTGGGAGGAGTTAACGGCACTGACTAGGGCTGACGCCAAACAAAAAGCTGAACGATTAAAAACACAGGACGATGATCAATTTGTCGATCAACAACGCCTGGAAGCTTTGAGTATTGACGCACAATTATTGTTACAAAGCCACGGATTAACATCGGACCGGCTTAATCTTAAAGAGCTGCAGCAATTAGTTTTATGGCGTGCAGCTGATCAAAACACTAGGACTCTTTCAGGGCAAAAACAGATTATTCATAAGGGGGGCACAACAGTAGTGGTCGAATCTGATTCGAAAAAACCACCCGCTAAAGATGATTTTAACTTGCCCCCGGATGGAGAAATTTCGGTTTCATTATTACCGAATGCAGTAAAGCTATCGGTAGGTGAATTATTTTATGTACAAAAAACACTTGATAAATATCAACTCGGCGAAATCTCACACATCGAAAATGTACTGGCAGGTGAGCATCGCAGCCGTACTCACCGCTATCTTCATCGACTGGAAGATACTCAAGTCAGCGCTGAAACAAAACGTAATGAACGCGAAGAACATCTGGAGAGTACGGACAGATTTGAAGTTGAGCAACAATCATCAAACCTGACCCGTGCTGAAATGGGCCTCGAAGCCGGTGGAAAAATTAGTTATTCATACGGCCCAACATTTTCTGCTGAGGGCACTGCAAAAACAACTGTAAACCTTGCAGCTGAACAAACCCAGAAAAAATCACTTACTTATGCCAGAGAAATTGTGAGCAAAACTGTCGACAAAACGGTAGAGGAAATCCGTAAGGAACGACAACTTAAAATCACTGACGAAATAGAAGAAACCAATCTGCATGAATTTGAAAGTAATCCTAATCAAGATACGGTAGGAATTTACCGCTGGGTCGACAAAATCTATAACATGCAGCTGGTGAATTACGGCAAAAGAATGATGCTCGACATCACCATCCCTGAGCCGGCTACACATTATTTGCGCGCTCTGGGACTGGGGTACCCGGAAGCCGCGCTTGTTGAACCTGAACCCTTCACACTGGACCCAACAGATCTCAATCGATATTCACTGAGTTATTGGGCAAAAAAATACAATGCTGAAGGCTTGGAAGCGCCTCCAAATAAATATGCAACAGTGGCACACACAGAAAATGCTGCTAGTGAGCAAATCCACGACCCTATACATAAAGCCGCAAATACACCACTCACCATTCCTCAGGGCTACTTGGCAATTAAGGCACACATCACCGTTGAGTGGTTGCATACCTCAGCCGATGATGTTCAGGCTAATGAATCAGGCATACCTGTCGATTTCCCTCCCATGGTTAGAATCGGAGTCGGTCGGAAGTGGATCACCATCAGAAAAGACACGATTAATGACAATCCCATGGATGACCCAAGTCTGTGGAAAAAAACCGTTCAGCTCAGTAGTGAAACCGGCCAGCTTCCGCTTGCAATGATTATGTATGTCAGAGGAGCTGGTACAGTTACAGTCGAAATCCAATGTGAACGCACTGGCCTGGCCATGCGAAATTGGCAATTGCGCACCTTCGATTTAATTCACGCCGCGTATCAGGCACGAGTTAGAGAATATGAAGAACAAAAAACATTGATTGAGCTTAAAGCCAAAAATCTAAAACTGGATCAACTCCAGTCGACGACTTTTGAACAAATCGAGCACAATGAGCTTAAACGCGGCACAATCGAATTGTTAAGCGGTGAATCACTAGGTTTGATTAATCCTCTTAATATCAGTTCAAACTCGACTACTTTACCCTCTATTCATAAACCCAACGCGGATCGGCTTTCTGAACTTGTATTGTTTTTTGAACAAGTATTTGAGTGGACCAACATACAATATAGCCTTTATCCGTATTTTTGGGGACACAGAAGCCGATGGGTAGAAAAGCTGGCTGCTGATGTAAGTGATAGTAACCACAAAGCTTTTTTACAAGCCGGATCGGCACATGTAATTGTGCCAGTCAAACCCGGCAGTGAACTCGAAGTGCTTTACTACGTTAATTATGGACGGGTATGGCGGGGTTCAGGGTCTGTTGTATTCCATCAAGGCATAAGTACAATCTATCATGACATCCTGCAAGAGTTTCAAAACCATAACCCACTTGATGCCACTGACGAGTCAGTAGGTGATGCCTGGCAGGTTACGGTGCCAACTTCATTGATTATGATTCAAGCTGGTGATGACTTACCGGACATGACTCCAGCAGACTAGAGTAATGTTTTGGCGGCAAATACCCTCTACTTACTAAGTTGGATATATCTTGGCCATCGCCTCAATTAAGGTTTGCAATATAGTTTTTGTATCATCAGCCGTTAATGGCGATTGAATCATTGTTGCCTGCCCCGGAATAAGCGCTTGAAGCCACTGTGACTCTTCAGGGACATGCGGCGCGACGAATACTCTTAACGGTTGTGTGTTTGGATCTGCTCTGACCGTTAAATAGTTGGTCTTACCTTGTGCTTGAAAAGCCAGGATAAAATCAGTACCGGAATGTTCTCGTATCACACTGTTCTCTGCCTGGGTTAAAAATGAGCTTTTCAGTTCAGATTTGATTTCGATAGCAGTATCGATAAACCCTTCCAAATGATGCACATCACCACCTGGCAACTGTTTAACAACCACAACAACACCATCATAAATTTCCTTATTGTTCAGCTTAAGTGGAGTAGTAATGATTTGCGGCTTAAATAGCTCTTTAGCCGTGCTAAGTTGACGTGCTCGTTTTTGCGCTTTTTCCAATAATTTGGAGGCGTAATAATCTGTCCAGAACGGATGCGAGTAAAACCACTTTTCCATCAACTTGCCTTTAAAAGCATTAACCTGCCCCGCTAGATAGGCAAACTCATCTAATTGAGTGGTTGGGACTTCAGCGAGTTGTCCAACAAGACCGCCGAATCGAGGTTCGTTCTTAATTTTTACTAATATTTCAACCAGTTCATTTATTACATCCTCTCTTCCTAGATCAAGATGTTGTGAGATCCTGGAAAATGCTTGCTGCACCGTGTCGCCATGCTTTCCTGCAATAGCTTCTAACCAGGTGATATGAACAAGCTGATGAACCGTGTCGTGATCAATATCTCTCACATGCCTAATTTGTTTTTTCACCAGAGTTTGCGTTGCAGACTCAAGTATCGATGGTACAGCCGGGGCATCATCCATTAGCTGAACATAGCGATGGCGTAATTGCGCAAGCTGTTCAATGACTAAGTCAGCTTCAACGCCTGTCAGCCTGGTCCCTGCTTCAACAAGCTCACCGTCGATCATCAAAACGATAGCAGCTGCGTTATAAGCAGCATCATCACGGCTAGCAAGATCAGCATGACGCATTAAATCAGACACAGTTTCAGATAATTCATTGAACTTATCAGATAAGATCAGCAATGGATTCTTCCTCAGCTGGATTCCTTCTGCAATCTTAAAGCCAAGTGTATCTTGCCAGTCAAACAGGAGCTTTTTAGGTTTAGTCATTATGGGATTACCGCAGTCAGGTCCATAATGATTTCAAACCCTACCCAAAACCAATCAGGTTCACCGCTTGGCGCATCGGTGGGAATTAAAACAGCATTCATCCCTGCTTGTTGAGCAGCTGCTTTGACATAGGTTTGGTAAGCATGCAAAAGACTCAAAGCAATATCCACTGTAACTATGGCAAAAGAAATCGGATTGGATACTGCGACCAGACCTAAAAGTGCTGCACCGATAAAGGCCATTTGCGTACCGGCCACACCTAACTGCGCTATATCGATATAAGTCAATTTCTCTATTCCCGCCCGCTCTAATGCTGCAGTATAGGCTATGGAATTAGGAGGCAAACTTAATTCAAACGGATTTTTAATTGTACGTTTAATTAACAGAGGATAATTCCACACATTCTCCTCATCACTATTCAAGTCATTAACGAATGTATTGTTGGCTCCAAGGGTTTTATCAAGCACTTCATAAACTTTTTTCAACCACTCAAGGTTTGAAACAGGCAACGCTTCTAGCGAATACATACGCCAAATGACAGGATAATCCACACCATAAGCCATGACTGTAGCGATGAGTTGCTCCCTTGCATCATCGGCATGATCCTTGAGTGCTTTGATACCTGGATCATTATCGATCTGATTACTAACAACACTTGGCACAATCACAGGCAATGGAAACCCGCTGCTTGGTGTTGAAGTATAAGGCTGCAATGCATCCAACTTGGCAGAATTATAATTATCCATAGCTCGCCGTGCTCGACGATACAATGGATGACATTCTCGTACTGCATTAACCAGCCCCTGCATTTCGGGATTGATAACTACAGCACCTTTTTTATTACCCTCGTTTTGATTTATCTCTAGGCGATTTAAATCTTCTTCTACCCATGAAAACAGCCTGGAACGTGCCTGCTGCCGTTGCCCATTGTCACTTGAGTGTGATAAGACAATTTCATGGGCATGACCGTATAACGAAAAATAGCGAATCAGTTCATCAGTAACTTGATCTCGGGCCTGCTTAAGCAGCTTCAATCCGTGCTGCCGGGCAATCGGAGTTATCGTGGCATGAACATTTTTTTTGTACTTTGATATGGCTCGATCGACACGAAGAAACAAGTCGTGAATTTCACGAGGATTTAACCATTCGACCTCCTCGCCTGGTTCCAGCTCTTCCGCCTCTGGTTCATCACCCCCGCCACTATCAACCGGCAGTGGAGTGACATCTAATGATCCATGACGGAAAGTCAAAATTTTCAGGGTTTGATCAATGACACGCCGATATCCCGCCTGACCTTGAGATAAATACACAACCTTGAACAAACGCAAACAATCCACAAAAGTGGCTGGAATAACTAAATCCGGCTGCTCTCGCTCAGTTCGCGTTAGCCCATAAATCGGAATAACCTTATCAGCAAAAAATGCATCAGGGACCGGCAACTTATCGATAGCAATTAACTTTTCAAGCTCATCAAACCCAACCCCCGAGCGCTCTCGAGCCGCATAAATCAGAACAGGATCAACTTGATCCAATGTCGTCATAGTAGTGATCTGGCAAAGACTCCGTCTTCATGTAGTAGCCTCTAATGGTGGATGATTAACTCGTGTTTAGCTTTTAAGTGTAGCTATCAGATAGGTTTTTCGCAAATCAGCTGGTTTAGTAAGTTTCAAGTTAATCCAGAATACATCGTCCATAAAACTTACCTTATATTTATGTCAGCTCGACTTAAATCACTAGTTTACAGAAGCTTGCTTGTTAAAAATTTGGACATAAACTCATCACTTAAGATAATCTGACAAAATTTGATGTATTAATTTTCAAGTTTTTGTATAGTAAAGCCAAATTTAAATGATAACTAGGAATTATGATGCTAATTTATCCTCGTGATCTTTTATTAGGTATAAAAACAGGGCTGACAAAACAAGCATTCGTAATGATGCCATTTTC